>NZ_CP060725.1:1730000-3203487 GCF_003797775.2 Sphingopyxis sp. OPL5
CCGCCGCGCTGGTCGGCGCCGGCACCGCGCTCGGCTGCGCGCTGTCGGGCTATGGCGTGTGGACCCTGGTCTATGCGCCGATCGCGCTGTTCTGGACCCGCGCGATCGGGCTCACCGTCGCGGCGCGCCTGCTCGTCTGGCCCAGTTTCGACTTTCGCGGCTGCGGGCAGATCATCGCCTTCGGCTCGGCGGTGCTCGCCTCGCACTTCTTCTGGCTGGTCCAGACGCAGGCCGACATCTTCATCGCCGGCCGCCGATTCGATCCGCATGCGCTGGGGCTTTATGCCGAGGCGCTGTTCCTCGCGCAGATCTTCGTCTCGAAGTTCGTGCCGCCGCTCAACGAGGTCGCCTTTCCCGCCTATGCGCGAATCCAGGGCGACAAGAGTGCGGTGCGCTGGAACTTCTTGAAAGCCGTGCGCCTGCTGATGCTCGTGCTCGCGCCCGCCTACGCGGGACTCGCGGTCACCGCGGCGCCGCTGGTCGAAACGGTGTTCGGGCTGAAGTGGCTCGGCATGGTGCCCTATGTCCAGATTCTCGCGCTCGCGCTGCTGGTGATGACGGTGCAGATTCTCTTCGCGCCGGTGACCAACGCGCTCGGCCGTCCCGGAATCGCGATGAAGGCGTCGCTGTGCGGCGCGATTCTCTTTCCGGTCGCCTTTCTTGTCGGCGCGCAGTTCGGGCTGATTGGCCTCGCCTGGGCGTGGCTCGTCGCGATGCCGCTGCTGCTGATCGTCACCGCGCGGTTGTCGGCGCCGGTGATCGGGGTGACGCTGACCGACATCGGCCGCGCGGTGCTGCCGGGTCTCGCCCCCGCGCTGGTGATGGCGGTCGCGGTCGGGCTGATCGAGCGCGCGCTGCCCGCGGGCATGGCCGCACCGCTGCGACTCGCGATTCTCGTCGGGGCGGGCGGGCTGATCTATCCCGCCCTGCTATGGCTGCTGGAGAAAGAGGCGATTGCCGAGATCCGACGCCTCATATTGCGCCGTCCGGCGGTCGCGACTCAGGACGCGATATAGTCCCTCATCGCCGCCGCCTCGGCCTCGATCCGGTCGATGCGATATTTAACGAGGTCGCCGATCGACACGAATCCGACGAGTCGGCCGCCGTCGACCACCGGCAGGTGGCGAATGCGCTTCTGCGTCATCTGCGACAGCGCGCCCATCACCGCGGTGTTCGATTCGCAGGTCACCGGCGATTTGGTCATCACCTCGTCGAGCGTACGGTCGAGCGCCTCGGTGCCATAAGAGGAAAGCAGGCGAACCAGATCGCGTTCGGAAAAAATGCCGACGATCGCGTCATTTTCCATCACCGGCACCGCGCCGATTCGATGTTGCGCGAGCAGATCGACCACCGCACGCACACTGTCTTCCTTGCGCGCCGAAATCACCGCGCCGGTCCTTCCGTGGAGAATCGCTCCGATCGTCATGCCTTGCCGCTCCCCATGTCGCTCTGTCAGGAAAACAATCTATCATGATTCGCACTCAGGGTGAAACATCCTGCCGCACGCCATTGCCGCTTGGCCTTGCCGCCGCGCTGGTCCATGGATGCGGCCATGGTCAAACCCTCGCCGCTCGACAATCGCGACACCTCGGCTATCGCCTGGGGGCGCTATCGCCGGCTGATGCTCGGCATGGCGCTGGTCTCGACCCTCGCGGTGATTTGTGCGCTGCTGTACCTGCACGCCACGCTGCCGCACGGGCTGACCATCCATATGATCATCGCCACCACCGCCGGCGTCGGCCTGTCGGTGATGCTCGGCGCCGCGCTGATGGGGCTGGTGTTCCTGTCGAGCGGCAGCGGGCATGACGAGGCGATCGAGGACCCGTTCGAAAATGATCCGGAAATGAACAATGACAAACCCTGACCGCGACCCGATCCTGCGCGTCGTTCCCGCGCCCGCCGACATCAACAGCAACGGCCACATCTTCGGCGGCTGGGTGCTCAGCCAGATGGACATCGCCGGCGGCATCGTCGCGGCGCGAATCGCCCAGGGACCGACCGCAACCGTCGCGATCGAGGCGATGGAATTCATCGCGCCGATCCTGCTGCGTGACATCATCTCGGTCTACGCCCACCTCGAACGGCGCGGGCGCACGTCGATAGGCATCCGAATCGAAGTGATCGCGTCGCGCGGCCGCGGCGAGGAGCAGGTGAAGGTCACCGAAGGCCTGTTCACTTTCGTCGCGCTCGACGAGAATCACCGGCCGCGCGCGTTGCCGCCGGCCTGACCGGCGTCATTGCGAGCGAAGCGAAGCAATCTCCAGCCATCGACCTGGCAAAACGCCGATGGCTGGAGATTGCTTCGTCGCTACGCTCCTCGCAATGACGATCCGCCCCTAATAACCCTCGGGCTCTTCCCAATCATCCTGGTTGTCGGCGCCGATTCGCGCCACTTCGCGCACGCGATAGTCGATCGTCCGTTTCCCGTCGGCGGGAACCGTCACCGACCAGATTCGCTTGCCGTCGCGCACCCGTGTCGCACGGCTGATCTTGTCGACGACATAGTCGAGGTCGTTCTCGAAGCTGATCTCGACCGGTTCGTCGCTCTCGCCGAAATTCTCGACCGTGATGCGATACCGCGTCCAGTCGTCGCCCGAATCGAGCGTGTCCTGGTCGGTGTCGACATCGCTGTCGTCCTGGTCGGGCAGTTGCAGGTCGATCAGCTCGCCGACCGCCTTGTCCTTCACATTCGTCTCGGCGACGAGCATCGGTTCGCCGAGTCGGCGCTGGAACAGCGCGACCTGTCCGCCCGGCATCGGTTCGGCAAGCGGCCCGCCCTTCTTGTTGTCGATGCGCAGCACCGGGTCGGTGTAATCGTCGAAATTGTCGCCCCGGACCGCAAAGACATGGAGCATCTGCGCCGCGACCCCGGGCTTTTCGAGAAAGGCGATCTGCTTGCGGCTCTGCGCGCCGAGCGTCGTCGGCTGCGGCACGCGATATAATTTATAGTCGCCGATATCCTCGCGCGGCGCGATTCGCGATCCGGTGACGACGATCTCGCCGCAGCCATCGTCCTCGCCGCCGCAGCCACCCCCGCCGCCGCCATAGAAAAAGCCGACCGAATATTCGGGCCGGTACGCCGGCAGGTCCTGCGGCCCGAACAGGCGCGGATTATAGGAACCGCCGCCGGTGCTGCCCCGCGGCCAGCAACTGAACCAGACCTCGATATTGTCGGGGTTCCACGGATCCTTCTCCGCTTCCTCCTGTCGCCGTTGCTCCTCTTCCCAGCCATGCTCGTCGTCGGCGACCGGGGCCTGACGGAAAAAGGCGATGCGGCCCGCGATCACCGCTATGTCGGCATCGACGAAGTTCGTCGAATCGCCGCTCGCGACGGTCAGCCAGGCGAAGAGATCGACCGATTCGGCCTCGGCGCCGATCTGACCGACATAGTTCGACTGCCAGTCGAAATTATTGGCGAGATAGGTGAGCTCGAGCTTGGTCCGCCCGCCCGGCTGGTCGCCCAAGGTCATCGACAGCGTCGGCACCGGGTTCAGCCCTGCCGGCACCGCGTCATAGAGCAAGGTTTCGGAGAGGCCGCTGCATTGCACCGCCTCGAACCCGCCCTTGCGTTCGACGATCAGTTCCTCGGGACCCGAACGGATGCGCACCCGCTCGAAACGCGCCTTGCCGGTCGCGCGGTCGGTGGTGCGCAGCAGCACCTGCTGGCCGGTCAGCGCGTCGAGCAGGCCGCGCTGCGACAGCAGGCGCCGGTCGTAATTTTTCTCGCGCGGCTTGCCACCGCCACGCAGCAGCGCCGATTCGGGCAGGATGCTGCTCGACACCCCTTCGAATCGCACCGTCACCGGTCCCGGCGGCAGGTCGACGGTGCGTGTCTCGCGAATCAGCGCAAAGCCGCCGAGCGGTTCTTCCTCGTCGGGCGACGGCAGCCGCGAGTCGGTATCGCGGTTCGGATCGCGATAGAGGCTGATCGCGACATGGTCGGGCTTCGGCGAGGCGACGACCGGCGGATCGGCAGCGCGCGCCGGCGCGGCCGCGAGCACCGCGGCGGCGATCAGCAGCAAGGCGAACGCCCCGCCCCGCATCGCTCAGTTCAGCGAGTCATACTGGACGGTCAGTTCGGTGCGTCCGTTCGCGGGCACCGTCACCAGCCATTTGCGGCTTTCCAGCATCTGGTCCTTTTCGGCGGCGATGCTCTCGAACGGCACCCGCGTGTCGTTGGCATAGCTGTTGAGCCCGTTCTGGGTGAACTCGACCGTCACCGGCTGCGACCGCGCGTTGGTGAAGATATAGCGCATATGGGTGCGCCAATAATTGCGCTTCACGTCGGTCTCGGTGACCGTGACGACGCCATTCTTGCGCACGCGGGTCGTGCTGCTGCGCGTCCAGTCCTCCTCGGTCAGCTTCTCGCGCTTTTCGAGGATCGGCTGATATTTGACGTCGAACGCCTTGCCGGTGGCGAGCGACAGCGTCGATCCCGCAGTGGTGTGGCCGATATAGCTCTCGCCCACGAACTGCGCCGCGCCGCGCGCATCCTTGACGTAAAGCCGCACCGACCCGGCCGGCATCGCATCGCCGACCCCGCCCTTGCCGGTCGAGAAACGATAGGTCGCGAGCGCGCTCTGCGCCTCGTCGATCGTCGTGAAACGATCGACCGACGCCGCATAGCCGCGCGTCGCAGGCACCGCCATCGCATCGAGGAAGGCGATCTGTTTCTGCTGCGCGCTCGCGATCGTCGTGCGGTCGGCCATCGGATAGGCGTACATGTCGGCGAGCGCTTCGGCCTTCGCGCTCTCGGTCCCGGCGCTGGTCAGCGCCGCGGGTTCGCCATCATTGCCGCTGCGCGACCCGCGCCGCACCCCGATCTGCTCGCTCGCGACGAGCAGCAATTTGGCGTTGGCGAATCCGGTGCCGCTGTTGTTCTTCAGCGTCACCCAGCCCTGCAGATCCATCGCTTTCGCCGCCTCGTCGTAGAGCGCGACATAATCGGCGCGCCAGCTCAGCCCTTCGGACAGATAGCGCAGGGTCAGCGGGCGGGCGCCCGCGCTCTTGCTGTCGACCGTCACCGACAGCGTCGGGCGCGCACGCAAATTGGTCGGGATGCCGTCGAAGATCACCCGCACCGGCAGATTGTCGTCGCGCAAGATCTCGATGCGTCCGCCGACGTCGAGCACCACCCCGCCGTTGACCGCGAGCACCTTGGCGCGCTCGCGCAGTTCGGCGCCGGTCGCGGGGTTGGTGCGGATCAGCGTGATCTCCTGCCCCACCGCCTTTTGCATAATCGCCGTGGGCGAGAGCAGGTCGAAATCGAAATTCTGCTCGACGATCTCGAGTCCCGTGCCGACGAGGCTCACCGTCTCGGGCCGGATGCGGCTCGACACGTCGGGAAATTCGAGCTTCGCTTCGCCCGCGGGCAGATTCGTCTGCCGCGTATCGGTGACCAGCGCGAGTTCGCCGCTATAGATGGTCACCGCGACATCGCCCTGCCCGCCGGTGCTCACCACCTGCTGCGCCGCCGCGGGGCCCGCCATCGCAAGGCCAGCCATCAGCAGACCCCACGTCCTCGACCCACAAGTCCTCGACCCACAAGCCATTGCGACCTCTCCCCCTGTATCTCTGTCGTCAGCGCATCTTCTGCCGGAACGTCTGGACCACGCTGTCGTTCGCGGGCACCCGCACCCGCCACACCCAGCTCGACCCGCGCCGTTCCCATGTCGTGGGTTCGGGGTCGATCGCGAAGGGAATCAGGATTTCGAGCTCGGCGTCGAAGGGCCGCGCATTGGTCAGCGTCACCTGCCAGTCCTGATATTCGCCCTTTGGCCCGCGACCGGTGATGACGCTATTATATTGCACCGCCGGGCTGAGCCCGAGTTCATAGTCGACGCGTTCGCCCTTCGCCTTGTCGCCGATCCGCGCCTCGCCGACGAGCAATCGCCGGCCCGCGACCGTCTCGAACACCGAAGCCGCGCCGGCGGGCAAGGCCAGCCCGAGGCCGTCCGACTCGCGATTCTGCACGCGCAGCATCATCGTCAGCGGCTGCACGCGCCCGGCCATCCAGTCATAGAGGATGGTGGTATAGAGCTGCTCGACCGCGACCTTATCCTTGATCAGCAGCGCGACCTGCTTCTGCGACTTCGCCGACACGTCGACGCGGAACGGGATGCGATAGAATTTGAGGTCGCCCAGATCCTCGGCGGGCGGCGGCGGGGGCGGCGGCGGTGCGGGGGAGGCGGCGGGGGTGGCGCCATGACGGGCATCGCGGTCCGCGCATAGCCGGCGCGATTCGCGGTCACCATCACCTCTTCGGCATAATCGGCGGTCGGCTCGATGATCGGCGGCAGCTCCCAAAAGGGATGCGTGCTCGTGATGTCCATCGGCCAGCATTTGAGCTGCAACGCCCCCGGCGGGGTGCGCGGCAGCGGCGCGCGATAACCCTTGTTGAGCCGGCCCGCGATCACATTCAATTGCGCGTTCGGGAAACTCGTCACCCCGCCGTTGGCGACGGTGATCCAGCCGGTGATCCCCAGCGCCTTGCCGTCGCCGGCGCGGTCGACGACATAGTTCGCCGCCCAGTCGAAGCCTTCGGACAGATAGACGAGCTGCAAGGTCACCGTCCGCGCCCGCGCGCTTTCGACGAGGATCGACAGCGTCGGTTTCGCCGACAGATCCTTGGGCACGCGGCCATAGAGCATGCGCTCGGGCAGCCCCGCACAGCCGAGCGCCTCGAAGCCCGCATCGGTCTGCAGGATCACCCCGCCGGTCGGCCCCGCCTGGATGATCGCCTGCTGCTCGCGGACCTTGCCGGTCTTGCGGTCGGTGCGGCGCAGCGTGACGCTGCGCTTGAGATACGCATCGACCAGCCCGGCGGGCGACAGCAACCGCGCATCGCGATTCTTCTCACGCACCCCGTCGGGCATTCCCGACACGACGGCGGTTTCGGGCAGCAATCCCTCGGACACCCCCTCGAAGCGAAGCACCGACGACCCGGCGGGCAGCGTCACGACGCGCGTCTCGGTGACCAAAGCGAAGCCCTGCGGCCAGTTGGGGTTGATCGGACCGCCGCCGCGTTGGGGGGCGCGATAGACGGTGACCGCGACATCCTTCAGCTGCGACGACACCACCACGGGCGAATCGGGCCGCACCGGCGGCGCGGGCAGGCTCGCCCCCTGCTGTGCCGCCAGCGGCGTCGCGACCAGCGCGGCCAGCAGGGCCGGGATCAGGCGCATCACGCGCACGGCCCGGTCCTCAGTAGCGCGAGTCGAAGGTGGCGGTGACTTCGGTCTTGCCGTTCGCGGGCACCGGCACCGCCCATTCGACGCGGTCGGCCGAGACGCGATTGCTCTTCAGGCTTTCGTCGGTGATGCGGACGTCGCCCCACAGCCCCGATTGCGCGAGATCGACGGTGACCGGTCCCGGCCGCGCGTTGGTGACGACATATTTCATCTTGGTCACCCAGCGCGAATCGCTCTTGCGGGTGCGCGACACCACCGTCGACTGGATCTTGACGTCAAAGGCGTCGCCGGTGCGCAGGGTCATCGACGATCCCATCGGGGTGTGGCCGATCTGGTTCTCGCCGATGAACTGCGGGTCGCCGCGCGCGTCGCGCATATAGACGCGGATCGTTCCCGCGGGCAGCTGGTCGCCGAGCCCGCCCTTCGCCGAGGTCGAGAATCGCAACACGCTCGCCGCGCTCACCGGCTCGGTGCTGCTGCCCAGCCAGCCGTTGACATATTCATAGGTCGAGCGCGCCGGGGCGCCCTTCACGTCGAGGAAGCTAACCTGCTTCTGCTGCGCATTGGCGATCGTCGTGCGTTCGGCGAGCGGATAGAGATAATAGTCGCCGAGCCGTTCGCGCGTGCTCGTCTCGGTCCCCGCCTCGTCGAGCACGCCGGTGAGCTGTGAAAAACCGCCGCCGCCGCCCGGGCTGCCCGCCACCAGCAGCGTGCGCGCATTGGTAAAGGTCGTGCCGGTCGAATTGGTCAGCGTCACCCACCCCTGCATGTCCATCGCGCCCTTGGCGGCGTCGAACAAGGCGACATAGTCGGCGGTCCAGCCGAGGTTTGGGGTGAGGTACGAGAGCCGCGCAGGCACTGTGCCCGCATTCTCGGCCTGCACCGTCACCGACAGCGTCGGGCGCGCGCGCAAATTGGGCGGCAGCCGGTCGAACACCGCGCGCACCGGCAGGCCGTCGTCGCGCAGCACCTCGATCCGCTCGCCGATCTGCAGCACGATGCCGCCGTTCGCGGCAAGGACCTTGGCGCGTTCGCTGCGTTCGGCACCCGTGGCGGGATTGGTGCGCACCAGCGTGATCTGCTGGCCGACCGCCTTGTCCATCAACTTGTCGGGGGTGAGCAGGTCGAAGTCGAAATTCTGCTCGACGATCGCGAGACCGCCGCCCGACAGCGTCACCGTCTCGGGCCGGATGCGCGCCGACACGTCGGGAAATTCGATGCGGTTGCGCCCGGCGGCGACTGCCAGCTGGCGGTCGTCCTGCACCAGCGACTGGCCATTGTTATAGATGGTGACCGCGACATCGCCCTGCGCGGTGGCGCCGGGGTCCTGTTGCGCCGCAGCGGGAAGCGAAAGCCATGGAGCGACGGCGGCTCCCAACAGGCAAGTCTTTGCCAAAGCGCGCATAATCGCTCTCCCCCATATGGTTGTCGGGGCAGAGGCTATGTCAGTTCGTGGCGATTGGCCAGCGCGAAAATGGTGACCCATTCTCGCTTCGTCACCCCGGACTTGATCCGGGGTCCCGCCGATCTGCGGAAAGGCGCGACGGTCAAAAAGCGGGACCCCGGGTCGAGCCCGGGGTGACGACAATTTCAGCCGTCACATCCCGTCACAAGGCGGCGAAGCGGATTATTCGGCCGCTTCGACGTCCGAGCTGCGCGCTGCGAGCGTGCGACGCTTGCGCGGCTTCGGCGCGGCTTCGGCGGCCTCGGCCTCGGCCTCGTCGGCTTCGGGAGCCGGAGCCGGAGCGGGGCGGCCGATCGCGGGCGGCAGCACGGCGCTGTCGATCCCGGCGCCACCCTCGTCCTCGTCGCGCGGGCGGCGCGGGCTGCGGCGCGGGGCGCGCGCCGGCTTGGCTTCCGCCACCACGGCGTCCTCGTCGCGGGCTTCGACTTCGACGCGCTCGCGCTCAGGACGTTCCGGCCGTTCGGAACGCTCGGCGCGCTCGCGCACCGGCTGGCGGTTGCCGCGATTGTCGTCATTCTCGTCACGACGGTTGCCGCGATTCGGGTTGCGGTCGCCGCGATCACCACGGTCGTTGCGCTCGCCCCGATCGTTGCGATCATTCCGGTCGCCGCGCTCGCGGTTGTCGCGCTCGCCGCGATTGTCCTCGCGCTCGCCGTCGCTGTCGCCCTGGCCTTCGTCGAGGTCGGTGTCGTCATGCGCGTCGAAATCCTCGACGCCGCGCACTTCGCGATGGCGGTCGTTGCGATCGGGCTGGCCGCCGTTCTTTTCTTCCTGGCGGGCGCGGAAATCGCTGTGCACGCGGAAATAATGATCGGCGAACTGCAGATAATATTCGGTCTGCACCCGGTCGCCCGAAAGCTGGGCGTCGCGGGCGAGATTCTTGAATTTCTCGATCATCTGCGCTGCGTTGCCGCGCGCACGGCTGTCGATGCGATTGGCCTGGTCGGTACCACCACGGCCGCCACCCGATTGCGGGCGATTGTTGTTGTTATTGTTGTTGTTACGGCCGCGACGGCGACCGTTTTGCCGGTTGTTCATGTTCAACTGAGACATCCTGTCGAAAAGCTCTAAGCTATGCCAACCCCTTTTGGCCGACCGCGCATCTTGCGCGTCGTGCCCGCGCTCCCTTGCGCGGCTCTTCCGTGTTACCGCTTGCGCGAGACACCTTGTCCCGCACCAGCATCGTAAATGGGAAGCAGACCCGCCGGACCAGTATCGGTGCGCCGCACCGCCAAAGGGACCCTGATCAGGCCTGTACGCCGCCCCTACCTCGCTTTGGGCACGAAACCAAGCGATTTCTTGGTCGCGCCTCAGCGCACCAGGGTCAAGATGAGGGCGCGGTCGCGGCCACCGAGGTCCTGGCGGCAAGCGACGGCGAAACCGGCCGCTTCGGCCAGCTTCCCTACCGAGATATGCTGGGTCGCCCCGATTTCAAGAACCGCAAGACCGCCCGGCGCCAGCAGCCGTGGCAGGTCGGGGATGATGCGGCGATAGTCGCCCAGCCCGTCGGCACCCGCGAACAGCGCTTCGGCGGGTTCATGCTCGGCGACATCGGGCATCAGCTTTTCGCCGTCGGCGATATAGGGCGGGTTGCAGAGGATCAGGTCGAACGGGCCATCGACGCCCGCACCCCAGTCGCCCGACTGAAAGGCCGTGCGATCGGCCATGCCCAGTTCCCCGGCATTGTCGCGCGCAAAAGCGAGCGCAAATTCGGACGCATCGACGCCCAGCCCGGTCGCATCGGGAAACTCGCTCAGCGCCGCGAGCAGCAGCGTCCCCGGCCCGGTCCCCAGATCGAGAATCCGCGCGGGTGCGCTCGCCCCGAAATGCGCGACCGCGGCCTCGATCAACGTCTCGCTATCGGGACGCGGGATCAGCACGCCGGGGCCGACCTCGATGCGGATCGTCCAGAAATCGCGATAGCCAAGGATATAGGCGATCGGCTCATGCGCCATCCGCCGCGCGATCAAATGGGCATAAAGTTCGGGGACTTCGTAACGCGCGGGATCGAGCAGCAGCGCGGACCGCTCCACCCCCAGCGCATGCGCCATCAGCAGTTCGGCATCGAGCCGCGGCGTGTCGCTGATGCCCGTGAGCAGGTTCGTCGCGGTGCGCAGCGACTCCGCGACGCCCGCGAAGGTCGGCGTCTCAGTCACCCAGCCCCGCCAGCCGCTGTGCCTGATCCTCGGCGATCAGCGCGTCGACCAGTTCGTCCATCGCACCTTCCAAAATCTCGGGCAGGCGATGGAGCGTCAGGTTGATGCGGTGATCGGTCACCCGGCCCTGCGGGAAATTATAGGTGCGGATGCGCTCCGACCGGTCGCCCGAGCCGACCATCGACTTGCGCGCCGACGCCTCGGCACTGTGGATCTTCTCGCGCTCGAGATCGTAGAGCCGCGCGCGCAGCACCTGCATCGCCTTGGCGCGGTTCTTGTGCTGGCTGCGCTGGTCCTGCTGGATCACCACGAGCCCCGAGGGAATATGCGTGATGCGGATCGCCGAATCGGTCGTGTTGACATGCTGCCCGCCGGCACCCGACGCACGATAGATATCGACCTTCAGGTCGCTGTCGGCGATCGCGACATCGACCTCTTCGGCCTCGGGCAAAACCGCGACGGTCGCGGCGCTGGTGTGAATGCGCCCGCCGCTTTCGGTCACCGGCACGCGTTGGACGCGGTGGACGCCGCTCTCGAATTTCAGCTTCGCGAACACCCCCTGCCCCGAAACGCTGGCGACGACTTCCTTATAACCGCCGACCTCGGTCTCGTTCGCCGAGATGACCTCGACCTTCCAGCCCTGCCCGTCGGCGTAACGGCTGTACATGCGCAGCAGGTCGCCCGCGAACAAAGCCGCCTCGTCGCCGCCGGTCCCGGCGCGGATTTCAAGCATCGCCGCGCGCTCATCGGCGACGTCCTTGGGCAGCAGCTTGATCGCAAGGTCATGCTCGGCGGCGGGCAAGGCCTCTTCGACCGCCGCGAGTTCCTCGGCCGCCATCGCCTTCATCTCGGGATCGGTCAGCATCTCGCCGAGCGACTCCCGTTCGCCGCGCAGCCGCACCACTTCGCGCGCCGCGCCGGCGACGGGTTCGAGCTCGGCAAACTCCTTCGACGCCGCGACGAAATCGGCGGGCGCCATGTCCCCCGTCGCCATGCGCGCCTGCAAGGCGGCGTGGCGTTCGATGATGGCGTCGATCTGGCGGGCGGAAACGGAGGTCATGAATTCACCCCAACCCCGTCATCCCCGCGAAGGCGGGGATCCAGTGTTCCGACATTGCATGTCCAGCCAGCGTCCAAGCTGGATCCCCGCCTTCGCGGGAATGACGAAACAGGGTCCATCAAACGTTGTCCAGCGCCCGGACCAGCGCCTCGACCGCCTTTGCCCGGTCGCCGTCGCCGCGCACATTGACATGCGGCGCGTCGTCGCGCGTGCCGACCGACACCAATGCGTGCGCCGGAATCTTGGCGGCCTTGTCGAAACGCTTGCGCGGCGACCCGGTCGCGACGATCTCGGCCGAGAAACCGCCATTGCGCAGCGCGGTGAGCGCCTGCATCGCGAGCGCCAGCCGCGCATCATCCTCGACCGCGATCACCGCATCGAGCCGGTTGTCGATGACATCGTCCGCCACCAACATCGCCAGCCGCTCGATCCCCGCGGCCCAACCAACCGCCGGCGTCGGCGGTCCGCCGAGCGCCTCGATCAGCCCGTCGTAGCGCCCGCCGCCGAGCACGGTGCCCTGCGCGCCTAAGCGGTCGGTGACGAATTCGAACGCGGTGTGGCGATAATAGTCGAGGCCGCGCACCAGCCGCGCATTGCGCTCCCACGCGACCCCCGCGGCGTCGAGCCCCGCAGTCACGGCACCGAAGAAATCCTGCGCTTCGCTCGTCAAAAACGCGTCGATATCGGGCGCGCTGTCGGCGATCGGGCGGTCCTTCGGATCCTTGCTGTCGAGGATACGCATCGGATTCTTGTCGAGCCGGGCAAGGCTGTCTTCGGACAGCTCGCCGCGATGCGCCTCGAAATGATCGACCAGCGCTGTCCGCCAGGCATCACGGCTTTCCGCATCGCCCAGCGTGTTAAGCGTCAGCGTCACGCCTTCCGAAATCCCCAATTCCTTGAGCAACTGGTCCGCAAACACCAGCAGCTCGGCGTCGGCGAGCGGGCTGTCGCTGCCGAGCACTTCGGCATCGAGCTGGTGGAACTGGCGATAACGCCCCTTTTGCGGGCGCTCGTAGCGGAACAGCGGCCCGTGCGTCGCGACCTTGAGCGGCGCATACTGCTGCCAGCCGTTGGTGACATAAGCGCGCGCGATGCCGGCGGTGAATTCGGGGCGCAGCGTGATCGACTCGCCGCCGCGATCGTCGAACGAATACATTTCCTTCGACACGACGTCGGTGGTCTCGCCAAGCGAGCGCGCGAACACCGCGGTCGGCTCGATCACCGGCACCTCGATCCGCTTATAGCCATAGAGCCGCCGCACGCGATCGAAGGTGTCGACGACATGCTGAAACCGGTCGGCGAAATCGCCGAGCATGTCCTGCGTGCCGCGCACCGGCTGCGGCGTGGCGATCTTGGCGGATTTGTCCTTGCTCATGGGCGCGGCGTCTAATCTTTTTTGGTCGAAAGGCAAAGGGGACTCCCCTCTCCCCTTGAGGGAGAGGGTTGCAAAGACTTGGCAGCTTGCTGCCTAGTCGAAGCTGGGTGAGGGGTTGCGGTCGCGAGCGACCGCGCGAGCTTCGCTCGCACCCCCTCATCCAACTCCGGCTAGTTCGCTCCGCTCACAAGCCTCCATATCCTTCTCCCTCTAGGGGAGAAGGAATGTGCCGGTCTGGACCTCGCCATCTTTTCGCGGCAAAACGCGGCACCATGAAAAAACACCTGTTCGTCGCAGCCGCCCTGATCGCCCTCACCGCTCCCGCCGCCCATGCCCAGGACGGCAACAGCCGTCCGCAACCGGTGGTGCAGCCGCTTACCATCCCGCTGCCCGCCGACCGCCCCTATCCGGGGACGATGTTGCTCAAGGTCGACGCGACCGACCATGCGCGCGGAATCTTCCATGTCCGCCAGACGATCCCGGTTCCGAAAGCCGGCAAAGTCACCCTGCTCTATCCGCAATGGCTGCCCGGCAAGCATGCGCCGCGCGGCGCGATCGCCGAGGTCGCGGGGTTCAAGCCCACCGCGGGCGGCAAACCGCTCGTCTGGACGCGCCAGCCGACCGACGTCTACGCCTTCGACATCGACGTGCCGCAGGGCGTGAAGAGCATCGACATCGCCTTCGACTTCCTCTCGCCCACCCGCACCACCGAGGGCCGCGTCGTCGTCACTCCGGCGATGATGAACCTGCAGTGGGAACAGGTCAGCTTCTATCCCGCGGGCTGGTTCACCCGCCAGATTCCGGTGCAGCTCGAGGTCACGCTGCCCGAAGGCTGGACCGGCGCCGCCGCGCTCGACGGGTTGCAGGTCTCGAAGAACCGCTACAGCTTCGGCGTCACCAGCTATGAAAATCTGGTCGACAGCCCGATGTTCGCGGGGCGTTATTTTCGCCAATGGGCGCTCGGCAACGGCGTGACGCTCAACGTCGTCGCCGACGAGGAAAAATATCTGGGCGCCAGCCCCGACCATATCGCGCGCCACGCGGCCTTGGTGTCGGAGGCGGTCGCGCTGTTCGGCACCCGCCATTTCGACCGTTATGACTTCCTGCTCGCGCTCAGCGACGAACTCGGCGGCATCGGGCTCGAACATCACCGGTCGAGCGAGAACAGCCGCAACCCCGATTATTTCACCAAATGGGACGAGAATGACAGCGAGCGCGGGCTGCTCCCGCACGAGCTGGTCCACAGCTGGAACGGCAAATACCGCCGCCCCGACAAGCTGTGGACCCCCGATTACCGCACGCCGATGCAGGACAATCTGCTCTGGGTCTATGAAGGTCAGACGAGCTATTGGGACCTCGTCCTCGCCGGGCGGTCGGGCATGCAGTCGAAGGAGATGATCCTCGCCGAATGGGCGACCAACGCCGGTTTCTACAGCACCCAGGCGGGCCGCGCCTGGCGGTCGGTCGAGGATACGACGCTCGACCCGATCATCGCGGGGCGCAAGGCGCGCGCCTTTCCCAGCGCGACGCGGACCGAGGATTATTACAACGAAGGCGGGCTGATGTGGCTCGAGGCCGACATGCTGATCCGCACCGCCACGAACAATGCCAAAAGCCTCGACGATTTCGCGCGCGGCTTTTTTGGCGGGCGCGAGGGCGACTGGGGACAGTCGACCTATGATTTCGACGATGTCGTCGCGGCGCTGAACGCCGTCCACCCTTATGACTGGGCGAAATTCCTGCGCGACCGGATGCAGACCCCCGGCCGCCCGGCGCCGACCGCGGGGATCGAAGCGGCGGGCTATCGCCTCGTCTGGCGCGACGCGCCCAACGTCTATGACCGCGACCGCATGGCGCAGGCGAAGAATACCGACCTCACCCACAGCCTCGGCCTGATCATCGACAAGGACGGCGTCGCGGGCAGCATCGCATGGGACGGCCCCGCCTTTCGCGCCGATATCGTCAATGGGACAAAAATCCTCGCGGTCGATGGCGTCACCTACAACCGCGAGCGCATCGAATCGGCGATCCGTGCCGCGACCGACGGCAAGACTCCGGTGAAACTGCTCGTCGAGCGCGGCGGCCGCTATCGCACGGTCGAGATCGACTATCGCGGCGGCCTGCGCTGGCCGCATCTCGAAAAGGTGGGGACGGGGCCGGACTGGTTCGATCAGGTGCTGGCGGCGAAACGGGCGCTTTAAGATCCTCCCTGTCGCGAAGCGATGGGGAGGTGGCAGCCCGCAGGGCTGACGGAGGGGCCGACGCCGTCAGGCGGCGGGCCCCTCCACCTTTCGCTTCGCGAACGGTCCCCTCCCCATCGCTGCGCGACGGGGAGGATCGGGCGACGCGCACCCTCTCCCGCCTTCCCTCCCCCGCCCCCAGGGTCTAAGGCGCCCCGCGAATCAAAAACCGAAAAGGACATCTCCCATGCGCATCGACCTGATCCCGGCCGGCGACAGCCCGCCCGACAGCCTGAACGTGCTGATCGAAGTGCCGATCGGCGGCGAGCCGGTGAAGTATGAGTTCGACAAGGCATCGGGCGCATTGTTCGTCGACCGCTTCCTGCACACCCCGATGCGCTATCCCGCCAATTACGGCTTCGTCCCCCACACGCTGGGCGAAGACGGCGACCCGCTCGACGCCCTCGTCGTCGCGCGCTCGCCGATCGTCGCGGGCGCGGTGGTCAAGTGCCGCCCGATCGGCGTGCTGTTGATGGAAGACGATGCCGGCGGCGACGAGAAACTGCTCTGCGTCCCGGTCAACAAGACCTTTCCCTATTATGACAAGGTCTCCACCTACAAGGACATGCCCGAGATCGTGCTGCAGCAGATCGAGCATTTCTTCACCCACTATAAGGACCTCGAACCCGGCAAATGGGCGAAGCTCAACGGCTGGGGCGATGTCGACGAGGCCAAGCGCATCATCGTCGAATGCATCGAACGCGCGAAGACGACGGGGTATTAAAACAAGACCACCCTCACCCTTCCCACCGGCTTTGCCGGCGGGCCCCTTCCCTCTCCCATCGGGAGAGGGAGGGAGGCGCGAAGCGCCGGAAGGGTGAGGGCAGGCCGTTATCCGGAGCGCGGCGGCGAATTTATGGCGCCGGGCTAGCGCCCCCATCCGCCAACACCCGCACATCGGTGCGCGGGTAGGGTATTCTTATCCCCGCTTCCTTGAAGCGGTCCCAGATCCCCAGAAACACCTCGCCCTGGATGTTGCCCAGCCCCGCCTCGGGGTCCGAAATCCAGTAGCGCAGCTCATGCTCGACCGCACGTTCGCCGAACGCCGTGATCCACACCACCGGCTCGGGGTCCGCTAAAATGCGCGGGTTCGCCTTCGCGGTCTCGACCATGATCGCCTGCGCCGCGCGCAAATCGCAGTCATAGGCGACCGGCACGCGCATCCGCACCCGCACGTCGCGGCTCGAATAGCTCCAGTTCTCGACCGGCATCGTCATCAGCAATTCGTTCGGGATCAGATGCTTCTTGCCGTCGCGGGTGACGACGCTGACCGCGCGGACCCCGATCTTGGCGACCCGCCCGACATTGGGCACGCCGTTCAGCGTCGCCGAACTCCCCATGCTCGCGCCGTCGCCGACGACGATCACGTCGCCGGGCTTGATCGAGCGGTCCATCAGCAGGATGATCCCCGCGATCAGATTGCCGACGGTCTTTTGCAGCCCGAAGCCGATCGCGAGGCCCGCGGCGCCCGAAAACACCGCAAGCGCGGTCAGGTCGATGCCGAGCAGGTCGATGCCGAACAGCAGCGCAAAGACGAACAGCGCGATCGCGATCAGCTTCTCGGTCAACAGGCGCTGCGTCTGGTCGATATGGGTGTTGCGGCGCAGCACCCATTTGATCGCGCGCATCGTCAGCTTGACCGCGAGATAGAGCAGCACCGCGACGACGATCGTCGAGAACAGCCCATAGAGCGACAACCGGTACGAGCCGACGTCGATGCCGATCACCCGCATCGCCTCGACCGTGCGGCCGATACCGCCCTGCACGTCGGCGGCGATACTCATGCCGCCATCGCCGCGAAACCGCGTTCGAGGTCGGCGATCAGGTCGGCGGGGTCCTCCAGCCCGATCGACAGCCGCAGCAGCGGATCGGGATCGGTCCACACCGTCGCGGTCCGGATGTCGGCCGGGTTGCTCGGCACCACCAGGCTTTCATAACCGCCCCAGCTGAAACCGATGCCAAAGTGCGACAGCGCCTCGATGAAGCGTGTCCGCCCCGCCTCGTCGCTGCCTTTCAGCGTGAAGCCGAACAGCCCGCTCGCGCCGGTAAAATCGCGCGACCAGATCGTATGCCCCGGATCGCCCGCCAGCGCCGGGTGCAGCACCCGCCCCACGTCCGCCCGCGCCGCCAGCCATTCGGCGACCGCCAGCGCGCTCGCCTGATGCCGCGCCAAACGCACGTCGAGGGTGCGCAGCCCGCGCAGCATCAGCGCGCAATCGTCGGGCGAGACCGCCTGGCCAAGCTGGTACGCCGCGCTGCGCAGTCGCGGCCAAACCGCCTTCGTCGCGGTCAGCGACCCCATCATCGCGTCGCTATGCCCGCCGACATATTTGGTCAGGCTCATCATCGTCACATCGACGCCGTGCGCCAGCGCCGGGAACTGCAGCGGCGTCGCCCAGGTGTTGTCGAGCATCGTCAGCACCCCGCGCGCGCGCGCGACCGCGACGATCGCCCGAATATCCTGCACCTCGAAGGTCAGGCTGCCCGGCGATTCGAGGAAGATCAGCTTCGTCTCGGGCCGGATCACGTCGGCGATCCCCGCCCCCACCAGCGGGTCATAATAGGTCGTATCGACGCCATAGCGTTTGAGCAGCCCGTTGCAGAAAGCGCGCGTCGGTTCATAGGCGCTGTCGACCATCAACAGATGATCGCCCGGCGCGAGCAAGGCCAGCATGCCCGCCGAATTGGCCGCGACCCCCGAGGGATAAAGCAGGGTGCCCTCGGCGCCCGGCTCCATTTCGGTCAGCGCATCGGCGAGCGCCCACACCGTCGGCGTCCCGCGCCGGCCGTAATAGAGCTTGTCATGCGTCGCATGGCCCCGCGCCTTCAGGTCGGCGATGCTGTCGTAAAGGATCGTCGACGCGCGCCACACCGGCGGATTGACGACGCCGCCGCCCAGCCGCGGGTCGCCCGTCCATTCGGGCCGCCGCCCGCCCTGCACCAGTTTCGTCGCGGGGCGGAGGCTGTCGTCGTCGCTCTTGCTCATCGCGTCTTGTTAGCGGAGCATCGTTCAAAATCCAGTAGCTGAGAATAGCTGCCCGCGTAGCGGGCCATTCGATATCTCACGCAAAGGCGCAAAGGCGCGAAGAAAAGGCCGACACCGCCGCTCTTCTTCGCGCCTTTGCGCCTTTGCGTGAGTTTTATGGCGCTCCGCGCGGGGACCAAGGCCACCCGCGCGGCGCAAACCGATCAAGCCGCGCCGGTCGCCTTCGGCGTCGCCGGGTCGGCGCCCCATTCGGTCCAGCTGCCGTCGTACACCGCGACATCGTCCTTGCCGAGCAGGTGCGCGCCAAACGCCACGACGGTCGCGGTCATGCCGCTGCCGCAGGTGGTAACCAGCGGCTTGTCGAGGTCGATCCCGGCGGCATCGAACGCCGCCTTCAGCGCGTCGTCGCGCTTCCAGGTGCCGTCGGCGTTGAACAGCTCGCCGAACGGCAGGCTGCGCGAACCCGGAATGTGGCCCGGCGCGACGCCCGCGCGCGGATCGCGTTCCTCGCCGGTGAAGCGCGCGCCCGACCGCGCATCGACGACCTGTTCGGCGCCGCTGTCGACATTCGCGAGCACTTCTTCCTTGGTGCGCACCGCCTTCGCATCGCGCCACACGGTGAAGTGGCGGTGGCGCAGCGTCTGCTTGCCCATTTCGAGCGGGCGACCTTCGGCCTTCCACTTGGCGAGGCCGCCGTCGAGCAGCGCGACGTCGTGTGCGCCGAACAATTTGAGCAGCCACCAGCCGCGCGCCGCGCTCTTCAGCGGGCTGTCGTCATAGAGCACGATGCGGCTGCCGTCACCGAGGCCGAGCGACTGCATGCGGCTCGCGAATTTTTCGGCGGGCGGCGCCATATTGTCGACGTCGCTGTTCGGGTCGGTCAGTTCGGCGAGGTCCATGAACACCGCGCCGGGGATGTGGCCCGCCTCATATTCGGCGCGCGCGTCGCGATCCGCCTCGAGGAATTTCGTCGCATCGACGACCCGCAGGTCCGATGCCCCCAGTTCGCGTTCCAGCCAGTCGGTTGAGACCAAGGCGTCCATGTCATGCTCCTGTTACGACCCGGCGGGGAACCTGTTCCAATCCCTCCGCCAGCCATCCTGCTTTGCTCTTTCCGGGGAAGCACAGCCTATGTCTCCCCCCGCACTTTTTCAAGCACGGTGGCCATCTGCCTCAGCCGATGCTGCGCTGCAACACAAAAGGCGAAACGGCGCCCGAAAGCGCGCCTATTGGCTCCGCCGCACCGCGGTCGACCGCGAACCGGGCCGGTCGACGGCATAGGAAGCGCGATCGAGCGGCAGCGGCGCGAGCTTGTCGCTGTCGCTGGCCCCCGATTCGCGGCCGAGCACGAAGCTGCCCGCATTCTGGCCAAAGGCGTCGGCGTCGCCGTCCCAATGATAGGTGACGTCGAACGCCATCACCGGCACCAGCATCGGCTTGCCGCCGATCATCAGCGGTTCGACGATATGGCGCGGCAGCATCGCCTCGGTGGTCAGCGCCTCGCCCGCCCCGACCTTGAGGATCATGTCGTCGCGCAGCACGCTGCCGCCCGCCCCGTCGAAGAAGCGCGCGAGCACCGGCTCGGTCATCGCCGACCCCTGGTTCAGCGCGATGCGCACCATCAGCCCGGTCGCGTCGGCCGATCCCTGGTTCATGATATTCAACGCGAAGGCGACCGCGACATGCTCGGGCGTGAAGCGGATCGCCTGCACCTCGAGCGCGATCGCCACCAGCGCGCGACGCTCGGGCGCGGGACGGGTGACGAGCGGCGACACACGCTGCGGCGCCTCGCCGCCGAAGAGTGTCGGCAGCACCGGCGCCTTGGGCGCGGCAGCGGGGGTAGCCGGCGGCGCAGGCGCCGGGCGCGGCGCCTCGGCCGGCGGCGCGCTGCGCTCGACCGGCGCATCGCTCGCCAGCGCGGGGCGGCGGTGCCAGTACCAGAAACCGGCCGCGCCCGCCGCGACCAATGCGAGCAGCCAGGCCCAGCTCGGCGTGCCGCCGCCGTCGGCGGGCGCCGCCGGCGCGGGGGCGATGTCGTCGGCGGGAGCGGCATCGGCGATCGCCGGCGCATCCGAAACGACCGGCGAAAAGCCTGGCGCGGCATCGGTCGCGGCGGGCGGTGAAGACGGAGTCTCGGTGGCCGTGTCCCGCGCCGGCGCAGTCACGGTCGCGGGCGCGGTTTCGGCCGGGGCCGCGCGACGCGTCGGCGCGGGTGCGGCACCGGCTGCCGGCTGCGTCGCCGATTGGGTTGCGGGCTGCGTCGGTGTCACGCGCGGCGGCGTCGGTGTGGGGGCCGGGGTCGGCGTCGGGCGCGGCGCGCCCGGGCCCGAGGGGGCGATGCCATTGTCCGCCGGTCCTTGCACCCCCGGCGCGCGGCCGTCGTCGCCGGGCGGCGGCAGGCGGAAATCGATCGGGCGGCTCGGCGAAGGCGCGGGGGCCGGGGTCTCGCCCTGCTGGGCGATCGCGGGCGCGATAGCGCTCGCCGCCAGCGCGAATGCCAGCACCGCCCGCGCGCTGCCCATGGTCCCGAAGTGCCTGTCCGTCATTATACCTGTGCGATCCCGATCGTCTGTTTCGCGCCCGATCCGCTGAATTGGCGCTGAATGACCGCGCCATCGACGGATGACAGCGGCCGCGCGCCCCACTAGAGGGATTTCATGTCCGATTCCACCCCCCCGGCGCTGACGCCCAAGCATCTCGGCCAGTCCAGCGAACTGCCCGCCTCACCCGAGGCCGCGATCCTCGACTATGTCCCCAACCCGCGCGCCGACGAGCTTTACCTCGTCCGCTTCGCCGCGCCCGAATTCACCTCGCTGTGCCCGGTGACCGGACAGCCCGATTTCGCGCATCTGGTGATCGACTATGCCCCCGGCGAAACGATCGTCGAATCAAAGAGCCTCAAGCTCTTTCTTTCCAGCTTTCGCAACCACGCCGGTTTCCACGAGGATTGCACCGTCGGCATCGGCCGCCGCCTGTTCGACGAGATGGCGCCGCGCTGGCTGCGCATCGGTGGATACTGGTATCCGCGCGGCGGCATTCCGATCGATGTCTTCTGGCAATCGGGCGCGCCGCCCGCAGGCCTGTGGCTCCCCGATCAGGGCGTCGCGCCCTATCGCGGGCGGGGCTGAGCGATCATTCTATCGAAATGGTCGGAAATTCATCTTCCCGTCACAGTTTGTTGACATTAGTGTCAACGTTATGACCGCAGCCTCGCTCCCGCACGATCACGCCATCGCCGTCGGCGCCGACCAGATCGATTTCATGGGGCATGTCAACAACGCCCATTATCTCAGCTGGGTGCAGGACGCCGTGCTGGCGCACTGGCGCCATATCGCGCCGCCCGACGCGGTCGCGGCACATCTGTGGGTCGCGCTGAAGCACGAGATCACCTATCGCCGCCCCGCCTTCCTCGACGACCAGGTCATCGCGACCGTGATCCTCGAAAAAGTGCAGGGCGCGCGCGCCTTTTACGACACGATCATCAAGCGCGGCGAGGAAGTGCTGGCCGAGGTCAAATCGAGCTGGTGCTGCATCGACGCCGAAACATTGCGCCCCGCGCGCCTCGCGAGCGAGGTCGTCGCGAAATTCTTTCCGGCCGAAAAGGTCTGACGCGCCCGGCTTAGAGGGTGCCGCTTTCGATCATCGCGTCGACCAGCGTTTCGAGGAAGGTGCAGCTCTCGCTGATGTCCTGAACCTGCTTGATCATGTCGGGATCTTCGGGATTCTTGGTGATCCGTGCGAACTTGTCGATCTGGGCGTCGAAGTCGGTCTTGATCTGCGCCTCGTCGTCGTCGGCGAGTACGGTCGCGATGGCCAGAAACTTGGTGCCCGATGCGACCATCTTCGGGTCCGCGTCGTCGCCCTTGGTGCCGAGTCCCGCCATGATCCCGAAAAAGGCCATGCACTGGATGCTGTTGTCGTAAAGCTCGCGCTCGTCGGTATCGATCGTCATCGCGGTGGCGGCGGTGATGGGCGCGGCGGCGGCAAGCAGCAGCGCCGCGGCAAGGATCGGATATTTCATGACTTCCCCCGAATATCGACCCGGAACCGCCTTGGCATGGCGGCGCGGCTTCGCAAAGCTTTAAGTGGCGGCCACCCCGCAGGCCCTGATCGCATCGCGAGCAGCCTCAGCGACCGGATCATGGCCTTCGGCCCAAGCAAGTAAGCTCGCAGCCAGCGTCGGGTCGGCGAGTTCTTCGGCGGCATTCATCACCGCTATATTGCTCTCGTCACGATCGAGTTCGCGGCGAACGAGGGGCAGGGCAACAGCCGGATCGCGCCTCGCCAATCCGCAAAGCGCTTCGCCGCGCACGACCGGGTCCACATCCTCTGCACCCATCCGCAAAGCCGCCCGAATCCTCGCATCATCGCGGTCGCTGAGCGCTAACAGCATGGCCGCCCAGTCCCTGTTCGATACGTCAGCGTCGCCCATCAAGGCGATCAATCGGTCAAGATTGGCCTCGCCCTCGGGGCCGTCGAGCGGAACATCCGCATCGACGAATGACGCCAGGAACGGCGATTTCGGCAAATAGTCGCTCACGCCGCCTCGAACCGGATCGGCAGCCGCTTCAGCCCGCCGACGAACACCGACTCCACCCGCGCCGGATCGCCTGCGAGTTCGAGCTTTTTGATCCGCGGCAGCAGTTCCTCCATCATGATCCGCATCTCCATGCGGGCGAGATGCTGGCCGAGGCAGACATGCGCGCCGAAGCCGAAGGCAAGCTGCTGGTTCTTCGGCCGGTCGGGGTCGAAGGCGAAGGGGTCGCCGAACACCGCCTCGTCGCGGTTGGCCGAGACATAGTTGAGCATCAGCCAGTCGCCCGCGCGCACCTGCTGCCCGCCGATCTCGACATCTTCCTTGGCGCTGCGCATGAAATGCTGCACCGGGGTCGACCAGCGGATCGCCTCCTCGATCAACCCCGCCTTGTCGCTGTCAGCGGCGCGGAAGCGTTCGAACAGCGCCGGGTTCTTCGCCAGTTCCATGATCGCGCCGGCGGTCGAGGCGCTCGTCGTATCATGGCCCGCGGTCGCGATGATCATATAATAGCCCGCCAGCTCGCGATCGGGGATCTGGCCGCCGTCGATCGTCGCATTGGCGATGACCGTCGCGATGTCCTCGCGCGGATTGGCGCGGCGGTCGGCGGTCAGCGCGCCGAAATATTGCTCGAAATCGGCGATCACATAATGGAGCATCGCGATCGCCTGTTCGGCGCTGGTGATCGCCTCGCGGCTGCGGTTGAGCTCGGGGTCGGTCGAGCCGAACAATTGCTGGGTCAGCATCAGCATGCGCGGCTCGTCCTCGGGCGGCACCCCCAATATGTCCATGACGACGCGCAGCGGATAATGCGCCGCGACGTCGCGCGCGAAATCGCATTCGGGCCCGGCGGCGAGCATCGCATCGACCGTCTCGCGGGCCAGGCCGTGTATACGCTCTTCGACGATCTTCAGATTCTTGGGCATGAACCAGCTCTGGGTGAGCAGGCGGTATTTCATGTGATCGGGGGCGTCCATCTGGACCAGCGAGCGGATCAGATGCCCGTCGCCCCCCGGGGTCGCGGCGCGCGCGATCGCCTCGCCGTCGCGGTTGGTCAGCACCGTCGGGCGGATGCCGTTCGCAAAACGCTGCGGATCCTTGCTGATCGCCATGATGTCGGCGTGGCGGGTGACGAGCCAGAAGGGGTCGACCTCCGCGGTCTCGGCGACCGCGAGCGGCGCATGGGCGCGCGCCCAGCCGAGCTTTTCATGAAGCCCGTCCCATTCCCCATAAGCGACGGGGTCGACGACGGCGGCGGCTACCTCTCCAGGCAATATAGGTTTTGTCATGCAACCAAAGCTGCCCCATCTCGTGTCATCTGTCGAGAGCCATGCTACGCCCGCCGAAAGCGACGCGGGAGTCCGCGTGGCATCGGCGTAGCCGGTGCGGCAAAATCAAGACCGGGGATCGCCATCATGAAAACATCGCACCGTCATCTGCTTGTCGCCGCCGTCTCGTCGCTCGGTCTCGCCGCCTGCGCCGCGCAGCCGGGAATCGCGCCGGTCGCCGCCGCGCCCGCCGCGACACCGCCCGCCTTCACCGGCGCGGCGCTGCCCGCCGACATCCCGAGCCAGTTGCCGCGCAATGCGCGCCCGATTCATTACGACATCAGCGTCACCCCCGACGCCAAGGCGCTGAGCTTTACCGGCGAGGCGGCGATCGACCTCGAGCTGTACGAAAGCGCCAATGGCATCGTGATGAACGCGCTCGACCTCGATGTCGTCGATGCCAGCCTGACCCGCGCCGACGGGACCGGCGCGCCGATCCCGCTGATCGCGTCGACCGATGCCGAGGCGCAGACGGTGACCTTTATCGCGCCCGTCCCGCTCGACGCCGGCACCTACCGCCTCATCACGCATTACAAGGGCATCATCGGCACCCAGGCGAACGGGCTGTTCGCGCTCGATTATCCCGACAAGGTCAGCGGCGCCGAGGTGCGCGGGCTGTTCACCCAGTTCGAGGCGCCCGACGCGCGGCGCTTCGTCCCCAGCTTCGACGAACCGAGCTATAAGGCGACCTTCACCCTGTCGGCGATCGTCCCGCAGGACGACCTCGCGGTGAGCAACATGCCCGCCGCGAGCGAAACCCCGCTGGCGGGCGGGCTCAAGAAAGTGACCTTCGCCACCTCGCCCAAAATGTCCTCCTATCTGCTGTTCTTCGCGACCGGCGATTTCGAGCGGCTCGCGGCAAAGAGCGAAAGCGGCGCCGAAGTCGGCATCGTCTCGCCCAAGGGGTCGGGCGAACAGGCACGCTTCGCGCTCGACAGCCTCGGTCCGCTGCTCACTTACTACAGCGACTATTTCGGCCAGCCCTATCCGCTCCCCAAGCTCGACAATGTCGCCGGCCCCGGCCAGTCGCAGTTTTTCGGCGCGATGGAAAATTGGGGCGCGATCTTCACCTTCGAACGCATCCTGCTCGACGATCCGACGATCACCAGCGAAGCGACGCGGCAGCAAATCTATTCGACGCAGGCGCATGAGGTCGCGCACCAATGGTTCGGCGACCTCGTCACCATGGCCTGGTGGGACGATTTGTGGCTCAACGAAGGCTTCGCGAGCTGGATGGAGACCAAGGCGAGCGACCATTTCCACCCCGACTGGCAACCGTTGCTCGACCGCGTCGACGGCCGCGAGCGCGCGATGGGGCTCGACGCCTTCGCGACGACGCACCCGGTGGTCCAGAAAATCCGCACCGTCGAGGACACCAATCAGGCGTTCGATGCGATCGCCTACCAAAAGGGCGAAGCCGTCATCACCATGCTCGAATCCTATGCCGGCGAGGATGTGTGGCGGGACGGGCTGCGCACCTATATGGCGCAGCATAAATATGCGAACACGCGCACCGACGATTTGTGGAACGCGGTCGAGGTCGCGGGCGCCAAGGGCCTCACCGCGATCGCGCATGATTTCACCAACCAGCCGGGAATCCCGCTGCTGCGCGTCGGCAGCATGACCTGCGCCGGCGACCGGACGACGGTCGCGCTGACCCAGGGCGAATTTTCGCGCGACCGCAAGGACGGTATCGAGGCCGAGGGCCGCCGCTGGCAGGTGCCGGTGCTCGCCCGCGCGGGGGAAGGCGCGGTCGCGCGGCAGGTGATCGCGGGCGGCGCGGGCACGCTGACGCTGCCCGGCTGCGGCCCGGTGCTGATCAACGCCGGACAGGCGGGCTATTACCGCACCCTCTATTCGCCGGCCGCGCTCGCCGCGCTGCGCGGCCGCTTTGCGTCGCTCGCACCGATCGACCAGCTTGGGCTGCTCGGCGACAATTTCGCGCTCGCGAACGCGGGCTATCAGCCGATGGGCGCCGCGCTCGACCTGCTCGCTGCCACCCCGCAGGGCGCGAGCCAGAAGGTGATCGGCGACGTCGCCGGCCGCTACCAGACGCTCTACGCGATGTTCGACGACCAGCCCGCGGTCCAGAAACGCATCGCCGCGATGGCCGGCGCGGTGCTTGACCCGTCGATGCGGCGGCTCGGCTTCGAACCGCGCGCCGGCGAACCGGCGCTCGACAGCGTGCTGCGCTCCGACCTGCTCGCCGCGCTCGGCGCGATGGGCGATGCCAGGGTGCTCGCCGAGGCGCGGCGCCGTTTCGCGCTGCTCGACAGCAACCCCGCCGCGCTCGACGGCCCGCTCAAGTCGCGCTGGCTCGGCATCGTCGCGACCAACGCGACCGATGCCGATTGGACCCGGCTGCACGCGCTCGCCAAGGCGTCGAAATCGGCGGTCGAACGCAGCACCTTCTACACCTTGCTCGGCTCGGCCAAAGATGCGGCGCTGGCTCGCCGCGCGCTCGATCTCGCGCTGACCGCCGAACCCGGCGAGACCGTCAGCGCGTCGATCATCGGCGCGGTCGCCGCTAACCATCCCGAACCGGCGGTCGATTTTGTCCAGGCGAATCAGGCGGCGGTCGACCGGCTGATCGACGCGTCGGCGCGCGCGCGTTTCCTCGCCGGACTCGCCGCCGCGTCACACGACCCCGCGATGATTGCCAGGCTTCAGGGCATCGCGGCGGACCTGCCCGCCGACGTCCGCAAACCCTATGACAAGGTGATCGCGACGCTGACCGAACGCAGCGTCAGCCGCCCGCGCATCAAGGGCGAAATCGCCAGCTGGCTGAAGGGCAAATAGGGATAAGTTCCACCCGTCATTCCCGCCTTTGCGGGAGCGATGGGTGCTTACTCGGCCAGCTGCGGCGCGCCCGCGGGCATCGCGCTCTTCCACTCGGCGCGCGCCTTGCGGATCATATATTTCAGCGCATCGGCGCCGCGTCCCCATGCCGCCGCGCAATCGGCGTCCCAGGCGTCGCCCAGTGCGATACCGAGTTCTTCGACGGTGATGTCGATGAAGGCGTCATATTCCTCGATCGGCAACGCGCCATAGCTGCGGTGCGTGAACACCAGCTCGGCGACGAGCGGCCACACCCAGCTTTGCCCCTTTGCCAGCCCCAACATCATCTGCAGCGTCTCGTCGGTCATCCGCCGCGACGCGGCGTCGACCGAGATGAAGCTCTCGAAACGCACCGGAAATGCCGCAAAGAAGCGTTCGAACAGGGCCAGCCGAAGATCGATGCCCGTTTCGGCGAGCGCCGTCAGGTTCGCCTCCATCTTGCGGGCATCGCCGGTCTTCATTTGAACAGGCTGCCCAAAATGCCGCGCATCAACTGACCGCCGAACTTGCCCGCGACCTGCCGGCCGATATTGGTCGCCGCCGACCGCGCCGCCGATTCGACCATCTTCTCGGCGAAGCTCGGCTTCGCGGCCTCGCGCGCCGCGACCTTCTCCTGCTGCAGCCGCACCTTCTCCTCGGCAACCTTGCGCTTCGCCTCTTCCTTGGCCGCGATCGCGGCCTGTTTGTCGGCCTCGTCCTGCGCCTTGGCTTCGATCGCGGCGGCCTGCGCCTGGTCGGCCTTGGCGGCGAGCAGTTCCTCGGCGCTCTCGCGGTTGACCGCGGTATCGTATTTGCCCTCGACCGGCGAGATCGACTTGATGATCGCGCGCTCCTTGGCGTCGAGCGGGCCGGCACGCGAGCAGGGCGGCTTGATCAGCGTGCGCTCGACCGGCGACGGCGCGCCGTCGGCCATGAGCAGCGACACCAGCGCCTCGCCGACCTTCAATTCGGTGATCTCGCGCGCGACGTCGACCTTGGGATTGGGGCGGAAGGTGTCGGCGGCGGCCTTCACCGCCTTCTGGTCGCGCGGAGTGAAGGCGCGCAGCGCGTGCTGGACGCGATTGCCGAGCTGGCCCGCGACATCCTCGGGAACGTCGATCGGGTTCTGGGTGACGAAATAGACGCCGACGCCCTTGGACCGGATCAGGCGGACGACCTGCTCGATCTTCTGGGCGAGCGCGGGCGGCGCATCGTCGAACAGCAGATGCGCCTCGTCGAAGAAGAAGACGAGCTTCGGCTTGTCGGGGTCGCCGATCTCGGGAAGCGTCTCGAACATCTCGCTGAGCAGCCAGAGCAGGAAGGTCGCATAGAGCTTGGGGCTCGCCATCAACTTGTCGGCGGCGAGGATGTTGACGTAGCCACGCCCGTTTTCATCGGTGCGGATCATGTCCTGGATGTCGAGCGCGGGCTCGCCGAAGAAGTTCGCGCCCCCTTGGCTTTCGAGCGTCAGCAATTGCCGCTGGATCGTGCCCACGGTGGCCTTCGACACATTGCCATATTTGACGGTCAGCTCGTCGGCATTCTGCGCGCACCAGGCCAGCATCGCCTGCAGGTCGCCCAAATCGAGCAGCAGCAGATTCTGTTCGTCGGCGACCCGGAAGGCGATCGCGAGCACCCCCTCCTGCACTTCGTTCAGCCCCATCAACCGCGCGAGCAACAGCGGGCCCATTTCGGAAATCGTCGTGCGCACCGGGTGCCCCTGTTCGCCGAACAAATCCCAGAAGATCACCGGATTGTCGCGATACGCCCATTCGCTGTCGCCGATCTCGGCGGCGCGCGCGGCGAAAATCTCGTGCATCTTCGACGTCGGGCTGCCCGCCATCGCCAGGCCGGCGAGGTCGCCCTTCACATCGGCGACGAACACCGGAACGCCGACCGCCGAAAACCCCTCGGCCAGCCCCTGCAGCGTCACCGTCTTGCCGGTGCCGGTCGCCCCGGCGATCAGCCCGTGCCGGTTGGCGCGCTTGAGCACCAGCGACTGGCGCGGCCCGTCGGGGGCGCCGCCGCCGCCGAGGCCGATATAGATTTCACTCGCCGTGCTGCCGTCGCTCACTCGCTGTCCTCCGCTATCCGAACCTGCCTGCCGGTCTAGAACGCGGGGCGTGGACAGGCAATCGGCAACCGCGCGGCTGTCATCGGCCGGAGAGGACGATCGGCAGCTGTGGCCCGGCCCGTCTCGCGAGGTTTCAGGCGGCGGGGCGGTCGAGCAGCATGGCGACCGACCAGCCCGAATTGTTCAGCTCGGTCCGTTCGCCGCCACGGTCCTGCCGGAAACAATGGACGAGCCGTCGTCCCTTCAGTTCGTCATCGCCCTCCTCCCACGGCTGCGCCTTCCTTTCGGCGAAGAGCGCCAACAGACGACGTCGTTGTCCGTCCGTCAGGGACGCGGCAACCTCTTGGGCGTTTATCATGGTCATGAGCCTCGTGCTGGCGAAGCGAGCGGGTCGACGGTTTGGGAAGAGATCGGCCCGTTCGCCGCCGGACATATGTCCGACGGGCGGTTTGTTTGCGCCTGCCGTCAAGCTACCATGACCGGAGACAACAAGCCACCTCCTTGTTTTTACGATATTATTCGTCAGTTGAGCGGGCGGCGCACGGGAACGGTGTCACACCGACCATCTCGCAGCGCCCATGCGGACCGGAATATCTGGTGGCGCACGCGTGCTTCGATGGCCGGAAATCGTGGAAGCGGCCCGAAGCATCCCTTTCGCGTGGAAAGCTGTCACCCGCTTCCCACCCCGGAACCGCCATCACGCCCGCCAACGCTCGTCCAGCCGGCGTCACGCCACCGCGATCGCCTCGATCTCGATGCGAAAGCCGAAGTGCAGCGGCCCGGTCGGTACCACGCTGCGCGCCGGCCGGTTCGCGCCGAAAAAGCGGGCGTAAATTGCATCGACCTCGCCCCAGTCGTCGATATCGCTGAGATAGACGGTGGTCTTGACCACCTGCGCCAGCCCGGCGCCCGCATCGGCGAGCACGGTTTCCAGGTTGTGCAAGGCCTGCTCGACCTGCGCCGCGAACGGCGCGGACGCCAGCGCGGTATCGCGTCCGGGCAACAACGGCAGCTGCCCCGACACGAAGATGAAACCACCCGCGATGACGAAGGGCGAATAATGCGGTCCGCCCGCCGTTCGCCCCGCATCCTGATCCGCCTTGCTTGCCGTCATTCGATCCTCTCCCACGCTGGTGGGAGAGGACTATCACGTCCGGCGGCGGCGGCCCATCATCCCATCACAAAGGCGTTGAGCTTGTTGCCGTCGAGATCGCGAAAATAGCCCGCGTAGAAACCCTCGCCGCGCGGTCCCGGGGGGCCTTCGCAGGTGCCGCCGTTGGCGATCGCGATGTCATAGAGCCGATGCACCTGCTCCTGGTCTTTCGCCTCGAGCGCGACCATCACACCGTTGCCGACGCTCGCGGCATTGCCGTCGAACGGCTTGGTCAGTCCGATCCCCGCACCGCCGCCGGGCTTGCCCCACGCGATGAAGGTCTCGAACTCCATCATCCGCGGCGTCTCCAGTTCCGCCGCGATCGCGTCATAAAACACCGCCGCCTTCGCAAGGTCGTGGGTGCCGAGCGTCACATATCCGATCATCATTCTTCTCCCGACTCGTTGAAGGAACATAATAGGAACATTGTCGGCGACGCGCAAAGAAAAACGGGCGCCGGACCGATGAGGTCGCAGCGCCCGCTTTCAAGCCTCTTCCCCTTCGGCGAAGGGGAGAAGATTATTTTTTCAGCCGCAGCGCGACGTCCCCCGAAGGACCGCCGCGGCGGAGGATTTCCACCAGCACCGCATCGCGGCCCGCCGCCTTGGTGTCGGCCACGACCTTGGCCAGCGCATCGCTGGTCAGCACCGCGGTGCGCGCGGTGCCCGCGCTCAGGATCACGTCGCCGCGGCGAAGCCCCTTGCGCCCGGCATCGCTGTTCGCCGAGACCGACCCGATCACCAGCCCCTTGGTGCCGGCGTCGACGCCCACCGCGCGCGCGATGTCGGCGGTCAGCGGCAGCACCGCAAGGCCCAGTTCGGTCTGGAGCGCGGTGTCGGCGGCGCCCGTCGGATCGTCCGGCGTCGCCTGTTCGTCCTCGGGATCGAAGGTGCTCGGCGCCTGGTCTGCCGCGGCGGGCCGCGTGCCGACCACGGCGTTCAGCGTGATCGTCTTGCCGTCGCGGATCACCTCGAGCGGGATGCGCGTGCCGGGTTTGACCCGCGCGACGATGTACGACAGCGTCTGCTGCGGCGAGACCTCTTTGCCATTGACCTTGGTCACCACGTCGCCGCGCTTCAGCCCGGCCTTTTCGCCCGCCTCGCCCGGTTCGATGCGCCCGATGCGCTCGCCGCGGTCCTTGGGCAGGCCCAGCGCCGCCGCCATATCCTCGTCGACCGGGGTGATCCCGATGCCGAGGTAGCCGCGTTCGACCGCCTGGCCGGCCTTCAGCGCGTCGATCACCGGAATCGCTGCGTCGGCGGGGATCGCGAAATTGACGCCGATATTGGCGCCGACCGGCGAGATCAGCATGTTGTTGATGCCGACGACATTGCCCTGCAGATCGAACAGGGGACCGCCCGAATTGCCGCGGTTGATCGCGGTATCGGTCTGGATATAGCGGTCATAGGCGCCGCCCTGCCCCAGATTGCGCTGCACCGCCGAGATGATCCCCGCGGTCACCGTCGAGCCGAGCCCGAGCGGGTTGCCGATGGCGACCACCCAGTCGCCGACGCGCGCGTCGCTGCCGGTGGCGAATTTGACGAAGGGCAGGCCCGTCGCGTCGATCTTGAGCAAGGCGAGGTCCGACGCGACGTCGCGGCCAACGATCTTCGCCTTATATTCCTTGCTGTTGGTCAGCGTGACCGTGACCTCGTTCACCGCCTCGCCGCGCGGACCGCCCGAGATGACGTGGTTGTTGGTGACGATATAGCCGTCGGTCGAGATCAGGAAGCCCGATCCGCCGCCCTGCTGTTCCTGGGTGATCGGCTCGCGGGTGCCCGCGAACGGATTGAGCCGGACGCCGAGCGTCACCTCCTGCTTGGTCGCGATATTGACCACCGCGGGCTGCAATTGCTCGACCAGGTCGGCGAAGCTTTCGGGGGCGCCCGACCGCGGCACGACCTTGGCGATTTCGCTCGATTCATTCTGCGCGACCTGCGCGCCGACGGGGGACTGGGTGACCAGCGCCAGCGCCGTGCCACCCGCCAGCAAAGCCGAAGTGATGCCGTAAACATAACGCACGATCGAAATTCCTTCTCTTACGAAAACTCTCTTACCCCGGCGACGGTGGTCTGCTGCCCCTTGGCTGAACGGTGATTGAACATGAACGGCGCTTTACCGTCCCGTTCATCCGCCGTCCGGCTCAGGGTTCAGTTACCCCGAAACCGGCGCAGATATTCATTGTCGGGCGACAGGATGATCGACGTCCCGCCCTGGTTGTTTTCGCCCAGGAAGGTCGAACGATAGCTCTGCATCGCGCGGTAGAAATCATAGAATTCGGGATCCTTGCCAAAGCTTTCGGCATAGATGCGCGCCGCTTCGCCATCGGCGCTGCCGCGGATGATCTGCGCTTCCTTCTGCCCTTCGGCGCGGATCGAGATCGCCTCCTGCTGGCGCGCGGTGCGCATGCGGTTGTACGCCGCCTCGAGCGTCGCGCCCTCGGGCAGGTCGGCGCGCTTGATCCGCACGTCGATGATCTCGGCGCCATATTTCTGCGCCTCGCGGTTCAGCGCGACCTGGATATTGTCCATCACCGCGCCGCGTTCGGGCGACAGCAACGTCGCAAAGGTCCGCTTGCCAAGTTCGTTGCGCAGCGACGAGCCGAGGATCGTTGCAAGCTGTGCCTGCAATTTATCCTCGGTGCGGATCGCGGTGTACATACGCACCGGGTTGGTGATGCGGAAGCGCGCGAAGGCGTCGACCTGCAGCCTTTGCTGGTCGGTCGAGAGCACCTGCTGGCGCTCCATGTTCACGCCGAGGATGCGCTTGTCGATATACTGGATACCGTCGGTGAACGGCACGCGCAGCACGAGACCGGCGCCCGAGCGTCCGAAATCCTCGTTCGGCTTGTACCGGTTCACCGTCCGCTCGATCTCGCCGAAGCGCAGGATCAGCGCCTGCTTGTCTTCGGGCACGATCGCCAGCGACTGCGACAGGATGAGGAGCAGGACGATGATGGCGATCAGCGGCCGCATCGGGCGTTGGAACAGGCTGTCGAACATCACTGGGCTCCCTTCGTCGCGGGCGTGGGCGCGGCAGGGGCCGTCCGTTTCTGTACCTCGTTGAGCGGCAGATAGGGGGTCACCCCGCGCGGCTCGACGATCGTCTTGTCGACGTTCGACAGAACAGCCTCCATCGTTTCATAATAGAGGCGCTGGCGCGTGACCTGCGGCGACAGCTTGTACTGTTCATAGATCTTGTCGAAGGCCGAGGTGTCGCCGCGGGCGCGTTCGAGCACCTGCTGCTGATAGGCGCGCGCGAGGTTGATCGCCGATTCGCGTTCCTGCCGCGCTGCGGTGACCTCCTTGAACGCCTCGTCGACCTGGCTCGGCGGGTCGACCTGGCGGATCGCGATGCCCTGAATCAGCACGCCCGACCGATACTGGTTGAGCAAATCCTGCATCCGCTGCTGCACCTGCGACTCGATCTCGACGCGCCCCGGGCCGATCGCCTGGACGAGGTCGAAATTGGCGACCGTCGCGCGCATCGCGCTTTCGGCAACTTCGCGGATCGTGCCGTCGGGATCGGCGAGCTGGAAAAAATACAGTTCGGGGTCACGCACCGACCAGCGGACTTCATAGGCGAGGTCGACGATGCTCTGGTCGCGGGTCAGCACGAAATTCTCGTCGGTCGCGTTGGGCGAACCGATCGCCATGGTGCGAATGGCGCGCACGTCCTCCAGCTTGATGCGTTCGATCGGCGCCGGCCAGGTGAGTTTGACGCCCGGACCGACGGTCCGCGAATAGCTGCCGAGCCGGGTGACGACGCCCTCTTTTTCGGGCGGCACGATGTGGAACGACGAAAAGATCGCCCAGATCGCGACGACGCCAAGCACGCCCCATTTCCACAGCTTCGCCGAATCGCCGAAGTTGATGTTGCCGCCGCCGCCATTGCCGTCACCGCCGCCGCCAAAGCTGCCGCGCCCCTTGCGCAGCAGCTCGTCGAGCGCCGAGGGGCCGCGCGGCTTGCGCGCGCGGTTGATATCGACCGGGTCGGGGCTGACCCACGGGTTGCGCGGCCCCGGCTTCTTGTCGCCGCCGCCGCTTCCCTTGCCGTCGTCGCCGCCCTTGGGCCCCCACGGGCTGTTCGCCATCGCGGCGATCTGGTGGAAAAATTGCCGCAGACCCCCGGGGGCGCGGCGTCCCATACCGTCACTATTGTCGTTGCTCATGGGGCTTTTATAGGGGGCGCGGGCGCGATTAACAGGGGGTCCGCGCGAAAATGGCTGGCAATCATGTCCGCCATGCCTATCTGCCACCGACATGACCGACACCGCTCCGCTCGCCAGCATCGCCACCGACCTGACCGGGGGGCGCACCTCGGGACTCAAATTCCTCGACGAGGAGGGCACGCTCGCGATCGTCCTCGACGTCACCGGCCTCGACGTGGACGAACGCAAACCGCTCGAGGACAAGCTGCGCGCCGGCCTGCTCGCGCGCCCCGGCGTCACCAGCGTCCGCGTCGCGATGACCGCCGAGCGCAAGGGACTGACCATCATCGCGGTCGGCAGCGGCAAGGGCGGGGTCGGCAAATCGACCCTCGCCGCCAATCTCGCGGTCGCGCTCCGCCGATTGGGCGTCAAGGTCGGCCTCGTCGATGCCGACATCTATGGCCCGTCGCAGCCGCGCCTGATGGACAGCGAGGGCGTCAAGCCCGAAGCGCGCGGACCCAAGCTGATCCCCGTTCCCAACGCCTATGGCGTGCCGATGCTGTCGACCGGACAGATCGCCGCGCCGGGGCAGGCGATCGCCTGGCGCGGTCCGATGGCGGGCAAGGCGCTCGAACAGCTCGTCGACGCGAGCTGGGGCGACATCGACACGCTGATCGTCGACCTGCCGCCGGGCACCGGCGACGTCCAGCTGACGATGATCCAGAAACACAAGCCCGCGGGCGCGGTGATCATCTCGACCCCGCAGGACCTCGCGCTGATGGACGCGACGCGCGCGATCGCCTTCTTCGAACAGGCCGACGTGCCGCTGATCGGGCTGGTCGAGAATATGGCGGGTTACGCCTGCCCGCATTGCGGCGAAGTCAGCGACCCGTTCGGCAGCGGCGGCGCCGAGGCGGCGGCCAAGACGATGGGGCTCGACTTCCTCGGCCGCGTACCGCTGTCGATGGGCATCCGCCTCGCCAGCGACGGCGGGGTGCCGCCGGCGGCCGGAACCGACAAGCTCGGCGAGCCGTTCCACGCGATAGCGGCGAAGGTCGCCGAATGGCTCGACCAGCGAAAGGGCAAATGATGGCGATCAACGACGAAGGCGAAATCCGCGAACTTCTGGGCCAGCCGCGCCGCATCGCGCTCGTCGGCGCCTCGCCCAACCCGGCACGCGATTCGAACCATGTCCTCGCCTTCCTCGTCGCGCAGGGCCATGACGTGATCGCGGTGAATCCCGGCCACGCGGGCAAGACGATCCACGGCGCCCCTGTCGTCGCTACCCTCGCCGACGTCGAGCCGCCGGCCGAACTGGTCGACATCTTCCGCAACAGCGCCGACGCTGGCGCCGCGGTCGACGAGGCGATCGTCCATGGCGCGAAAGCGGTGTGGATGCAGCTCGGCGTGATCGACGAAGCCGCGGCGCGGCGCGCCGACACCGCCGGGCTGATGGTCGTGATGGACCGCTGCCCCAAGATCGAGATCCCTCGCCTCGGGCTGCTGAAATGAGGGTCGCCGCGCTGCTGCTCGCCGCGTCCGCCCTCACCGGCTGCGCCGCCACCCCCGCTTCGACCGATCCGCAGGACCAGTTTTTCGCCGCGCTCACCGCACGCTGCGGCCAGGCCTATGCCGGCAAGATCGAGACGAACGAGGCTGCCGACGCCGATATGCAGGGCAAGGCGATGGTCATGCACATCCGCCGCTGCACCCCCGACCGCATCGAAATCCCCTTCCATATCGCCGGCCTCGGCCCCGACGGCAGCTGGGACCGCTCGCGCACCTGGATCGTCAGCCGCACCGGAAACGGCCTGCGCCTGAAACACGACCATCGCCACGCCGACGGATCGAAGGACGAAGTGACGATGTACGGCGGCGACACCGCCACCCCCGGCACCGCGAGCCGGCAGGAGTTTCCGGTCGATGCCGAATCGATCGCGATGTTCGAAGCGACAGGCCGCAGCGTCTCGACGACCAACATCTGGGCGATGGAGACCACCCCGCTCGGCTTCGCCTATGAACTGAAGCGCGCGAACCGCCATTTCCGCGTCGGCTTTTCATGGGACCGCCCGGTGAGTCCGCCGCCGCCGGCGCCGTGGGGCTGGTAGCACCATCGTCGCCCCCGCGAAGGCGGGGGCCGCTGTCGGTTTACGCGGCGCGGCTGGGCAAGGCGGCCAGCGGCCCCCGCCTTCGCGGGGGCGACGGTTAAACCAAAAGCCTTTGCCTCCCAGACTCGCGCCGCTTATCAGCATCCCCGATGGCGGGCATTCGCGACAGTATCGACACAAAGAAACGGCGCATGCCGCATGTCAGCCGCCGGTCGCTGCTCGTCGGCGCGACCGCCGCGGGCGGCCTCGCGCTCGCATGGAGCGTCTGGCCGCGCGACTACGCCCCCAACCTGACCGCCGCCGAGGGCGAGCATATCTTCAACGCCTTTCTCAAGATCGGCGACGACGGGCATGTCAGCGTCATCGTCCCGCAATGCGAGATGGGACAGGGCGTCACCACCCTGCTGCCGCAGATCATCGCCGACGAACTCGGCGCCGACTGGCGCACGATCGCGGTCGAAACCGCGCCGATCAGCCCGCTCTACACCAACACGCTGCTGGTCGACGAGGACAGCGCGACCTTCACCCCGCGTGCGCTCGTACCCGACATGGTCGCCGACGTGCGCAGCTGGGCGCGGCGCGAATGGGCGGTGCGCCACGCGGTGATGCTCACCGCCAACAGCTCGTCAGTGCGGATGTTCGAGGCGCCGTGCCGCGACGCCGCGGCGCAAGCGCGCGCGCTGCTGATGATGGCGGCGGCGCGGCGCTGGGATGCGAATTGGGAGGAATGCGACACCGCGAACGGCTTCGTCACGCTGGGCGCGAAGAAATTGCGTTTCGCCGAGGTCGCCGCCGCCGCGGCGCTGCTCGAACCGCCCGCCGAACCCGTCTATCGCTCGGCAAGCGCCGATCCGCTCTATGGCAAGGAGGTCATCCGCCTCGACCTGCCCGCCAAGGTCGACGGCTCGGCCAATTATGCCGGTGACATCCGCCTGCCCGACATGGTCTTCGCATCGATCCGCCAGGGCCCGCTCGGCGCGACGCGGCTGAAGAGCATCGACCGCAAGGCGGGGCTCGCCTCGCCCGGCATGCTCTATGTCGTCGAGCATGAACGCTGGCTCGCCGCGGTCGCGCGCAACTGGTGGGCGGCGAACCGCGCGCTCGACAGATTCGCCCCGGTCTTCGAAACCGCCGGCACGCCGATCTCGTCGACACGCATCGACAAGGCGCTCGCCGCCGCGATCAAGGCCGATGGCCACCGCATCGTCGACAAGGGCGACGTGTCGGCGGCGATGGAAGGCCGCACCAGCATCGGCGCGACCTATATGGTCGCCCCGGCGCTCCACGCCCCGATCGAGACGCGCACCGCGACCGCGGCGCCCGACCGGAACCGGCTGCGCGTCTGGGTCGCGACCCAGGCCCCCGCGCAGTGCCGCGCCGCGATCGCCGCCGCCACCGGCCTCGCCGAAAGCGACGTCACCCTGTTCCCGATGATGGCGGGCGGCTCGTTCGACGCCTGCCTCGATCACAGCGTCGCGGTACAGGCGGCGATCATCGCGCGGCAGGTCAAGCGCCCGGTCCAGCTCGCCTGGTCGCGCGCCGAGGAGATCATGCGCGACATTCCCCGCCCCCCGGCGCGCGCGCGCATGGTCGCGACCCTCAACGCTGCGGGCGGGATCGACGCGCTCGTCGCGCGCATCGCGGTCCCCTCGACCACCCACGAGTTTCGCGACCGGCTGTTTTCGAACACATCGCCCGACGTGGCGCAGCGTGCCGCCGCCGGCGCCTCGGATGCCGTCGCGGTCGAGGGCGCGGTCGGCGTCTATGCCATCCCGCATGTCGCGGTCGACCATTGCCCCGCCGACATCGGCCTGCCGACCGGGCGTTGGCGCGGCAATGCCGACAGCTACACCGCCTTCTTCACCGAATGTTTCATCGACGAAATGGCGGCAAAGGCCGAACTCGACGCGCTGTCGTACCGGATGGCGATGCTTGGCGACCAACCACTGCTCGCGCGCTGCCTGCTCACCGCGACCAGCCTCGGCGGCTGGGAGGGCATGCTTTCGGGCACCGCGCAGGGGCTCGCCTGCCATTCGATGCGCGGCAGCCATATCGCGCTGATGGCGACCGCGCGGCCGAGCGAAAAAGGGCTGCAGGTCGAACAGCTCGTCGCGGTCGTCGACGCCGGCCGCCTCGTCAATCCGGCGATCGCGCGGCAACAGGTCGAGGGCGGGCTGATCTTCGGCCTCGCCGCCGCTGTCGGCGCGACCACCGATTATGAAGGCGGGGTCGCGACCGCGCGCAAGCTCGGCCAGCTCGGCCTGCCGCGCCTGTCGCAGTCGCCCGAGATCATCGTCGAATTCGTCGAAAGCGATCGCGACCCCGGCGGGCTAGGCGAAATCGGCGTTCCCGTCGTCGCCCCCGCGATCGCCAACGCGCTCTACGCCGCGACCGGGCGCCGCGTCCGGCGGATACCGCTGTCCGCGCTGCCGCTATGACCGCGCCGACCGATCATCCGCCGGTCGCACCGCCGCGCCTCGGCGTGCTGCTGGTCAACCTCGGCACCCCCGACGCCCCCGACGCGCCGTCGGTGCGCCGCTATCTCGCCGAATTCCTCTCCGACCGCCGCGTCGTCGAGATTCCGCAGCTCCTCTGGCAGCCGATCCTGCGCGGCCTCATCCTGACCACGCGGCCCAAAAAATCCGCCCACGCCTATCGTCAGGTGTGGACCGACGAAGGGTCGCCGCTCGCCGCGATCACGCGGCGGCAGGCGGCGGCGCTGCAAACGGCGCTCGGTCCCGACGTGCTGGTCGACCATGCGATGCGCTACGGCAACCCCGCGATTGCCGCGACGCTCGATGCGATGCTCGCCGCAGGGTGCCGCCGCATCCTGATCACGCCGCTCTATCCGCAATATTGCGCCGCGACGACCGCGACCGTCGTCGATGCGGTGAACAGCCATCTCGCGACCCTGCGCTGGCAGCCGGCGTTGCGCGTCCTGCCGCCCTATCCCGACGACCCGGCCTATATCGGCGCCCTCGAAACCACGCTCGAGGCCGGCCTCGCCGCGCTCGATTTCGCCCCCGATGTGCTTCTCGCCAGCTTCCACGGCATGCCCGAACGCACGCTGCACCTCGGCGATCCCTATCATTGCCAGTGCCGCAAGACCGCGCGACTGCTGTCCGAAGCGCTCGGCCGCCCGGTCGAGACCGCCTTCCAGTCGCGCTTCGGCCGCGCCAAATGGCTCGAACCCGCGACCGACACCGTGCTCACCCGCCTCGGCCGCGAAGGCAAAAGCGTCGCGATCTTCGCCCCCGGCTTTGCCGCCGACTGCCTCGAAACGCTCGAAGAGCTGGCGATCCGCGGCAAGGAACGGTTCGAAAGCGCAGGCGGCACCCGTTTCGCGTACATCCCGTGCCTCAATGACGGCGCCCCGGGCCTCGCGATGCTCGAAAGCCTCGTCCGCCGCGAACTCGCCGGATGGCTTTGATTTTCTATCGCTTACCTCCTGTTTAGGTCCTTCGTTTAGACCGAAACTCCGCGCGGCAGAGTCAGAGGCCGCCGCGCGCGTTGGAGGTCGCAATGAGTCAGGTCCAATCGGCCCTATTGATGCTGGTGGCGGCAACGCTCCTCTTCGCCGCGATCGTCACTTTTGTCTGGCGCCGCAGCCGGCCCGTCCCCGAACCGCGCGCGCCGAAAACGCCCCGCGAACCCCGCGCGCCGCGCGAACCGGGCGAAAGCCGCCTGCCGCGCCTGCCGCGCCGCGACCGCGAGGTCGAAGCCCCGGTCGAAATGTCCGCCGCCCGCCTCGCCCGGATCAGCGCCCGGCCGCCGTTCGAACGGCTGACCGAAGCCGAGGCCGAGGCCGAATATAGAACCGCCCCCGCCGCCGAGGCTCCCGCGCTCGCCGCCGACCGCCCGGCCCCCGAAACGCCCGAACCCGCACCGCCAAGCGAAGCCGACCGCGCCATGGTTGGCCAGATGCTCGAATCGATGGTCGCGCAGGTCGAGCATGAGGCCGATCTGGTCGAACGCCGCGGCACCGAGCCCGTCGCGGTCCGCCTCGTGCCGCAAATCCCGCCGCGCATGGGCGAAATCGCGACGAGCTGGCTCGGCGGCCGCCCGCGGCTCGAACCCGGCATGGCCTGGCCCGAAATCCGCGAGGTCCGCGGCGAGTTCATCGCGCAGATCGCCTGCGCCGACCTGCCCGCCGACATCTGGGACGGCCTCGGCCCGCGCCGCGGCAGCCTCGCCTTCTTCATCCACCCGCGCGACGGCGATGTCGCGGTGGTCCATGTCCATGCCGCCGGCGACCCGGTCGACCCGCCGCACCCCTTCGATCCCGGCGGCAGCTTCTTCGCGCCGAACGGCGGGCTGCGCTTCGGCGACCTGATGCCCTTCACCCGCCACGCCTTTCCCGAATGGCCGGTCGACCTCGTCGCCGTCCGCCCCGGCGACGACGATCCGCGCGCGGACGAAAATGAAGAGGGCGACGACGAGAGCGTCGGCACCCGCCTCTATCGCAGCGGCTACGACGTCGCCGACCCCGCCTTCCATCCCTTCGACTGGGACAGCATGACCGCGATGGTCGAAATCCTCGCGATGCGGATCGAGCGGTTCTGGAAAGACGTCGACGGCCCCTCGCCGATCGACACCCAGCTCGCCAGCGTCGAGCGCCGCCTCGCCAAGCACGACGCGGGGGACAAGGACCCGCTCGGCCGCGAAGGCCTCGTCAACATGCAGGCTTCGCTGCAGGAATTGCACGACGCCGCCGCGGCGGCGCGCGCGGCGAACTATGTCGCACGCATCCGCGCCGAGGAGATCATCGCGATCGTCCGCGAAAGCGCCCCCAAGATGGATTTCTCGGCGAACGACGCCGCCGCCGTCATGGACGCGCTGCACGCGATTCGCTGGACCAAGGTCAACCGCAAGACCGACCCCGACGGTCGTCCGGGCGCCGAGCGGATCGAAAGCCTGGAGATCCCGCTCACCACCCATCATCCCGACGCACCGCTGTGGGTCCACGACTATCTGACCATCTGGTTCGACCATGCCAAACACGCCTATGCCGCAAACCCCGACACGCTGTCCGATGCCGCGCGCACGGTCTTCGAACCCTGGGCGCGGGACCTCGCGGCGCGCGAGATGCCCAGCATCGGCCACATCCCCTTCCGCTATGTCCACGATTATGACGACGAAACCCACGCGACGCTGCTCGAACTGCCGTCGAGCGGGTTGATGAGCTGGATTTTCGGCGACGTCGACCATCTGGTGCTGACGCTGCGCAAGGCCGATCTCGCCGCCGGGCGCTGGGACCGGCCGCTGGTTCAGGTCAGCAACTGAAAATGCTGTCCGCTTGACGTAACGGTCAACTTGCGAGCCTCTTCGACGCGCCCTAGTCAGGGTGAAACACACTCTGTGGGAGAGACTTATGTCACGCGTAGCGATCGTCACCGGGGGCAGCCGCGGTATCGGTGAGGCGATCAGCCTCAAGCTCAAAGAACAGGGCGTCACGGTCGTCGCCAACTATGGGGGCGATGACGCAAAAGCGCGCGAGTTCAGCGGCCGCACCGGCATCGCGGCGCGCAAATGGGACGTCGGCGACCATCAGGCCTGCCTCGACAATTGCGCCGCGATCGCCGCCGAATTCGGCCCGGTCGACATCGTCGTCAACAACGCCGGCATCACCCGCGACGGCACCCTCGCGCGCATGAGCTACGACGACTGGCACGACGTCATGCGCGTCAATCTCGGCGGCTGCTTCAACATGGCGAAGGCTTGCTTTCCCGGCATGGTCGAACGCGGCTGGGGCCGCATCGTCAATATCGGCTCGATCAACGGCCAGGCCGGCCAATATGGCCAGGTCAATTATGCCGCAGCGAAATCGGGCATCCACGGCTTCACCAAGGCGCTGGCGCAGGAAGGCGCCAAGAAGGGCGTCACCGTCAACGCGATCGCGCCGGGCTATATCGACACCGACATGGTCGCCGCGGTCCCCGCCCCCGTACTCGAAAAGATCGTCGCGAAGATTCCGGTAGGCCGCCTCGGCCAGGCCGACGAAATCGCGCGCGGGGTGGCGTTTTTGTGCAGCGAGGATGCGGGGTTCGTGACGGGGTCGACGATGTCGATCAATGGGGGGCAGCATATGTACTGACGGTGGCAGGCGCGTAGCGAAGGCGTTCGCACTGCGAACGGCGAGCTAGGCGCCGGTGCCGCGCAGCGGCAGCCACCGGCACGGCCAGTGGGGCGGACGGCCCCAAGGTCGGCCGAACCCGTCTGACGTCATGGCGGCGGCCTTGCCGTCGCCGCCCGCCCTTCATCAAATGGAAAAAGCCGTTTGTGTCGAGCGAAGTCGAGACACGCGAAGGTTGGCGCGGACGTGTCTCGACTTCGCTCGACACAAACGGGAAGAGCAGGCGAATCAGATTTCCGTTCCGCCCCCTACTCCACCGTCACCCCAACAACCCGCCAGGCGCCGCCCTCGCGCACCAACGACAGCGTCTCGATCGCCCCCGCCTTGTTGGCATAATCGGTGCGGAACTTGACCATCTGATAGCCATAGGGCGGCGCGGGCACCTCCTGCTCGCTCAGCAGCACCCGCGACCGGACCGCGCCGAGCGGCCCCTGCACCTGCTGCGCCACCCTGGTCCAGGTCTCGGCGGTGTTGAGCGCCTTAAACGCCTGCCCGGTCGCCTCCCAGCTGCCGTTCCAGTCGCCCTTTTCGACCATCGCGAGCCAGTCGCGCGCCGCGCCGACCGCAGCGCTTTCGGCGGGGGCGGTGGACGGCGCCGCGGCGGGCGCACCGGCGGTGCCGGTCATCGACGAAAAAGCGAGCAGGGCAAGGCTAAGCGACATGAGAAGACCTCCGATAATCCAGCCGAGCGGCCGCACCATGCGGGGCGCCTCGGTGGATGTCGGAACCTCCTCGACCCCGACGGCGCCCGCACCCCCGAAACCCTTGTCCCCAAGCGTTTTGGGATCTTCGTGCTCGATGTCGCGCAGTTGCCGTGCCGCCTCGCGGCTGCTCGAAACCGCCATCTTGCGCCGCGCGTCGCGCAGCCGTTCGTTGATCGTGTGGACCGAAAGCCCGAGGTGGCTTGCCATCGATTTCGCGTCATAGCCGCTGACCAGCAGGCGCAGCGTCTCCTTTTCCTTTTCGGTGAGGGTCTGAATAGCTGCGGTCATCGGTTGGCCTGCACCCTTTCATCGTCGCCCCCGCGAAGGCGGGGGCCGGTGGCTGCATAGTGCAACACCGATAGCGGCCCCCGCCTTCGCGGGGGCGACGAGTTTGCTATCGGATGTTAGGCCCCGCCCGAATCGCGGTCACCCCCAAATAAATCGTACCTCCCGCCGCGAGCAGGCGATAAGCCATGGCCATGGCGCGCCCCTATCACCCCCCGGTCAAACGCTCGGTGACGATCGCCGGCCACCCGACCTCGATCAGCCTCGAACCCGTCTTCTGGGACGCGCTCGAAGCCGAAGCCGCGCGCCAGGCGCTCCCGATCAACGCCCTCGTCGCGCGCATCGACGTCGAACGGATGGAGGCGGACGACCCGCCGAACCTGACCTCGGCGATCCGGCAGTGGTTGTGGCGAGAGGGACCCAGCAATTGACATTCCAACTCGCATCCTCGGGCTGAACGCCATGAAAATGAAAAATGTGATCCGACACAGCACGAATGTGATTACCCCGATTGTAATCGGCTTCGGTGTCGTCGCGATGATCTTGGACACCATATCTCAAGTCTCGGCGGGAACGACATCCGAGTTGCCGATGCACATCCTTGGCGGGCTCGCCTTTATCGGGTTCGCCCTATTCATCCGCCACGCCACATTGCTGCACGTCGATTCGATGGATTAGATAAGTGTGGCTCCCGCCACCGCGCGCCCGAACGCGGCGCCCTTGTCCTCCGCGAAGTGCAGGAACAGCGACGGCTCGATCAGCTCCAGTTCCATGATGTGCAGCACCCCCGCCGCGTCGCCGACCATATCGACGCGCGCATAGACTGGCGGTGCGGGGGCCGCAGCGAGCGCCGCGGCGGCTAGCGCCTGTGCTTCGTCGCTCGCCTCCCACGCCGTCTCGCGCCCGCCGAACTGCTCCTGCACGCGAAAATCGCCCGCCGCCGGGCGCTTGACGATCGCATGGCTGAACCGGCCATCGAAGAAAAACAGCGAAAACTCGCCATCGCTCAGTATCCCCGGCATCAACGGCTGCACCAGCCGCCTTTGCCCCAGCGCATCGGCGGGCACCCCCGCTCCCGCCGCGATCCGGTGCGTCCCGTCGGCGCCGCCCGAGATCGCGGGTTTCACCACCACCTCACCGGCGCCCAGCGCCAAGCGTGCATCCGCCAGCGCCGCTTCATCGAGCGCCGCGACCTCGACGGTCGGCACCACCGCGACGCCCTTGGCGGCGAGTTCGGACAGATACGCCTTGTCGCTGTTCCAGCGCAGCACCGCGACCGGATTGACCACCGGCAGGCCCTCGGCCTCCAGCCGGTCGAGCAGCTTGTACCAGCCCGCCACATCGCGCTGATAGCCCCAGGCGAAGAGCGGCAGGATCAGGTCGAAGCCCGACAAATCGCCCGGATCGCCCCACACCCGCTGCTCGACCGCGAGTCCCGCGCCCGCCAGCGCCGCCGCCTTGCGCGCGAAGGCCGGCTGCCATTTCTCATAATAGTCGGGCGCAGGCACGAGGATCGCGACGCGGGGCTGGTAGGGCATGAACTACTTTACCTTGTCAAAACCCGTCATTGCGAGGAGCGAAGCGACGCGGCAATCCAGAGTCGCGTAACCCGCCCTGGATTGCTTCGCTCCGCTCGCAATGACGAGGTGATGGGACGCGACCTTTACCGCCCCAGCAGCCCGCGCGCCTGCCCGGCGATATGCGACAGCATCGCGCCATTGGGGTTCGGGATCGTCCGCGCGCGGTCGACCGTGGCACGGAACTGCGCGACGCGCGGCGCCTGCTCGGCCAGCCAGCCGGTGACCGCGGCATCGAGATCACCCGCGGGCAGTCCCGCGAGGAAGCTCAGCCGCATCTGCTGGAAATCGCGCGCGAGGCTGTTGACCAGCAACCGCTCCCACGGATCGGCGGGGCTCATATGCGCCGCCAGCGTCTGTGCCCAGTCGAGCCCCAGCGCCTCGCCCAAATGGGTGAAGGCGTGGGTCACCGCGACCTCGTCGTCGCCGCGCCGCGCGGCGAGGTCGACGATGCCGATCGCGCCGTCGGTCTTGAACAATCGCACCACCGACGAGGCCAGCGCCTCGGGCGCCCCAGCATCGAGCAATTGCTGGCTCAGCATGTCCCATTGGCGCCGGACCGACGGGCTGAGCAGCCCGTCGACGCGCGCCATCAGGCGGTCGACCCCGGGTTCGAGCCGCGCGACCGTCGGCCCCGGCTGCGCGTTGTTCGCCGACACGCGCAGCAGATCGGCCATTTGCGACGCCATCGCCGAGGCGGCCTGGGTGAACAGCGACAGGCGGATCGCCTCGTCGATCTTCGCGCTGTCGAGCGAAGCCCACAGGTCGTGCATGTCGAGCAGGCGCTCGACCGCGACGAAGGCGGCGGCGACGTCGCCGAGCGAGCAGCCTTCCTCCTCGACCAGTTCGAGCGGATGGACGACGCCCATGCGGTTGATGATGCGGTTCGCCAGCTTGGTCGCGATGATCTCGCGGCGCAGCTGGTGATCGGCGATCGCACCGGCGAAATCGCGCTGCATTTCCTCGGGGAAGGCCGCCGCCAAATCGCTGCCGAGCGCCGGATCGTCGGGCAGGTCGCTGTTCTCGATCGCGTCCTGCAGCGCCAGCTTCGACGTCGACAGCAGCACCGCGAGTTCGGGCCGCGTCAGCCCGCGCCCTTCGGCGGCGCGGCGCAGCAGCTCGTCGTTCGCCGCCAGCCCCTCGACCTTGCGGTCGAGCCGGCCCGATGCCTCGAACGTCTCCATGATCCGCACCAGCGACGGCACCGCCGCCGACCCGCCCTTTTCGGCGATCGACAGCGCCAGCGCCTGCAAGCGGTTGTCCTCAAGCACCAGCGCCGAGACATTGTCGGTCATCCGCACCAGCAACGCGTCGCGGTCGTCCTGCGCCAATCGTCCTTCGGCCATCTCGCGATTCAGCGCGATCTTGATATTGACCTCGTTATCCGAGCAGTCGACGCCCGCGCTGTTGTCGATGAAGTCGGTGTTGATCCGCCCGCCGCGGCCCGAAAAGGCGATGCGCGCCGCCTGGGTGACGCCCAGGTTCGCGCCCTCGCCGACCGCCTTGACGCGCAAATCCTCGCCATCGACGCGCAGCGCGTCGTTGGCGGGATCGCCGACCTCGGCGTTGTTCTGCGCCGCCGCCTTCACATAGGTGCCGATGCCGCCGAACCAGAGCAGGTCGGCCGGCGCCTTGAGGATCGCCGAGATCAAAGCGCCCGGTTCGATCGGACCCGGCTCGATACCAAGCGCATAACCAACTTCCGGCGAGACATCGATGATCTTCTGGCTGCGCGGGTAGACTCCGCCGCCATGGCTGATCAGCTTCTTGTCATAATCTTCCCAGCTCGACCGGGGGAGCTGGAACATCCGCGCGCGCTCCTTCCAGCTCTTCGCCGGATCGGGATCGGGGTCGAGGAAGATATGGCGGTGGTCGAACGCCGCGACGAGCTGGATCGCCTTCGACAGCAGCATGCCGTTGCCGAACACGTCGCCCGACATGTCGCCGCAGCCGACGACTCTGATGCTGTCGGTCTGCACGTCGACGCCCATTTCGGCGAAGTGGCGCTGGACCGAAACCCACGCGCCCTTGGCGGTGATCCCCATCGCCTTGTGGTCATAGCCCTTCGACCCGCCGCTCGCGAACGCATCGCCGAGCCAGAAGTCGCGCTCCATCGCCAGCCCGTTGGCGACGTCGGAGAAGGTCGCGGTGCCCTTGTCCGCGGCGACGACGAAATAGGGGTCCTCGCCGTCGTGGATGACGACACCGTCCGGGTGGATCACCTTGCCCGCCACCAGATTGTCGGTGATCGACAGCAGCGAGCGGATGAAGATGCGGTAGCATTCGGTCCCCTCGGCGAACCAGGCATCGCGGTCGAGCGCCGCGTCGGGCAGCGCCTTGGGATAGAAGCCGCCCTTCGCGCCGGTCGGCACGATGACGGCGTTCTTGACACGCTGCGCTTTCATCAGCCCGAGGATTTCGGTGCGGAAGTCGTCGCGGCGGTCGGACCAGCGCAGCCCGCCGCGCGCGACCGGGCCGGCGCGCAGATGGGTGCCCTCGACGCGCGGGCTGTACACCCACACCTCGCGCCAGGGCAGCGGCTTGGGCAGCCCGGGGACGAGGCTCGAATCGATCTTGAACGCCAGCGCCTCGGCCGCCGCGGGCGCAAAGGCGTTGGTGCGCAGCGTCGCGCCGATCACCGCATGGAACAGGCGCAGGATGCGGTCGTCGTCGATCGACTTGATCGCGGCGAAGCCGGCCTGGATTTCCTTGTCGAGATAGTCGGCGCGCGCATCGTCGCGCTTCGCCGGATCGTGGAGCGCGCAGAAGCGCTCGACCAGCGCCCCGGTCAGGTCGGGGGCGTGGCGCAGCGCCGCGACCACCGTGTCCATGCCGTAACTCGACCCGCCCTGGCGCATGTAGCGGAACCAGGCGCGCAGCCATATGATCGCCTGCGGATCGGTCTGCGTCACCAGCACCAGCTCGTTGAACGCGTCATTTTCCGCGTTACCGTCCAGCACCGCCGCGATCGCCTTTTCGATCACCTCGGTATGCGCAATCAGCGCCAGCTCGTCGACCGACGCCGGCAGCTTCAGCGTGAAATCGTGGATCACGACGGGGATCTCGTCGTCGCGTTCGGTGCCGGGAATGCGGCTCGCGCCCAGCGTCGTCGGAATCTCCTCGAGCACCTCGAAGCCGAAATGTTCGAGCGCAGGCACGACATCGGACAGCGCCAGCGGACCGACCGCGCTATAGACTTTCAGCCGCAGCTTGTCGTCGCCGTCGAGGCTCTTGCGCGCCAGCCGCACGCTGCGCGGATTCTCGGCATCGAGGTCGCGCAGCCGCAGGATGTCGCGCGACGCTTCCTCGGGATCATAGAGGTTGCGGTAATTGGGCGGGAAGAGCGGCGCGAAGCGCGACGCCAGCGCCGCCGCGCGGCCGGGATCGCCGCGCTTGGCCAGCGCCGCCTCGACCTCGGGTTGCCAGCCGCGCACCATCTGTTCGAGCTGGGCGTTGAGCGCCTCGGCATCGGGCACCACCCCGCCGCTGCGCAGGTCGAGCGTGAAGCGCAGCAGCGCCGCGCCGCCATCCTCGAGCACCATCGTCCAGCCGATCACCCCGGCCTTGGCCTCGCGCACCAGCAGCGATTCGACCGCCAGCCGGCGCCCGGTCGACACCTCGTCGCGCGGCAGCCAGACAAAGACGAACAGATGCCGCCCCAGCGCGCTGCGCACCATCACCAGCTTCGGCCGCGGCCGGTCGGTGATCGACATCGAGGTCAGGACCAGGTCTTCGAGCGACTGGGCGTCGAACGCGATCAGCAAATCGTGCGGCAGCGCGGTCAGCGCATGCGCCAGCGCCTTGCCGGCGTGGCCGGTCGGGTCGAAACCGAATTTCGCCATCAGCGCGTCGAGCTGCGCGCGCAGCACCGGCACCTTGTCGGGTCGCGCCGACAGCGCCGCGCTCGTCCACAGCCCGGCATGGATCGACAATTTTTCGACCGTCTTGCCCTTCATCTCGGGCACGATCACCAGGTCGAGCAGCACGCGGCGGTGGACCGCCGACAGGCGGTTCGACTTGATCAGCAGCGGCGACGCGCCGCCGGCATCGAACCAGGCGAAGGCGGCTTCGAGCGCGGTCGGCGACAGCAGCTGGCTGGTGCCGCTCGCGCTGACCCCCAGCGGCTGTTCGACCGCGCCGTCGCGGGTGCGCCATTCATGGCCGAGCTGGGTCATCGCCCCGCCCTCGAACCAGCGCAGCAGTTCGGCGGCCTCGCCGTCGGCGCGCATCGCGGCGTCGGCGAGCATCGCGGCGCGCATCGCCTTCCAGTCGGCGACCGCGGCGCGGACATCGGCCAGCGCGGCTTCGAGGCCGTCGAGCAGGCGGCGGCGGGCGCGGGCGTCGCCGCGCTCCAGTTCCATATAGATCACCGATTCGCGGTTCGCGCAGCCCGGGGTCGCGCTATCGGCACCGGTCAGCCCGCCCTTGGCGTCGCGTGTCGCGGCGACCACCGGATGCAGGATGCGGTGGATCACCAGCCCTTGCGCGCCGACGATCTGCGACACCGAATCGACGAGGAAGGGCATGTCGTCGTTGACCACCGCGAGCCGCATCCGCCGGTCGGTGCCGTCGGCGACCATCGGTTCGAGCAGCAGCGACGGGACACCCGGCGCGCGGTCGAGCGAGGCGCGCGCGGCGAATTCGCCCGCCGCCTTCAGCGCCGCGGAGTCGAGGTCGTCGCCCTCGCCGGGCAGCGCGCTGCCGTGCAGCGCGGCCTGATAGGCCTTGGCGATCTTCGCAGGAACAGGAGCGGCCGCCGCGGCCTCGTGCTCGGCTTCGGCGGTTTCGGCAATATTCTGGGGCATAGGTTACAGCATCCCGACTGAGGCGGGCCTGTGCCGGGGGGTGGCTGGCCCGTTCGCTGCGTCCCCATATGCGCCCGAGTGACGCGCGGCTCAACCCCCCGCGACGGCTCCGCGCAAATATATTTCAATTTTCGGATTGTCTGTTGCGCGGACCAAAAGATCCTCCCTGTGCCCGAAGGGCATGGGGAGGGGGACCGTTCGCGAAGCGAATGGTGGAGGGGCCAGCAACGTCGGCATTATGGCCCCTCCGTCAGCGGCTACGCCGCTGCCACCTCCCCATGCCCTTCGGACACAGGGAGGAATTGGAGTCACGGCGTGATCACCACCGCCTTGCGCGCCAGCTTCGCCAGCACCGCCTCGTCGTCAGCCGCCTTGGCGACGATCCCGATATGCCCGCCCGGCATCGCGCGCGCGATCAGCACGACGAATTCGGCGTCGCCGGCATCATGTTCCAGGATCACCGCCGGATGCGCGCTGCGCAGCGTGTCGAGCGCGACGTCGGGCTTCGCTTCGGCAACCCCCGCCGGCTTGCGCTTCGCACGCTCGTCCCTGACCAGCCCTTTGAGCCCGCCCGGATAATGGTCGAGATAGGCCGCGAGTTCGCCCCGGCCAACGCCCTCTTCACGCGCATGACCCAGCACGCACGCATATTCGGCGATCCGCGTCTTATCGTAAGTCGCCCCGAACACCAGCTTGACCAGCGGCGTCATCGGCGCGCGATCCTGCGCCTTCAGCCCGGCATCGTCGAGCAGTTCGGCGAACTCCTGCGGCTCGGCCTCGGCGGCGAGCGCGAAATCCCACGCCTGCCCGACCGCCTGATACAAAGCGCTGCGGCTGCGGCTGTCGGCGGCGAGCGCCTTTTCGGCGGTGGCGCGCGCCAGCGCCAGCCAGTCGGCGAGCCCCGCGTCGTCATCCAGTGCATCCGCGACCACGGCAAGCTCCTCGACCGCCGGCAACGGCAGCGCCGCCTCGGCCTCGCGGAGCGCGCCGAATCCCGGCGCGGGCTCGTCGTCGATATGTTCGCTGTCGGGGCCGTCGGCCCACACCGGCACCGGGGCGGTCAGCGGCGGCGCGCTGCGCAGCGCCTGTTCGACCGACAGCTGCAATTCCTCTTCCTGGTCGGCGGGGGCCGCCTCTTTCCAGTTGATCACGCCCATGATGAAATCGATCGTGTCGTCATCGGATGAGAAGGGCAGCAGGATGCCGCGGTACATGATCGTCGTGCCGCGATCGTTGACGAACTCGGCCTCGAAACCGATCGGCGCGCGGTTGGCGATGATCTGCAGATAATGGTCGGTCAGCCGCGACAGCAAAGAGCGGCCGGGGACTTCCTTGATATATTGCACATCCTCGTCGATCTGCGACTCGGCGCGCAGCTTGTCGCCAAGGAACGAAAGCCCCGGATTGTCGACCCCGGCGGTAAAATCGAGCAGCACCGCATAGGGACCGAAATCGTCGATATTGTCGAGATCGAGGTCCTCGACCGACGGATAAGCGCGGTCGGCGAGCAGCGACGCCCAATAATTATAGGCGCGCACCTGCATCCGCCGTTCGTCGACCCCGACGGAGGGTGGCGAATCGATCGCCCCGTCATCCTGGCCGTGGCTGCCCGAAAGCAGTCCGCGCATGCTGTCCATCATTCATCCCCACTGCCAAATATAGGTAAAGGTGATGTACCAGGACTGGTAAAGGCGGCGTAAACGATGGTCGCCGGGCGCGTTGCACGCAGCGCTGCAGGATCGGATCGTCCCATCGTCACCCCGGGCTTGACTCGGGGCCTGCCTTGTCTTTGATCCGGCGACGAAGGAAGAAAGGCGGGTCCCGGGTCGAGCCCGGGATGACGAATGACGGCTAACGACCGGTTGCGGACATTTTGCGTTTGGTTCAAAATCGCATGCGGAGAATGCGATGCCCAATGTGGAAGTTTACGAGAAGGACGAATTGACCCCTCTCTTTGAAGGCGATTTCATGTTCCTGCCTCGCCTTGGCGAAACCATTTCAAAGGATATGGGCGGATATTTCAACTACTACGATGTGGTTGAGGTTTGGCATCGCGAAGAAGGTGAGACCGGTACTTTTCGTGCCTGCGTCCGCGTAAAAATTGATGACTGAGGAATGACAGTTCCTCACCCCTACCCCGCCAGTTCGCTCAGCCACTGCGCCACCATCCGCCGCCCCGCCGCCACCGCCCCCGGCCCGCAGCGCGCATGCTCGGTCCGCATCGACTCCGCCGAACTGCCGACCTCGGCCAGCGCCTCGGGCCATTGCTCGACCCAATGTTCGAAGCGCGGGTCGAGCCCCATTTCGGCGTGGAACTGCAGCGCCAATATGTTCGGTCCGCGCCGGAACGCCTGGTGCGGATAGGCCGCGCTCGACGCCAGCAATTCGACATCCTCGGGCAGGTCGAAGGTGTCGCCGTGCCAGTGCAACACCGGCACCTCGGCGAGCTGGCCGAGCGGGGATGCCGCGTCGAGAATGGTCAGCGCATCGAAGCCCACCTCCTTCGCCGGCCCCGGATAGACCGGCGCACCCATCGCCGCCGCGATCATCTGCGCCCCGAAACAGACCCCCAGCGTCGGCCGCCCCGCCTCCAGCCGCCGCGCGAGCCGCCGCAGCTGGCACGCGATCCATGGATGCTCGGCCTGCTCATAGACCCCCATCGGCCCGCCCATCATGATCAGCAGGTCGGGTTCGTTGAGGTCGAGCCGTCCGAAACCTGGATCGCCGACGTCGATCCGGTCGAGCGCATAGCCCGCCGCCTCGATCGGCTCGCGAAACCCCGCGATTCCTTCGTGCGGGACATGGCGGATGATGAGGCCGGTCTTGGTCATGGGCTTGAACTGACTCGACAAATCTGGCGACGAACGGAGCGTTTGCCGCGCCGTTTCGAACGACTCGCATCTAGCCAGAATCGCCGGCCGCTGTCACTCTACCAAAGCAGTAGAGATACTGTCGCGGCCCGTAGCTGAGCTTTGGCTCCCTCGGCTACGGGCCGCCGCTTGGTCGGCCTATCGGCCATTAACAACGTCATTGCGGGCGCAGCGAAGCAATGACGAACCGGTCAGGCGGCAGTCGCGACGACCCGCTTCACCCGCACCGCCTTATACCCCAGCACCAGCACCGCGAGCAGCAGCACCGCCTGCGCGATCAGGAACGGCGGTTCGTTGCCGTTCGGGGCCAGCGCGTTGAGTGCGGGCACTTTCAGGAAGCTCTGCACGACCAGCACGAACAGGTTGAGCCACAGCGCGATCGTCGCGGTCACCGCATAGATGGTCCGCGCGGCCCCCGCGAGCTTGCGGCCGTACCAGGCCCAGAAGCTTGCGACGAGGATCAGCGTCGAGAGGATGCCGACCCCGAGCGCGGGGGTGAAGCTCGCGATCGGGAACAGGAACCCCGTCAGGCTGGTGAGCAGCGTCGTCCACAGGAAGACGCCGGTGGTGCGGGGCAGGATGCGTCCGCGCGCGAAGGCGGGGATCGCGACCAGCCCGGTGAGGATGCCGACGACGCTGATCGCGACATGGACCAGCGTGAACTGCGATAGGGTGAGACCGAGGATCATGGCACATCTCCTTCGAACAGGCGGGGCGCGGGTCCAATCCCGCGCCCCGCTGCGTATCAGCTGTTGATGAAATCGAGCAGGTCGGCGTTGAACCGGTCCTGATGGGTGAGCGTCAGGCCGTGGTCGGCGCCTTCATAGACCTTGAGCACCGCCTGTTTGACGACCTGGACGGTCGACAGCGCCGCGGCGCCGATCGGCACGATCTGGTCGTCGTCGCCGTGGAGGACGAGCGTCGGCTTGTCGAAGCGCTTCAGATCTTCGTGGAAGTCGCTTTCCGAAAAGGCGCGGATACTGTCGAGCAGGCCTTTCAGACCGCCGTTCAGGCCCTGCCGCACGAAATCGTCGCGCACCGCTTCGCTGACCACGGCGCCTTCGCGGTTATAGCCGTAGAAGGGGAGTGTCAGGTCCTTGAAGAATTGCGGGCGGTTGTCGAAAGTGCCCTTGCGGATGCCGTCGAACACGTCGAGCGGCAGCCCGCCCGGATTGGCTTCGGTCTTGAGCATCAGCGGCGGGACGGCGCCGATCAGCGCGACCTTGGCGACCCGGTCGGTGCCATGGCGGCCGATATAGCGGGTGACTTCGCCGCCGCCGGTCGAGTGGCCGACGAGGATCACGTCGTGGAGGTCCAGCTGTTCGATCAGCTCGCCGAGGTCGTCGGCATATTGGTCCATATTATTGTTCTCCCAGACCTGGTCCGAGCGGCCATGGCTGCGGCGGTCGTGGGCGATGGTGCGAAAGCCCTGGCCCGCAAAAAACACCATCTGCGCGTCCCAGGCGTCGGCACTCAGCGGCCAGCCGTGCGAGAAGATGATCGGCTGCCCATCGCGCGGACCCCAGTCTTTGTAGAAGATGTGGGTGCCGTCCTTTGTGGTGATCGTGGTCATGTCGTGGTTCCTTTCACTTGGGTGGGGCGGAACCCTCCGTCCCTGTGCCACCCATCTACGCGCCTTCCCCCTTGCGCGGGATTGGCGGAAACGACATTATGCGGGCCGAATACGACAAACCGGAGTCACGTCATGCGGCACCTTCGCCAACATCCGCAGAATCTCCCCCCAAAATTGCCGGAAGTCGGCTTGATGCTCTACCCCGACTGCCAGATGGGCATGGTCAGCGGCATCACCGACCTCTTCCACGTCGCCGGCCGCTTCGCCGCCGAGCATGACCGCGCGCCCATCCGCGTCAGCCACTGGCGCCTCCAGGACGGCGGAGGCTTCGCCCGCTGCTTCGACAGCCATCCAGACGAACCGGCGCGCAACGCACCGACGATCCTGATCGCGCCGGGCAGCCTCCACAAATTGCTCGAAGCCGACGAGGCGGTTCCCTACGCCCGCTGGCTGCTCGACCGCCACGCACAGGGCACGACGCTCGCCTCGACCTGCGGCGGCGCCTTCGCGCTCGCCGCGACCGGGCTGCTCGCCGGCCGCCCCGCGACCACCCACTGGTTCTTCGCCGACGAATTCCGCGCCCGCTTCCCCGACGTGCGTCTGGAATCGGATCGCATGGTGATCGACGACGGCGACATCATCACCGCGGGCGGGCTGATGGCGTGGACCGACCTCGGGCTGCGCGTCGTCGAGCGCCTGCTCGGCCCGACGGTGATGATGGAGACCGCGCGCTTCTTCCTGATCGACCCCGGCGGCCGCGAGCAGAAGAATTACGCGAGCTTCGCCCCGCGCCTCACCCACGGCGACGAAGCGATATTGAAAGCGCAGCACTGGCTCCAGGCGAAGGAGGGCCGCATGGCGGGGGTCGCCGAACTCGCCGCCGAGGCGGGGCTGGAGGAACGCACCTTCCAGCGCCGATTCAAGGCCGCGACGGGCATGACCCCGATCGAATATTCGCAGCATCTGCGCGTCGGCAAGGCGCGCGAACTGCTCGAGTTCACGCGCCGCACCGTCGACCAGATCGCCTGGGCGGTGGGCTATGAAGACGCCGCAGCCTTCCGCAAACTCTTCCACCGGATCACCGGCCTGTCGCCGAACGACTATCGCCAGCGCTTCTCGACCGAAACGCTGGCGAGCGTCGCCTGAGATCCTCCCTGCGGCGAAGCCGCGGGGAGGATTACTGTCCTCAGAAATTGAACTTCGCGCTCACCCCATAGGACGGGCTGCGCCCCGGAAAACGCACCGCGGTGTTGGCGTTGGTCGCCGCCGACTGCCAATAATAGGTGTCGGTGATATTCTTGCCCCACAGCGACACCTCCCACTGGCCATCCTGCTCATAGAGCGCGAGGCTGGCGTTCAATATGCCATAGCCCTTGATCTGCAGCGGCGCGAAATCCTCGATCGTGCTGCCGGTCTTCGACTGGTAGCGCCCGTTGAGGATCGCCCGCACGCCGAGCTTGTCGTTCACCGACGTGTCATAGGTGATCGTCGCCGCGCCCGAGAATTTCGGGCTGTAGGGGAAGGCGAAGCCGTCGAAATCGAACGGCGCGCCCGCGGCGTTGATCCCGACATAACCCTGCAATTCGGTCTTGAGCCAGGTGCCCGCGAGCGTCACGTTGAGCGCATCGGTCGCCTGGATGCTGACGTCGCCGTCGATCCCGTAAGCGCGCGACTTGGGGATATTGTCGAGGCGGAGCAGCGTCGTGTAGATCGGATCGGCGAAATAGACCGCGAGCTGCTTGTCGCGATAATCATAATAGAAGGCCGCGACATTGAGGTTCACCTTGCGGTCGGCGAGCGCCAGCTTGGTGCCGACTTCATAGGCGGTCAGTTCCTCCTGCTTCGCAGGGCGGTTCTGCGTCGCGATGTTCGCGGCGTTGACCGGGGTCGACCCCGATTTGTAACCGCGGCTGACCGACGCATAGGCGAGTATGTCGTTGGTCGGCTCCCACGTCAGCGCCCCGCGCCAGGCGACATTGTCTTCCTTGAGGTTCGAGGTGACGAGGCCGAAGGTGCCGGTATCGACGTCATAGGTGTTGCACTGATTCGCCGTGATCGGCGCGGTGAAGGCGCCGTAGACCTGGAAAAAGAAGGCGCGGTTGAACAGGTTGACGTTGGGCAGCATCGACCCGTTGAGGTCGCGCGAGCAGCCCTGATATTCCTGCCGGTCCTCGGTGTAGCGCGCCCCGGTGGTCAGTTTCAGCGTGTCCGACAGCTCCCAGTCGGCGCTGGCGAACAGGCTGAAGGTCTCGGTGTCGAAATCGGCGACGTCGCGATAGGTGCGGAACGCGGTGGCGACATCGGCGGCGGTAAAACCCTGACTGTTGAACGGGGTGTTCAAGAGGCCAAGCTGGACGATCAGCGCCCGGATCGCGCCGACATTGGCATTCTGCCCCAGCAAGGTCTGGTTGGTGTCGGAAACGACATCCTTGGCATAATAGCCGCCGACGACCCATTCGGCGGGGCCGGTCGATCCCTGGAAGCGCAATTCCTGCGAAAAGCTCTCGATCTTGCCCTGCGCCCGCTGGATCAGGATCTCATAGGGCGCGCCGCTCCAGTCATAGGTCGCGTCGCGATTGACCTTGTTATAGCCGGTCAGCGAGATGAAGCTCAAATCGCTCGTCAGGTCGAACTGGATGAGGCCGCGCAAGCCCAGGAAATCGCTGTCCTCCTGCAGCGGCCCGTCGATCCCGGTGCCGCGCCCGATATTGGGGCCGCGCTGCGACAGCGGTGCCCAGTCGGCGCTGTTCGAATCCCATTTGGGGCCGTTGGCGGCGATATAGGCGGGCAGTCCCGGCGCGTTGAACAGGCTGAACAGCGTGCCGTTGGCGGGATCGGTGTTCGGGGTGAACCCCACCGCCTGCCCCGCGAGCGTGTCCGACTTGTTGATCCAGAAATTGCCGCCAAGCTCGATCTTCATCCCCTCGACCGGCTCGGCGGTCAGCGTCAGCCGGCCGCCATAGCGGTGCACCTCGCCCAGGCTCTCGTCGCGCGAGATGCTGTGCTGCCAGCCGTCCCAGCTGTCCTCGGTGCGAAAGGCGGCGCGGATCGCGATATCCTGCCCCAGCGGGATGTTGAGATGACCTTCGCTGTTGAGCGTCTTTTCGCTGCCGAGATCGACCGCGACCCCGCCCGAGAACTCGCCGAACTTCGGCTTGGCGGTGATGAAATTGACCAGCCCGCCGGTGGTGTTGCGGCCATAGAGCGTGCCCTGCGGACCCTTGAGCACTTCGACGCGCTCGAGGTCATAGACCGGCCCGCTGTTCATGAACGGATAGGCGAGCGCGACCTCGTCCTGATAGGTGCCGACGGTCGAGGTCGCCGACAGGTTGATCGTGTTGAAGCCGATCCCGCGCAGCGTATAGATCGGGATGCCCTGATAGCCGCGCGAGACGTTGAGGCTGGGCACCACCGCCTGCAGATCCTCGGTCGAGGTCACGCGCAGATTTTCGAGCGTATCGCCCGAAAAAGCCTGGATCGCGAGGCCGACGTCGTTGATGCTTTCGGCGCGGCGCTGCGCGGTCACGACGATCGCGCCGTCGTCGGCGGCCTCGGTCTCCGCCGCCGGCGGCGCATTTTGTGCCAGCACCGGCTGGCTTGCCATCATCGCCGCCCATGCCACTCCGGCCAGACCCATTGCACGCACCGCACCCGCCATCTTCTCTCTCCCTGATGAAGCTTATTATCAGCGATGATAGTTATCAATCGTGATAGATTATGCAACCGGCAATTGCATTTTGCGGACAATGATGGTCTGTCGGCGGCAAGGAGCGATGATGGCCACCCGAAGTGAAAAGGCGGAAAGCCGCACGCGCGGCTCGATCCGCGACGCCCTGCTGGACGCGGCGAGCGCGCTGATGCGCGAACAGGACAAGATCGATATCGGCATCGTCGAGATCGCGGCGCGCGCCGGGGTCAACCACGGCATGATCCGCTATTATTTCGGCGACAAGGAAGGCATGCTCGCGGCGCTGCTCGACCGCGACGTGATCCGCGCGATCCGCCAGCTCGACGCCTTGTTCCGCCTGCCCGTCACCCCGACGGCGCGGATGCGCATCCATCTCGAGGGCATTCTCGATACCTATTACCGCATCCCGTACCTCAACCGCCTGATCCAATATATGGTCCGCGACGCCGAACCCGAGCGGGTGCGGCACATCGGCGACGAACTTCTGTCGAAGATCGCGGGCGCGCAGGCGCGGATGATCGAGGAGGGCATCGCGGCGGGCGAGTTCAATCCCGTCGATCCCAAGCTCTTTTACTTCAACACGATCGGCGCCGCGGACGGCCTCTATTCGAATCGCCTGACGCTGCAGGTCGTGTTCAAGGGCAAGCCGCACGCCGACGATGATCTCCATGCACGCTATCGCGAACACACGGTCGAGACATTGCTCGCCGGACTCGTCAAAAATTATCAGACTTGATAATTAGGCGTCGCACGCGCATAGCCGGGTCATGAATCTCGAACCCGACGACGACCAACGCCTGCTCCGTGACGCACTCACGCGCTTCCTGGCGCAGCAATTGCCGTTCGAAAAGCGCCGCACGATGCGCGATTCGACCGCGCAGCTCGCGCTGTGGCGCGCCGCCGACGCGGCGATCGGCATCGGCGCGGCGGCGCTGCCCGACAGCATCGGCGGCTTCGGCGGCGGGCGCGTCGCGGCGATGATCGTCGCCGAGGAACTTGGCGCCGCGCTCGCGGTCACCCCCTATATCGACTGTCACATTCTCACCGCCGAATTGCTGCTCGCGCTCGGCGAGAGTGCGCGCGCCGCCGCCATTGCGCGCGGCGAGGCGCTGATCGTCACCGCGATCGAGGAACCCGCGACGCGCGGCGACATCGGCGCGATCGCGGCGCGGGCGACCCCCGCCGACGACGGCTGGACGCTGGCCGGGCGCAAGATCGCGGTCGCCTTCGCGGCCGAGGCCGACCATATCGTCGTGCCCGCCCGGGACGCCGAGGATGATTTGCGCCTGTACCTCGTGCCGGCCGCATCGCTTGCCGGCCGGCTCCATGCCTATTGGACGATCGACGACATGCCCGCCGCCGACCTCGATCTCGATGGACTGTGGGTCGACAGCGCCGCCGAAATCGGGCGCGAGCAGGATGGCGAAGCCGCGCTGCAGGCCGCCGTCGACGCCGCCATCGCCGCGCTCGCCGCCGAGGCGGCCGGACTCGCGCGCGTGCTGCTCGACGACACCCTGCTTTACGCCAAGCAGCGCAAGCAGTTCGGCGCGACGCTGTCGAGCTTTCAGGCACTCCAGCACCGCATGGTCGACATGCTGATGCTGCGCGAGGCGATTTCCGCCGCCGCGATGCTCGCCGCGCTTAAGCCCGGCGACGCGCAGGCGACCGCCGCCGCCAAGGCGACGATCGGCGACGCGCTGCGCAAGATCGGGCAGGAAGCGGTCCAACTCCACGGCGCGATGGGCATGACCGAGGAACTGCGCGTCGGTCATTATTTTAAACGCGCCACCGCGATCGAGCAACGGCTGGGGACCAGCGAGCTGCATGTCGCGCGCTATTCGGCGGGGATGGCCGCAGCCTCATAAGCCTCGTCATTGCGAGCGCAGCGAAGCAATCGAGAGCGGTTTACGCGACTCTGGATTGCCGCGTCGCTACGCCCCTCACAATGACAATGGGTCAAAGCCCCAGCACCGCCTTCGCCAATATATTCCGCTGGATTTCGTTCGACCCGGCATAGATCGACCCGGCGCGCTCGTTGAAATAGCGCAGCGGCGCCACCGCCTGCCACGCCGCACCGGTCACATGGCCGTCCCCGGGCACGACATGCGCCGGCACCGCGGCGCCCGGCATGCCCGCGTGCGGCTGGAACGCCAGCCCCGCCGGTCCCGCCGCCTCGCAGGCGAGTTCGGTGATATGCTGCGCCAGCTCGGTCGACAGGATCTTGAGCATCGACGCCATGACGCCGACGCTTTCGCCCTGCCCCGCCCCCGACAGCAGTTTGAGCTCGATCATCTCCAATATGTCGACCCGGATGCGCGCCCTGGCGAGCTTGTGCGCGAACACCGCATCGCCCTCCATCGTCCCCTGCGCCTGCTTCGCCAGCGCATCGACGCGCATCGCCAGCGCCGGCGCGTGCGCCGATCCGCCGCGTTCGAATTCGAGCAGATATTTGGCGACGCTCCAACCGCGATCGACTTCGCCGATGACATTCGCCCGCGCCGAGCGCGCATCGTCGAAAAACACCTCGGCCTGGATCTGCTCGCCCGAAATCATCGTCAGCGGGCGCACCGTCACCCCCGGCTGGTCCATCGGCACGAGCAGGAAGGTGATCCCCTGCTGCGGCCGCTCATGCTTCGACGTGCGCACCAGGCAGAAGATCCAGTTCGCCTCGCTCGCATGCGTCGTCCAGATCTTCGACCCGTTGAGCACGAAATCATCGCCATCCGCCACCGCGCTCATCTGCAGCGAGGCGAGATCGGAACCCGCCCCCGGTTCCGAATAGCCCTGACAGAAAAACACCTCGCCGGTCAGGATGCGCGGCAGGAACCAGTCCTTCTGCTCCGCCGTGCCGAACGCGGCGATGACATGCGCCACCATATGGATGCCCATCGGCGAAACCGACGGTGCCCCGGCGCGCGCGCGTTCGCGGGCGTAGAGATAAAATTGCGCCGGGGTCCAGTCGCGCCCGCCATGTTCGGGCAACCAATGCGGCGCCGCCAGCCCCTCGGCGTGCAACCGCGCCTGCCAGTCCATCGACACATGATGGTCGGGATAGACGCTCGTCGCGCCCTCGGCACCCGCGCGCAGTTCGGGGGTCAGCGCGCGCGCCAGCAGCGCGCGTATCTCGGCCGCGAAAGCCTCTTCGTCGGCGCTCCAGTTCAGGTCCATCGTCTCGTCCGTTGCATATAGTTATCACATCTGATAACAACTTTTCCGACGGGGTCAATCGCGACCGGGGGATAAGCATGAACCGCATGACCAATATGGCGCCCGGCATGGCGATCGATTTCACCAAACCGGCGGGCGAGGCCGCGCTGCTCGCCCCCGATTCGCTGCAATGGCGTATCTTCAAAAACCCCGTCGCGATGGCGGTCGGCGGGGTCGCGGCGGTGCTGCTCGAATTCGCCGACGCGCGCATCCGCTCGGGGGTGTGGGACCATTCGATCTACAAGGTCGATCCGATCGGCCGTTCGCAGCGCACCGGCATGGCGGCGATGGTCGGCGTCTATGGCCCCGCCAGCGCCGCGCGCCGCGTGATCGGCGGGGTCAACCGCATGCACGCGAAGGTGTCGGGCGAAACCCCCAAGGGCGAAGCTTACACCGCGCTCGACCCCGAACTGCTGAACTGGGTCTATGCCACCGCCCAATATGGCTTCCTCACCGCCTATCACCGTTTCGTGCGCCCGCTGACCGCCGCCGAACAGGCGCGCTTCTGGGCCGACGGCCAGCCCGTCGCCGAGCTGTACGGCGTGACCTATACCCCCAGGTCCGAAGCCGAATTCCTCGCGATGATGGAAGAATTACTGCCGCGCTTCGAACCGCATCCGATCAACAGCGAATTCCTCGACATCATCCGTTCGGGCCGCGCCGCGCCGTCGGTGCCGCGCTTCCTGCACAAGGCGCTGGCGCGCGCCGCGGTGTCGCTGCTCCCGCCCGTGGTACGCGAACGACTAGCCCTCGGCCCCGAACATGACCTCGGCACCCGCGACCGGATCATGGTCAAGGCGATGGGCAAGCTCGCCGACCGGCGCAAGGACCCGTCCTCGCCCGCATGGCAGGCCGCCTTACGCCTCGGCCTTCCGGGCGATACCGCCTGGCGGTGAACCCAATCGGATAATGGATCGTCATTGCGAGCGAAGCGAAGCAATCCAGAGCGGGTTACGCACGCTCTGGATTGCCGCGTCGCTTCGCTCCTCGCAATGACGAAGCCTTTAGGGCAATGATCCACGCGATGAATCAGAGACCGCAGCTTTTCACCGCCCCCGACGGCGTCCGCATCGCCGCCGAGGTCGCGGGCTCCGGACCGCTCGTCCTGTTCGTCCACGGCTTCCCCGAACTGCGCCAGTCGTGGCACCGGCTCGCCCCGGCGGTCGCCGCCGCCGGTTATCGCACCGCCGCGATCGACGTCCGCGGCTATGGCGACAGCGACCGCCCCGAAGCGATCGATGCGTATCGCATGGAGGCGATCGTCGCCGATCTCGTCGCGGTCGCCGATGCCCTCTCGCCCGAGGCGCCGGCGACGCTCGTCGGCCACGACTGGGGCGCCTCGATCGTCTGGAACAGCGTCATGGCGCGCCCCGACCGCTTCGGCGCGGTCGCCGCGCTGTCGATCCCCTGGCTCGGCCGCGCCGCCGCGCCGTTCGACGCGATGTTCAAGCGCCGCTTCACCGACAAGGGCCGCTTTTTCTACCAGGCCTATTTTCAGGAGCCCGGCGTCGCCGAGGCCGAGCTCGAGGCCGATCCGGCGCGTTTCCTCCACGCCTTCTATCACAGCATCTCGGGCGACGCCGCGCCCGGCGACTGGCCGAACGACAAGCCGGACGGCGCCAAACTGCTCGACGGGCTACGCTTCCCCGACGCGCTCCCGGCATGGCTCGACCCCGGATATTTCGCGCATGCCTCCGCGACCTTCGCGCGCACCGGCTTCGCGGGAGCGCTGGGTCGCTATCGCAACCATGGCCGCGACTTCGACTGGGCGGGCGGCTTCGACCCCGTCATCCGCCGCCCCGCGCTGTTCATCGGCGGCAGCAGCGACCCCGCGCTCGTCCTCGGCACCGCCGACCCGGTCCCGCTGATGCGCGAGGTCGTGCCCGATGTGGAAGCGCATATGCTCGCGGGTTGCGGCCACTGGACGCAGGCCGAACGCGCCGCCGAGGTCGAGGTCTTGCTCATTCCCTGGCTCCGGCGCACCGTCCCCGCCTGACCTGCCTAAGCTCGTCTAAGCTCGTCTAAGCGCTCAGATGCTCCGCCCCGCCGCGGCCCAATAGGGGTCGCGCAACAGCCTTTTGCGAATCTTCCCCGTCTCCTCGCGCGGCAGCGCGTCGGTGAGCTCGATATGCCTGGGCACCTTGTACGACGCGATCCGGCTGCGCAGCGCGGCGCCGATGCCTTCCGCCGTCAGCACCGCGCCCGCTACCGGCTCGACCACTGCGAGCAACGCCTCGCCGTTGATTTCGTCGGGAATGCCGAACACCGCGCAGTCGGCGACCCCCTCGACCGTCTGCAGCGCCGCCTCGATCTCGGCGGGATAGATGTTGACGCCTCCCGAAATCACCAGGTCGCGCTTGCGGTCGCACAGGAACAGCCGCCCGTCGGCGTCGAGATAACCAAGATCGCCCGACGCCAGATAGCCGCCGCGGTCAAGCGCGGCGCGGTCGGCCTCGCGCCCCAGATAGGTGAAATCGGGATAGCCTGCGTTGCGCGACTGCACCTCGCCGACCTCACCCGTCGGCACCGGCTCGCCCGCATCGTCGACGATGCGGATTTCGACCCCGGGGATCGCCTTGCCGACGGTGCCCGGATGCTCTGACCATTCGCCGCTCGACACATGGGTGATCGGTCCCGCCTCGGTCGATCCATAATATTCCTCGATCACAGGGCCCAGCCAGTCGATCATCCGCGCCTTGACGTCGGGCCCGCACGGCCCGCCCGCGTGCAGCACGAATTGCAGCGACGACAGGTCGTGCGCGCCGCGCTGCTCGTCGGTCAGCGCGAGCAACCGGCTGAACATCGCGGGGACCGCATAAAGATGGGTAATGCCATAAGTCTCGATATCGGCGAGCAGCCGCAGCGGGTCGAAGCGCGGCGGCAGCAAGAGCAGGTCGGCAAGCGCGGCGGCGCGATGCGCGAACAGGTTCGGCGCGGTGTGATAGAGCGGCGCGGGCACCATCACCCGCGCCCCCGGACCGATGCCATAGATCAGCGACCGCATCGCCTCGCTCGCCGCCACCTGTTCGGGCTTCGGCGGCTGGCGCTTCACCCCCTTGGGATGGCCGCTGGTGCCCGAGGTATAGATCAGCGATTCGGCGGCGGGCGGCGACGGCAGTGTCCAGTGCTCGGCCGCCGCGAGCGCCGCGTCCCAATCCGCGCCCAGCACGGCGGGAGGGGTCAGCCGATAGGCGGCGGCAATCGCCGGCGGCACCGGCACCACGATCGCCGGGCAGGGCAGCGCATCGGCGATACGCGCCAGCAGGTCGGCATGCGCGACCAGCAGCCGCGCCCCGCAATCCGCGACGACATACAGGATTTCCTCGGCCGAAAAATGCCAGTTCACCGGAACGCAATAAGCCCCGAGCCGCCGGCACGCGAGGCTCGCCTCGATGAAGGCGATGTCGTTGCGCAGCAGGATCGCGACGCAATCGCCCGCCCCCACCCCGCGCGCGGCGAGCGCTCCCGCGGCGCGGTCGATGCGCTCGCCCAGCACCGCGCCGTCGATGGCCCGGTCGTCGGTAATGATCTGCAAAGGCCCGCTCCCACAAACAATCGCGCGCCGTATCGGTGATACGGCGCGCGACCATGGAACAAGCGGGTTCAGTCCACAATAGTTCGTATACTAATTATATTCAAAAGCCGAACGCCACCCCGACCCGCCCGCCGGTCGATCCCTTGACCGTCGACCCGGCGATGCCGCCGCTGACATAGACGCGCGGGGCAAGCCGGACCACTGCGGCGCCCGAGAAGCCCTGTTCGCCGCGATAGGTCGCGAGGTTGAACGAGACCGAGACGTCGCTGTCGGGGACGATCATCGTGCCGCCCATCGCCATCGCGGTCGCGATGCCGCCGCTCGCCTGCACCGCATGGCGTTCGAGCACCAGCGTGCGCTGGTCGAGCGCCGCGGTCTGCTGTTCGAGCAGGTTGACCCGGTTCGGCAGCCCGCCGAGCGTCGCGATGTCGAGCGCCGAGGTGCCGAGATTGCCCGCCGCATCGGTGGTCAGCAGCCTGAGCGTGCCGCTCTGCGCCGCATTGCTCGCCGCCGACCCGACGCCCGAGAGGGTGTAGGTGCTCGCCGAATTGCCGAGCGCGACCTGCCCCGCGCGGCTCGCGACCGCGCCATTGCCGATCGCCACCGACCCGTCGCCGGTCGCGCTGCTGGCATTGCCCAGCGCCACCGCCCCGGTGCCGATCGCGCTGTTGTTCGCACCCAGCGCCACCGCGCCGGTCCCAGTCGCGATGTTCGGATCGCCGATCGCCACCGCGCCATTGCCCGATGCGACATTGCCCGCGCCGATCGCCACCGCCTGGCCGTTGATCGCGCGGGCATTGGCGCCCATCGCGACCGACTGGTTGCCGCTGGCGACCGAACCCGGCCCGACCGCGATCGCGTCGACCCCCGTCGCCTGCGGCCCCGGTCCGGTGCTGTTGGCGCGGAAATAGGCGCCGTTGGCGAGCGCGGTGTTCGCGGTGCTCTGCGCTGCCGCCGCTTCCGATCGCGCCGTCGTCGCCGTCAGCTGCGCCGCCGCAGCTTCGGTGCGCGCGGTGGTGGCGGTCGCCTGCGCTACCCCGGCATTGGCGAAGGCGGCGTCGGCGCGGTCCTGCGCGGTCGCGGCATTGGCGCGCGCCGTGTCGGCCTGCGCCTGCGCCGCCGCCGCCTCGGTCCGCGCGGTATCCGCGGTCGCCTGGGCCGTCGCCACTGCGACACCATTCGCCTGCCCCGCTGCGAGCGCCTGATCGGCGGTCGCCTGCGCCGCATCGGCGTTGGCGAAGGCGGCGTCGGCGCGGGTCTGCGCCGCCGCGGCTTCAAGCCGCGCGGTATCGGCCGTACCCTGTGCCGCCGCCGCTTCGAGCCGTGCGGTGTTCGCCGTCCCCTGCGCCGTCGCGGCGTTGACCAGCGCCGTGTTGGCGGTGCCCTGCGCCGCGATCGCCGCATTTTGCGCGGTGGCGGCATTGGCGAGCGCGGTGTTCGCGGTGCCTTGCGCGGCGTTCGCGCTCGATTGGGCGGTCGCCGCATTGGCGAGAGCGCTGTTGGCCGTGCCCTGTGCAGCATCCGCCGACCCCTGTGCCGTGGCGGCGTTGGCGAGCGCGGTATCGGCGGTGCTCTGCGCCGCCGCCGCCGAAACCGCGTTGGCCGCATTGCCGGCCAGCGCAGCATCTGCCGTCGTCTGTGCCGTCGCCGCATTGGCGAGCGCACTATTGGCGGTGCCTTGCGCGGCTGCCGCGTCGGCCACCGCTGTATTGGCGGTCGTTTGCGCGCTGGCGGCCGCGGTCTGCGCCGCTGCGGCATTGGCAATGGCGGTATCCGCCGTCCCCTGCGCCGTCGCGGCATTGGCGAGCGCGGTATCGGCCGTCGCCTGCGCCGCATTCAGCTGGTCGAGATTGACCGCGTCGGTGCCGGCGGTGCCCGCCGCGACATTGGTGATCGCGCGCTCCGCCCCGGTCGTGCCGACCGAGACGCTATTCTCGCGATTGGCGATCGAGCCCGAACCGAGCGCAACGCTGCCGATCGCCTGCGCCTTGGCGTCGCCGCCCAGCGCATAGCTGTTGGCGGCCGAGGCGATCGCGAAATCGCCGATCGCGACGCTGTTGGTCCCGCTCGCGTCGGCGCGCCGTCCGATCGCGGTCGAGAATTGCCCGCTCGCGGTGCTGAGCTGGCCGATCGCGGTGCTGAAACCGCCGGTCGATTCGGCCCCGGCGCCGAGCGCGACGCTGCCGCCCAGCGTCGCTTTCGCTTCGTCGCCGATCGCAACGTTGCCGGTCGACGACGCCTCGGCCTGATCGCCCAGCGCGATCGCGCTCTCGCCATTGGCGACGCTGAGGTTGCCGAGCGCAATCGCGCCCGTGCCCGTCGCTGTATTGTCGGCACCGATCGCCACCGCGCCGGTGCCGGTCGCGGTGTTCGGATCGCCGATCGCCACCGCACCGTCGCCCGAGGCGATATTGCCCGTTCCGACCGAGGTCGCCTTGCCGTCCTTGGCAATCGCTCCGGCACCGATCGCCGTCGCTCCGTCGCTGAGCGCCTGCGCTGCGGCGCCGCTGCTGTTGAAGGCGACATAGGGATTGGCGCCGGCTGCCACACCCGCCAGACCCGCGTTGAGCTGGCCCAGGTTGACCGCATCGGTCGCCGCGGTCGCGGCGCCGACATTGGCGACGATGCGCTCGTTCCCCGCCGCGCCCACCGACACCGTGTTGGCGCGGTCGGCGACCGAGAAGCTGCCCAGCGCCACGCTATTCAGCGCGGTGGCCTGGGCATCGCTGCCCAAGGCGGTCGACAAATCGCTGCTCGCCAGGCTGTCGCGCCCCAGCGCCGTGCTTTGGAACCCCTGGGCGCGGGCGAAGGTGCCCGTGGCGGTCGCGCCCTCCGCGCTGGCTTGGGAGATGAAGCCGGTTGCCGTGGCGTCCATCGCCGATGCCGTGCTGCCGGCTCCGGTTGCGGTCGATTGCAGGCCGGTCGCGTGCGCGAAGTCGCCGGTGGCGGTGCTGCGTCCGCCTGCTGCCTCGGTGAAACTGCCCGTTGCCGTCGAAAAGACGCCGCTGGCCAGCGAACCGACGCCGGTGGCGCTGCTGTTGTCGCCATTGGCCTGCGCGCCGACGCCGGTCGCGGTGCTGTTGAGCCCGGTCGCACGGCTGAGATTGCCCGTCGTCGTCGACCCGATCCCGCTGGCGATGCTGTCGCGGCCCGTCGCGGTGGCGCGCTCGGCGGTCGCCTGGGCGAAGGTGCCGGTGGCGGTCGCGCCGACCCCCGACGCGACGCTGACGAAGCCGGTGGCGGTGGCATCCATCATCGTTGCCTGGCTGCCCGCACCGCTCGCGGTCGATTGCAGTGCCGTCGCGTGCGCAAAATCGCCGGTCGCGGTGCTGCGGCCTCCCGAAGCCTCGGTAAAGCTGCCCGTCGCGGTCGAAAATGCTCCGCTGGCCAGCGCGCCCGAACCCGTGGCGCTGCTGCTCTCCGCCATCGCCTGCGCGCCGATGCCGGTCGCGGTGCTGTTCAGTCCAGTCGCGCGGCTCAGGTTGCCCGTCGTCGTCGACCCCACCCCGCTTGCGATCGAATCGCGGCCCGTGGCGGTGCTGCGCTCGCCGCTTGCTTCGGCGAAGGTACCCGTCGCGGTCGCGCCGATCCCCGTCGCGCGCGCACCCCAGCCGAGCGCAACCGCATCCATGGCGGCGGCGCGGCTGAAGGCGCCGATCGCGATGGCATGCGCGGCGGTCGCGCGGCTGTCGGGGCCGATCGCGATCGTTTCGGCCGCCGTCGCCTGCGAAAGCCCGCCGATCGCGACATTGCCGTCCGACGAAGCCGCTGCCTGGTCACCCACCGCGATCGCCGAATTGCCCGTCGCGCTGCTCAGATTGCCGAGCGCGATAGCGGCGGTGCCAGTCGCCGTATTGTCCGCGCCGATCGCCACCGCGCCGGTGCCAGTCGCCGTGTTCGGATCGCCGATCGCCACCGCGCCATCGCCCGAGGCGACATTTTCAAACCCGATCGAGGTTGCCTTGCCATCCTTGGCCACCGCGCCCGATCCGATAGCGGTCGACCCGTCGGCCTGCGCCTGCGCGCCGCCGCCGGCGGCGAAGCTGTCGTCGCCCATCGCCTGCGCCGCCGATCCGCCGCCACCCACACCGACATAGGGGTTGCTGCCCGCCACGACCCCCGCGATGGCAGCGTCGAGCTGCGCCACATTGACCCCATCGGTCGCGGCGGTCCCGGCGGCAAGATTGGTCAGCTGGCGTTCGCCGCCCGCCGTGCCGATCGACACGCTGTCGGTCCGATCGGCGAGCGAACCGCGACCGAGCGCGACGCTGTTGACGCCGGTCGCATTGGCAAAGACGCCGACCGCCGTCGCATCGTCGGCGCTGGCGACCGAATAGGCGCCCAGCGCGCTCGATTCCTCGGCGGTCGCCTGTGCGCCCGTCCCGATGGCGGTCGCGTTGAGATTGCCGGTGGCGCGCGCGCTGGTGCCGAGGGCGGTGCCCTGGTTGCCCGCCCCCGCGCCGCTGCCGACCGCCACCGCGTTCAAAAAGGCGAGCGAATCATAGCCCGTCGCCACCGAGTTGAAGCCCGACAGCGCATTGGCGCCGACCGACGTCGATTGCTGCCGGGTTTTGGTGTTGAACCCGATCGCGGTCGAATTCTCGCCCTCCGCCGACGCGATGGCGCCCAGCGACGTGGCATTTTCCGAGATCGCCTGCGCGCCGGTCCCCACCGCCGTGGCGTTGAGATTGCCCGTCGCGCGCGCGTTGGTGCCGATGGCCGTGCCCTGGTTGCCCGCCCCCGCGCCGCTGCCGACCGCCACGGCGTTCAGGAAGGCCAGCGAATCATATCCGGTCGCGACCGAGTTGAAGCCCGACAGCGCATTGGCGCCGACCGATGTCGATTGCTGGCGCGTCTTGGTGTTGAACCCAATCGCGGTCGAATTCTCGCCCTCGGCCGATGCGATTCCGCCCAGCGCGGTGGCATTTTCCGACACGGCCTGCGCGCCGGTCCCCACCGCGGTGGCGTTGAGATTGCCGGTGGCGCGCGCGTTGGTGCCGATGGCGGTGCCCTGGTTGCCCGCTCCCGCGCCGGCGCCGACCGCCACGGCATTCAGGAAGGCCAGCGAATTATAGCCCGTCGCGACCGAGTTGAAGCCCGAGAGCGCGCCGCTGCCGATCGAGGTCGATTGCTGGCGGGTCGCGGTATTGGCACCGACAGCGGTCGAATCCTCGCCATCGGCTTCCGCATTGATGCCGCATTCGGTCGCATTGAGCGCGGACCCGCTGTTGCACTCGGGCGTCGGGTCGGCATGCGCCGGCATCGCCAGCGACAGAGCGAGCGCCGCGGGGGCGGCGGTGAAAAGCAGCTTGGTGGTCTTGCGCATCGGTAATCCCCTAGTCCTCGCCGCGCGGAGGCGGCTGCGATGAAAAACGCGACCTGGGGCTTCGCTCGTGCGGCGCAGATGTCCCCGCGTCAGCCGCTGGCGAACCCGCATCGGTCCGCCGCGCATGCTGTCATGGGGTAAGACGGGAAACGCCGGCCGAACCGGACACGGCGACCGCAGAAAAATTTCCGATACCTGCCGGCGCGTCCCGATGGGCTCGCAAACGCCGGGCGCAGCGGTGGATAAAAGGACCAAAGCCGGACGGATTGGCAGGGCCGCCGGGCGGCGGCATCGCCCTGAAGATTATTCGGGTTGCGGCCGGCCGCCGCCGTGGGGCATGCGCGTTCGACGCGCTTTGGAATGGACGCCGCAATGACCGCCAAGCATCAAATCCTGATCGTCGACGATCACGGCATCACGCGAAGCGGGCTGAAACTGCTGTTTGCGGCGCACGAACGTTATGCGGTGGTCGGCGCCCTCGATCGCGGCGCGCTGGTCAATGCCTTTGTCCAGTCGCAGCCCGTCGACCTCGTCATCCTCGACCTCAACCTGCCCGACGTCCGCGGCGTCAACGTGCTGGCCGAGATCGTCGGATCGCGCGACATGACGGTGATCGTCCTGACCGGCGAAACCCTGCTGGGCGAGATCGATTATGCGCTGAAGCTCGGCGCGCGCGCGGTGGTGAGCAAGGCCGATCCGCCCGACCAGATCGTCGCGGCGTGCGACGCGGCGCTCGCCGGCGACATTTTCATATCGGACCATATGCGCGAAGCGCTCGGCAAGTATCAGCAGCCGCCGGTCGCGCTGTCGTCGCGCCAGATGGCGATCCTCCACTATCTGGGACAGGGCGAGAGCAACAAGGAAATCGCCTACCGCCTGTCGATCGCGCAGCCGACCGTGTCGTTCCACATCGCCGAAGTGCGGCGCAAGCTCGACGTGCCGAACAACCGCAAGATCGTCGAGCGGGCGCTGGAACTAGGCCTGCTCTGACGCCCCGAACGCCGGGTGCGCGAGGAGTTCGCGGCACGGCGGCTTGATGATCGCCAGCCCGACCAGGTCGCCAAGGCGGCCGCGGGTCACCGTCGTGTCGTCATAGGTCAGCGCGGCGATCCTGTTGCGCGGCATCGCGGCGGCAGCCAGCCCGGCGTCGAAGGCCTGGCGCTGGTCGAAATCGAGGATGAGCCAATCGCGCAGCCCGGCCTGCAACGTCGCGGTCGAACAGGGGCTGACCGCGGCGAAGGCGCAGGGCAGGACGATGCGAAGCGCGGTCCCGGCCTCCGACGAGGCGACGATTTCGAGCGAGCCGCCCAAGCCGCCGATCAGCCGCTTTGCCGCGCGAAAGCCCGAACCGGTGCCGTGCATGCTCTCGTCGGCGCGCAGCCGGGCGGCGCCATCGCCGTTCAGCGCCGCGGCGATCGCGGCGGGCATTCCCCTGCCGCTGTCGGTGATGGCGATGACCGCGGCCGTATCGCGGCGTTCGACGACGACATGCGCGCCGCCCGTCTCGGTATATTGATACGCGTTGCCCAGGAGGTTGGCGAGCGCACGCATCAACAGCGGCTTGTCCGAGATCAGCTGGATGTCGCCGACGACGCGCGTTTCGAGCGACAGCCCCTTGTCGGCGAAGGGCGCCTTGAACATCATCTGCAGCGGTTCGACCAGCGCCCGCGCCTCGAAGGCGCCGAGCGCGAGGAAGCCCGTGTCGCTGCCGATGATGTTGGCGCCCGACATCGTCGTCGAGACGATCTCGCCCAGATAGGTCGCCGAACTTTCGAGCATGTCGGTGAGTTCGCGATGAACCCCGGCCTCGTCGCCGCGCCGGAGCACCTCGACCGCACTGTTGAGCGCCAGGATCACCTGCCGGCTGTCGTGCCCCGACGCGTGCAGCAAGGCGTTCTGGCTGTTCACCGTCGCAAGCGCGAAGGCCTTTTCCTCGGCCAGCCGCGCCGCGCGTTCGCTGATTTCGACCCGCTCGGCCAGCGAGCTGGCATAGTTGCGGTCGGCGGCGAGCTTGTCGTTCTGGATCTTCTTGAGATTGAGGCCGAGCGCGAGCGTCACCATGATCGATTCGAACAGCCCGACCGGCCCGGCGAGATGCCAGTTGATCGGCAGCCAGGCGAAGAGCCCCATCGAAGCGACGGCGCCATAGATGATGAAGACCGCGAGGCTGCCCCAGCCGACGAACAGCGGCCAGAGCTGGCGGCCGAGCTGCTGCATCGCGGCAAAGCCGACGAAGGGGAGGAACAGCGCGACCGAAATCGCGACCAGCCAGCCGCCGACGTGCAGCGACTGGCGAAACCCGGGTGGGTAGTACGCCAGCGCGGGCTGCAGCGCCATGATCAGCAGCGCCGCGCCGATCAGGATGCGCAGCGCGATGTCGCGGCGCGGGAAAAGCTGCGGCGTCCGGATAAAGCTGCGGCAGAACTGGGCCATCGCGGCGGCGAAGCCGCATTTGAAGAGATCCTCGATCGCGACCCCGACCAGCGGGCGGTCGGCGAGGAAGAAGATGGTGATATAGCCTTCCGAATGCACGGTGTTGAGCGCGAAAAAGCCCTGCGCGACCGCGAGCCAGATGAACTCGCGATGCCCGGTGATCGAGAAGAAGAGGAAGTTCAGCAGGACCAGCGCGACGACACCGGACACCACGCCCGAAACCATCGCGACGTTCGCGCGCCGCTCATCGAAGAAGGTCCCGTAGCTGCTGATCTTGAGCGGAAGATAGGTCGAATTTTCCGACAGGAAATCGATGACGAGAAGCTTTTCCTGCCCCGGATCGAGCACGAATTCGGTGCTGAACGCCTGATAGGTTCGTAGATTTTGGCTCGCCGCCTCGGCATTCGATCCGTCGACGAGGAGCGTGAGCCGGCCGCCCGACATTTCGTACAGGCGGAAATAGGTGAGCGACCCGCGTCCGGTGCTGAAAATCCAGCTGCCCTGATGGTCGCCGACGTTGCGGACCTTGACCATCACCAGCGTCTTGCGGCCGGGCGGTCCGAAATGGATCGTCGATCCGGTGACGCGCGCGAGCGGTTCGGCGAGCACGCTCGCCGCATCGATCGTGGCGGGATGCGCGGCCCCGGTCTTGTAGCGAACATAGCGCGCGAGCGCGGGCACCTCTTCGCCGGTGCGAAGCTCCACCGTCGGCATGGCCCCCGCCGCAGCCGCCGCCCGGGTGGGCGACAGCAAGGCCAACAGCACAAGCGCGATGATCGCGATCCAGTGTTTCGTCGGCATGTCGCAAGACCAGTCGCGCGCTGACCGGGTAAAGTCAATTTTCACGGCGAACGAAGGCCGCGGCGCCGACACCGCGCGGCGGGTGAAGGCCCGTCGCGCCGCGCGGTGTCGAAAACCGGCCGGCCGGCAAGACCATATCCTAGGCGCTGACCACCTCGACCAGCGTCGCCCCGTCCTCGCACGAACGGAACCGGAAACCGCGTCCGACAAAGCGCGCGACGAGCGCCGCCGCGGTCAGCGTGTGCTGACTCACTTTCACCGTCGAAAACACGCCGTCCCCCGCCAGCGCGAACGGGAGCAGAAGCTGGTCCTGCAGATAGGGTCCCGCAAAGGCGTCGCAGGCGAGATAGCCGCCCATCCGCCGCGCGGCGGTCTTGGCAAGCCGCTCGGCCGGAACCCCAATCTTTCCGAATGCCGACATCACTTCGGTCACATGCTCGAACGCCGCCTCGAGGATCAGGGCATTCCCCGGCCCCTGCTCGGCGGGAAGCTGTCGGGTGGCGAAGGCGTCCTGCGGCCAGTCGGCCAGCGTCTTGGCCGCGGTCTTGAGTTCGCGATCGCCGACGTCGAACGGAATGCCAGCAAGGATCGCGGTCGCGCCGACGCGGCGCAAGTCGCCGCGCGCCAGGCACGCGATCGGGCGCAGCGGCGCCGGCACGATGTCGACCTCGATCCGCCCGCCGCCGCGCGGGAAAAAGCCGTGCCGCACCAGCCGCGCCGACACCGTCGGGCCCATGCGGTTGATGACCGGCAGCAACGTGCGCTCGAGAAATTCGAACGGCGGCGCCGCCATCGCATGCGTTCCGCCCTCGATCACGAGGCGCGACGGTGCATCGGCGAGCATCAGCGGCACCAGGATCGTCTGGAGGACCAGCCCGGTGCTGCCCGCGGTGCCCACCGCGAAATGATAGTCGCCCGGCGTCACCCGGCCGGGACGAAAGGACAGGCTGTTCGATCCCACGGCCAGCCCGGTGCATTCGGCGCCGCCGATCACGCACGCGGCCTCGATCGCGGTCACATGCTGGCGCATCAACCCCGGCTTCTCGCGCCCGCCGCGAATATTCTCGATCGTGAAGGGCGTGCCCGTGAGCAACGCGAGCGCACACGCATAGCGCAGCACCTGCCCCCCGCCTTCGCCTTCCGATCCGTCGATGATGATCATGTGTCTTCTACCAATTCCAGAAACAGGTCGTTCGCCTCCGCCGCGAAGGCTTCGCTTGTCGGGCGCGCCGGCACCTCGTCCGCACGCCCCAGTTCGTCGGCGATCAGCGCGTCGATCTCGGGCAAGCGCGCGATAGGTCCGGCCTCGCGCGTATCCGCCTTCATCGCCACCAGCCGCTCGATCTCGCCCGCCAGCGAAGCGGGAAGGTCGGCCTCGGCCATCAATTGCTGCAATTGCATCGGCGGCCGGCGCGACGGATCGCGCCGCAGCACGCGGATCGCCAGCGCCGGACGCAGCGCATAGAAATAGCGCTTCACCGCGACCTCGCTCTCGTCCTGCAGCCAGCGCGCGATCGCCGTACGCCCGAGTTTCGCATAGTGCAGCGCGAAGCCGTTGGGATCGAAATGCCGATCTTTCAGTTCCGCCATGCGCGCGACGAAGGGGTCGGGGTCGCGATACTCGATCGGCGATCCGATCCATTCGGACAGGACCGAATTGTTGCGCAGCATCAGCCCCAGCGCCTTGCGGATGTCCCAGCCGTTGAGGTCGATCTCGTCGACGATCTCCCGCTCGATCACGTCGCGTACCGGGCTGAGCGCCAGATAGTCGCGGCGCGGCCGGACATAGAGGAAGCGCACGTCATAATCGCTGTCGGGCGACGGAAAGCCCCAGGCGCGCGACCCCGATTCGATCGCGAGCAACAGGCGCACGCCATCCTCCGCCTCGACGGCGGACAGGCGGTTTTCGATGTCTTGCCGGATGGCGGGTTCGATGCTCATCGTTCTTCTTCTATCCAGTTCGTCTTCGCCGGATCGGGCACGAACAAATGCGGTGTCCAGCAATCGGTGCGCAGCGTGCCCACCTCCCTCCCACACCGACAGGCTTGGTTAAGGCCGTTGCAGCCTGCAAGCCCGCAGCATCCGCCAAGACGGTCTCCGTTGCGCGTTTCACGCACGGCTTCGGTCAAATCGTCCGGATTCAGCCAATATTGCGGCACGAATTCGAGCAGCGCTGGCCGGCGAGCAAAGGACCGTTCGATCGGTTCCCAGCTTTTGTACGCGATCCCGCGCGCGATAAGCGGCTTGCCGGGCTCCTGCTCGGGCGCAACGACGCCGGGCTCCTTGCTCGACACGAGCGTCAGCGCGGGCGTCAGGCGCGCCTTGCAGGCGCCGCAGCACAAGATCTTGTTCACGGTCTCCCCCCCCGGACGGCGGCGTGAAGGGGGTCACCCCTTCACGCACACCACCTGCTTCAGCGTATGGACGATCTCGACGAGGTCGGCCTGCGCCGCCATCACCGCCTCGATCGGTTTGTACGCCTTGGGCGTTTCGTCGATCACGCCTTCGTCCTTGCGGCATTCGACCCCCGCGGTGTCGGCGATATGCTCGTCGAGCGTGACGAGCTTCTTCGCCGCGGTGCGGCTCATGACGCGGCCCGCGCCATGGCTGCAGCTATCGAACGACTCCGGATTGCCCAGCCCGCGCACGATGAACGATTTCGCGCCCATCGAACCCGGGATGATCCCCATCGTGCCTTTCGCCGCGCGCACGGCACCTTTTCTGGTGACGAGGACATTCTCGCCGAAGTGATTCTCGCGCGTCACATAATTGTGATGGCAGTTCACCGCTTCGGCTTCGGCCTCGAAGGGCTTGGCGATCTGGCGCCGCAGCGCCGCGATCACATTCGCCATCATCATCCGCCGGTTCAGCGCCGCAAAGTCCTGCGCCCAGCCCACCGCCTCGACATAATCGTCGAAATGGTCGGTCCCTTCCGGGAAGTACGCCAGATCTTCGTCGGGCAGGTTGATGAACCATTTGCGCATGTCCTTCTTCGCCAGTTCGATGAAGTAGGTGCCGATCGCATTGCCGACGCCGCGCGACCCCGAATGGAGCATCACCCACACCCGCGCCTCGGTATCGAGGCACAGCTCGATGAAATGGTTTCCCGTCCCGAGCGTCCCCAGATGCGTGAGGTTGTTGGTGTTCTTCAGCCGCGGATGCTTGGCGACGATATGGCCGAAACGCTCGGCGAGCGTCGCCCAGGCGTCGACGATCGCCGCCGGCGGATCACCCCACGAACCGGTGTCGCGCTTGCCGCGCCCGACCGACCGGCCGTGCGGCACCGCCGCCTCGATCGCGCTGCGGATGCCCTCGAGCGTGTCGGGCAGGTCGTGCGCCATCAGCGTGGTGCGCGCCGCCATCATGCCGCAGCCGATGTCGACCCCGACCGCCGCCGGAATGACCGCGCCCTTGGTCGGGATCACCGATCCGACGGTCGCGCCGATGCCGACGTGGACGTCGGGCATCGCCGCGACATGCTTGAACACGAACGGCATCTGCGCCGCCTTGCGAAGCTGCGCGCGCGCCATGTCCTCGACGGGCACGCCGCGGGTCCACATCTTGACCGGGCGTCCGCCCTCGACGTTCAGCACTTCATAAGTCGTCTGGGTCATGGCTGACCTCCTTCTTTCATCATCTTCATGGTGCCGGCGACGAGGCGTGGCGAGACATTTTTCCTGAGCTACTCCGGCAAGCCGGGGGCGGACTTGAACCGCCGACCTTCCACCCTGGGGTGGACGCTCTGACCCTGTAGTCCCGCCGGCATTCGCCGACTTGTTCGAGGTGCTGGCGACGAGGATCTGGTGAGACATTCAAGCCAGCGCGTGAGCAAAGCCCCGCCAACTGGCCCCTCTTGGAATGTAGTCCCACCGGCATTCGCCAGCGTGAAGTGGGTGCCGACGGCGAGGGATTGGACGAGACATTGCCCCGCATGGGGCACCGTTGGAAGGTGTAGTCCCGTCCGGCATCCGCCGGCCGATAAGGATCTCGCAGCGACGAGAGATGGTGAGACGCGGCCCTTAAGCTACATGGCAAGGCGGGATTCGAACCCGCATCTCCCAGAGGCCTTGCGGGTCCGGGCGCTTTACTCGTCGGGCCTTCATGGTGCCGATGTAGTCCCACCGGCATTCGCTGCGATCTCCCTATCGAAATAGGTTGCGGGTCACGGCGACGAGAATCGGAAAAGACACGCCCGAAGGCTGATGCTCTACCTGGCTGAGCTACTGTCCGTTACCGGACAGGCGGGATTCGAACCCGCGACAGTCTGTAGTCCTTCCCGGCATTCGCCGTGATGTTCATGATGGGTCGTGGCGACGAGGATCGGCAAGACATTCTCGCCAGACGGGGGTCGAACCCGCTCGCAAGGATTGCTCCCTACGCATCCCCGATGGATCAAGCGCCTTGGAATGTAGTCCTGCCTGCATTCGCCACGACCTGTTTCATACCTCCGTTTCGTTGACGATCTCGACCCAGTCGCGCGTTTCGCCGGAAGCGAAGCGGGCCATCGCGTCAAAGACCGCGTCGGTGAAGCCACCGACATTCATGATGTCCTGCCGGTCCTTCGCCTGCGTGGTGCCATAGGGCTGGATGTCGATGCAGATCAGCTTCGCGCCCGGGTTGCGGGCCTTCAGCTTGTTCCACTCGATCATCGTCGCCGTGGCGCCGCGCCGGGTCGGGTCGATCCAGCTTTCGTTGTCGGACACGATCACCACCGTATCGACCTTCGCCCGCTCGGCATTCAGCCGGGCAAGCGGGGCCGACACATTGGTGCCGCCGCCGCCGATCGCCGCCAGCCGTGCCGCGTTGACCGCGACCCGCGCCTTGGGATCAAGCGCCATGCCGACGACATCGACATCGAACGGCATCACCCGCGCCCGGCGGTTGGTACGCAGCACCGCCGCCGCGACCAGCGCCGCGATGTCGATGCAGCGGACGACCGAGGTCGCCCCCTTGCGGTATCCGGTCGCCGCCGAACTCATCGAGCCCGAGACGTCCGGACAGACCACGACATGGCCCGCCAGCACCGGAACCGTCGCGAGCGACAGCTCGAGCGCCTCTTCGAGCGCCGCCTGGACACGCAGCGGAACCGCCTCGCCGACCTGGCCCATCGCGACCATCAGCTGATACGGCGCCGGGCGAACCCGGGCGATCGTATCGGCATCGGCCAGCCGCGACGCAACCTTGGCGGTCGCCCCCTTCACGTCGAACGCGCCGTTGCGCGCCAGCGTGTTGAGGTTCATGCGCAGCGCCTGCCAGCCCATGCGGCCCGCAAGCTCGGCCCACTGACCGGCGGTCAGCGGAAAGGCGGTCAGCCATTCGAACGGCACCGGCGGCAACGCCCCTTTGGGGTCGCGCTTCCAGGCTTCGAACGCCGCGATCTCCGCCGGCAGCGCCGCGACATCATAGGGCTTGCCGATCAGCCAGCCGTAAAAGGCGCGGCGGTCGGCCGAAGCCGGCGCCGGATGGACTATGCGGACGATGTCGGCGAGGCTCGGGTCGTTACCCGTCGCCGCCGCCATCAACTGCGGCATCGAGGCCTTTTCCAGCCATTCGCGGACGAGCCGCTTCGGTCGCGAACCGAGCGAACGGCGGCCGACCTGGCCCGAACGCATGATCTGCACGAAGTTGCGCAACATGCGGCCATTGTCGATGACGCGGCCGAACACCGGGACCGCAAGGTCGGGATCGGCGACCGTCAGGTAAGCGGCGAGCAGCGCCGGCATATCCTTCATCGCGCCCGACTTGCGGGCATAGACCGCGGCCTTGGCGACGAAATCGGGCGACACCGCGCGCGCCGCCGACAGGACGTCGGCGAGCTGCGCGTCGGCGCCCGAATAGAAACCGTCCGACAGCGTGCCCGTTGCGGCAAGCTGCGCGAGCTTGGCCTCGGGGCCATAGGCATAGGCGGCCCCGCCGGCCTCGTTCACCGCGTCGGTGCGCGGCAGGAAGCGGGAGAATGCCGCCGAAAAGAGGGTCTTGTTGGCCATCGTCCAACTCCTTCGAAATCTTGTCGGAGCCTGGGGGCGGCCGGCCCATTCCGGCCGCCCCTTGCTCCGCTGCTGCCGGGGACGTGAACCCGACGCCAACAGAATTGCAGGAGGCGTGCCAAATGCGCGGCAGACGAGAAATATTCTCTCAAATATATGATTTTAAGCAATAATAAAAATTGGCGCTGCAAAGGCCAACATAGTGCACAATCGCAAATTCGATGATCTTGTATCGCCTCTTATAAATTTGTATAAATCCATCCATGAAGCCCGTCACCGTCATCGGATTCCTCGGCTCGACCCTCGACGCCGCCAAGTTCGGCCCCTCGCGCTGGAACAAGTGGCGCCCGACGGTCAGCATCTGCATGCAGGAGGATCTGCGCGTCGACCGCTTCATCCTGCTCCACGGCAGCTACCACCGCCGCCTCGCCGAGTTCGTCATGGACGACATCCGCGACGTCTCGCCCGAAACCGAAGTCGTGCCGCACCTGCTCGACTTCGACGACGCCTGGGATTTCGAGGAGGTCTATGGCAAGCTGCTCGACTTCGCGCGCGACTTTCCCTTCGATCCCGACACGCACGACTATCTGGTCCACATCACCACCGGCACGCATGTCGCGCAGATCTGCCTCTTCCTGCTCAGCGAGGCACGCTACCTGCCCGGCCGCCTGCTCCAGACCCAGCCGCAGCGCGGCGCGCCGCAGCCGGTCGGGACATGGAACGCCATCGACCTCGACCTGTCGCGTTATGATTCGATCGCGACGCGCTTCGCCGAGGCGAGCGCCGAGAGCACGAGTTTCCTGAAAAGCGGCATAGAAACGCGCAACCCCGCCTTCAACCGGATGATCGAGGAGATCGAACAGGTCGCGGTGCGCAGCCACGCGCCGATCCTCCTGATGGGGCCGACCGGCGCGGGCAAGAGCCAGCTCGCGCGCAAGATCTACGAACTCAAGAAGCTGCGCCATCAGGTCAGCGGGCCGTTCGTCGAGGTCAATTGCGCGACGCTCAAGGGCGACAGCGCGATGTCGGCGCTGTTCGGCCACCGCAAGGGCGCCTTCACCGGCGCCGCGCAGGATCGCCCCGGCCTGCTCAGGAGCGCCGACGAGGGGCTGCTCTTCCTCGACGAGATCGGCGAACTCGGCCTCGACGAACAGGCGATGATCCTGCGCGCGATCGAGGAAGGGCGCTTCCTCCCCGTCGGCGCCGACAGCGAGGCGAAAAGCGACTTCCAGCTGATCGCGGGCACCAACCGCGACCTCGTCGGCGAGGTCGCAGCGGGCCGCTTTCGCGACGACCTGTTCGCGCGCCTCAACCTCTGGACCTTCGCGCTGCCCGGCCTCGCCGACCGGCGCGAGGATATCGCCCCCAATCTCGACTATGAACTCGAACGCTTTGCGCAGCGCGAGGGCTCGCGCGTCACCTTCAACAAGGAGGCGCGCGATCGCTATCTCGCCTTCGCCGAGAGCGCGGCGGCGAAATGGCAGGGCAATTTCCGCGACCTCGCCGCCAGCGTCACCCGCATGGCGACGCTCAGCGATACCGGACGGATCGACCGCGACGCGGTGGGGTTCGAAATCGCGCGGCTCGGCGCGACCTGGAGCGCCGAAACGCCGCCGGGCGACAGTCTCGCCCGGATCCTGACCCGCGAAGAGCTCGCCGCGATCGATCCGTTCGACCGCGTCCAGCTCGCCTTCGTCGTCGAAGCGTGCCGCGGCGCCCGATCGCTGTCCGACGCCGGACGCACCTTGTTCGCGGTCTCGCGGGAACAGCGGACCAGCACCAACGACGCCGACCGGCTGCGCAAATATCTGGCGCGCTTCGATCTGGACTGGGCGGCGGTTCGGTCGCCCGCCGCGTAATGAGGCCGGGGACGCCGCATGAGCCGGCAAAGGAAGATGGTCTCAAACAGCTTGCACAATGCGATGGGACTCCTACATTCATCCTATCGTCAACAAGCGAAAGGAGGTGGTCGAATGTCTCATTGTCACACGCCGCATGCGGCAGAATTGAGCACGACCTTCCCCGCGGGGGTCCAGCTCGGCTAAGCTGTCCGCGACAGGCAAGACAATGGAAGGGCTGCTCCGGACGGAGCAGCCCTTTGTTGTTGGGGCGACTCGTCGAACGCGATAGGCGCGGCTTTGCGACGATGCGCCCGGGACCCGCACCCGGTCGACCAACAGGAAGGATATGGCCTCAGCCGCATGACACCGCCCGATGACACCCCGCCCGAAAAGACGCTGGAAGCGCTCGGCTGGAGGCCCTGGTTCGCCGAGCAGGTCACGCCCGAGGAGGCCGGGCTTTGCCTTCCGGTGCGGGTCATGGCCGTCCACCGCGGCAAGATCGCCGTCGCGGGCGCGGGGTTCCGGTGCTTTGTCTCGCCCTATATTCCCGGCGCCGGCCCAATGGACGATCATCCGACGGTCGGCGACTGGCTGCTCGTCGATCGCGCCACGATGCTTCCGGTGCGTGTCCTTGGCCGACAGAATCTGTTCAAGCGCCGCGCGCCCGGCGACCCGCGCAAGGAGCAGATGATCGCCGCCAATGTCGACACGCTGTTCATCACCGCCTCGTGCAACCAGGATTTCAGCGTCGCCCGGCTCGAACGCTATCTCGTGCTGGCGCGCGAGGTCGGCGTCGCCCCGGTGGTGGTGCTCACCAAGACCGACCTGACCGACACCCCGGAGACCTTCGCGGCGGCGGCGCGCGCGATCGAACCGGGATTGCGCGTCGAAACCGTCGATGGCCGCAACCCGGCCAGCGTCGCCAGGCTTGCATCCTGGTGCGGCAAGGGCGAAACCGTCGCGCTGCTCGGGTCCTCGGGCGTCGGAAAATCGACGCTCGTCAACACGTTGCGGGGGTCCGACAGCATCGCCACCCAGGCGATCCGCGCCGCCGACGGTACCGGGCGCCACACGACCACGGTGCGCGAAATGCACCGGCTCGACCAGGGCGGCTGGCTGCTCGACACCCCCGGCATGCGCGAACTGCAACTGGCCGACGCGGCCGCCGGGATATCGGAAGTGTTCGACGACTTCATCCTCGCCGCACAGGATTGCCGCTTCTCGAACTGCGCCCATGGCGTCGAACCCGGCTGTGCCGTCCGGGCCGCGATTGCCGAGGGCACGCTGAGCGCCGAGCGTTTCGAGCGCTGGCGCAAGCTGGCGAACGAGGAGCGCGACAATGCCGCGCATCCCGCAAAGCCGCGCCGATAGCGGGCTTCGGTCGGCGCTTCCTCTCGCGAACCGCTAACCCTTCAATCCCGAAATCTGCAGCACAGCCGGCCTAGCCCTGCTCGAGCGAACCGATCTGCCCATCGAGCGCCGCGATCACCAGCGCGGTGTAGTCGGCCTTTCCCGCCGTGCGGGCGATGACGGGCAGTCCCGACAGGAAACCCGTCAAGCTCGATATCATCAGCACCGCTCGCACCTGCGCCTCGGTTTCGGTCAGCCGTCCGCCCGTCGCCCGCACGATCAGGTCGGTGGCGAGCTCGATGCCCGGGCGCCACAGTTCGGCATAGAGAATCTCGAAGGCGGGGCCCGGACTCGCAATCTCGCGCTGGACGAACAGCGACGGGTTCTGCGCGCCCGGCGTCGAAAGGAGGAAGCGGGCCAGCGCCGCGAACAGCCGCTTGAGCAGGGTGCGCGCCGCATCGGGGGGCAGCGCTTCCTGCAACGCGGCATAGGATGTCAGCGCCACCGCGCCCATGCCTTCGCGATAGCGCGCGACGATCGCGTGGGCGCAGGCGAGATAGAGGCCGCGCTTGTTCCCGAAATAATAGGTCAGCGCCGGCAGGTTGACGCCGGCTTCCTTGGCGATCTGCCGCGTCGTGACGCTGGCGAAGCCGCTGTTTCCAAACGCGGCGAGCGCCACGGCGAGGATGCGCGTCCGCGTCTCCTCGCCCTTGCGATAGCCGTCGGAGGCGGTGCGGAGCGGTGCGACCGGGGTTGCGGGGCGGGTCATGGGCGGGTCTCATCCGTTTCGCTTGAATTTATATCATTTGATATATATGATCCTCGCCATCTCGTCGAGAGGGAGACGGACATTGATGACACGCGCGGCGCTCGACACTCTGTGGGCCAGGGTCGAATCCCAGCGGGACCATGTGCCCGCGATGTATGGGAAGGTCGATTTCCGCGCCGTTCCCGAACGTTTCACCGCGACGCCGGGCGACCCGACCGCGCTCTCGGGGAAATATGATCGCGACCGCGATGCACTGCTCGCCGATCCCGACCGGATCGAGTTCATCCGCGCCTATACGATGATAGGCGATGCGACCGCCGACGCCTATGCCGCGCTGATGCGCGAACATGGCTTTCGCGCGCTCGTCGACATGCTCACCCGCGCCTGCGACGAGGGTATCGAGCATGTGCCCGATGCGCCGCCCGAACTGGTCGCCTTCATCCGCGACATGGAGCGGGTTCCCGACTGGCTCGACATGAAGCTGGTCGAGGAGGGGGCGCGGATCGACCGTAATTCGGCCGCCAATTTCGGCCCGTTCATCATTCGCGGCGCCTTCATCGCGACCTTTATGAACAAATATGCCGCCTTGCCGATGGCGATCACCGGCACGCTGTCGCAACAGACGGCGGCGCGGCGCGTCAAGGATACGGCCACCTTTTTCACCACCTCGCTGTTGCCGGGCGCGCTGGAACGCTTTGGCCCCGGCTTCAAGGCGGCGGCGATGGTGCGGCTGATGCATTCGATGGTGCGCGCCAATGTCCTGCGGCGCCCGAAGGACTGGGACATGGAGGTCTATGGCATTCCGATCCCGCAGGTCGACCAGATGCCGGCGGGCCTGATCTCGGTCTTCCTGCTGTCGTACAAGATGATCGAGGAGGGGCGTCACGAATTCACCCCGGCCGAGCGGGCAACGGTCGAACTGGCACGCTATCGCTGCTTCCTGCTCGGCCTGCCCGAAGAACTGCTCGCCGACACGCCGCAGGGGATCGTCGACCTGATGAACGCGCGGAGCGGTACGCTGCGCAGCGGCTATGACGACAAGACATGCGGCGAACTGCTGCGCGCGACGATGGCGGCGGACCTGCGCCCCGACGATTCGCTTGGCGCCCGAATCCACGAAACCTTCGAACGCGCCTTTGCCAAGCTGTTCTTCGTCAAGAGCTTCATGGGCGGCGACAAGGCGAAGGCGGCCTCGATCGGCGTCGATCTCACCGCCGGGGATGTCGCGCTGGCGGCGGTCGCGGGGCTGTTCATCTATGCACGGGTCCGGCTTTACGCGCTCGCGGCGCATATTCCGGGGCTGCGCGGGGTGGCCGACCGGCGACTGATCGCGAAGCTGAAGACGCAGCTCGCCAGCTATGGCCATGCCGATTTCACCACCGACGCGGCGCAATATCGCCCGTCGGCGACGCCGGTCCCCGCCGAATGATTGGGGGCGCCCGGTCGAGGCGCCCCCCTATTCACACTGCCGGGATGAAGGCGTCCATCGTCCGCACCGCGTCGCTGTCGAGCGGGCGGATGCCGAGGTCGGCGCGAACGCGCTCGATCGGATCGGCGATGCGCTGGTGCCAGGGAACCGCGATCAGTTCTTTCGTCGCGCGGCCGTGGCGCCAGCCGTCGAAGGTCACCGTCAGCAGCATGTCGATCAGCGCCGGCATGTCGACCGCCGCCTTGGTCGCCACCGTGGCGAGGAAGCGCGTCGAATAATTCTGGCCGAACTGTGCCATCTGAAAGCCCGAGATCGCGACCTCACCCGCCGGGGTGAAACCATAGCCGCCGACCAGATGCCAGACGTCGTGGAGTTGCAGGATGCGACGGTTGGTGCGGTTCTGCGCCGGATAGTCGCCCGGCAGGACCACGGTGTCGGCATCGATCACTTCGATATCATAGCCGTTGGCGTTCAGCATCGACAACAAGTCGTGCGCCAAGCTGTCGGTCGCGTGTCGCTCCAGATCGGCGGTGGTGAGGCGCACCTCGGGCTGGGCGATCAGTTCGTGGACGCTGTCGAATTCGAGCAGCGCCGCCTCGCAGGCATCGATCATCCGCTGATCATAATGATTGCCGAGCGCGACGACCGCGAGCGTCAGGTCGAGTTCGCCGTCGCCGGGGGATCGCGGCCGGGCGATGATGTCCCAGAAACCGTCCCACAGCGGGCGCGGCAATGCGACGCGCGGCTTGCCATCGGTCAGCCAGGGCAGCGCGTCCGATATCCGTTCGGCGCGCGCGGCGGGATCGCTGGTCGCGGCGGTGGCCTCGGCAATGGCATCGAAGATCGGCACCTGCGCGACCGGATCGACGAACGCCGCCGTCGTCATCAGCGCCGCGAGGCCCAGCGCCGGCTCCTCCGCCAGCGGGGGCCGGGCCGTTTCGACCCATCGTTCAAAATCGTTGCGCATCGACATGTCGATCATGGCTGCCAGCCCTCCATTTTCCGTTGATCCGGAGTTTATCCTATAAACATAGAATGATCAACTTATATAGCTGGCGCTTCGCGCGGCAATGACTATAAGCGGCCCATGGACGAACCATCCAAAGTCAGTTTCCCACGGCGCACCGCGGCGAAGGCCCGGACGCGCCAGCGCATCGAGGAAGCCGCAAGACGCCTGTTCGTCACGCTCGGTTATGCCGACGCGACGATGGCCGCGATCGCCGAGGCGGCCGATATCCACATCACCACCCTGTTCACCCATTTCGCCTCGAAGCGCGATCTGGCCGCCGCGATCGCGGTCACCGCGGGCACGCGGTTCGAGGCGGTCGTCGCGACGCAGCGGGCGCAGGGCGTGCCGGTGTTGACCTTCTGGCGCAACCAGGTGGTAAGGCTCGCGCACGCCTACGAACGCGACGGCGATGGCCAGATCAACCTCGGCCGCGCGCTCGCCGGCGAACCCGAACTGCTGCCGGTGTGGTACGGGCATCAGCGGCTCCAGATCGACCTGATGACCGACTATATCGCCGACGAACTCGGCATCGACCCCGGGCAGGATCGCCGCGCGCAAATGGCGGCCGCGATGCTTGTCGCGGGCGGCAGGATGGCGTTCGACGCCTGGATCGAAAGCGGCCGCGCCGGCGATCTGGTCGCCGAGAATGAACGGCTGCTCGATGCGGCCGAAGCCTTGCTCGCCGGCGGGCTGCCACTGACCCGGCGCGACGGCATCTGACGCGACTGTCCGACGACGAACCACGCGGTCATTCGGCGGCGGCTTCGCCCAGCCGCCGGATATTCTCCATGTGGCGCGACCGGCTGATCGGATAATAGGCAAGGCAGATGATCGCGATCGTGGTCGCGACCGACAGCGTGACGATATAGATGGTCGCCAGCCCCGAAAGCGCGTCGGCGTCGACCTGGCCGGGCTGGGCATTGTCGGGGAAACCGACGAAGGCCAGCAGCAGCCCCGCGAGCATGATCCCCATGCCCGATATCGCCTTGTTGACCATGGTGGCGGCGGAAAACAGCAGGCCTTCGGAACGGCGCCCGGTCTCGAGCTGGATTTGGTCGGTCACGTCGGCGACCATCGACACCGCCAATATGCCGCCGGCGATCGTCGTCATCATATAAAAGGCGAATTGGCCCATCAGCAGCCACAGCAGCAGCGGGTCGCCATTGCACGGAAACAGACCGGCGAGGCGCAGCGCCAGCGGCAATACGCTCGACACCAGCCCTAGCCCGAACATCAGCATCGCCGCGGGCTTCTTGCCGAAGCGCGCCGACAGCGGCAGCACGACGACGAAGGCGAGCAGGATGCCGACAACCGCGGTCGACGCGACGGTGGCGATCTGGCTGGCGCTGAGTTCCCAGAAATAGGTCGAGAAATAGACCGACAGCGACAGGCTGAGCCCCGACGCCACCGCAAAGAACAGGCTGGCGAGCAGGATCGAGATATAGGCCGGATGCACCAGCACCCCCAGCATTTCGCGCAGCATCCGTCCGATCGGAACCTTGACGGCTGGCGGCGGCGGCGGGCGTTTCAGCACCTCCTTCTGCGTCCCCAGCGACGAGATCAGCACCGACAGCATCATGATCGCCGCCGCCACCCAGGCATAGGTGACATAACCGCCGGCGTTGAGGTGACCGACCGGCTGCGCCGCCGTCGGTTGCAGGAAATAGCCGAAGGTCACGACCGTCATCGCGATGCCGCCGCACACGCCGAAGAAAAAGCGCGCCGCGACCAGCTTGGTGCGCTCGTCATAGTCGCTGGTGAATTCGGCGAGCAGCGCGGTCGACGGAATTTCATACAGGCTGATCGAAAAGCGCACGAGGATCGCGGTGGCGACGAGCCACGCGAACTGCGCCCCCCGCGCCATCTCGGGCGGCATCCAGAGCAGCAGGTAGAAGAGCGCGATGGGCAGCGCTGCCGCATACATGAAGGGGTGCCGCCGCCCCCAGCGGGTGCGGACATTGTCCGAATATTGTCCCAGCAGCGGATCGAACAGCGCATCGGCGATCATCGCGATCATGATCGCCGATCCGACCCAGGCCGCCGGAAGCCCGACGACCTGGTTGTAGAACAGCATCAACAGCGCGTTGAAACCATGATCCTTGATCCCGAAGGCGATCGTGCCCGACCCATAGAGCAGCCGCGTCTTCAGCGGCAGCGTATCGGCAGGGCGTGCGTCGATCTTTCCCACGCGGGCGGCTTACCGGAACCGGAATTCGAGCTGGAGGCCATAGGTTCGCGGCGGCGTGAACGAATAGGATTGCGCGACCGCCAGCGTCGGCGATGAGGCGAGCAAATTGCCCTGCGCGCTGTCATAGCCCTTGCTGTCGAATATATTCTTGACGAAGGCGATCACCCGATACCGGTCGCCGCTGCCGGTCCAGATCGCGCGCAGATCGACCTGATCCCACCCGGGCATCCGGTTGTACGGGCGGTTGAAGATGTTGCTATAGGCCGAACTGCGCAGCACATAATTGCCCGACAGCGACAAGGTGCCCGGCTCGAAGTCGATGCTGTACATCGCATTGAGCGCCAGCTTGTGGCGCGGCGTGTCGGACAATCGGGCGCCGGCGACGCTTTGCGGTTGCTGGCCATTGACCGCCGGACCCGACGGCTGCGCGCCAGGTTGCACCGCCAGCGGATCCTGTCCGTCGACGAAGCAGCACCCGCTGTCGATCCGCGAATTTCCATAACCATAGTTGAACGACAGCTGCAGCGGATCGGCCGGCTGCCAGGCAAGCTCGATCTCGGCGCCATAGCTTTGCGAGCTTTTGAGGTTGAAGAATTGGGTAAGCTGCGCGCCGCCGGGCTGCGACACCGTCAGCGGCACCTGAAGCCCCTGATAGTCGTAATAGAAGCCGGCGAGATTGACGCGCAGCCGCCGTCCGATCGAATATTTATAGCCCGCCTCGAACGCGTCGACATGCTCGGCGCCGGTCTGCGGCAGCACCGAAATGCCCCCGGCGTTGAACCCGCCCGACTTGTAGCCGCGGCTGTAGCGGAGGAAGGCGAGCTGGTCGTCGCTGGGCTGCCATTCGACCGCAACGGTTCCGGTTACCGCATTCCAGCTGTTCGCGAGGCCGCGCCGCGCGATCCCCGTCGCGGGGTCGATCGTCACCGCCGACGCGACGCCCGGCGCGGCCAGCGTCGAGATTTGCGACGCCGTGATGTCGAGCGCCGGGGTCGCCGAGCCGTAAAGATCGGGCGAGAAACCGCCGCAGCCGAAACAGAGGAGGCGGAAAAATTCGTCGCCGCTCTTCTTGTCATGGGTGTAGCGCAGCCCCGCCGTCACGCGCAGCGCGTCGGTGAAGCGATAGTCGACCTGGCCAAAGACCGCCGACGATTTGGTGGTCAGCGTCGAGGCGGCATAGACGAAATCGCCCAGCGGGTTGGCGGGGCCATTCACGGGCGCGCGCAGCTGGAGTTGGTTGGGGGCGTTGAAATGCGATTCCTGCGCCAGCGTCTCCTGATAATAATAGACCCCGGCCACCCATTGCAGCGGCCCGTCGGTGTTCGACGTCAGGTTAAGTTCGCCGCTGCCGAAGCTCTTGTCGTTGTGCAGGTTGAGCTGCGTCGACGGGAACGCGGTGAGCGGTCCGCAACCGGGAATGAAGGCACAGATGCCGCCGCCGGGAGCGAGCGGGAAGGCGTAGGAAATCACGCTGGTCCCGTCGAGCTCGTATGTGTTGTCGATGCGATATTGCTGATAGCCGCCGAGCAGGCGGACGTCGAAGGTCGGCAGCGACCATTTGATGTCGCCGGTCGCCCCGAAATTGCCGCGCATGCGCTCGGTCTGCGTCGTGTCGGCGCTGAACCGCCGGATGTTGGTCGCGCCGGGTGGCACGGGATCGGGATCGAGCGCAACGACCCCCGGGATCAGGTAACCAAAGGCCGCGCCCGGCGTGATCGCCCCGGTCGGATAGGGCGCGAAATCATAGCCGCCGATGCGGTTGAGCGGGCGCGGATTGAGGTCGGTACGGCCCGAGAAGACCTTCGCCCAGGCGGTGACGTCGGGTCCGAGATCGGCCTCCAGCTGCAGTTCGACATAACGGCGCTCGCCGCGGCCGCCCTCGCTGACCCCGCCGGCTTCGTTCTTGAAATAGCCGCGTTCCTGTTTCGAGTATCCGCCCGCCAGCCGCGTGCGCAGCCCCTTGGTCAGCGATCCCGACGCCGACGCTTCGATCGTGTAGAAGCCATAATTGCCCACCGTGCCGCGCAGGTCGGCGCTGAAGTCCTCGGTCGGCCGCTTGGAGATCGCGTTGATCGCGCCGCCGATCGAATTGCGGCCATAGAGCGTGCCCTGCGGGCCGCGCAGCACCTCGATGCGATCGATGAAGAAATCGGAGGCCGCGATCGAGGTGGTCGAGGCGTCGTAAATGCCGTCGGTATAGGTCGAAACCCCCGGATCGCTGCCGTTGGTGTTGGTCTGGCGCCCGATACCGCGGATGAAGACGCGGTCGTTGCCCGCCGAATAGCTCAGCCCCGGGGTGAAGTTGGCGAAATCCTGCAACGTGTTGATGCCGGCGAGTTGGCGGGCATCGGATGTGTAGGCCGATATGGCGAGCGGCACCTCTTGCAGATTGGCGGTGCGCTTTTCCGCCGTGACGACGATCTCGGCCAGACCGGAGCCATCCTCCACGGCCGTTGGCGGATTCTCCGCCGCCGCCTGCGTCTGTGCCACAGCCGGCATCGCCACGAATGCGACGCCCGCAAACATCCAGGATATATTTCGCATACCACGCCTCTCCCGCCGCCAGCGATCCTGCTGGTCGATTATTGGCGCGACGGGACCGCTGATGCGGCCCCCCGCTATGTACGGCGAATGCCGGTTCGGCATCCCCCCGGGCCATTGTTAGAGGTGTTTTATATATTAGTCTATAATCATATATCGAACATATATGGTCTGGCGAGAGAGGTGGTGGGTTCAGCCTGCGCGCGCGGATTTCCGCGCCCTTCCGATAGCACCCTATCCCTTTGGCAAGACGGGACGCGATCGCCCGAGCGATTTCGGGTTTCGCTCACATCGCAAATATGGAATATATTTTTCTACTATCATAGAATCAACTGAGCCGGACCGCCCGCGCGCGGATCGGCGAACGCCATCGCCGCGAAAAGGCGAGGCAGGTGGGAGAAGCAGGATGGATGGATTTCGCCGAACGGATCGGGGCCTGTCTGGTCGCACAGGCGCGAGCGTATGCGACGCCCGCGGAGGCCGCACCTGATGGCCTCGACCGATCATGCGCTGGCCGAACTCAACGCGCGCCCCGTCCCCGACTGGTATCACGACGCGAAGTTCGGGATTTTTATCCACTGGGGCGCCTTCGCCATCCCCGGTTTCGCGCCCCGCCTCGGCTCGATCGGCGAAGCCTTCGCCAAGGATTATGACCGCGCGGTCGCGATGGTCCCCTATACCGAATGGTATTGTAACGCGATCAAGGTGCCCGGAACGCCTTCGGCCGAATTCCACCGAACGCATTATGGCGATGCGCCCTATGAGGATTTTAAGCAGCCGTTCGAGGCGGGACTCAAGCATTGGGATCCCGCCGCCTGGGCCGAGGCGTTTCGCGATGCCGGCGCGCGCTACGTCGTGCTCGTCACCAAGCATCACGACGGGCTTTGCCTGTGGCCCAGCGGGGTCGCGAACCGGCACCAGGCGGGCTGGACCACCGAACGCGACATCGTCGGCGAACTCGCCGCCGCGGTGCGCGCCGCCGGGTTGCGCTTCGGGGTCTATTATTCGGGCGGGATCGACTGGACCTTCAACCGGCGGCCGCTGCGCACGCTCGGCGACTTCATCGCCTCGACGCCCGGCGGCGACTATCCCGCCTATGCGATGGCGCAGGTGCGCGAACTGATCGACCGTTACGAACCGTCGGTGCTGTGGAACGACATCAGCTGGCCGACGCGGCCCGGGCCGCTGTACCGGCTGTTCGCCGACTATTATCGCGCGGTTCCCGAAGGCGTGGTCAACGATCGCTGGGTGGCGACCAGCCTCCAGCGCGACCTGCTCAAGATTCCGCTGGTGCGGCGCTATCTCGACCGCAAGCTCAAGGCCGCGGTCGGCCGGCAGAGCGGCGAGGAATCCAAGGGCATCATCCCGCCCGAAATTCCGCACAGCGATTTCCGGACCCCCGAATATGCCGCCTTCGCCGAAATCCAGGTCAAGAAGTGGGAAGCGACGCGCGGCATGAGCCACAGCTTCGGCTTCAACCGCAACGACGACGAGGCCGATTACGCCGGCGCCGATACGCTGATCCATGACTTCATCGATGCCGTATCGCGCAACGGCAACCTGCTGCTCAACGTCGGCCCGCGCGCGACCGATGCCGCGATCCCCGACGAACAGCTTCGCCGGTTGAGGCAATTCGGCGCATGGCTGCGCGCGAACGGCGACGCCATCTATGGCACCCGGCCGTGGACACGATCGGATGGCGAGACCGAATGCGGGCTGGCTGTGCGCTTCACCGCTACGCCGGAGCGCGTGAATCTGATCGTCAAGGGACCGGTGGCGTCGACCCGGCTGGTGATCCGGAACCTGCCCCTGTCGGGCGAGGCTGTTCGCCTGGACGATGGCAGCCCCGTCACGCTCGAGCCGCGCGGACCCGATCTGCTGCTGACCTTCGCCGGCCCTTGCGTCGACACGGTCGCGACGACCGTTGCCGTCGCGACATAGTCCCAGGCCATCGACGCGTTGGTCGCCTCCGTCCCCTTGCCGCCTCAAGCGCTGCGGATGACCGCTTCCTGTCACGCGGCGGAGGGCATCCGCCAGCCTGTCAGGCTGGCGTCAGCCAGACCGTCCTAGACCCGTCGCCGGTCCTTGCAGGGCCGGCATTTTCTTTGGCGCGACGTTCGCGCCGCTGCCCATCCCCGGGCACCGACCTTCATGGCGGACCGACTGGCATGCCCGACGGTCCGCCATCATTTTCATAATATATATAACGACTTAACTGTCATTTTCCTTTCCTCCGACAGCTTGCCGACAGGAAAGGCTGCCAGCGTGATGCCGCTCGCGACCGTGTGACACGGCGCGCTATCGTTGGAAGAGGAGTGATGGAAATGCGGACATTCACGCGGCGCACGGCAATGCTGACCGGTGCGATGATGAGCCTGATGCTGGTGGCGGGCTGTTCGGGCGGCAAGGATGCCGCCGACACGAAGGCCGAGCCGGCCAGCGTCGAAGTCGACAGCGGCCCCGCCTATGCGCTGATCACCCAGCCGGTGGGCAAGACGGCGCCCGCCGACTATGTCGCGCAACTGTCGGCGGCAAAAAAGGCCGGTGCAACCGTGTTGCTGCTCCGCTCGAAGCCGAGCGTCGAGGGGCCGGAGGGCTTCGCCAGCCTCGCGGTCGTCACCTTCCCCGACGGCAGCGCCTATGACGCCTGGTCAAAGGATGCCGCGGCCAAGCTCGGCAAGGATTTGCTACTCCGCCGCGCCGACCTGCTCGTCGATGCGCGCGCCAAAACGGCCGATCCGAAGGCCGCCTATGTCGTCAGCCATTATGAGGCGCTGGTCCCCGCCGACGCCTACACCGGCTACACCAAGGCCTATATCAGCCCGAACATGGACGGGCAGAAGGCCGGCGGCGTGATGACCGGCTACGCCATGTATTATGAGCGCGAGCCCGTTCCCGGCGTCAAGGGCAACCGCACGATCCTCGTGAAGCAATATGTCGACGAAGCCGCCTTCGGAAAGAGCGAGGCGATCAAGGAAAAGAACAAGCTCGAACTGCTCAAGAACCCCGAGTGGAAAAAGATCAACGACACCAAGGAGACGATCCGCAAGGATATCTCGGGCACCCTCGCCCTTCCCGAAACGGTCGACTGACCGGGGCGGATGCGCGCCGTCTGGGGAGGCGGCGCGCATCCCCTCACCCTCCGCCGAGGCCTGTGCGACACCCGCTACTCCGCCCCGGTTGGCGGCTCCCCGCCATCGCAGGCGACATCTCAGGAGCGCGCGGCCGCCCGGCCACCAAAGTCGAGCGGCGCCGAATATGCGGCACGATTGACGGGTTACTGACAGTTTCGCATCCTACCAGCCGGCCATGGTTGCGATTGCAACCATCGGAAAGCGGAAAGCGAGGAACTATGCAGGTCGGCGCGCTCATCGTGATTGCGGCGTTCCTGACCTCCATTCTCTCGGGCATTTTCGGCATGGCGGGCGGCCTGATCTTCATGGGCCTGCTCGCCTGGCTGCTGCCGGTGACGGTCGCGCTGGCGCTCCACGGCCTGATCCAGTTCGCTTCCAACCTGTGGCGCGTCGTGCTGCACCGCCGGCATGTCGTCTGGCCGGTGCTGCTGTGGTTCGGGATCGGCGCGGTCGCGGCGATCGGCGTCTTCTCGCTCGTCATTTTCACGCCGACGAAATTCTATGTCTTCCTGGGGCTCGGCCTGTTGCCGGTCCTCGTCTGGTTGCCCGAACGCTGGATGCCGCTCGACGCGACCCGTCGCGTCCATGCCGTCGGCGGGGGCTTCGTCTCGACCGGGCTGTCGCTCGTTTCGGGCGTGTCGGGTCCGGTCACCGACCTCCTCTTCATCAACACCCGGTTGAACCGGTATCAGGTCGTCGCGACCAAGGCGGTGATGCAGGCGATCGGCCATGCGTCGAAGGTCATCGTCTATGGCGGCGTGCTGCTCGGCGTCGCGGCGCGCGAGGCGATCCCCCTGCCCGTCTCCGCGCTCGCGATCCTCGCGTCGATGGCGGGCATCATGGTCGGCGGCGTGATTCTCGACCGGATCAGCGACGCGCATTTCCGCGCCGGCCGGCGCTGGATCGTCACGATCGTCGGCGCGACCTTCCTGATCCAGGCGGCGCAGATCGCCTTGGCCTGACAGCGGGGTGACAGGCCGCCCCGGTAAAATGGACCGAAACCAAAATGGGAGACGGTCTATGAAATTTCGCATATCCATGGCGCTTGCGGGCGTCGCGGCGATCGCTGCACCGGCGTTCGCCGCCGAGCCGATCTACACGCTCGAAAAAGCGGTCACGCTGCCCAGCAGCGACAGCGACTGGGACTATATCAAGCTCGAACCGCACAGCCCGCGCCTGTTCATCGCGCGCCGCAAGGACGGGCTGACGGTGTTCGACATCAAGACGCAAAAGGTCGTCGGCCAGGTCGAAAACTCGGTCGGCGCCAACGGCCCGCTGCTGCTGCCGCAGTTCAACCGCGGTTATGTCGCGATGACCGACGGCTCGCTGCTCAGCTTCGAACTCAAATCGCTGAAGGTGCTGGATCGCATCCCGCTCGCTAAGGACGGCGGGCTCAACGGCGTCGTCTATGATGCCGCGACCAAGCGCATCCACGCCGTCGTCGGCTCGCGCCAGGCCGAGTCGGCCTGGTTCACGCTCGATGCGGCGACGGGCAAATTGCTGTCGACCAAGGTCTTCCCGTTCAAGAAGATGGACGACCCCTCGCCCGACGGCAAAGGCCATCTCTTTGCTCCCGCGCGCTACGACAAGATATTGATGCAGCTCGATTCGGCGACGCTCGCCGAACAGGCACGCTGGAACGTCGATTGCGAACAGGTCGTCGCGGTCGAATATCAGGCGCACACCGACCGCATCCTGATCGGCTGCCGCGGCGACAAGCCGGTGTTCCTCGCGCTCGACGCCAGGACCGGCGCCGAAGTCGCACGCGTGCCGATCGGCAAGGGCATCGACGGCATGGGGGTCGACGAGGTGCGCCACCGCATCGTCACGACCAATGGCGGCGACAGCTCGATGACCGTGATCGAACAGGCGGGGCCCGACAGTTACAAGCTGCTCGGCAATATCCAGACCCGCCCGCAGGCGCGCGTGATGCAGCTCGACGAGGCCAGCGGCCGGGTGTTCACCGTCACCGCCGACGCGACCTTTGCCGCCCCCGACGCCAAGGGCGTCGCGGCGCCGACCTTTCATCCGAACAGCTTTGTCGTGATGACCTACAAGCCCGACGGCACACGCTGAGGGCGCATCAGCCGAGGGCCGCGCGGGCTTCCTGCGCGGCCCCGGCTGACAGCGGCAGATAGTCGCTCGCCCGTCCCGCGATCGCCTGCGCCTCGGGCGTCAGCATGAAGCGGAGGAAGGCGAGCGTTTCGGGGTGGACGGGCGTCTTCGCCGGCGCCGCATGATAAGCCTGCACCGTGCGGCCGAGCGGATAGGTGCCCGCGCCGACCGACGCCGCATCGGGCAACAGCGCAATCCCGTTGGCGCCGATCAGCGGCAGCGTCTTGATCTCTTTCCCGGCGATCCCGATGCCAAGGCCGGCGGGATCGCGCGCCAGCGCGCGGCGCATCGCGATGGCCGCCTCGGCTTCGGCCTTCGCCGGGCGCGGCGGCACCGTATATTCGCGCAGGCGCGGCCATGCCATGCGGTTGCTGCCGTTCAGCACCGCCGCGCGGAAGAAGCGGCCGCTGCCGCTCTCGGCCTCGGGCGCGTAGAGATGGATCGGCCGGTCGCGCCACGCGCCGTCGAGGCCCAGGTCGCCCCACGTCCGTGCCTGCTGCGCCCCGTCGCCGAATGCCGCGGCGAGCCCGTCGATGCTGATCGAGGCGAGCGGATTGCTCCGATGCACCATCGCCGCCAGTGCGGGCGAGCGCCCCGGCGTCGCGACGCTGCCACCCAGCACCGCGACGCCCCTGGGCCGGAAGCGATAAATCCATTCGAAGGCCTGGATTTCGGGCTTGGTCGCCTCGCGCCCGATCAGCGCGATGTCACAGGTCGCCGCATAGAGATTGGCCATCGCGACATCGCTGCCCGCCATCGCGACGTCGACCCTGATCGCGGGATTGGCGGTCTCGAAGGCTCGCTTCCACGCCGCGACGACCGGCATCATGCCTGCCGTCCCCGCCAGCCGGACACGTCCGGGCAGGCCATGCACCGGCGGCGGCAGCGTCGAGGCCCAGGCGGTCGCCGGGAGCAGCGCCAGCGCGGACAGGAGTTGGCGGCGCCTCATTTCACTTTCCCCAGCTCGTGCGTCAGCGTCCTGGCGCTGAGCGGCAGGTAACCGCTATGGTCGATCAATATGCGCTGGCCCTCGCGGCTCAGCAGGAAGCGCAGGAACTCGCGCTGCGCAGGATCCATCTTCTGGCCCGGGGGGACGTCGACATAGGCGGGGATGATCCGGATCAGCGGATAGCTGCGGTCGATCAGCGTCTCAGGCGTCGCATCGACGAACGGCCCCTTGGCGTCCCAGGCGAGCGGCAGCGCGCGGACGTCGGGATGCTTGTAGCGGATGTTCGAGATCGCGATGCCGGTGCGGTCGGTCGCCAGCGCATCGACGATCCGCTGGCCATGATCATATTGGGTGCCGTCGGGACGTTGCTGATGCTCATATTCGCGCATCGCGCCGTTCCAGCGGTGGCTGTCCTCGAGCACGCGTTCACGGAAGAACAGCCCGAAATCGACATCGGTCTTCCAGCCATAGGGGATGATCGCGGCATCGCGCCACGCCTCGCCCAGCCCGAGCTGCCCCCAGCGCCGCACCTGCCCGCCGCCGCGCCGCCCTTCCTCGCCGAAGATCGCGTCGAGCTGCTTCAGCGTCAGCCCTTTGATCGGATTGTCGCGGTGGACGAAGATCATATGGGCATAGTCGTAGAAATTGACGTCGACGCTGCCGTTCGCGACCTCGATGCCGGTCGGGTCATAGCCCTTGGCACGGCGGAAGGCGCGGAGCGCGGCGGGGCTGATTTCCTCGCCCAATATGGCGATGTCGCCGGTGCCGCTGTAGAGCGACCCGATCGCCGAGGCGGTGCCGTACATGCGGTTTTCGAATTTTACCTCGGGCTGGTGCTTCGCGAATTCGGCGATCCAGGTCGCCAGCAATTGCCCCATGAAGTCGCGCTTGAAACTGCCATGCCCCCAGATGCGCAGCGTGCCCGTCACGCGCTCCTGCGGTCGATAGGCCGGAAGCCCGTCGACGAAGGCCAGCGCGGGGTGATCCGCACCGAGCAGGTGTGTCGTGCTTTCGGCCTGCGCGGGGCCGGCGAACAGCGTCGCAAAAGCGAGGAACAGGGCAAGCGGGCGCCGCATCAGTCGAGCTTGGCCAATTGCGCCGCCGCGACCTCGGGGGTCAGCGGCAGATATTTGCCGTCGGCCTGGATCGCCGCCTGCCCGTCGCGGCTCAACACATAGCGCAGCCATTCCTTGACCTTGGGGTCGACGGGTTTCCCCTTCTCGCGGCGGAAATAATAATAAACGTCGCGGGTCAGCGGGAAGCTGCGGTTCTGGACGGTCTGGAGGGTCAGCGGGATGAAGGTCTTGCCGCCGTCGGTCGACAGCGGCACCGACTTGATGCTGTCGTTCATGAACGGAATGCCGGTGTAGGCGATGCCATATTTGTCCGCCGCCAACCCGTTGGTGATGAGCTCGCCGCCCGCGGTCAGCGAGCCGTCCGCCTTCAGCCCCGCGACGTTGGAATAGGCGCGCATGTCCTCGTTCCACTTGCCCGAACCCTTGAGCACCTTTTTGTCGATCTCGTCGTTGAAATGATATTTGGCGTTGTAACCGTAGACAGTGATCGGCTTGTTCGCCCATTCGCCCTTGAGGCCGAGCTGGCCCCAGGTGCGGATATTCTTCTCGGGTCCGCGCGCGACGCTGGTGTCCCAGGTCAGCCCGTTCCAGCCGCCGTCACGGCGACCGCCCAATATGCCGTCGACCTGCTCCATCGTCAGGCCGGTCAGCGGATTGTCCTTGTGGACGAAGATGCCGAGCGCATAGGACCAGCCACGGACATTGTACGATCCCGTCGCCATGATGATCTCGACCACCTCGGTCTGCCCGACACCTTCCTCACCGCCTTGCGCGCCTTCGCGCTCGAAGCCCTTGAGTTCGTCCCACAACGCCTGCCGCCCCATCGGCGCGACGTCGGCGGCGCCCGAGATCAGCCCGGGGAAGGCGACCGACGAGCTGTAGAGGTTGTCGTTAAAGCTGACGCCCGGTTGCAACTTGCGGAACTCGGCCTGCCACACCTCCATCAGCCCGCTGTCCTTGAGGTAGTTGTTGCCCCATTGGCGGATCGTGCCGGTCACCTGCGCCTGCGGCACATAGGGTTTGAGTCCGGTCAGGTCGAACTGCGGCTCATAGAAGATTTTCACCGCGCGCCCGCGATTGCCGATCGCACGCGCCTTCGACAGCGCGTCGGCGTCGGTCGTCGGCGCGCTGGCCTCCTGTGCCGTTGCTGCGGATGTCAGGACCAGCGCAGCCAGCGCGGCCGTCACGATGCGCTTCATTTTTCGCTCTCCAATATTGCGATCTGTGCCGCCGCGGTCGGGCGGTCGAGGGGTAGATAGCCATTGTCGGCTTCGAGCAGCTTCTGTCCTTCGGCCGATAACGCGAATTGCAGGAAGGCTTTGACATGCGGCGCCAGCGGCTTGCCCGGCGCACGATCGACGAAGGCATAGGCGCGGCGCGTCAGCGGGTAGGAGCGGTCGGCGACCGTGGCCGCGGTCGGCAGCACCGCCGCGCCGCCATCCGACAGCGCCACGGCCTTGAGTCCGCCCCACGCCTGCGCGGCATTGGCGATGACGAGCGCATAGCGGTCGCCCCGGCCGCCTTCGCCCGCCCGGTCGGCGGCCGCCGCGATCGTGCCGTCGAGCCGGCGCGCATCGTCATATTCGGCGATGCGGTCCCAGCACATGCGCCGGTCCTTCGCCGTCACGCGGTTCTGGAGCCAAAGCCCGGTACGCGTCGCGAAATCATAGCTGTGGATGCGGATCGGCTGCCGCGCCCATTCGCCTTTCAGCCCGAGGTCGCCCCAGGTCGCGATCGGCCGCGCCTCATCGCCGCAATCGATGATCCGCGCCAGCTGGTCGAGCGTCAGCGCCGTCAACGGGTTGTCGTCATGGATGAGCAGCGTGATCGCGTCGGACTTGCCCGGCGCGGCGACCGCGCCGGTCGCGATCTCGATCCGCGTCGCATGATATTCCTTCGGCCGCGAAAAGCCGTTGTCATCGACGATGTCGTTGGCGCGACCGATCAAGGCGATGTCGGCGACCCCGCCAACCAGCCCGTGGATCGCGCTGTCCGATCCCTTCATCGAAAATTCGAAACGGGTGCCGGGGTGCTGTTTCTCATAGGCGTCGGCCCAGCGCTCGGCGACGCCGAGCATCGCGGGCGTGCCCCAGATGCGGATCACCTGTTCCTGCGCCTGCACGGCAACAGGCGCGAACAGCAAGGCGGCGGCGAGCAGCATCCTCATGCCAGTTTCCTCCGCTCTTTCTCGGCCGCAGCTGGCGACAGTGGCAGATAGCGCCCGTCGCGATTGACCGCCTCCTGCCCCTCGCGGCTCAGCACATAGCGCAGGAATTCGCGCACTTTGGGATCGATGCGGCGGTCGGGCGGCAAGTCGATCACCGCCGGCAGGGTGCGGGCGAGCGGATAGCTCTGGTCGATCAGGCTGGCCTCGCTGACCGCAACGAACGGCCCGGCGGCCGTATGCGCGAGCGCGAGCGGCTTCACCTCGGGCACCGCATAACGGATGTTCGACACCGCGATCCCCGCCGGGTCCTTCGCCAGCGCGTCGAGCACCTGCTGGCCATGGTCATAGATCGTCCCGTCGGCGTTGTTGATATGCGCGAAACCCTGCAAGGCGGGATTCCAACGATGGCTGCCCATGAGCACCGCGTTGCGAAGGTAGAAGCCGAAGCTGTCGTCGATCGCCCAGCTATAGGGGGTGATCGCGCGGGTCCCCCAGGCGCCCGTCAGACCGAGTTCGCCCCAACGCCGGATATTGCGTGTCCCGCGCCGGTGCTCGGTCCCGAGGATCGCGTCGAGCTCGACCAGCGAAATCCGCGCCAACGGATTGTCGCGATGGACAAAGACCATCTGCGCATAGTCGAAATTGCGGATATCGACGCTGCCGGTCATCAGCTCGACGCCGGTCGGCGCATAGCCCTTCACCCGCTCGAACGCCCTGGCCGCGTCGGGGAGAATTTCCTCGCCGAGCAGCGCGATGTCGCCGAGCCCGTTATAGAGCGCGGGGATGCCCGACGACGTGCCGTAAAGATGCGTCTCCAGCCGCGCCTCGGGGTGGAAACGCTGGAAATCCTCCGCCCACTGATCGACCAGATAATGCATCCACGGCAGCTTGCGATTGCCATGGCCCCACAGGCGGATGTCGCCGGTGACCTTTTCCGCCGGCGCGTAGCGGGGCATCGCCGCCGCCGCGCGCGCCGCGACGCTGCCCGGTGCCTGCGGGCGCGGGTCGATCTTCTGCACCGCGGGGGTCAGCCGCTGCGCCGCCGCGGGCATCGCCCAGAGCGCGAACGCGCCGCCGATCAGGGTGCGGCGCGCAAGGCTCATCCGCCCTCGCCCGCCGATGCCGATCCGGTCTTTTCGATCTCGACCAGCTGCGCGCGCGCCGCCTCGGCCGTCAGCGGCAGATATTTGCCATCCTTCATGATCAGTGCCTGTCCCTCGCGGCTGACCACGAAGCGCAGATATTCGGCGATCAGCGGGTCCATTTTCTCGCCCGCCTTGCGGTTGGCATAGAAATAGACCTCGCGCGTCAGCGGATAGGTACGCGCCTGCACACTCTGGATCGTCGGCATGACGAACGGCCCCGCCGCGGTCTGCGCGAGCGGCACCGTCTTGACGTTGGGTTTGTCGGCATAGAGCATCGCCGTATAGGTGATGGCATATTTGTCGTTGCCGAGGTCCTCCATCATCTGGTCGCCGGCGTTCCACAATTTGCCATAGTCGCCGTCGCTCTCGCGCACCTTGTTGCTATATTCCTCCATCTGCTCGTTCCACTTGTACCCGCCGCCGAACACCTTGTCGGCGAAGTCGCGCGGGAAGTGGAAGTTGGTCGTATAGCCAAGGACGCGGATCGGCTTGTCGGCCCATTCGCCGGTGAGCCCAAGCTGCCCCCAAGTGCGGATATTCTTGTCCCGGCCGCGCGCGACGCTGGCGTCCCAGCTATTGAGCTTCCACCCGCCCTGGCGCTCGGCACCGAAGATGCCGTCGAGCTGTTCGATGGTCAGCGACTTGAGCGGATTGTCCTTGTGGACGAAGGGCACGAGCGCGAAGGACCAGCCCGATACGTCGAACGACCCCGTCGCCATCATCACTTCGGCGGGCAGGCCGCCCATCATCCGCTGATAGGCCTGCAATTCCTCCCAGCTCGGGCGCCGGCCCATCGGCGCGAGATCGGCCTGTCCGGTATAGAGCCCGGCCATGCCGATGAAGGTGCTCGCGAGATTATTCTCGAACGTCACCCCGGGGTGATATTTCCTGAACGCTTCCTCGAAATAGCCCTGCAGCGGGCTGTCGGCGAGATAGTTCGATCCCCATTGCCGGATGACGCCCTTCATCGGCGCCGACGGCTTGTATTCCGGGAGCTGCGACAGATCGAATTCGATCGTATAGGCGCGGCGGAAGCCCTTGGTCTTCAGCGCGTCGGCGCGGGCCTTTTGCAAGTCGAGCGAGTTCATCGAGCCGACGGGTGCCTGCGCCGCGGCCGGGGTCGCCGCGAGCAGGGCGATGGTGAGGATTGCCAGCCGCATCATTGCGCGCCCGGCTCGAGCTTGGCGAGTTGCGCTTTGACCACCGCGGCGGTCAGCGGGGTGTAGCGGCCCTCGCGCTGGATCTGTTCCTGCCCCTGCTGGCTCAGCACGAAACGGAGAAACTCTTCCACCTTGGGATCCATCGGCTGGCCGGGTGCCTTGTTGGCGTAGAAGAAGATCTCGTTGATCAGCGGATAGCTGCGGTCGCGGGTGCTCTCCAGCGTGCGCGCGACGAAGGGGCCGCCGTCGAATCCCTGTACCGCCAGTTCCTTGAGGTTCGGGCCGAGCGCCAGCGGCGAGGCGATGCAGATGGCGAGCGGGTCGCCCTCGGCGAAGTCGAGCACCTGCTTGCTCCACGATGCGATCGTACCCTCCGGCGTCGCATAATTGGCGAAGGCCTGATAACCCTCGACCCACTGGTCGCTGCCGCGCAGGACGAGATTCTGGAACACGACCTGGATATTCGCGCGCGGGCTTTGGCCGCACGGATGGATCGGCTTGTTCGCCCATTCGCCGGTCGCGCCAAGCTGGCCCCAGGTGCGGATATTCTCGTCGGCGCCGCGTTTGAACGGATAATCGTTGCGATAGACGCTGCCGTCATAGCCGCCGTTGCGCGCCGTCCCGAACACGCCGTCGAGCTGCTTCATGCTGATCTGCTTGATCGGGTTGTCCTTGTGGACAAGGATGATGAAACCCGGCGACCAGCCATAGACGTCATACGACCCCGTCGCGGCCGTGATCTCGGTGACCGGATATTTATAGACCTGCTCGAAGGTCAGATGATCCATCAGCGTCGCGGGGCGCCCGACGCCGAGGTCGGCGACCTTGCCCGCGACGCCCGGCACCGCGATCCCCGCCGTCGGCAGGTTGAACTCGAATTCGATGCCGGGGTGGAACTTCCTGAACTCGCTCGACCAATATTCGCCGAGCGGGCCGTCCTTCAGATAATTGCTGCCCCAGATGCGCAGCTTGCCGCTGACCTGCCGCTTCGGCTTATACACCGGCAGGTCCGACAGATCCCATTTCTTGGTATAGCCGCCGAGCGTCGCCTTCTGTTTGCGGAAGCCGGTGACATCGAGGGTCCAGATGCTGCGCTTGGCATTGGTCGGCTCTTCCGCCGGTGCGGGCGACGGTGCCGGCTGCATCTGCGCTGCAGCGGGTGCGGCGAGCATCAGCGCCATCAGGGTCAGGGGGAGCAGCTTCATGGCGTGGTCCTTCATTTCGCGGTTACCCGGGGAAGAGCGAGGTCGATTTTCGCGGCCTCGGCGCGCGCGACTTCGGCGGTCAGCGGCAGCCATTTGCCGTCGCGCTGGATGATCGCCTGGCCTTCGCGGCTGAGCACGAAGCGCAGGAACTCGCGCACCGCGGGCGCCATCGGCTGATCGGGCTGCGCATCGGCATAGGCATAGGTTTCGAGGTGCAGCGGATAGCTGCGATCCTGCACGCTTTTCAGCGTCGGCAGCACGAAGGGACTGGCCTCGTCGCGCGCGACCGGCACCATCATCGCGCCCTTCACCTTCACGCCCGGATCGGCAAAGGCGATGCCGCAGCGGTCGCGCACCGCCGCCGCCACGCGATCTTCGCCCGGATGCGTCCGCTTGCCATTCTTCAGCGCAAGCGGGATTTCGCGCGCATTGTCGTTCCACATATTGCCGCCGACGAGCACCTTGCGCTCGAACACCGACATCAGATGATATTTGAGCGGCGGGACGTAAACGTCGATCGGCTTGTCGGCGCAGAAGCCGGTGACACCCAGATCGCGCCACCAGCGGATATTCCGGTCCGCCCCGCGCCCCGCCTGCCGCCGCCAGGTCGTCGAGACCCAGCCGCCGCGGCGCGGGCCGCCGAAGATGCCGTCGAGCTGGCGGATGGTCAGCCCTTTAAGCTTCACATCCCGGCCGGTGAAGACCGCGATCGCGGGGCTCCAGCCGGCGACGTCGAACGATCCGGTCGCGACCTGGATTTCGCGCGGGCTGCGGTCGCGCTTCAACTGGAAATCATAGACCTCGCCCGCGAAATAGCTGCTCCAGCGGCGCCCGATCGACAGGTCGACGGCGTCGTCGTTGAGGTCGCCGTCGCGGATCTCGAAGCGGATATCGGGCTGGTGCCGGTTGAAGGCCGCGATCAGCGCCTTGCCCGCGGTGCCGCCCATGAGCTGCCCGCTCGCCGGCATCCGCACCGTACCGGCAACCGGCGCGGCCGGGGCATAGACGGGGAGCCCGGACAGGTCGAACGCGGTCTTGTAATAAGCGCGCGTCGCGACGGTCCGGCCCGTCTCGTCGGGGCTTTCGCCATCCCATTTCTTCGGCGCCAGCTGGTCGAGTTGCAGCCCCAGTGCATGCGGGTCGACGCGCTCGCCGGTGGTGTCGAGCTTCGACCGCATCTCGGCGGCGCGGCCCGCGGGCAATGTGATCCATTTGCCGTCGCGCTGCACGCCATCCTGCCCGTCGCGGCTGAGCATGAAGGTCAGGAATTCCTTGACCAGCGGATCGAGCGGCTGGCCCGGCGCCACGCGCACCTGCGCCCATTGTTCGATGAACAGCGGATAGGAGCGGTCGCGCAGACTGGTCAGCGAGATCGGCACGAACGGCCCCGCCGCGCTGGCACCGATCGGCACCGCACGGATGCCGGGACGGTTCGATCCCATGTCGGAAAAGGAGATGCCGTAGCGGTCGGCGGACATGTCCCTGACCATTTCCACCGACGAGGAATAACGCGTGCCGTCGGGGTTCGCCTCATGGCTATATTCGAGCGTATTTTCGTTCCAGACGTCGCCGCCCTGGAAAATCTTGCGCTCGAAACCAAGCTGGATGTTGTACTTCAGCGGGCGGCCGTAGATCATGATCGGCTTGTCGGCCCATTCGCCGGTGAGGCCGAGGTCGCCCCAGGTGCGGATGTTCTTTTCGGGCCCGCGCGCGACGCCCGGGTCCCAGGTCGTGCCCTTCCACCCGCCGGTGCGCGACCCCGCAAAAATGCCGTCGAGCTGTTCGACCGAAAGATGCGCGATCGGGTTGTCCTTGTGGACGAAGATCACGAAGCCGGGGCTCCAGCCGGGCACGTCGTAACTGCCGGTCGCCCAGTCGATCTCGAACAATCGCTCGCCGGTCGCCTGCTCATATTGCGAGGCGGCACGCAGGCGGTCGGAAATGCGCGGCCCGGTCTCGATATCGACCGCGCCCGACGCGATCGTGCCCTTGGGCAGGATCACGACCTTCACGCCCGGATGGAAGCGCTGGAAGGACTCGATCCACTGGTCCTTGATCAGCCCGTCGTGGAGATAGAGGCCCGACACGCGGATCGTGCCCGTCAGCTGCTTCGCGGGCCGATAGGGCGGCAGGTCGGCCAGCGGTTGAAGGTCGGTGTAGAAACGCTTGTGCTTGCGCGCATCGGTACGCGCGTCATGCTCGCCGCGGATGATGATATTCTCGCGCATTCCGTCGCCGAGGCGCTGGAAAATCTGGTCGTAGGTTTCGCCGGTCGGACGCTTGTCCTCCTGCGCGAAGGCGGCGGTCCCCGCGGCGAGAAGGATCAGCGACAATCCGGTCAAAGGCTTTTTCATCGGCTCCGCTTCTTCGATTAGTGCCGGCACTGCGGGACGCGCATCGCGCAGTGCCGGCCGGCCCGGCCCGCGATGTCACGGCATCGCGGGCTAGGCGATCAGCATATCAGTCGAGCTTCTTCAGCTGCTCGGCCAGATATTCGGGGGTCAGCGGATAATAATAGCCGACCCGGGCGATGATTTCCTGACCTTCGCGGCTGAGCACGAAGCGCATGAATTCGCGTACCTTGGGATCGAGTTTCTGACCCGGCGCCTTGTTGACGTAGAAATAGCCGTCACGGATCAGCGGATAGGTGCGGCCCGCCACCGAGTCCGGCGTGAGAGCGACCGCGGCACCGCCGCCGCGCGGGATGACCTTCAGCACCTTCACATCGGGATAGTTTTTGACGTGCATCAGCGAGGCGATGCCGATGGCGTTCGGGTTCTTCGACAGGTCTTCGAGCGCCGCGGTGCTCGCGATATCCTTTTCGGTACCCGGAACCGCCTGCTTCGCTTCGACATATTCGCGGAAGTTGGGGTTCATCTTCTGCGACCAGTAAAGGAGGTGGCGCTGGATCGCGATCGCGAAGCCCGGCGCGACATAGCCGAAGGTTTCGACCTCCTTGTTCGCCATTGCGCCCTTGACGCCGAGCTGGCCCCAGGTGCGGATCAGCTTCGAACGGTCGAGCGCATATTTCGACGTATATTTATAGTCGCCCTTGTACAGTTCCCAGCCGCCGGTGCGTTCGGAGCCGAACAGCCGTTCGAGCTGGTCCATCGAGATTTCGTTGAGCGGGTTGTTCTTGTTGACGACGATCGCCCAGGCGAACAGCGACCCGCGCTTTTCATAACCGCCGGTCGCGACCGAAATCTCGGTCGGCATATAACCGAAGGCGTTGTAGAAGGGCATCATGTCGGTGATCTTGGCATCGTCGCCCATCGGCGCGACGTCCGAGACGCCCATGTAGAGACCGGCGATGCCGCCCTCGCTCGACGGGATATGGCTCGTCGCCATCTTCGCCTCGGGGTGGAATTGCGCGAAGCCGGCGGCGAGCTGCGGCACGGCATTCTTGAGCTCGCTGCCCACGATGCGCAGGCCGCCGACGACCCGGAATTCGGGCTTGTACGAAGGCAGGTTCGGCAGCGACGGCGGCGGCAGTTCGCGATAGCTCGACAAGGTTTCCGGACCCGTCGTGCGCAGCGAATCCTTGACCTTGTCGAACGCGGCGTAGGTCGCATTGTCCCGGAGGAGCTGCGGACGCAGCACGCCCTTGAAATCCTCAGACTTGGCGAAGGCGACCGGATCGCGATATTCCATCAAGAGCCAGGTCTTGCCGCCCGCGCCGCGTTCCAGATACATGGTGTAGCGCATCAGCAGCTTGCCGGCGATCTGGCCGTCCATCAGCGGCTTGATATAGCCGGTCGCGAATTCGCGCTGCTTCGCCTCGGGCGCGGTCGGTTCGTACATGTTGATCTTGAAGACCGAATTGTTCGAATCGCGCGGGGTCTTTTCGCCGTGGGTCAGTATGTCGACGCGCTTGACGTCGAGCGCGGCGGCGAGCTTCGGCTGGCCCTCGCGGACCCACGCCTGATAGCTGCCCTCGGTCGGGAATTCGAGCGCGACGAACCGGCTGAAGGCCGCGCCCTTTTCCTCGTCAGCCTCGAGCCAGATGGCATCGGATACCTGGCCCGACTGGCGCCATGCGGCCAGCGTGGTCGCCAGCCCCTCGGGCGTTTCGGTGCCGACGGGCACCTTGATCAGCACATTGGCGGTCTGCGCCAGTGCCGGTCCGGCGAATGTCGCGGCCAGCAGGAGCATCAAGGCCCCCCAAAGCTGGCGCAGGCTGAAAATTCTGACCTTCATCGCTCTTCCCCTTTGGCCCCGCGTGCATCGCGGGGCATTGTTGCAGTTCAATCGAGTTTGGCGCGCTGTTCGGCGAGCATCTTGGCGGGCAGCGGCAGATAGCCGGCGTCGGCGACCATCTTCTGCCCCTCGTCACTCAGCGCGAAGCGCAGGAACTCGCGGAAGCGCGGTTCCATCGCGGTGCCCGGCTTGCGGTCGAAATAGATGTAGATGTTGCGGACCAGCGGATAGCTGCGGTCGCGAAAGCTCGCCTCGCTCGGCAGGACATAGTTGGTCGTGCCGCGCGCGGCGAGCGCGACGGGCTTGAGCCCCTCGATCTCCTTCGCCTGCGACATCACCGACCAGCCGATCGCGCACGGGTCGTTCGCCAACCGCTCGCCCAGCATATGCTTGGCGCCGAGGCGGCCGTGGTGGCGCTCGTCGGCCGGGATCTGCTTGCTGCCGGTTTCGACATGGCCGCTGTAATTGGGGTTCCACTTGTCGCTGCCGCCGAGCACATGGAGCTGGAAGAAGCGGGTGGTCCCCGACGGGCCATGGCCATAGGTCTTGATCGGCTTGTTCGCGCAGGGGCCGGTCCTGACGCCGAGTTGGCGCCAGGTGCGGATGTCCTTTTCGGGGCCGCGCGCGTCCTTCTCGGTCCATTCGAAGCCGCGCAGGCCGCCCGACCGCTCCGACCCGAAGATACCGTCGAGCTGCTCGACGGTCAGCTGCTTCAGCGGATTGTCCTTGTGCACGAACACCACCGGCCCGTTCGAGCGGCCCTCGCGGTCATAGGAGCCCGACGCGACCACGACATAAGAGGCGTGATAGCCATGGGTTTCAAAGAAGCTCAGGGCCTCGACGATCGCCGGTTCGCCGCCGTTCGGGCCGAGGTCGGTGACGTTGGTCACCAGCGCCGGAAAGGCGGCGTCGCTGGTCGGCAGGGTGTTTTCGAACACGATCTCCGGATGCAGCTTCCTGAACGCCTCCTGCCACTGGACCAGCACCCCGCCGAGGCCGAAGCCATAGTTGCGGATGGTGCCGCTGACGGGCTCGCCCTTCTGATAGGGTTCGGCGTTCGCCGCCGCGGCCCCGGTCGCGACCAGCGACAGGGCAACGAGCGACCGCAAGGCATGTCGACGCATGATGTTGGCGACCCTTTGCATGATCAGAAGGTGAAGCGCGTGGTCAGCGTCGCGTAGCGCGGCTGGCCGGCCTGGATCTGGACGCGGCCCGACGAACCGGCGCCCGAGCTTTCGTAATATTTCTTGTCGAAGAGATTGCCGAGCTTGAGGTTCACCGAGAAGCGTTCGGCCTTGTAGTAAATCCCGGCGTCGACGAGCAAATAGCCGGGCAGGTCGAGCGGTTTGAGGTCGTCCTTGTTCGTGGGCAAGATGCCCGCACGCGGACCGGTATAGGTTACGCCGAGACCGATACCGAAACCATTTTCCCAGTCGTAGCGGGTCCACAAATTGGCCGCATCCTTTGCGACGTTGGCGAGCGGCAGACCTTCCTGAAATTTCTGATCCTTGACCGAAGCGCTCAACACGCGGGCGTTGATATGGGTGTAACCGAAAATGAACTGCCAATTATCGATCGGCTCATAATTCCCTTCGATTTCAAAGCCATCCGACCGCGCTTCGCCGAGCTGTGCCGAACAGCTGCCGAGCGGGCATTGGAACTGCGTAATCTGGCCCGTCTGATCGATGCGATAGAGCGCTGCGGTTGCATTCAGGCGGCCATCGAGCAGATCCTCGGCCTTGATGCCGACCTCATATTGTTTGCCTTCGAGCGGCTTGAAGAAGTTATTTCCGTCGGCGTCGAAGATACCGGGATCGGCCGGCACGAAGGATTCGGCATAGCTGCCATAGATGGTGATATTGTCCTTCGGCTGGAGCAGGATGCCAAAGCTCGGCAGAAAATCCCGTTTGGTAATGCGGGTATTGACCACGGTCGGCGTATTGCGTGCGTCGGGCTGCACCACGGCCTTTTCGCGGAACTTGCGAACCGAAGCGCTGACTTTGAGCCAGTCGGTCACGGTAATCAGGTCCGACAGGTAGATGCCCCAGTTGCTGGAATCGATGATGCGGTGCGTCAGCAAACTTGCCTGACCGGTCAATGCCGGATTGAGCGCCGGCAAGGACTCGAAATTCGGAAAGGCGCCGAAGTCGGGATTGTAGAGACTGATGTCGAGACAGGTCCCGCCGACGGGGCATACGCCAGCGGCGTTGCGATTGTTCGAGTTGAAGAATTTCAGGCGATTTTCGCTCACCTGATCCTTGCCGGCGTTAACCCCGACCAGCAGCTTGTGTTCGAGCCCGAAGGTCTCGAACTCGCCGTTCAGGTTGATGTCGACATAGTCGTATTTGCGATCGGTCTTGAGTTCGCGGGCGCGGCGGGTGACGCGGAACTCGCCCGCGATGCGCGCGACGTTGACACTCGAAAATTCCTGCTGGTGGCTGCTGTAGTCGACGTGACGGCCGCTGACGTTGAGCGCCCAGTTTCCGAAGTCATGCTTGAAATAGGCGCTCAGCGCCTTGCCTTCCTCGACACGGAAATCGTCGGGCGACTGATAGGTGGTGGTGATCGGCGCGACCGCGTCGATATCGTAGATCGTGCTGGTCACCGAGGTGAGCCCGTCGAAGGGCGCGGCCAGACCATTGTCGAACTTTTCGCGTGTGCGGCGATATTCGCCCTGAACCGTCAATGTGGTGTCGGGACCGATTTCCCAGGTCAGGCTGGGTGCGACGAAGGTCTGCTTCTGATTGGCGAAATCGCGGAAACCGTCATTGTCGCCATATTGGGCGACGAGGCGGTACATCAGCGCGCCGTCGCCGGCGAGCGCGCCGGTCGAGTCGATCGAACCGGTCAGGCCGAAATGGTCGAAGGCATGGCGATTCTTGCTGAGCCAGGTGTTGCCGCGCAGTTCGATCGTCGTCGCGGCCTGCGCCTGCGGCTTTTTGGTGATGATATTGACGAAGCCGCCCGGCTGGATCTGGCCGTAAAGCACCGACATCGGGCCCTTCACCAGTTCGATCCGCTCGACGCCGATCGTCGGCGGCGAGCCATAGCGTCCGGTCAGGCCCGGCAGGCCATCGACCATGATCGAGTTGCGGTCGTCGCCGCTCGACTTGAACCCGCGCAGCGTGATGTCATAGGCGGTGCCGCCCGACTTCTTGAGGCCGGTCATGTAGTTGTAGAGGTCGGCGACACTCTGCGTCTCGAGCGACTTCACGAACTCGTTCGAATAGCTCGACACCGAAAAGGGCGTGTCGAGGACGGGGACGTCCATCTTCATCGCGCTCTTCGACCCGTCGTCGAGGAAGGTGCCGGTGACGATGATGGCTTCGTCTTCGGCCGCCTCGTCCTCCTGCGCCCCGGTTGCCGCCTGGTCGTCGTTCGTTTGCGCAAAGCCGGGCGTTGCAGGCACCAGCGCGAACAGGGCGGTGGCGATCATAAATCGTGCGGTCTTCATCTTCTCTTCCCCTTCATTCACCCCGCGGTTGCCCCGCGTGGGTGGAAAATCCAAAACGGTCTTTGGTCTCAGGTCATCGAGACCAGCGGAAATATCCCGGTGGCCATTGCGGTGGCCGTCATCAGCAGACAGATCGCGACGGCCCATTTCAGCGTAAATTTCTGGTGGTCGCCGAACTCGACGCCGGCGAGACCGACCAGCAGATAGGTCGACGGCACCAGCGGGCTCAGAAGGTGGACGGGCTGCCCCATCAACGACGCGCGCGCCATCTCGAGCTGGCCGATGCCATAGTGGCCGGCAGCCTCCGACACGACGGGCAGCACGCCGTAATAAAAGGCGTCGTTCGAGATGAAGAAGGTGAAAGGCATGCTCGCGATCGCGGTGATCGGGGCCAGATAGGGACCCCATGCATCGGGAATGATCGCAAGGAAGCTTTTCGACATCGCATCGACCATGCCGGTGCCGCCGAGAATGCCGGTGAACACGCCGGCGGCAAAGATCAGCGAAACGACCGCGATGACATTCTTGGCATGTTCGGCGACCCGGCGACGCTGCTCGTCGACTTTCGGATAATTGATCACCAGCGCCAGCGCGAAACCGATCATGAAGAGGATCGGCAGCGGCAGCACCGCCATGATCAGCCCGGCCATTAGGGCGATCGTCAGCAGCGCGTTGACCCACAGCAGCTTGGGCCGGCGCAGCGCCTCGGCCTCGCCATTTTCGGCCGGCAGCAGCGCCGATTCTTCCATCAGCCCGTCATTGACGAGGCCATCGGGCGAGGCGTCGGAGCGCATCGCTTCCCGCAGCGCAGCGCCGCTTGTCGCCGCCGAACTCAGCGAGCCGAAGGCATAGGCGGGTTGCAACGCAAGGACGCCCAGGCGGCGGCGCTCGGCCAGCCCCAGATGCCAGGCGAGGGCGATCACGCCGATCACGCCGACCACCATGGTGGGGATCATCGGCACGAAGATCGCCGAGGGGTCGATCTGAAGCGCGCTGGCCGCACGGGCCAGCGGACCGCCCCAAGGTGTCAGGTTCATCACCCCGCCCGCGAGGATGGCGACGCAGGTCAGGTTCAGCGCGTTCATCCCGAGCCGGCGATAGAGCGGCAGCATCGACGCGCAGACGATCATATAGGTCGTCGAACCGTCGCCATCGAGCGACACGAAGGCGGCAAGAACGGCGGTCCCGATCACGACCTTCAGCGGATCGCCATCGACGACCGCGAGGATGCGGCGCACCACCGGGTCGAAGAGTCCGGCATCGATCATGATGCCGAAATAGAGGATCGCGAACATCAGCATGACGCCGGTCGGTGCGAGCGTCTTCACACCGTCGATCATCATCTCGCCGAGCTTCGGACCGCCGAAGCCGCCGACAAGCGCGAAGAGGACGGGAATCAGGATCAGCGCGACCATCGGCGACAGCCGCTTGGTCATGATCAACGCCATGAACGTGATCACCATTCCAAAGCCAAGCAGGGTCAGCACTGGGTTACCCCCGACATCTCTCTCTCCATCCCCGTACCGCTCGTGGCGGTATTCGATTGTCGCGGCATCATGCCGCGCGGCCGATCAGTCCGGCTCTATGATGGATGTTCTGACAGAGGTTGCTGTCACCGGCCTGTCATGGCAGCGACAGCGTGGATTCCGCCGCTCAGCGTGCGCTGTGGCCGCTCCACAGGTCCAGCAAACGCTGGCGTTTCTGCGCGTCGAGATAGACGAGAAGGCCCGGCCCCAGTGCGATCGGGCGGAGCGGCCCGACGCTTTTTTCGGCGATGCCCAAGCGGCTGTACGGCCCGTCGATCTCGGGCCTCACCGCGCTGAGCCGGCTTCGATTGGTCAGGATACGCTGCCCGCGAATCGACAGCAGATATTCGAGGAACAGATGCGCCGCCGCCGCCTCGGGTGCGCTTTTCGGGACGACGGCCGTGCGTGCGACCGCCAGCGTATAGTCGCTGGGATAGACAAGCTCGAGGTTGCTCGACCGATCGGCCTCGGCGCGGGCATAGGAGCCGAGGACGTTATAGCCGACCGCGAGCTCGCCGCTTTCGATCCGGCGCAACACCTCCGACGTCGTGCCCGCGGTCACCACCCGGTTGTCGCGAAACGCCTCCGCGATCGCCCCGAAATCGCTGCTTTGCCGGGCATCCTGCGATACGACGAGATAGCCGACGCTGCTGGTGGCGGCGTCATAGGTGCCGATCCGGCCGCGCCAGAATTCGGGATCCTCGCGCAGCGCGGCGAGCAGTTCGGGTCGCGACATCGGAATGCGCCGCCCCGCCATCGCCTTGCGGTTGAACACCATGACGACGGGTTCGAAGGTGAAGCCCAGCGCCTCGTCGCGCCACCGCGCCCAGCCGGGCACCATCGCCGCGTTCGGCGACCGGTGCGGCGCGGCAAAGCCGTCGTTCACCAGCCGCACCTGCAAATCCATCGCGGCGCTGAGCAACAGGTCGGCGGGCGATCCCGCGCCGGCGCTTTCCTCGCGAAAGCGCCGGTCGAGTTCGGCAGCTTCCAGATCGACATATTCGATCATGATGTCGGGGTGGGTGGTCCGGAAATCGTCGATGACCGGCTGAAAGACCTCAAGGTCCGAAGTGCTGTAGATCGTCAGGGTTCGCGTTTCGGCGGCGGCGCCCCGGTCGGCGGCCTTCTCGGCACAGCCCGCCAGCGAAAGCAGGCAGAATAGCGCGAAAATCATGCCGCGCATCATGACCGTCGCGCCCGGCGCGGCAGCGCGATCTCGACCAGCAACCCGCCGCCCTCGCGGTCGCCGAGCGTGATCACACCCCGATGGCTTTCGACCGCGCGGCGAACGATCGCGAGGCCGAGCCCCGCCCCCGGTTCGTCGTTGTTGCGGCGGGCAAAGCGTTCGAACACCTGTTCGCGGTCGTCCGGCCGGATTCCCTTCCCGCGATCGGCGACGCTGAGCAGATAGCCGTCGGGGGTCTCGACCAGCATCAGCGACACTTCGCCATGTTCGGACCGGCCGTGGGTCAACGCATTCTGGATCAAGTTCTTGACCACTTCGCCGATCATCACCCGGTCGCCGACCATCGGCGCCTGCGCCAGCGGGCTGGTGAAGCGGACGTCGCTGTCTTCGGCCATCGGCACCGCCTCGCGGACGCTCTGGCGGACGGTCGCGAGCAGATCGAATTCGGTGAAGACCCGGACGTCCGAGCGGTGCTGGACCGTCGCGTCGCTGAGCATCTGGTTCACCAGCCGCGTCAGTTTCGCGGCGTTGCGGCGGATCGCGACGAGGCTGCCGCGCATGTCCCCCTGGTCGCCATCCTCCGCCAGCTGCGCCTGCGCCTGGATCACCGCGAGCGGGGTGCGGAGCTGGTGCGCGGCGTCGCCGATGAAGCTGCGCAGCGTATCGATATTGTCGTGCAGCCGGCTCATGAAACCGTTGATCGAATCCACGACCGGCGCGATTTCGGCGGGAACGGGCGTGACGACCGGATCGAGGTCTTCGGGCTGGCGGCTCGCGAGTTCGCCGCTGAGCCGGCCGAGCGGACGCAGGGCCAGCGTGACCCCGAACCACACGACGCCGAGCGCCACGACCGTCATCAGCAGGATCGGCGCCAGCGACCCGAACACAAGGTCGCGCGTCAGCGCGTCGCGCGCGCGGCGGGTCTGACCGACTTGTACATAGACCCAGCCCGTCGTCCCCGGCTGCGCGATCTCGCGCGCCAGCGACACGAAGCGGACATCCTCGCCCCGATAGCGCGCGTCGTAGAATTGTCCCGATGTGTCGCTTTCGCTGCGCACGCTGCGGCGCTGCGGCACGTCGGGCAGGTCCGGATAGCCGGTCACCGTCCGCCGGTCGGGTCCGACGACACGGTAGAAGACCCGGTCGTCGGGCGCCGCCGACAGCATGTCGAGCGACGAATAGGGAATATCGACCTGCACCTTGCCGTCGAGGATCGACAGCGTTTCGGCGATCGAGAGCGCCGACCCGCCGAGCAGCCGGTCATAGGATTTGTCGGCGGCCAGCTTTGCATAGGACATCGCCGCGGCGTAGAGCGCGACCATCCCGATCAGGAAGACCACCCCCAGCGTCCCCGCGAGGCGAAGCCGCAGCGAGGTGGTCCGTGCGGTCACGATGCCGCGGGGGCTTCCGCGACGTAGCCGACGCCGCGCACGGTGCGGACGACCAGCGCCCCCTCCAGCTTGCGGCGCAGGCGCCCGATATAGAGCTCGATCGCATTGGGACCGGCATCGTCGTCGAAATCGAAGAGCTGCGAGGCGATCTGGTCCTTGCTCAGCACGCGCCCCATGTTGCCGATCAGGATTTCGAGCAGGCGGAATTCGCGGTTCGGCAAGGTCAGTTGCGTGTCGCCGACCCGCACCAGCTTGGCGTTGCGATCGAAGACCAGGTCGCCGATCGCGGTGACGTTCGACGCCATCCCCTGCGAGCGGCGCAGCAGCGCGCGGCACCGCGCGTCGAACTCGCGAAAGTCGAACGGCTTCGACAGATAATCGTCGGCGCCGACGTCGAGCGCATCGACCCGGTCCTCGATATTCGACCGCGCGGTGAGCATCAGCACCGGGGTCAGCGACCCCCGCCGCCGCATCGCGCGCAGGACTTCGAAGCCATCCATCCCGGGCAGGCCGATGTCGAGCACCACGACCTCATAATCCTGGTAGCACAGCACATCGTCGGCGGCCTCGCCGTCGGACTGCAGATCGACCGCATGCCCCTCGCGGCTGAGCCGCTTGAGCAAGGCGTCGCCCAGATCGGGATCGTCCTCGACGACCAGAATTCGCATCGCAACCCTCTCCCTCGGCCACTCCTCGGGCCGGTCCGTCGTCGCCGTTCATCGACAGCTTCGCGACAGATTAGGGACCTAACTAGGCATGTAAACGAGCGCGAGGCAAGCCCTCCCGACGCCGAAAAGAGCAAATGGAGAGGAAAAAAATGGCAGAAAACCGGACTTTCGGAGGCCGCTTCGCGGCCCGATCGCGCACGCCCCTGCGGGCCGCCGCAATCGCCCTTTCGCTGCTGTTCGCGACCACCTCATCGGGGGCGATGGCGCAGTCGGCATCGGCCGAACAGATCGCCGATCTGCAACGCCAGCTCGACGCGCTGAAGGCCGAACAGGCGCAAACCGCGGCGCGCATCGCACAGGTCGAAAACACGCTCGGCCGGATCACCGGCGTGCCCGTCGCACCGCCGCCCGCGACGCCGGTCTCGGGGGCGCCGATCTCAGGGGCCGCCGCGGCACCCGCACCGGTCGCCCTCGCCGCCAGGCCGGCATCGAAGCTCCAGCTCTCGGGCGACGTGCGCGTCCGCTATGAAAGCAATTTCGGCGATGCCGACGCGCGCAACCGCGACCGCGGCGTCGTCCGGGCGCGGCTACGCGCCAATTATGCGGTTTCGGACCATATCATGGCGGGCGCCCAGCTTTCGACCGGCGACGACGACGATCCGAACACCGCCGATGTGACGCTGTCGAACTGGGACGACGACCTGCGCGTCAGCCTCGACCAGATCTACCTGCGCGGGACCTGGGGCAATCTGGTCGTCCACGCCGGCAAGATTCCCCAGCCGTTCCGCCGCACCGACCTGGTGTGGGACGGCGACGTCAGCCCGCAGGGGCTATCGGCGGCCTATAAGCAACCGCTGCCCGGCGGGGCGTCGATCAAGGCCACCGGCCTCTATTTCCAGATCGACGAAGCGAGCCGCGCCAAGGACAGCAGCATGGTCGGCGGCCAGATCGAATTCGCGACCGCGCCCGGCGTCTTCCACGCCGAACTCGCGGCGGGCTATTACGACTATCGCGTGAACTCGATCACCGGTGCCGATGCCGGCGACTTCCGGTCGAACCTGCTGACCCCGGCGGGCCGCTACCTCTCGGACTTCGATATGCTCGACATCGTCGGATCGGCGACCTTCGCGGGGCTGGGCGAGCGCTGGCCGGTCCAGCTGATCGGCAATTATGTCCACAATTACGGCGCGGCGGTCGACGCCGACACCGGCTATGGCGCCGACCTGTTTGTCGGCCGCGCCTCGAAGCCGCACGACCTGCGCTTCGGCTATGGCTATAGCCGGACCGAGGTCGATGCGGTGCTCGCGGCGTTCAGCCACGACAATATCGACATCGCGACCAACTATCTGCTGCACTCGCTGAGCGTCGATTATGTGCCCCGCGCCAATACTTTGCTCAACCTGACGCTCTACCACTATCGGCCGCTCGACCCGCTCTATGCCGGGACCAACCAGCCGCGCGACTGGCTGAACCGGGTGCGGCTCAACTTCTCGGTCAATTTTTAGCGAAACGGAGCTTTTCTCCCGAGCTCCCGCATCGGAGCCGCGCGGTCCACGGGTCGCGCGGCTCTCTTTTTGTCCCCCCGGCGCCCGTCACAGGCATGAAAAAGGGCGACCCGATCAAGGGCCGCCCTTTTCCGTCATGCGATTGGCGTGCGTTATTTGACGATCGAGAAGAGCGCCTCGGTGCTCGGGATCTTCGATGCCACCGCATCGCGGATGCGAACGCCGGGCTGCATGAAGTCGATGTCGATCAGCCCGCTGTCGGGCGACTGCTTGAACGCGAGGACCATGGTGACCGGCAGATATTTGCCCGACTGGTCCTTCAGCGGAACGAGGATCGAGACCTTCTTGTTGAAATCGGGGGTGCCCCATTTCGATTCGACCTGGGTCACGCCCTTCTTGGCGGTGATCACGTCGCCCGGCGACGAGACATTGCCGACGCGGTCGGGAAAGGTGCCCGCGATCATCGTATAATCGTTCATGCCGGCGGGGATCGCGTGGATCGTGATGCTGACCAGTTCGGGATGCCCCGCGACGATGCCGTCGACGATCGACTGGGCCAGGTTCTTGCCCGCGGGGGCGACCCAGTTCTTCGCCGTCTGCGGCGTCGAGGCGGCGCGCGGAATTTCATCACCGGCCTGGACGGTCATCGGCATCGTCATAAACATGGCGGCAGCCGCCACCTTGAACATAAGCTTGGTCATGGAATTCTCCTCTCACCGGATTGCGGATCCGCCTGTTCTGGTCGGCACCCTTGATCCCGGAATAATCGCCTTGGCTGTCACTCGGCTGTCGCGGCGGCGACCGGCGGCGGCATTTCGACGGGTGCGTCGACCAGCGGATCGGCGGGATGCAGCGCCGCGTTCAGCGCGTCGCGGTCGAGCCCGCCCTCCCAGCGCGCGACGACGATCGTCGCCACCGCATTGCCGATGAAATTGGTGATCGACCGGCATTCGCTCATGAACCGGTCGACGCCCAGGATCAGCGCCATGCCCGCCACCGGCACGGTGGGCACGACCGACAGCGTCGCCGCCAGCGTGACGAAGCCCGCCCCGGTCACCCCTGCGGCGCCCTTCGAACTCAACATCGCGACCCCCAGCAACAGCAATTGCTGGCCGAGCGACAGTTCGACCCCGGTGGCCTGCGCGATGAACAGCGCCGCCAGCGTCATATAGATGTTCGTTCCGTCGAGGTTGAAGCTGTATCCCGTCGGCACCACCATGCCGACCACCGCCTTGGGGCAGCCCGCGGCCTCCATCTTTTCCATCAGGCTGGGCAGTGCCGATTCCGACGAAGATGTCCCGAGGACGAGCAGCAGTTCGGCGCGCAGATAGCGCAGCAGGCGCCAGAGCGAAAAACCATTGTAGCGCGCGACCGCGCCCAGCACGACGAAGACGAACAGCGCCGAGGTGATGTAAAAGGTGGCGAGCAGCGCCGCGAGATTGGCGAGGCTGCCGACGCCATGCTTGCCGATGGTGAAGGCCATCGCGCCGAACGCGCCGATCGGCGCCGCGCGCATCAGGATCGCGACGAGGCGAAAGAACCCCGCCGCCACCGAATCGAGGATGGTCAGCGCCGGCTGGGCCCGATCGCCGACCAGCGCCAGCGAAATGCCGAACAGGATCGCGAGGAACAGGACCTGGAGGATATTATGGTCGGTGAACGCGCCGACGAAGGTTTCGGGGATGATGTTGAGCAGGAAGCCCGTGAGCGTCGTGTCGTGCGCCCGCTTCGTATATTCGCTGACCGCGGCGGTATCGAGGCTGGCCGGGTCGATATTCATCCCCGCCCCCGGCTGCACCACATTGGCCACGATCAACCCGATCACCAGCGCCAGCGTCGAGAAGCAGAGGAAATAGATAAAGGCTTTGCCCGCGACGCGCCCGACCGATTTCAATTCGCCCATGCCGGCGATGCCGGTGACGATGGTCAGGAAGATGAGCGGCGCGATCACCATCTTGACCAGCTTGATGAACGCATCGCCCAGCGGCTTCAGCGACGCCCCGACGTCGGGCCACAGCACGCCGACCAGGATGCCGGCCGCGATAGCGACGAGAACCTGCACATAGAGCTGGCCATAAAGCTTCGGTCGTTTGCCGTCCGCCGCACCCGGCGCTGCCGTCATTGCCACCAAGATCCATCCTCCCACCGACGCCGACCGGTCTTCGTCCCGACGGACGTGCGATCATTCGTTCCAAACAGCGAAAATTAGCGCGCGCAACTGTCGTCTGACTGTCAGCCCTATGCCGCATGGCCGTCAGCTTCGCATCAGCCAATCGGCGCTAGAAAAGATCGCAATCTGGAATAAGGATCACAACATGCGATTTCCCGCCATCCTCGCGCTCGCCATATTGACCGCCGTCCCGCTTGCGGCCGGCATCGCTCCCACGGTCGCCCATGCGTTTCAAAAGTCGAAGAAGGGCGACGCCGCCAAAGCCGAACGCAAGCGCGCCGAGCAGGAGGCGATCCGCGCCGCGGTGCAACGCGGCGAAGTTCTGCCGCTGCCCCGCATCCTCGCCATTGCGCAAGCCAAGGTTCCGGGCGACATCATCAAGGTCGAGCTCGATTATGAAAGCACGGGGATCGAATATGAGGTCAAGATCCTGACCCCGGCGGGCCGGGTGCGCGAGGTCGAGATCAACGCCCGCACGGGAGCCATCCTGCGGATCGAGGATAAATAATGCGGGCACTGCTGGTCGAGGATGATCCGGACCTCGCCGACGATGTCGCGCGTGCGCTCGGCGCCGCGGGCTTCGTCGTCGATCGCAGCACAAACGGCGAAGACGCCTGGTTCCAGGGCGATGTCGAAAATTACGCGCTCGCCGTCCTCGACCTCGGCCTGCCGCGCCTCGACGGGTTGAGCGTGCTCAAGCGCTGGCGCGACGGCGGGCGGACGATGCCCGTGCTGATCCTGACCGCGCGCGGCGAATGGACCGAAAAGGTCGAAGGCATCGAGGCCGGCGCCGATGATTATATGGCCAAGCCCTTCGCGATCGGCGAACTTGTCGCCCGCGCCCGGGCGCTCGTCCGCCGCGCGGCGGGGCATGCCAGCACCGTGCTGGCGATCGGCGACCTGTCGATCGACACGGCGCGGATGACCGCGACCCTCGGCGGACGGCAGACCCAGCTATCGCAGCTCGAATATCGGCTGCTCAATTTTCTCGCGCATCAACAGAGCCGGATCGTGTCGGCGGGCGAAATCGCCGAGCACCTCTACGGCGCCAGCGACGGCAGCGATACCAATGCGGTCGAGGCGATCGTGACCCGGCTGCGGCGCAAGCTCGGCAGCCGCATCGTCGAAACGCGGCGCGGACTCGGCTATCTGCTGACCGGCGAGGCCGGGTGAAGCGGACGTCTCTCCGCCTGCGGCTGTTGCTCGGCGCGACGGTCGCCATCTTCGCGGCGCTCGCACTCGCATGGGGCGGCATATCCTGGATGTTCCGCCAGCATGTCGAGCGGCGCGAAGAGGCCGAACTGACGGCGCTGGCCGAACAGGTGATCGGTGGCCTGACGGTCAATGCCGCGGGCAAGCCGATCATCGCCCCGGCCCCGGTCGAACCGGCCTTCCAGTCTATCGCGAGCGGCCTTTATTGGCAGGCGCGCGGTCCCGGCGGTACCGACCAGTCGCCGTCGCTATGGGACCAGAGCCTTCCAGCCTCCGACGCCGCGGCCGACCGCTGGACCAGCGCAACCGTGCCCGGCCCGTTCGGCGCGCAGTTGACGATGGTCAGTCGCACAGTCCGCCCCGGTAAGGGCGACATCGGCATCATGGTCCGGGTCGCCGCAAATGACGGCGAGATGCGCGACGCGCTCGGCGCGTTCGACAAACAGCTCGCGCTGTCGCTCGGTCTGCTCTGGCTCGTCCTGTCGGTGGCGGCCTTTGTGCAGGTCACTCTGGGCCTGCGCCCGCTGGACCGGCTCCGTCGCGACCTCGATCGGCTCCGTAAAAGCCCCGCCGCGCGGTTGTCCAAGGCGCATCCTGCCGAAATCCTGCCCCTGACCGAGGCGATCAACGCGATGGCGGAGGCCCGCGAGGCCGACCTCGGTCGCGCGCGCCGCCGGGCCGCAGATCTGGCCCATAGCCTGAAGACGCCGCTCGCGGTCGTGTCGGCGCAGAGCCGCCGCGCACGCGAGGGCGGCGCCGAAGCCGCGGCCGACGGAATCGACCGAGCCGTCGCGGCGGCCAGCGCGGCGCTCGAAGCGGAGCTCGCCCGCTCGCGCGCCGCCGCCGCGCGGGTGACCGGCGGCGAATGTGCGCCGCATGACGTGGTCGAAAGGCTTGTCGCCGTTGTCGAACGCGGCGAATATGGCGAGCGCGTCGCCTTCACCGTTGATATCGATCCCGCGCTTCGCCTGCCGGTCGACCAGGTTGATCTTGCCGAGATGCTGGGCGCGCTGATCGAAAATGCGGCGCAGCACGCGCGCCGGCAGGTTCGCATTTCGGGGCAACGCGAATCCGGCGCCGTCACCCTGTCGGTCGCCGACGATGGCGAAGGCCTGTCGGAAGATGCCGCCTTCCGCGCCATGCAACGCGGGGTCCGCATCGACGAGGCGGGCGCTGGTCATGGCCTGGGCCTCGCAATCGTGCGCGACCTCGTCGAAGCGACCGAGGGCCGTTTGCGCCTGGGCCGCGCCGGTCTGGGTGGATTGCTTGCCGAGCTCGATTGGGCCGAAGACCGGGATCAGGCGGTCTATCGCCCGGTTCGATGAATATGGTTGGAGGCCCGAGCCGGAATCGAACCGGCGTGCGCGGATTTGCAGTCCGCTGCGTCACCACTCCGCCATCGGGCCTCATGCCAAATTGCCGCACTCGCTGACGAATGGGCCGGGTGTTAGACGGACCGCGCTAGTGATGGGCTTTGGCCGGCTTGTCAAGGATTCGCCGATGGGACTTGGCGGCGGCGGCCGGGACAGCTATGCGCGGCGCTGCGGACGCTCATGCTGTATTAGCATTGCAATACAGCATGGCTTGGGCTAGAGCGGGCCGCAGCACGGGTCATTTCCAGGAATCGGACAGCGCTGATGGCGACCAAATTTGAAGACGCGCACTTGAACGGAATCACCGCCGCGGCGATGCGCGCGGCGATGATCGACAGCCAGCTGCGCACCAACGACGTCATCGATCCGGCGATCGTCGCCGCGATGGGCGCCGTCGCGCGCGAGGATCATGTGCCGCCGGCGCTGGCGAGCGTCGCCTATATGGACCGCGCGATCCCGCTCGGCGCCGGCCGCGCGCTCAACGCGCCGCTGGTCACCGGCCGGATGCTCGTCGCCGCGGCGCTGCGCCCCGGCATGCGGGTGCTGCTCGTCGGCGCCGCGACCGGCTATGCCGCCGCCTGTCTCGCGCAGCTCGGCGCCGAGGTCTTCGCGCTCGAGGAAGAGGCCGGGCTCGCCGCCATGGCCCCCGCGAACGACGCGACGACCTGGGTCGCCGGACCGCTCCATGCCGGCGCCGCCGACAAGGGACCGTTCGACCGCATCATCGTCGAAGGCGCGATCGAGACGCTGCCGCCGGCGCTCGCCGACCAACTCGTCGAGGGCGGCCGGCTCGTCGCGGCGCTTCGCGACGGCGCGGTCACCCGCCTCGTCCAGGGGGTGAAGACCGGCGGCACGCTCGCGCTGCGCCCCTTCGCCGACATGGACGTCGCGCCGCTGCCGGGCTTCGCCCGTCCCGCCGGGTTCCGGTTCTGATCGCCTCCATCTCCCCTCCGTTCCAGGCTGATATGATGACGCACGACCGCAAGACGATTTCCTTCGCACGCCGCGGCCGCTGGCTCGCCGGTCTCGCGGTCGGCGCGCTCACCCTCGCGAGCGCCGCGCACGCCGAAACGCTGCAGGGCGCGCTCGCCAAGGCCTATGAGAACAACCCGACACTGACCGCCGCGCGCGCCGCCCAGCGCGCGAATGACGAGAATGTCCCGATTCGCAGGGCCGATGGCCTGCCCAGCGCCGGCGCCGGCGTCGATTATCAGGAAAACCTCGTCCTCCCCGGCAACGCCTTCTTCTCGCCAAAGCGCACGCTGTCGGTCGGCGGCCAGCTGACCGTGCCCATCTATCAGGGCGGGGCGGTGCGCAACGCGGTCAAGGCCGCCAAATTCCGCGTCGAGGCCGGCCAGGCCGATTTGCGCGCGACCGAGGCGAGCATCTTCGCGCAGACCGTCGGCGCCTATATGGACGTCATCCGCGACCAGGCGATCGTCCAGCTGAACCAGAAGAATGTCTCGGTCCTGCGCACCAATTTGCAGGCGACCAGCGACCGCTTCGAAATCGGCGACCTGACGCGCACCGACGTCGCCCAGTCGGAGGCGCGGCTCGCGCTCGCCGAGGGCGATCTGCGCACCGCCGAATCGAACCTGATCAACAGCCGCGAATCGTACATCCGCCTCGTCGGCGAAGCGCCGGTGGATCTGGAACAGCCGCCGCTTCTGCCCAATTTGCCGGTGACCGCCGAGGAAGCCGTCGCGATCGCGTTGAACAGCAATCCCGACATCGAGGCCGCGAATCAGCTCGTCAACGCCAGCCGCGCCGACATCGGCGTCGCGCGCGCGACCCGGCTACCCAAATTGTCGGCGACGACGAACGGCGGTTACAACAACAACCTCAATTCGGTGACGAGCGCGACGTCCGAAAACGTCACGACCAGCGTACAGGCCGCGCTGTCGCTGACGATCCCGATCTTCCAGGGCGGGCGCCCGGCGGCGCAGGTCCGCCAGGCGCAGTCGCGCAGCAGCCAGGCGATCGAAAATTATGTCGCGACCGAACGCGGCGTCATCGCCCAGACGCGCGGCGCCTATGCCGCCTGGCAGGCGAACGAGCGGATCATCGCCGCGACCCAGCAGGCGGTGAGCGCCAACGGCCTGTCGCTCGAGGGCGTGCGCGCCGAAAACAGCGTCGGCACCCGCTCGATCCTCGACATATTGAACGCCGAACAGGAATATCTGAACACCCAGGTCCAGCTCGTCTCGGCGCGCCGCAACTCCTATGTCGCCGCCTTCTCGGTCCTAGCCGCGATGGGCAAGGCGGAGGCCCGCGACCTCGGGATCGAGGGCGGCGCGCTCTACGACCCCGCGGTCAATTACGAACGGGTGAAGGGCAAGGTCTTCGACTGGGACGACGATCCCAAGCCGCAGCAGGTCGCGACCGACACCCGCGCCGTGCCCGCCGCCAACGCCAATGTGCCCGCCGGCGATCCGCTGACGCCACAATAAGGCTTGGCAAGCATCGCCCGGCACCGGTATGAACATGGTTAATCGACCGCTTTTCGGACGATGCCGCAGGGGGCCATAATGGGCGACATGTCGCGTGAACCGTCGATGGAGGACATACTATCGTCGATTCGGCGCGTCATCGCGCGCGACGAAGCCCCCGGCGCGGTACGCGAAGTCCGCGCCCCGGCGTCCGAGGATGTGCTCGAACTTCACGACGAAGAGGATGAGGCCGAGGGTGCAGCCCCCGTCGCCGGCGAAGAAGAGCTTGTCTCCGCCGCCAGCGCCGACGCCGCGCGGCAGTCGCTCGAAGCGCTGACCGCCGCGGTGACCCCGGCGGTCGCCGCCGCGGTGTCCGCCCCCGCCGCGACCGCCCGCACGATGGAAGATGTCGTCCTCGACGCGCTGCGCCCGATGCTCAAGGATTGGCTCGACACCAACCTGCCGCCGCTCGTCGAAGCGATGGTGGCGAAGGAAATCAGCCGGATTACCGGCAAGAAATTCTGAGGTCCGAATCGCCTCGTCAGGCGCTGTGCCGCTTGGCGAAGCGAAGGCCGACCCACCAAAATAAGAGAAACATCACGGCCTGATAAGCGGACACGATCCGGCTGTCGGGAAAGATGACCTGCGGCACGACGATCAACAGGACGCCTATTCCGGTATAGAGGAAAGTCAGGACGCAGCCCGCCAAAGTGGCTGGCATATAAGAGATGCCAGCCTTCTCGAAGAGGATATGCTTCCTCCTCTTCGTCAACCCGCCCAATCCTCCAGCAGATATCTTGCGATCGCCAGCGGCGGCGGCGCCATGAACGGCGCGCCCATGTCGCCCGCCAGCGCCGCGCGCACCTCGGTGCGGTCGACCCACATCGCCGCCTCGATCTCGGTCGTGTCGAGGGTCAGCGCCGGATCGTCCGTCACCGCGCGCGCGCCGATCATCAGCGACGAGGGGAAGGGCCAGGGCTGGCTCGCCACATAGCACACGTCCGACACGCGGATCCCCGCCTCCTCGAACAATTCGCGCGCCACCGCTTCCTCGAGCGATTCGCCCGGCTCGACGAACCCCGCGAGCGCCGAAAAGAAACCCGGCGGGAAGCCGCCCTGCCGCCCGACGAGCACCCGGTCCTCGCATTCGGCGAGCATGATCACCACCGGGTCGACGCGCGGAAAATGTTCGGCGTTGCACGTCGCGCACTGGCGGCCCCAGCCGCCGCGGAACAACGCGCTCGGGTTCCCGCACACCGCGCAGAAGCGGTGCCGCGCATGCCAGTCGACCAGGCTGCGCGCGCCGCCATAAAGCGCCGCTTCCTCGCCCGACAGCAACGGCAACAGCCGCATCACGGTGCGCGAGCGCGCGTCGATCCGCTGGCTCGGCGCGGGTTCGCGCACGAAATGCGGCACCCCCGCCTCGTCGATCCCCAGCAGCATCGGCGCGCGATCGTCGGCGGGATCGAAGGCCTCCCAGAGCAGCCCCCCGCCCTCGCCGGGCACGAAGTCGATCCCGTCGAGCACGAGGCATCGCGCGCGCGGATCGGCCGCGACCGCCGCGAAGGCGGCGGCGTCGGTGCGAACCTGGTCGGCGCGGTCGAGCCGCGCCCCGGTGAACCCCAGCGGCAGCGGCATCAGCCGAGGACGTCCTTGATCACGGTCTCGCCGAACTTCGCCTGGAACGAGACGGTTTCGGGCGGCATGATCTGCGTATAGCCGCCGACGCGATAGCCGAGCTTGCGGTGGACGAAGCCGATCGTCCCCGCCGCGCCCGCCCAGCCGAACAGCCCCTCGCCGCCCGGCGAGGTCGGCAGCGACACGCGGCCGCCGGCGCCGAACCCCTGCCCGTCGACGAAGGTCCCTTTGCGGTCGACCGCGTCGCTCAGCATGTTCGACATCGCCAGCCGCGCGGTCTCGACCTTCATCACCCTTCTGCCACCGGTTTCGCCTTCCCCCAGCAACATCGCGAGAAAACGGTCGTAATCGCGCGCGCTCGACACAAGACCCCCGCCGCCGAACGGATAGGGCGGCTTGTCGAGATAGATCGAACTCGTCGCCGGGTCGAAGGGGATCAGCGCCCCGGCGAACGCCGCATAATTGCTCGTGAAGCGCCCGACGTCCTTCGCCGCGACCATGAACCCCGTGCTCGTCATGCCGAGCGGATCGAACAGCCGCGCCTTCAAAAAGGCGTCGAAGCTCTGCCCCGACACCACCTCGATCACCCGCCCCATCAGGTCGAGCCCGATCGAATAGCTCCATTTCGTCCCCGGCTCATAGACGAGCGGCAGCGCCGCGAGCCGGTCGGCCATCGCGGCAAGACTGGGCGCCGGGGTGACCGGCGGGAAGCCCGGCAGCGCCACCTTGCTCGCCTGCCCGCCGACGATGCCATTGTCGTCATAGGCCTTTTTGATCGGCCCCTTCTGGATGATGTTATAGCCGAGCCCCGCGGTGTGGGTCAGCAGGTGCCGCACCGTGATCATCGTCCTGGCGGGATGCACGGCGGTGATCGACCCGTCGGGGACATCCTGCACCTGCATCTTCGCAAAAGCGGGCAGGAAGTCGGCGATCGGCTGGTCGAGCGTCATCTTGCCGTCCTCGATCAGCAGCATCGCGGCGATGCCGGTGACCGGCTTGGTCATCGAATAGAGCCGCCACAAGGTGTCGGGACCGACCGGCACCCCATCGCTCAGCGACTGCACCCCGGCGCCGAAGAAGGCGGCGTCCTCTTGCCCCTTGCCGATCGCGGCGAGGGTGCCGGCGAGTTCGCGGCGGTCGACGAAGCCCTTGATGAATTCGTGCGTCGCGGGATAGAGTTGCGCCCCGCCTTCCTTCCACGCCCACGCCGCATGGGGGAGCAGCAGGCCGCCGCCGCCAAGCGCGAGGCCGCCGAGCATCGCGCGGCGCGAAACCATCATGTTCATGCATCTCTCTCCAGCATCTTGTCGGTCAGTTTGCGATAGAGCGTCGGCAGCCCCGCCGCGTCAAGCTCCGCGATCGGCCACCACAGGCCTTCCGCTGCGGCATCGCGCGATTCGGGCGGAACTTGGCGGCGCACCAGCACCAGCGTCAGGTCGAAATGGGTGAAGCCATGGTCGACCGACACCAGTCCCGACTCGCCCGGTGGCGCATCGCTCCACTCCCCGCCGGGCAGCGCGCGCATCCCGCCGAGCATGCCCTTGTCGGGGCGCTTGACCAGCCAGACCTGCCCGTCGCGCTCGATCCACCAGGCGACGCCATGCCGCCACGGCTTGGCCTTCTTCGGCGGCTTGACCGGCAACCGGTCGATGTCGGCGCGGCCGCGCGCGCGGCAATCGGCCGTCACCGGACAGATGCCGCACGCCGGGCTGCGCGGGGTGCAGATGGTCGCGCCAAGGTCCATCAGCGCCTGCGCGAAATCGCCCGGACGATCGCCTGGCACCAGCGGCGCCAACTCGCGTTTGATGTCGCGCTTGGCGGCGGGAAGCGGGGTCTCGATCAGCCGGTGGCGCGCGATCACCCGTTCGATATTGGCGTCGACCACCACCGCCGGCCGGCCGAAGGCGATCGCCGCGACCGCCGCCGCGGTATAGTCGCCGACCCCGGGCAAGGCGCGCAGCCCGGCCTCGCTGTCCGGAAAGACGCCGCCATGCTCGCCCACCACCGCCCGTGCGCAGGCGAGCAGGTTGCGCGCGCGGGCATAATAGCCGAGCCCCGCCCACGCCGCCATGACGTCGGCGTCGTCCGCCGCGGCGAGGTCGGCAACGGTCGGCCAGCGCGCCGTGAAGCGCTCGAAATAGGCCGCCACCGCCGCGACGGTCGTCTGCTGCAGCATGATCTCGGCCATCCACACGCGATAGGGGTCGGGCACCGCATCGCTGCCCGGCGGCACCCGCCAGGGCAGCACCCGCGCCGCGCGGTCGTACCAGCCGAGCAGGCGCGCCGCGAAGTCTGAAGTCTGGACGCTCACCCCCCGCCTATGGCATGGCGCTCCCGATGGCGAAAGACGCGAGCGACGACGGCCCGGCCGCAAAGCCCAAGGCGAAGAAGGCGGCAAAACCCACCAAGCCGAAGCCGCGCCCTTATGAACGCCCGCGCGGCGGCGAGGCGCGCTCGATTGCCGACCTCGTCCCCGAAATCGGCCGCACCGCCTTTCGCAAATTCGGCTTCATCCAAAGCTCGGTGGTCAGCCGCTGGCGCGAGATCGTCGGCGAAAAGCTCGCCGACGTGACACAGCCCGCGATGATCCGCTTTCCCGTCGGGCAAAAGGCCGGCGGCACGCTCCACCTGACGATCAGCGGCGCCCACGCCCCGATGCTCCAGCATGTCGCCCCCGACCTCATCGCCGCGGTCAACCGCTTCTTCGGCTATGCCGCGATCGCCCATGTCCGCATGGCGCACGGCCATGTCACCCCGGCGCCCGCCGTTCAGCAACCGGCAATGCTCAAGCCGGTACCCGCCGAACTGGGGGACAGTTTGCGCGACATCGGCGACCCCGAGCTTCGGACCGTCCTCGAACGGATGGCCGCCGGGCTCGGCGCCGCGCCCAAAATCCCCCGCATCAGTTGAGGAAGAACCAGGTCGCCATGTTCGCCGCCCGTCTGAAAATGCCCGTCGCACTGGCCGCGCTCGGTATCGCCGCCTTCGCCCTCCAGCCGGCTATTTCAACGGCCAAGCCCGCCGCGAAGCCCGCCGCCAAGGCTGCCCCCGTCGGTCCGCGCTGGTCAGCGACGGTGACGACGAGTTCGATCGGCGCCTATCTCGTCGGCAACCCCGATGCGAAGGTGAAGCTGGTCGAATATTTCAGCTACACCTGCAGCCATTGCGCCGATTTCGCCACGCTGTCGGCGGTTCCGCTCAAGACGCTCTATGTCGACAAGGGGCTAGTCCTCTTCGAATATCGCAACCTCGTGCGCGACCCCGTCGACATGACCGCCGCGCTGCTCGCGCGCTGCGGCGGGAGCAAGGCGTTCGCAGGCAATCACCAGGCGATCTTCGCCGCACAGCCGGCATGGCTCGGCAAGGTCGTCAAGGCGACCGACAAGCAGAAGACGAGCTGGTTCGAAGGCACCACCGGCGAGCGCGCGCGCAAGATCGCCGCCGACACCGGGCTCGCCGCGATCATGACCGCGCGCGGCTATACGGCGGCGCAGCAGAATGCCTGCCTCGACGACGGGGTCGCGCAGGCCGAACTCACCGGCATGACCAATATCGGCCGCAATGCCGACCGCGTCACGGGCACACCCACCTTCTACATCAACGGCCGCGATGCCGAAGTCACCACCTGGCCGGCGATCAAATCGCAACTCGACCTTGCGCTCAAACCTTCCTAAAAGCGCCGCATTCCCCGATTTGGAGAGACACAGACCATGATGCGTACCTTGCTCCTGACCTCGATGGCCGCGCTTGCCCTGGCCGCGTGCGGCGACACCAAGACCGATCCCGCCAAGGAACAGGCGGCGATCGCCAAGGTCGCCGCGCCCGCGGGCAAGAGCTGGTCGCAGACCGTCGTCAAGACCCCCGAGGGCGGCTATCTGATGGGCAACCCCGACGCCCCGATCAAGCTCGTCGAATATGGCTCTTTGACCTGTTCGCACTGCGCCGATTTCTCGAACGAAAGCCATGAGGAACTGTCGCGCGACTTCGTCGACACCGGCCGCGTCAGCTTCGAAATGCGCAACTATGTCCGCGACGGCATCGACGCGACCGCCGCCGCCGTCATCCACTGCGCCCCGGCCGAACGCTATTTCCCGCTGTTGGAAAACACCTTCGCCGCGCAGGCCGAAATCTTCGCCAATGCGCAGGCCAATGAAGCCGGCTTCCAGGCGGCGATGCAGCTGGCGCCGAACCAGCGCTTCCCGGCGCTCGCCAAGGCGATCAAGCTCGACCAGTTCTTCCAGGCGCGCGGCATGACCGCCGACCAGATCAACAGCTGTCTCGGCAACATCGCCAACATCGAAGCGCTCGAAAAGGGCGTCAACGCCGCCAACGAGAAATATAATATCGCGGGCACGCCGACCTTCCTCATCAACGGCGCGGTTGCCGAAGGCATCGGCACCTGGCCGGTGCTGCGCGACCGCCTGAAGACGCTCGGCGCGCGCTGATCGCATGTTTCGCCCTCCCCTTCAGGGGAGGGCAGCGAGACTTGGCAGCTTGCTGCCTAGTCGCAGCGGGTGGGGTTTTTCGGCCTTGCGCTACGCCGCGAGCCCCCACCCCAACCCCCTCCCTGAAGGGACCTATATACGTGTGTGACCTAGCGGCTATTCGCCGCGCTCAACCTTGTTCCACGTGTGTGTGATTACAGCTTCTGCCGCGTCTACAATTTCGGCGCGCAGCGGCCCCCTATCGGCCTCGTAGCCCGCTTTCGCAAATTCCTCGACTGCCATGGCTAGCCTGTCGTGCATCGCGTTGCCGGTACGCAAGCGCAGCCGTACCCTATGGCGAGCCGCTTGAAGCTCGATGTTCTTATCGCGCAAGAGTTCGTCGGTTGATCTCTGAGTCACCATGCCGCCCGGATCGATCCTAGCTTGGTCCCTCATTATCATCATGCGGCTCTCTTTTAGCGCGATGAAATGAGCTACATCGTCGCGCAGCGCGTCAATCCACGCCTGCCTATTGCTGCTTACGGCTAACTTCCTTGCATACTTGTACGCCAAGAACGGCCCGACCGCCGCAACCAGCAGCGTCAAAATTTGCAGAATGAGCGTGGCAGTTTCCATGAGACACTCGCTTTCCTGAGAAGCCCGGCGGGTTGGGCCGGGCTGCCGTTTTAGAGGTCGTACTTTTTAGCGGGTAACATGCTCTTGATCTGCTCTAGGCGCTGGATCAACTCCGCCAAGTCATCTGGATTATCAATCACCGTTTCAATCCGCACGGTTTCGAAATCGAAGATCGGCTTCGTGGAATTGAGAGCGATCTCGTTTCGCGGGGCTGGCTTCTGCTTCGCCTTACCCTCACCAGTGGGTGGGTCTTCGACTTCGATCACGTCATCATCCTCATCTTCAAGGACTTCATCGTCCTCGTGATTAGAATCTGACGCATCAGCGGGCGCTTCTCCATAGCTTTCGGAAACGCCATTCGCTGCTAAATAAGCGTTTGTCTCGCTGTAACTCTTCAAGACCGGTCCCACCGCCGCGTCAGTGAACCCCTCCTTCATCAGAAAGGAAGTGATGGTTTTATCCGATGGGGCGTCGAACGACTCTCTAATGCGACGGAACAACCCCGGCGAAGCCGCTGCCGCACTGATCGCCGCACCCTTTTCGGCATCGTCGATTCCGTGCAAGACCGACACCGCCGTTTTCGACACGCGCACCTTGCCCTTCCCTACCTTGTCCAAAAGGCCATACTGACTGAGAGCGCCGAGCAATTTTAATGTTCGCCCGTTTAAGCCCGAAAAGCCCATGTGTTCAGCCGCTACCGCCTTGTCGATGATATTGGTTCGATCAGATTTGAATATTTTATCAACATAATCAACAGCTTGCCCCAAAGGGATTGCCGGGTAGTTGGGGCTGCGCATCCGTGTCATCGTCGTTCTCCGCTCGGCTTGATGTGGCTTACTAAACTCTAAGCCACATTTTTGCAAGGAAAACGACTTGCGCCGCGCAGGGAAGGGCGTTAACGATCTCTGCGCACGCCGACTCCTTGAACTGGGGCGCGTCAGGAGTGAAGCCGATGTGAGGAAGAAACGGGGACCGCGACCAACGATAGGCCGCTCATAACGAAAAAGGCCGACCTTTCGGTCGACCTCTCCGTAGTTTCAATCAGGGCGTCAACCGCCGCGATCTCCACCGCTCACAACGTCGGAATCGCACGGTTGGCGTCCAAATTCAAGGACAAAGAGCCATGGTGTACGTCACCGGGTATCTGCGTATCCGCTTCCGCCGCGTTGAGCGGGTGCGGCCGCACTACCGCCGCCGATAGCCTAGACGACTAATCGTCCGCCGGTTTCGGCGTTTCTGCAATTCCTGGGGGCGGATTTTTCCGCCTCCTTTTTTTTGCCAGTTCCTCGACCTCGTCGGGATTGGTTTGCATGAAGCGGGCGAGCGCTTCGTCAAAAGGCATATCCAGCCCGAGCGGCTTTTCCCTCGGCCCTTTCATGCGATCAGTTCCTTGTAACGAAGGCGACCATTGGTTTCGGCCAACAGCGCGTTCACGCGGGCGCCTTCACCCATTTCGCGCAGATTGAAGCGCCACGTCGATTCCGAGACGTAGGCGTTCAAATGCTTGGGGCTGACGAAATGGTGGATGCCGACAATCTGGCGCTTGAGCAAGGCCCAGAAGCCTTCAATGCCGTTCGTGTGGCAGTTGCCGACGACGTATTCGCCAGCGCTGTGGCGAACGACGCCGTGCGAATAGGTGCGGCCAAGGTGACGGTAGCCCGAATGCTCGTCAGTCGAAACCAGCGTCGCGGTGGGCGACACGACCGCGTGGGCGAAGGTGTCCAGCGTCCGCGTGTCAGTGCGGTCGATAACCGTTGCCACGGCCTTGCCGCCGCGCTGTAGCGCGCCGATGACAGCAACCTTGCCGCTCGTGCCGGGGCCGTTCTTGGGGTCGCCCTTGTGACGGTTCACAGCCTTGCCACCGACATAGGTCTCGTCGATCTCGACTTCGCCGTCCAGCGGGCGGTTGAACGACTGGGTGCGGGCAGCATGGCGAAGGCGGTGCAGCATGAACCATGCGGTCTTTTGCGTGACGCCAATGTCCTTGGCCAACTGGGTGCTGGCGATGCCCTTCTTGTGCGAGGTAATCAGCCAGATTGCCATCATCCACTTGCGCAGTTCGATCTTCGTGTCCTCGAAGATCGTGCCGACTTTGATGGAGAACCGCTTTTTGCAATCGCCGCACTTGTGGGTGCGCTTGTCCGAAAAGTGATAGACCTTCGTCGAGCCGCACAGCGGACAGAACGCGCCATCGGCCCAGCGGATCGCCGTAAAATGGTCAATCGCGCTCTGCTCGTCGGGGAACGCAGCCATCATCTGGAACAGCGTGTCGAAGGATTGGATGGCGGGTTTGTGTGTCATGCATTGTCCCTACCCCCATTTTGGAGTTGGGTCAAGCACGTATATAAGTCCCTCCCCTGAAGGGGAGGGGCTCATACCTTCCCAACCCCCTTGCGACTCCCCCGCCCGCGCGGCATGACGGACACCAAGGGGGATATGTGACACTTGGGTTGCATCATCTGCGATTCGGCCGACTGCACGGAATCCATCCGTGCAGATAAAACGCCTGCGCCTGACCGGTTTCAAAAGCTTCGTCGAACCCACCGAATTGCGCATCGAACCCGGGCTGACCGGGGTCGTCGGCCCCAATGGCTGCGGCAAGTCGAACCTGCTCGAGGCGATCCGCTGGGTGATGGGCGAATCCAGCCCCAAATCGATGCGCGGCGGCGGCATGGAGGATGTCATCTTCGCCGGCACGTCGCAGCGCCCGCCGCGCGATTTCGCCGAGGTCGCGATCCATTGCGACACCGAGGGCGACATCGTCGCCGGCCTGTCCGACGCCAGCGAAGGCCATGAGCTCGAGATCATCCGCCGCATCGAGCGCGGGGCGGGCAGCGCCTACCGCGCCAACGGCCGCGACGTGCGCGCCAAGGACGTCGCGCTGATCTTCGCCGATGCCGCCACCGGCGCACACAGCCCGGCGCTGGTCAGCCAGGGCAAGATCGCCAATGTCATTTCGGCCAAGCCGACCGACCGCCGCGCCATGCTCGAAGAGGCGGCGGGCATCGCCGGGCTGCACGTGCGCCGCAAGGACGCCGAACAAAAGCTCCGCGCCACCGAAACCAACCTCACCCGCCTGTCCGAAATCGTCGCCGACATGGAGGTGCGCGCCAATGCGCTGCGCCGTCAGGCGCGCGCCGCCGAGCGCTACAAGGCGCTCACCGAGCAGATCCGCGTCGCCGAGGGGCGGCTGATCTACGCGCGCTGGCGCGATGCCGCCGAAGCCGCCGATCAGGCGAAGCGCGACTGCGATGCCGCCGAAGCCGCCGTGCGCGACGCGCAACAAAAGCTCGACACCGTCGCGCGCGCGCAGACCGAGGTCGCGACCCGCGTCGCCGAGGCGCGCAGCGCCGCGCAGGCGCAGCGCGACGCGCTGGCCGACGCGACCGCGACGCAGGTGCGGCTCGCCGGCGAAGAACGCGCCGCGCGCCAGCGGCTCGACGACCTCGCCGCGCAGCAGCGGCGGATCGCCGACGACCGCAACCACGAAAGCAGCCTGGCGCGCGAAGCCCATGGCGCGCTCACCGATCTCGATGCCGAGACCAAGGCGCTGGCGCAGCAGCTCAGCGTCCACGAAGCCGGCAAGGCCGCGCTCGTCGAGGCCAGCCAGCAGGCGCAGGCGCTGCTCCGCGACGCCGAGGTCGCGCTCGCCCAGGCCCGCGCGCAGGCCGCGAGCGAAGCCGCCGACCGCCGCATCGCGGTCTCGGCACGCGACGCCGCGCAAACTTCGGTCCAGCGCATCGCCGCCGATACCCGGCGCGTCGAGGCCGAGGTAGCAGCGCTCGGCGACAGCGCCGACCTCGCGCGACGCCAGGTCGAGGCCGCCGATACGGCCGTCGAGGCCGAAGGCGCGATCGCCACCGCGGAGCAGGCGCTGCAGGGTGCCGAAGCCGACCGCGAAGCCGCCGCCGCGAGCCTCGGCGAAATCGAATCGGGCCTCGCCGAAGCGCGCGCCGCCTTCGCCGCGCTCGAAGGCGAGGCGACCACCCTCGCCCGCGCGCTCGCCGCCGCGAAATCCGACGCCAATCCGGTGCTCGACCAACTCCGCGTCACCCCCGGCTACGAAGCCGCGCTCGCCGCCGCGCTCGGCGACGATCTCGACGCCGGCACCGACGCCGAGGCCGAGCGCAGCTGGCGCGGTGCCGACAGGCAAGCGAACGACCCCGCCCTCCCCGCCGGCACCACCCCGCTCGCCGACGTCGTCCAGGCCCCCGCCGCCTTGCTCCGCCGCCTCGCCCAGGTCGCGGTCGCCGACAGCGACACCGGCCAGCCGCTCGCCGTCGGCCAGCGCCTCGTCACGCGTGACGGCGTCATGCGCCGCTGGGACGGCTTCGTCGCGCGCGGCGACGGCGCCACCGCGACCGAGCGCCTCGTCCGCCAGAACCGTCTCGAAGACCTCGCGGCGCAGCGCCCGCAGGTCGAACTCGGCGTCATGCAACTCGGCGACCGTCGCGACGCCGCCGCCGCGTCGCTCGCCGAGGCGACCGCCGCCGTGTCGGCGGCGCGCCGCGCCCTCGCCGAAGCCGACGAACGCCGCCGCACCGCGCTCCGCGCCGCCGACCAGGCGCAGGCCGCGCTCGACCGCCACCGCGACGCCGCCAGCCTGTTCGACCGCCGCCGCGCCGAGCTCGCCGCCGCCACGGCCGAGGCGGCAAAGGAGCTCGCCGACCGCGAAGCGGCGCTCGCCGCCTTGCCCGACGACCGCATCGCCCGCGCCGCGCTCGACGCGCAGGAAGCCGCCGCCGAACGCGCGCGGACCGACGCCGCCGCCGCGCGCGACGCGCAGGCCGCGCACGACCGCGCCTTCGCCGCCTTGAGCGAACGCCAGGCGGTCGTCAGTGCCGAGATCAAGAGCTGGAAGGCGCGCGCCGGCGAGGCCGCGCGCCGCGTCACCGAGATGGACAAACGCGCCGAGGCGCTCGCCGCCGAGGCCGCCAAGCTGGTCGACCTTCCCGACAAGCTCGCCGGACAGCGCGCCGAGGTCGAAGCGAAACAGGCGAGCCTGCGCGAACAGGTGACCGCCGCCGAGGCGCAGGAGCGCGCCGCCGAGGCCGCGCTGCGCGAGGCCGAGGCCGCGCTCGGCCTGATCCGCGAAACCCTCGCCAGCGCGCGCGAAACCCGCGCCGGCGCCGTCGCGCGCTCCGAAAATGCCGAACTGCGCCGCATCGAAATGGGCCGTCTGTCGGGCGAACGCTTCGAATGCCCGCCGCCGCTGCTGCCGCAAAAGGCCGGCTTCGAAAGCGCCGGCGTCGGCGAGGCGAGCGCCGAATCGGCGCAGCACGACCGGCTGATCGCCGACCGCGAACGCCTCGGCCCGGTCAACCTCGTCGCCGCCGACGAATTGCTCGAACTCGACACCGAACGCGAAAAAAGCGCCGCCGAGATCGAGGAGCTGCAACAGGCGGTCAACCGCCTGCGCGGCTCGATCGGCAACCTCAACCGCGAGGGCCGTGTCCGACTGCTCGCGGCGTTCGAGACGGTGAACGGCCATTTCCAGCGCCTCTTCACCACGCTGTTCAACGGCGGCCAGGCGCATCTCGAACTCGTCGATTCGGACGATCCGCTCGAAGCCGGGCTCGAAATCATGGCGCAGCCGCCGGGCAAGCGCCTCGGCACGCTGACCCTGCTGTCGGGCGGCGAACAGGCGCTGACCGCCGTGGCGCTGATCTTCGGCCTCTTCCTCACCAACCCCGCGCCGATCTGCGTCCTCGACGAGGTCGACGCGCCGCTCGACGACGCCAATATCGAACGCTTCTGCGACCTGCTCGACCGCATGACGCGCGAGACCAACACCCGCTACCTGATCGTCTCGCACAATGCGGTGACGATGGCGCGCATGCACCGCCTCTATGGCGTGACGATGGTCGAAAAGGGCGTCAGCCGCCTCGTCTCGGTCGATCTCGGCGGCGCGGAAGAATTGTTGGCGGCCGAATAATCCTCCCTGTCGCGAAGCGATGGGGAGGGGACCGCCGCGAAGCGGGGTGGAGGGGCCGCGACGGTGCGTCATCGCCCCTCCGTCAGCGGCTAAAGCCGCTGCCACCTCCCCATGCCTGCGGCACAGGGAGGATCAGCTCAGGGCGCATTCCCCACCACCAGCATCGCCGCGAACACCAGCAGCCCGGCAAAGCGGTTGCTGCGGAATTTCGCCAGCGCGTCGGCGCCATTGTCGGGGTCGAGCGTCACCACCTGCCCGGCGAGGTGCAGCGCCGCGGGCACCAGCGCGACGAACACCAGCGGGTCGGGCCGCACGCTCCACAGCGCCCCCGCCCAGCCCGCGAGCGCGAAACCATAGCAGAGCGCGACCCCGGCCTTCACATGCCGCCCCATCGCGCGCGCGCTCGACTTCACCCCGACCAGCGCATCGTCCTCGATATCCTGCAGCGCATAGATGGTGTCATAGCCGATCACCCACGCGATGCAGCCGGCATAGAGCAAGGGCAGCGCCAGGCCGGTCGGCTGCCCCCCCACCGCCGCCCAGCCGACGAGCGCGCCCCAGCTGAACACCAGCCCCAGCCACGCCTGCGGCCACCAGGTGATGCGCTTCATGAACGGGTAAGCCGCGACCAGCGCGAGGCTGAGCAGCGCGATCAGCTGCGCGCGCAGCGGCAATTGCACCAGCACCAGCAGCCCGACGAGCGACAGCAGCACCGTCCACAACCAGGCGCCCCGCACCGACACCGCCCCGCTCGCCACCGGCCGCGACGCGGTGCGTGCGACCTGCGCGTCGAGGTCGCGGTCGACGATGTCGTTATAGACGCAGCCCGCGCCGCGCATGACGATCGCGCCGAGCAGCATCCACAGGAGCAACGGCCAATGGCTCGCCGCGCCGCCCGCGAGTGCCAGCCCGAAGGTGCACGGCCAATAGAGCAGCCACCAGCCGATCGGCCGGTCGAACCGCGCGAGCAGCGCATAGGGCCGCGCGGCGGCGGGAAGCAACGCGACAAAACCGCGAAGCTGGCTGTCGGGAGGCGGGGCGGCGGTCATCGGCGTCCGCGCGATAGCAGCCGCCGCGTCCGCAACAAATGATTATTGCGACAGCCGCCGCGCGCCGGTCAGGTGCAGGCCGACTTGGTCGCCACCGGCGCGTCGTTGTAAACGCCGTCGCTGTTCGCGCTCGGCCCGCGCAGGTCGCGCGCCTCGCGAATGTTGAACGCCGCGGTCGAGCGGATCGTCTTGGCGCCGAGCCACTTGCCATAGAGCATGGGCGTATAGCGATAGGTGATCTCGACGAACATGACCGCGGTGCCTTCGGATGCCGCCACCTGCCGGCCCGCCGGCCCCATGCCCGCCAGCGCGGTACCGGTCTTGCCGGCGCCCTGCACGCCAAAGCTCGACGGCGCGTTGAGGTTGCCATAGCAGCGCTGCCAGTGGATCCATTGCCCGCCGTCGGTGTTGCGTTCGAGGCTCGACAGGATGATGCGCCCGTTGGCCCGGAAATTCATCCCGCCCGCCTGCTCCTCGACCCCGGTGAACACCGAGTTGATGTCGAGTTCGCGCACGCGCGGCAGCGACAGATTATTGCCATAGGCGATGCGCGACGCATTGTCGGCGGCGCTCAGCGCGATCTGGCTGACTCGCGTGTTGGCGAGCGTCAGATTGGCGATCTCGAGCCCGGCAAAGCCGATCAGGATCAGGAAGGGGATGGTGAACGCCATTTCGACGATGATCGTCGCACGGCTGTCGCGCGCGAGCCGGACCAGCGCGCGGCGCATCTTGCGGAAAGCGGGAGCGATCATGTGCAGATGACCTTGTTCGTCGAGGTTGCGGCGGCATAGGGCTGGTTGCGCAGCACGGTGCTCGCCTTGATCGTCGTTTTCTGCGACTGGCCGAGCATCGCCCAGACCGGCAGGATCCGGGTCACGTCCATCTTCGCCGAATAGACGACGACATCCTCGGCGCCGCCATTGCCGGTCTGGCCGCGGTCGGCATCCCAATTGCCGTTGCCGTTGACGTCCTGGAAACATTCGCCGGTGTCGTAGCGGCCGTTCTTGTTGCTGTCGGTGTAGTTTTCGGGATCGCCGATCTCGTCGTAGCTGTCATAGGCCTTGCGCGTGAAGGTCACATTGGCGTTCTTGAACACCTTTTTGACCTGCTTGCGCACCGCGGCGTCGAGCGCGGTCTGGCTGCTCGCATTACCCTCCAGCGTCGAGGCGCGCGCCGCCTGCGCCACCGAACCCGACAGCACCTGCTTCGCGTACATCTGCCACGAAAAATCGAAAATCCCCATGAGGATGAGCAGGAACAGCGGCGCCGTCAGCGCGAATTCGGTGATCGCGGTGCCGCGATTATCGCGCCGCAAACCACGGCGATGGGTCGGAAGACGGGTCATTGCGACAACCTCAACTTGGAAATCTGCCGTGCGATCGACTGGAAATTCTGGTTGAGCTGCGTCGCGTTCGCCGCCGAATAGGCCTTGTCCGCCGTCGCGCAGGTCGTCATTTGCGTGTTGAGCGCCAGGCCAAAGCTCACCACCCAGACGGTGATGTTCTTCGCTTTCGCCTTTTCGCACAATTGCAGGAAGCGATTGTTGTGCCGCGCCGTCAGCGTCGCGTCGTCGGTGCCGCCGACGCGCTTCATCGTCCACTCATAGCCCTGAAAGCCCAGGTTCCCCATGTTCGCCGACATGTCGCCATCCGTCATGAAGATGATGTGGCGCGCGATCGGACGATTGTTGGGTGCGGTCGCATTCTCGTCGGCGAACATCCCGTCCGCCGACAGGAGGCGAATGCCCCACACCATGCCCGAGTCGTGATAGGTACCGCCGACCGGCTGCAGCGAGTTGATATAGGTGTTGAACGTGGCGCGATTGGCCGCCGTCTGCGTGGTCAGCTTCATCGCCGCCGCCGGGCAAACGCCCCAGCCGCTGCCCCAATATTTCGAATAGCGCTGCCAGTTGCCCGAACTGCTGTCCTTGGTGACGTTCTTGTAATCGACCGTCACACCCGACGTCCCGGTCGATGACGGCGTACCGCTCGGACCGCTGGCGCGCGGAAAGGCAATCTCGGGGATGAGCAGCTTCCATTTGGTATTGTCGGCGCTGGTCGGCGCGGTATCGACGTCCATGTCGAGCGCCGTCGACGGCGCCGTGGCATTGGCCGCGAAGGGCGAAGCAGGGCCGCGTTCCATCACGCAGCCGCCCCAGGTCGCCGAATAGGCGGCGCCGAAATCGCCGGTGGTGGTCGACAGCGCCGTCCCGGTCTTGGCCGCGGTCACGTCGAAGCTATAATCGTTATAGATATAGTTCTGCTGGCGTTCCTCGGTCGTCGTCTGCTTCTGCGTCTGGATATATTCCATCTGACGCCGCTGCTCGTTGCATTGGTTCGACGCCCAGACATATTTATATTCGTAATAGCGATAGGCCTGTTTGACGTCCTTTGTCGTCGTGCGATAATCGTCGCCCGTCGTCTGGCCGGTCTGGGTCGTCGTCGACGATCCGCTTGTTGTCGTCGCCGAATTCGCCTTCGTCGCGGTCGAACAATTGCTGCTCGTCGCGGTTTTGTTGCCGACTTTCGTGATCGTCGTGCCGGTATTCGCCCAATCGACGACCATATAGGCCGTGCCGTTGGTCGCGGAACCATTGTTCACCGTCGATGCGTTGATCCACGTCGGCGGCTGCGCCTCTCGCGATGGCAGCGTCGTCGTGTTCGCCAGCCAGGCCGGGTTCTTGGCATAAAGGATCGAGCCGACATTCGCGGTCGAGCTGTACGGCACGACGCCGAACCGAAGCCTTCCGTCGCCGGTCTCGGCAGTCGTCAGCGTGTCGAAGAACGACATGGTGGCATTTTTCAGCGCGGTGATGCGGTTCACCGAGTCGCCCGAATTGACCGTCGACATCGATCCGGTGACGTCGAGCACGAGCATGATATCGGCGTTCGAAATCTCCAGCTTCGCACTGCAATTCACCGACAGGTTGAAATCGCCGAACCCGAAAATCTGCATCAACGCCGTCGGCAGGTTTGCCGTGGCGGTGCCGTTGACGGTCGAGGTGCCCTGCGCCACCGAGTTGAAGGTGACGCCGCTGCTGCCATATTTGGTACTGGGGTAGTTGAAGGTGAACATCTTGTTCGCCTCGGCCTGCGCGGCGGTGGTATAGGTCGTCCCCGCCATCGCGCGGCGGCCCGCGAGCACGCCGGCGTCGCAGGCCTGCTGCAGGCGCAGTTCGGCCATATAGGCGCGCCCGATATCGACGCCCGAACCGACGATGCCGATGATCGGCACGACGGCGGCGGCGGTCAGGAACATGGTGTTGCCGCGCTGGTCGCGCAGCAGTTTCCGGACGCCGCGCCAGATATCGCGGATCAAGGTCCCTCGCATGGTCACAACCCCTCTTCGCCAGGCACGCCGCCCCAACAGATGCGTGGCTGGTACCCTCGCACCTAGGACGGGACTGCTTACCAAAACGCTAATCGCGGCTTGCGCCCGCCGCGGCCGCTCCCCGATTCTGACCCGAATCGAGACAGATCCGGCGACTGACACCGCGGGATGTGCAAATTTCCGTCGTCTGCTATCGCGTCGGTCATGCCTGCTGTCCCCGCCTGGCCGCCCGCCAGCACCCCGCGCCTGTTCGTCGACACCCCGCTCAGCGCCGGGGCGAATCCGGTCATCGATGGCCCGGCGGCGCATTATCTGCTCAACGTGATGCGCGCGAAGGCCGGCGACCCGCTGCTGCTCTGCGACAATCGCAGCGGCGAATGGCTCGGCGTCGTCGCCGACACCGCCAAACGGTCGCTCACCGTCGCGATCGAGCGCCGGACGCGCCCGCTCGAGGCGGTACCCGACCTCTGGCTCTGCTTCGCGCCGGTCAAGAAGGCGCGGCTCGACTGGATCGTCGAGAAAGCGACCGAACTCGGCGTCGCGCGGCTGCAGCCGGTGATCACCGAACGCACGATCGTCGACCGCATCAACCGCGACCGGGTCGAGGCGCAGATCGTCGAGGCGTGCGAGCAATGCGGGCGCACCGCGCTGCCGACGCTCGCCGACGCGGTCAAGCTGCCGCGCCTGATCGCCGACTGGCCGGCGGACCGCGCGCTGCTGTTCGCCGACGAGGACGGCGGCCTGCCGATGGCGACGCTCGCCGCACCCGCGCCCGCGGCGATCCTGACCGGCCCGGAGGGCGGCTTCACGGCGCGCGAGCGCGACCTGTTGCTCGCCGCACCGGCAGTGAAACGCATGGCGCTCGGCCCGCGCATCCTGCGCGCCGAAACCGCCGCGATCGCCGCGACCGCGCTATGGATGGCGCAGCATGGCGATTGGGGTCGCGATTAGTCCTCCCTGTCGCGAAGCGATGGGGAGGGGGACCGTTCGCGAAGCGAATGGTGGAGGGGCCAGCGACGCAGCGCCAACGCCCCTCCGTCAGCGCTTCGCGCTGCCACCTCCCCATCGCTTCGCGACAGGGAGGATCACCGAACCACCCCCGATCCTGTCCCCATCCGACACAAATACGGTCGAAATTCACGATCCTTAACCCACTGTTAGCCACAAGCGCGCCATAGCGGGCCGATGCAACGGCAGGACCAGAGCCGATTTTGCCAGGGTGGGGCCCGGCACGTGCAGCATATGCGGGCGTTGATGGCGCTCGTCTGGCTGGCGCTCGCGCTCGTCGCGAGTCCGGCGCGCGCGCAGACGACGACGACCTACAGCAACACCACCACCGGCAACATCAACAACGCCACCACCTGCACCAGCCCGCTGGTCCGCAACTTCACCGTCGCGACCAGCTATATCGTCGGCGATGTCGATATCGGCATTCTTGCGACCCACAGTTGGCGCGGCGACATCCGGGTCACGCTCCAGTCGCCCGCGGGCACCCGCGTCCAGCTCGTCGACGGCGACACCGCCAATATCTCGGGCGACAATTTCAACGTTCGGCTCGACGACGGCGCCGCGACGACGGTCAACACCGACGGCAACACCGCCAATCATGCGACCAGCGCGCCGCCGTACCAGAACCAGTTCGCCCCCAATGCCGCGCTGTCGGCGTTCAACGGCCAGAATGCGCAGGGCAGCTGGCGGCTCGAGATCTGCGACCAATATCCCTCGGCCGACAATGGCAGCTTCACCCGCGCCGACCTCTATATTACCAGCCTGCCCGCCAACTATGCCGACCTGTCGCTGACCAAGACCGTCAGCAACGCCACCCCCGCCGGCGGTGCGAGCATCAGCTATACGCTCAGCGTCACCAACGCGAGCGGCTCGCCGCAGACCGCGACCGGGGTGACGGTGCAGGATGATTTGCCGGTCGGCTTCGCCTTCACCGGCGCCTCGGGCTTTGGCAGCTACAGCAGCGGCACGGGCGTGTGGACCGTCGGCAGCATTCCCGCCGGGACCACCCGCACCCTGACGATCAGCGGCACCGTCGCCGCGACATCGGGCGCCACGATCGTCAACAGCGCCGAAATCAGCGCCTCCTCGGTCGCCGACAGCGATTCGACCCCGAACAACGGCGTCACCGGCGAAGACGATTATGCCGCCGTCAGCTTCACCGTATCGGGTTCGCGTGTCGCCGGCATCGCGCCGGCGCTCGTCTGCCCGGCGGGCATCACGGTCCACGACTGGGACAGCATCGCCTGGTCGGCGGGCCAGACCAGCGGCAGCTATGCGCTCGCCAATATCGGCACGATGAATTTCAGCATCGCGATCAGCGGCGGATCGTTCCTCAACAACGCGACCTATGGCGGCCAGTCGCCAACGCGGCAGAATGTCGTCACCGGCGGGCTCTCGCCCGCCCAATATTCGATCTTCGAGATCGTCGACATGTCCAGCCAGTCGGGCATCGCGACATCGACCATCGCGCTGCCCACGGCGGTTCCCGGCGCGCAGTTCCGCCTGTTCGACATCGACTATGCCGCCGGCCAGTTCGCCGACCGCGTGACGGTGACGGGCAGTAACAACGGTGTGACCGTCCTGCCGACGCTGACCAACGGCGTCAGCAACTATGTCGTCGGCAACAGCGTCTATGGCGACACCGCCTCGGCCGACGCCAGCGCCAACGGCACCGTCGTGGTGACCTTTGCCGCACCGGTCGACACGATCACCATCGTCTATGGCAGCCACAGCCTCGCGCCGACCGATCCCGGCCAACAGGGGATGGCGATCCATGACATCAGCTTCTGCCGCCCGACCACCAGCCTCGCCTTCGCCAAGACGAGCAGCGTGGTCAGCGATCCGACGAACGGTACCACCAATCCCAAGGCGATCCCCGGCGCGGTCATGCGCTATTGCCTGCTCGTCACCAACACCGGCGGCGCCACCGCGACCGGCATCGCGATCGCCGACGCGATCCCCGCGACGCTGACTTACACCCCCGCCTCGCTGCGCAGCGGCACCAGCTGCGCCGGGGCGACGACGGTCGAGGACGACAATGCGACGGGCGCCGACGAAAGCGATCCCCATGGCGCGGCCTTCGCCGGCACCAGCGTGACCGCCACGACCGCGACGCTCGCCCCGGCGGCGGCGATGGCGATCGCCTTCACGGCGACGGTGAATTGACGATGCGGCCGATGCGTTTCCTTCCCGCCCTGCTCGCCGCGACGCTGGCGCTGACCGGCACCGCGCACGCGCAGCGCGTCATCGTCAATCCCTCGTTCGAAGCGAACGATCCCCAAGGGCCCGGCGCGGCCAATTACGAAGTCTACGCGAACGGCTCGGTCGCGGGCTGGGATTCGGTGTCGGGCGAGATCGAACTGTGGGACACGAATTTCCTCGGCGTCCCCGCCTATGACGGGTCGGTCTTCGCCGAAATGAACGCCAATGTTCCCGGCGCGCTCTATCAGAATATCTGCATGGTCAATGGCGAGACGATCGGCTGGACCTTCGCGCACCGCGCGCGCTCGGGCGGCCCGGCGACCCAGACCGCGCGCTTCCAGATCGCGAACAGCTCGGGCACGCTGATCCAGCTGCTCGCGACGCAGGCGTCGACCGTCAACAATGTGTGGAACGTCAACACCGGCACCGCGACCTACAGCGGCGCCTCGGGGGTCCAGCGCGTCCAGTTCATCACCACCGACGCGGGCAGCTACGGCAATCTCCTCGACGATATCCGGATCAGCCTCAACCCCTTCGTCGAGCTGTCGGCGGCCACCGGCGCGGGGGTCGAATCGATCCCGTCGGCGAACATCCCGGCGCTGCGGATCAGCGGCACTTTGTTCAGCGCACGCACCGTCAACGTCAGCATCACCGGCGGCACCGCGACGCGCGGTACCGACTATACGACGCCCGGCGGCGGGGCGAGCTTCACCGTCACCATCCCCGCCGGCACCTATCAGAACACCACCGTCCCGCTCGGCATCAATGTCATCGACGACACCGCGACCGAGGGCAGCGAGACGATCCAGATCGCGCTCGCCGCCGGCACCGGCTACACCGTGTCGAGCACCGCGAGCTGCGGCGGCACCCCGATCACTGCCGCCACTTACACCATCACCGACAATGATTCGCCCGTCGTGCTGACCAAGGCGTGGACCAACGGCATCGCGGCCGACGCGGTCAGCCTCGCGATCACCGGCGGCCTGGTCCCCACCGCGGGCAGCTCGACCGTCGGCGGGACGACCACCAACGCCACCACGGTCGCGGTCGCGGGGTCGACGCTGACCCTCACCGAAGCCTTCACCACCGGCGCGGCGGCGAATTACACCAGCAGCCTCGAATGCCGCCGCAACAGCGACAACGCCGTCGTCGCGACCGCGGGCACCGGGCTCAGCCGCACCGTGACGATGCCCAGCGGCACCTCGCTCACCTGCACCTGGACCAACGCGCGCAAATCGGCGACGCTGGTGGTGCGCAAGACCTGGGTCAACGCGCTGACCACCAACGCGGTCACCGTCGCGACCAGCGGCCTCACCAACAATGCCAGCATCGCTTCGGTCGCCAACAGCGCGAACGAGACCGACACCAATGCCGCGGTTACCGTCTATGCCGCCGAAAGCGCGACGCTGGCCGAGACATGGACCTCGGGCGACGGTGCCAATTATGCGCAGGCGCTCGCCTGCACCGGCAATGCCACCGCGCTCGCCGGCAGCCTTCTCACCGTCAACCCCGCCGACACCGCGATTATCTGCACCTTCACCAACAGCCGCATCGCGCAGCAGCTCCGTCTCGCCAAGGCGTGGAGCGGCGCGACGACCGGACATACCGCGAGCGCCACGACCAGCGGCGGCACCGCCAATGCCAGCTTCTCCTCGACCGCGCCGACCGCGACCAATGGCGGCTATGTCAACGTCCGCGCCGGCGATGTCGTCACGCTGCCCGCCGAAAGCTACGGCGGCGGCGCGGTCGCCGCGCTCTACAACGCCAGCGTCGAATGCACCGGCGGCAGCCCGCTCGCCAGCGGCGCCACCGGTCGCGCGCTGACGATCCAGGGCAGCACGACCGCGACCACCTGCACCTACACCAACGCCTATGTCCTGCCGCTGACGCTCGCCAAGACGTCGGTCGCCTACAGCGATCCGCAGAACGGCACGACCAATGCCAAGCTCATCCCCGGCGGCTTCGCGACCTACAGCCTCACCGTCACCGCGCCCGCGGGGACGCAGGCGACGGCGGGCAGCGTCATCGTCACCGACGCGCTGCCGACCAACCTCGCCTTGTTCGTCGGCACCTATGCCCCCGGCCCCGGCCCGATCGCCTTCGCGGCTGGGTCGAGCGGCCTGACCTACAGCTTCACCAGCCTCGCCAGCACGTCGGACGATCTCAGCTTCTCGAACAACAATGGCGCCAGTTTCACCTACACGCCGGTCGCCGATGCCAATGGCGTCGACACCAATGTCACGCACATCCGCGTCAATCCCAAGGGCGGCATGGCGCCCGGATCGAGCTTCACGATCAACCTCCGCGCGATGGTCGAATAGCGGGTCGCCGGGGGCATTCAGCCCCGATTGCATTCTATACCGAATAGTCTAGATGGCGCGACATGAGCACGCGCACCGCCTCGGACAGCAACGATCCCATCGTCGAAAACCGCGACCAGCTCGCGGTCCCCATGATCAAGGGCGAGAAGCCCAAGGATCGCTGGCGCATCGGCACCGAGCACGAGAAGTTCGTCTATCGCACCGCCGATCATCGCGCGCCGAGCTATGACGAACCCGGCGGCATCCACGACCTGCTCATGGCGCTCACCCGCTTCGGCTGGGAACCGGTGATCGAGGGCGGCAAGGTGATCGCGCTCGCGGGCAGCGACGGCACCGTCAGCCTCGAACCCGCAGGCCAATTGGAACTGTCAGGCGCGCCGCTCGAAAATCTCCACCAGACCTGCGCCGAAACCGGCCGCCACCTCAAGCAAGTGAAAGAGGTCGGCGCCGAACTCGGACTCGGCTTCCTCGGGGTCGGCATGTGGCCCGACAAGACCCGCGCCGAGCTGCCGATCATGCCCAAGGGCCGCTACAAGATCATGCTCGACCATATGCCCCGCGTCGGCACCATGGGGCTCGACATGATGCTGCGCACCTGCACCATCCAGACCAACCTCGACTATTCGTCCGAGGCCGACATGGTGCAGAAATTCCGGGTTTCGCTCGCGCTGCAACCGCTCGCCACCGCGCTCTTCGCTTCCTCGCCCTTCACCGAGGGCAAGCCCAACGGCTATATGTCGTACCGCAGCCATATCTGGACCGACACCGACCCCGCGCGCACCGGCATGCTGCCCTTCGTGTTCGAGCAGGGCTTCGGCTATGAGCGCTATGTCGACTATATGCTCGACGTGCCGATGTATTTCGTCTTCCGCGACGGCAAATATATCGACGCCGCGGGGCTCAGTTTCCGCGACTTCATGAAGGGCGAGCTCGCAGTCCTCCCCGGCGAACTGCCGCGCCTCAGCGACTGGAACGACCATCTCTCGACCGCCTTCCCCGAGGTGCGGCTCAAGAGCTTCCTCGAAATGCGCGGCGCCGACGGCGGTCCGTGGAACCGCATCTGCGCGCTCCCCGCTCTGTGGGTCGGGCTGCTCTACGACCAGGGCGCACTCGACGCCGCGTGGGATCTCGTCAAAAACTGGAGCATCGCGGAGCAACAGGCGCTGCGCGACGCCGTCCCCAGCGAAGGTCTCGACGCCCCCGCGCCCGGTGGCGGCACCGTCGGCGAATTGGCGCACCGCGTCCTCGACATCGCCGCGGCGGGGCTGGCGGCACGCGGTGAGGTCAATTCGATGGGCGACAACGAGGTCGGCTTCCTCGAACCGCTGCGCCGCATCGCCAAGAGCGGCAAGTCGCCCGCACACGATCTGCTCGACCGCTACGAAGGCTCCTGGGGCCACGACCTGTCGAAGATCTACGACGAACTCAGCTTTTAATGCCGCGCGGACAGCCATTTGGCGTCCGCCACCTTTCATGATAGCATCGCCCTCAGATCCTGATCGAAGGAGAGTGACGATGGTTCTTGGCAAGCTTATCCTCGCGGCGGCGATCCTCGCCACCGGCACCACCGCCGCGTCGGCGACCGACATCAACTCGGCCGCTACCATCGGCTCCAACGCCATGGCCGCGCACGTCAGCGCCTTTCCCGCCAGCCGCAACTACGATCCCGATCAGGTTCTCAAACAGCTGAACCGCGTCTGCGCCAGCGACACCGCCTTCGACCGCAAGCGCTGCGCCAGGGCCTGGCGCATCATCGACGACGCCCACGCCAAACTCCAGGCCAAACGCGCCGCCGAAGCCGCGGCGGCCGGCACCGCCGAGTAATTCCTCTCTCACAAGCGCAGACGCGAAGATCCTCCCTGTGGCGAAGCCATGGGGAGGGGGACCGTCCCCGCGAAAGCGGGGATGGTGGAGGGGCCAGCAACGTCGCGCCAAAGCCCCTCCGTCAGCGCTTCGCGCTGCCACCTCCCCATGGCTACGCCACAGGGAGGATTTGCGGTCCCTGGCCTCGCCGACAAAATAGGATCGCCCCCCGCAAAAAACCGCTTTCCTAAATTGTACCGATATGGTTCGTTCAATCAGTTTCACTGACCAAAAGGACGAATCACATGACCGAAGACAACGAAAACGATACCCCCGCCCCCGCCAGCTACCATTGGACCCCGGCGCTCCAGCGCGCCTTCCTCGATCATCTCGCGGCCACCGGGTCGGTGCGCATCGCCGCGGGCCGCGTCGCGATGTCGCCCGGCGCCGCCTACCAGCTCAAGCAGCGCCCCGAGGGCGCGGCGTTCCGGCTCGGCTGGAGCGCGGCGCTGCTCATCGCGCGCGACCGCCTCGCCGACGAACTGCTCGACCGCGCCATCTATGGCATCGAGGAAGTCACCGAGCGCTTCACCGAGGAGGAAAAGCTCAAGAGCCTGACCAAGCGCCGCCGCCACGTCCCCAGCCTCGGCCTCGCGATGCTCGCGCGACTCGACCGCGCGGTCGAAACCCGCGCCCGGGCCGGCGAGGCGATGCTGGCGCAGATCATCGCGGGCGACTGGGCGGGCTTCCTCGCGCTCTTCGACCTCGCGCTGCCCGATGGCGACGAAAGCCGTCGCGGCGCCGCGCTCGCCTGCTGGCTCGCGGGCCGCGACAACCGCACCAACCCGCTCGCGATGCTGTGGAAAGACACGGTGATCGCGAATGAAGTTGCGCAGTTTTCCGCCGATTCCGACCTCGAGCCCGAACCCGACCTGACCCCCGAGGAAGAGGCCGCCACGCTCTCGGTGTGGCACGACGACGGCGAGTGGCGCACCAATTTCCCGCCGCCCGAAGACTTCCTCGGCATCGAGGAAGGGGTGTTCGGCGACGAGGAGTATGAACGCACGCTCGAACCCGACGAGGAAGCGGCCGCAGAGGCCGCCCACAACGCTACCCTCGCCCCGCTACGCCGCGCCGCCGAAGCCGCGCGGCGCGCCTGGTTCGGCCTGCCAAATCCGGCGAACGACCCCGCCAGCGATGCAAAACTCCGCCACGCCAGCGGCTAGCCTATCCTCCCTGTCGCGAAGCGATGGGGAGGTGGCAGCCCGCAGGGCTGACGGAGGGGCCGCGACGTCGGATTGGGACGCAGCATCGCGACCCCTCCACCACCGCTTCGCGGCGGTCCCCCTCCCCATGGCTTCGCCACAGGGAGGATCGGAACCCGCCCATCGCGCACCCGCCGACTGTCACAAACTGCAGCAATTGCGCAACACTGCTGACACGAACGTCAGCGGCACGCGCTTCGGCGATTGATCGCGGGCGCATCGAAAGCCAAAGAGCGATGGTTTTCCGCCTCTCCCATCGTCACTCTGTTTCAGGAAGCTTGCCATGCGCCACTTTCCTTCCGCCACCGCTATAGCTCTCGTACTCGTTGCCGCCGCCGGCTTCGCCGCCCCCGCCGCTGCGCAGGACACCGCCCCCGTCGCCGACGAAGGGGGCCTCACCGACATCGTCGTCACCGCGCAGCGCCGCGAGGAAAGCCTGCAGGACGTGCCGGTTGCCGTCTCGGTGCTGTCGGGCGACACGCTCGGCGCGATCACCTCGACCGGTTCGGACGTCCGCGCGCTCGCCGGCCGCGTCCCCAGCCTCAACATCGAAAGCTCGTTCGGCCGCACCTTCCCGCGCTTCTACATCCGCGGCCTCGGCAACACCGACTTCGACCTCAACGCCTCGCAGCCGGTCAGCGTCGTCTATGACGACGTCGTCCTCGAAAACCCGATCCTCAAGGGCTTCCCGATCTTCGACCTCGACCGCGTCGAAGTGCTGCGCGGACCGCAGGGCACCTTGTTCGGCCGCAACACCCCGGCCGGCATCGTCAAGTTCGACACCGTCAAGCCCGGCAAGACCGGCGGCTATGCGCGGGTCAGCTATGGCCGCTATGGCACCAGCCAGGTCGAGGTCGCGGCGGGCGCCGCCGACGACAACGGCTTCTCGGTCCGCCTGTCGACGCTGCTCCAGCACCGCGACGACTGGGTCGACAATGTCGCGACACCCAAGAAGAAGGATCTCGGCGGCTACGACGACATCGCCGCGCGGCTCCAGCTGCAATATGAAAGCGGCCCGTTCACCGCGCGCGCGATCGGCCAGGTCCGCATCTATGACGGCTCGGCGATCATCTTCCGCGCCAACACCCAGCTTCCGGGCAGCAACAAGCTCGTCGGCCTCGGCGGCGCGGGCACCGAATTCGAGCGCGACAAGGTCTATCAGGACGGGCTGAACTTCCAAAAGCTCAACACCTATAACGCCGGGCTCAACCTCGAATATGATTTCGGGCCGGTGACGCTCTACTCGATCACCTCCTATTGGAACGCCAATTTCCGCAGCCGCGGCGACATCGACGGCGGTTTCGGCGCGGTGTTCCTGCCGGTGTCGGGTCCGGGCCTGATCCCCTTCCAGGCGCAGAGCCAGGACAATGTCCCCAGCCTCGACCAGTTCACCCAGGAAGTGCGGCTCGCGTCGAACAATTCGACCGGCCTCGGCTATCAGTTCGGCGCCTTCTACTTCGACGAAAAGCTCGACATCTCCAGCTTCGAGTTCGGCGGCCCGACCGATGCGATGCCCTCGGCGATCGCGGTGCAGCGTCAGGACAGCGAGGCTTATGGCATCTTCGGCTCGGTCAACTACGCCTTCGACAATGGCCTGAAGCTGCAGGCCGGCGCGCGCTACAACCATGACACGCGCGATTTCGTCGCGTCGCGCCCGGTCGAAACGCGCCCGATCTTCGTCGTCAACCCGAACACCCCGGTTCCGCCGCAGGCGGCGAGCGTCAAGGGCAAGCTGCTGACCTGGGACGCCAGCGCGACCTATGAGGCGTCGGACGATATCACCGTCTATGCCCGCGTCGCGCGCGGCTATCGCGCCCCGTCGGTGCAGGGCCGCCTGACCTTCTCGCGCACCATCTCGACCGCCGACCAGGAAGAGACGATGTCCTATGAAGCGGGGATCAAGACGTCGTTCCTCGACAACCGCGTCCGCTTCAACCTGACCGGCTATTATTTCGACACCAAGGACCTCCAGCTCACCGCCGTCGGCGGCACCGCCAATGTCGCGAGCCTGCTCAACGTCGATGCCAAGGGCCATGGCATCGAGGCCGAGCTGCAGGCGGCGCCGGCGAAGGGCCTGACCTTCTCGGTCGGCGGCGCCTGGAACGTCGCCGAGATCGACGACGCCAACGCCTTCGTCGCCGGCTGCGGTTCGGCGACCCCGTGCACCGTCCTCGACCCGGTCCGCCCGGGCAGCCCGGGCATCTTCTCGATCGACGGCAACCAGCTGCCGCAGTCGCCGAAGTGGACCGCGAACTGGACCGCTGGGTATGAATTCCCGGTCGGCGACGGCGCCATCTATGCCTTCACCGACTGGTATTACCGCTCGAAGGTGCAGTTCTTCCTCTATCAGTCGGTCGAATTCTCGGACGACAGGATGCTCGAGGGCGGCCTGCGCGTCGGCTATCGCACCGACCGCTTCGATGTCGCGGGCTTCGTGCGCAACATCACCGGCGACAAGTCGGCGACCGGCGGCATCGATTTCAACAACCTCACCAGCTACGTCAACGAACCCCGCATCTGGGGCGTCGAGGCGGGCGTGAAGTTCTAGGACCGGCTCGATCCTCCCTGCGGCGACGCCGCGGGGAGGAGACCGGTTCGGGGTGATTTCCCGACCGCCCTCTATTTCCGTTCGTGTCGAGCGAAGTCGAGACACCCATCGGCAGCGCACGACTTCGGGGTGTCTCGACTTCGCTCTACACGAACGGGATTTGCGGTGTGTTTTCCGTCCAAAACCGGTCGAAATCCGACGTCGCCACGGGCGAAACCATCGCCTCGCCCGAAAAACCGCTTTCCTAATTTGTACCTATATGGTTCACTGCTCCCGAATCGACGATCCGGAACGGGAATTCGATGCCAGGCTTATGCCACCGGCCCGATCCGCTCATCGGGCTCCAGCCGGATCAACGGACGCTTGCGCCCCGACAGCCGCGCGAACAGCCGCGGCACGACCGCATTCTCCTGCGCCCAGGTCCAATACGCCTGATACGCCGGATCGGCGAGCAAATGCTTTTCCTCGGTCTTGGCGCGCCAGTAATAGACGCTGCTCACGAGACCCAGCAGGACCGTGTTGCGCAGCCCCTCGGTCCAGCCGCCATCGGTGACGAGGAAGGGCAGCGCACCGACCCACCAGCTCAAATTCTTCGACAGATAGGCCGGGTGGCGCGTATATTTATACGGCCCGTGGGTCATCACGCCGCGATGCGTCAGGTTCGAAAAGCGGATGCCGAACGCCATCGTCGCCCAGCTGTAGATCGCGGTCAGCCCGACGAGCACGATCCCCCAGACGATCATCACATTGTCATGACCCTCGAGCCAATAGCCCCAGTCGGACCCGTTCACCTGATAATCGAGCGGGCCGCCGTTCATCAGGATGAAGGGCGGGTAGCAGATCAGCGCCGCGACCCACGCCATGCCATAGGGGTTCGCGGTGCGGATATGCGAATCGAGCGGCCGCGCGGTCAGGATATAGCCGACCGTCGCGATATGGACGTCGACCAGATAGAGCAGGTTGATCGCCCACAGCCCGGTCATATACGGGTTGCGCAGAACCTCGCCCATGTCGACGGTGACGAGGCTCGAAAAATTGCCCGGCACGATCGACAGCATGAAGGCGGTGAAGAACCCCTTCACCCCCCAGGCGCGGAAATGATGCCCGATCGCGCGGCCATCGACCGGTTGTCCGGGTGCAACGAGCCAGCGCCCGAACTGGTAACAGCCGTCGCGCGGTTCGACCAGCCGGCGGTCGAGCCACAGCATGTACGGTACCGAAATCAGCAGCAGCCAGGGCGCGACGCGCTCGAGCAGCTCCATCGAGAATTCATACTGGCCTTCCCAATAATAGCGCATCGTCGCATAGGTCAGCGCGATCAGGCCCCAGGTCGCCCACAGCCCGGCGAGCTTGGTCAGGCTGATGTCGACCGTCTCGCGCCAGGGCCGGCGCTGCGCCCAGTCGATCCCGGTCGACGGATTGCGGTGGACCTTGTCGACGAACACCGACCACAGCACCATCGGGATGGCGCAGGCGAGGACGCTGGCGATCGCCGAGTTCGGTCCGCTCATCGGCCCGCGATTGCCCCAGTCGATGCCGAGGAAGGCGGCGATCTCGGGCGTGTAGCGCGCGATCAGCAAATAGGACATCAGGCCGATCAGGCCGACGATTCCGACCCCCGCGCTGACCGCCGAACGCGGCCTTGCAGCAGGCTTCGCGGCGGTTTCCGGCGCCGTGTCGGCGCCTGCGGGCAGGGTCATGTCGGGCAAATGGGTCACGCGCTCGGGCCTAGCCGAAAATGGTAAGCAAGCCGTCAATGATGGCCGACGATTCGGCGCTATTTCCTGCCAGAATGGCGGCGTTGCCGCGCTTTGACACCGTTCACCGCGTCCCGCTTTCGACTCGGCGCGAGTCACCCCCGCGGGATTCGCGAGTCGCGGTAACTGCTGTTAAGGCGCCGGTCACTCGGGGCGGAGGGCTCCACATAATAACAAGATGGGGTCGCCACTTGTCATCGAAATCGACGGGCCTGCGCCATTGGCGCCAGCGCTTCAACGCGCTGTTTCAGGACCATGAAATCTTCGTTCGAACGCACGGCCATGTGCGTTTTCTTCGGATCAGCGCAACCTGGCAAAAGCGAGTCGCGCTGATTGCCGCCGCCGTGCTGCTCGCCTGGGCTGGCGTCACGCTCGCCATCCTCGTCAACCAGCTGCTCGGCGCCGACGAGCGTGCCGCGGTCGCCCAGCAACAGGCCGCCGCCAGCGCCGCCGAGCAACGCATCGCCCGCTACCGCGACCGCGTCGCCGAAACCGCCGCCGACCTCGAAGAGCGCCAGGTGCAGCTCGAGGAATGGTCGAAGGAAAGCTTCGGCGCCGAACCCGCCGCGGTCACCGACGAAGCCGGTACCGAAACCGCGCCGGCCGCCGCCGCGCCGCTCAAGACCAGCGCGATCGACCCGAACCTGCCCCCCGAGGCGCAGGCGCTGGCCCGGCTCGAAGCGCGGCAGGAGGCCTTTGCCAGCCGCCTGCTCGCCGCGGTCAACGACCGCGCCGCCAAGGCCGAAACCGCCGTCGCCGCGCTCGGGCTCGACCCCAGGGGCCTCGTTCGCAACGCCGCGGCCGGCCGTGGTGGTCCCTTCATCCCCTATCGCGGCAAGATGGGCAAAGCCAAGGCGCTCGGCGCGTCGTTCGCCGCCTTGGAAGGCGCGCTGTTCCGCATGGAAGTGCTCGAACGCACCCTCGTCGCGGTGCCGTCGGGCAACCCCGCCAATGTGCTGATGATGTCGTCGGGCTTCGGCTATCGCAGCGACCCCTTCACCGGCGGCGGCGCGATGCACGCGGGCCTCGATTTCCGCGGCCCCATCGGCACCCCGATCCTCGCCGCCGCCCCCGGCCGCGTCAGCTTCGTCGGTCAGAAGTCGGGTTACGGCAATGTCGTCGAGGTCGATCATGGTCAGGGTATCTTAACCCGCTATGCCCACTTGTCGGGCTTCACCGCGACGGTGGGCCAACAGGTCACGGCGGGGGAGCAGATCGCCAGAATGGGTTCGACCGGCCGTTCGACCGGCAGCCACCTGCATTTTGAAGTTCGTTTGAACGACGTGGCGGTCAACCCGCGCCGCTTCCTGGAGGCCAAAGCCGATGTTCTCGAAGTCAAAGCCGACGCCCGACAGCGCGTCGGTTCCGTCGCCCGCGGTGCCCGCTAAGATGGCGACCGGCGCCCGTCATACGACCTTCTCGATCCTCGGATCGGACGTCGTCGTCACCGGCAATGTCGCGGCCAGCGTCGACCTGCACGTCGACGGCAAGATCGACGGCGACCTCAAATGCGCCAACCTCGTCCAGGGCGAGGCGAGCGAGATCAAGGGCGCGGTCGTCGCCGAAACCGCGAAGATCGCGGGGCTGGTCGATGGCTCGATCGAGGCCAAGACGCTGATCGTCCACGCGACCGCGCGGATCACCGGCGACGTCGTCTACGAGACGATCACGATCGAGAATGGCGGCAAGGTCGACGGCAAGCTCAGCCACCGCCGCCACGGGGCGGCTGCAGCCAAGCCGCCGCTCGAGGTGGTCGAGAACAAGTCGGCGTCGCTCGGCATCTGACCGGAAAAGCGACAGCCTGCGGTCAGCGCGACAGCATCGCTTCGCGGCTCGATCGATCGTCGGAGGGACCGGCGCCGTCGCTGCGGCGCTGGACGACCACCCGGTCGCGTCCGCCGCGCTTCGCATCATAAAGCGCCTCGTCGGCGAGCCGGTAGAGTTGCTGGAAATCGCTCGCGGGGCGGACTTCGGCGACCCCGACGCTGGCGGTGACCGTTCGCGCGCCGATCGCCGCGCGGTGGTCGCACGCCGCGATCCCCAGCCGGACGCTTTCGGCGAAGCGGCTGAGAACGATGCCATCCATGCCCACCGTCAGCAGGCCGAACTCCTCGCCGCCAAGCCGCGCGACGGTACACATCGGCCCTTCCCAGCGCGCGATCCGCCGGGCGACTTCGCACAGGACCGCGTCGCCGGCATCATGACCGTGAACGTCGTTGATCGACTTGAACCGGTCGATGTCGACGAGCAGCAATGCCGCCGGCAGGTCGTCGGCGCGGGCGCGTTCGAGCAGCGGCGTCACGCTGCCGACGAAACCGCGCCGGTTGGGCAGCCCGGTCAGCGGATCGCGCCGCGCCAGTTGCTGGGCCAGCGCCTCCGACGCCCGCGCGCTGTCGCGCTCGATACGCAGCCGGGCGAGCCGGCGCGTCGCCGACGCCGACAGCCACAAAGCCTGCCAGGTCGCCGCCGCCAGCACGAGCAATTGCGAGCCGCCGCCCCACACACGGTCGTCGACATCGACGATATGAATGAAGGCGAGCACCGCCATCGGCAGGCACCAGGCGGCAAGGAAGTCGCGCGCCTCGACCGATCCCCGGCACCACGCCCAGCCGAGATAGGCGGCGACCGCCAGCAGGTCGGCAACGATGACGAGCCCCAGCAGGTCGGCCCATTGCGTCAGGCTTTCGCTGCGGATCAGCGCCAGCGGAACCCCGACGACCCCGACGATGGTACCGAGCGCCAGCGCGGTGCCGCGAAGCCGCGCCGACACGGCGCCGCGATCGACCGCCAGCACCGCGCTGAACGTCGCGATCGCAATCGCCAGGCAGGCGAGGAAGGTCGCGATCTGCGCCGACACGGTACCGGCCAGACCGGGGAAGAACCCGAGATGAGCCTGCGACCAGATAAAGCCCCAGAGCAGCATGGTCGCCGACCAGCCCGCCTGCCAGGCCAGATATTGGCGGCGCACTGCGAAGGCGAGCGACAGGCTGTAGATGCCGCTGACCAGCAGCAGCGTGAGCGCGGCGCCGATCGCCACCGCCATGCCGGTCGACTGCACCACCGCATCGGCTTTCGGCAACAGCCGCGCGCGGATCAGGCCGGCGCTCGCCAGCCGGTCGAAACGCATCGTCACCGATGCCAGCGGCACCCCGCGCTCGGGCGCCTCGAACAAGATTTGCCCGCCCGCCCGCCAGTGCGACCCGTAATCGCCCTGGCGCACCTGTTGCCAGCGTGTGACACCGTCGGCGTAGGTGAAGGCGACCGCGAGCCGGTCGAACCGGCTTTGGTGGACCATGAGCGCGAGGTCGCTGCGCGCGAGATGAACCTGCGCGGGATCGGTCTGCAGCCAGAGACTGGCGCGATGATAGCCCGCCGGCAGTCCGCCGCACGAAAAGCGCCGCGCCGCAAGGGCGGCGTCGGACGTGTCCAACCCGCTCGCCGCGTGACAAAGCCCATGCTCGACCGTCAGCGCCTCGGCGTTTGCCGGCGCCGGCGAAAAGGTGAAAGCGAGCAGGGTCAGAGCCAGCGCGAGCCTGCCATACAGCTTCATCAAGGGGTTGCCCGCCGCCGTCATGACCGCCGTATCGCACCAATATGTTCGAAAATCTTTACCATGACCTCAGCCCTGGCCGGGCCGCCCGACGCGCATTGCCACACGCACCCGGTCCCCAAGCCCGATCGCCTCGGCTCTTTGGACCGCAACCTTGACCGGCAGCAGATAGGTACCGGCGCGCGGAAACAGCGACGTCGCGAATTCGGTGGCGCCGATCTTTGCGATCACCGGCACGACTCCCCAGCCATAGCTTTCCGACAGCGCCGCATAACGTATGTCGCCGACAAGGGTCTCGGGAATGACCGCGAACAGATAGGGCGGCGGTCCGCGCCACTCGATGATCTCGGCGTCGAACCGCATATCCGGCATCAGCTGCGCGGCGCCTGCCGCCGATAGCTCAGCGCTTCGGCAAGGTGGATGCGGCCGATGCTTTCGGCTCCCGCCAGATCGGCGATCGTCCGCGCCACCCGCAAGATCCGCGTATAGCCGCGCGCCGACAGCCGCATCGCCTCGGCCGCCTGCGCGAGCAACTTGCGCCCCGGCTCGTCGGGAGTCGCGACCGCTTCGAGCAAGGTGCCGTCGATCTCGGCATTGGTCCGCGTCTTGTGATCGGCATAGCGCGCCGTCTGCACCGCCCGCGCCGCGGCGACCCGCGCCGCGACCTCGGCGCTGCCTTCGGCCGGCGGCGGCAGCACGAGGTCGGCGGCGCTCACCGCCTGCACCTCGACATGCAGGTCGATGCGGTCGAGCAGCGGTCCCGACACCTTCGCCTGATAGTCGGCGGCGCAGCGCGGCGCGCGGCTGCACGCCAGCGCCGGGTCGCCAAGGTGGCCGCAGCGGCACGGGTTCATCGCCGCGACCATCTGCACCCGCGCCGGAAAGGTGACATGGGCGTTGGCGCGCGCGACGCTGACCTCGCCGGTTTCGAGCGGCTGGCGCAGGCTGTCGAGCACGGTGCGCTGGAATTCGGGCAGTTCGTCGAGGAACAGCACGCCGAGATGCGCGAGGCTGACCTCGCCCGGACGGACGCGCAAGCCCCCGCCGACGAGCGCCGGCATCGACGCGCTATGGTGCGGGCTGCGGAACGGACGCGCGCGAACGAGGCGCCCGCCTTCGAGCTGCCCGGCGACCGACGCGATCATCGAGACTTCGAGCGCTTCGCCCGGATCGAGATCGGGAAGGATGCCGGGCAGGCACGCCGCCATCAGCGACTTGCCCGCCCCCGGCGGCCCGACCATCAGCAAATTATGGCCCCCCGCCGCCGCGATTTCGAGCGCGCGCTTGGCGACCTCCTGCCCCTTCACCTGCGCGAGGTCGGCCATGCGGCGCGGCTCCTCGACTTCGCCGGGGCGCGGCGGGGCGAGCAGCGCGCTGCCCCGGAAATGATTGAGCAGCGCGAGCAGGTCGGGCGCCGCGAGCACCTCGACATTGCCCGCCCATGCCGCCTCGGGACCCTGCGCCACGGGGCAGACGAGACCACGCTCCTGGCTGCCCGCATGGAGCGCCGCGAGCAGCACCCCCGGCGAAGCGGCGACGCGGCCGTCGAGGCCGAGTTCGCCGACGACGACATAGGCACTCAGCGTCTCGGCATCGATGACGCCCATCGCGCCGAGCAGCGCGAGTGCGATCGGCAGATCATAATGCGAGCCTTCCTTCGGCAGGTCGGCGGGCGACAGGTTGACGGTGATGACCTTGGGCGGCAGCGAGAGGCCGATCGCGGCGATCGCGGCGCGGACGCGCTCGCGGCTTTCGCCGACCGCCTTGTCGGGCAGGCCGACGACGACGAAGCGCGGGACGCCGGGGGTGATCTGGCACTGCACCTCGACCCCGCGCGCTTCGAGCCCGAGATAGGCGACGGTGGATACGATCGCGACCATGGACGCCCCCCTCGAACAATATGTGCTTGCTTTGTTCTCATATTCGTGGCAGGAAAGTGCGGCGCGGTCGAGTCTTTTCGAACAGGCGCGCCGCGACACGAACGCCGCGAAAACTCCGCCGGGCGACCTTGTTTTTTGCACAGGGCTGGCGGGGATATCGCACCCAGAGCCCGCACGGCAAATCCCACCATGACCCGGCGACAAGATCGAAGGGTCTTTTGGCGGCGCTTGACGCCATACCAACTGGTCGGTATGTTGATTCGCATGACGAGCAACCAACCCCCTTCCGGCCCCGCCCCATCGCCGCGTGCACCGCGCGGCAGCGCCCGTGCGGCGCTGATCGCGGCAGCGCACAGCACGGTACGCAAGCAGGGCTATGCCGCGACCAGCGTCGACGAAATCTGTGCGGCGGCAGGGGTCACCAAGGGTGCCTTCTTCCACCATTTCGCGTCGAAGGAAGCGCTGGGGGTCGCCGCCGCCGAGGGCTGGACCGAGCGCGCGCGGCCGATGTTCGAGATGGCGCCGCACAACCGGCTGGACGACCCGCTCGACCGCCTGCTCGGCCATATCGATTTCCGGCTGGCGATGCTCGACGGCCCGACCGAGGATTATACCTGCTTCGTCGGCACGATGGTGCAGGAAGCCTATGCGACCAGCGACCGCATCCGCGCCGCGTGCGAGGCGAGCATCAACGCCTATTGCCAGGCCCTCGCCCCCGACATCCAGGCCGCGATCGACCTGTACGGCGCCCCCGACGACGTCACCGCGATCGGACTCGCCCAGCATGTCCAGTCGGTGCTGCAAGGCGCCTTCGTCCTGGCGAAAACCACGAACGACCCGGCGATTGCCCGCGGCACCGTCACCCATTTGAAGCGTTATGTCCGGATGCTGTTCGCTCCGGACTGAAGCGAGAGGAACCCCCGATGTCCGATTCCCCGAAGATGATTTTCGTGAACCTGCCTGTCGCCGACCTCGCAAAGTCGAAAGCCTTTTACGAGGCGCTGGGCTTCACCAACGAACCGCGCTTCTCCGACGATACCGGCGCCGCGATGGTGTGGTCGGAAACGATTTTCGTGATGATCCTCTCCCACGAAAAGTGGAAGGGCTTCACCGACCGGCCGATCGCCCCGGCGACGTCGAGCGAGGTGTCGCTGGCGCTGGCGCTCGGCAGCCGCGAGGCGGTCGATGCGATGGTCGAAGCGGCCGCCGCCGCGGGTGGTACCGCCGACATCAACCCGGTGCAGGATCATGGCTTCATGTACGGCCGCGACATCCTCGACCCCGACGGCCATGTCTGGGGTCCGTTCTGGATGGACCCCGCCGTCGCCAATGGCGAGGCGCCTGTCCCCGAAACCAGCCTCTGAAAATAGTCCCACATCCCCAAGGAGAGAGAAAATGCCACAGATGATTTTTGTGAACCTGCCAGTCACCGACCTCGACAAGTCGAAGGCCTTTTACGAAGCGGTCGGCGCGGCGAACAACCCCGCATTCACCGACGACACCGCCGCGTGCATGGTGATCGAGGAAGGGTCAATCCACGTGATGCTGCTCACCCACGCAAAATGGGCGACCTTCACCGGGAAGACGATCCCCGACGCGCATACGACCGCGCAGGTCCTGCTCTGCGTCTCGGCCGACAGCCGCGCGGCGGTCGATGGACAGGTCGACAAGGCGGTCGGCGCGGGCGGCAAGGCCGATCCGACTCCGACGCAGGATTTCGGCTTCATGTACGGCCGCAGCTTCGAGGATCCCGACGGCCATATCTGGGAAGTGATGTGGATGGACCCCACCGCAATCCCCGCCGGCGAACCCGCCGAAGCATCGGCCTGACCTGAGTTTCGGGAGGAGGAAGCGATGACCGATGCAGTCCCCACCAAGGGTCAGTCGATCGCCGGCCGCGTTTTGAGCGGCTTGGTGATCCTCTTCCTCCTCTTCGATGCCGGCTTAAAGCTGGTCTCACCGGAGACCGCGATCAAATATAGCCCGCCCGACCTCGGCTGGCCGCTCGACGTCCCGACGATGACCATGCTCGGCACGCTGCTGCTGATCCCGACCCTGCTCTATATCTGGCCGCGCACCGCGATCCTCGGCGCGATCCTGATCACCGGATATCTCGGCGGCGCGATCGCCACCCATGTCCGGATCGGCAGCCCGCTGTTCAGCCACTGCCTGTTCGGCGTCTACCTCGGCCTGATGCTGTGGGGCGGCCTGTGGCTGCGCGACCCGCGCGTCCGGGCGCTGATTCCTTTGGCGAAGGGAGCGACCGCATGAGTTTCCAGGCCTATCTCGACAACGTCGAAGCCAAGACCGGGAAATCGGCCGAGCAGTTGCGCAGCCTCGCGATCGACAAGGGACTCGCCGATGGCAAGGGCCTTGCCCCCGGCGTCAAAGCCACCGCCGTCGTCGACTGGCTGAAGGGCGATTTCGAGCTGGGCCACGGCCACGCGATGTCGATCGTTGCCTATATCAAAGGGAAGAGGGACTGATCATGTCCGCCGCGACCGCCGCCCTGCCCGAGATCACCGCCTATCGATCGGTACCGGACTTCGCCCGCGGCCGGATCAAAGACATCCGCGCCCGCTGGGCGCTCGACGAAATCGGCCAGCCCTATCGCACGCGGCTGATCGGCGGCATTTTCGAGGACAAGGCACCGGCCTATCTTGCCGATCAACCGTTCGGGCAGGTTCCGGTCTACAAGGACGGCGATCTGACCCTGTTCGAAACGGGGTCGATCCTGATCCACATCGGGGAAGCCGACGCGCGTCTGTTGCCGCGCGATGCGAAAGGGCGCGGGCGCGCGATCAGCTGGATGATCGCCGCGCTCAACAGCGTCGAACCGATGATCCAGACGCTGGTCGTGCTGACTGTCAAAGGACAGGGTACCGACTGGCTCGCCGGTGCCATCGAAGCGGCGAAACCCTTTGCCGAGCAGCGGCTGTCCCGATTGTCGCAGGCGCTCGGCGACCGCGACTGGCTGGAAGATCGTTTTTCGATCGGCGACATCGTGATGGTCGATGTGCTCCGCAACGCAAATCCGGAATTGCTGGCGCCGTATCCCAATCTGAGCGCCTATGTCGCACGCGGCAAAGCCCGCCCGGCCTTTCAGAGCGCCATGGCGGCGCATCTGGCCGACTGCGCTATCGGCGAACCGCTGCCTGCCTGAACCCCACAACCGAGGAGAGATCGCCATGCCTGTGAACCCCGACAGCAAGATCGAAGTCACCGCCTTCGACTGGGTGCCCGATTTCGCCCGCGGTTACGTCCGCGACCTGCGCCCACGCTGGGCGTGCGAGGAAATCGGACTCGATTATGCCGAGCATCTGATCAGCGCGGTGAACCGCCCCGCCGACCATTTCCTGTTCCAGCCGTGGGGGCAGGTGCCGGTGCTCAACGACGGCGGCATCCGCCTGTTCGAAAGCGGCGCGATCCTGCTCCACCTCGCCGAAAAGGATGCGCGACTGATGCCCCGCGATCCGCAAGCCCGCGCCAACACGCTCGCCTGGCTGTTCGCCGCCTATAACAGCGTCGAGCCGATGTTGTTCGAACTCGGCAATATCGATATTTTCTCGACCGGCGAGGAATGGGCGAAGCTGCGCCGTCCCAGCCTGATCGAATTCATCCAGGGCCGGCTCGGGCGGCTGAACGATGCGATCGGCGACAAAGACTATCTGACCGGCGAATTCACCGTCGCCGACATCGCGATGGCGACGGTGCTGCGCGAGGCTGTCGAAGCCGGACTGATCGCCGAGCAGCCGCGGTTGCAGGCCTATCTCGACCGCTGCCTCGCCCGCCCCGCCTTCCAGCGCGCGATGGACGCGCAGCTGGCCGCCTTCAGCGAAGAAGCGGGTCCACCCGCCGCCTGAAATCCCCTCCCACCCCCCAAGGAGAGACAAGATGACCTATGTAGAAGGATTTGTGCTCGCGGTGCCGACCGCCAACAAGGAAGCCTATCGCAAGCATGCCGCCGACGCCGCGCCCTTGTTCAAGGAGTTCGGCGTCGCGCGCATGGTCGAATGCTGGGGCGACGATGTGCCCGACGGCAAGGTCAACGACTTCAAGGGCGCCGTCCAGGCCAAGCCCGACGAGACCGTCGTGTTCAGCTGGTTCGAATATCCCGACAAGGCGACGCGCGACGCTGCGACCGAAAAGATGATGAACGACCCCCGCATGGCGGCGATGGGCGGCGACATGCCGTTCGACGGCAAACGCATGATCGTCGCCGGCTTCGACTCGCTGCTCGACGACAAAGCCGAAGGCCGCTTCGGTTACGCCGACGGCTATATCGTCCCGGTCCCCGACGCGAACAAGGAAGCCTATCGCAATATGGCAATCAAGGCATCGTCCGTGTTCCGCGACCATGGCGCGACGCGCGTCGTCGAGGCGTGGGGCGACGATGTGTCCGACGGCAAGGTCACCGACTTCAACCGCGCCGCGCACAGGCAGGACGGCGAGAGCGTCGTATTCAGCTGGGTCGAATGGCCCGACAAGGCAACGCGCATGGCGGGCTGGGACAAGGTGATGAAGGATGAGCGGATGCAGCATGATCCGAACGACCAGACCTTCGACGGCAAGCGCATGATCTACGGCGGCTTCGCGCCGATCGTCGAGGCGTGATCGATTTCCTCCCTGTGGCGAAGCCATGGGGAGGTGGCAGCCCGAAGGGCTGACGGAGGGGCTATGACGCACCGTTGCTGCCCCACCACCACCGCTTCGCGGCGGTCCCCCGCCCCATCGCTTCGCGACAGGGTGGATGAAGAGGAGACACCCGATGGCCGGCACGCAAGAGAAAGAAACGCGCATCGCGTCATGCCCCTGCGGCGCGGTGACACTGGAGCTGGCGGGCGAGCCGATCGTCGCGGCGACCTGCTATTGCCATAGCTGCCAGCAAGCCGGGCAGGCGTTCGGCGCCCTGCCCGGCGCACCCGGCGTGGTCGATGCCGATGGCGGCACCCCCTATCTGCTGGTGCGCAAGGACCGCATCGCGTGGATATCGGGAACCGGTCAACTCGACGCGCACCGACTGAAAGCCGATTCGCCGACCCGGCGCTTCGTCGCGCGATGCTGCAACGCGCCGATCGCGTTGGAATTCACCAAGGGCCATTGGCTGAGCATCTATGCCGGACGCATCGCGGAAGATGAGCAGCCACCGGTCGCGATGCGGACGATGACTCAGGACCGTCCCGCCGGCATCGAGTTCAGCGACGACGTGCCAAGTTACGCGACCCATTCGGGCAAGTTCATGTGGAAACTGCTGTCGGCCTGGGCGGCGATGGGATTTCGCGCGCCGCCGGTCGAAAAGACGCGGGGCTGGGTCCGGTAGCAGGGGATGGAGGAGAGCGACATGCACCACATCAGCTATCCCAACGAGAGCGCCGATTACCGGACCGCGCGCAACGCGCTGCTAGATGCCGAGATCGCGCTGCGGCGCCAGATCGAGGCGGTCGCGGCCCAGCGGCGTGCGCTGCCGCCCGGCGGCGCAATCGCCGAGGACTATGTGTTCGAGCGGATCGGCGCCTATCAGCGGCCCGAGACGGTGAGGCTGTCCGAGCTGTTCGGCGATAAACCGACAATCATCCTCTACAGCTTCATGTGGAATGCCGAGCGCGACAAGCCCTGCCCCGGCTGCACCCATATGCTCGATTCGGTCGATGGCGGCGCGCGCTATATCGACGACCGCGCCCCGCTCTATATCGTCGCCAAGTCGCCGATCGCGCGGCTCGTCGAATGGGCGCGCGTGCGCGGTTGGTCGCACCTCACCTTCCTGTCCGACGTCACCACCCGCTATTCGGCCGATTATTTCGGCGACACGCGCAAATTCCCGGCCGCGATGCGCGACGAGCGAAAATTGAAGCCCGGCGAGGAATGGGACGAGACGATCTTCAACGTCTTTCGCAGGGACGGCGACACCGTCCGCCACCACTGGGGCAGCGAGATGGCGTTCGCGCCGTCCGACCCCGGCCAGCACCATCGCGCCGGCGACCTCGTCGATTCGCTGTGGGGCCTGCTCGACATGACCCCCGAAGGTCGCGGGGATTATTTTCCGACCGTCGAAGGAGCAAAAAGATGACCGATGCCTCCAACTTCATCTGGTACGAACTGATGACCCCCGATCCTGAAGCCGCGAAAGCCTTTTACGACCAGGTCGTCGGCTGGACGCTGTCGACCGGGCACGGCGACAACAGCGATTACGGCTTCATCACCCGCAGCGACGGCGGAATGAATGGCGGGGTGCTGCGGCTGTCGTCCGACATGGCGGCGCACGGTGCGCATCCCTGTTGGCTGGGCTATCTTCACGCCGCCGACGTCGATGCCGAAATCGAAGCGATCGAGGCGTCGGGCGGTACGCTGCTGATGCCCGCGCGCGATGTCGAGATGGCGGGCCGGATCGCCATGCTCGCCGATCCGCAGGGCGCCCCCTTCTATATCATGGCGCCGACCCCGCCGCCGGGGATGGAGGGCATGGAGAGCGACGTCTTTTCGGTCACCGAGGCGCAGCATGTGCGGTGGAACGAACTGGCGACGAACGATCCCGACGGCGCCATCGCCTTTTACACCCGCCACTTCGGCTGGGGACAGGAGGGCGAAATGGATATGGGCGAGATGGGGGCCTATCGCTTCATCCAGCGCGGCGAGGTGGGGCTGGGCGCCGTGATGCCGCTGATGCCCGGCATGCCGGCACCGATGTGGACCTATTACATCGGGGTCGACGATATCGACCGGGCGCTGGCCGCGGTAAAAGCCCATGGCGGCACGGTGACCAACGAACCGATGGAAATCCCGGGCGGCGAATATGCGATGAACGCAATCGACCCGCAGGGTGCCGCCTTTGGGCTGGTCGGACCGCGCAAATCATAAACGGCCTCCCCTGAAGGGGAGCAAGCAAGAGGAAGAGGAGAGAGGTGATGACGAATCCCGACCAGAGCCCCACCAGCGGGCTGACCCCGCATATCGCGATCGCCGACAAGCGTGCGAGCGAAGCGATCGATTTCTATGCGAAGGCGTTCGGCGCGACCGAGCGGATGCGCATGCCGGCACAGGATGGCGTGCGATTGATGCACGCGCACCTGCTGGTCAACGGCGCTTCGCTGATGATGCACGATGATTTCCCCGAATATAGCGGCGGGCCGATGGCCCCGCCCACGGGGGTGACGATGCACCTGCACGTCGACGACACCGACGCCTGGTACCATCGCGCGATCGCGGCGGGCGCGACGTCGCAACTCGAACCGCATGATGCTTTCTGGGGGGACCGTTATGCCCAGGTGAAGGATCCGTTCGGACACCTGTGGTCGATTGGGGCACCCATCAAAGGAGAGAAATGATGTCCAATAAAGCAACCCTGTGCCTGTGGTACGACAAGGATGCCGAGGAGGCGGCGACTTTCTATGCCGCGACCTTCCCCGACAGCAAGGTCGGCGGCGTCCACCGTGCGCCTACCGACAACCCGAGCAGCAAGGCAGGCGATGTGTTGACCGTCGATTTCACCGTCCTCGGTTTTCCCTGCATCGGCCTGAATGGCGGGCCGGCGTTCAAACATAGCGAAGCCTTTTCCTTCCAGATCCATACCGACACGCAGGAGGAAACCGACCGGCTGTGGAATGCGATCGTCGGCAATGGCGGCGCCGAAAGCATGTGCGGCTGGTGCAAGGACAAATGGGGTCTCAACTGGCAGATCACCCCGCGCGTTTTGACCGATGTGATGACGAGCGGCGACACCGCGGCCGCCAAGCGCGCGTTCGAGGCGATGATGACGATGAAGAAGATCGACGTCGCCACCATCGAAGCCGCGATAAAAGGCGAAGCGGTTGGCGCGGCGTAGCCCCGCGCTCTTCGCCTGGCTGCTCTGCGGGACGCTCGACATCGTCTATGCGGCGGTGTCGAGCGTGGTGCAGGGCGGCACCGTCTCGTCGATGCTGCACGCCGTCGCCAGCGGGCCGTTCGGTGACGACGCGCGCGCATGGGGGATCGGCGGCGATATCGCGGGACTTGCGACCCATTACGCAATCATGGGGGCAATGGTCGCGACGTGGTTCTTCGTCGCGCGGCGCTGGACGGCGCTGACGACATGGCCGTGGTGGCTCACCGGCACGATCTATGGCCTGATCCTCTACGTCATCATGAACGGAATCGTGCTGCCGCTGCGCTTCGGATCGCCCTTCCCGCCGAACGACCTCGTCAAGGGCGCGATCGCGCTCTTCCCGCATATTTTCTTCGTTGGCTGGCCGCTCGCCTGGCTGACCCGCAAGGATGCTCGCTGATGCTCATTTTCTATGGCCACCCTTTCTCCTCCTACAGCTGGAAGGCGCAGATCGCGCTGTATGAGAAGGGCATCGATTTTGCCTATCGCTCGGTCGATCCCGAATTTCCCGAGCATGGCCCGGAACTGCGGGCCTATTGGCCGATCGGCAAATTCCCGCTGATCGTCCACGACGGCCGGCCCATATTCGAGGCGTCGATCATCATCGAATATCTCGACCATCTGGTGCCCGAACCACAGCTGATCCCTGCGGATTTCGAAGCCGCGCTGAAGGTCCGGCTGCTCGACCGCATCTTCGACAACCATGTTATGGGCCAGATGCAGGAGGTGGTGAACGACGCGATCCGTGGCCCCGACGGCCATGTGCCATCGATCGTCGATGCCGCGAAGGCGAAACTCGACACCATCTATGCCTGGCTCGACAAGGAATTGGCGGGCGGCGGCTGGGCGACACCCGATGGCTTCACCCTCGCCGATTGCGCCGCGGCGCCGTCGCTCTTCTACGCCGACTGGGTGCATCCGATCCCCGCGGCCTATGAGAATCTGCGCGCCTATCGCGCCCGCCTGCTCGCGCACCCCTCGGTCTCGCGCGCGGTCGATGGCGGACGGCCCTATCGCCATTATTTCCCGCTCGGCGCCCCCGACCGCGATTAACCTCTCGCGGCGCACTGTCCCGAAACGGTACGGCAAGGCCCATAGGGTTAACGGGGCGCTGACATTGCCGCTTTGCCATTTGGCAAGCGCCCGCGCGCGAAAGCGGTGGCATGGTTCTGCCATCCGCCCTTGTCCGCACGCTGATCGTCGCCTGCCTCGCGGCGGTGCTGGCGTTCGCGCCGGCGCAGGCGCAGCAGGTCGTGATCACCACGACGGTCACCTGGACCTATACGACGAGCGACGATGACGGGGATGTCCTCGACGAGGATGCCGCACTGCTCGACGACGAGGCCGTCGCGAGCGATGCGGATCTGGGGGCGACGCGGCGCTATGCCCCATCGAGCCAACTCGCGGCGCTCGGCCGGGCGAAGGCGGTCTATGGCCCCTTCTCGGTGATCGACGCGACGACCGTCCGCATGGCGGGCGATGTCGATGGCGCGACGCCGCGCCAGTTCGCGGCGATGCTCGCGGCCTATCCGACGCTCAAGCGGATCGAGATGGTCGATTGCCCCGGCAGCCTCGACGAAGCCGCGAACCTGATCCTCGCCCGCGCGATCCGCCGTCAGGGCATGGAGACGGTGGTGCCCGCAGGCGGGTCGGTGCGATCGGGCGCGGTCGAATTGTGGATGGCGGGGGTCCGGCGCAGCGCCGCCCCCGATGCCGAATTCGGGGTGCACAGCTGGGCCGACGAATATGGCCGCGAGGCGCGCGACTATCCCGCCAGCGACCCGGTGCACGCCGAATATCTGAGTTATTATCGCGAAATGGGACTCGACGACGCCAAGGCGCACGCCTTTTACGCGATGACCAACGCGACGCCGTTCGACGATGTGACCTACCTGACGCGCGACGACATGGCGCGCTACGTCACCCTCAACTGATCTAGCCTTGTAACACGCTGGCGGCTACCCCACATCGCGGGGCATGGCAAAGCGCAGCCTTTACCAGCGATTGCGGTCGACCGCGCAGGTACGCCTCGCCTTGTTCCTGCTCGGCTGCCTGCTGATGCTGCTCGCGCCTTTGCTCGGCCCGCTGCCCGGGCCCGGCTTCATCATCCTCTTCCCGCTCGGCCTCGCGCTCGCGCTGCAGAACAGCGCCTGGGCGAAACGCATCTATGTGCGGTTCAAGCGGCGGCACCCGCGCTATGCCGGCTGGACCGATCGCATCATGCGGCGGGCGAGCGCGGCGCGGCGGCGCGAGCGCGGGATGCTTTCGGGAAGCATCGACACCAATGCCGCCGATCGCCGTCCCAATGGCGATTGATCGGCAAATGCGTTCGGGGACAATTGACTTTCGCCCGAATCCTGCTTATTCGCGCCCCCATCAGTGGCCGCCCACGTTTGGCGGCCCTTTTCTGTTAAAGCCTTTGACGAGAATTAGGGACAACCGCGATGAAGCGTACCTTTCAACCGAGCAACCTCGTGCGCGCCCGTCGCCACGGTTTCCGCGCGCGCAAGGCGACGGTTGGCGGCCGCAAGATTCTCGCCAACCGCCGCGCCCAGGGCCGCAAGAAGCTGTCGGCCTAATCGCCGACGCTGCGCCAGCCACGCTGGTGCGAACCTTAAGTAAACGCAGCGAATTCCTGGCCGCCAACCGCGGCCTTCGCTTTCCTATGCCCGGATTCGTCCTGCTCGTGTTTCCGCGCGGCGACGAAGATGCCGGCATCGGCATCGGCTATACCGTCAGCAAGAAGGTCGGCAACGCCGTCACCCGCAACCGGATGAAGCGCCGGCTGCGGGCGCTGTGCCGCGCCGCACTGCCCGAATCGGGAATCGCGGGGGCCAATCATGTGCTGATCGGCCGGCCCGGCGGCAACGACATCGTCTTTGCCGATCTGGACGAGCAACTGACGACCGCACTGGGCCGCGCCGCGAAGAAGCTGGCGAAATGAAGCCTTCGGCTTCCGTTCTTCCCCGTCCTCACCCCGGACTTGATCCAGGGTCCCGCTTTTCGACGTTGCTGAGCGGAACCCCGGATCAAGTCCGGGGTCACGAAGAGGAAAAAGCGCGATTCGCGAATGAAGTTGCGCAGTTTTCAGGGCTTTCCGCATGATCGCCAAACTACTCATCCTGATCGCGCGCGGCTGGCAACTCGGCCCGTCGCGAATCCTGCCCCCAACCTGCCGCTATGCCCCGTCGTGCAGCGCCTATGCGATCGATGCGCTGCAGAAATATGGCGCGATCAAGGGTGGCTGGATCGCGACAAAGCGGCTATTGCGCTGCCATCCTTGGGGCGGCCACGGCTATGACCCCGTACCATAATCCCTGATTAGACACGAAGAGAGACCAACCGGCGTGGACGACAAGCGTAACTGGATCACGGCATTGTTGCTGTCGGCAGCCATCCTGCTGGGGTGGAACTTCGTCTCCGAGAAATTCTTTCCGACCCCCGACAAGCCCGATGTGACCAAGACGGTCGCCGGGACGACGGCCGCAGTCGGCCCCGCGACGGCGGACCCCGCCCTGCCGGGCCAGCCTGCTGCCGCTCCGGGCGTCCCGGCCGCGCCCGCGATGCAGGTGCTGCGCCCGATCGAAACGGTGCTGGCCGAAGGTCAACGCATTCCGATCGAAACGCCGAAGCTGGCGGGGTCGATCAATCTGGTCGGCGCGCGCATCGACGACATCACGCTGACCAAATATCGCCAGACGATCAAGAAGGATTCGCCGCCGGTGCGCCTGTTCGCGCCCGGCGGCACCAAGGCCGCCTATTTCGCCAGCATCGGCTGGTCGGCGCAAGGCGTCGCGGTTCCGGGTCCGACCACCGTCTGGACCGCGAGCGGCACCAGATTGACCCCGACGACGCCCGTCACACTGAGCTGGAACAACGGCGCCGGGCAGAATTTCCGTATCGAATACAGCGTCGACAAAGATTATCTGATCACCGCCAAACAGACCATCGCCAACACCGGCGCGGCGCCGGTGACGGCCAGCAGCTTTGCGCTGATCGATCGCCTCGGCAAGCCGACCGACCCGCATGAGCAGACGAGCTGGACCAATCACATCGGCCCGACTGGTTTCGTCGACGACAAGTCGGAATTCGACGTCGACTACAAGGATATCGATAAGGGCGAAGCGTTTAAATATGGGTCGGCCGCGTGGCTGGGCTTTACCGACAAATATTGGCTCGCCGCAGTCATTCCAGCCAAGGGCGAACGTGTCACCGCGTCGCTCGCCGCGACCGCCGCAGACAATTACCGGGCCCTTTTTGCGCGCCCCTATACGCAGATCGCTCCCGGCAAGCAGAGCAGCACGACCAGCCGGATCTTCGCCGGTGCGAAGGAAGTGAGCGTGCTCGAGAATTATACCGACAAGGAGGGGATTACCCGCCTGTCGCATGCGATCGACTGGGGCTGGTTCGATTTCTTCGAAATCCCGATCTTCAAACTGCTCGACTGGCTGTTCAAGCAGGTTGGCAATTTCGGCGTCGCGATCATGGCGCTGACGCTGATCATCCGCCTGCTGATGTTCCCGATCGCACAGCGGCAATTCCATTCGATGGCGCAGATGCGCCTGGTACAGCCGAAAATGAAGGCGCTGCAGGAAAAACATAAGGACGACAAGCAGAAGCAGCAGCAGGAGCTGATGAAGCTCTATAAGGACGAAAAGATCAATCCGCTCGCGGGCTGCCTGCCGATCGTCATCCAGATCCCGATTTTCTACGCACTGTACAAGGTGCTGATGCTGACGATCGAAATGCGTCACCAGCCCTTTGTGCTGTGGATCAAGGATCTGTCGGCCCCCGACCCGGCGCATATCCTGAATCTGTTCGGCCTGTTGCCCTTCACCCCGCCGTCGCTGCTGAGCATCGGTGTGCTGGCGGTGATCCTGGGTATCACCATGTGGCTGCAGTTCCGCCTGAACCCCGCCCCGGCCGACCCGGTACAGGCGCAGGTGTTCAAGATCATGCCGTGGATGTTCATGTTCATCATGGCGCCGTTCGCGGCGGGCCTGTTGGTCTACTGGATCACCAACAACATCCTGTCGATCGCGCAGCAGCAATATATGTACAGCAAGTTCCCGGCGCTGAGGACGGCGGTCGCGAAGTGAGCGACGAGCAGCCCGCACCCGGGGTCGATCCCGAGCGCCCCGAGCGTGCGCGCAAGCTGTTCTCGGGGCCGATCGCCTTTTTGAAATCGGCGCCGGCGCTCGAACATCTGCCCGCGCCGTCGATGCCCGAGATCGCCTTTGCCGGCCGCTCGAACGTCGGCAAATCGTCGCTGCTCAACGCGCTGACCAACCGCAACAATCTGGCGCGCACCTCGGTAACGCCGGGGCGGACACAGGAACTCAACTATTTCGACGTCGGCGAGCCGCTGATTTTCCGGCTGGTCGATATGCCCGGCTATGGCTTTGCCAAGGCGCCGAAGGATGTCGTCAAGAAATGGCGTTTCCTGATCAACGACTATCTTCGCGGGCGCGCGGTGCTGAAACGCACGCTGGTGCTGATCGACAGCCGCCACGGGATCAAGGAGGTCGACCGCGACGTGCTCGAGATGCTCGACACCGCGGCGGTGAGCTACCGGATCGTGCTCACCAAGGCCGACAAGGTGAAGGCGACCGAACTCGCCGCGGTGTTGGCGGCGACCGAGGTTGAGGCGCGCAAGCATCCGGCGGCGCACCCGCAAGTGATCGTGACGAGCAGCGAAAAGGGCATGGGCATCGCCGAGCTGCGCACCGCGGTGCTGGAGGCGGTGGAGGTTTGACTTTCGCTCCACTCCCCTTGAGGGAGAGGAAAAGAGGGAGACCCCATGAAACTGTTCATCGGCAATAAGGCCTATTCGAGCTGGAGCCTGCGCGGCTGGCTGGCGGCCAAGCATAGCGGGCTGCCGTTCGAAGAAGTCACCGTCCCGCTGTACGACGAGGATTGGTCGAACCGGCGCGAGGGCGACGAGTTCGCGCCGTCGGGAGGCAAGGTGCCGATCCTGTGGGACGGCGAGGATATCGTCGTCTGGGACAGCCTGGCGATCGTCGATTATCTCGACGAAAAGACCGGCGGCGAGCGCGGCTATTGGCCGACCGATATCGCGGCGCGCGCGATGGCGCGGTCGATGGCGGCCGAGATGCATTCGAGCTTCGCCGCGCTGCGCCGCAACCACAGCATGAATATCCGCCGTATCTATCCGGCGGGTGACCTGCTGCCCGAGGTGCAGGCCGATGTGGTCCGCATCATCCAGATCTGGGCTGAAGCGCGCGCGCGTTTCGGTGGCGAAGGGGACTTTCTGTTCGGCGATTGGTCGGCGGCGGACATGATGTTCGCGCCGGTGGTGACGCGCTTCATCACTTATTCGATCCCGCTGCCGCGCTTTGCCCTGCCCTATTGCCAGGCGGTGATCAGCCATCCGCACATGCAGGAATGGATCGGCGGCGCGCAGGCCGAGGATTGGGTGATCGAGAAGTTCGAAGGGCCGGCGGAGGGCTGAGGTTTCAACGCGATGAACGCGGCGTTCAGCGCAGGGTGCCGGATACGCGGTAGACGCTGTCCATGAAACGCACGCTTATCGCTTCCGTCCTCGCGCTCAGCGCAGCCGTCGTGACCGCCGCCGCCCCCACTGCATCGGAGTGGGAAATCGGCCCGATCATTCGCGGGAAAAACTATTCGGTTGGCATGCCCCTGGCGCCGAAACCCGAGCGCGACGGCTGGTCGTTCGACTTCCCCGTCGGGAGCAAGGCGGCCGGGCATGTCCATTATGTGACCTTCCGCCCCGGATCGCTGGTGGGCAAATCGCGGATCGTCGTGCGTTACCGCATCGACGCGAAGCCCGGCACGCGCTTCGTACCGCAGGCGAACCCCGACCGCGTGGGGACGGTGTCGCTCTATCTCCAGCGGCGGGGCGACAGTTGGAACGCCAAGGGGCGTTATCAATATTATCGCTGGTACGCGCCATCGGCGACGGTGCGCGAGCTGGCGCCGGGGGTGGGTGAAATCAGCGTAGCGCTCGACGATCCGCAATGGATTTCGGTGCTGGGGCAGCCGTCGGCGAACAATCCGGGCGCGATGCAGGACGCGCTCGCCGACATCGAGCGCATCGGGCTGGTGTTCGGGTCGTCGAATGCGCGCGGACACGGCGTCTATGCGACCGCGCCGTCGACCTTCGTGATGACGGGGTTCCGGGTCGACTAGGGAATCCGCTTGGCCGGATAGGGCGTGCCGTCCTTGTGGAAATAACCCTCGGGCGTGAACAGCATGTCGATGTCCGAATAGCCGCCGCCGGTGTCATATTTCGCGCCGCCGCCGAGCGCAACGAGGATGCAGTCGGTCTCGCTTTCGTTGACCAGATGGTGACCGTTGGTGCTGCCCTTGGGCCAGACCGCGATATCGCCGGGGCGCATCGGCCAGCGGCCGTCGTCCTCGACCAGCACCGCCTCGCCCGCGATCATGATGACCATCTCGTCCTCGCCGTCGTGCCAGTGGCGCTGCGACGACATCGCGCCGGGCTTGAGCACGACATGGCTGGCGGCGAAATCGTCGATCCCGGTGACGGGCGCGAGGCGGCGGTACCAGCGGCCCTGCACCGCCGCATCATAGGGCGCGGGATAGCCGGTCGCGTTGGTTTGCGGGATGGCGTCGAGATCAAGCTTAGGCATGGGTCCTCCGCTTCCCTTCTGCCGTTGGCATCGAGCGAAGTCGAGATGCGCCCGCGCCAACGTGTCTCGACTTCGCTCGACACGAACGGGTAAGGGAGCGCCATGACCCATAGCATCGACCCCGTGGACCTCGCCCAGGCGCTGATCGCCGTCCCTTCCGTCACCCCGGCCACGGGCGAGGTGTTTGACGTGCTCGAGGCGGCGCTCACCCCGCTCGGTTTCATGGTCGAGCGCTTCGTCGACGGAATCGAACCCGACGGGCCGGTCGAGAACCTGCTCGCGGTCCGCGAAGGCGCCGGGCCGCGGCATTTCGGCTTTGCCGGGCATCTCGATGTCGTGCCGCCGGGCGTCGGCTGGGCGGGCGACGCCTTTGTCCCCGACGTGCGCGGCGAGCTGCTTTACGGCCGCGGCGCGGTTGACATGAAGGGGTCGATCGCGGCCTTTGTCGCCGCAGCCGCCGCGACACCGGCGAGCGCCGGGACGATCAGCCTGATCATCACCGGCGACGAGGAGGGCCCTGCGATCTTCGGCACCCGCGCGCTGATGGAGCATATGGCGGGGCGCGGGGTGACGCCCGACATGATCGTCGTCGGCGAGCCGACCTCGGTCAACAAGCTGGGCGACATGGTGAAGATCGGGCGGCGCGGGTCGGTCAATATCTGGATCGACGTGCCGGGGACGCAGGGGCATGTCGCTTACCCGCACCTCGCCGACAACCCGATCCCCAAGCTGGTCCGGATCATGGCGGCGATCGACGCCGTGGTGCTCGACGAGGGCAATGACTGGTTCCAGCCGTCGAACATCGAGTTCACCGACGTCGAGGTCGGCAATGGCGCCACCAATGTCATCCCGGCGTCGGCGCGGGCGCGGCTGTCGATCCGCTTCAACGACGCGCACAAGGGCGCCGAACTGATCGCGATGATCGAGCGGATCGCACAGGGCGTCGAACCGAAGGCGAAGGTGCTGGGGAAGGTGTCGGGCGAGGCGTTCCTGACCCCGCCGGGCGATTTGTCGGGGCTGGTCGCCGAAGCGATCCATGCCGAGACCGACATCGTGCCCGAAATGTCGACGACGGGGGGCACGTCCGACGCGCGCTTCCTGCACGCGCTGTGCCCGGTGGTCGAATTCGGGCTGACCAATGCGACGATGCATAAGCTCGACGAGGCGGTCGCGGTGGCGGACCTGCATGCACTCACCGCCATCTATCGCGGGATATTGATGCGCGCCTTTGCCTAGTCGTCGCGGCTGCGGCGCAGGATGACATAGACCGCGCCCGCCCCGCCGTGGCTGATATGCGCGGGACGCAGCGCTACGATCTGGTCGGCATGAGACGAGTAGGCGAGCCAGTCGGGGAGCGAAGCGCGGATCGCACCGCGCGGGCGCGGGTCGCCGTGCATCTGCGGCAGGCGGTCGGCGCCGGGGCGCAGGCGCCCCGCGACGACGAGCAGCACACGCGCGCCGCGGATCAGCCCGCGGTGGATGCTCTCGTCGAGCAAAGTCTGCGCCGAGGCCAGCGTGTGGCCGTGAAGATCGATGCTCATGTCGGGGCGGACGAGCCCCTTGCGCAAGCGGCGGTCCCAATGGCCGTCGAGCGTCGCAGCGCTGTGTATGCGGCGCGGCGGTGGGAGCGGCGCGGGTGGACCCGCGGCAAGGGGTGCGACGGTGCGTGGCGGCGTCTTGGGCGGCTTGACCGTCGGCGGGGCGGCGGCGGCAAGCGGGACGGACTGTCTGGCAATCGGCGTGACCGTCGCTGCCACCCTTTTCCAGAGCGCCGACTCGTCGGGGGCGAGCCGGCGAGCCATCGTCAGCGCCGGATGAGGCGCGCGATGCTGGTGCGCGGCAGGAGGAGCAGCGCCGAGCCGCGTCCCGCCATGCCGCCGGCGATCGCACGCGCGTCGTTGCCGGCGCCCCAGAAGCTGTCGAAACGGTTCGCGCCCCTGATCGCGCCGCCGGTGTCCTGTGCGATCCACAGGCCGTTCGGTTCGGCGCGGTCGAGCGACAGGAAGACAGGGGCGCCGAGCGGCGTATATTTGGGATCGGCAGCGACACTACTGCGTCCCGTTACCGGCACGCCGAGCGCACCGAGGGGCCCGGGACCGACGATCTCGCGGAAAAAGACCCAGCTGGGATTCTCGTTCATTACCGCGGCGCCGCGCACCGGGTCGGCGCGCAGATAGTCGAGGATGCCCTGCATCGAGGTCTGGCCCGACTTGAGTTCACCGCGATCGGCGAGCAGCTTGCCGATGCCAACATAGTCGCGGCCGTTCTGCGTGTCGTAGCCGATGCGCATGACCTCGCCGTCAGGAAGGCGCAGGCGGCCCGAGCCCTGGATCTGCAGGAAGAAGAATTCGGCGGCGTCCGCAGCCCAGGCGATTTCGAGTCCGCGGCCTTCGAGGGCGCCGCGCTCGATCGCCCCGCGGTCGTAATAGCGCACGAGATTGCTGCCCTCGACCCGGCCGCGAATCTTCTTGCCCTTGAGGTCGTCCGAGAATTGGCCGAGATCGACATCGATCAGGTCGGCGGGGCGGCGATAGATGGGGATGTCGTAGCCCGTGCGCTTGGTGCGCGATCCGGCGATTTCGGGCTCGTAATAGCCGGTGACGAAGGCGGTGCCGGCGCCGACCTGTACGGTGCCGAAATAGCGGGTGAAAAAGGCCGCAGCGTCGCTGTCGCGCCAGTCTTTCGCGGCGTTACAGCTGTCATTCCAGTCGGCGTTCTGAGTCAGGCCGCTGACGTCGGCGCGGCGCATGACCGAGGGGCAACTGAGGCGGAAGGCCGCAAGCGCCGCACTCGCCTGCGCCGCCGAGATGCCAAGGTCGGCATATTCGGGACCGACGACCACCCCGGCTTCGGCGGCCGTGATCGCGCTCGCGGGAACGGACGGCGCGGCCAGCGTAGCCCGTGGTGTGGCGGGGATCGGTTTCGCCGCGACCGTGCCGCTCTCCGACGGGCGCGGGGTGTAGGGGCGCGTGGAGCCCGTCGGCGTGGGCGTCGGCGACGAAGTTGGCGCAGGCACGGGGCGCGGCGTGGTTTCGACACGGCCGCCGCCCGCATCGGGAATCACCGACGAACAGGCCGACACGGCGGGCGCGATGGCGAGGAGGGCGAATCCCAGCGCCCGGGTGGTCACGGGACCGGGCATCGCGATCAGGCGGTTTCGGCTTCGTCTAGCAGCCAGTTGGGATCGTTGCTGCCGATCGCGCGGCGGAAGGTCCAATGGTCGTTGGTCTCGCGCGCGTCGATCATCGAGCCGGCGATCATATTGCCCTCAGCATCGCGGGTGATCGCGCTGATGTCGGCGCGATAGTGGACGGTGACGCGCGCCTCGCCGCCCGACAGTTCGACCGCCGTGATCTTTGCCGAATCTATACCGACAAGGCGGTTGTCGAGCCGTTCGCCACGCGCCTCGCGCCCCGCGATCGCTTCGACGAAGCCTTCGTAGCTGTCCTGATCGCACAGGTCACGCAGCGTGTCGCGATCGCCGGTCCAGAAAGCCTCGAGGATCATGCGATAGGCCGCCTCGGCTCCCTCCATGAAACGGCCGGCGTCGAAGCTGCGGTCGGTCGCGAGCAAGGCACGCAGCCCGGCTTCGGCGGCGGGTTCGTAGACGAGGCCAGCGGTGTCGGCGGCGCCCTGCGGCGCCGGGGGCGCATCGGGATCGTCGAGGCGCACCGGTGCGGGAGCGGCACGGTCGTCGCGGCGCGGCAGCACGGGTTCCTGTTCGTGGCCCGTACGCTTGCCGAGCACCGAATAGAGCCGCATGCCGAGAAAGGCGGCAATCATGGCGAGCAGGACGATCGAAATGGCTGTCACGGGCTGAAGTCCAATATGAATATCAAAAAAGTCGAACCGTTACATAGGCTATCGGCGGCCATGTTTCAAATGTCCATGGCCGCAGCCATGCGGGAGGTCAACGCCCGCACAACGCCTGCCACGCCGAAGCGGTTGCGGGGCACGCCCCCCGGGGCTCCCTATGGGCGCCCATTGTGCTGGCGGTCCGCCACTGCTAAGCGGCGCCGCAATCGCCCGTGCCGCCGGATCGACCGATTATGGCGCCGCGGGAGCCAGATGAAGACGACAGGGAAAGCAAGACCGACATGGCCGACGACACCACGCCCGAATTCACCCCCGAAACCCTTTCGAACGGCGAAGACAATTTGCCGGCGATCGGCCTGATCTCGCAATATGTGAAGGATCTGTCGTTCGAGAATCCGAATGCGCCCGCGATCTATCAGGTGCAGGACGCGCCTCAGGTCGACGTCCAGTTCAACATCGGTGCCGACAATGTCGGCGACAATCTGTTCGAAGTGTCGCTGAAGATCGATATCACCTCGAAGAATGCCGAGCTGGTCGGCTTCGTCGTCGAGCTGAAATATGCGGGGCTGTTCGGCGTGCGCAACGTGCCCGACGACCAGCTCCAGCCTTTCTTCCTTGCCGAAGCGCCGCGCATCCTGTTCCCCTTCGCACGCCGGGTCGTCGCGGACGTCGTGCGCGACGGCGGCTTCCCCCCGCTGCTTCTCGAACCCATCGATTTCCACGGCCTGTTTCAGCAGCAAGCGCAGCAGATCGCGGCCGAACAAGCCGGCGAAGCGCCGGTCGGGCAGGCCTGATCGCGCTGAACAACCATCGTCATTGCGAGGGCCGACGGCCCACGGCAATCCAGTGCGGCCCAAAACCGCTCTGGATTGCTTCGCTTCGCTCGCAATGACGCAGTCTATGGATCGCAGATCCACGCTCGCCGGGCGCGCCGCATGAGCAGCCTGGTCAAGAGCGTCGGGACGATCGGCGGGCTGACGATGGTCAGCCGGTTGTTCGGCTTCGCGCGCGACATGCTGCTCGCGCGGGTGCTCGGGGCGGGACTCGCGGCCGACGCCTTCCAGCTCGCCTTCACCCTGCCCAATACCTTTCGCCGGCTGTTCGCCGAGGGCGCCTTTTCGGTCGCCTTCGTGCCGATGTACAGCCGCGCGCTGCACGGAGAGGGCGGCGAGGAAGCGGCGGCGAAATTTGCCGACGATGTGCTCGCGCTGTTCCTGTGGGTGCTGCTGATCTTCTCCGCCGTCGCGATGATCGTGATGCCGGGGATCGTCTGGCTGCTCGCGCGCGAATATCAGACGGTGCCCGGCAAGTTCGAACTCGCCGTCTTCCTGAGCCGCATCACCTTTCCCTATCTCGGGCTGATCAGCCTCGTCGCGATGCTGTCGGGGCTGCTCAACGCGCGCTCGCGTTTCGCGCCCGGCGCGGCGGCCCCGGTGCTGCTCAACATCGTGCTGATCGCGGGCATCTTGATCGGTGCCGAGTTCCGCGGACCGGGCGGCGACGACCGTATCGTCGCGCTCGCGCTCGCGATATCGGTCGCACTCGCGGGGGTCGCCCAGCTCGCCTATCTCTGGTGGTCGGTGCGGCGCGCGGGGCTGAAACTCCACATCCGCCTACCCAAGGTCACCCCCGAGGTGAAGAAGCTGGGCATGCTGATCCTGCCCGCGACCTTTGGTGCCGGAATCTACCAGATCAGCCAGTTCGTCGACACCTTCTTCGCGACCAGTCTGCCGCAGGGGTCGCTGACCCTGCTCAAGCTCGCCGACCGGCTGAACCAGTTGCCGCTCGGTATCGTCGGCATCGCGCTGGGCACGGCGATCCTGCCGATGCTCGCGCGCCATATCCACAGCGACGACGGCGCCGAGGCCCAAAGGCTGCAGGCCAATGCGTTCGAGATCGCGACGCTGCTGACGCTGCCCGCCGCCGCTGCATTGGCAATCTGTGCCCCGGCCTTTACCGCCGCCTTTTTCGTCGGGGGCAAGTTCACCGCCGCCGATGGCGCGCTGATGGCGAATATCGTCGTCGCGCTGGTCGCGGGCCTGCCCGCCTATGTCATCGTCAAGATCCTGAATCCCGGCTTCTTCGCGCGCGAGGATACGCGCACGCCGGTATGGACCGCGCTGGCGTCGCTGATCGTCAATATCGCGATCAACCTCTATGTCGTCGAACGCTATGGCATCGTCGGCCTCGCCGGGGCGACCGCGGTGTCGGCCTCCATCAATTGCCTGTTGCTCTATATCATCCTGCACCGACGCGGCTGGTTCCACTTCACCGCACGGCTCGGCGGGCGCATCCTGCGCCAGCTGGTCGCGGTCGCGGTGATGGCGGCGGCGCTGTGGTGGCTGATGCCGCAGCTTCAGGCCTATTATGCCGGGTCGGTAATCGAGCGGATCGGATCGCTCGGCGCGCTGTGCGCGGTCGGTGGCGTGACCTTCTTTGCCGCCGCTTTCCTGGTCGGCGCGCTTGACAAGGATCTGATCGCCATGCTGACGCGGCGGCGCGCCAAACCGGTGCTTACAGAGGAATAGATCATGCGGACCTTGTCGGGCATCCAGCCCACCGGAAATTTGCACCTGGGCAATTATCTGGGTGCGATCCGCAACTGGGTGCGCATGCAGGACGAGATGGCGGGCGAGAAGCTCTATTTCCTTGCCGACCTGCACGCGATCACCGTCCATAATGATCCCGCCGCGCTGACCGCGAATACGCGCGAGATGGCGGCGGCGCTGATCGCGGCGGGGATCGACCCCGCCAAGGCCATCCTGTTCAACCAGGCGCGCGTGCCCGCGCATGCCGAACTCGGCTGGCTCTTGTTCTGCACCGCGCGGATCGGCTGGCTGAACCGGATGACCCAGTTCAAAGAAAAGTCGGGCAAGAACCGCGAGGGCGCGAGCGTCGGCCTTTACGCCTATCCGGTGCTGCAGGCCGCCGACGTGCTGCTGTACCAGACGACGCACGTCCCCGTCGGCGACGACCAGAAACAGCATCTGGAACTCGCGCGCGACGTCGCGACCAAGTTCAACCTCGACACCGGGACCGAAACCTTCACCCTACCCGATGCGACGATCCCGCCGGCGGCAGCGCGGATCATGAGCCTGCGCGACGGGTCGGCGAAGATGTCGAAGTCGGATCCGAGCGACGCGAGCCGGATCAACCTGGTCGACGATGCCGAGACGATCATGGCGAAGATCCGCAAGGCGAAGACCGATGCCGAGCCGCTGCCGTCAGAAGCGGCGGGGCTGGACGGACGACCCGAGGCGAAAAACCTCGTGTCGATCTATGCCGCGATGGCCGACGAGAGCGTCGATTCGGTGCTGGCGCGTTTTGGCGGGCAGGGTTTCGGCGCGTTCAAGCCAGCGCTCGGCGAACTGCTGGTCGAAACGCTGACCCCGATCGCGACGCGGCTGAACGCGCTGAAGGCCGACACGGCGGCGATCGACGCGGCGCTGGAGGATGGCGCGGCAAGGGCGAAAACGTTGGCACAGCCGACGCTCGACGCAGCCTATGCCGCGCTGGGGCTGTGCCGCTGAGCTTTGATGCCTGGTCCCGCTTGACGTCCGCGATGTGCCTGCCAATAGGGAGGTCGGGGCGACGGGGAGACGGGGCTTGCAATCATATTGTGGGGCAAGGCGATCGATGGCAGCGGGCGTTTTGCTGCTCACCGCCGTACCGGGACCGGCCGCAGCGCAAGCCTGGATCGGATTGATGGTCGGCGACATGATGTCGCGCCAGCAAGCGGCGTTACAGGAACGGGCGTGCATGTCGGGCACGCCGATGCCCGAAACCGAAATCGCCGAGGCGCGGCAACCGGCAACCCGGGTGATGCAAGCCTATTGGGCCAGCGTGGCTGCGGGTGAGCCCGCCAATGTCGGCGTGCAGTTTCATCTCGACAAGAAGAGCCGCTGGACCGCCGCCGGCCAAGCCCCGCGCGGAATGGCCGAGCTGTCCGCTCTTCGCGACCCGTTCGCGGGGCCAGACCGCCGCCTCGAAGACATATCGTTCGTTCGCGCTGGCGACGGCAGTTCGGCGCGTGGCCAATGGCGGCTCCGCGACATCGGCGGTCGGCTGGTCGGAACCTATGTCGCGACCTTCGGCCGCAAATTGGGCGAATGGCGCCTGTCCGAACTGACGCTGGTCCCGCGCGAGACGTTCGTCGAACCGCTGGCACAATATTGCCATAAGCTGGGCGACGTGATGCCTTATCGCCTGTCGTCGACCGAGGCGATCCGGGCCGGATTGGAAAAGCGGGCGGTCAAGGCCGATGCAAAGGCGAAAAGCGCCGAAACCGCGGCAGCGAAGGATAGCAGCTCCAAAGCCAGGGATAAGGCGACGAAGGCGGCCGAAGCCGCCGCGCTGCGCCGCGAGGAACTGGCCCAGGCCGTTTCCGAGGCGGAGAGGGCCAAGGCGGATGCCGAAAGCGCGCGCGAAGCCGAAGCCGCCGCCCGCGCCGCGCACCAGGCGATGCTCGACGCCGAAAAGACGGGTTGAGGGCATGGGTCGCGGGACCGAGCGCCGCCCATGCCGCGCCGGAACTGTCCCACTGAATCTTTGCGCGAGCGGCCTGTTCGGGCAGCAAAATCCTTGTTTTCGATAGAACTGGCCCCATATCGCGAATTGAACCGTCGTGCGATGGAGCGAGTTCAATCAAGGTTAAGCCGCCTCGGCATAGTCATGGTATAAAGAGCGGCCTTTGCGTGCACCGACTCACGGAGCCAAGACGATGATGAACAAGATGAATTTCCGCCGATTGAGCCTCGCAGCGCTGACCGCGGCGACGCTGGCGATCGCCGGCTGCGCGACGCCCTTCAAGGCCGACGTCGCGCGCTTCCAGACCCAGCTTCCCGCGCCGCAGGGTCAGAGCTTCATCGTTGAGGCGGGCAACCCCGCGCTCGCTGGCGGGATCGAGTTCGGCCAGTACGCCAACCTTGTCGCGGGCGAGCTGACGCGCTTCGGCTATCGCCCCGCCGCGCCGGGTGAACGCCCCGATATGGTCGTGCGCATGGGTTACGACATCGACAAGGGCCGCGAACGGGTGCGCAGCACGCCGGGTTTTGGCGACCCCTGGTACGGCGGCTATGGCCGCGGCTTCTATCGTCCGGTGGTGGTTACCGGCCGCGGCGGGCGCCGTTTCGTCTATGGCTATCGCGACCCGTTCCTGTGGGGCGGCTTCGGGCCGGGCTTCGGCTATAACGACGTCGAGAGCTTCACCGTCTATACCAGCGGGCTCGACCTGCAGATCAGCCGCGCGTCAGACGGCTATCGCCTGTTCGAGGGCCGCGCCGAAGCGCAGTCGCGCGATAATAATCTGCAGGCGATCGTCCCGAACCTGGTCGAGGCGATGTTCACCGGCTTTCCCGGCAATTCGGGCGAGAAGGTGCGGATCACGGTGGCACCGCCCGAAAAGAGCTGAGCTCGCCGGTCAACGGTCAAAAAAGGCCCGCCTTCCATCCGGACGGCGGGCCTTTTGTTTGTGGGCAATCCCGGGGACAAGTCCGGGATATGTCTGTGGATCAGCGGTTGAGGCTTCGCCGGATCGCGGCGATTTCGGCGTCGAGTTCGCTGTCGCTGACGCGCAGCGCCTCGACCGTGCGGACCGCGTGAATCACCGTGCTATGGTCGCGCCCGCCGAAGCGGCGCCCGATCTCGGGATAGGAGCGCGGCGTCAGTTCCTTGGCCAGATACATGGCAACCTGCCGCGGGCGGGCGATCGCGCGAACACGGCGCTTCGATGACATTTCGGATTTGTCGAGCCGGTAGTGGGCGCAGACCGCGCGCTGGATCTCGTCGATCGTGATGCGCGGGCGCGCGCTGCGGACATTTTCCGCCAGCCGGTCCTCGGCGAGCGCGAGGTCGAGCCGTGCGCCGGTGAGCGCGGCATAAGCGAGCAATTTGTTGAGCGCGCCTTCGAGTTCGCGGATGTTGCGCGTGAAATGCTTGACCAGATAGGCGACGACGTCGTCGGGCACCTCGACCATCGGCATCGCGGCGAGCCGCTGACGAATGATGCGGTCGCGCAGGTCGTCCTCGGGCGCCTCGATATCGGCGACGAGCCCGCCCGACAGCCGCGACAACAGCCGCGCTTCGACCCCGTCGAGCATAGCCGGCGGGCGATCGGCGGTGACCACCAGGCGTTTGCCCGCAGTCATCAGATCGTCGATCGTGTGGAGCAGTTCCTCCTGCGTCGAATTCTTGCCGATCACGAACTGCAGATCGTCAAGCAGCAGCAAGTCGGCAGCGCGCAGCCGCGCCTTGAACGCCATCATGTCGCCGCCGCGCATCGCGCCGACGAATTCAAGCATGAACTTCTCGGCCGACATCAGGATGATGGTCGCGGTCGGGTGCGCCGCGGCATAATCCTGCGCGATCGCCTGGATCAGGTGGGTCTTGCCTTGGCCGGTGCCCGAGCAGAGGTAGAGCGGGTTGAACTGCGGCGCCTCGACCATCGCCATGCGGCGCGCGGCGTTGGCGGCGAGGATGTTCGAGCGCGCGACGACGAAGCGGTCGAACGACAGGCGCGGGTCGAAACCGAGCAGTGCCGGATTCGCGGCCGGGGCGGGATTCTCGAAGGTCGGGAGCGGCGGCTGGGCAAGGATCGCGGCGCGCTCGGCGCCCGCGCTGGCGCCGCGCACAGTAACGCTGCGTACGACGGGCAGATGCTGGCGCCACGCGAGTTCGAGCCGGTCGCCGAAACGTTCGTTGATCCAGTTGGCCGAGAAGCGGCTCGCCGCCTCAAGCGTCACGACGCCCGACAGGGCGCAATAGTCGGCAAAACGCACCGGCTTCAGCCAATGGTCGAAGGTGCGCACGCCGAGGTCGCGGCGGAGCCCTTCGGCCACGCGCGGCCACAGCGTCGCGGCATCGCCGCTCATCGCCGTTTGTCCGCCGCCTTGGCCATAGCTCTCCCCGTCTGAAATCACACCTGTCCCCCAATCGCATCGCGCCATCGCCGTGCCCCCCGGCAGCCACGCCGCGACCGCGCGCACCGATCCCCAAGCACCCGTACGCAGGGCGCAGACTTCCTATCCGCGCGAGCAGCGAAGGAAGGCGAATCATGTGATGTGGCGGCCAGCGGCGAAGGCCGATGACGTCCCTGTCTAGGCAGGCGAGGCGGAGTCTATCAAGAGCGCGGCATGTAAAAATACTGAAATAAAAATCTTGACTCGCCCGAGGTCGCAGAATCGCGCGAAACACCAATTTTATTGTTTATTTTCAATTTCTTAATTGTGACATTTGTGTCAACAGAGAACGAATCGCGGTAAATCCGCCACTTACCGCATTGCAACACTAATGCCATCGCCCTGTCACAAAGTGGCGACAAAGGACCGTCCCGAAACGGACACAAAAAAGGACCCGCGGGCTTACGCCGGCGGGTCCTTTTTCAACCTGGTCCGGCACGGGGCCGAATCACGCGCCCATTCAGGCGATGGCGTTGACGCTCTTGGTCAGGCGCGAATATTTGCGCGCGACGGTGTTCTTGTGGAGCACGCCCTTGGCGACGCCGCGCGCCATTTCGGGCTGCGCAGCCTTGAGAGCCGCAGCGGCGCCATCCTTGTCACCGGCGGCGACCGCGTTCTCGACCTTCTTCACCAAGGTGCGAATGCGCGAAACACGATTCTTGTTCACGATGGTGCGCGCGGTGTTGCGACGGATGCGCTTTTTTGCCTGGGGCGTATTGGCCATAAATTCCTCAGTTTTCAAACGGTCTAGTACGGTCGGAGCACAGCGTCACCGGAGCAGCCGAATCGCGCGAAACGTGCGAATCAATGTCCGGATACGGCCGGTTCCGGACGACCGGACCCTGCTCGAAGGGTGCGCCCATAGCCAGCGAGGGGCCTTTGGTCAATGGTCTTGCGGGAAAAATCCCGCATCAGCGCTGGCATTTCGGGCAGTAAAAGGTCGAGCGGCCCGACTGGACGATGCGGACGATCGTGCCGCCGCATTCGCAGGCCTCGCCCTCGCGGCCATAGACGCGCCACTCCTTCGCGAAGTAGCCGAGGTCGCCCTCGGGACTCAGAAAATCGCGCAAGGTCGAGCCGCCCGCGGCGATGGCGGCGGTGAGCACGTCCTTGATCGCGGGGACGAGCAGCGCGAGCTTGGCCTTCGACACGTCGGCGGCGGCCTTGGCGGGGTGGATACGCGCCATGTTGAGCGCCTCGCACACATAGATGTTGCCGAGCCCAGCGACGATCGTCTGGTCGAGCAGCATCGCCTTGATCGGCGCGCGGCGCCCGGCGAGCGCCTTCGCCAGACAAGCGGCGTCGAACGCGTCCGACAGCGGTTCGGGGCCGAGGGTGACGAAAGCGGGAAAGGCGGTGAGCGGATCACCCGCGACAAGATCGACCGAACCGAAGCGGCGTGGGTCGTGGAGGAACAGCCGTTGGCCCGCCCCGGTTTCGAGCAAAAGATGGTCGTGCTTGCCCGCCTCGCCGCCTTCGGTCCGCCAGCGCCCCGACATGCCGAGGTGAAAGATCAGATGATCGTCGCGGTCGGTCGAAACGATGCCATATTTGGCGCGGCGCGACAGGGTGGTGACCGTGGCGCCGGTCAGCCGCTGCGCCAGGTCGACGGGAAAGGGACGGCGCAGGTCGGGGCGGAAAGTGATCACCGACGCCAGTCGCTGGCCTTCGAGGAAGGGCGCGAGGCCGCGGACGGTGGTTTCGACTTCGGGAAGTTCGGGCATATCGCCGATCGCGCTACGCGCCATTTGCGCGGGCGGCAAGGCCCCGCTAAAGGCCGGTTCGACTTCGTTTCTCCCCCGCAAAGGCGCGACCCCATGACCACCCCCGACACCGTCAGCTTCGGCTATGAACAGGTTCCTGCGGGCGACAAGACCGCGATGGTCGGCGAGGTGTTCAGCCGTGTCGCCCGCAAATATGACATCATGAACGACGCGATGTCGGGGGGCATGCACCGGCTGTGGAAGGATCGTTTCGTGCGCCGCGTGAAACCGCGCGACGGCGAGGCGATTCTCGACATGGCGGGCGGCACCGGCGACATCGCCTTTCGCATGGAGCCTTCGGGCGCGAGCATCACCGTCGCCGACATCAACCCCGACATGCTGGGCGTCGGGGTCGAGCGCGCCGCCGAACGCGGCATCGACAGCCTGGTATGGAGCGAGCAAAATGCCGAGAAACTGTCGTTTCCCGACCAGTTTTTCGACGCCTATACGATCGCCTTCGGCATCCGCAACGTCACCGACATCCCCGCGGCGCTGAAGGAAGCGCACCGTGTGCTGCGCTATGGCGGACGGTTTTTCTGCCTCGAATTTTCGACCAACGAATGGCCGGGTTTCGCGCAGGCCTATGACGCCTATTCGCACCGCGTCGTCCCCAAGCTCGGCAAGCTGATCGCGCAGGACGAGGACAGCTATCGCTACCTGATCGAATCGATCCGCCGTTTCCCGCCAATGCCCGCGTTCGCGCAATTGATCCGCGAGGCGGGCTTCACATCGGTCAAGGTCGAGCCGATCATGGGCGGGCTGGTCGCCATCCACAGCGGGTGGAAAGCTTGACCCGTCCCGCCACGCATATCCTGCGCCTGTTAAAATGGGGCCGCATCCTCGCGCGCCATGGGGCGCTGCGCGGGATCGAAAGCGCGCCGACGACCCCGCCGGGTGTGAAGCGCCTGTGCCGGATCGCGCGTTTCGGGACGGTGCAGCCGAAAATTCCCGATTATGCCGCGGCCTTTCAGGCGATCGGCCCCGCCGCGGTCAAGCTCGGCCAGACGCTCGCGACGCGCCCCGACATCGTCGGCGAAGAGGCGGCGCGCAATTTGCTGACGCTGCAGGATGCGCTGGCGCCCGTGGCATTCGAAAAGATCTGCGAAGAGATCGAGCGCGCGTTCGAAGCGCCGCTCGAAACGCTCTACGCCGAGTTCGACCCCGTCCCCGTCGGGTCGGCATCGATCGCGCAGGTCCACCGTGCCTTCACCACCGAAGGCCGCCAGGTCGCGGTCAAGGTCCGCCGGCCGGGCATCGACAAGCAGTTCGCACGCGACATCGATACCTATGAATGGGCAGCCGCGCATCTCGAGGCGCTCGGCGGCGAAGCGACGCGGCTCCGCCCGCGCGAGGTGATCGCCAACTTCCGCCGCTGGACCCTGCGTGAGCTCGACCTCAGGCGCGAGGCCGCGTCGGCTTCGGAGCTGGCTGATGCGATGGTCGGGGTGCCGACCTATGAAGTTCCGGCGATCGACTGGGACCGCACGACGAGCCGCGTGATGACGCTCGACTGGATCGACGGCATCAAGATCTCGCACCGCGATGCGCTGATCGCCGCCGGGCATGACATGGAGGCGCTGTCGGCGAACCTCGTCAACGCCTTCCTGCGCCAGGCGATCGCCGAGGGCTTCTTCCACGCCGACATGCATCAGGGCAATTTGTTCGTGAAGGCCGACGGCACGATCGCCGCGGTCGATTTCGGCATCATGGGGCGGATCAACCGGCAGGCGCGCTATTGGCTCGCCGAAATCCTCTATGGGCTGACCACGGGCAATTACCGCCGCGTCGCCGAAATCCATTTCGAGGCGCAATACGTCCCCGACTACCATAATGTCGAGGAATTCGCGACGGCGCTGCGCGCGGTCGGCGAACCGATGCGTGGCAAGCCCGTGAGCGAGCTGTCGGTCGGCCAGATGCTTGATGGACTGTTCGCGATTACCCGCGACTTCGACATGCAAACCCAACCGCACCTTCTGCTGCTACAAAAGACGATGGTGATGGTCGAGGGCGTCGCGACGATGCTCAACCCCAGGATCAACATGTGGGACGTGTCGGGGCCGTTCGTGCAGGAATGGATTCGCGACGAGCTCGGCCCCGAAGCCGCGCTCGCCGACGGCATCCGCGAACAGGGCAAGACGCTGGCGCTGATCCCCGACATCATCCGGCGGCTCGATGCGCAATTGCCGCGCAAGGGTGCCGCACCGCCCGCGCCGCCGCTGCCCGACATCCCCCTAATGTGGGAGCGCGGCGAGAAACGGCGCTGGTGGCGCTATGCGCTAACGGCGATCGTCGGCGCGGCGGCGGGGGTTATGGGGATGGCGTGGTTCGCCTCCTGACGTTCGCGCACCGGTCAGCCGTCGTGCAGCTGGCCGGCGGTGCGCTGCTGACCGCGATAGAAGCGGGGATTTTCGGGCTGGCCTTGCTGATGATGATCGTATCGGCGGGCGAGGTAGCGCGTTATCCCGGAGCCGCAGAGGCGATTGTCGAAAATTTCCTTTTCCTGTGGGGGATGTTCGCGGTAACGCTGCCCTTTGCCCTGATGGTCTCTTTGATTGTCCTGTGGCCGACCGCAGCGATCTCGGGCGGCTTACTGCTGCTTGGGGCGGCGCAAGACCGCCGTTTCGCGGCCACTTCGCTCTGGATCGCAACCGGTGCGGCCGTCGGGATCGGCTATGGTTGGTTGTTCTTCGTCGAAGGCTTGCCGCGGTTCGACATCGTCGAGGGACCGCTCGCACCCGTGGCGGCGCTGGCATGGGCCGGCGCGTCGGGTGGCTTCGCGGGCCGGCGCCTGCGCCGAAAACTCGGCCGCGCCGGACGCTTCGGCGCGCCAGTCGCGGTCGGTTGATCGGGGCGGGTAATGCGCATATCTTATGCGCAAGGAGAATGGCGATGAACCGTCCCACGCGATTCGAAGGCCCCAAGAAGGCGACCAATGTGTCGCTGAACGCCGAACTGGTCGAAGAGGCGAAGCAGCTTGGTATCAACGTCAGCGAAGCGTGCCAGACCGGCCTCGCCGTCGAGGTGAAGAAGGCGCGCGAGGCGGCATGGCAGGAAGAAAATCGCGCCGCGATCGAAAGCTGGAACGATTATACGCGCCAACATGGCCTGCCGCTCGCCAAATATCGGCAATTTTGATGCCGCAGTTCGATGTTCACCGGAGCCGCGACGGATCGGCGCTGCTGCTCGATTGCCAGAGCGATCTGCTCGACCATTTCGACACGCGCTTTGTGGTGCCCCTCCTTCCAGCGCAAACGGCGCAGACATTGTCGCGGCTGCATCCGGTGTTCGAGATTGACGGCGAACACCATATCATGGCGACGCAATTGGCATCGGCGGTCGACAGCAAGGACCTTGGCGACAGGGTCGCGTCGCTCGCCGATCGGCGCTACGAGATTTTGAATGCGGTCGATATGTTGGTGACGGGAGTTTGACGATGGCCGCGAAACGCATCCTCCTCATCATCGGCGGCGGGATCGCCGCGTACAAGAGCATCGAGCTCGTCCGGCTGCTGCGCAAGGCGGACTATGTCGTACGCTGCGTGCTGACGCGCGCGGGCGAGCAGTTTGTGACGCCGCTGACGCTCGCGGCGCTCAGCGAGAACAAGGTCTATTCCAGCCTGTTCGACCTGAAGGACGAGGTCGAGATGGGGCATATCCAGCTGAGCCGCGAGGCCGACCTGGTCGTCGTCGCGCCAGCGACCGCCGACCTGATGGCGAAGATGGCGGCGGGCATCGCCGACGACCTCGCCACGACGCTACTGCTCGCGACCGATAAGCCGGTGCTCGCGGCGCCCGCGATGAATGTGCGGATGTGGCTGCATGCCGCGACGCGACGCAATGTCGCAACGCTGCGCGGCGACGGGGTGACGGTGATGGAACCCGACGAGGGCGCGATGGCGTGCGGCGAATATGGGCCCGGACGGCTGCCCGAGCCGCCGGCGATTTTCGATGCGATCGGGAAAGCACTGGCGGACGCACCCGCACTTTCGCCGCTCTTCGCCCAGCCTGATTTCGCGCCGGCGAACCATCGCCCGCTCTTCGGTCGTCGCATCCTCATCACCGCCGGGCCGACCCATGAGCCGATCGACCCGGTACGCTACATCGCCAACCGGTCGAGCGGAAAGCAGGGGTTCGCGATCGCCGCCGCCGCCGCCGAGGCCGGCGCCGAAGTGTTGCTGATCGCCGGACCGGTCGAACTGCCGACTCCGCCCGGGGTGATCCGCGTCGATGTCGAGACCGCGCTCGAGATGGCGGCCGAGGTGCGGGACGGACTGCCCGTCGATGCCGCGATCATGGTTGCCGCGGTCGCCGACTGGCGCGCAGCCGACACCCGCACGCAGAAGATCAAGAAGGACGGCAGCGGCGCGGTGCCGCCGCTCGCGCTCGCCGAGAATCCGGACATATTGGCGGGCGTGGCGAAGAGTCCGCAGCGCCCGCCTTTGCTGATCGGCTTTGCCGCCGAGACCAACGATGTGCTCGCGCATGCCGAGGCGAAACTGGGGAAGAAGGGCTGCGACTGGATCGTCGCCAACGATGTCTCCGCCGACCCGATGGGGGGCGAGACGAATCGGGTACATATCGTTAGCAAAGACGGCGTAGACAGTTGGGACCGGTTGCCCAAGGCGGCTGTCGCCCGCAAATTGATGGAAAAGATCGCCGATGAGCTCGATGCGCGTGTCCCCCTCCAGCCCGATTGAAATCCGGGTCCAGCGCCTGCCCAACGGCGGCGGCTTGCCCCTGCCCGCCTATGCGTCCGACGGCGCGGCGGGGATGGACGTCGTCGCGGCCGAATCGCTGACGATCCGCCCCGGCACGCGCCACGCGGTCGCGACGGGGTTCGCGATGGCGATCCCGTCGGGTTACGAGGTGCAGGTGCGACCGCGGTCGGGCCTGGCGCTGAAGCATGGCATCACCTGCCTCAACACGCCGGGAACGATCGACAGCGATTATCGCGGCGAGGTAAAGGTGATCCTGGCGAACCTCGGCGACGAACCGTTCGAGATCAAGCGCGGCGACCGCATCGCGCAGTTGGTGCCGGCGCCGGTACAGCGCGCCAGTTTTGCCGAGGTCGAGACGCTGGATGACACCGAGCGCGGCGCGGGCGGCTTTGGATCGACCGGGGTGACGAGCGACAGCGCCGCCGAAGACGAACCGATCGATGACAGCATCCCCGAGAATGTCGGATCGCTGTCAGGAATCAAGCTGCGACGGCCGGGGGAGTAATTGCTCTCCGACACCGAACTCGACCGCTATGCTCGCCAGATCATCCTGCCGCAATTCGGCGGGGCGGGGCAGGCGAAGTTGAAGGCAGCGCATGTCGCAGTGATCGGCGCGGGCGGGATCGGCTGTCCGGCGATCACCTATCTGGCGGCGGCGGGGATCGGCAGGCTGACGATCATCGATCATGATATCGTCGAGCTGTCGAATTTGCAGCGGCAGCCCTTGTTCACCGATGGCGACATCGGCAGGCCAAAAGCCGAAATCGCAGCCGAAGCGATCGACCGGATCAACCCACATGTTGATTTCGATGCGCAAGTCATTCGCCTGACGAACAGCAACGCGGCGGCATTGCTCGCTGGTGCGAGCCTGATCCTCGACGGGTGCGACAATTTCGACACGCGGCTCGCGGTCAATCGCACAGCGATGGCGCTGCGCATCCCGCTGCTCTCGGCAGCGATCGGGGCGTTCGAAGGGCAGGTCGCGCTGTACGAAGGCTGGCGCGAGACGAGCCCCTGCTACCAGTGCCTCGTCGGCGCCGATCCCGACCGCGAGGGGATCAACTGCGCCGAACAGGGCGTGATGGGCGCGCTCGCGGGAATGATCGGGACAATGGCGGCGCTGGAGGCCGTGCGCGCACTGACCGGCTGGGGGCAAAGCTTGGCAGGGCGGCTGGCGATACTCGACATGCTCGACCGGCGCTGGCGCGAGGTCGGCATCGCCAAGGATCCGGGATGCCCGACGTGCCGGGGCTGAGCATCATCGTCGCGGGGGGTGACGATCAGCGGTTTTATGGTGCGCTCGAAACCGCAATGGCCGCGACGGCGCTGGGATCGCCCACCCGGATTTTCCTGCAGGGCGAAGCGGTCGCCTTGCTCCGCGAACGCGTGTCGGCCACTGGCGACGCCCCGCGGGAGGCGGCCGGGATGCCAGGTCTCGCGCCGATGATCGAGGAAGCAGCGGCAATGGAGATCGAGTTGTTCGTTTGCCAGTCGGGGATGGCGCTGGTCGGCCTGACAGCGGAGGAGATGGTGCCGCAGGCCAAGGCGGCGGGGTTGGTTAGCTTTCTGCGCGAAGTAGGGGCGGGCGACCGGTTGGTGGTATATTGATCGTCGTCACGGATTCTCGCACACCTTGATATCTTCGGGCGCCGGCCGCTTGCCGTCGGGGACGAAGCGGGCGAGATAGCCGCCTGCATGCTGCTTGTCGTCGTAGGACAGCAGCTTGTAACCCACCGCCTCGAATTCGCAGACGAGCAGGCGGAACGGCGTGCCGTGGTCGGCGATCGGGCGGTCGCCATCGACGACGAGCACCTGTCCGCCCGCGCGCAGCGCCGGGCGGAGCCGCCACAGGAAGGCGTAGGGCTCGCCGATCTCGTGATACATATGGACCATGAAGACGCGGTCGAAGCTGGCGGCGGGGAGGCGCGGATCGTCGACCGCGCCGAGCTTGATCGAGACATTTTCGAGCCGTTCGCGCGCGATACGATCGGCGAGGCGCTCGATCACCTCGGGCATGATGTCCTGCGCCAGCACGCGCCCGCCGGCACCGACGCGCTGGGCGAGGCGGACGGTGTAATAGCCGTCGCCGGCGCCGATGTCGGCGACGGTCATGCCGGGACGAACGTCGGCCGAATCCATCACATCCTCAGCCTCGTTAAGCCGGTCGCGTGCCTCTTCGGTCGACCATTTGGTCGAAACGGTCGGCGCGACCGGGCGGTCGGCGGGCGGGAAGTCGCGGGCGGTCTCGGTGCGGTCGCTATCGCCCTCCCACGGCGCGTCGCAGCTGCCGAGCAGCGGCAGCACCACCAGCGCGGCGAGCAGGGCGGCGCCGCGGATCATCAATCGATATCCTCGACCTCGACCTTTTCGCCGGTCACCTTCTGCGACAGGGCGGCGGCCATGAACGGGTCGAGCGCGCCGTCGAGCACGTCGCCGGGGGCGGTCGATGTGACGCCGGTGCGGAGGTCCTTCACCAGCTGATAGGGCTGGAGGACGTAGGAGCGGATCTGGTGGCCCCAGCCGATTTCGGTCTTGGCTTGATATTCGCCCGACGCCGCGGCTTCGCGCTTCTGCAGTTCCGCCTCGTACATGCGCGCCTTGAGCATGCCCATCGCGGTCGCGCGGTTCTTGTGCTGCGAACGGTCGTTCTGCGACGCGACGACGATGCCGGTCGGGATGTGGGTGATGCGCACCGCCGAATCGGTGGTGTTGACGTGCTGGCCGCCCGCCCCCGAAGCGCGATAGGTATCGATCTTGAGGTCGCCCTCGTTGATCTCGATGTCGATATTGTCGTCGATCACCGGATAGACCCACACCGACGAAAAGCTAGTGTGGCGCCGCGCCGAGCTGTCGTAGGGCGAGATGCGGACGAGGCGGTGGACGCCGCTTTCGGTCTTCGAATAGCCATAGGCATTCTCGCCCTTGACCAGCATCGTCGCCGATTTGATGCCCGCCTGTTCGCCCGCCTGATATTCGACGAGTTCGACCTTGAACCCGCGCTTTTCGGCCCAGCGGCTGTACATGCGCTGGAGCATTTCGGCCCAGTCTTGGCTCTCGGTGCCGCCGGCGCCGGCGTGGACCTCGATATAGGCATCGTTGGCGTCGGCCTCACCCGCGAGCAATGCCCGGATCTTGTCTTCCTCGGCGCGCGCGGCGAGTGTCGCGAGGCTCGCGACCGCCTCGTCGACCATTGCCTCGTCGCCTTCCATTTCGGCAAGTTCGATCAGTTCGGCGGTGTCGGCGCATTCGGTCTCGATCGCGCGCGTCGCGGTGATCGCCTCGTCGAGGCGGCGGCGTTCGCGCATCACGTCCTGCGCGGCACGCGGATCGTTCCACAGGGTCGGGTCCTCGACCTTGGCGTTGAGCTCGTCGAGCCGCCGCACCGCGCGATCCCAGTCGAGAAAGCGGCGCAGCAGCGCCAAGGCGGCGCCGATCTTGTCGATATGGTCCTGCGCTTCGGCGCGCATGTCCTTGCTCCTGAAAATATGTTGGTCACGCCCTTACGGCCTGCGGAGCCGAAGGGGAAGAAGGCGCGGCGGGTCAGATGATGCCGCCGCGATCCTCCAGGAAGTCACTGTCGCTGCGCCCGCCCCTGCCCTCGCTGACCGGCGCATCCTGTCGCTTGGCGGCCTTGGCAGGCTTGATTTCCTCTTCGCGGATCGTCCGTCGCGGTTCGCTTTCTGGCTTGAAAGCCTCCCAGATGATCGACGCCTTGGGGTCAGTGCCCGGCCAGCTGCCATAGACGCGGCGGCCCGACTGGCGGTCGATGCGCACCATGCGGATGCCCTTGGGCGCGGTGAAGGGGATCGGTTGGCGATCGTCGAGCGCGACGAGCGCGAAATCCTTGAAGATCGGCGCGGCGAGGCTACCGCCCTGGGCATAGCCGCCCATGTCGCGCGGCTGGTCGTAGCCGATATAGACGCCGGCGATGACGTCGGGCGACCCGCCGACGAACCAGACGTCCTTGGGCCCCGAGGTCGTGCCGGTCTTGCCGAACAGGGGCACCCCGAGGTCGCGCAGGCGAACCGCGGTACCGCGCTGGACGACGCCTTCGAGCATATGGACGACCTGATAGGCGGTAAGCGGATCCATCAGCTGCTTGCCCGTCTTGGCAAAGCGGGGCATCGGACGGCCGTCCCAGTCCTTTTTGTTGCAGCCCTCGCACGCCTTCCAATTGGCGGGAAAGATCACCTTGCCACGGCGGTCCTGGACATAGTCGATCACGCGCGGCTTGAGTTCGCGACCGTGGTTGGCGAGCATTGCATAAGCGTTGGTGATCTTTTCGACCGTCGTCGAGCCGGCGCCGAGCGCGGTCGAGAGATAAGGTTCGTGCTCGCCGATACCCATGGTGCGGATCGTGTCGACGATCGGTTCCATACCGACCTGGCTCGCGGTGCGCACCGTCATCAGGTTACGCGACTGTTCGAGGCCCCAGCGCATCGTATGCTCGCCCGAACCACCTGCGCCGCCGAAGTTGCGGAAGCATTTGTTGCCGAAGCGCGCGCCCTGATAGACACAGAAAGACCCGTCGACGATCATCGTCGCGGGGGTCATGCCATTGTCGAGCGCGGCAGCATAGACGAAGGGCTTGATCGTCGATCCCGGCTGACGTTCGGCCTGTGTCGCGCGGTTGAACGGCGAAAGGCGGACGTCGAAGCCGCCCTGCATCGCATAGATGCGGCCCGAATGCGGGCTTTCGACAATCATTCCGCCCGATACTTCGGGAATGTTGCGCAAGCCATAGACGCCATTGCCCGTCGCCTTGACCGCGATCATGTCGCCCGGGCGCATCGCCGAGAAGGCGCTGCCGCCGGTCTTGCGATAACCGAGGCTCGCGGCGCCCGCCGGCAGGGTGCCCGTCGTGCCGTCGGCGAAACCGATGCGTGCTGCGGCAGCGCTTTTCGACAGCACCGCGGCGATGCGCCAGCCGTCGTAATCGATGCCAATGAAGCTTGAGGCGAGGCGGCTTTGCCACTGGTCGTCGGCCTCGATCGTCGCGATCGGTCCCGACCAGCCTTTGCCCGCGTCGTAGCGAATCAGGCCCTTGCGCAGCGCGCTGGTCGCCGCCGCCTGCATCTTGCCGTTATAGGCGGTGCGCACCCAGAGGCCGCCGGCATAGACGCTGTGCGGCCCATCCTCGGCGGTCTCGCCGAATTGGGCCATCAACTGGCGCCGGGTTTCTTCCATATAATAGCCGCCGACCTGCGCGATCGCGCGGTTGCCCGTTTCGCTGAGACCCAGCGGCATCGCGCGCGCGGCATCGCGCTGCGCGACGGTAATCCATTCGTTGCGGAACATTTCGCCGAGCACGAAATTGCGCCGCGCCAGCCCCTCGGCGGCGAAGCGCGACCGGCCGTATTTTTCGGGCGCCTTGGGCAGAATGGCAAGGAAGGCCATTTCGTGGAGCGCGAGCTGATCGACATCCTTGTCGAAATAGGCGCGCGCTGCGGCCTGGACACCAAAGCTGCGACGGCCGAGCGGGATCTCATTGAGGTAGAGTTCGAGAATCTGTTCCTTGCTCAGCGCACCCTCGATACGGCGCGCGAGGATCAGTTCGCGAATCTTGCGGCGATAGCTGAGCTCGTTGCTCAAGAGCAGGTTCTTGGCGACCTGCTGGGTGATCGTCGAAGCGCCGACCGGCCGACCGCTGTTCGTCATGTTGGTGACGATCGCGGTAGCGATGCCCGGATAGTCGATGCCGCCATGGCTGAAGAAGGTCCGGTCCTCGGCGGCGAGAAAGGCGCGCACGAGAAGCTGCGGATATTCGCTATAGTCGAGCTGGACACGGCGTTCGCGGGCGTAGCTGTGCACCGGCGCGCCTTCGGCATCGCGGACCATCGTCGGCAGCGGCGGTTCGTAATCGCGCAGCTGGTCGACCGAGGGCAGGTCGCGCGCGAAAATCAGCCAGATGAGGAAGAGCCCGAGCAGGCCGACACACGCCAGATAGCCGAGCCAGCGGAACCAGCGGCGCGCCCACATGGTGCGAAACCAGCCGAAAACGGCATTGCTGTCGCGGCGCAGGCGCAGGCGCAGGCGGAAATTGGGCGGACTGTCGGCGACCATCGTGAGCAGCCTCTAAAGCGTGTCCGGGCGAAAGGGAAGTATGGTTGCGGTGGGGTGCATGTTACCCCGCCGACCCGCGGTAGGGCCGGTCATGTCACCGCGCCCTGCCCCTTGCTCCCACCGGCCAGATCGCGACCAGAGTCTCGTTCTCGACGACATGATAATGGTCGTAGAGATTCACCGTCGGATCGCAGTGCGGCACGGTGAGCGTGACCGGAGCGCCGGGCGCAAGCGTTTCGCAGATGCCGGGCGCGATCAACGCGGCATGTTCGTCGCCCATGAAGGCGAAAAAAGCCGTTTCCGGCGCGCCGCGCCGGACGACCGCGACGCCGCCGTCAGTGGACAAGGCTTTATAACCGGCGTCGATGGTGACGAGTCCCGAATGCTTGGCGCTGACGACGCGGGCGTCGACACCCAGCGCAGTTTCAAAGGGGACGGTGCCGTCGCCGGTGAGGTCGCAATCGAGATATTGCTTGTCCATGAAGACATAGCTGCCCACCTGCAATTCGGTGAAGACCGCAAGATCGATGTCGATGCGATGGGTCCCGGTGCCCGATCCGGTGACGATTTCGGGCGCGAAGCCAGCGTCGGTCAGCGCGGCGATGACAGCTTTCAGATAGGCAGCGCGCTCCCCGATCGCGACGCGGCGGTCGGCAAAGCCTTCGATATGCTGCCGCGACCCGCAGTAATATTGCACGCAGCGGTAGTGCAGATTCGGGAGGATCGCGACCGCCCGGGCGAGCGCCACCGCCGCTTCGGGAGAGGCGACGCCGGCGCGTGCGATGCCAGGGTCGATGTCGATGACGACATCGAGGCTGGTTTCGAGCGCCACATTGATTCGTCCGGCAACGGCGGGATGGTCGATGACCGTCATCAGGCCCTCGGCCGTCCTCGCGAACGCCGCCAGCCGTTCGATCGCGCGCGGCGCAGCAACCGGCGAGGTGATCAGGATGCCGGTGATGCCGCCGTCGGCCAGCACCTCGGCTTCGCCGATCTTGGCGCAGCAGACCCCGGAAGCGCCCGCCGCGAGTTGGCGCCTGACGATATCGACGCTCTTGTGGGTCTTGGCGTGAGGGCGCAGGCCGACACCATGCGATGAAAGGCTGGGACAACAGCCGCTCGATCTCGGTCGCGATGCCGAACATGCCGCGCGACAGACGCTGCGCTTGAAACAGGTCGGCGTCGGTGCCGGCATCACACCATCGCGCTTCGCCGTCGGCGCCAATCAGGCGGAAACCGCGTGCCATCGTCGACAGATTGCCGAGATCGACCCCGGTGCCGTGGGTGCCGGTCGCCATCGCGCCCGCGAGCGACTGCGGATTGACGTCGCCCTGGTTGGCGAGCGCGAGTCCTTCGTCCCACAGCGCGGCGGTCAGCCGCTTGATACTCCAGCCCGCCGGGATGCGCGCGGTCTGGCGGTCGGGGGCGATGGCGATCCGGCCCGGAAGCGCATCGAGATTGAGGATCAGTTCGTCGCTTGCGCAGAGCGGCATGAAGCTGTGGTCGGCGCCGGTGGAACGGACCTTGGTGGCGGTGCGGACGCGCTGCGCGAGTTCGTCTTCGCTTTGCGGGCGGGTGGCGGCGACGGGCGCGGCGACGCTGCCCGATCAGTTGCTCCAGCCCATATTTCTCTCCCCTCAGCTTGCGGCGAAGCTGTCGGGGCGGGGGATGATGGTCAAATGAAATTTACGGGAGCAGTGACGCGATCTGGCGCGCGAAGTGGATCTGCACCGCGTCGCGGACGCCGCGCGCGACCTTTTTCTGGCCCGCCGCCGAGCCGAGGAATTCGGCGTCGCCCTCGTTCGAGATGAAGCCGGTTTCGAACAGGACCGACGGCGTGTCGGGCGCCTTCAGCACTACGAACGACGCGAAGCGATGCGCGGTGGTGCGAAACTTGACGTCGTCCGACGCCTCGCGCTGGAGCAGGCGGGCGAAGTCCGACGCGACGTTCATCGTCTCACGCTGCGTCAGGTCCAGCAGGATCGACGACACGTCGCTGCTGTGCGCGCCAAGATCGACGCCGTTGATGATGTTCGCCTTGTTCTCGCGCGCCGCGAGCCGCGCCGCTTCGCGGTCGGAGGCGACTTCCGAGAGGGTGTAGATCGACGCGCCGCTCGCCTGCTGGTTTTCGGCGGCGTCGGCATGGACCGAAATAAACAGGTCGGCCTTCAGTCGACGCGCGATGCCATAACGTTCCTCGAGCACCAGATAGCGGTCGTCCGAACGGGTGAGCGCGACGCGAACGCGGCCCGAGGCGATCAGGTCGTCGCGGATCGCGCGCGCGATGCCGAGAGTGATATCCTTTTCGCGCTTGCCGCTGTGCGGGCTGATCGCGCCCGGATCGTGCCCGCCATGCCCGGCGTCGATGACGACGAGCGGCAGGCGCGGATTGTTCGGTCCCTCAATCTTCGGCAGCGCAACCGCGGGCTTCGCCTTGCCGATCGGCACGGTCACCGAATAGCGTTTTTCGGGCGGTTTGGCGCGGAACTGCGCCGGCGGCTGAAGCTGAACGCGGGGCGCGCGCGAAGCGCGCTGGAACTCGTCCGCCGAGACAGGACTCAGCTGGAACGAGAGGCTGCGCCCGTCGGCGGCGAAGCGCGCGTTCGAGACGAGGGCCGGCCGGTCGAGGTCGAGCACGACGCGCGCGGTGTCGGGGCCTTGCTGGCCCTGGCGGACGGTGCGCACGAACCCCGCCCCCTGCGGCGAACGCCCCGCCTGCGCACCCGCGATGTCGAGCGCGATGCGGTCGGGACCCGCGAGCAGCAAAGTCGACGCGCTGGCGACAAAATCGTCGAAACGTACCGTCACCTCGCCGCCCGTGATCTCGATCGCGCCGATATTGCCCGCCAGCACCGCGGGCGTGGCCATCAGCGACGAGAGGAAGAGCGACGCGAGAAGCATGGGACGATTATGCCGCCGGGCAGGACGATTGGTCCAGTATTTATCTGAAAGCATCCAAGGCCACCTGCGGGTCATCACGATGAACCGGTCATTAGGGATGCCGCGTCAAGTCAGGGTGAAAGGGCAGGGTTAACCAGCGGTTTAGCATGATCGGGCGGAAGGCACGCCTTGCCGCGGGCTTTGTCATGCCCATATTTTTCCGGTGCTTGGCTGTTGCCGTTCGATGACGCCGATGCTAGCACCCCGAACGCTGACGGTGTCATTGCCTGACCCGTCGGGCCTTATGCGGGGAACGCGCCCAATCGGTACCGGATCACGGACCGGACGGCGGCTCTCCCCCGGTGCCCGACAATCCAGGCCTGGCAACCTGCCGTCGGCCCACCCGGATGCCCGGGCAGCGAAGGAAGATCAGCCGCTGGTCGATTCGCGCTGGCCGGTCATCCGCTAAACAGGTTGATGCCGCATGAGGCTTGCCATGCCCTCTTTCACCCGCGACGCAGGCGCTTTCGCGCTTGCCGTCGCTCGGGCGGAAGACCGCATGCGCGTCCACGACCGGACGCGGGCCGCACAAGGCAATAACGTCTTTTTTCCATTGAACCCTTTCGACCGCAGTCATCCCGTATGGATGGCCGCGGCCTTTTTTGTTGGCGCGCCGCGGCGCGCCTGGAGTGATAATAATGACCACGCGCATGTTGATCGACGCGCGGCACCGGGAAGAAACCCGTGTCGCCGTCACCAAGGGAAACCGCATCGAGGAGTTTGATTTCGAGTCCGCCGAGCACAAGCAGCTCAAGGGCAATATCTATCTGGCCAAGGTAACCCGTGTCGAACCGTCGCTGCAGGCGGCATTCGTCGAATATGGCGGCAATCGCCACGGCTTCCTCGCGTTCAGCGAAATCCATCCCGACTATTACCAGATTCCGAAGGAAGATCGCGAAGCGCTGCTCCGCGAAGAGGCTGAGCATGCCGCCGAGGCCGCGATGCGCGCCGAGGAAGACCTCGACGAGCTGGAAGGCGATGTCGCCGACGTCGAATATCATGACGACGAAAATGGCGATGCCCCGGCCCCCGAAACCGTCGGCGAAGACCATGACGGCGACGAAGGCGACGACGAAAATGGCGACGCCGGGGACGATGCCGAAGAGGGCACCGAAGAAAACAAGGACGGTCGCGGCGACCGCAAGGGCCGTGGGCGCGGGCGCGACGGTCGCAAGGGCGGCCGGGGCCGCGGACGCCGCCGCGACGAGGACGAGGACGGCGAAAGCCGCATGTCGCTGCGTCGCCGCTATAAGATCCAGGACGTTATCCGTCGCCGCCAGGTGATGCTGGTCCAGGTCGTCAAGGAAGAACGCGGCAACAAGGGCGCTGCCCTCACCACCTATCTGTCACTCGCCGGCCGCTATTGTGTGCTGATGCCGAACACGATGCACGGCGGCGGGATCAGCCGCAAGATTTCGAACGGCGCCGATCGCCGCAAGCTGAAGGCCATGGTCGACGAGCTTAACCTGCCGCCGACGATGGGCTGCATCGTGCGCACCGCCGGCATGAGCCGCACCAAAGTCGAGATCAAGCGCGACTTCGACTATCTGGCGCGCGTCTGGGACGAGATTCGCGAAAAGACCCTAGGGTCGAGCGCGCCGGCGCTGATCCATTCGGACAGCGACCTGGTCAAGCGCGCGATCCGCGACATCTATCACAAGGATATCGAGGAAGTACTCGTCGAGGGCGAGGACGGGTATCGTGCCGCCAAGCAGTTCATGAAATTGCTGATGCCGAGCCACGCGCGCCGCGTGCAGCAATATGCCGACCCGGTATCGCTCTATCAGCGCTATGGCGTCGAGGACCAGCTCGCCGGGATGCTCAATCCCGTCGTCCAGTTGAAATCGGGCGGTTATCTCGTGATCAACCCGACCGAGGCGTTGGTGTCGATCGACATCAACTCGGGCCGGTCGACGCGCGAGCATAATATCGAGCAGACCGCGGTCAGCACCAATTTGGAAGCCGCGCACGAGATCGCGCGCCAACTGCGTCTGCGCGACATGGCCGGGCTGATCGTGATCGACTTCATCGACATGGATCATGGTTCGAACGTCCGCAAGGTCGAGCGCGCCATGAAGGACGCGCTGAAGAACGACCGCGCGCGCATCCAGATCGGCCGCATCTCGGGCTTTGGGCTGATGGAGATGAGCCGCCAGCGCCTGCGCACCGGCGTGCTCGAGGCCTCGACCCGCCCCTGCCCGCATTGCGAAGGTACCGGCCTCGTCCGCACCGCGTCGTCGGCGGGCCTCAGCGCGCTGCGCATGATCGAAGAGGAAGCCGCACGCGGCAAGGGCAGCAAGATCATCCTGCGCGCGAGCCAGGAAGCGACCTTCTACCTGCTCAACGAAAAGCGCCGCGAACTGCGCGAGATCGAGGATCTGTACGGCGTCAGCGTCGAAATCCTGCCCGACGGCGAGACCGAGGGCGCGCGCATGGCAATCGAGGTAGGCGGCCCGCCGCCGGTCGCGCGCCGTAGCTTCGCCCCGATCGCCCCGATCGAGGACGATGACGACGACGAGGAATATTTCGACGAGGAAGAAGAGGCCGAGGCGGAAGCCGAGGCGGAAAAGACCGAGCGCCCCGCCCGCCGCGAACGCGAAGAAGGCGACGCCGACACCGATGGCGAAGGCCGCAAGCGCCGTCGTCGTCGCCGTCGTGGCCGCCGCGGCCGCCGTGACGATGAGGGCAATGAGATCGGTGAAGGCGCCGAAGGCGGAGACCGCGAAGGCGACGCGCCCGAGGATGACGACGCCGGCGAAGCGGTCGCCGAAGTCCCCGTCGACGCCGAAGGCGAAACCGCAGCCAAGCCGCGCCGCCGCCGTGGCGGTCGTGGCCGCAAGCCGCGTGATGAGGAAGCCGAAGAGGCCGAGGCCGCAGAAGCCGAAGCCCCGATCGAGGCCGAAGTCGCTGCCGAGCCGGTGATCGAAGAAGCGCCCGTCGCTGAAAAGCCGAAGCGCAAGCCGCGCCGGACCAAGGCGCAGATCGCCGCCGAAGAGGCCGAAGCCGCAGCAGCGGCCGAAGCGCCCGCACCCGTCGAAGCCGTCGCTGAGGAAACGACCGAAACCGTCGCCGCAGCCGAAGCCGAGGTCGAACCCGCCAAGCCCGCGCCCAAGAAGCGTGCGCCGCGCAAGACCAAGGCCGCAGCGGCCGCCGCAGTCGAAGAGGCCGCGACCGCATCGACCGAGGTCGCGGCGCAGGACGGCGAAGCCGTCCCCGTCGGCAGCGACGAAGCCACCGACGGCGAACCCCGTCGCGGCTGGTGGCAGCGCACCTTTGGCAACTGATCGGCGGACCCCGATTGGCGGCAATTGATCGCATCCTTGCGATCGCAGCCTTGCCACCGATCGTCCTGAACCCCACAAGGCCTTCATGGCTTCAGTTGAGGTTCAGGCGCTCGGCGCAAGGACATATGTGATGAGTTTTTCCCCGCCGCAGCGCCTGATACGGGCCGACGCCTGGCGTTCGCTGGTCCGGTTGCTGATGACGGTCGTCGTCCTGCTCGCGGTCGCGGTGCGCCCGGTGGCGGCGCAGTCGATCCTGCGCGACGCCGAAACCGAAGCCCTGCTCCAGGACATGATGGACCCGCTGCTCGTCGCGGCGGGGCTGCAGCCGGGGCAGGTGCGTGTCCATTTGCTCGGCGAGCGCAGCATCAACGCCTTTGTCGCGGGCAGCCAGGACATCTATGTTTTTGCGGGACTGATCGACGCTGCCGACAGCGCCGAAGAGGTGCAGGGTGTGCTTGCGCACGAGCTGGGCCATGTCATGGGCGGCCACGCGATCCGCATCAACGACGGCGCCAAGGCGGCGACCAGCATTTCGCTGCTCAGCCTGTTGCTCGGTGCAGCAGCGATCGCGGCGGGCGGCGGCGAAGCCGGCATGGGGATCATGATGGCGGGGCAGCAGGCCGCGCTCGGCAAGTTCCTCGCGTTCAGCCGTATCCAGGAATCGACCGCCGATGCCGCAGGCGCGCAATATCTGTCGAAGGCTGGGATCAGCGGACGCGGCAGCCTGGCCTTTTTCAAGAAGCTCCAGAATCTCGAATTCCGCTATGGCGTCAAGCAGGACGACGACCAGGCCTATGGCCGCACCCACCCGATGTCGGGCGACCGCATCCAGTCGCTGCGCGAAGTCTATGTCGTCGATGCGGCGTGGGCAAAGCCCGCCGACCCGGCGATCGAACAACGGTTCCAGCGGATCAAGGCGAAGCTGCAGGGCTTCATTTCCGAACCCGAACGCACGCTGCGCAAATATCCCGAAAGTAACACCAGCGTGCCGGCCCGCTATGCGCGCGCCTATGCCTGGCACAAGAGCGCCTATCCCCAAAAGGCGCTTGCCGAAGTCGAAGGCCTGCTCGCCACCGCGCCCGAGGACCCCTATTTCCTCGAGCTCGAAGGCCAGGTGCTGCTCGAATCGGGGCGCCCAAAGGAAGCGATCCCACCGCTGCGCAAGGCGGTGGCCAATTCGCGCTCACAGCCGCTGATCGCCGCCTTGCTCGGCCACGCCCTGATCGCGACCGAGGAGCCGGCCAATTTCCCCGAGGCCGAAGAGGTGCTGAAGACCGCGATCGCGCTCGACAACCAGAACCCCTTTGCCTGGTACCAGCTCGGCATCGTCTATGCGAACAAGGGCGACCAGCCGCGCGCCGCGCTCGCCTCGGCGGAACGCTACCAGCTCGAGGGTAGACAGGCGATGCTCGCGCTGCGTAACGCCGACCTCGCGATGCAGGGCCTGCCCGAGGGGTCGCCCGACTGGATTCGTGCACAGGATATTTCGCTGGTCGCGCGCGCCGAGGTGGAACGCGAACGCAAACGGCGCTAGATTCGAACGCACGAAGCGGGGACGCATCGTCCATATCGATGCGCAAGGGCAACAAGTGACTGATAGAAAAGACGATTATTACCAGCCGTGGCTGCGTGACCCGGCGCCCGCCGACGATGGCGCACGCGCCGCATCGACCGAGGCACGCGACGATGGTGGCCTGGCCAAGCCACGCGAGGTGCCGCCGATCGGACTCGACGTGTCGCGCTATCCGGCCGAGACGCACACCCCACGCAAACCCGCAGTCGATGGCGAGCGGCTGAAGGCCGGCGCACACGGGCTGTGGCGGGCGATCCGCGACGGCAGCAGCGCCTTTGCCGACTGGACGATCCGCGTCGGCGAAAGGGCCGATATTCCCGCTCGGGTCGAGGCGATGGAAATTCCGCGCCGCTCGCGTAAACTCGCCGGACGTACAGCCGATGCCACCGCGCGGACTGCCAAGGCTCTCGGCCGTGGAACCGCGCGCGGCAGCGCCGCCGCCGCCGCCGCGAGCGCCAAGGCGTGGGACAAGATAGCGCTCGGCGAAAAGGTCGGCAAATTGTCGAGCGACGCACAACGCGGACTGGGCGATGTCGCGGGCAAGGCCGGCGAAGCGCTGGGCCAGGCCGCCAAGGCGAGCAAGGAAAGTCTGGGCGAGGCGGCGACAAAACTGCGCCCCGCGCCGCGGATCGAAGCCGGACCACCGCCATCGGGGCTTGAACAATTGCTCGCACGCGAGGCGCAGGAAGCGGCGGCCGCAACCACCGCGACCAACCCGGCCGCGCCCGACCTGCCGCTGTTCGCGAGCGAACCGGGCATCGAACTCGCGGCACGCAAAACGACGCCGGCCAAGTCCGCCAAAGCGGCATCGGCGACGCCCCCTCCTTCGGTCTCCGCGCCGGCGCCCGACGATCGGACGCCGCAACGCCCGCGGCCATCGCGCGGCGGATCGGACGGCGTCGCCCTGCCCGCGCCCGGCTGGGTAATCGCGCTCGGCGGACTGCTGTTGCTCGGCGCGACCTTTTGGCTCGGCGGCCGTTTCGGCGGTGGCTTGTCCAAGAGCGAGGTCGAGACCGTCGTCGCCGACTATATCAAGGCCAATCCGCAGCTCATTCCCGAGGCGCTGACCGCGCAGCGCGACCGCGAGATGGCGAAGGCGATCGACGCGATCCGCCCGGCGCTCGAAAAACCCTATGCCGGCGCGTGGGCGGGCAATGCCGACGGCGACGTGACGCTCACGGTCTTCACCGATTATGCCTGCGGCTATTGCCGCGCCAGCCTGCCCGACCTCGACCGGTTGATTCGCAGCGATCGTCGGCTGAAAGTGGTGTTCCGCGAACTGCCGATCATCGCGCCGCAGAGCCGTGATGCTGCGCTGATGGCACTCGCCGCCGCGCGGCAGGGCAAATATGACGCGTTCCACCATGCGATGTTCCAGGCATCGTCGCTCGATCGAGGGGCGATCCTCGCGGCCGCCGAAAAGGCCGGCGTCGTCACCGACGGCACCGCCGATGCGACCGCAAATGAAGCTTTGTTCCAGCGCGAACTCGACTCCAACCTCGCCATCGCAAGCCAGTTGCAGCTGAACGCAACCCCGACCTGGGTCGTCGGCAACCAGTTGCTGCAGGGGCAGATCGGTTACGACGGCCTGCGCGCGGCGGTCACCAAAGCGCGGACCAAGGGTTGAGGCGATGACATCGGGCGCCGCGCATAGCTCGATCAGCCAGGCGATCCGCGACCCCGAATTGATGGAGGCCGCGCTCGCGCTGTTCGAGGGGCGGCTGCACGATGCCGAACCGGTGCTCAAGGCGCATCTGAAGCGCGATCCGTTCGACGTCGCGGCGATCCGCATGCTCGCCGAGCTGGCGGCGCGGATCGAACGCTATCGCGATGCCGAGGCGCTGCTGCGCCGCGCGCTCGACCTCGCGCCCGAATTTCTCGCCGCGCGCTCGAACCTCGCCACCGTCCTCCATCGCCAGGGCCGTTCGGGCGAGGCGGTCGAAGAGCTGGACAAGCTGCAACGGGTCGATCCCGACAATCTGACCAACGCCAACCTGAAGGCGGCGGCGCTGGGCCGCGTCGGCGAGTTCGACGAGGCGCTTGAGCTGTACGAACAGGTGCTCAAGGGCTTCGGGAAGCAGCCGAAGATCTGGATGTCCTATGGGCATATGCTCAAGACGGTGGGGCGGCAGGCCGATGCGATTACCGCCTATCGCAAGGCGCTCGCCCTGTCGCCGACGCTCGGCGAGGTGTGGTGGAGCCTCGCCAATCTCAAGACGCTGAAGTTCGACGAGAACGACATCGCGGCGATGCGCGACGCGCTCGACACCGACGCCATCGCCGCCGAGGACCGCTTCCATCTCCATTTCGCGCTGGGCAAGGCGCAAGAGGACCGGGGACAGGCGGCCGATGCCTTCGATCATTACGCGACTGGCAACGCCCTGCGCAAAAGGCTGCTGCCCTATGACGCCGACCAGACGCGCGCCGCGGTCGATCATGCCGTGTCGCTATATACCCCCGAATTTTTCGAAACGCAGCACGGCCATGGCGCCGCCGCGCCAGACCCGATCTTCATCGTCGGCATGCCGCGCGCGGGATCGACGCTGATCGAGCAGATATTGTCGAGCCATTCGATGGTCGAGGGCACGATGGAATTGCCCGACCTCCCCAAGCTTTACGCCAAGGCGCGCGGTATGGGCGGCATCGCCAAGCTGTCGGCGGCCGACGCACGCGAACTGGGCGAGCAATATCTGCACGACACGCTGGTCCAGCGAAAGAGCGACAAGCCCTTCTATGTCGACAAGCTGCCGAACAACTGGCTGCATACCGGCTTCATCCGGCTGATCCTGCCCAACGCGAAAATCATCGACGCACGGCGCCACCCGATGGATTGCTGTTTCTCCAATTATAAACAGCATTTTGCCCGCGGGCAGGCATTCAGTTACGACCTCGCCGACATGGGGCGCTATTATGCCGACTATGTCGAGTTGATGGACCATTTCGACCGGGTCATGCCGGGGCGGGTCCACCGCGTGTTCCACGAACGACTGATCGACGACCTCGAGGGCGAAGTGCGCGCGTTGCTGGACTATCTCGGCGTGCCGTTCGAACCGGCGTGCCTCGACTTCCACACCAACGAGCGCGCGGTGCGGACCGCGAGTTCGGAACAGGTGCGACGGCCGATCAATCGCGACGGCGTCGGCCAGTGGCGCGCCATGGAAGAATGGCTGGAACCGCTCGTCGAGGCGCTGGGCCCGGCGCTGACGCAATATCCCGCCACCGCCTGACACGATTGTTGCAATTTTGTCATAGTGCCGACGAAACGGTGGTCGGCACTCCCCGTTTGGCGGCGGCGTGATTGACGACGCCGTGAAACTGTTCAAGCTTCCCTTTCCGCCGCAGCAACGGCGATCGCACATATTAGGGGGGTCTTTTATGCGGGTCCAATTTTCGCGCCGCGCGCTGCTTCTGGCTTCGCTGTCGGGCGCGGTGCTTTCCTCGACGCCTGCGCTGGCGCAGGAAGCCGACACCAAGGGCTATGACGACGAAATCATTGTCACCGCGCAGAAGCGCGAAGAAAATCTCCAGAATGTCCCGATCAGCATCCAGGCACTGGGCACCCGCAAGCTCGACCAGCTGAACGTTGGCAATTTCGAGGATTTCTCGAAACTGCTGCCAAGCGTGTCCTTCCAGTCGAGCCAGCCCGGCGTGACGACCGTCTATATGCGCGGCGTCGCCAGCGGCGGCGACGGCAACCATTCGGGTTCACTGCCCAGCGTCGGCGTCTATCTCGACGAACAGCCGGTGACGACGATCGGCGGCACGCTCGACGTCCATGTCTATGACATCGCGCGCATCGAATCGCTCGCGGGTCCGCAGGGCACATTGTACGGCGCCTCGTCGCAGGCCGGGACGATCCGCATCATCACCAACAAACCCGACACCAGCGGCTTCGAAGGCCGCGTCGACGGCGAGCTCAACAGCGTCAAGAGCGGCGGCATGGGCGGCAAGATCGAGGGCATGATCAACGCCCCGATCAGCGAGATGGCGGCGGTGCGCCTGGTCGGCTGGTATCAGCGCGACGCGGGCTATATCGACAATGTGCCCGGCACGCGGACCTTCTGCGGCACGCCCACCCGCGACGGGAACGGCGATATCGATGGCTGTATCCGCGATGGCATCTCGGTCAACAACGCCGGGTTCGTGAAGAAGAATTTCAACGATGCCGAAATCTATGGCGGTCGCGCCGCGCTGAAGGTCGACCTCGACGACAACTGGACGGTGACACCGACCCTGCTGTACCAGAAGCAGACGAGCAGCGGCACCTTTGCACAGGACCCGCGTGTCGGCGACCTGCAGGTCCAGCGCTTTTACCCCGACGAACGTAGCGACAAATTCATCCAGGCGGCGCTGACAATCGAGGGCAAGCTGGGCAATTTCGACATCACCTATGCCGGGGCCTATCTCGACCGCAAAGCGTATCAGATTAACGACTACACCGACTATGCCGAGGCCTATGACGCACTCTACGAACCGGTCGGCGGTCTTGCCAATTATTTCTATTTTTCGGACAATGCCGGCAACACCATCGACCCGCGCCAGTTCATCATCGGGACCGACCATTTCCGCAAGATGAGCCAGGAACTGCGCGTCTCGTCGCCGCAGGACGAACGCTTCCGCGTTGTCGCCGGGCTGTTCTACCAGCGCCAGAGCAACCAGATCCACCAAGACTATAAGGTTCCCGGCCTTGCCGACGCCTTGTCGGTCAACGGCCTGCCCGGCACGCTATGGCTGACCGAGCAGAAGCGCGTCGACAAGGATTATGCGGCGTTCGGCGAAGCGAGCTTCGATATCACCCCAACGCTGACACTGACCGGCGGCGGCCGCTATTATAAATATGATAACAGCCTGATCGGCTTCTTCGGATTTGGCCGCAACCCGAACGGCCCTCCGTTCAACGGCGCGGGCAGTTCACGCACCGGTGTCGCGGGCTGTTACACGACGACGGGCGCGATCCTGCGCGACAATCCGGGCGGCACCTTATTGCCCGCCGCGGTACCGGGTGGTCCCTGCACCAACCTCGCCGATTTCGTCGGCGGCGAATTGGTACCGAAACGTACCAAGGACACGGGGTTCACGCACCGCGTGAACCTGACCTGGAAGCCCAGCGAGGATGTGATGACCTATGCGACCTGGTCGCGCGGTTTCCGTCCCGGCGGCATCAACCGGCGCGGCACGATTCCACCCTATGCCGCCGACTTCCTCACCAATTATGAGCTGGGGATCAAGACGACATTGGCGGACGGCATGGTCCGGCTCAACGCGGCGGTGTATATGCAGGACTGGAAGCGTTTCCAGTTCTCATTCCTGGGAGAGAACAGCTTTACCGAGATTCACAATGGTCCGAACGCGCGGATCAAGGGGATCGAGGCCGATATCAACATCCGGCCGACTCAGGGCCTCACCATCACGGCGGCGGCATCCTATACCGACGCCAAGACGCGCAACAATCTGTGCACATTCGACGACCCGACCTATGTCTGTGCCACCGACGATCCGACCGATCCGGACAAGTTCATCGCCGCGAAGAAAGGCACGCGCCTGCCCGTGACGCCGAAGTTCAACGGCAATGCGACGGTGCGGTACCAGTTCCCGGTCGGACCCGGCGAGATGCATTTCCAGTCGGTGATCGCGCATCGCGGATCCGCGACCCCCGACATCCGCGTCGACACCGCGACCGCGCTGGGCCGGGTCAAGGGGTCGACGACGGTCGATTTCGCCGCCGGCTTCGAATGGAGTTCGTACAGTTTCGAACTGTTCCTGCAGAATGCGTTCGACGAGCGCGCGCAGCTGGCGCGTTATTCGAACTGCGGCCAGTGCGACGGCCGTGTGCAGATTCTGGTGAACCAGCCCCGGACGATCGGGGCGCGGCTGGGCGCCAAGTTCTGATCGGGTGACGGTCACGCAAACCAACGACGAAAGGCCGGGCCAAAAGCTCGGCCTTTTGATGTGCGTCGCGCTCGGCATGGGAAACATGATCGGGTCGGGCGTCTTCCTGCTGCCGCGCGACCTCGCCCCGCTCGGCTGGAACGCGGTCATCGGCTGGGGCGTGTCGATCGCCGGGACCCTGTGCCTTGCGGTCGCTTTCGCGCGGCTGGCGAAGCGGCTCCCGACGGGCTGCGCGACCTACACCTATGCCGCCGCGGCCTTCGGCCCCGGGACCGGCTTCATCGTGGCCTGGAGTTACTGGATCAGTTGCTGGACCGTCGTCGCGACGCTCGCGGTGGCGGCGATCAGCAATTTGTCGATCCTTGTGCCGGCGCTCGCGGATGGCGGCGCGAGTACCGCGCTGATCGCGATCGGCTTCATCTGGTTCTTCACCCTCGTTAATTTGATGGGCGTGCGCCGTGCCGGCGGGGCGCAATTGCTCACTCTCGGCCTCAAGTTGATCCCTGTCGTCGGCGCGGTGCTGGTGGCGCTGTGGCTATGGGGCAATGGCACCGCCCCGACCCCGACGATGGTCGGCACCCAGCCGGTGAGCCTCGACAATATCGGTACCGCCGCGACGCTGACCCTGTTCGCGCTGCTCGGCTTCGAAAGCGCCTGCGTCGTCGGCGACCGGGTACGCGAGCCCGAACGCACGATCCCGCGCGCGACGATTATCGCAGCCGCGACGACCGGGCTGCTCTATCTCCTGTCCTGCACGGCGGTCACCCTGCTGCTGCCGCTCGAAACGCTCGAGGCGTCGAACGCCGCCTATGCGACCTTTTTCGGCACGCTCGTCAGCCCTTCGGCAGGGCAGGCCGTCGCGCTGTTCGCCGCGATCGCGGCGCTCGGCGCGCTCAACGGCTTCGTCCTCTTGCAGGGCGAAATCCCGCGCGACCTGGCGCATCGCCGCCTGCTGCCGCCGATCTTTGCGCGCGATAACCGCTTTGCCGTGCCCTGGTTCACCCAGATCGTGTCGAGCGCGCTCGCCAGTTTCGTCGTCTATGCAAACTATGCCCGCGGGCTGGCCGAATTGTTCAAATTCATGGTGCTGGTGACGACCTCGACCGCGATCATCTTCTACATCGTCGGGGCGCTCGCTGCGCTGAAGCTCGAGCGCAGCGGCGCAATCAAGGCCTCGCCGGGGTTCGTCGCCCTGACGCTGCTCGGTTTTCTCTACAGCTGCTGGGCCTTTTATGGCGCCGGCTGGGAAGCCAGCCTGTGGAGCCTCGGGCTGACCGCCGCCGGGCTGCCGATATATCTCGCGATGCGTCGCGCCCGGCCCGCTGCCGCCTGAAACTTGCCTGCAAGCGGGAAATCGCTTATCGGCGAAATCCCGTTGGCCCAGATTCGGGCTTTTTTGGAGACGTGACGTGTCGGACCGCCGAACAAACCAGGGTTTGAAACCCTGCGGCGTCCGCCCGCTGTCGTAGCGCGTTTTTCCTGACGCGGTGCGCCCGGGCGCTGCCGCAATTTCAACCCGCCAACATCAACTCAGCCGTCGGGCGCCGTGCGGCCGCAGGCCGCAGGCCGCAGGCCGCAGGCAGGTATTTATGACGATGCAGCGCTGGTCGAGAGGCTGCGGCGCGAGCGCACCGCGCGCCCCGCGATGCCGCAGCCGATGGGGTTCGGATCAGACGCGCCACTTCGGCGCGAAGAAACCCCGGTCGCGTAGCACCACTTCGGCGGCATTATGCCCCGGCGCGCCGGTGACGCCGCCGCCGGGGTGGGCGCCCGCGCCGCACATGTAGAGATTCCTGACCGGGCCGCGATAGCCGCCGTTGCCGAGCACCGGGCGCGCGGCCCACAGCTGGTCGAGCGTCATATTGCCGTGCATGATATCGCCGCCGATGAGGCCGAACTTGCGTTCGAGGCCTTTCGGCGACAGGCGCGTCTGGCCGACGATGCTGGCGCGGAAGCCCGGCGCATGTGCCTCGACGGTATCGATGATCGCGTCGGCGGCAGCGCCTTCCTCATCGTCCCAGTCGCGACCATCGGGCAGCTCGGGCGCGAACTGCTGACAAAAGAGGCTGGCGACATGCTGACCGGGAGGCGCGAGACTGTCGTCGACGGTCGAGGGAATCAGCATTTCGACGATCGGCTTCTTCGACCAGCCGAACTGTTTCGCGTCGAGGAAGGCGCGGTCCATATAGTCGAGTGTCGGCGCGAGGATGATCCCCGACTGGTGATGTTCGCCGGGTTCGGGCAGGCAGGTGAACTTGGGGAGTTCCGACAGCGCGACATTCATGCGGAAGGTGCCGCTGCCCGCCTTGAAACCGCGGATACGGCGCTGAAAATCGCCCGGCAGGTCGGACGCGTCCATCAGCCGTTCGTAGAGCAGTTTCGGCCCGACATTGGCGATGACGCGCGCCGCAGCGATCTCCTCGCCGCCGACGAGGCGCACGCCCGCGGCTTTGTCGCCGTCGACAAGCACTTTCTCGACCGGGCTTTCGAGGCTGATCTCGACGCCGAGGTCGCGGCAGACCTTGGCCATGATCTCGGTGATCTTGCCCATGCCGCCGACGCTGTGACCCCAGGCGCCCTTCTTGCCATTCACTTCTCCGAAGACATGGTGGAGGAGGACATAGGCGCTGCCCGGCGTGTCGGGGCTGGCATAATTGCCGACCACCGCGTCGAAGCCAAAGGCGGCCAAGACCGCCTCGCTCTCGAACCAGCTGTCGAGCATCGTGCGCGCCGACTTGGTGAAGAGGTCGAGCACGTCGCGCTGCTGTTCGAGGCTGAGCCCCGCGAAACGCCGCCCCTGCCGCGCGCCGTCGATCAGCGTGCGGAAGCCTTCGCCCACGTTAGGAGGGACGCGAAGCGCGAGGTCGCGGAGCAGTTCGGCGACATTTTCGAGCGCATCATAATATTGGGGCAGAACCTCGGCGTCGTGGTTCGAGAATTTGCGGAATTCGGCCTGGGTGCGTTCGAGCCCGCCACCGAGCTTCAGATAGCCGCCATCCTCCTGCGGCAGGAAATTGCTGATCGGGCGCTCGATGACGCGATAGCCATGATCGGCGAGCTTCATGTCGGCGATCACCTTGGGCTGGAGCAGGCTGACCGTGTAGCTCGCGACCGAATTGCGGAAGCCCGGCGCGAACTCCTCGGTCACTGCGGCGCCGCCGACGACGTCGCGCGCCTCGACGATACGCACCTTGAGCCCCGCCTTGGCGAGATAGAAGGCGCAGACGAGGCCGTTGTGGCCGGCGCCGATAATCAGGGCGTCATAGGCTTTGGTCATGGGAAGTCTTTCGCAAGCGGGGATTGGACATGCTGGCGGCCGAAGCCGAGGCCGAGGATGCGGCCCGGAATCCGGCGCAGCAGCGGAATGCGGTTAAGCAGGCGCACCACGAAGGGCACGCTGGTAATTTCGCCGCGCAGCATCGGTTCGATGACGCGCTGGTGTGCGAAACGCTGGACCGCCTGCATGCGCGTGGTAGGTGTCCAGCGGCGGTCCTGCACGCGCGCAAGCAGCGGATCGGGATCGGCGCCGGCGGCGAGCGGGGCGGCGAGAATATTGGCCGCTGCGACGGCGTCCTGCACCGCAAGGTTGATGCCGACCCCGCCGACGGGCGACATCGCATGCGCCGCGTCGCCGATCGCGAGCAGCCCCGGGCGCGACCAGCGGGTCAGCCGGTCGAGCGCGACCGAGAGCAATTTCACATCGTCGAAGCTCTGGATCGCGTCGATCCCGGCGGCGAGGCCGGGGGCGATGGCAACGATTTCGTTACGGAAGGCCGCGATGCCGCGCGCCTCGAACGGCGTGAAGCCGCCCTTTTCGATGACCCGCGCGCATTGCCAATAATCGCCGCGCGGGATCGCGACGACCATGCCGCGCGTGTCGATCGAGCCGAGCGCGACCTCGGACATATCCATGCCCGCGGGCACGGGCACGCGGAACCACAGCACGTCTATCGGCGCGCCGAGATCCTCCAGCGGCAGTTCGGCCGCATCGCGCAGTACCGAACGGCGTCCGTCGGCGGCGATGACGAGCCGCGCGGGCAGCGTCTCGCCGCTCGCGAGCGTCACGCCGCTGACGCGGTTCGCGGCATCGTAAGAGAGTCCGCTCGCCTCGGTCGACATGCGCAGGTCGAAGGTCAGATATTTGCGCCCGTGTCTCGCGATGAAATCGAGCAGGTCCCATTGTGGCATCATCGCGACGAAGCGCGCCGCGACGGGCAAATGCTTCATCGTCGCGATCGTATAGCGCTGCCCAAGCAGGTTGAGCGTCATCGTGTCGATCGCGGCGTGGGGTTCTTTCAGCAGTTCCTCAAGCAGCCCGATCTCGTGGAACAGTTCGAGCGTCGAGGGATGCACGGTGTCCCCGCGGAAATCGCGGAGGAAATCGGCGTGCTTTTCAAGGATCGTGACGGGCACCCCGGCGCGCGCGAGGAGCAGCCCCGCGACCATGCCGGCGGGGCCGCCGCCGACGATCACCACGGGCGCGTCGACGCTCAACGGCGGCTCCAGCCTGCAGCGGGCGGCTGTTCGAGTCGCGCCTCGGGGATGATATCGCGCATCCGCGCGCAGAAATGCTTGAGGCAGACTTCCTTGTCGCTGAGCGGACCCATGGTGAAGCTCCTCGACTGCATGCCCATCTGCACCCGCGTGATCAGCTCGGTATCCTCGGCATTGACCTGGCGATTGATGCGCCAGTTGAGGTAACGCGCGGCCTTCATTTCGCGGCGGTCGTCAGGCAGAACGTAGCTGATTTCGCGGATCAGGCAGGTCGTCGGGCCGGTCGGCAGCCATTGCATGAAATCGACCTGGTCGGGATAGATGTCGAACGCGACATTGGGCCAGAGCTTGAAATAGAGCCAATGGCGCTGATTCGCCTCCGGCAGGTGCGGGACCGGGGGCAGCAGGCGCTGGTACATGCGCTCGGACCAGTTCACCGACGGCCGGTCGATCAGGTCGCCCCACATGCGGTCGACCTTGTCCTCGGCCTCGACGCCATAGCTTTTGCCGAACAGGCGGGTGAGGCCGGGGTGCGCTACGGGGATGTGGAGGCCATCCGAATAATTGTCGCCGACATTCTTCCAGTTCACCTCGCGCGGGCGGAGCGTGACGCGGCCGAGCGCGCCGAGGTCCTCGAAGCGATAGGGGTCTACCATCGCCTCATAGGGCGCCATCATGCTCGCGACCGACGGGCCGCCGTCGTCCTCGAGCCGCACGAACCAGAAGCCGCGCCATTGTTCGAGGCCGATGGGGACGAGGCCCGCCTTGCTCTTGTCGAGCGTCGGATAGCTTGCCGAATCGGGGACACCGGTCAGCCGGCCGTCGAGGTCGTAGGTCCAGGCGTGATAGGGGCAGACGAGTTTCTTCGCGCAGCCGGTGGCGCCATCGACGAGACGCGAGCCGCGGTGGCGGCAGACGTTGGTGAAGGCGCGCACGACCCGGTCGGCGCCGCGCACGAGGATGACGCTTTCGCCGCAATAGTCGATGCTGTGCCAGTCGCCCACATGGGGAATGTCGCTGTCGTGGCAGACGACTTGCCAGCTGGGGCGGAAGATGCGCTCCATTTCGGCCGCGTGGAAGTCGGGATCGCTGTAGGTCCAGGCGGGGAGCGACCAGCCGTCGAGGGGATCGATGTTGGTGAAAGTGTCGCGCAGCGTTGCCATGAGTCGATCCTTGTTGTACGATCGTATAACAAGATGACCGCCGCTCGCCAAGCCTTTACGCGCGAAAGCGCCGATGCCCGCCGGACGGGCCTGGTCGAGGCGACGGCGGCGGTGCTGGCCGAGCAGGGGCTGGCGGGAACGAACGTCCGCGCGATCTGCGCGAAGGCGGGGGTGTCGCCCGGGCTTTTGCGCCATTATTTCGCGGGAATCGACGATCTGATCGCCGCCACCTACCGCGCGACGAGCGACCGGATGGACGCGATTTTCGCCGCTGCGACCGAGGGCGCGGGACTCGATCCGCGCGCACGATTGAACGCCTATCTGACCGCGAGCTTCCGCCCGCCGGTGACCGATCCCGAACTGCTCGGCGCGTGGACGGCGTTCTGGGCGCTGGCCCGAAGCGACGCACGGATGGTGCAGATCCACGCGGAAAGTTACGCCGGCTATCGCGCACGGCTGGGCGACTTGCTCATCGCGTGCGGCGTGACGCCGGCCGAGGCCGCAAAACTGGCGGTTTTGCTGACCGCGATGGTCGACGGGCTATGGCTCGAACTGTCGCTCGACGCCGAAAGCTTCGGCGCCGAGGCGGCAGTGGCGATGGTCGAGCGCGCGGTCGCGGCGCTCGTCTGACTCTTATTTCGACAGGTCGCGCAGCAGGCTGTCCCAATGCGCGAGCGCGGGGGCGATCGCGTCGACGGGGACGCGTTCGTTGAGGCCGTGGGCGTAGCTGTCGCTGGCTTTCGAGAAGAGGCCCGCGACGCCGTAGCTCGGCACGCCCTGAATGCGGAAATGATAGGAGTCGGTCGCCCCCGCGCTCATCGAGGGGATGATCGGCAGGCCCGGCGCGCGCGCATGCACCGCTTTGGTCACCGCCGCCACGACGTCGGGGCGCAGCGGCGAGGCGTCGCTGGCGCTGGCGTCGGGATCGGTGTTCACCTTGACCCCGGGGTCGGCGATCACCTTTTCCAGCTCGGCGCGCACCGTCTCGACCGGCACGCCGGGGAAGATGCGGCAGTTGATGTTCGCGGTGGCGCGCTGCGGCAGCGCATTTTCCGCATGGCCGCCCTTGACCAACGTCGGTACGCAGGTGGTGCCGATCTGGCCGACATATTCGGGGTCGGCGCGGATCGCGGCGATGGCATTCGCGTCGGCGGGATTGGCCGCAAAGGCCTTCAGCGCCGCGCCAATGTCGCCGCCGACCTGATCGGCGACGATCGGCATTCCGACCTTGGTCAGCTCATTCTGCTGCGGCGTGAAACGGTAGGCACCGACCTTCGCCAGCGCGTTCGAGAGCTGGACGATGGCGTTGGTGGCCGAGGGGCGCGAGCTGTGACCGCCGGGGTTGGTGACCTCCAGCACGAAATCGGCATAGGTTTTTTCGCCCGCCTGCAGCCCGTAATATTTGGGCTTGCCGTCCTCACCGATCAGCCCGCCGCCGCCGTCGCCGTTGAGCGCGAATTCGGCGCCCTTGTACTTGGCGGCGAGCGCGCGGGTGGTGAGCATCGAGGTTTCCTCGTCGCCCGAGAGCAGCAGGATGATCGAGCGCTTGGGCTTGAAGCCGTCCTTCTTGAGCTGCGCCATCGTCGCGACCATCATCGAGACGTCGAACTTATTGTCCTCCGACCCGCGGCCGAAGATATAGCCCTGCTCCTCGACGGGCACGAAGGGATCGCGGGTCCAGTCCTTCGCGTCGGCCTCGACCACGTCCATATGGCCGAGCAGCACGATCGGCTTGCCCTTGCCCGTGCCCTGGAGCGTCGCGGCGAAGGTCGTGGTTTCGCCGATCGGCGTGATTTCGATATCGGCGTCGGTATAACCCGCGGCCTTGAGGACGCCGGCGTAATAGGCGGCGAGTTCGGGCACCTTGCCGCGGCCCTCGACGGTCGGGATCGCGATGCTGTCGATCAGGATTTTCTTCGCCGTGTCGGTGTCGGCGGGTTTGGCGTGGGCGGGCGCGGCGGCGATCAGGGCGGCGGCGAGGGCGAGCGGGGCGGTGTAGTTGCGCATGGCAACGGGTTATGGCGCGGTCGAGCGGGTTCGCAAGCGATATGGTGACGGAAAGCAATCCGTCATCCCGGGCTTGACCCGGGCCCCGCCTTTTTTGCCTTCAAGACAAGGCAGGCCCCGGGCCAAGCCCGGGGTGACGATAGGAAATCAAGCCGCGATCTTCTTCGCTTTCGGCGCCGGGGTCTTCGGCTTGAACCGGCACAAATCGTCGACCGGGCAGCGCCAGCATTCGGGGGTGCGCGCCTTGCAGATGTAGCGGCCGTGGAGGATCAGCCAATGGTGGGCGCCGACGCGGAAGGGTCCGGGCGTGTCCTTGTCGAGCTTCTTTTCGACGCCAAGCACGGTCTTGCCCGGCGCGAGGCCGGTGCGGTTGCCGACACGGAAGATGTGGGTGTCGACCGCGAAGGTCTCAGCCCCGAAGGCGCAGTTCATCACGACATTGGCGGTCTTGCGCCCGACGCCCGGGAGTTCGACGAGCGTGTCGCGGTCGGCGGGCACCTCGCCGCCGAAGTCGCGGACGAGGATTTCGCTGAGTGCGATGACATTCTTCGCCTTGGCGTTGAACAGCCCGATCGTCTTGATGTGCTGCTTGAGCCCCTCTTCGCCGAGATCGACCATCTGCCGCGGGGTCTTCACCTCCTGAAACAGCAGGCGCGTCGCCTTGTTCACCCCGACGTCGGTCGCCTGCGCCGACAGCACCACCGCGACGAGCAACTGATAGGTGTTGCCGAACTGAAGCTCGGTCTCGGGACTGGGGTTCAGTTCGGCGAGGCGGCGGTAGAATTCGAAGATATCGGCCTTTTTCATTCGGCCTTCGGCGGATGAGCCGCCTTCCACTCCATCGCGGCGCGGACGCGGCGTTCGACCGAGGGGTGCGAATAGAAGAGGAACTCCTCGACCGCGTTCGGGCGCGGGTTGCGATATTCGGCGGTCTTGACCAACGCGCTGGCCATCGCGTCGGGCAGGTTGACCGTCTGCACCGAATAAAGGTCGGCCTCAGTCTCGCCCTTGCGAACCACCCAATTCTGCACCGGCTGCGCGAGCAGGCCGAAGAGCGAGACGATGAACATGAGCACCGGGAAACCGCGCGCGTCGCCGATGGTCGCATCGCTGCCGAAGAGGCGCGCGAAGCGAGGGAAGAGGCGGTCGGCGAGGAAAAAGAGCAGGATCGCGAGCAGCGAAAAGACGGCGATCATCCACCAGATCTGGCCGAGAACATAATGGCCGATTTCGTGCCCCGTCACCGCCCGAACCTCGTCGAGCGAGGCGCCTTTCAGCGCGACGTCCGAAATCGCGATGCGCGCCGAATGGCCGAGGCCCGAGACATTGGCGGTGAAATTGTTCGACTGGCGCGAGCCGTCGAAAACGAAGATGCGGTCGGGTTCAATGCCCGCTTCCTTTGCCTGCACTTCGAGCGCGTCGCGGACTGCGCCGGCAGTAAGCGGCTTGTAATCGTTGAACAGGGGTTCGACGACGATCGGCGAGACGAGCAGGATGGCGAGGATCGCGGTCGCGGCGAGGCCGCCCGACCAGATCCACCAGCGCTTTCCGGCGCGGCGGATCAGCGCATAGATGCCGAGGAAGAAGAGCGCGCCGAACAGCGTACCGATGACGAGCGAGATCGCCGACTGCGCAAGATAGTCGCCGAGCGGCTGGCTGGTGCGGCCATAGGCGCTTTCGCGGAAAAAATTGGTGTAAAGGTCCCACGGCAGGGTGAGCAGCGCCGAGAGCAGCAGGAAGGCGGCGCATATCAGGAAAGTGCGGACGGCCCAGCCGCGCCGTTCGAGTTTCGCCGAAACGCGGTCGAGGATGCGGAACCGCACGAAGAGGAAGGTGACGACAGCGGCGACGACGAGGTTCCACAGGAGCAGCCATTCGCTGCCGACGGTATAGGCCGCGGCCTTGGCGAGCGCGGCGGGGCCGAGGCCGTCGATATAGGCGGCGGTAGCGATAGCGGGATCGAAGCTCATGGCGTCACTCCAGGATCGAAAGGTCAGCGCAGCCAGCGGCTGAGCACGGGAAAGGCGGGCAGTCCTTCGGCGAGCGCGGTGCGCAGGTCGGCGGTCATGCCGTACAGGCCGAGCATCGGCGCGCCGATATAGCGGCCGGTGGCGTAGCTGGTGATCAGCGCCGCGCTGTCGCCGCGATAGCCGCCGTCGTGGAACAGCTGGCGCAGCGGCAGCTCGCACGGCAGGGACGCGGCATAGGACCAGGCGATCGCGACCATCTCGTCGGTCGGATCGGCGACGAGCGGGCCGAGCGTCGCGCGGTCTTCGGGCGCAACGGCGGCGATATGCCCCGCCTCGTGGAGCAGGTCGCCCGGCCAGACGGGGGTGTCGGGGTCGATCAGCAAACGGCCCTCGACGATCGCGAGGCCTTCGAGCAATTGTTCCTTCTGGTCGCCGATCCAGTCGACCTCGATCCCCACCTCTTCGAGGAAGGGCAGGATGCGCGCCGCCGCCGCCTCGCCGCCGCCTTCCTCGCGCCATGTGCAGGCCGATGCGGTTACCTTGTCCATGTCGGTCATCCTAATGGCAGTCCCAGGAGAAAGCGACGCGCGAGAAATCACGCGCGGCAAGATCGGCGTGGCGGATCAGGAACACCGCCTCGCCGACGTCGCCCCAGCCGATATGCGCGTCCGAAGTGAGGCGGAGCAGCGTGCGGTCATAATCGTCATAATGGCCGGCCTCGCGAAAATCGGACTGAGTGAAGGAAGGGTAGCCGCCGACGTGGTGGACGATCGGTTCGCGGCGATCGGGGCCGAAATACCAGTCCTCGACCGTCTTGATATTGGGACGGTTCCACAGTCCGTCGAGCAGGCCGCGCGCGCTGTAGTCCCCGATCGGCGGTTCGTGCCGCGCCGCCGATGCGACGAGCATGACACCGCGCGCTCGGGTCCGATCATGGAGAGGACCCATCGGCTCGGGCGGGGGCGGTGCATCGACGAGCCGGCCCGCGGGCAGGCCCGCTGGATGCCAGACCAGCCGGATCGCCGAATTGGCGGGCTCGTCGAAATCGGCGCCCATGATGTCCTCACAGGGGAGGAAGAATTGCAGCACGCCGCGGCTCGGAAAACCGTCGAGCGGCGGTAGGTCGACGAAGTCGATCTGTGCGACGAAATCCATCGGCCGGGCTTCGGCGTCGAGCGGCCAGTCGGCTCCGTCGGCGACCCATGCGGGGCCGCCAAGGCGGCAACCGTCGGGGCGGATGGGCTGGTCGGGATCGGGCTTGAGTTCGGCGGCCGGCAGCGCGTGCGCGGGGAACCACGCCCTGATCGCGGCGATCTCCGCATCGGTGATCGGCGGTCCCGGCGGATTGCGCCGCTCGTCTTCGGCCTTCCATGCCCCGAGGTCCTTGCGCCAGGTCTTCAGGTTCGCGCGCTCGGCCAGCCAGCGGCGGGCCGGGCCGACAAGGACCAGGGCGACGACGATCGCGGCGCAGAGAAGGCCGAACAGTTCGGCGGTCACGAAAGCCCCAGCACCTGCGGCATCGTATAGCGTCCGGCCTTTTGGTGGATCAGCCAGAGCGCGGCGCGCACGGCGCCGCGCGCAAAGATCATGCGGTTTTCGGCGCGGTGCGACAGGGTGATCATTTCCTCGTTCCCCGCGAAGATGACGTCATGATCGCCCGCGACGGTGCCGCCGCGGACGCTGGCGAAACCGATCTTGCCATGGCCGCGCGCGCCGGTGAGGCCGTCGCGGCCGCGTTCGGAGCAGGTGGCGAGGTCGATGTTGCGCCCGTCAGCGGCGGCCTGGCCGAGCAGCAGCGCGGTGCCGCTGGGGGCGTCGACCTTCATCCTGTGGTGCATTTCGACGACCTCGATGTCCCAGTCGGGGCCGAGGCGCGCCGCGGCCTCCTGCACCAGATGCGCGAGCAGGGTGACGCCGAGCGAGGTGTTGCCGGTCTGGAGCACCGCAATGTCCTGTGCCGCGTCGTCGATCAGATAATGATGCCGCTCCTCGAGCCCGGTGGTGCCGATGACGATCGGGGTCTTTGCAGCAACGCAAGCGTCGAGCGTGGCTTCGAGCGCGGCGGGCGAGGAGAAATCGACGAGCACGTCGGCGTCCCCGGCAAGCTTCGCGATATCGCCGCCCTTGTCGATGCCGCAGTGCCGCGCCCCGGCCTCCGCCGCGGCGGCCGCGAGCACGAGGCCCATGCGGCCCTGGCTGCCGACGATGCCGATGCTGGTCATAATGCGTCCCCCGAAATACCGCCTCCCTTTAACCGCTGGTGTCGAGCGAAGTCGAGACACGTTGGCGCCGCGCCTTGCGTGTCTCGACTTCTACCGTTGGTGGAAGTTTATCCTGAGCGCCTGCTAAAGGCAGGCGAAGGGCTCGACACGAACGGATAAGAGGGACGCATGAAAGAGATTCAAAACATCGTGATCCTGACCGGCGCGGGCGTGTCGGCCGAGAGCGGCATCGACACGTTTCGCGACGGCGGCGGATTGTGGGAACAGCACCGCGTCGAGGATGTCGCGACGCCCGAGGCCTTTGTCCGCGACCCCGACCTCGTCCACCGTTTCTATGACGCGCGGCGCGAAGCGATCCAGTCGAAGGTGCCGAACGCGGCGCATGACGCGCTGGCGCGGCTCGATGCGGCCTGGCCGGGCGAATTGCTGATCGTGACGCAGAATGTCGACGATTTGCACGAGCGCGCGGGAGCGAAGCGGCTGATCCATATGCATGGCGAGCATCTGAACGCCTGGTGCACCGGATGCGACACGCGCAGCCGCTGGACCGGCCCGCTGATCGAGCGGCCTGCCTGTCCCGCGTGCGGTGTCGCGGGGCTGCTGCGTCCCGACGTCGTGTGGTTCGGCGAGATGCCCTATTATATGGACGCGATCTATCATGCGCTGAACCGCGCCGACCTGTTCGTGTCGATCGGGACGTCGGGCGCGGTCTATCCGGCGGCGGGCTTCGTGCGCGAGGCGCGGGCGAGCGGGGCGCGGACGCTTGAGCTCAACATGGAGCCGAGTCAGGGGTCGCACTGGTTCGGCGAAGCGCGGCACGGACCGGCGAGTGTGCTGGTGCCGGCTTGGGTGGAGGAAATGCTGGGCGCCTAGCGCCGCGCCGCGAAGAAATCCCGGAGCAGGGCCGCCGCTTCGCCCGCCCCGATGCCATCGTAGATTTCGGGGCGGTGGTGGATCGTCGGCTGGCTGAACACGCGCGGGCCGTGGACGACGGCACCGCCCTTGGGATCATCGGCGCCATAATAGAGGCGCGCGATGCGGGCGTGGGCGATCGCGCCGGCGCACATCGCGCAGGGTTCGAGCGTGACATAGAGGTCGCAGCCGTCGAGGCGGTCGTTGCCGAGTCTGGCGGCGGCGGCGCGAATCGCGACGATTTCGGCGTGGGCGGTCGGGTCGTGCGATTCGCGAGGGCGGTTGTGGCCTTCGGCGATGATCACCCCGTCCTTGACGATCACCGCGCCGACCGGCACTTCGCCCGCGTCCGCGGCGGCTTTGGCGAGGTTCAGCGCGGCGCGCATCGGTTCGGGCAGGGGAAATTGCGGCATCGCTTTTCCCGCTAGTCCCTTGACGAATCTGCGGCAAGCCGATAAGCGCGCGCCTTTCCCGGCTCACTCCGGTCCTGCAGCCCCCGATTTATCGGGAAGCGCCCGGACGCCGAACCGAAATTTTTTGTACGAGGACAGATATCATGTCGCGCATCTGCGAACTGACCGGCAAGGGTCGTATGGTCGGCAACAATGTCAGCCACGCCAACAACAAGACCAAGCGCACCTTCCTGCCCAACCTGCAGAATGTGACCTTGCTGTCGGACGCCCTCGGCAAGGGTTTCAAGCTGCGCGTGTCGACGCACGGCCTGCGCACCGTCGAGCATAATGGCGGCCTCGACAACTGGCTGATCAAGGCCGGCGACGACCAGCTGTCGGCTTCGGCGCGCAAGCTGAAGAAGGACGTGGTGAAGAAGCTGGCCGAAAAGGCCGCTTAAGCTTCCCAAGCTTTCGAATCGCATGGAGGCCGCCGGTTTACCGCGCGGCCTTTTTGCTGTCCGGCAGGTCGACGAGCTCGAACTTCAGCAGCAGGCTGCGCTGCCAGCTGTTGAAATTGTCGTCGGCGACGAGCCAGACGAAGGTGCGGCCGTCCTCGACCGCCACCGCGGCGCCCTCGTAATTTTCGCGCAGCGGTTCGGGCACCTGCCCGATCGCCACCGAGCGGACGATAGCGCCTTTCCGAATATCGGCGGGGTCGACGATCGCCAGCGTCGTCGTGAACAGCGGACCCAGCCCGAGCCGGCGGTGGACGAGCAGGATGCGCCCGTCGGGCAGCGGCGCGGCGTCGCTGACCTGACCCTTGCCCTCGGCGTCATAATAGAAAAGCAGCGGCGGCCTGCCCGGCACCGCGGGGTCGTCGGTGTAGACGAGCGCTTCGGTCCCGTAATCGTTGCGGTCCTCGCCTTCCGAAAAGAGGATGGTGCGGCCGTCCTTGAGCCGCACCATCGCCTCGGGTCCGCGATTCGCCGGCCAGCGGTAGAGCGCGGGCGAGCGGCGGCGCGATTCGACGCGGGTCAGCCCGGCATCGATGCGCCAGACCTGGTTGATCCCCTCGAGCGCGATCCACAGCTTGCCGGTGACGGGATCGCGCACCATCGCCTCGGCATCGGTGAACGCCTTGCGCTGCGGGCTGCGCGGCGGGGTCGGCAGCGCGGCGATCGCCACGTCCGACACCGATCCGTCGGCGCCGAGCGTCAGCCGCGTCGCCTCCCCATTATCGCCGATCAGCAGGAAGCGCCTGTCGCCGCGCAGCGCCAGCGCCGAAAAGCCACCGAACATGCTGTTCGAACTGGTCAGCCGCCAGCCCTCGACAAAACGCAAGGTGCCGCCGGTCGCGGCGGGATAGAGGAGCGGTCGCGCACTCGCCGCCTGGCTCCGGTCGACCACCGGGTAGCGAAAACCGGTCCATGGCACCGGCCCGAGCGTCAGGAAGATCAGGGCAGCGGGAAGGAGGCGGCGCATCGCCCGGGGCCTAGAGCGATCGGCGGACAAAGGAAAGCGCGGCAAAGCGTCGCCGAAGATGAACCGCGGGCAACGCAGCCTGAACGCCAGCCAACAATGATGTTCAGGCTAAGCTCAATGCGAATCACCTAGAACCTCTTTCATCGACCACCGCCCCAAAGGGCCGAAGACGAAAGAAGGAGACAGAAAATGAAAAAGATGGTGACCCTCTCGATCGCCGCCCTGATGTCCACCGCGACGCTGGGCCTGGCAGCCACTCCCGCCGCGGCGCAGAACGGTTATTACAACCGCGACGGCTATTCGAGCTATGACGCCCGCTATGGCCGCGACGACCGCCGCTATGACCGCCGCGACAATCGCAATTACGACCGCCGCGATTACCGCAACGACCGCCGTTACGACCAGCGCCGCTACAACAACCGCAACTATCGCCAGTGCGATAACGGCACCGGCGGCACGGTGATCGGCGCGATCGCCGGTGGCCTGGCCGGCCATGAAATCGCCGGCCGCGGTGACCGCACGCTCGGCGTCATCCTCGGCGGTGCCGTCGGCGCCATCGCCGGCCGCGCCATCGACAAGGGGAATGACGGCTGCCGTTAAGGGCTGACCCGACCTCCAATAATCTCTTCCTACCTTGTTCCCCGTCCGGTTTCGTACCGGGCGGGGTTTTCTTTTGGGTTGGGGGCGGAGCGATCGGGTGCGAACATAAGATCCTCCCTGTCGCGCAGCCATGGGGAGGTGACAGCGCGAAGCGCTGACGGAGGGGCATTGGCGCGACGTTGCGGCCCCTCCACCATCCGCTACGCGGATGGTCCCCCTCCCCATCGCTGCGCGACAGGGAGGATTTTGACGTCCAACGTTCCACACCCCACCCCTCAAGCCGCCGGGGTTGCCATCGCGCGCGCCCGCGCCTAATCTTGCCCCCAAGTGCACGTCCGGTCTTCGGGCGCGTGAGAAACAGGTAAGAATAGCCATGCGGCAAATGGCAGCGCCCCAGGGGCGGTCGCCGCGGCCCGGGGCGGCGGCGGCGCAGAACAGGGAAAGCCCGAATCGGCAGGCGCCGAACGGCAATCCCCGCCCGGCGCCCTTCACGCGGCCCAAAAGCTATGCCGCGATCGACCTTGGCACCAACAATTGCCGGCTGCTGATCGCGCGTCCGCAGGACGGCGAGCTTGTCGTCATCGACGCCTTTTCGCGCATCGTCCGGCTCGGCGAAGGATTGCACGGCAGCGGGCGGATCAGCGATGCCGCGATGGACCGCGCGGTCGCCGCGCTCGCCGTCTGTGCTGACAAATTGCGCCGCCGCCACGTCAGCCTGTCGCGCGCGGTCGCGACCGAGGCGTGCCGCCGCGCGAGCAACGGACAGGAACTGGCAGACCGGGTGAAGCGCGAAACCGGCATCGTGCTCGACATCATCGCCCCCGCCGAGGAGGCGCGGCTGGCGGTGCTCGGTTGCCACAATCTGATGGAACCCGGCGACGGCCCGGCGCTGATCTTCGACATCGGCGGCGGATCGACCGAGTTGATGCACGTCGAGGGCGACGGCCATGACGTCGCGATTCGCGACTGGGTCAGCGTGCCGTGGGGCGTCGTGTCGCTGACCGAACATGCGTCCGCCGAGGGTGCGACGATGGCCGACCGTCAGGCCGGCTATGCGCAGATGCGCCAAGTCACCCGTGACGCCTTTGCCGCCTTCGCCGCGCGCGCCGAACGCTATTCGGGCCAGCCGCTGCGCCTGCTCGGCACCAGCGGCACGGTGACGACGCTCGCCAGCGTCTTCCTCGACCTGCCGCGTTACGACCGGCGTGCCGTCGACGGGCTGGTCGTGCCGTGTGATGCGATGCGCGACATCAGCCGCCGCCTGGCGGAGGCGAGCATCGCCGACCGCGCCGAAATCGGCTGCATCGGGCGCGAACGCGCCGATCTGGTCGTCGCGGGCTGCGCGATCCTGGAGAGCATCATCGACCTGTGGCCCGCCGCGCGCGTCGGGGTCGCCGACCGCGGCATCCGCGAAGGCATATTGCGCACGCTGGCAATGCAGGGCCGCGACGTGCCGGTCACCCGCCGCGAGTATCGCAAATGAGTCAGGACAAGGGCGGCAGCAAGGGCGGCGGCGCTAAGGGTGGACGGGGCGGACTCCATGTCCGCGTCAAGACCGCGAAGAAGCGCAGCACATCGTCGACGCGCTGGCTGTCGCGGCAATTGAACGATCCCTATGTGCGCCGCGCACAGGCCGAAGGCTATCGCTCGCGCGCCGCGTACAAGCTGATCGAACTCGACGAGAAATTCAGCTTCGTCAAAAAAGCGCGCGCCGTCGTCGACCTGGGGATCGCGCCGGGCGGCTGGTCACAGGTGGTGCGCAAGACCAACCGGCGCGCGAAGATCGCCGGCATCGACCTGCTCGAATGCGAACCGATCGAAGGGGTCGAGATCCTGCAGATGGATTTCATGGACGATGCCGCACCCGACGCGCTGATCGAGGCGCTGGGTTCCGCCCCCGACCTGATCCTGTCGGACATGGCGGCGAACACCGTCGGCCATCCGCAGACCGACCATCTGCGCACGATCGGGCTCGCCGAAACCGCCGCCGATTTCGCGGTCCGCACGCTGCAGCCCGGCGGCAGCTTTGTCACCAAGGTGTTCGCGGGCGGTGCCGATCATAGCCTGCTGACGCTGCTCAAGCAGAATTTCGCCACGGTGAAGCACGCCAAGCCGCCGTCGAGCCGCAAGGGGTCGCCCGAGATGTTCGTGGTGGCGCAGGGGTTCAAGGGGCGCAAGGCGAACGTGCAAGATCAGGCCAGCGACGGCTAGCGACCGATTGTCGCCCTATTCTTCATTGTCACCCCGGACTTGATCCGGGGTCCCGCTTTAGGTCGAAGTCTGCGGATGCTTCAAAAGTGGGATCCCGGATCAAGTCCGGGATGACGAAATGGAGTGGGCGGCTTTCCACCCAAAAGCCGTCATTCATTTCATCGCACCCTATGATCCACATCATTGCCGAGCGATTCCAACACCGATACACAGCCATGGTCGCAGCCATGCTATCGCTCGCCGCGTCTGCGCCACGATCAACCGGGGAATGACAATGCGCCGAATCGCTGGAAAATCCATCGCCTTGCTGACGATATCGGCCTTTGTCCTCGCGAGTTGCGGTGGCGGGGGCGGCGGTGGAAGCGGGGCGCCGCCGGTGACGGTCACCCCGACGCCGACCCCTACCCCGACGCCCACCGCGAGTTGCGGCCTGTCGGCGCGGCAGGATTTCGCCAAGGCGGTGATCGACGAATGGTATCTGTTCCCCGGCGACGTCGCGACCGGGGTCAACAAGGCGAGCCACAGCAGCGTCCAATCCTATATCGACGCGCTCGTCGCGCCGGCGCGCGCGGCGAACAAGGACCGTTTTTTCACCTACATCACCTCGATCGCCGAGGAGAATGCCTTTTTCTCGAGCGGCGCCAGCGCGGGTTTCGGCGTCCGGCTGACCTATAATCCGTCGACCCAGCGCGTCGTCATCGCCGAAGCCTATGAAAGCGCGCCGGCGTTCGCCGCGGGGATCGACCGCGGCACCCAGATCACCGCGATCGGGACCAGCGCGGCGAATCTGCGCAGCATCGGCGACATCGTCGCCGCGAGCGGCACGGGGGGCATTACCGACGCCCTGGGTCCCAGCACGGTGGGCACCACGCGGGTGCTGCGGATCCTCGACGCCAATGGCAGCAACCAGCGCGACGTCACCGTGACCAAGGCCGATTTCGAGATCGACCCGATTTCGGACCGCTATGGCGCCAAGATCATCACCGAGGGCGGGAAGAATTACGGCTATATCAACCTGCGCACCTTCATCAGTTCGGCGAACCCGCAGTTGCGCGCGGCCTTTCTCAACTTCCGCAACCAGGGGGTGACCGACATCGTCATCGACTTCCGTTACAATGGCGGCGGGCTGGTGAGCACGGCCGAGTTGATGGGCGACCTGCTGGGGCGCAACCGCAATGCCAGCGAGCTGTTTTCGCGCACCGATTTCCGCCCATCGAAAGCGGCCGAGAATGACCGGCATTTCTTCACCAGCCAGCCGGAATCGATCGCGCCGACGCGAATCGCCTTCATCGGCACCGGATCGACGGCATCGGCGAGCGAACTGGTGATCAACGGCATGCTGCCCTATCTGGGTTCCAGCATGACGCTCGTCGGCAGCAACACCTTTGGCAAGCCGGTCGGCCAGATCGCGCTCGACAAGGCCGAATGCGACGATCGGATGCGCGTCATCGCCTTCGCCACCGGCAACGCGTCGGGGGCGAGCGACTATTTTACCGGCCTCGCGCCCAAGATCGCCAACAGCTGCGCGGCGGCGGACAATCTGTCGGTCCAGCTCGGCGATCCCAACGAGGCGTCGCTGCGGTCGGCGATCGATTTCCTGGCCGGGCGGAGTTGCGGGGCGCGGATCACGAGCGCCGACAGCCGGGTCGCATCGAAGAGCCTGACGCCAAGCGCCGTGCCCGCGCTCGAAATGCTGGAAAGCGAAACGCCGAGCGCCGCGCAGCGCGAGATGCCCGGGCTGTTCTGACCCTCTGGGCCGTTCGGACGAAGAAGGCCGCGCACCGTGCCGGGCAAAGCCGAGCGCGCTTGCCCCGGTCCACCGCGTCATGATAGCGTGTCGCCACAACCCAAAATCGTGAAGGGCGGCAACGCATCGCCCCGTCCGGCATAACATCGTCGAGGCTCCGCGGGGACTGCATGTCCGCGAGCGATAGAAATCATCGGGGACATGGCATGGTTACACCGCAAGAGTTTCCCATTTCGCGGCGCGGGCTGATCGCCGGCGGTGCCGCCTCGGTCGCCGCGGTCACCGTGGCGCCGCCTCTTGCAGCCGATGCGACAGCCGGCAAGGCGGCCGCCCCGCCGCCGACGGCGCGCGTCGCGTTCGAGGTCAACGGCACGCCGCACGACCTGGAACTCGACACGCGCACCACCCTGCTCGACGCGCTGCGCGAGCATCTGCGCCTGACCGGGACCAAGAAGGGCTGCGACCACGGGCAATGCGGGGCCTGCACCGTCATCGTCGACGGGCGGCGGATCAACAGCTGCCTTTCGCTCGCCGTCCAGCACGACGGCGACAAGATCACGACGATCGAAGGACTGGGCCTGCCCGGCACGCTGCATCCGATGCAGCAGGCCTTCATCGCCCATGACGGGTATCAATGCGGTTATTGCACCCCCGGCCAGATCTGTTCGGCGGTCGCGGTGCTGGGCGAGATCGCGGCGGGCGTTCCGAGCCATGTCACCGCCGACCTGACGGGCGCGCCTCAAGTGACCGCGCGCGAACTGCGCGAGCGGATGAGCGGCAACATCTGCCGCTGCGGCGCTTATTCGAACATCGTCGACGCGATCGCCGATGTCGCGGGGGTGAAGGCATGAAGAGCTTCACCTATGAGCGGGCCGCAAGCCCCGCCGCCGCCACCGCCGCCTTTGCGAAGACCAAGGGCGCGCGCTTCATCGCGGGGGGCACCAATTTGCTCGACCTGATGAAGCTGGAGATCGAGACCCCGGCGCATCTGATCGACGTCAGCCGGCTGTCGCTCGACACGATCGCGCCGACGGCGGAAGGCGGGCTGCGGATCGGGGCGATGGTGTGCAACACCGACCTGGCCGCCGACGCGCGGGTGCGGCGCGACTATGGGCTGGTATCGCGCGCGCTGGTCGCGGGCGCGTCGGGGCAATTGCGCAACAAGGCGACGACCGCGGGCAATCTGCTCCAGCGCACGCGCTGTCCCTATTTTTACGACATCAACCAGCCGTGCAACAAGCGGAGGCCCGGCAGCGGTTGCGCCGCGATCGGCGGTTTCAGCCGGCTGCACGCGGTGGTCGGGGCGAGCGACGCGTGCATCGCCACCCATCCGAGCGACATGGCGGTCGCGATGCAGGCATTGGATGCCGTCGTCGAGACGGTCGACGCGGCGGGCAAGGCCCGCGCGGTTCCGCTCGCCGATTTCTATCGCGCACCGCTCGACACGCCGCATCTCGAAACAATGCTGGCGCCGGGCGAATTGATCACCGCGGTAACCCTGCCCAGGCCCGTCGGCGGCACGCATATCTATCACAAGGTCCGCGACCGGGCGTCCTATGCCTTTGCGCTGATCTCGGTCGGGGTCGTGGTGCAGAAGGACGGCAGCGGCCGGGTCGCGCTCGGCGGGGTGGGGTACAAGCCCTGGCGGGTGAAGGCCGCCGATGCCGAGATGCCGCGCGGCGCCAAGGCGGTGGCCGCGGCGCTGCTGACGGGCGCGAAGACGAGCCACGAAAACGCGTACAAGCTGCCGCTGGTCGAGCGCACGCTCGCCGCGGTGCTGGCGCAAGCGAAGGGTTGAGCCATGAAGTTCGACACGCCCGCCACCGACAATCCGATCGACCGGCTGAAGGTCGTCGGCAAGCCGACCGACCGGATCGAGGGACCGCTGAAGACCAGCGGCACCGCGGCCTATGCCTATGAACGCCACGACGCGGCGGCGAACCAGGCCTATGGCTATATCGTCGGCGCCGCGATCGCCAAGGGGCGGATATCGTCGATGGACATCGCGGCCGCGAAGGCGGCGCCGGGGGTGCTGACGGTCGTCACCGCCGCGAGCGCCGGGATGCTCGCTAAGGGCGATTTCAACACCGCGAAGCTGCTCGGCGGGCCCGAGATCGAGCATTATCACCAGGCGATCGCGCTCGTCGTCGCGGAGAGTTTCGAACAGGCGCGCGCCGCCGCGGCGCTCGTCCGCGTCGATTATGTGCGCAGCAAGGGCCAATTCGACCTCGCCAAATCGCTGGACGGCGCGGTCAAGCCGCCCGCCTCGTTCGGCACCGAAGCCGACAGCCGCTTCGGCGATTTCGATGCGGCCTTTGCGAGCGCGCCGGTCAAGCTCGACGCGCGCTACACCACGCCCGACCACAGCCATGCGATGATGGAGCCGCACGCGTCGATCGCGAACTGGGACGGCGACAGGCTAACCCTGTGGACGTCGAACCAGATGATCGACTGGTCGGTCGGCGACGTCGCGAAGACCTTGGGCATCGCGAAGGAGAAGGTCCGGCTCGTCTCGCCCTATATCGGCGGCGGGTTCGGCGGCAAATTGTTCGTCCGCGCCGATGCGATCCTCGCCGCGCTCGGCGCCAAGGCGGCGGGGCGGCCGGTCAAGGTCGCGCTGCAGCGGCCGCTGATCATCAACAACACCACCCACCGCCCCGCGACGATCCAGCGCATCCGGCTGGGCGCGACGACCGACGGCAAGCTGACCGCGATCGGGCACGAAAGCTGGTCGGGCGACCTCAAGGGCGGCGGCCCCGAAACCGCGGTCGGACAGACGCGCCTGCTCTATGCGGCGCCGCACCGGATGACCGCGATGCGGCTGTCGGTGCTCGACCTGCCCGAAGGCAATGCGATGCGCGCGCCGGGTGAGGCCCCCGGGCTGATGGCACTGGAAATCGCGATCGACGAGATGGCCGAGAAACTGGGCATCGACCCGGTGGCGCTGCGCATCCTCAACGACACGCAGGTCGACCCCGAAAAGCCCGAACGGCGTTTTTCGCAGCGCCGGCTCAACGAATGCCTGACGCTGGGCGCCGATAAATTCGGGTGGAAGGACCGCAATCCCAAGCCGGGGCAGACCCGCGACGAGCGCTGGCTGGTCGGCACCGGGGTCGCCGCGGCGTTCCGCAACAATCTCAACGGCAATTCGGCGGCGCGGGTGCGGCTCGAGCGGTCGGGCAAGATCGTCGTCGAGACCGACATGACCGACATCGGCACCGGCAGCTATACGATCATCGCGCAGACCGCGGCCGAAATGATGGGCGTGCCGATCGAGCAGGTCGAGGTACGGCTCGGCGACTCGCTGTTTCCCGTCTCGGCGGGGTCGGGCGGGCAATGGGGCGCGAACAGCTCGACCGCGGGGGTCTATGCCGCCTGCGACAAGCTGCGCGGAATTGTCGTGCAGACGCTGGGTCTCGATCCCGCCGACGCCCTGTTCGAGAATGGCAAGGTCCGGTCGGGCGGCAAGAGCGTCGCGCTGACCAAGGCGTCGGCCGACGGCGATCTCGTCGCCGAGGACATGATCGAATTCGGCGACCTCGCCGAGAAAATGCAGCAATCGACCTTTGGCGCGCATTTCGTCGAGGCGGCGGTCGACAGCTACACCGGCGAAATCCGCATCCGGCGCATGCTCGCGGTGTGCGCAGCGGGCCGCATCCTCAACCCCAAGGCGGCACGCAGTCAGGTCATCGGCGCGATGACGATGGGCGCCGGCGCGGCGCTGATGGAGGAACTGGCGGTCGACAAGAGGTTCGGATTTTTCGTGAACCACGACCTCGCCGGCTATGAAGTGCCGGTCCACGCCGACATCCCGCATCAGGAGGTGATCTTCCTCGACGAGGTCGACCCGACGACGTCGCCGATGAAGGCGAAGGGCGTTGGCGAACTCGGCATCTGCGGCGTCGCGGCGGCGGTCGCCAACGCCGTCTATCATGCGACGGGCATCCGCGTGCGCGACTATCCGGTCACGCTCGACAAGCTCATCGGCCGGTTGCCGGAGATCGCATGACGCCGGAAGGCGGGGTTCAGGCGCGCGGCAGGTCGGCCGGTCGGTCGATATCGTTCAGCTGTCCGGCGGGTGCGGCGACGAGCGCAGCCGAGGCCAGCATGGAGCGCCCCCCCTGGTCGCCGCTTGCCTCCTCAAGCGCCGCGAACCGCGACCGCGCGAACAGCGCGGGCGGCATCGGCACGCCGTCGCGGCCCGACGCGACGACCGGCGCGGCGTCGGGGTCGAAGCGGGCGAGCAGCGCCGCGAGATGGCCGGCGCGCACGAAGGGCATGTCGGCAAGGCACAGCAGCGCGGCGCGCTCCACCCCCGGCGATACCGCGCCGATGCCCAGCCGCAGCGATTGCGACAGCCCGCGCTCGGGACAGGGATTGGCGACGATGTCGAACCCCCGGTCCGCGAGCAGCGCCGCGACCGGGCCGTTCCGGTCAGGGCAGACCGCGATCCGGCGCGCGGGCGCGAGGTCGACGATCGCCTGCGCGGCGTGGAGCAGCAGCGGCACGCCGCCCAGCGGCGCCAGCAATTTGTCATCGGCGCCGAAGCGGGTCGAGCGCCCTGCGGCGAGGAAGATCGCGACCACCGCATCCCGATCGATCATCGTCTCGCCTCCCGCCGCGCCTGCCCCACCCTGTCCCGCATAATGGCCCCGCTGGCAATCACCCCCGCCGACATCCTACGCTTCGCGCAAGACTGCGCCGCGCAGGGCGTCGTGCTGGTGACCCTCACCGGCATCGCCGGATCGTCCCCGCGCGCGATCGGCGCGCAGATGGCGGTCGCGTCGGACGGCAGCTATCGCGGTTCATTCTCAGGCGGCTGCATCGAGGCGGCGATCGTCAGCGAAGCATTGTCGGCGCTCGCGGCGGGCGAAAGCCGCCGCGTCCGCTTCGGCGCGGGGTCGCCCTATATCGACATTCGCCTGCCGTGCGGCGGCGGCATCGACCTGTTGTTCACGCCGCGCCCCGACCCGCACATACTCGACGATATTCTGGCGCGCCTCGACGCCCGCGAACCGGCGGGCTTGTGGATAAAGGGCGACGGCATCGCCATCGCGGAACCCGGAACGGTGCCGGCGGGGTGGTCGGACGACGCCTTTTGCGTGCGCTATGTTCCGCGCCTGCGCATCGCCGCGATCGGCCATGGCGAGGCGCTGGTCGCGACCGCGCGGCTGGCCCGTTTTTTTGGCGCCGAAACCTTCGCCTTTTCTCCGCTGGCGGACGATGTCACGGCGGCATCGGGGGACGGGATCACGGTGGCGCTGCTCGAAACCCGGACCAGTCCCCCGGCGCTGGCCACCGATCCATGGACGGCGTTCGCCTTTCTGTTCCACGATCATGAGTGGGAAGATGCGCTGCTGCCATGGGCGCTTCGTGGCCCGTATCTGTTCGTCGGCGCGATCGGCGGATGGCAAAGCCGGGCCAACCGCCGCGACATGCTGCGCCGCGCGGGTTTCGACGACGCCATCATAGGCCGGTTCGAGGAGCCCGCCGGTCTGATTCCCGCGACTCGCGACCCGGCGACGCTGGCGCTGTCGCTCGTCGCCGAGATCGTCGCCGCATATCAGGAGCGATATGGCGGCGGCGCCTGCGAGGGCTGAGCCCCCGGACCATCGGCGTTACCCGAAATGCACCGCCGCTTACCTGCCGCCGGTCTGGCGATACCACCACCGGGATGTTCTGGTCACCGACAGAGCGAGGACGACAGGGAGGCGGCGCGTGGCGGATGAGAAAGAAGCGGGCCGGTCGACAGCCTCCCCCATGTTGCTGCGCCGGCGCAGCGTCCTGGGTTCGCTGGCGGTGGCGGGCGTGGCAAGCGGCCTCGCCAGCGCCGCGCCCGCGATCGCCGCGCAAGGCGCCCGCGCGGATTTCATCGTAGTTGGTGCCGGGGTGTTCGGCGCCTGGACCGCGTGGAACCTGCAACGCCGCGGCAACCGAGTGCTGTTGCTCGATGCGTGGGGCGCCGCGCACAACCGGGCCTCGTCGGGCGGCGAGACGCGGCTGATCCGGACCGAATATGCCGGCAACGAACTTTACACGCGCTGGGCCTGGGCGTCGCTCGCCGAATGGCAGGCGCTGTCGCGCCGGCATGAAACGCCGATATTCCACCCGACCGGCGCGCTCTACATCTATCCCGAGGACGGCGCGAAGATCGACGAAAGCATCGCGCTGCAACGCGGCCTCGGCATCCCGATCGACAAGCTGACGCGCGTCCAGTTGGACCAGCGGTGGCCGCAGATCGATTTCGACGGCATCGCGGTGGGCGTCATGCAGCCAACGATGGGGGCGCTGATGGCGCGCCGGAGCGTCCAGAACCTGGTCGCGGAATTTATCGCGGCGGGAGGGACCTATCGCAAACTCGCGGTCGATCCGCCGCGATCGGACGCATCGACGCTGGCGTCGATTGGCGGCGGCGGGGAGACATTGAGCGCCGACCGCTTCGTCTTCGCCTGCGGCCCCTGGCTTCCCAAGCTGTTCCCCGAGGTCGTCGGCGGCCGCATCGTCCCGACGCGGCAGGATGTCTTTTTCTTCGCACCCGGCGCGGGCGACACCCGTTTCGAGGCGCCGCATTTCCCCGCCTGGGTCGATGTCAGCAGCAAGGACCTGCACTATGGCTTTCCCGACATCGAATCGCGCGGGTTCAAGATCGCGCTCGATGGCCATGGCCCAAAATATGATCCCGACACCGGCGACCGCCGGATATCGGACGCGGCACTCGCCGATGTCCGCGCCTATCTGGCGCGGCGCTTTCCCGCCCTCGCGCAGCGGCCGCTCGCCGAAGAGCGGGTTTGCCAGTATGAGAATAGCGACAACGGCCATTTGCTGATCGACCGGCATCCGCAATGGGCGAATTGCTGGATCGTCGGCGGGGGCAGCGGGCATGGGTTCAAGCACGGACCGATGGTGGGCCGCCATGTCGCCGATCTGGTGCTCGGCACCGGCAGGGCGGAACCCGATTTCGCGCTGGCAGCGCACAAGGTCCATGGTTGAAGCGAGGGGGACAGGGATGAGCAGAACCGGCAAGGCCTTTGCATCGAGCGTCGCGGCGCTGTTGCTCGTCGCGGGATCGGGGGGTGTTTCGGCACAGCCCGCCGCCGAGCCTATCGCGACGCCTTACGCGATGCCGTCGACGCAGATGTGGGACATGACGTCGGACGTCGGCCGCAAATACCGTATCTTCGTCTCCTACCCCGGTCAGGGCGAACCGCCAGCAGGCGGCTATCCGGTGCTCTATGTCCTCGACGGCAATGCGAGCTTCGCCAGCTTTGCCGAGGCGCGGCGGATCCAGGAATATGACGCGATCGGCAAGGTGATCGTCGTCGGCGTCGGCTATCAGACCGACATGCCCTATGCCGAGGAGCGCAACGAGGATTTCATCGTCATGGACGACCCGCCGCCCGGAAAGCGGCTGGGCCGCAGCAAGGGCAAAAGCGGCCGCGACGAGTTTCTCGATTTCCTGACCGGCAAGCTGCGCACCGAGATCGGCAGCCGGTTCAAGATCGATCCCGATCGCCAGGCGCTGTTCGGCCATTCGTTCGGCGGCCTGTTCGCGCTCCATACGCTCTATAGCAAGCCGCAGGCGTTTCATTCGATCGTCGTCGCCAGCCCTTCGCTCGAACTCGACGCGGGGGTGCTGCGCGACGAGCGCGATTTCGTCGACCGACTGGAGGCGGGCAAGGTCGGCAAGACGAGCCGGGTGATGGTCATCGTCGGCGGACGCGACATCGACGACGATCCCGAACCGGCGCGCGCACTGGCCGACCGGTTCGATCGCCTGTCGGGCCATGGCCTGCGCGTGCGGTTCAAGCGCTATGAGGAGGAAGGGCATATGACGGTGCCCGCCCGCGCGGTGACCGACGTGCTGCGGTTCGCCTTTGCGATGCGTTGAACCGGGGGCCGGTCAGGCCGGCATCAGATTCTTGTGGATGACGCCGTCCTTGACGATCAGCAGCAGGTTGCGTGCATAATCCTCGAGCAGGCGCAGGTCGTCGAGCGGATTGCCGCGCACCAGCAGCATGTCGGCCCAGGCGCCCTCGCGGATCACCCCGAGCGGCGCCTGCCGATAGGGGTTGCGGCGCCCGCTGCGCGCGAAGAGCTCGCAATTTCCCGACGTGACGATGCGCAGCACCTCGGCATTCGAATAGATCGCCCCGAAGCGCGGGAGCATGGCGTTTTCGGTGCGCGAGGTGCGGGTGCGCGAAAAGAGGTCGGTGCCGAACGCGACCTTCACCCCATGTTTCTTCGCCAGCCGGACCCCCGCCTGCCAGCCCGCGCCGCCGAGCGATTCGGCCGCCTTCGCCTGTTGTTCGTCGGTGAGGAGATTGTCGCCATTCTCGAACGGCTGGATCGAGAGCCATGCGCCTTTCGCGGCGATCAGCGCCGCGGTCGGGTCGTCGATGGCATGGCCGTGCTCGATCGAGATCACACCGGCGTCGAGGCAGCGGCGTACCCCCGCCGGGGTATAGGCATGGGCGCAGGCATAGGTGTCCCAGTCGGTCGCCGCCTGAACGATCGCCCGCATCTCCTCGAGCGTATATTGCACCGTGTCGATCGGATCATGGTCCGACGTGACGCCGCCGCCCGCCATGATCTTGATCTGCGAGGCGCCGCGCTTGAGCTGTTCGCGCGTCGCCGCCAGCACCTCGGGGACGCCGTTGGCGACCGCGGTCATGCCCTTTTGCTGGCGCGGCGAGGGCTGGCCGCCGAGCGCGGTCGGAAGTTCGCCGACCGGTTCGGGATCGCCATGCCCCGAGGTCTGCGAGATCGCCGCGCCGCTGGGATAGCAGCGCGGCCCGGGCATGATGCCGCGGTCGATCGCATTCTTGATCCCGAAGATCGCGCCCGCGGTGTCGCGCACGGTCGTGAAGCCGCGCATCAGCTGGAACTCGGCATCCTTGAAGATCATCGCGATGTGGGTGGCGTCGTCCGACCCCATCCAGGGGACGCCGCGGACCGCCGCCATGTGCCAATGCGCGTCGGTCAGCCCCGGCATCAGCGTCTGCCCGGCGCCGTCGATCAGCGTCGCGCCGGGCGGGACGGGAATATCGCCCGCCGCGACCGCGTCGATGCGATTGCCGGTGATACGTATGTTGCGCGGCTGGCGACCGCTGCGGGTGCCGTCGAACAGCTGGACGTTGCGGATCAGGATCGTCGCGGGCGGCGCATCAGCCGCCGAGGCGGCCGCGAGCGGGGCGAGCCCCAGGCCGGCGAGCACGGCGCGGCGTGTCGGGTGAAAAGTCATCGGTCCTCCGCCATCGGCGCATCGTGCTGTGCGGGCGACCCCGCCGCAACGGCCAGATCGTGCACCCCGGGGGGACCAGCTATTTGCCGCGTTTCCGGTCAGCGCGTTCGCGGTCGATCTGCGCCACCCACTGCTCGGCGGTCAGCGGCCCGGTGCCTTCGAAATGGACATGGTCGGCCATCTTTTCGCGCACATCGACATAATAGAGCGCGCCGGTCGGCAGGCCCATTTGCTTCGCCTTCGCCGCCATCGCGGCCTCTTGTTCGGTCGTCGGTTTGGGGCGCGCGGGTTTGTAGAGGAGGACGTCCCAGCCTTCGCCGCCGGCGTGGAGGAACAGCTGGGTCGGCAGCTGGCCGCCGGCGATGCTGACCTGGTCCCATTTCGCCATGTCGCGGATGAACTCCTCGGTCTTGCCGGGCACCAGTCGGAACATCTCGAACACCGGCGCGGTCATCTCGACCGCTGCGGGATCGGCGGCCTTTTCCTTCGCCGCGACCGGCGCGGCGAGGCTGAGCGCGAATAAGGCAAAAGTCAGACTACGCAGCATCGGGTCCCTCCATCTGTGATGCGCCAGCCTGCGCTGCGCCCGGCGCGGCGGCAAGGCCGGAGGCGGGTGGCGCATTCGACAAACGGGTAAGGCCGATCTTCGATCTTACCCTTATCGGACCCGATTACCCGTTTGCCGCCGTTCCGCGTCCAATCCGGCCCCTTTAGATTGTCGCGGGAACCCCGGTTGCGAACCTTGGCAGAAAGGCGAAGACGATGGACGATATCAGCCGCCGCGCGCTTCTCGCCGTTGCCGCCATGGGCGCGGTGGTCGCACCGGCCGCTGCCGCCGCCGGCTCATCCCGATTCAGGCTCGAACGCGCATCGGAGGGCTTCAACAAATTTAAGGCGGTGCACGAAGGGCTGGGCGAACTCGGCGTCCGCCTGTTCGATTTCGGCGGGGCATCGGCGCCCGCGCACTTCATGATCTATGACATTCCCCCCGGCGCCAGCGAGGGGGTGCATTTGCACAATCTCAGCGATCCGGCGCTCGGGCCCTATGAGGAATATTACTATATCGTCGCGGGGCGGGGGACGATGACCGTCGACGGCGAAGGATTTCCGGTCACGGCGGGCGACCATGTCTTTGCGCCGCTCGACAGCTGGCGCGGCATCGCCAACAGCGACGCGAAGGACAATCTCAAGGTCTTCCTGACCTATATCGACCGGTCGACCTAGCCGGCCGGAGCCTTGGGCAGCCGCAGCGGGCGGATCCAGACCTGGCGGTCGCCGACATGCACCGGCTGCGCGGTCGCCGGGCGCTTCGCCGCCAGCGTCCGACCGGCCGCGTCCAGCCCATAGCGCGTTCGCCGCCAGCTGATCTCGGGCAGCTTCGCCTTCGCCGCCAGTTCGAACTCGACCTCGAGCCGGCGGCAGGTGCGGCCGGTGCAGCCGATATAGACGGGCTTGCCCCGGATCGCCGGGCGTGCGCCGTTGACGCGGATGTTCCGCATCGCATCGCCATCCTCGATCAGCAGTTCCTGCCGGTCGGCCGAGGGTGCGACCAGGGCGAGGCGGATGGTGCGGCGGTTGCCGGCGACGGTATCGGAAAGGATTTCGATGCTGCCATCGTCGGCGATCGCGGGCGCGGGGGCGCGCCAATAGCCCTTGTCGTCGGGTTTCGCCGCGAACTTCGCCTGCGCGGCGATGGCCGCCGGGACCGGTCCATTGTCGTCGATCAGGAAGGTCGCCTTTCCAGCATCATCCTCGTGGACGATGGTCAGGTGGCGCGGCGCCTCGCGCGTATAGGCCGGGACCATGAATGCGGCGACGAACGCGCCCAGCATGATGGCCGCAAAGATCGCCGGTGCCGGGCGCGTCGCCCGGCCCGCGCCGGGGAGGCAGAAGAGGAACAGGAAGACGAGCAGCAGCGTCGCGGGAGCGGCATGCTCGACGAACAGCCCTTCCTCCAGCCCCCCGCCGAGCGGCAGCGCGATGAGCAGATAGACGATCGCCGCGCCGACGAGCAGCCAAGGCACCGCCCGCCGCGCCGCCGGGATGAATGCCGCAGCCGCAGCCGCGATCACCAACGGCATCGACCCGGCGGCGAGGATCGTCAGGCCGGGGACAAAGGCGAAGGCGGCGAGGATGAGGATGGCGAGCCAGCACCAGGCGGCCGCCGCCCCGCGCACCGGATTTTCCTCGCGCGACAAGGCCAGCACGGCGGACGCGCCGGTCAGCGCCGCGGCAGCATAAAGCAGGCGGAAGGCGACAGGATGAGCAGTGCCGAACGCTGCCTCGGGGCGCAACGCCCCGACGAGCATCGCGACACCGATCGCCAGGCCGGTGCCGGCGACAAGCGCCAGCACCGGGATGAAGGCGCTGCGGACGCGGCGCGCGGTCCCGCCGCGCCGGTAAAGGACAATCGCCGCGATCAGCCCCAGCCCCACGACGACCACCGCGACGATCTGCGGCAGTTCGAGCAGAAATTTCCGCGCGACATCGGTGTATACGCGTTGGCCCTCGGCGCCCTCGCCGCTCGCGGACGCGAAACGCTCGACCGCCGACAGCGTCGTCGCGCCCATATGGCGTACCGAATTGCGGTCGAGATGCGCGAGATTGTCGAGCGGGGTGTGATAGCGCTTGCCGCCGCCGATGATCGAATAATTGCCGGCATCGACGCCGAGCGGCAGCAGCATCGTGAGGTCAGTATCATTCGGAAGCAGTTCGTAGAAATCGGTCGCGAGCGAATTGGCCGACGGCAACGGGCGGCCGATCGCGGCGGTATCGCGCCCGTTCGGGCTGCTCGTCTGGAACATGTTGACGCCGCCGGTCGTCCCGCGCGCCTCCATATTGACCACCGCGCCGACCCGCTTCGCTAGCGGATCATGCGCGGCAAAGGCGGCGGCGCCGACGAGGCCCGCTTCCTCGGCATCGGTCAGCACGACGAGCACGGGCCGTGTCAGCGTCCGCCTCTTGAGTTGGTGGGCAATCTCCAGCGCGACCGCGACGCCGATACCGTCGTCGGCGGCGCCCGGCCCGGCGGGGACCGAGTCATAATGGGCGGCGATCATCACCGCGTCGTCGCCGGGCGGCGTCACCCAGAAGGCGATGTTGCGCGGGCGGGCGCAGATCGCCGCGCCCTCGCGAATGTCGTTGCAGTGGAAGCGCTCGTCGATCTGCGGGGAGAATCCTTCCTTGCGGATTTCGGCGAGCAGCCGCGCCTCGACCGCGTCATTGGCGTCGCTGTCGGTCGGATGCGCGCGCTCGTCGCCGAGGATCGTGGTCAGGCGCGCGACCGCGCGGTCGGCGTCGAAGGGCGTCGACACCGAGGAGGGCGCATCGACGCCAAAGGGGCGCAGCGTCCACAGCGCGAGCAGGATCAGCCCGACGATGATGCCGCGCCATGTGCCGCTCTTGCCTAGCTCCGCCATTCTGCCCCCCCAAAGTCACCCGCTAACCGATGTTTGCCGAAGTTTCGCGCGGCAGCAACAGGATCATCGTCGCGGCGACCAGACCACCCAGCCCCATCACCAGCGAAACGAGGAGCAGGCTGCCTCCGTTGGCGAAGAGCGCGCCCGCGACGACCGGTCCCAGCGCCGACCCGCCGCGACCAATGCCGATCACGAAACCCGTCCCGCTCGCGCGCAAGGCGGCGGGATAGGCCTGTGCGAGCAGCGGGTACATGCCGACGACACCCGCGTTGATGAAGAAGGCGGCGATCGCGACGGTGATCGACAGCCGCGTCAGGTCGGCGCCCGCCACGCCGAACAGGCCGATCGCCACGAACCCTGCGAGCATCGCCCCCGCCACCAGCGGACGGAGCGCGAAACGCTGGCTGGCGAGTCCGATCAGGACGGCCCCGGCCAGATTGCCGACATTCGCAGCGACCAGCACGCCGCCCGCCTGAGCGGCATCGAAGCCCATGTCGACGACGATCTTGGGCACCCATTTCTGGATATAATAGAAGAAGAGAATCTGGGCGAAATAGGCGACCGTCAGCAGGATGGTGATCCGCGCGAATCCCGATCCGAACAGCGTCGCGATCGAGGGTTTGAGCGCCTGCGCGGGCGGCGGCGGCAGTGCCTCTACCGGGGCATGGCCGATACGGACCAGCGTACGGTTCACGCCGTCGATCGCCCCCGCCGGACGCCTTGCGATCAGCGATTCGATCGATTCGGGCAGGAAGAAATAGGCGAGCGGGATCATCGCCGCCGACGCGATCGCGCCGAGCATGAAGACCGATCGCCAGTCGCCCGTTTCCGCTAGCAGGCGCGACGCCAGCAGCCCGCCGAGGATCGCCCCGGTCGAATAGCCCGCGATGTTGAGCGCGACATTGAGTCCACGCCGCGTATCGTTCGAGAATTCCGCGACCATCGCACTGGTCGACGACAGCATGCCGCCGATGCCGATGCCGGTTAGGAAGCGCACGGCCGACAGGCTCGTCACCCCCTGCGCATGCATCGCGGCATACATGCCGAGCGCCATGACGACGAGGCAGCAGAGGATCGTCGGACGCCGCCCGACGCGGTCGGCGACATTGCCGATCAGCACCGATCCCGCCGCCATGCCAAGCAATTCCATCGACAACACGATGCCGAGGGTGGCTTTGTCGACCCCCCATTCGTCCGCGATCCCCGGTGCGGCGAAGCTGATCGCGAGCACATCGAAGCCGTCGAGCGCGTTGAGCGCGATACACAGTGCGACGACGACGATCTGGAGCGTGCGCATCGGCGCCGCGGCGATCGTCGCCCTGGGGTCCTGATTCATGGCGTGACTCTCCCGCCGGTCGCGTGCCGAGCGGCCGCGCCGGTCCTTCGTTGTTCCGGATTGTGCGTTATTTCAGCCGGGCGAGATGTTTGGCGGCGATCGCCGCCATCTCGGGCCGCCGTTCGAGACAGCGCGACACCGGTCCCACCACGACCACCGACAACAGCCGATCGCCGCCGGGCAGCGGCAGCGCGATGCCGGCGAGATCGGGGGTATATTCGGTGTTGCTCTGATGCCAGCCGATCGCCGACGCCTCGTCGAGCCGCGCCTCGACCGCCGCGGCGGTCACGGGCGTGGTCGGCGAATAGCGGACAAAATCGATCTTGCGATACAATCGCGCGCGCTCGTCGCGGGGCATCTGCGCCAGCAGCGCACGCCCCGCCGATGTCGCGTGGATCGGTACCCGGTCGCCGACCTGCGCGAAATAGCGCACCGGCTGCGGCGATTCGGCGACGTCGACGAAGGTCGCGAAGGTTCCGGCCGGCGCGGCGATGGCGACCGTCTCGCCCGTCGCCTGCATCAGGTCGCGCGCCAGCCGCTGGACCCGATCGGGCAGCGGTTCGGCCCGCGTCACCGCATCGGCCAGCACCAGCCAGCGCGGGCTGGGGTAATAGCCGCCGCGCCCGCGCGGTTCGTAGAGGTAGCCCTTCGACGCCAGCGTCGCGACGAGCTTGAAGGTGCTCGACCGCGGCCAGCCAAGGTCCTCCGCCATTTCGGCGGCGGTCGCGGGCCGCAGCCGTTTCGCGAAATATTCGAGGATTTCGAGCACATTCGCGGCCTGCCGCACGATCATGATGATATTCGCCTGAAAAGGGTCGTGACATCCCATATGGCCGAAGTCCGGCGCCCCGAAAAGCCGTGAGCATTTCCGGGTGCCCACCCATCGTCAGCGCGCCGTAAAGCCGCCGTCGACGGGCAGCGCGACGCCGGTGACGAAACTCGCCTCGTCCGACACCATCCACAGCACCGCATCGGCGACCTCGCCCGCCTGGACGAGCCGCCCCATCGGCACATTGGCCATCAGCTTCGCTTCGTTCGCCGCCGCCTCCGCCGGGTCGCCGCTGCGCCCGGTGAAGCCGATCTTCATCGGCGTGTCGGCGAGGCCGGGGCAGACGACGTTGACGCGGATCTTGTCGCCGGCGAGCGCGAGCGCGAGGCTCTTGGTCAGCCCGACCACACCCCATTTGGCGGCCGAATAGATCGGGCTCATCATCGAGCCGACAAGCCCCGACACCGATGCGGTGAAGACGATCGCGCCGCCGCCGCGCTGGCGCATATGCGGCGCGACCTGTCCGGCGCCGAGCGCCGCCGCGGTGACGTTGAGCGCGATCGCCTTGTCATAGGCAGCCATGTCGAGATTTTCGACCGATGCCGGTCCGGGCATGCCGGCGTGCGCCCACAGTATGTCCGCGCCGCCGAGCGCCGCGACCGCTTCGTCGATGCTGCCCGTCGCGCCGGCGGGGGTCGACAGGTCGGCGACGATGCCGGTGACCCTGTCGGCGCCGAAATCGGCGACGAGCGCATCGAGCGCATCCGCGCTGATGTCGATCGCGGCGACGCGCGCGCCTTCGCGCACGAAGCGTTCGACCCCCGCGCGGCCCATGCCCGATGCGGCAGCGGTGACGATGGCGAGTTTGCCGTTGAGGCGCATGATGTCTTCCTTACGCAGCGAAGGGATCGGCGAATTTGCCGGTGGTCGAAATGATCGTGGTCTTGGTTTCGAGGAAGGGATCGAGCCCCTCGATGCCGTTCTCGCGGCCCCAGCCGCTGGCCTTGACCCCGCCGTAGGGGGTCGACCAGCGGATGTAGCGATAGGTGTTGACCCACACCATGCCCGCCTCGATCCGCGCCGCGACGCGGTGAGCGCGGCCGGTATCGCCCGACCACAGCCCTGCGGCGAGACCGTAGGGCGTCGAATTGGCGATCGCGATCGCTTCTTCCTCGCCGTCAAAGGGGATCAGCGCCGCGACGGGTCCGAAAATCTCCTCCTGTGCAATCCGCATGCCGGCACCGACCCCGGCGAAGACGGTCGGCTCGACGAAATAGCCGTTCGCGAGGTCGTCGCGCTCGATGCGGTGACCACCGGTGATCAGTTCGGCGCCTTCGGACTGTCCGATCGCGACATAGGATAGAGTCTTGTCGAGCTGTTCGCGGTGCGCCTGCGGTCCCATGTGGGTTGCGGGGTCGAGCGGCATGCCGACCCGCACCCGGCCCGCGCACGCGCCAAACGCCTCGACGACGCGGTCATAGACCGGCCGTTCGACGAGGACGCGGCTGCCGAGCGCGCAGCTCTGCCCGCACAGCGCCCAGGCCGAACCCGTCGCGGCGTTCAGCGCATTGTCCAGATCGGCATCGGCGAAGATGATGTGCGGCGCCTTGCCGCCCAGTTCGAAGGTGCAGCGGGTGAGCGTGTCGGCGCCCGCCTTCAGGATCGTCTTCGCGGTCTCGCCTTCGCCGGTGAAGCTGATCTTTGCCACGTCGGGATGCTCGACCAGCGCCGCACCGGCAACCGGACCATCACCCGGCACAACATTGACTACCCCGGGCGGAAAGCCCGCTTCCTCGAACAGCTTCGCGAGCGCCAGCGACGAGGCCGGGGTCTGCTCGGCGGGTTTCAGCACCACGGTGCAGCCCGCGGCGAGCGCCGCGCCCAGCTTCCACGCCGCCGCCATCATCGGCACGTTCCACGGCGTGATCGCGCCGACGACCCCGACCGGATGACGCGTGGTAAAGGCGTGCACGCTGTCGTCCATCGGGATCGTCCGCCCGCCGAGCTTGTCGGCTAGCGAGGCGAACCAGTGATAATATTGCGCGTGCAGCCCGATGTCGCCGCGCGATTCGCGCACCGCGCGGCCATTGTCGCGCGTCTCGATTTCGGCGAGCGCATCGACCTGCGTCGCGTAAAGATCCGCGAATTTGCGCAGCAGCGCGGCGCGTTCCCACGGCGGCATCTTGCGCCACGGCCCTTCGAACGCCGCCTTCGCCGCCGCCACCGCACGGTCGATGTCGGCGCGTCCGCCATAGGCGACGTCGCCCCATGGTTCGCCCGTCGAAGGATCGATGCTGGGACGCACCCCGCCATCAATCGGCGCGACCCACGCGCCGCCGATGAACAAACGATCAAATCGGAATTCGCCCATCACCCTCTTCCATCATATTTCTTATACTGGACATATTTGTCCCTATATAGAGATATATGTCAACAAGGCGAAACGGGTAAGGCGCCGCGGCGACGCGCCGCGGCTTGACCGGGAACAAAAGGGCGGCTCGCTGTTACATCCCGGCGGGGATGAGGCCTCGCTCGGCGGAAATGCGCACCGCATCACGGCGCTTGCTGACGCCGATCTTGCGGAACACCGACTTCAGCCGGTATTTCACCGTGTCGGGCGACATGCCGATCAGCCGGGCGATTTCCTTGTTCGAATGGCCCTGGCTCAGATAAAGCAGCACCTCGGCCTCGGCTTCGCTGAACACGCCGAGCACCGTGACATTGTTGCGATAGACGGCCAGCGACTTCGCCAGCGACTTCATGAACTGCGCCCGGAACCTGTCGACCTGTCCGTCGGTTTCGAGCGCGTCGTCGAGGCAGGCCTGGACGAACTGCCGCGCCTCGACAAAGGGACGGACGATGTTCTGGAACATCGCGATCCCGACCGCCTCGTCGAAACAGGCGCGCGACGAAGCGGTATCGCCCCGCATGCGGAGGCCGGCGGCGGCGAGGATGTTGACGTCGACCAGCAGGCGCCCCGCGCCATGTTGCTCGGCCCATTCGCGAAGTTTGCGCAGTTCCTCGAGTGCCGGCTCGACCTCGCCGATCAACAGCCGCAGCCGGGTCCGGCACAGGCTGGCGGCTATCGCGACCGGCCGATAGGGCGGCGATTGTTCGTGCATCATGTCGGCCATCGGATCGAGCCCGACGACCGCCGCCGCGGCGAGCACGGCATGCGTCGGCGCGCCCTGCGAGATCTGCAGTTCGATGCTGCAAATGTCGGCGAGCATTTCGAGCTGGCGCAGCCGCCGCCGCGCCGCGACGCGCCGCGCGCGGGCGATGATGTCGCACGCTTCCTCGAACGCGCCTTCGCCGGCGAGCGCCCGCGCCTCGGTCAGATAGGCGGCGGCATAGACATCGACCCAGCCGTCCGACTGTTCCATGTGCGGCAGCGCCCAGACCAGCAGCTCGCGCGCCTCGGCGACCAGATCCTGTTCGAACAGCAGTTCGGCCTTGAAGGCCGCGCAATTGGCGGCGAGGTCGGACCGGTCGCCATAATTGGCGTTGATGTCGGCGCAGGCCGATTGCAGGATCGCCTCGGCCTCGCGCGAGCGCCCCTGCGCGCGTTTGATGCGCGCTTCGAGGAAGCGGGTGAAGAGATCGCTGTAGAGCGACCCGATCGCGAGATAATGGTCGCGCGCCGCGAGCGTCGGCTGCAGCGCGCGCTCGAGCCAGCCGCCCTCGAAATATTTGGCGCCCAGCGTCTCGCTGATATTGGCGAGCACCAGATGGTCGTTCGCGGGAAGCTTGCGCAGCAGCGCTTCGCGCGCGAGCAGGTCGTCGAAGGTCACCGGCTGGTTTTCGTAATCGGTAAGCGTGTCGCCGACGACGCGAACCTCGGTCCGGAGGTCGACCGACAGATCGGCGCCCTCGACCTGCGTCAGAAAGCGGTCGAATTCGGCGCGGGCGGAGCCGAGTTCGCCGAGCTTGATCTGCAGATAGACCTGCGCGAGCGCGAGCCGCGGCCGCGCCCGGATCAGCGCGACCGGCAGCTTGGCGAGGCCGCGCACGACGACGCCCTGCAACCCCTGCGGGATCAGGCGCCAGCCGCCGGCGTCCTCGAGGATCGCGGCCATGAGCAGGTCGTCGCCCGACAATATGGCATGGTCGATCGCCTCGGCGACCTGTCCGCGCTCGGCGAGCCAGCTCGCGATCCGCCGCTGGAGCGCGGCGAATTGCGCGCGGTCCGAACGCTCGAAGCGATCGCGCAGATATTCGGCGAACAGCTGGTGATAGCGATATTCGCGCCGTTCCCAGCTCACCGGCGACAGGAACACGCCCTGCTGCTCCAGCCGTTCGAGCACCATCCAACCATCCTGCCGGTCGCACAGCAGGTCAACCATTTCGCCGGTCAGCCGGTCGACCAGCGCGGTGCGCGCCACAATATCGCGCGTTTCCTGCGGCAGCGTCATCAGCACCTGTTCGGACAGGTAGCGCGCAAGGTCGCTGCTGGTGCCGCAATATTCGTCGATGACGCGCTCGGCGCCCATCCCGCGCTTGATCGACAGCGAGGCGAGCTGGACCGCGATCGGCCACCCCTCGGTCCGGTCGAGCAGCGTGTCGATGTCGAGCGTTTCGAGCGGCCGGTCGGTCCGCGTCAGCAGGCATTCGGTTTCCTGCGCCGAAAAACGCAGGTCGGCCGGACCGATTTCGAGCAACTGTTCCTCGGCAGCAAGGATCGATTGGCCGACCCAGGGATAGTCGCGCGAGGAGAAGAGGAAATGGCAATCGGGCGGCGCGAGGCGGACCAGCGATTCGAGGAACTGGCCGACGGGTTCGCTGAAAGCATGGTGCAGGTCGTCGAGGATCAACACCACCGGGACCGCCGCATCGCCGAGTTCATTGACGATCGCCGACAGCGCCGCGCGCGGCGGGATGTCGCTCGGCGCGCCCCTGGCCTCGCCGTCGCCGCGATCCTGCCGAAGCGCGAGAAGCAGATATTTGACGAAACGCTTGAGGTCGCGGTCGTCGCGATCGAGCGTGAGCCAGGCGACATGCGCCGTCCCCGCGTCGATGCTGTCGCGCCACTGCGACAGCAGGCTGGTCTTGCCATAACCGGCGGGGGCATGAACGAGGGTCAGGCGGTGACGCAGGACGCCCTGCAGCCTGCCGAGGAGCGCGTCCCGGCGGATCTGGTCGCCCATCCACATCGGCGGGTCGAACTTGGCGGCTATCAAGTCCTGCATTCGGTATAACCTCGCACGCATCGTCGTCGGTTTCCGGACCGGCAGGTTACGGATCGATGACAGGCCTGACAACCGCCCGTAAAGCCTTACCCGTCTTCGCCGAAGCGCTTACCCGTTCGCGGCCCCGAAGCACCCGTTTTACGCGTTGCGCGCCCCCATGCCCTCCAGTGTAATCGGCCCCGCAAGAGGTTGCGGGAGGATGCGTCAGTGCGAATTGGTGTCGATGTCGGGGGAACCAACACCGACGCGGTCCTGATCGCGGGCCGCCGCGTGGTCGCATCGACCAAGCAGCCGACCAGCGCCGATGTCAGTTCGGGCGTGACCGCCGCGATCCGCGCCATCCTCGCCGACGCGGGCGTTCCCGCCGCCGATGTGAGCGCGGTGATGGTCGGTACCACCCATTTCACCAACGCGCTGGTCGAACGCGAGCGCCTCGACCGCGTCGGCATCATCCGGCTCGCCAGCCCGTCGGGCGAAGCGCTGCCGCCGCTCACCGGCTGGCCCGAGGCGCTTGCGGGCCAGCTCGGCGGGAGCATCTTCCTGCTTCCCGGCGGTTACGAGGTCGACGGACGCGAAATCGCGCCGCTCGACGAAGCCGCCGTCCGCGCCGCCGCACGCGACTGCCGCGACCGGGGCATCGACAGCATCGCGATCAGCTGCGCCTTCGCGCCGATCAATGCCGCGATGGAAGACCGCGCGGGGGCGATCGTCGCCGACACCTGTCCCGACGCGAATATCAGCCTGTCGCACAATATCGGCCGGCTGGGCCTGATCGAGCGCGAAAACGGGACGATCCTGAACGCCGCGCTTGCCAGCCTCGCCCGGCATGTCGTGGCCTCGCTCGAGCGCGCACTCGCGGACCTCGGCATCGCCGCACCGCTCTATATTTCGCAGAACGACGGAACGCTGATTTCGGCCGCCGATGCCGCGCGCTACCCGGTGCTGACCATCGGGTCGGGACCGACGAACAGCATGCGCGGCGCGGCTTTCCTGACCGGCGTCGACAATGGTATCGTGATGGATGTCGGCGGCACGACCTGCGACATCGGGGTGCTTGCGGGCGGCTATCCCCGCGAATCCTCGATCGCGGTCGATATCGGCGGGGTCCGCACCAATTTCCGCATGCCCGACATCCTCGCGATCGGGCTGGGCGGCGGCACGCGGATTCATCTGCCCCCAGAGGGCGCAGCGACGGACGATTTCGCTATCGGCCCGGACTCGGTCGGCTTCCGTCTGACCGAGGATGCCTGGCTGTTCGGCGGATCGACGCTGACCGCCAGCGACATCGCCGTCGCGGCGGGCAAAGCGAGTTTCGGCGACGCGAGCCGGATTCCCACACTCACCCCCGCGCTCCACAGGGCGATCCTTGACAAGATGGCGGCGATGCTGGCCGACGGGATCGACCGGATGAAGACCCAGCCCGGCGACGCGACGATCATCGCGGTCGGCGGCGGCCATTTCCTGATCGACGACAATCTCAAGGGCGCAGCGCGCGTCGTTCGCCCCGACCATGCCGCGGTAGCCAATGCCGTCGGCGCCGCGATCGCACAGGTCGGCGCGCAGGCCGAGCGCATCGTCGATTATGACGCCGAACCCCGCGCCGCCGCGATCGAGGCGATGCGCGCGGACCTGCTCGCGCGCGTTATCGCCGCCGGCGCCACCCCCGAAAGCGTAGAGATTGTCGATATGGACGAGGTGTTTCTGTCTTACCTGCCCGGTCGTTCGGCGCAGCTGCGGATGAAGGCGGTCGGCAGCCTCGCCGACGAAGCGGGCGCCGTCGCCCTGCCGGTCGCGGAGGCGCGTCATGCGCATTGAACGCGCGGCACAACTCGTCGATCTGGCCGGCGGCGCCGCCTTTCTGGGTTCGGGCGGCGGCGGCGACCCCTATTACAGCCTGTTGCTTGCCGAGGCAGCGCTGACCCGTTGCGGCGGCTTCGACCTCATGCCGCTCGCCGAGGTTGCCGACGACGCGCTGCTCGCGCCCTGCGGATGGATCGGCGCGCCCACCGTGTCGGTCGAAAAGCTGCCCAACGGCGGCGAAGCGGTGGCCGGGCTGCGCCGGCTCGAAGAGATCATGGGGCGGCGCATCGATGCCGTTCTGCCGATCGAGATCGGCGGCGGCAACGGCCTCGCACCCTTCATCGCGGCGGCCGAACTCGGCATTCCGGTGGTCGATTGCGACGGCATGGGGCGCGCCTTTCCCGAATCGCAGATGGCGATCTTCAACATCCGCGGCCTGTCGGCCTGCCCGTCGGTGCTCACCGCCGCCGACGGTTCGCTGAGCGTCATCGAGACCGAGGACAATGTCACCCACGAACGCATCGCGCGCGCGCTGGCGGTATCGCTCGGCGGGATCGCGCATATGGTCGAATATCCGCTCAGCGGCGCCGAGGCCAAGGCGCATGCGATACCCGGCAGCATCAGCGCGGCGATCGCCGTCGGTCGCGCGATCCGCGAGGCGCGGGCGGCCGGCGCCGATCCCTTCGATGCGCTGGCAGAGGCGCTGGAGGCGACCGGACTCTACCCGCACTGTCTGACGCTGTTCGACGGGAAGATCGTCGATGTCGAGCGCGAGACGCGCGGCGGCTTTTCGGTCGGCAAGGTGACGATCGACGGTTTCGCGGCGAGCGGGCGGATGGAAATCGCGTTCCAGAACGAGAATCTCGTCGCGACCAGCGGCGGAAAAATTCTGGCGATGGTCCCCGACATCATTACGGTGATGGACCGCGACACGGCCGACACGATCACCACCGAGAAGCTCAAATATGGACAGCGGGTCAAGGTGATCGCCGCAGCCGCGCCAGACATTTTGCGCGACGACCATGCGCTGTCCTTTGTAGGGCCGCGCGCCTTCGGTATGGGCCATGACTTTGCCCCGGTGGAACAGTTGAACGAGACGGAGACGGCATGAGCGCAGAGGCAGGCGGGAACTATGCGAGCGGGCGCCTGCCCGAAGAGCTGACGGTCCCCGGCTGGCGCGTCGCGCTGATCATTGCGAGCTTCACCTTTTCGTTGCCGGGATTCCTCAACAACGCCCAGGCCGGCATGGCGCTCGGGCTGCACCAGGCGGTGCTGGCTTCCCTGCTCGCCGGGCTGATCCTGTGCGCCGGCGCATGCCTGACCTCGGTGGTCAGCGTGCGCACCCGCCTCACCACCTATGTGCTCGTCCAGCGCTCGTTCGGCATCTGGGGCGCCGCGCTCGTCAATATCGTCATCGCGATCGTCCATTTCTGCTGGTTCGGGGTCAATGTGTCGTTCTTCGGCGACGCGATGGTCGCCGCCGCGCGGCAGGGATATGGGATTCCCGGAAATTTCAACCTCTTCGTCGTCGCCGGGAGCATCATCATCACGCTGTCGACGATCTGGGGCTTTCGCACCCTCGACCGGCTGGCGATGATCGCGGTGCCCTTTGTCGGGGTGATCCTGATCGCGGTCTGCGTCTCGGCGCTCGGCAGCAATCCAGCTCCCGATCTCGGCCCGGTCGCACAGCCGCCGGTTCCGATGAGTTTCGGCATCGCGCTGTCCTCGCTCGTCGGCGGCAACCTGCTGACCGTCGCGGCGATGCCCGACCTGTCGCGGTTCATCCGCACCGAGCGCGGCGCGGTGATGGGTATGCTGCTCTCCTTTCCCTTCTGCGCGCCGGTGATCATGCTCGTCTCGGCGCTGATCGCGCTGGCGACCGGGCAGACCGACATCATGCAACTCGTCGTCGCCATGGGCTTCGGCATCCCGGCGCTGGCGATGCTCGTGCTGTCGGTGTGGACGATCAACGCGCTCAACCTCTATTCGGCGGGGCTGTCGATGGCGGCGACCTTTCCCCGCCTCAGGCAAGGAACGATCATCGTCATCGGCGGCGCGATCGGATGTCTTTTCGCGCTCCTCGGCATCATCAACAGCTTCATTCCCTTCCTGATTGCACTCGGCCTGATCATCCCGCCGATCGCGGCGATCTATGTCATCGATGCCTTCCTGACCTTTCGCGACCGCGACGAGGGCGCGGCGGTGACGGTGGCGGTTCGTTGGGAAGCGATCGGCGTGTGGCTCGGCAGCCTCGCGATCACCCTTCCCGCGATGCATTTCGGCTGGTCGCTGACGACAGTGCCGGCGCTCGACGCCACAATCCTCGCCGCGGGGGTCTATCTCGCGGTGCTGCGCCTGCGCCGCTGAACGCCCCGCAGGGCTCGAAGGGGATCGACATGAAAGCCATCGCCGCCGGTCTCGCGCTCGCGCTTACCCCCGCGTCGCTCGCCACCGCGCAGCCGCCCGCCGCACCCTATGCCATGCCCGAAACCGAGACATGGGACATGGTCTCGGCCACCGGCCGGACCTACCGCATCTTCGTCTCGCGCCCTGCGGGTCCGGCGCCCGAGGGCGGCTATCCGGTCCTCTATGTCCTCGACGGCAATGCGATGTTCGCGGGCTTCGCCGAGACGCGGCGCGTCCAGGGCTTCGGCGGCCGCGGGCTCGACAAGATGATCGTCGTCGGGGTCGGCCATCCCGGCGACCAGATTTATGATCCGCGCCGGATGCAGGACTTCACCGCGCCGATCGCAACCCCGGCGCTGAAGCAGCTGTACGCGGCCTATCCGTCGGGCGGTCGCGACGCCTTTCGCGCCTTCCTGCTTGGCGAGCTCAAACCCGCGATCGAACGGCGCTTTGCCGTGCATCCCGGGCGCCAGACGCTGTTCGGCCATTCGCTGGGCGGACTGTTCGCGCTCCACCTCTTTTACACCCACCCCGGCGCCTTCAACACCATCGTCGCCGCGAGCCCGTCGATCTGGTGGGACGATCAGGCGATCCTCGCCGAGGAAGCCGCCTGGCGGGAGCGGGCGGGCAAGGACGGCGCGCTGGCGCGGCGCACGCACCTGCTGCTCATCGCCGGCGTGCTCGAGAGCGACGCCTTGATCGCGCAGGACACATCCGCACTCGCCGCGCGCCTCGCCCCGCTGTCGGGCGAAGGGCTGCGCAGCGAACTGCTGATGCTCGAGGACGAAACGCACATCAGCGTGCCACACCGGTCGATCACCGCGGTGATGCGCGCGGCGATGCGCTGGCCCTGACCGCGCGGTCCCGCGCCCTAGCGGGCGGCGGGACTTGCCGCGTCGGTCCAGTCGCCGAATACCGGCTTGCCTTCGAAAAGGGTAACCAGCACCTTCGTCTTCGAGATTTCATAGGCCGGCAGGTTGAAAATGTCCTTGTCAAGCACGACAAGGTCGGCGCTCTTACCGGTCTTGATCGACCCGGTGACGGCGTCGAAGCCATTGACATAAGCGACGTTGATCGTGTGGCTGGCGATGGCTTCCTTCAGGCTGACGCCTTCGTCGGGCAGAAGCGGTTTGGCGTTCGGGTCGCCCGCGGTGCGGCGGGTCATCGCGACCTCGATGCCTTCGAGCGGGTTGGCGCCGCCGACCGGCCAGTCGGCCCCATAAGCGAGCTTGCCGCCGGCGCGGACGATGCTGCCGGCGGGGTAGATATAGGTCGCGCGCTTCGGCCCGATCGCGGCGACCGTCAGCTCCATATAGTCGTACCAGGACGCCCAGGTCGGCTGGAACTGCGCGAAGGTCGACAGCTTGCCGAAGCGCGGCTGGTCGGCGGGATCGACGACATTCATATGGGTGATCATATGGTGCGTCGGCCTGGCGCCGTTCGCCTTGCGCGCCGCCTCGATCGCGTCGAGCGAGATATGCACCCCGCCGTCGCCGATCGCGTGGAGGAAGGCGTGCATGCCCTTGCCATCGACGGCGGTGACCGCCTGTTTCAGGAGGTCGGGCGCGATCTGCGGCGTGCCGCGTTCGTCGCCGCTATTCTCATAGGGCGCGAGCATGAAGGCGGTCTTTTGCGGGATCACGCCGTCGACGTAGAATTTGACCGTATGCGTTGAAATGCCGAGGCGGTTCGCGCGCTCGGCGGCGCGCAGCAGGCCGGGCAATTGTTCCATGCCCTGTTCATTCTTCCACTTGAGCGACACCGCGACATGGCTGGTCAGTTTCCCCGCGTCGAGCACCGCCTTATAGGCGTCGACCATCGCGCTGCCGCCATCGGCATCATATTCGACCCCGGCGTCGTTCCAGCTGACGATGCCGAGGCTGTTGAAATGGTCGGCGACATACAGGATCGAATTCTGGATTTCGGCCGCCGACGGCGGCGGGATCATATGTTTGACCAGATCCATCGCCGCTTCCTGCAGGCTGCCGACGGGTTCGCCGGTGGCGGGGTCGCGGTCGATCGTCCCGTTTGCCGGATCCTTCGTATCGCGGGTGATCCCGGCGACCGCGAGCGCTTTCGAATTGAGCCAATAGGTATGGCCGCCCGTCGATTCGAAGATCAGCGGGCGTGTCGTCGACACCGCGTCGAGCAGGGCCTTGTTCGGAATGCCGCTCGGTGGAAACAGCGCGTCGCTCCAGCCGATGCCATAGATCGCCCCGTCGCCCGGCACCGCCGCGACGCATTTGGCGATCAGCGCCTGATAATCGGCGATCGTCTTGCCGTCCTGGAGCGGACAGCGCGAGCGGCTGAGCGCGCCGAACAGCGGATGGACATGCGCGTCGCCGAAGGCGGGCAGGACCAGCTTGCCGCCAAGGTCGACGGTGCGCGTCGCCGCGCCGCGCAGCTTGCCGACCGCGGCGATGCTGCCGACCGCAACGATCTTGCCGTCCCGGATCGCCACGGCCTCCGCCCAGGGCTGCTTGTCCTCGACCGTGTAGACCCGTGCATTGGTCAGGATCAGGTCGGCCGGCGCCTTGTCGCGGGCGGCGGCGGTGCCGGCGGACAGGGCCAGCGCGAGGGCGAGAGCGGCGGAGACGGCAGGTTTCGACATGTTCACTCCCGAGGACGCTGGATGGACCTTGTTGCAGGTCCGGCTTTCGATGGACATCAATTTGCGCGTGCGAAGCGGCGCGGCGCTTCGACGATATGACCAGCAAGCCGTCTGCGGATCGAATCCAAATCCGGGGTAGTCGCGGGCGAAGACGGGTAAGCCTTTGCCGCCCCGCGGCGCCCCTTCCCCAATATTGACCGGCCTTACCCGTCGCGTCGCTTTCGCGGTCCCGCCGCGCACCGGATAGTGGCCGCTCGGCACAGCGGGCGGAGGAAGCAATGCTGCAAAACTGGCACGTCGGCCTGCGCGACCGCATCGACCGCAGGCGTCGCGAGGCGCTCCATTGCCAGATCGCGAGCGCGATCATCCACGACATCGAGGCCGGACGGCTGATGCCGGGCGCCTGGCTGCCGAGCAGCCGCTATTTGGCGGAGACCCTGGGCCTCAACCGGAAAACGGTGGTGTCGGCCTATGCATATCTGATTGCGCAGGGTTGGCTTGCGAGCCTCGGCACCAGCGGCACGGCGGTTGCAGCGGGGCTGCCCCGGATGTCGGCGGCGACGCCCCCGCCCGATTCGGGCGCCTGCGGGATCGGCTATCGCTTTCGCAAGCCTCGACGAGGCCGGGCAGCTTTCCGGCTTGCGTCCGCTGCGCCCGGCGCTTCTTTAGAGCCTCAAAAGAAAGACCAGGGATGACCGATATTTTGGCGGCCAGCGGAACGACACGCCGGACCCTAGTGAAATTGCACCGCTGGCTGGGGCTTGCCGCCGCTGCGATCTGGCTTGTCCAGGCGGTGACGGGAATCCTGCTGACCTTTCACTTTGAGGCCGAGGACGCGATGCTGTCGATGCGGCACGTGCCCACCGATCCGGCGGCGATCGAGCGGCGGATCGAGACGCTGGCGGAGGCGGGCGGCAAGGCGAGGGTCGACTGGATCTGGACGACCGCCGGGCTGTCCGATCGCTATATCATCCTGCACGCCGATTCGGCGGGCGTCAGCCGCAAGGCCTATATCGACGGCGCCGGAACGATGCTGCGCAACGCCCCCGCCGATGAGTACAGCTTCCTCGGGCTGATGCGCGAGGTCCATCTGACGCTTGTCGCCGGGACCGCCGGTCACTGGATTCTCGCGGTCAGCGGGGTGCTGCTGCTGACCAACCTGATCTTCGGCCTGATCATCGCCTGGCCGAAACGCGGCCAATGGCGCCAGGCGCTGCGCCCGCGCGGGCGGCGGGGTTCGACCGCCAGCTATTATAGCTGGCACAAGGCGCTGGGCCTGTGGGCCGGTATTCCCGCGCTGATCATCATAGCGTCCGGCACGCTGGTGATGTTCGAGGAACAGGTGCGCGACCTCGTCGGTGCCGAGGAGGTCAGCCTGCCCCCCAATCGCGCCACCGGCCAGGCGGTCGGTTTCGCCGCCGCGTCGCGCGCGGCGGTCGCGGCGATCCCGGGCAGCCGCTTCGTCGGCACCACCATGCCCTCGGCCGAGGACGCCAGCTATCATGCCTGGGTGCGGGCGCCGGGCGAGCTGTATCGCGGCGGCTATGGCGGCAGCCTGGTCATCGTCGATGCCAATGACGGCAGCATCCGCGGCGCCTGGCCGATCACCGAAGCGAGCGCGAGCCAGATCGTCGTCGCCTCCTTCTATCCGCTGCACACCGGAGAGGGCCTTGGTCTCACCGGCCGTATCCTGTCGCTGGCGACCGGGCTGTGGCTGGCCGTCACCATCGTCCTCGGCGTGCTGCTCTGGTGGCGCCGACGCGCGCGCGGCTGACCCATTACCCTTCGAACCCCCCGCTTACCCAAAGACCCTGCTGACCACCCCTTCCGAATGTGCTGAATTCGCAAAGGGCGGATTCGGCGCATCGGGCGCCATCTGGGTCGTTTCCAACAGGGAGGTCTTTTGACATGCAGACATTCACGATGAAGCTGTGGACGGTGGCGGCGGGCGTCGCGGCTGCGACAACGATGGCGGTGCCGGCCACGGCGGCCGATCCGAACGCGCCGCAGGCACCGCAGCCGAGCGAGCTCGTCTATCCGACCGGTTTCGACAAGGCGCTGTCGCTGATGCTCGCAGGCGAAGGCGGCGAGAACGGCATCGGCTCACACCGCGTCTGGCCGACCCTGTCGTTCCCGGCGCTGACGACCGAGCAGATCGGCAAGGCGCTCACCGGCAACACCCTCGCCATCGCCTATCATTATGCGCACCAATATGGCGCCGACGGCAAGGTGGGCGGTTACAACATCCGCTACGATGCGGTCGATGTGAAGAAATGCCCCAAGAAGGAAGTTCCGGGCGACGGCCTGCTCCTCTACGAAGGCGTGTGCAGCGCGCAGGTCAACGAGCCGGTCACCGGAACGTGGAAGGCCACCGACGACAAGCTGTGCGTCGACATCGCATGGGCCGGCAAGACCCAGATCACGGGCTGCTATACAATGTTCTTCGTGATGGATAGCGTCGCGATGGTGAAGCCCGACGGCACCGTTTCGGGCAAGGCGCATGCGCTGAAGAAAGGCGCCGCGCCCGACATGTAGGAACGGCATCTTGCTGATTTGCATCCCCGATATCCTGACTGGCGACCAGCTGAACAAGCTGGTCGCCATGATGGACAGGCAGCGCTTCATCGACGGACGCGAAACCGCCGGCTGGGCTGCGGCGGGGGTGAAGGAAAACAAGCAGGTCGCGGGCGATTCGAAGGACTATGCCGCAATGCAGGCGGCGGTCACCGAAGCGCTGGCGGCCAATCGTTTTTTCGCGATGGCGGCGATGCCGCGCACGATGCGGCCGGTGCTGTTCAGCCGCTATACCGAGGGCATGGGTTACGGCCCGCACGTCGACAACGCCCTGATGGGCGAAGCGCCGCAGACGCGCATCGATCTCGCCTATACGCTCTTCCTCTCCGATCCCAACAGTTACGAGGGTGGCGAGCTGGAGATCGACGAGCCCGCCGGTACGCGATCGTTCAAGCTGCCCGCCGGGGCCGCGATCCTCTATCCCGCCAATTCGGTACACCAGGTCGCCAAGGTCGTCTCAGGCCAGCGCGACGTCGCGGTCGGCTGGATCCAGAGCCTGGTGCGCGAGGCCGACAAGCGCCGCATATTGTTCGAGCTGGAAAATCTGCGCGCGACGATGTTCGCCGAGAGCGGCAAGAGCGCGGCGTTCGATACGCTGACGCGCAACACCAGCGACCTGTGGCGGATGTGGGCCGAAACCTGAGTCCTAGAGCATGTCCATGATCTGCCCCGCCGCGCGATGCGCCTCGTGCATCGCGTGCGCCATCGCCATTTCGCCGAGCAGTTCGGAGTGCGCGAAGACGATCCGGCCGTGCGGCTTGCGAATCACGTCCGAAGGCGGCGGCGCGCCGTCGCGGCCGAAGTAGAAACCCGGCTGCGGCGCGACATAGGCGTGGCCCCAGCGGTTGAGAATGATCCCCGCGATATCGCGCTTCGCATCGAAACCCGCGGCGGCGAAGCCGGCGGTCAATTGCTCGCGCAGCTGGCGTTCGAAATCGGCATAGCTGGTCGCGAACAGCCGCGCGCGCGCCGCCGGCCCCTGTTGCGGACCGGGCAGATCGGGATGCAGGAAGGGGATGTAGAAGGTCAGCACCGTCGGGCTGTCGGGGGTGAAGGTTTGCGCCCCGCTCATATCGACATTGCGCCGGATCGATGTCTGCCAACCGAGCGCATCGAACCAGCGCGTGTTGGTGAAGCCGAGCTTGTCGAAAAAGCGCCAGTTGCGGAGCGCGACATTGGCGACCATCACCGGCCCATATTGGAATTCGCCATAGGCCTTGCGGTGATCGTCCGGCATGTCGGAAACGATATTGCGGTTCACCCAGCCGCCCGACGCCATGACGACCGCCCTGGCACGAACGCGGCGAACCTTGCCATCGCGCACATAGCTGACGATCGCATGATCGGCCTTGGCCGGATCGCCCGGATGGCGCACGTCGATCGCGGTCGAGCCCGAGCGGATGCGGATCTTGTTGCCCGCGCGGTCGAGCTTCGCGGGGTCGATCGTGCCGCCGACCGGGGCCAGCGGCCCTTGTTCCTGCGTCCGGATCGCACCGGGAATCATCCGTTGCAGCATGATCCGCATGAAGGCGGTGTTGCCGCCCGGAAAGGAGACGAGGCCGATGTCGGACGAGGAAATCACCTTGTCCTTGATCGTCGTGCCGGGGAGCCGCAACCGGTGCGCCGCGAAGGCCGAAATGCCGCTGCCGCAGACGCCGTAATTGCTGACCGCGATGCCGGGATCGATATAATTGCGGACCTCGGTGCCATAGCCGAGCTTGTCGAGCAGCTGGTAATAGGTGAGCGTATCGAGCCAGGCTTCCGGATTCGCCACCCCTGACAGGACATCGCGGCGGTCGGCGACGAAATCGTCGAGCTGCTTCTGCGCCGATCCCGGCCAGGGCGTCTTTGCAAAGCCATCGGTCGTCGGATTGGCGACCCAGCCGGTGCCCGGGAAATGATAGCCGGTGGCGTAAGCCTTTTCCCACGCCGGGGCCATCGGACCGAAATGATAGTCGGTCAGTTCATATTTCTCGGCGCCGCCGCCGAGCGGTTCGAGGTCATATTTCGTCGGCAGGCCGAACTCGCGATAATAGTCGGTGAAGATGTCATAAGTGCCTTCGCCAAAGCTGCCGCGCACATAATTGTCGTGCGGAACGATCGCGCCGTTCGATCCCTGCGGCGCGACCAGGCGGTGGCCATCGACGTCGAATTCATTCTGCTTCGCCTCGCCGCCGACCACCGGATGATTGTCGAGGAGCAGGCAGGTCGCGCCCTCGCCGGCGCGCTTTGAAAATTCATAGGCTGCGGTCATGCCGGAGAAGCCGCCGCCGACGATCACCAGATCGAAATCCTCGTCGATCGGCTTCGTCGCGGGATCGGGGTAAAGGCGATCGCGGATGCCGTGCGCGGCATCGACCACTGCCTGCGTATTGCCGTTCGACCAGGCATAGTCGCCGACCCCGCCATAGCCGGTCCAGGACGAACCCGAGGGCGCCCATGGGCCGTCGGCGGCGGCGCCCTGTCCGCCACCGCAACCCGCAACCAGCGCCGCGCCGCTCGCCACCATCGCGCCGTTGAAGAAATCGCGCCGCGTGATGCGGCTGCCCATGCCCAGCAATTCGTCCGACCTTTGTCCGCTCATCGTCTTGCCTCTCCTCGGCGTCACGTCCGCCCCAAGAAAAACGGCGGCCGGGGATGCCCCGGCCGCCGCCCCATGAAGACCTTGGCTATGCTCGGTTCAGAACCGGAAGCTCAGCGTCCCCTGCACCGTGCGCGGTTCGCCATTGGCGCACGACCCGAAGGCCGAGCAGCTCGGATAATAGACGTCGTCGAACAGGTTGATCGCGTTGAACTGCAGCGTCCAAGCCTTGTAGTCGAAGGCGACCAGCGCATCGACCAGCGTGTAGCTGGGCGTTTCGACGACGAAGGCGCCACCGAAGGGGTCCGACGTCTGCTTGCCCTGATAGCGCACACCGCCACCAAGGCGCATGTCGATGTCGCCGGTGAGTTCGACCGTCTTGGTGCCGAAGATGCTGGCGAGATATTTCGGGGTATCGTCGCGTTGACGCCCCTCACCCGAAAGCCGGACCTTGCCATAGGAGAAGGCCGCGGTGAGCGAAAAGTCGTCGGCGACATTGTGGTTGGCCTGAAACTCAACGCCCTTCGACTTGACCGAGCCGGTCTGGATCTGATTCAGCGGATTGGCCGGATCGGTGCGGAGCGCATTGTTTTCCTTCAGATCGTATAGCGACACGCGCAGCATCGTTGTGCGGAGCGGCTGCCACTTGATCCCGATTTCCTTCTGCTTACCCGACAGCGGCTGGTAGGTGCTACCGAACTGGTTGAGGCCCGAGATCGGCAGGAAGGATTCCGAATAGCTGATATAGGGCGCCAGCGTCGACGTGGCATTGATGGTCAAGCCGGCACGCTTGGTCGTCTTTTTGGTGATTTCCACCGGCTGACCAACATCCACCTTCGAGTAACGGTCGCGCCGGATGCCGAGGACGAGCGACGCCACTTCACCGAAATCCACCTGGTCCTGCAGATAGAAGCCGGTCTGCTTCAGAATCTGGGTGTTGAAGAAGTTGAAGACCGGCGTGGGGGCGTTGCCATAAACCGGATTATAGACGTCGATCGCGCCGGCGTTCTCGATGAACGCCTGTCCCGATACCTGCTTGAAGTATGAATAGTCGACGCCGGCGAGCAGCTGGTGAGAGACCGGACCGGTGTCGAACTTGAACGCCACGCCATTGTCGGTGTTGAACGTCCGATATTTGATGTTGATCGCGAACAGGTTGCGCGGAACCATCGTGGTGCCGGGAAGGAAGGGGTCCAATGGGCCACCCGGGCTGAGATAGGTGGCCAGATAATATTCGGCCTGCTTGGTGTTGGCCCAGGTATAGCGGCTCGAGCTGCGGAAGCTGAACGCATCCGAAAATTCGTGGGTCGCGAGCAGCGAGACCGCGGTATATTCCTTGTCACCGCGGTTGATTCCCGGCTCGCCGAAGAAACTCGAGTTCCGGATGCGCTGTCCCGGAAGCGCGAAAAGCGATCCGACGATCGGCATGACATTATAGTTCGGCGGGTTGTGATCTTCCTGATAGATGCCGATCGCGGTGATGTCGGTGCGGTCGCCCGGCCGCCAGGTCAGCGCGCCCTGCGCGACGATGCGGTCGTTGCGCGTGAAGTCCATGCGCGAGTCCGAATCGCGCACCACGCCGACGAAGCGCGCGGCGAGCGTATCGCTCAGCGGCCCGGTGACGTCGACGGTCGCTTCCTTGCGATCGAAGGTGCCATAGCTGACGCTGGCGCTGCCGCCGAAGTCGAACTGCGGACGCTTGCTCTGCATGTTGGTGAGGCCGCCCGAGCTGCCCGCGCCATAAAGCACCGAGGCCGGGCCGACGAGGACCTCGACGCGTTCGAGCGTCGCGATTTCGGGGCGCGGCATATAGACGAAGCCATAGTTGCGCTTCAGCCCGTCGACATAGAGCACCGATTCAAAGCCGCGGACGATGTTGAAATCGCCGCGCGAATCGTCGCCGCCGTTGTAGACGCCCGCCGTGTACTTCAGCGCTTCGCGAATATTCTGCGCACCGCGGTCCTGCATCTCTTCGACCGTCACGACCTCGATCGCCTGCGGAATGCGCAATATGGGGGTGTCGGTCTTGGTCGCCGTGGACGCGGTCGCGGTCACCACGATATCGGATTCATCGGTCGGTTCGGACTGGGCATAGGCCGGCTGCGCGCAGGCCAGCGCCAGCAATGACACCCCGAACGATCCCCGCATCACAGCCATACGATCTAGACAAACGCGCATCTTACGCCCCCTTTTCTTTCTGTCGGTCTAAGCCAAAAATTCCCCGGTCGTCTTGAATTTGTCACGCCAGTGTAGATCGCCTGAAATTCTGTGGTTGTCCGGATTCGGGTAAAAGCCGACTTTGATGGGTGGATTTTGCTTCCCGATACCCGCTTACCCGCGGCTAACTGCGGATAATTCGGCGGTCATCGCGACCCGAACGCCCCCGGAACCGGGTAGCACATATTGCCAGAAGGCAAGATTTTATCTCTATTTGTGATAATTTTCGTCTCTATATGGGAACAAAATCGCCAAGGGAGAGAGACATGCTGCCGCTGTTGCAAGGGGTCCGGATCATCGAGGTCGGCGCGGTCGTGCTCGGCCCCTATGCCGGCCAGATCCTCGCCGACCTTGGCGCTGAGGTGATCAAGGTCGAAGCGCTCGAGGGCGACATCGCGCGCCACGCCCATCCCGCCGGTCCAGGCGGCGGCGCTCTGTTCCTCAACAACAACCGCAACAAACGGATGCTCGCGATCGACCTCAAGAAACCCGAAGGCAAAGCCGCTCTCGACCGGCTGATCCGCACCGCCGACGTCCTTTTCCACAATATGCGCGTCGATGCCGCCGAGCGGCTGGGACTCGGTTTCGATGCGGTCGCGGCGATCAACCCCGACATCATCCATTGCGCCGCGATCGGTTTCGGGCAGCGCGGACCCTATCGCGACCGGCCGGCATTCGACGACATCATCCAGGCAGCGAGCGGGCTGGCGGGACTCGAAGCTGCGACCGGCGCCGATCCGCGCTTCGTGCCGACGGTGCTGGCCGACAAGGTCGCGGCGCTGCATGCCGTCTATGGCATCATGGCGGCGCTGGTCGCGCGCGCGAACGGGCGGAGCGGCGCGATCAAGGTCGAGGTTCCGATGTTCGAGGCGCTCGCCGCCTTCCTGCTCAACGAACATCTCGCGGGCGCGACCTTCGCGGTCGACGGCGAACCCGGCTACCCGCGCATCCTGTCGCCCAATCGCCGCCCGTTTCGCACGGCGGACGGCTGGATCGCGGTGCTGCCCTATACCGACCGGCAGTGGCGGTCCTTCCTGACCGAGGTCGGCCGCGACGACGTCATCGCGCAGCCGTGGTTCGCCGACCCGCGCCAACGCCCCGCGCATATCGACACCCTCTATGCGATCGTCGCCGGGAGCCTGCCGGCGCGGACGACCGCCGCATGGCTCGACGCGCTTTCGGGGCGCGACATTCCCTGCTCGCGCGTCCCCGACCTGCCCGGCCTGCTCGACGACCCGCATCTGGCCGAGATCGGCTTTTTCGACGTGCCGGCGGACTATCCCGACGGCATCCGGCGCACGCTGCCGCAGCCGGTGCTGTTCGACGGCGTCGCATCGGTTCCCGATGTCGCGCCGCGCGCGCTGGGCGCCGACAGCCGTGCGATCCTGCGCGAGGCGGGGCTCGACGAAGGCGAGATCGACACGCTCATCGACAGCGGCGTCGTCGACGCGGCCTGATCAGCCGAACCGGCGGCGGATGAAGGCGGCACCGTCGCGGATCGCGCGGCGCGCGACCTCGGCGATCGACATCGCCTCCAGAAAGCTGTGCGTCGCCCCGGCATAGATGCGCGCCTCGGTATCGACCCCCGCGGCTTCGAGCCGCGCTTCCATCGCGATCGACTGCTCAGTCAGCAGGTCGCATTCGGGGATCACCAGCAACACGGGCGGCAGGCCGGCGAGTTCGGCGTGGATCGGACAGGCAAAGGGATCCTGCGCGCCCGCCGCGATGTCGACGAGATAATTGGCATAATAGCCCTGGGCCTCGGCGCGATCCATGATCGACCCCGGCCCGCCGAAAAGGGCTTCGGCACGGTCGGAGACCGCGGGCGTGAAATAGCCATAGTTGGAGAGGATCGCGCGGATCAGCCCGCCCTCGCCCTGCGCGCGCAGCCGCAGCGCGGTCGCGAAGCAGAGATTGGCGCCCGCCGAATCACCGCCCATCGCGATCCGCGCCGGATCGATCCCCAGCGTCGCGCCATGCGCCCCGAGCCACAGCATCAGCGCCTCGATGCGGTCGAGCGCGACAGGATATTTATGTTCGGGCGACAGCGGATAATCGACGCCGACCACCACGAAGCCGCCCGCCGCGGCATATTCGCGCATCAGCCGGTCGTGCGTGTCGATCGAGAACAGGGTGAAGCCGCCGCCGTGGAGATAGACGAGCGCCGGCGCGGGCGCCGCCACGCCTTCGGGCCGGTAGACGCGGATGCGCAACTCCCCCGCGCCGGCGTCGAAGCGGCGTTCGAACGTCTCCGCCATGACAGGGCCGCCCGCCGTCCAGTGCGCGCGCACCGCCTCCGACACCGCGCGCTGTTCGGGAAAGTCGAGCGTGTCGAACGGCGGATGGGCCGCCCAGCGCTGCTTCATGATCGCCAGAAATTCAACGATTTCGGGGTCAATCGTCATTTTACCGGCAGCCACTGCGCGTCCCTCTCAGCGTCGATGTAGGGCGACGCGGGCATCTTGCGCGCGGTCGGCCACAGTTCGTCAAGCGTCGCGGCGTCGAACAATTGCCCGCCGCGCATCACCAGTTTGATCGACATCGTCTTGCGGATGTCGGTCAGCGGGTCTTCGTCGAACACCACGAGGTCGGCATATTTGCCCGGTTCGATGGTGCCCATGTCGGCGAGCCGTCCGATCGTCTCTGCCGCCCCGGCAGTCGCCGCATGCAGCACCGCCATCGGCTTCATCCCGCCGAGCGCATGGCCCTCCATTTCGTAGTGAAAGCCGATCCCCGGCTCGTCGCCGTGCGATCCCATGCCGACGAGCGCGCCGCTTTCGGCGAGCTTGGCCGCATCGGCGGCCAGCGCGGGCATGCGCGACGCCGCGAGCGAACCCCAGGGCCGGAAACCGAGCTTGTGCGCGATCGCCGACGGCGACCAGAAATGCCGCACCTTGGGATCGAGCGCGGGATCGTGCATCGACACATAATAATGCCGCCCCGACGGACCGCTGGTGTTGATGAGCAGCGTCGCAACATAGCTGGTGCGCATGCGCTGATAGAGGCCGACGACATCCTCGCCGAACGGCGTGATCGGCAACGCATGTTCGTTGCCGGCATAGCCGTCGATGATCTGGGTCAGCATCAGCTTGGGATTATGGCTGCCCTCGGTCGTCGGGACGATGCCCTGTTCGCGCGCCGCCATCGCGATCCATTGCCGCACGGTTCGGCTCTCTCCGCGATATTGCTTGATGTTGCGCAGCCCCCAGGCGTCGCGATAGCGGCGCAGCACGTCGCGCACCTGGTCGAGCGAGGTGAAACGCTCCTTGGAAAAGAGCGCCGGGCCGGTCGAGCGGAGCCGCGGCCCGATCACCAGCCCCGCATCGATCAGATCCTGATAGGCGATCTGGTCGATGCCCAAGGTCGAGGGATCGAAGGACGTGGTGACGCCGAACGCAAGCCGTGCCGGCAGGTCCCATTCGTCGTAACCGATGACGTTGCGGCGCACCCCGCCGATATGGTCATGATCGTCGATGAAGCCCGGGACGACGGTCTTGCCGCCGAGTTCACGCTCGGGCGTGCCGCTCGGCACCGCAAGGCTGCCACGCGGCCCGACGGCCACGATCCGGTCGCCGCCGATCAAAATGTCGGCATCGTCGACGATCTTGTCGCCGCCCGCCATCGTCAGCGCCCGCGCACCGCGCAGCAAGAGGCTGCCCGCCGGCCGGGCACGCGGCATTTCGGCGACGAGTTCGACATGTTTCGCGGGCGGGGTCGCCGTGGCGTCAGGCAGGACCTGCAAATAGTTGCCAACCGTCCAGATCAGGCTGCCGTCGGCGCGCCAGTCGAAGAAGTCGGCGCCCATGCGCGTGACCTTCCGCCCCGTCGTGTCGGCGGCGGTCAGGTCGACCGCCACCTTGGGATCGGCGGGCACGGGCAGCACATACAGCTGTTCGCTCGTCTGCGCCGCGATCCATTGGCCGTCGGGACTGATCCGCAAATCGTCGGCGTCGGCGAGCCGCTCGGTAAAATAATAGTCCTGCGCCTTCACCGACGCGACGACACGCTGCGTCCCGCGCGCCAGATCGATGGCGACCAGCCCGTCGCTGCCGAGCAGATAGGTCGTACCCGGTTCGCCGCGCACGAAATGCGGCCGCTGGCCGAGCGCGCCGCTGGTAACGACTCGCGCCGGCCCACCCGCCGCAGGCAATGCCACGAGGTCGGCGGGGCGCACCGTGCCGAATTCGAAGCTGGTCTGTTGCCGCGCCGCCGCCGGCGAGCGGACCGCGAGGATATTCGCGCCATCAGGCGTGAAGGCGGGATGGGTGTAGAAGGCCGAAACATCGCTGACCTTCACCGGCGTGCCGGAGCCGTCGGCGGCGATGCTCCACACCGCGCCGCCCGCGCGCTCGCTCCAGGTGACATAGGCGATGCGCGACCCGTCCGGGCTCCAGCCCGGCAGCGAGGCGGGGTCGCCGCTGATCGGCAGGCGCAGCGCCTTGCCGCCATCGACCGGCTGGACATAGACGCTGCCGAGCGCGGCATAGGCGACGCGCTGGCCGTCAGGCGACGGCGACGTCCCCTGCAACAATTTGGCGCGGACCGGGCCGGTGTCTTCGCGAAAACCGATCCGGGTGCTCGGGCCGACCGCCAGCTTCAGCCGCGCGGTGAAGGGCACCGGCGTCGCCGCCGCCCCGTCGATCGGCCGCCGCTCGATCCGCCCCTGCCAGGCGATCAGGATCGCCTGCCCATCAGGCGTGAAGGCATAGCGCGGGATCAGGTCGAGCGAGGCCGCGCCGTTCATCAGGTCGGCGGGCGCGGGGCCCAGATCGCGGTCGTCGCCGGTCGCGAGGTCGCGCAACCGCAGCCGCGTCTCCGCTAGCCGCCGCGTCGCATAGGCGAGTTTGCTGCCGTCGGGCGAAATCGCAGGTCGGAAGAAAGTCTCCTTCCCCGCCTCGCGCCCGCCCGAATTGCCGACGACGGTCTGTTCGGCGCCGGTGGCCAGATCGCGGCGGACGATCGTCCATGCCACCGGTTCGGCAAAATCATTGTCACCGACGCGGCGAGCGAAATAGAGATATTTGCCGTCGCGCGACGCCGCGGCGCCAAGCGTGCTTTGCCAGGCATCGCGCGGTGCATCGGCGGACGGCTTGGCCGGCGCAACCAGTTCGCCCGGCCCGCCATCGACCGGATGGCGCCACAATTCATAGCGATCGATGCGGATACGGTAGCGGCTGACATAGATCGACTTTCCGTCGGCACTCCATTCGGGCGAGGTGCGCACCGCGCCCTCGTCTTCGTCGCTGATCCGCCGCGCGCCGCTGCCATCGGTGTGCGCGATCCAGACATTGTCGCCGCCCGAGCGATCGCTGACATAGGCGATCCATTGCCCGTCGGGCGAAAAGGTCGGCTGCACCTCGAACGCCATGCCCGTCGCGATCGGCACCGCCTTGCCGCCGGCAGCGGGCAACGCATAGATTTCGCCGAGCATGTCGAAGAGGATCGTCTTGCCGTCGGGCGAGATCGCCAGCGACATGAAGGTGCCGCTCGACACCTGATAGTCGAGCGTTCTTGCGGGCTTCATCGGCAGCGCGGTTTCGTCGGCGGCGAAGGTCGCCACCGGCATCGCCAGCGCCCATGCCGATACCAGTCCCCATATCGCGCGTTTCATATCGCTGCCCCCTTCAATATGGTTGCCATGTCTCGACCCGGAAGCTGTCGGGATGGTAGCGCGTCACTTCTTCGCCGCCATCCTTGCCGGGAAAATCGGTCGAGTCCGCATTGACCAGATAGAGACGGCCGGTGCGATGATCGATGTCCATCATGCGGGCGCCGAACGCGGTGCGGATCGTGGCGACGACACGCAGGCTGTCGGGCCCGTCGCGCTGGATGACCGTCATCGACCCTTCGTAATTGCTGCTGACGATCCGCTCGCGCTCTTCGTCATAGGCGAGCGCGTCGAGCCCCTTGCCGATCGGCACGCGCGACAGGATGGCGCCGCTTGCCGGATCCATCAGGAACACCGCGGGTTTGTCGCCGCCGCACGCACCGAGCAGGCGGTCGGTCGCGGCGAGATATTTCATCTTCGACACATTGCAGCCGACGTCCCAGCGCGCCTGTTCCTTGAGCGTCGCCGAATCGAGCCGGAGGACGAGGCCGTCGAGCCGGGCGGGCGCATAGAGATGGCCTTTGCCGTCAGCGGCGGGATCGTCCATCTTGCGAAAGGGAAAGCGCGTCGTCCGCAGCAGCTTGCCCGTCGCGGCGTCGAGGCTGAACCAGGTCGCCTCGCTGGGCCGGGTGCCGGTGATGATATGAAGCTGCCCCGTCGCGGGATCGAGCGAGCCGCTGTTGAGCCCGCCGTCGCCGGCGAGCGGCGTCCGCGCGATGAGTTTCAGCGTCTTGAGATCGAAGCTCAGCAGCGAGCCGTCGGCCATCGCAACATAGCCGCGATTATATTTCGGAAGCAGGATCGGGCCGTTGGCGCCGACCGAATTTTCGATCGTCGCGACGGCTTGCCCGCGATCGACGTCATAGACGGTCAGCCCATCCTTCAGCCGCGCCATGAACAACCGCGAGGTGCCGGGTTCGAACTTCACATAATCCCAGCCCGTATCGCCGCTCGGCAGCGTCACGCTGTTCGTCATCGCATAAGGCAGATCGGGCGCCGCGTCCTGCGCGAGGGCCGGGGCGCCGCACAGCAGCGCGGCGGCCCAGAGAAGCGAGATCGGTTTCATCGGGAGAACTCCGGTTTCGAGGAATGGATCAATGAAGATGGCCGTGCGCGCGCGGTTCGCGCATGCGCAGCGCGACGACGAACGCGACCGCGCAGACCGCCGAGACATACCAGGCGAAGACCTGTTCGTGCCCCATCTGCTTGAGCGTCAGCGCCGCATATTCGGCGGTACCGCCGAAAATCGCCGACGCGATCGCATGGCCGAGCCCGACGCCGAGGGCGCGAACATTGGCGGGGAACAGCTCGGCTTTGAACAGCCCCGAGACCGAGGTGTAGAAACTCATGATCGCGAGCGCCGCGAATATCAGCAGCAGCGCGCTGCCCATCGTCTGCGCCTTGCCGATCGCACCGAGCAGCGGCACCGCGAACAGGGCCATCCCGCCGCTGAAGATCAGGAGGTTGGTTCGCCGCCCGATCCGGTCCGACAACAGACCGAGCAGCGGCTGGAGCAGCAGGAAGGCGAAGGTGACGATCAGCATCGTCCGGCTCGCGATCGTCACGTCCATGCCCGCAGTGTTGACCAGATATTTCTGCATATAGGTGGTGAAGGTGTAGAGCGTCACCGCCCCCGCCGCGCTGAGCGCCATCACCGTCAGCATCGCGCGCGGATGCTGCATCAGCGTCCGGAGCGATCCCGCCTCGTCGCCCTTGCCCGCTGGTTCCGCCGTCTCGTGCATCGCATCGCGGAACAGGATGAACACGCCGGCCAGCACCGCGCCGAGGAAGAAGGGAATGCGCCAGCCCCATTCGCGGATCGCCACGTCGCTCATCGCCGTCTGGAGCAGGAAGACCGTAAGCAGCGCGAACAATTGTCCGCCGATCAGCGTCACGAACTGGAACGAGGCGTAAAAGCCGCGCTTGCCCGGCTCGGCGATCTCGCTGAGATAGGTCGCCGCCGCGCCATATTGGCCGCCGGTCGAAAAGCCCTGCATCAATCGCGCCACCAGCAGCAGCGCGGGCGCCGCGGCGCCGATCGTCGCATAGGTCGGCAGGATCGCGACGAGCAGCGAGCCCGCGCCCATCAGCAGTACCGAGGCGATCATCGCGGCGCGGCGCCCGTGGCGGTCGGCATAGCGCCCGAAATACCAGCCCCCGAGCGGACGGATCAGGAACCCCGCGGCATAGATGGCGGCGACATTGATCAACTGCGCGGTGCGGTCGCCTTCGGGAAAGAAGGACGAGGCGAAATAGAGCGCGGTGTAGGCATAGGCATAGAAATCATACCATTCGATCAGATTGCCCGCCGACCCGGCCACCGCCGCGCGCGCGCGCGTCCGACGATCGAGCGCGTCCGGCGGCGCCGGGCGCGGGGCGGGCGCGGCGTCGGGATCGGCCGGTACGCCGGCCAGGCCGGACCTATCGGACATCATCGTCTCCCTGCCGACATCGGCGCCGGTCCGTTCGGGTCAATCGGCAAGCGCGCGCGAACGCGCTGCGGCGGCCCTGACCACCGCCGCAGCGAGCCGGTCGATCGCATCGTCGCGGTCCATCTCGCCAAGCCCCGCCGCCGTGGTGCCGCCGGGACTCGTCACCTGGCGCCGAAGCTCTGCCAGTTCAGCGGAGTCCTGTTCCGCCAGCGCGGCGGCGCCGGTGAAGGTCGTGCGCGCGAGTTGCATCGCGAGCGGTGGCGGCAGACCCGCCTTTTCGCCCGCCAACGCCAGCGCCTCGGTAAAGCGGAAAAAATAAGCCGGGCCGCTCCCCGACACCGCGGTCACTGCGTCCATCTGCGCCTCGTCGTCGAGCCAGAGCAGCGCCCCGGTCGGGGCGAGCAAGGCTTCGACGCGTGCGCGGTCGGTGGCGTCGATCGCTTCGCCAGCGGCGGCGGCGGTGATACCGCGACCGATCGCGGCGGGCGTGTTGGGCATCGCGCGAACGATCCGCCGCGAACCGCTTAGCGCCCCGCTCAGTCCTGCCAGCGTGATCCCGGCCATGATCGACACGCAGAGCGCGCCGCCGTCCGCAAGCGGCCCGAGCGACGGCGCCAGCGATGCGAAGACCTGCGGCTTGACCGCGAGCACCACCACCAGATCGTCGGATGCGAGCGCGTCGAGCCGGTCGACACGCGTCGCGCCATCGGGCAGCGCTTCGGCGAGCGGATCATGGACGAATATATGTTCGCCGCCCGCCCAGCCGCGCGCCATCGCGCCGCCCATGCGTCCGCAACCGACGAGGAGCACGGGCATCAGCGCGCGTCCCTGTAGCGTTCGGCGAGCCTGTCCTGCCGCGAGCGGCTCTCCGTCTCGCGGCCTTCGACGATAACGTGGAGCGCGATGGAAGAGGGCTCGAGCGGATCGCCGTCCCAGACCACGAGATCGGCATCGGCGCCGGGCGCCAGCGTCCCGCCGCCGCGGCCCCAGATCGCCAGCGGATTGACCGTAACCGCGCGCAGCGCATCGATATAGGGCAGGCCGTTGGCGACCGCGAGCCCAGCGCCTTCGCGCAGCCCCATGCCCGCATTATAGGTCGCATGGATTGCGCCGCCCGCCTGTCCGACCGCGACGCGCACGCCGGCTTTGGTCAGGATCGCGGCATTGTCCTGCCGCGCGCCGAGCTGGTCGAAACTGAACGGCAGGTTCGCGACCGGATCGAGGATCACGTCGACCTTCGCCGCGGCAAGAAGGTCGGCTGCGCGCCACGCTTCAGCCCCGCCGACGACGATCACCCTGATCCCGAAATCCGATGCCAGCACCGCCGCCTGCCGGATATCGGATTCGCGGTTGGTCTGGATCGCCAGCGGCACATTGCCTTGCAGCACGCCGCGGATCAATTCTTCGCCCGGCCGCCCACCGGGCGGGCCGCCCGCCGGGGCGTCGCCCTTGCGGTCCTTCTTTTTGTCGACCGGAGGCGGTGGCACGAGGCCGCGCTTGCCCTCGTCGAGCGCCTTGCGCAGCGCCGCCCATTGCACGCCGCGCGAGCCGAGCCGGTCCCACGCGCCGCCGCCGATGACGGCGTAGACGCCGACATTGGGCTTATCGAGGATGTCGACCCCGTCGCGCAACCGCGCCAGCGCCGGCTCGCCGCTGAAAGGAGCCTGGCGCGAGGGCGACGGAAAGATGAGCGCGCGCGTGATCCCGTCGGCGCGCGCGAGGCTGACGAGCGTCGAGTTGCCGTTGAGCGCCCGGCTGACGTCATTGCCCGGATTGCGTTCGTCGGCCGAGCCGGTGTCGCTGGTGTCGGGCGATCCCGCTATCTCGACGAGGCCGATCTGGGTCGCGCCGTTGACGAGGCCCGGCGTCACCGGCTTACCCCGCGCGTCGATGATCGTTGCGCCCTCCGGCACGCCGCCGCCCGCCGCGACCGAGGTGATGCGCCCGTTGTCGATGACGATCGTCGCGTCACGGATCGGCGTATCGGCCTCCAGCGTCCAGGCGTCGGCGTGGATCACCGCGATCGTCTGTGCGGCGGCGGGCGTGGCGAGCGCCAGGGCGAGCAGGCTGACGAGCGTCCTCACTGGCCGATCCCCCCGCGCCCGAGTTCGAAGTCGGATACCGGTTCCGCGCGCGGCTTCGACCGGTCCCAGGCGATCGCGCCGCCGATGAGGACAAGGTCGGCGCGGCTGTAGATGCTGAACGGATCGCCCGACCAGAGGACGATGTCGGCCTCGAACCCCGGGGCGAGCGTGCCGATGCGTTTTTCGAGTCCCAGCAGCTTCGCCGGGTTGCTCGTCGTCCATTTGATCATCGTCTCGGGCGGCGTGTCGATGCCGATGCGCCGTCCCGCCGCCGCCGCCTTCGCCGCCGCGATATTGAGCCGCTGGCCGTCGTTCGCCGAATCCGAATGCATCATCACGCAGACCCCGGCGCGTTCGAGCAACGGCGCCTCGGCGCGGATCGCGTCCTGCGCCTCGACCTTGAAGCCCCACCAGTCGGCCCACACCGCGGCGCAGGTCCCCGCCTCGCGCAGCAGGCCGGGGATCTTGTACGCCTCGGTCGCGTGATGGATCGCCCCGATGCGGAAACCGAACTCCTTCGCGACCGACAGCACCGCCGCGATATCGCCCGCGCGGTAGCAGTGGAGATTGACGCGGACATCACCCGCGAGGATGCCGGCGACCGCTTCCAGCTTCAGGTCGCGCGACGGCATGGTACCGACCCCGGCGCGCGCCTGTTCGACCGCGCGCTTGTAGCGTTGCGCGTCGAGGAATTCCTGCCGCATATAGCTGATCACGCCCTGCCGGCTCGTCGGGCCTTCATTGTCGTCGTCGGCGCCCCAGCTCTTGGGATTTTCGCCGCACGCCATTTTGAAGCCCTGCACCCCGCCGGTCACCTTCATGTCCCACACAGTCGCGCCGCGAACCGGTTTCACCACCACCGAGCGGCCGGCGAAGATCGGGGTCGAGCCGGGCAATATCTGGGTCGTGGTCACGCCGTTCGCCAGCGCCCGGTCGAACGCCATGTCCTGCGCGTTGACCGCGGTTTCGATCCAGGTGTCGGCCGCATTGGGGGTGCTGACCTCCGACACGTCGGAGGCTTCGCGGTCGATCGCGGTGAGCGGCAGCACGAAGGTCCCGTTGTGCGTGTGGACGTCGACCACCCCGGGGGTGATCCAGCGCCCGCGCGCATCGACTTCGCGGACGCCGGGGTTCGCGAGATTTTTCCCCATCGCGACGATCTTGCCGCCGCGAAGGAGGATGTCGCCGCCGTCGATCCGCCCACCGACACCGTCGAGGATGGTCGCACCGCGGAGCAGCAAGTCGTCCGCCGGCGGCGCGTGATAGCGGCTCGGGAAAGGGTCCTGCTGCCAGGGCCATGAAGCCTGGCGCTGCGCCCCCGCGGGGCCGGCCGTGCACAGGATCGCGCCGATCGCGGCGAGCAGTCCGATCCGCTTCATGCTCATGATCGCCCCCTGTTGAACCGCCGCATCCAGTCCGTCATCGCCGCGTCGGGAAGCGTCCCGAGGATCGAGGCCAGCGTGTCCTTGCCCTCATCCTGCCCGAGCTTGAACTTGCCCGTCAGTCCGGCGACGGTCGCACGAAATCCGATGATGCGGCCGAGCATACCATGATAGCGCTCGCCAAGCTCTTCCTTCGTCCAGGGCTGCAGCCGTCCCTTTTCCATCGCATCGATCAGCAGATCGAGCGAAGGCCCGGTCAAGGCGTCGTCGAAGTGCACCGCGGCGCGGACCTTGACCTGCGCATAGTTCCAGGTCGGCGCCCAGTCGCGAAGCCCCGCATGTTCGGGACTGACATAGCTGTCCGGACCCTGAAAGAGGATCGTCGCGCGCGGATCGGACAGGAGTGCGGCATGAAGCGGGTTGGTCCGCATGAGGTGGCCGATCAGTTCGACCAGATCCCCTTGCGCGTCGAAGCGGCCGATCAGCGGCAACAGGCTCGCCTCGATGTCGGCCGCGCCGCCGCCGCAAACCCAGGCGAGCGGATAATCCTCCACCAGCTTGCGTACATCGGCCCCGTCAAATCGTTCGAAAAGCGTCACGCCGCCCCCTGAGAAAAGCCTTTCGTGCTCCGCCCCGCGACTCATCGCCGGCCCGGCACGCACCCCGTCGTACCGTTCTTGTCGAGCAGCCTTGGCTCTCCGACAAGCACCAAAAAAAGAAAGCTGGGGGGACCAGCGGGCACTTGCCGCGCCGCCCTGCCCTCGTTACCCTTGGCTCCCGACTCGAAGGATTTCTTCGGAAAGGACTGGTCCAATGCTCCGACCCTGGCAGGTGAGCCTCAGCGAACGGATCGATCCGTCGCGCGAGACCCCCATCTATATGCAGATCATCCAGGCGCTGATTCGCGACATCGAGCGCGGCAAGCTGACATCGGGGACCTATCTGCCCAGCAGCCGCGAAATGGCGAAGATATTGGGGGTCAACCGCAAGACCGTCGTTTTCGCCTATGAGGATCTCATCGCGCAGGGCTGGCTCGATTCCGCCGGCACGCGCGGCACGATGGTCGCGGCAGCGCTGCCCGACCCGGTCAAGCGTCAGCAGGGCGATGTCGAACTGACGATGAGCAGCGTGCGGGTCGACTATCGCTATTCCGAGCCGCCGGCGCGGCCGATCGCGCTGCCCGGCGGATCGGGGCTGAAGATCGACGAAGGCGCCCCCGACGGGCGGCTTTTTCCCACCGAATTGTTGGCGCGCGCCTATCGCGGCGCGACGAACCGGGCGGCCGAGATCAACGGCTTCCAATATGGCGACCCGCGCGGGTCCCCCGCACTGCGCGAGGGCATCGCGTCGATGCTGCGCGGCCAGCGCGGGCTTTCGGTGACCGCCGAAAATATCTGCATCACGCGCGGCAGCCAGAACGGGATATTCCTCGCCTCGCAGGTGCTCCTTCGCCCCGGCGATTCGGTGGTCGTCGAAGCGCTGACCTATGAGCCGGCGGTCGCGGCGTTTCGCGCTTTCGGCGCCAATATCGTGCCGGTCGGGCTCGACGAGGACGGGATCGACATCGACGCGGTGGAGCATGCGTGCCGCCGCAACGCGGTCCGCGCGGTTTTCGTTACCCCGCACCACCAGTTTCCGACGACGGTCTCGCTGCGCCCCGAACGGCGGCTCCGCCTGCTCGAACTCGCGCGCCAGTTCGGCTTCGCGATCATCGAGGATGACTATGATCACGAGTTTCATTTCCATTCGCAGCCGCTGCTGCCGCTCGCGAGCTATGGTCCAGGTCAGGTCATCTATGTCGGATCGATGTCGAAGCTGCTGCTGCCGGCGCTGCGCATCGGCTATGTCGCGGCGCCCCCCGCCATCGTCGATGCGATCGCGCACCGCGTCTCGCTGACCGACGGCATGGGCAATGCGCTAACCGAGGATGCCGCGGCGGAGCTGATCGAGAATGGCGAGTTGCGCCGCCATGCGCGCAAGGTGTGGCAGGTCTATTCCGAACGGCGCGAGAATTTCGCGGCCGAACTCGACAAGACGCTCGGCGATATCGTCCGGTACAAGATGCCCGACGGCGGGCTCGCCTTCTGGCTGCGGTTCGGCGATATCGACCTTGACCAAATGGAGGCGCGGGCGTCGGCGATGGGCCTGCGCTTCGCCTCGTCGCGCTCGTTCATGACGCATCCCGATGCGCCGCGCGGGCTGCGGATCGGTTTTGCCAGCCTGAACAGCTATGAAGCGCGCACCGCGCTCGCCGCGCTGCGCAAGGCGGCCGCAGGCTGACGCCTTGGTCCCATCGATGGCACCATTGTTGGAGGTTTTACGATCCACGGCGATGGGGAAATCTGCAACGATCCAGGAGGGAAATTCATGAAACATAATGTCGCGTTGGTTTTCGCCGCAGCCTTGCTGCCGTTCACGCCCGCAGCGGCCCAGCAGGCCCCCGCGCCCGCTCCGGCCGCCGAAAAAGCGGCCTGGCCCGAGGCCTGGTTCGAAATCTTCAAGCTCGCCCCCGGCAAGCAGGAAGAGTTCATCCGCCGCATCGCGCAGGCCGACGAGGTCGCCGCCGCCGGCGGTTTTCCGCCGACCCAGCTGTTCTTCCATGAAAATGGCGCCGATTTCGACGTCATCCTGTTCAAGCCGGTGACCGGTATCGAGCCGACCCCCGCGCAGGAAGCGGCGATGGACAAGAAGCGCAAGGAGCTCGGTCTGCCGAGCGGCCCCGCCTATTTCGTCAACATCCGCGAACTGGTCGCCGAACATACCGATTCCAAGACCTATGGCCCGCTCTCCGCGGCGACGTGGCTCGGACGCCTCGACACATGGCGTGCCGAGAACCCGCCGCGGAAATCGGTGGCGACCAAGTGATGATCGGCCGCCGCACGCTCCTCGCCGTCGCCGGCGGAACCGCTGCGGCGGCCGTCTCCCGCGCCGCCTTTGCCAAGGGCGGCGACACGCTCGACACCGCCTATATCAACGGCCGCATCTGGACCGGCGCCGGCCCGGCGACCTTCAGCGACGCGATCGGCGTCAAGGGCGACCGCATCGCCGCGATCGGCGCCGACGCGGTTCGCTCGCGCACCGGCAAGGCCACGCAGGTCATCGACCTGAAGGGCGCCTTCGTCACCCCGGGCTTCATCGACCCGCACGTCCATTTCGTAATCGCATCGACGATGCTGTCGCAGCCGTCGCTGCGCGACGCCGAAAACCCCAAAGCATTCGTCGACCGCATCGCCGCGGCGGCGAAAGCGCTGCCCAGGGGCGAATGGCTGCAGGGCGGCAATTGGGACCAGGACCGCTGGGGCGGCGAGATGCCGCACAAGGACTGGATCGACGCGGTCACCCCCGACACGCCGGTCGCGGTCATCCGTTACGACCTCCACATGTTGTTCCTCAACTCGCTGGCGCTCAAGCTGGCAGGCATCGACCGCAACACCCCCGACGTGCCCGGCGGGGTGATCGAACGCGATGCGAAAGGCGAACCGACCGGCATCATCAAGGATGCGGCGAAAGAATTGGTGAACCGCGCGATCGGCACGCCAACGCCGGCGCAGATCGACGCGACGGTCGAGCGCGGCATCGCGATCGCGCTGAGCAAGGGCGTGACGCAGGTCCACCCGACCGAACTCGAAACGAGCAGCTTCGATTCCACCCGCCGCCTGCGCGCGAAGGGCGAAACCGGGCTGCGTTTCCGCCACTATCTGCCGCTCAAGGATTGGGAAGCGCAGGTCGAACTGATCAAGCGCGAGGGGCGCGGCGACGACTGGGTGCAGTGGGGGGCGTGCAAGGTCGTGTTCGACGGCTCGCTCGGGTCACGCACCGCGCGCTTTTACGAACCCTATGCCGACGATCCGGCGACGCGCGGCATCGTCGTCACCGACCCGGCCGACCTCAAGGCCTGGATCACCGGCGCCGACAAGGCCGGGCTGCAGGTGACCACCCACGCGATCGGCGACGAGGCGAACGACATCGTGCTCGACACCCTCGCCGCGGTCGCCAAGGCCAATGGTCCGCGCGACCGGCGTTTCCGCGTCGAGCATGTCCAGCATATGAAGCCGCACGCGATCGCGCGATTCAAGAAACAGGGCGTCATCGCCTCGGTCCAGCCCTATCATGCGATCGACGACGGCCGCTGGGCGGTGCGCCGGATCGGCGAGGAGCGGCTCAAGACCAGCTTCGCCTTCGGCTCGCTCGTCCGCTCGGGCGCGCATGTCTGCATGGGGTCCGACTGGCCGGTCGCGCCGATCGACCCGCTGACCGGACTCGAAGCCGCGGTCGACCGCGAAACGCTCGACGGGCTGAACCCGAACGGCTGGTTTCCCGAACAGCGCGTCACGCTGGCGCAGGCGATGCACAGCTATACGCAGGAAGGCGCCTATGCCGGCTTCAACGAGAAGAAGATGGGCGCGATCGTGCCGGGTTTGCTCGCCGACTTCGTGGTGTGGGACAGCAATCTATTTGCTATCGACTCGCATTTGCTTGTAGAGGCGAAAGTGCTCCGGACGATCGTCGGAGGACGGCAGCGTTACGGCTGAAAACTTCAGCCGTTTGTAACATAAATGCAAAGTTGGTCCCCAGTCGGCGCAACGAACTGGATGTTTAATGGCCCAATCGACGATCTAAGGTCGCCATACCGATAAGAGGCTTGGCCCCCGTGGCCTGCCGGCTCGGAAGGGGTTTTGGACACCAACAGGGGGAATGAACATGGTTGCCTATCGCAACATCTATCGGGGAAGCGCGCTTGCCGTTCTGGGCGTGGCACTTCTTTCCACCGCGCCGGCCCTGGCGCAGGACAGTGCCGAAGACAGCGAGAGCATCGTCGTCACCGCGCAGCGCAACAACCAGACTCAGGTTTCCCGCGAGGGATCGCTCGGCGCGCTGGGCAACATCGACGCCATGGACGCCCCCTTTGCGGTCAAGTCCTACAACGAAACGCTGATCCTCAACCAGCAGTCTCTGTCGCTCGGCGCGGTGCTAGAAAATGATCCTTCGGTCCGGACCTCGCTCGGTTTCGCCAACGCGTCCGAACAGTTCGTGATCCGCGGTTTTCCGCTGTTCGGCGAGGATATCGCGATCGACGGCCTGTACGGCGTCACGCCGCGCCAGCTCGTTTCGCCCGAACTGTATGACCAAGTCCAGATCCTGAACGGCGCCAGTTCCTTCCTTTTCGGCGCCGCGCCGGGCGGCACCGCGCTCGGCGGCACCGTCAACCTCTCGCCCAAGCGCGCGAAGGACAAGGACACCAACCGCGTCACCGCCAATTACCTGTCCGATGCGCATTTTGGCGGCGCTTTCGACTTTGGTCGCCGCTTTGGCGGTGAAGGCGAATTCGGCGTCCGGATCAACGGCGCGGGCCGCTGGGGCGATATCGCCATCGACGACGAATATCGCAGCTCGACTGTGCTCGGCGCGGCATTCGATTATCGTTCGGGGCCGCTGCGCGTGTCGCTCGACCTCGCCTATCAGCGCGCCAAGGTCCAACATATGCGCCCGATGGTTCAGCTCGCCTTCGGCGTCACGACCATTCCCGACGTGCCGAGCGCGAGCGGCAACTATGGCCAAGAGTGGAATTATACGACGCTCCGCGACATCTTCGGCATCGCAAAGCTCGAATATGATATCGCCGACAACTTCACCTTCTACGCTGCCGTCGGCGCACGTGACGCCGCCGAGCGGGGCCGCTACCAGAGCCTGACGATCGACAATCTGGTCAACCCCGGCGACGGTTACGCCACCGGTTCGAACATTCCACGCAACGACAATAACGAGGCCGGACAGGTCGGGCTGCGTGGCCATTTCGCGACCGGGCCGATCACGCACCAGATCAACGTCGGCGGTTCGCACAGCCGCTACGTCAATCGCAACGCCTATCAGTTCGGGATCTTTTCGCGCGGGCCCACCAACGGCACCAACCTTTATGACCCCGTCGATGTGGCGCAGCCGGCGTTCAATTTCTTCTTAGGCGGCAATATCGCCGATCCCTTCCCGATCAGCCGCACACGCCTGACCAGCTTCTTCGCGTCGGACACGATCGGCGCCTTCGACGACAAGCTGCTCGTGACCGTCGGCCTGCGCCGCCAGAAGATCGAGACCAGCAGCTATTCCTATGCCAATGGCGCAAAGACCGGCGGCTATAAAGAAAGCGCGACCACCCCGGTCGTCGGGATCGTCGTCAAACCGAGCGAGAATTTCTCGATCTATGGCAACCGCATCGAGGGTCTGGCGCAGGGTCCGGCGGCGCCTGCCGGCACCTCGAACGTCGGCGAGATTTTCCCGCCCTTCAAGAGCGTGCAATATGAAATCGGTGGCAAGGTGTCGTTCGGCAACTGGAACGCGTCGGCGGCGCTGTTTACGACCGACCGGCCGCAGTCGTTCGTAAGTCCCGACCCCGACGGCGCGGGTCCGCTGCTGCCGGTCTTCACGGTCGACGGCTTGCAGCGCAACCAGGGCTTCGAGCTGAGCTTCGACGGCGAGCCGACCAAGGGCCTGCGCATCATCGCCGGCGTGTCGATCACCGACGCGACGCAGAAGAAGACGACCGGCGGCGCGACCGACGGCCGCGACGCGATCGGCGTGCCCAAATACACCGCGAACGCGAACGTCGAATGGGACCTTGGCTTCCTGCCCGGTGTCACACTGACCGGCCGCGTCATCCAGACGGGCAAGCAGGCGTTCAACCTGACCAACACGATGGAACTGGGCGAGTGGACCCGCTTCGACCTTGGCGCACGCTATGTCGTCGCGGCGGGCGAGACCCCGATCACGTTCCGCTTCAACGTCGATAACGTGGCAAACAATGCCTATTGGTCCTCGTCGCTCGGCGGCTATCTGGTCCAGGGCCAGCCGCGGACGTTCAAGACCTCGGTGACCGTCGAATTCTGATCGGCGATCCAAATCCAGACGCTCTCACGGCCCGGCTGGCAACAGCCGGGCCTTTTTTGGGTGCGATGTTCCATCCGAAATCGCCCCTTGGCCCCATCCATTATCCGAAAGTGGATGTTTAGGGGACCCAATGCCGAGGCCAGAAGGGCAGGATGAGCGAGGCTGTTTCCAGCGGGCGCAAGCCCTTCCGCCGGTCGATCCTGACCATCCATCGCTGGCTGAGCATCGGCGCCGCGATCTTCTGGCTGCTTCAGGCGCTGACCGGCATCGCGATCGCCTTCCATTGGGAAATCACCGATGCGCAGCTTTCGAGCGCGCACCGGACCACCGACCTGACCGCCATCGAACGCCGCATCGACACGCTGGTCGCCGAGGACGCCGGCTCCAGCGCCACGACGGTGTGGACGACCGGCAGCGGCACCGACCGGTTCAACATCTATCTGCAGCGCAAGGATGGCGAAAGCACATCGGTCCGTATCCTCGGCGACGGGACGGTCATCGACCGCCCGCGCGCGGAGGAAAGTCGGCTGATGGGCTTTCTGGTCGATTTTCATCACGATCTGCTCGGCAGCTGGGGAAGCTGGATCGTCGCGATCAGCGGCACACTCCTTTGCTCGAACCTCCTCCTCGGCCTGATTGCCGCCTGGCCGAAGCGCGGGACCTGGCGGCGCGCGCTGGCGCCCGCGCGAAAGGGGCCGCCCGCCGCGCGCCTGTACAGCTGGCACCGCGCGCTCGGGCTGTGGGTCGCGCTTCCCGCGCTCGTCATCGCGGCGACGGGCACGCTGATGAAATTCGAGGATGGCGTCGGCGATCTGATCGGCGCGAAGAGCGTCGCGTTGCCGGCGGTGCCCGCCGCGGGACCCTCGATCGGATTTGCGCAAGCGGCGAACGCGGCGCTCGACGCGGTGCCCGGCAGCAGCTTGACGCAGGTCGCTTGGCCCAAGGGCGACGACGCGACCTTTTATGTGCGCGTCAACGCCCCGGGCGAAATCCGCCGCGCCTATGGCGACACGCGGGTGCTGGTCGACGCTAACACCGGTGCGGTGCGCGGGGTCTTCCCGATCGCCGAGGCCGAACCGGCGCGCGCCTTCATGAGCGCGCTGTTCCCGATCCATACGGGCGAAGCCGGCGGGATCATCGGCCGCGTCCTGTCGATCGCCGTCGGCCTATGGCTGGTGACGATGATCGTCGCCGGGCTGTTGCTGTGGCTGAAACGCCGAAAGCCGCGGGATCGGGCGTCAGCCTCGCGTCAGTGACAGACGCCAACATCGCGAACGCACGCCGCCGCGACGCGGCTCCGTCAATTCCGGGAGAACCCAATATGCAACTGCGCCCCATTTTTCTTGCCGCAACGGCGCTCAGCCTTGCCATGCCCGCGCAGGCGCAGGACAGCCGTCTCGATGCGCTCGAACGCCGTATCGCCGAACAGGACCGGCGGATCGCGGACCTTGAGGCGCTGGTCACCCGGCAAGCGGATCTGCTGCAGCGGACAAGCGCACCGGCTCCGGTCGCCTCGCCCCCCGCACCTGCTCCGGTCCTTGCGGCACCTGCCACCGCAAACGCGGCGCCCGACGGCCTGTTCCGCATTCCCGGCCTCGACGTCGCGGGCGACATGCGCGTCCGTCAGGAATGGAATTTCGTCGACGGCCGCGACCGGTCGCGAACCGCGGTGCGTGCGCGGGTGCGCGCATCCTATGCCGTGTCGGACCATTTTTCGGTGGGGACGCAGATCGCAACCGGCGATCCCGACGACCCCAATTCGACCGACGTGACGCTCGGCAATTTCGTCGATGATTTCCAGATGTCGCTCGATCAGGCGTGGATTCGCTATGCGAACGGCGGCTTCACCACCTATGCCGGCAAGTTCCCGCAGCAGTTCCAGCGGACCGACATGCTGTGGGACGGCGACGTTTCGCCGCAGGGCGTCGCTGCCGCCTATGGCGCGAATATCGGCAAGGCACGCGTCGATGCGCGCGGGCTGTGGTTCGTCATCGACGAGGCCTCGGTCGCCCGCGATAGCGACATGCTCGGCGGCCAGCTGGCGCTTTCGGCGCCCCTCGCCAGCGATTTCAAGGCGGGGCTGACCGGCAGCTATTATCATTATCGCCTCGGTTCGGTCACGGGGGCCGATGCCGGCGATTTCCGCGGCAATCTGGTCTCGGGCGGGCGCTATCTGTCCGACTTTCACCTGCTCGAAGGCATCGGCACGCTAGGCTGGGCCGGGCTGTCGCCGCGCTGGCCGCTGAGCTTCACCGCCGACTATGTCCACAATCTGGGCGCGGCCGTGTCGGGCGACACCGCCTTCAACCTCGAACTTGCCGCCGGCCGCACCGCGCAGCCCGGCGACTGGCGCATCGCCTATAATTATTCGGAAGTTGAGGTCGATTCGGTGCTCGCAGCGTTCAGCCACGACAATATCGACCTGTCGACCAACTATAAGCTGCACGGTTTGGGAATCAGCCATGTGCCGGCACCGCACCTGCAGCTCGACCTGCTCTGGTATCATTATCGCCCGCTCGATCCGGCCTATGCGGGCAGCCTGCCGCCGACCGACTGGCTCGACCGCATCCGCCTCGCCTTCATGGTCAGCTTCTGATGCTGGCGTCCGCGATCGCGCTGGCCGCCTCGGCGGGGTCTGCGGTCGAGACCGCACCGCACCCGACCCACCATGACCACCTGCCGCACAGCCACACCCATGCCCCGGCCGAGATCGACGAGGGCCATGGCCCGATCTTGCTGCAGGTCACCTATACCGGGGAGGTCATGGGCAATGCTTCGGGCGGGCTGCGGCGCGGCACCCGCTATCTCGACAATCTCGACATCGTGTTCGAGGCCGATATGGAAAAGCTCGCCGGCTGGACCGGCGCGCAGGTTCACATCTATGGCCTTTATAACAATGGCCGGTCGATCAGCGACCTGGTCGGCGATACGCAGGCGGTAAGCAATATCGAGGCCGGCACGCGCGCGCTGCGGCTCTATGAAGCCTGGATCGACCAGAAATTAGGCGAAACGCTGTCGCTCAAGGCCGGTCTCTACGACCTCAATTCGGAGTTCGACGCGCTCGACACGGCGGGACTCTTCGTCAGCAGTCCGCACGGCATCGGTACCGACTTCGCGCAGAGCGGCCGCAATGGTCCCTCGATCTTTCCCTCGACTTCGCTGGCGGCGCGACTGCAGTGGGACCCCGCCGACGGCTGGGCGATCCGCGCCGCGGTCCTCGACGGCGTGCCCGGCAATCCCGATCATCCGGGCCGCACCGCGATCCGGCTGGGACATGGCGACGGCGCGCTGCTCGTCGGCGAGGTCCAGGCGCCGCTCGGGGGCGGGAAGCTGCTCCTCGGCCACTGGCACTATACGGCGCGCTTCGACCTGAACGACGGGACGGGAACCGGCCACGGCAATCGCGGAACCTATTTCCGCGGTGAATTTCCGCTGATCGAAAAGGCCGACCGAAAGCTCGATGCCTTTTTCCGGCTCGGCAAGGCGGCCGACCGCTTCAACATGTTCGATGCTTTTGCCAGTGGTGGATTGAAATTCAGCGGCTGGGTGCCGGGACGCGACAAGGACGAGTTCGGCGTCGCTTTCGCGGCCGTCTTCACCTCGGACAGCCATCGCGCGGCAACCGGTGCGACCGCGTCGGAGATGGCGATCGAGGCGACCTATCGCGCGCCGATCGCGCCCTGGCTCACGCTCCAGCCCAGCCTCCACTACATCCGCCGACCGTCCGCCGATCGCACGATTGCCGATGCGCTCGTCATGGGGCTTCGCGCCGAGGCGAGTTTTGCCGTCGCGGGCTTTTAGGCCCGGCGGCGCGACCGATCACCCTATTGCTCCCGGCAGGCCTGTTCCGACCGACCTCAGGGCCGCCCGCGCAACCTTTTGTATTTCAAGGAATGGAGCGGGTGAAGGGAATCGAACCCTCGTCACTTGCTTGGGAAGCAAAAGCTCTACCATTGAGCTACACCCGCGCGCCATCGACGCGTGCCGACGTCCGGCCTTTGCCGCCATCCGCGCCGCCGGTCAATATCGGATGCGAGGACGGTGCTGACGGAAAAACGGGTTGTGGCATCGCCGCGCGGGCAATAGGCGGCATTCCACCGACAAGAAGATGGAAGGATGCCGGTGTTCGATACGCTCACCCTCGCCAGCCTGCCCACCGCGGACGAGGCGCTGCGCCCGGCGATCCGCGCGCTCGCCGATGCGGCGGCGGCGCAGGCCTCCGCCGATGTCCGTGCGCGCTCATGGTCGGGCTTCGATCCCGCGTTCAGCCGCCGCCTCGGCGCGGCGGGTTTCCTCGGTCTTACTTTGCCCAAGGCCTATGGCGGGCAGGAGCGCGGCCCCTTCGCCCGCTTCGTCGTCGTCGAGGAACTGCTCTCGGCGGGCGCCCCGGTCGCGGCGCATTGGATCGCCGACCGCCAGAGCGCGCCGCTGATCCTCAATTACGGCAGCGAGGCGCAACGCGACTATTACATCCCGCGCATCTGCCGCGGCGAACTGGTCTTCTGCATCGGGATGAGCGAGCCGGGGTCGGGTTCGGACCTCGCGAGCGTGCGCACGCGGGCCGAGCGCACCGAAACCGGCTGGCGCGTCAACGGGCAGAAGATCTGGACCACCAACGCGATGCACGGCGATTATATGATCGCGCTGCTCCGCACCTCGGGCACCAGCGAGGACCGCCATGCCGGGCTGTCGCAGCTGATCATAGACCTCAAGGCGCCCGGCGTGACCGTGCGTCCGATCACCGACCTTGCCGGCGACGCCCATTTCGCCGAGGTTTTCTTCGACAATGTCGACCTGCCCGCCGATGCTTTGATCGGCCATGAGGGTGAGGGATGGAAGCAGGTCACCGCCGAACTTGCGTTCGAACGCAGCGGGCCCGAGCGCATCTATTCGAGCGTCGTGCTGCTCGACGCATGGATCGCGCATCTGCGCGGCATGAAGCGCGACGATGCGGCGACGCTGACGCTCGTCGGCGACTTCACCGCGCGCCTCGCAACCTTGCGCGCGATGTCGATCGCCTGCACCGCGCGGCTGGCGCTGGGCGAAAGCCCGGTGACCGAGGCGTCTTTGGTCAAGGACCTCGGCACCGCGTTCGAACAGGAACTGCCGGTGGCGATCGGCGACGATCTCGCCGCGCATCCCGAGGAAGCGGTCGATGCCGAACTCTATCGTACTTTGATGTTTGTCACGCACGTGGCGCCCAGCTTCTCGCTGCGCGGCGGCACGCGCGAGGTGTTGCGCGGGATCATCGCGCGCGGAATGGGGCTACGCTGATGAGCGAATTTCTCGAACCCTTCGAGCGGATGCTCGAGGATATCGCGCCCCCCGCCGCGGTGCGCGCGATCGAACAGGGCAGCAGCATCGACACGATGTGGAGAGCCTTCGCCGAGTCGGGCTTCCTCGATGCGCTGGTGCCCGAGGAGCGCGGCGGCGCAGGCCTGCCACTTTCCGAGGTGCAGCCGCTGTGGATGGCGCTCGGCCGCCATGCGGTACCATTGCCGGTCGGCGAAACGATGATCGCGCGGGCGCTGCTCGCCGATGCGCCCGAAGCTCCGGTCGCGCTGGCGGTCGCCGAAGGTGCGGCCGTCGTCGTGCCATGCGGACTGGTCGCGGCGCATCTTCTGGTCGAATCGGGTGATGGTCTCCATCTGATCGAAGCGAAGGGCGAAGCAACCGGCGTACCCGCGAGCCTCGCCGCGCGGTTCGATCTCGCCGCGCTGCCCGCGCCGGTCGTGCCCGCGCCCGAAGGCAGCCTTCGTGGCCTCGCTGCGATCCTGCGCGCGGCGCTGATCGCGGGCGCCGCCGAGCGGCTCACCGCGATGACCGCCACCTATGCCAATGAGCGCGTCCAGTTCGGCAAGCCGATCGGCCGCCAGCAGGCGTTGCAGCAGCAGATGGCGGTGATGGCCGAGGAAATGGTCGCCGCGCGCGTCGCGTCGCAGCTCGGCTGCGCAGGCGCCTTCCCGCCGTCGCTCGTGGCCGCCGCCACGGCCAAGTCGGTCGCGAGCCGCGCCGCCGCGTGCGTCGCTGCCACTGCGCATGCGGTGCATGGCGCGATCGGGATCAGCGAGGAGTACGACCTCCAGCTCTTCACCCGCCGCCTCCACGAATGGCGCCTCGCCGACGGGTCGGAGACCTATTGGAACCGCCTGCTCGGTGCCGCGCGGCTGGGCGATGCCGGCCGGTCGGTCGACTATGTGCGCGAGGCTTTCACCTAGCGCGCCGATTCGAGGATCGTCTCCATCGCGACGAAGGTCGAGGTGCTCGCGACATGCGGCAGGCTCGAAATCTTCTCGCCCAGCACGATGCGATAGCGGCGGATGTCGGGGGTGCGAACCTTAAGCAGATAGTCGAAGCTGCTCGCGATCATGTGGCATTCCTCGACCTCGGGGATCCGCCGCACCGCCTGATTGAACCGGCGCAGCGCATCCTCGCGCGTGTCGGACAATTTGACCTCGGTGAAGGCGACATGGTCGAGGCCGACCTTGGCGGGATCGACGATCGCGCGAAAGCCGGTGATCAGTCCGCTGTCGACCAGCCGTTTGACGCGTAACTGGCACGGCGTCTTCGACAGCCCGACCTGCGCCGCGAGGTCAGTGTAGGTGATCCGCCCGTCGCGGCCGAGAATGGCCAGAATCTTGCGGTCGAACTCGTCCAGATCGACCAAGGATGCGGTGTTTTTCATGTAATCAGACTAAACTGATGCCAATATTTGGTCAAAATATATATGCTGTGAGGAAAATCAAGTCGAATCGACTTCATCCAATCTGCTATGAAGTCGCCATGACCCAGCCCACCGACCGCGCCGCCATCCGCGCCCTCGCCCGCCGCCCCGAAACCGATATCGTCGCCGACCTGCGCGCCGACCTCGCCCGATCGCCCGCCACCGTCGAGGCGACCACCGCGCGCGGGCTGGCGCTGATCCGCAAGGCGAAGGCCGAGGGCGAGCGCGAGACGCTCGTCGCCCAGCTGATGAACCGCTATCGCCTGTCGACCGAGGAAGGCGTGGTGCTGATGTGTCTCGCCGAGGCGTTGCTGCGCGTGCCCGACAGCGCGACCGCCAATGCGTTGATCCGCGACAAGATCGCCGGCCGGCACTGGAACGAGGGGGACAACGAAGACAGCCCACTGATCGTCGCGCTGTCGGCGCGCGGCCTGTCGCTCGGCTCGGCGACGCTGATGCTGGGGGCGATGGGCAGCAAGGCGAACCCGCTCGCGCTGCTCAAATCGATGATCCGCCGTTCGGGCGAGCCGGTGATCCGCCAGGCGTCGCTCGCCGCGATGAAGATGCTCGGCCAGCAGTTCGTGATGGGCGAGACAATCGACGCCGCGGTCAAGCGTGCCGACAAGGAGAAGGGCGAACTCGCGAGCTTCGATATGCTCGGCGAAGCGGCACGCACGGCGGAAGACGCGCAGCGCTATTTTGACAGCTATGCGAATGCGATCACGCGAATTGGCAAGAGCGCCAAACCGGGCGATCCGCACACCAATCATGGTATTTCGATCAAGCTGTCGGCGCTCCACCCGCGCTATGAATATCTGCAAGGCGCGCGCGTTCGCGAGGAACTCATCCCGCGCGTCATCACCCTCGTCCGCGCCGCGCGCGCGGTGAATATTCCGCTGATGATCGATGCCGAGGAAAGCGACCGGCTCGAACCGCATATGGATGTGTTTGGCGCGCTGATCGACGCGGGATTGGCCGATGACTGGACCGGACTCGGCATCGTGATCCAGGCCTATCAGAAGCGCGCGCCCGAGGTGATCCGCTGGGTCGCGGCAAAGGCGCGTACGCGCGGGGTTAAACTGTCGATGCGGCTGGTGAAAGGCGCCTATTGGGATACCGAGATCAAGCGCGCACAGACGATGGGCCTCGCCGACTTCCCCGTCTTCACCGCGAAAAATCACACCGACCTCAATTACATGCATTGCGCGCAGATATTGCGCGAGGCGCAGGACGCGATCTTCCCCGCCTTTGCCAGCCATAATGCAATGACGCTCGCCTTCGTTGCCGAGCTGTTCACAGGCGCCGATTACGAACTGCAGCGGCTCCACGGCATGGGCGAGGGCGCGCATGACGCCATCGTCGGCCTCTTCCCGCCGCCGCGCCCGGTGCGCGTCTATGCCCCCGTCGGCACCCACCGCGACCTGCTCGCCTATCTCGTCCGCCGCCTGCTCGAAAATGGCGCGAACTCCAGCTTCGTCCACCAATTCTCGGACCCCGACGTGACCGCCGAACAGCTTGCGGTCGATCCGCGCAGCATCGCGAGCAAGCCCTCGACGATCGCGACCGGCCGCACCCTGCTCGACCCCGAGCGCCGCAATTCGCGCGGCTACGACCTCGGCGAGCCCGGCGTGGCCGAAGCGCTGATGGCGGCGATCGCCCAGGCGCGCCGCGCGAACCCGGTTGCCGCCCCGATCGTCGCGGGCCGCAGCCTCGACGGCAAGTCCGAGCCCGTCCACAACCCCGCGACCGGCGTCGTCATCGGCTCGGTGATCGAGGCCGACGCCGCGGCGGTCGATACCGCCGTCGCCGCATCGCGTCAGGTGCAGGAGCATTGGAGTCTCGCCGGCGGCGCCTTCCGCGCCGAGCGGCTCGAACGCGCCGCCGACCTGCTCGAGGAGCGCGACGCGCTGTTCCTCGGCCTCGCGATCGACGAAGCCGGCAAGACGCTCGTCGACGCGGTCGCCGAGGTCCGCGAGGCGGTCGATTTCCTGCGCTATTATGCGGGCCAGACGCGCGCGCATTTCACCCACCCGCTGCCGCTCCCCGGCCCGACCGGCGAACGCAACGAGCTGATGCTCGAGGGCAAGGGCATTTTCGCGTGCATCAGCCCGTGGAATTTCCCGCTCGCGATCTTCCTCGGCCAGGTGTCGGCGGCGCTCGCCGCGGGCAATGCCGTGCTCGCGAAGCCCGCCGAACAGACCCCGCTGATCGCGCACGCCGCGGTCGAACTGCTCCACGAAGCGGGCATTCCCGCCGAAATTCTCCATTTTCTCCCCGGCCGCGGCGAGACCGTCGGCGCGGCGGTGACGGGACATGACGACGTCATTGGGGTCGCCTTCACCGGCTCGACCGAGGTCGCGCGCCTGATCAACCGCAGCCTTGCGATGCGCGACGGCCCGATCGCGACGCTGATCGCCGAGACCGGCGGCGCCAACGCGATGATCGTCGATTCGACCGCGCTCCCCGAACAGGTCACGCGCGACGCCGTCGCGTCGGCCTTCCAGTCGGCGGGCCAGCGCTGTTCGGCGCTGCGCCTGCTCTGCGTGCAGGAGGATGTCGCCGATACGATGATCGAGATGGTCGCAGGCGCGATGGCCGAACTCGACGTCGGCGATCCCGCGCTGCTCGCGACCGACACCGGCCCGATCATCGACGAGGAAGCGCAGGCCAATATCGCGACTTATGTGGCCGAGGCGCGAACTGAGGGCCGCGTGATCGCCGAGGCGGGCGGTGACCTGCCCCCCGGCGGCCATTTCGTCCGCCCCGCGTTGATCCGCCTCGACCATGTCACCGACCTGAAGCGCGAAATCTTCGGCCCCGTGCTGCATGTCGCGACATGGAAGGGCGGCGAGCTCGACGCGCTGATCGATGCGATCAACGCCTCGGGCTATGGTTTGACCTTGGGCATCCATACCCGCATCGACGGCGTCGCGGCGCACGTCGCGGCGCGCGCGGCGGTGGGCAATGTCTATGTGAACCGCAACCAGATAGGCGCGATCGTCGGCTCGCAACCGTTCGGCGGCCGCGGCCTGTCGGGCACCGGGCCCAAGGCCGGCGGCCCCCACTATCTGTTCCGCTTCGCCGAGGAAAAATCGATCTCGACCGACATCACCGCCGCGGGCGGCAATGCGGCGCTGATGGCAGGCTAGGGCGCCGCCTTGATCGACATCGCGACGTTGCGCGCGGCGCGCATCTTGCCCGCGACGCCGCCGCCCTTGCCGGGATCGTCATAGGTATAGACCGCGACGACCTTATTCGCGGCGCTGGTGATGCAGCCGCCAAGGATGATCGGATAGCTGACCCCGCCGCCGTTGACGTTCAACGTGCCGCCCAGATAGGCGCAATCGCCGTCGGTGCCGCGCGGTGCGATATCGCCCTGGATATCGACCGGCGTGCTGAACGCGTCCGAAAGACCCTTGGCGGCGTCGGCGGTCGCCGCCTTGCCCGTCGCGCCCGATTGCCATTCGGCCTTGCCGAATTCGGCGCCGAGCGCGGTGAGCAGTTCGGCGCGCGGGATGCGCGTCGCCAGCGCGTTTTGGGGCGTCTTGATCAGCATATAGTCATTGCCTGGTCCCTCGGCACGCCCGGCCTTGTCGCAGCGGATCAGCGTCGCGAGCGTGATATTATCCTTGTCGCCCGTCGCCAGTGTATCGGCGATCAACTTGTCCTTGTTCACCGGCACGCAATAGCCCGCCGGAATCGTGGCGGTCAGCGTGACGTCATGGACCGTGAAGGTCACGTCGGCCGCCTCTGCGGCACCCGGCACCATCATCGCGCCCGCCACCAAAGCCCATTTCATCATCGGTCCAATCCCCCTCAAGCCCCCGGCACGCCGAGCATCTGCGCCTGCGCCTTCAATCGTCCCGCCGCGCCCGGATTGGCTGCGATCCCGTCCTTCAAGGCCTGCGCCGCCTTCGCCGTCTCGCCCAGCGTCATACGGCTGCGCATCAGCATGATCCAGCGGTCGACGTCGGCGGGATTGGCCTTCAACTTCGTCTCCAGCCCATCGACCATGCCCTGGATCATCGCGTCCTGCTGGCCCTTGGGCAGCTGTGACGCCGCCTCCATGTCGGACCGACTTGGCCCCGGAATGGCGCGCGCCGCAACCGGAATTTCATTGGGGGTCAACGGCCGCGCTTGCGTTTTCGCGAGCCGACCCGCGACCTCGATCTTGTGGATCGCGCCGACCTGTTCGATCGTCCGGCGGAGGTCGGCCTCCCACGGCGCGCCCTGCGGCGTGTCCTCGAGCAGCGCGAACCAGTCGGCGATCGCGCCCTTGTGATCGCCGCCGACGTCCTTTTTCACCGCGCGGAAATAGCGCGCGCGCGGGTCCCTGGGGTCGAGCGCGATCGCCTTGTCGAACGCCTGCAAAGCCGCCGGCGGCATCGGGTCGCTCTGGCTTGCCATCACTCGCGCCTCGCCGAGCGCCGACCACAGCCCCGCCGATTCGGGCGAAAGCCCCACCGCCTTTTCATATGCTGTTGCCGCGCCGCCGAAATTGCCGAGGTCGAATCGCGCCGCGCCGAGTTGCATCCACGCGTCGGCGCTGTTCGGTTCGCTGCGCGTTCGCGCCTCGAGTGCGGCGAGCTGGTCCGACGGCGCCGCGGTCGGCTGTGCCGCCGCACCGTCGCTTCCGGGCGCCGAATCGCGCCAGATCGCGTAGCCGATCGCCCCCGCCAGCAGCAGGACGGCCGCGATCAGGATTGCGCCGTTAGCCCGCGTCATACCACCCGCCATCTTCTTGCTCTCGCTCATTTTTGCCCCTCTTGTGCGCGTGCGAAAAAATCGGCGCGATGCGCGCTCGCGACTTGCCTTTGCCGGACGATGGTGTAGCCTTTGAAGGGCGAGGTCGGTCAACGACAAAATCGTAAAGGGGTCGCACCGATTTTCCCAGCCAACAGGGGAGGGGTGCATGGCAGTTACAGATCACGTCGATTTCAAGACGTTCATGGAGGGTGTGTCGAAGCGCAACCCGGGCCAGCTGGAGTTCGTCCAGGCGGTTCAGGAAGTCGCCGAGGACATCTTCGACTTCATCAAGGACAAGGAAGAATATCACGCGCAGCAGATATTGCGGCGCATTGCCGAACCCGACCGGGTCGTGTCCTTCCGCGTCTGCTGGGAAGACGATAACGGCAATATCCGCGTCCAGCGTGGCTGGCGGGTCCAGAACAACAACGCCATCGGTCCGTACAAGGGCGGCATCCGTTTCCACCCCTCGGTCACCGAATCGGTGCTCAAATTCCTCGCCTTCGAACAGACGTTCAAGAACGCACTGACCGGGCTGCCGATGGGCGGTGGCAAGGGCGGGTCGAACTTCAACCCCAAGGGCAAGAGCGTGCGTGAGATCATGCGCTTCTGCCAGAGCTTCATGACCGAGCTGTACCGTCACATCGGCGCCGACATCGACGTGCCTGCGGGCGACATCGGCGTTGGCGGGCGCGAGATCGGCTTCATGTTCGGCCAGTATAAGCGCATCACCAACGAATTCACCGGGGTGCTCACCGGCAAGGGCCTCGAATGGGGCGGCTCGCTGATCCGCACCGAAGCGACGGGTTATGGCGCGGTCTATTTCCTCGCCAACATGCTCGCGGCCAAGGGGCAAGACCTTGTCGGCAAGACGGCGGTGATCTCGGGATCGGGCAATGTCGCGACCCACGCCGCCGAAAAGATCGTCCAGCTGGGCGGCAAGGTACTGACGCTGTCCGATTCGGGCGGCTTCATCCACGATCCCGACGGCATCACGCAGGAAAAGATCGACTGGGTGAAAGCGCACAAGACGCACCGTCGCGGCCGGATCGAGGATTATTGCACCGAGTTCAAGGGCGCGAGCTTCACCGCGGGCAAGACGCCGTGGGGTGTCAAGTGCGATGTCGCGCTGCCCTGCGCGACGCAGAACGAGCTGCTCGGCGACGATGCCAAGGAGCTGGTGAAGAATGGCTGCATCGCGGTCAGCGAAGGCGCCAACATGCCGACCAACCTCGAAGGCGTGCATGCGTTCAAACATGCCAAAATCATGTTCGCGCCGGGCAAGGCCGCCAACGCCGGCGGCGTCGCGGTGTCGGGTCTCGAAATGAGCCAGAACAGCGGTCGTCGCAGCTGGAGCGAGGGTGAACTGCAGCAGATGCTCAAGGACATCATGGACGGCATCCACAAAAGCTGCCTGACCCATGGCGACCAGGGCGACGGCTATATCGATTATGTGAAGGGTGCCAATATCGCCGGCTTCAAGAAAGTCGCCGATGCGATGCTGGCGTTCGGAGTGGTTTGAGTTTCGAGCCAGGACGCAAACGTCCGGTTCGGATAACAAGGGGTTCTGCGATGACGACGCACGCTGGACAGGAGCGCCGCGATCGGCCTTCGGCGGCGTTCGCCGTCGTCCGGCCCGGACTCGCGGCCTTCGCCGCGCTTGTGCTGTTGCTGACGGCGCTCGCCGTCGCGGCCGTCATCGCCGCCCCGCCCGCCCGCTCGCAGGGCGAGGCCGGCGGGCGCTATACCGGGGTCGCCTCGTGCGCCGGGTCGACCTGTCACGGACGGATGGAGGGTGACGGCGCCGTCGTCCGTCAGGACGAGCTGATGAAATGGCAGGAACCCTCGACCCCCGGCGGCGCGCACAGCCGCGCTTGGGCAGTGCTGAGCAACAGCCGCAGCCAGTTCATCGCACGCAATCTGGGACTGAAGGATGCCGCGACCGCGCCGATGTGCCTCGGCTGTCACAGCAGCAAGGGCGCGATCGACGCGGCCGGCGGCGCGCAGCGCGGTACCGTGCCGCTCGAGGACGGCGTCGGCTGCGAATCGTGCCACGGCCCCGCCGGCGGCTGGATCGCCAGCCACTATGCCGGGATCGGTACCAACGCCGACCCCGACCGCGAGAGCCGCGACAAACATCTCGCCAACCTGTCGGCGGGCCTGAAAAAGCTCGAGGATCCGGTGGTGCGCGCGGGCGTGTGCGTCGACTGCCATTTCGGTTCGGCGGGCGAGGGGCAGTTCGTTACCCACCGGATCATGGCGGCCGGTCACCCGCGAATCAGCTTCGAACTCGACCTCTTCTCCTCGCTCCAGGCGCATCACCAGGAAGACGCCGATTATGGCTGGCGCAAGTTCGGCGCCGCGAACGCGCGCACCGACCATGTCCAGATGTGGGCGATCGGACAGGCGACGGCTCTCGAACGCAGCCTTCAGCTCTTCCAGTCGAAGCGCGGGACCGAAGGCATGTTCCCCGAATTCTACTTCCTCGACTGCCACAGCTGCCACCGCCGCATCTATGACCAGGCCAAGCCGGTGAAGACCAGCATGGGCAATGCCGGCCGCAACATCCCCGAGGGCATGCCGCCCTATAATGACGAGAATCTGATCATGCTCGCCGCCGCCGCGCGTATCGCCGCCCCCGCCCTCGCCGACCAGCTCGCGGCGCGCACCGCCGCCTTCCACCGCGCGATGACGATCGACCGCGACAGCGCCAAGGCGGCGGCGGCGCAACTCGGCCAGACCGTCGCGGCGCTCAAATCGGCCTTCGCCTCGCGCAATTTCTCGGGCGCCGACGCCTTCGCGCTCGTCGACGCGATTTCGGCCAAGGCGATCAATGATCGCCTCACCGATTATTCGGGATCGCAACAGGCGGTAATGGGGGTCGATACGCTGCTCAATTCGATGGTCTCGTCGGGGCGGATCACCGTCGGTGCCGCAGCGGGAATCCGCGGAGACATCGATCGCGCCTATGCCGCGGTGAAGGACCCCAATGCCTATAAACCCGCCGAATTCCAGGCCTCGCTCGGTAGCGCGGTGCGCGCCATCCGGGCGCTGCGCTGATCGTCATGCCGAACCATAGTCGCCTTTTCCGCTCGACCGCCTTGGCCGCGATGGCCACCCTGCTCCTGTCCTCGTGCGGGGGGCGGTGGTGGTGGCACCCCACGCCCACCCCGACACCGACCCCCGCGCCAACCCCGACCCCGACCGGCAGCGTCTTCACCCAGCCGGGCAGCGAATCGCTGAGCGTCGCCGACGTTCAGGCGGTGATGGCTGGCGCCATCGCCGAGGCGCAGGCGCAGGGCCTGCCGTCGGTGATCGCGGTGACCGACCGCGTCGGCAACGTCCTCGGCATTTTCCGCATGAACGGCGCGCGCGCCAACGCGACGACCGGTGCGGCGCCCAATGGCGTCAACATGGATGCGCAGAATGTCACCGTCCCGGCCGAAGCCGGCGCGATCGCGAAGGCGGTGACCGGCGCCTATCTGTCGAGCGCGGGCAACGCCTTTTCGTCACGCACCGCGAGCCAGATCGTCCAGCAACATTTCCCGCCCGCGCCGACCACCGTCGGTCTCGAAAGCGGGCCTTTGTTCGGCGTGCAGTTCAGCCAGCTGCCGTGCAGCGACCTCAGCGCGCGCTTCGGCGCGCCCGGCGGCGCGGCGCTGATCGGACCCAAACGCTCGCCGCTCGGCCTGTCGGCCGACCCCGGCGGCCTGCCGCTCTACAAGAATGGCAAGCTGGTCGGCGGCATCGGGGTGATGGGCGACGGCGTTTACGGCAGCGACGCCAACACGCTCGACATCGACAATGATGCCGAGGAGTTCATCGCACTCGCCGGAACGCGCGGCTTCGAGGCGCCGACGAGCATCACCGCCGACAAGATCACCGTCGACGGCACCACCCTGCGCTTTTCCGACGCCACCTATGGCGGCCTGAAATCATCGACCGGCGCGAGTTTCGCGAGCTTCAACGGCGTTGCGGGCAATCTGGTCGCGGTGATCGGCTATGCCAATGCCGCGATCATCGCGGGTACCGTCTATGGCACCGAGGCATCGGGCATGCGCCCCTCGACCGCCGCCGAGTTCAGCAACCGTGACGCCTATGTGCTCACCGACGGCAGCGGCACCAACCGCTATCCGGTCCGCGCCGCCACCGACGCCGCCAGCAACAGCGCGCCACTGACCCAGGCCGAAGTGCGCGCGGTAATGGAAGAGGCTTTCACGATCATTAGCCGCGCGCGCGGCCAGATCCGCCGCCCGCTCGACAGCCGCGCGCAGGTGTCGGTCAGCGTCGTCGATACGCATGGCGCGGTGCTCGGCATCGTTCGCTCGCCCGACGCGCCGATTTTCGGCACCGACGTTTCGTTGCAGAAGGCGCGCACCGCGACCTTTTTCTCGAACGCGATCGCCGGCGCCGACTTGAGCGCCAATGCCAGCGCCGACGTGCGCCAGTTCGTCACCGCAACGCGCAGCTTTCTGAACGATCCGGCGGCGCTGACCGGCACCCATGCCTTCTCCGATCGCGCGAACGGCAATCTGTCGCGCCCCTATTTCCCCGATGGCGAGGTCGGGCGCCCGAACGGCCCGCTGTCGCGCCCGATCGCGCAGTTCAATCCCTTCTCGACCGGGCTGCAATCGGCGCTGATCATCGGCAATATCGGGCAGCATCTGGGATTCGTCACGGGCGCCAGCGCGACCGACACGCCGCAGCGCTGCACGACGCTGCCCGACACGCCGTCGGGCACCAACCGGCTGCAGAACGGCATCCAGATCTTCCCCGGCTCGGTTCCCATCTATCGCGGCAACCAGCTCGTCGGCGGCATCGGCGTGTCGGGCGACGGCATCGATCAGGATGACATGATCAGCTTCCTTGGCGCGCATAATGGCGGCGCGCGTGTCGGCGGCATCGGCAATGCGCCGCCCGCGATCCGCTCGGACCGCATCATCGTCAATCTCGCCGGCGGCGCCTCGGTGCGGCTGCGCTATATCGGCTGTCCGTTCGCGCCCTTCCTCGACACGGCGCAGCAAAATGTCTGCGATGGGCTATAGGATATGAGCCTCGTGGGAAGCAGCCTTTGGCCGATCATCGCCAGTCTGGCGGCGCAAAGCGCCCCGGGCGACGTGGCCGAACCGGTGCCCGCCGATCCCCCGGTCGTAACGACCGAAAGCCCGACCGCAGAACCGTCGCTCGACGACCTCACCCCGCCGCCACCGCCGGTCGACTGGCAGCAGATGATGAGCGACGATCTGATGACCCAGATCATCGACGGTCGTCGCCGTCCGGGATACCGCCCCGACTTGCCCGACCAGCTTACCCAAGACAATATCGGGGCGCTGCGCCCGCCACCGCCCGAGGCCTTTCCGGGCATGGAAAACCAGCTGCCGGTCCCCGATCGCTGGCGACTGATCGAGAGCCTTGGCGTCGTCAAGGAACGCTGGTTCGATCCCTATCACCAGAACACCTACAAGGGCGACCGGCCGATCTGCATCCCGACCGAAGAGGAGCAGGAACTGCGCGCGCGGGCCGGCGAAGTGCGCTGCAAGACGCCAAAATTCCTTGGACTGAAGGGCGACGACTGGTTTTTCGTCGTCAACGCCATTTCGGACACGGTGTTCGAACCGCGCACCTTTCCGATCCCGGTCGGCGTCCAGACCACGTCGCGCCCCGGCAGCCTCGACGTGTTCGGCAAGAACCGCAGCTTCGTCGCGGCGCAGACCTTCATTGTCGGCGCGGCGTTGATCAAGGGGTCGACCGCGTTCAAGCCGCCCGACATCGAATATCGCGTCACGCTGGCCTATCAGGCGAACTATGTCGACGTGCCCGAACGGCGCGTGCTCGACGTGCGCCCATCGAAGAAAAGTCACCGTTTCGACCATTTCATCGGCGTGCAGGAATTGTTCGTCGACAAGCATCTCGGCAACGACAGCGACCGCTTTGACTTCCACTCGATCCGTGTCGGTATCCAGCCGTTCCAGAGCGATTTTCGCGGCTTCCTGTTCCAGGATTCGCAGCTCGGCGTCCGCTTTTTCGGCAACCGCGACAACAACCGCTTCCAATATAATCTCGCGGCCTTCTGGCGGCTGGAGAAGGACACCAACAGCGGCCTCAACGACATCACCCAGACCCCGCGCGACGATTTCGTCTTCACCGGCAATCTCTATCGCCAGGATTTCCCGTTCGTCGGGCTGACCAGCCAGGTCAGCGTGACCTATAATATGAACCGCGAAAAGAACGACGTTCAGATCGACCATAATGGTTTCCCGGTGCGCCCGGCGCTGCTCGGCGACCTGCGCGGGCGTGAATATGATGTCGTCTATCTGGGGTACAGCGCCGACGGCCGCATCGGGCGGATAAACCTGACCGCGAGCTTCTACGCCGCGCTGGGTGAGGACCGGAACAGCTTCTTCACCAGCAAGCCCGCCAAGATCCGCGCGGGCTTCGGCGCGGTCGAACTCAGCTACGATCACGACTGGATGCGCTTCCGCCTGTCGGGCCTCTACGCCACCGGCGACCGCGACCCGTATAACAACACCGAAGGCGGCTTCGACGCGATCTTCGAAAATCCGATCTTCGGCGGCGCCGACACCAGTTACTGGATCCGCCAGACGATCCCCTTCGCCGGCGGCGGTCGCGTCATCGCGATCTCGGGCCGCAACGGCATCCTGAATTCGCTGCGCTCGTCGAAGGAAGAGGGGCAGTCGAACTTCAACAACCCCGGCACCGTCTTCGTCGGTGTCGGCGGCGATTTCGACCTGTCGCCCGAAGTGCGCGTCAGCACCAATTTCAACCATCTGTGGTTCGCCGACACCTCCAGCCTGCAAGTGCTGCGCAGCGAGGGAACGATCCCCAAGGATATCGGCTTCGACCTCTCGGTCGCCGGGATCTGGCGACCCAAGGCGACGCAGAATATCGTCGGACGCCTCAGCGCCGCGGTGCTGTTGCCAGGCAAGGGGTTCAAAGACCTGTTCGACAACAAAGAGGGTGACGACGCCTATCTCTCGATCCTCGCCAATGTGATTGTGAGTTTCTAGATCATGGCCCGCAAGCTCCTCGCCCTCCTTGCCTTCGTCCTGATGGGCGCGAGCCTAGCCGTCTCGATGGTGCGCGCGGCCGAGGGCGAAAAGCCGGTGAAGGTCGAATATCGCTTCAGCCCTCCGGCGCCCAAGGAGCAGCCCGGGGCGACCTTCGCCGAGCGCGAGGCTGCGGTGCTCGCAAAATCGAAGGGCTGCTACAGCTGCCACACCCAGACCGACGCCCCATCGATGCACGCGACCCCCGCGGTGCAACTCGGCTGCGTCGATTGCCATGGCGGCGACGCCGAATCGCCCGCGGCTTTCGGCAACGCGAAGCTCGGTTACGACAATCCGTACAATCTCGAGGCAATGAAGGTCGCGCATCCGCAGCCGACGCTGCCGAACAGCTGGGGTCACAGCTCCGCGAATCCGAAACGCAGCTACACCTTGCTCAACAAGGAAGCGCCCGAGTTCATCCGCTTCATCAATCCCAGCGACTATCGCGTCGCACGCGAGGCTTGCGGGGCGTGCCACCTTGAGGTGATCGAGGCGACCGAACGCTCGATGATGTCGACGGGGGCGATGCTGTGGGGCGGTGCGGCCTATAACAACGGCATCGTACCCTATAAGAACTACGTCTTCGGCGAGGCCTATACCCGCAAGGGCGAGGCCGCCTGCATATTGTCGCCGACCACCTCGATGACGCCCGAGGAATATAAGAACGCCTGCGACCCCAAGGTCGCGTTCGACAAGATCCTGACCGACAAGGAGCGCGCGCGCGGCGCGCTCGCCAAAATGTATCCGCTGCCGCGCTGGAGCGTGCTCCCGCCGGGCGACGTCTTCCGCGTGTTCGAACGCGGCGGGCGCAACATCAACACGCAATTCCCCGAAATCGGCCTGCCCAACCCGACCGGCAGCATCCAGCGGCTCGAGGAGCCGGGGCGCCCCGACCTCAAACAATCGAACCGCGGCCCCGGCACCGGGCTGCGCGTGTCGATCCCCGTGCTCAACATCCACAAGACCCGCCTCAACGATCCTTTGATGTGGTTCATGGGTACCAACGACCAGCCGGGCGATTATCGCCACTCAGGCTGTTCGGGCTGTCACGTCATCTATGCCAACGACCGCGAACCACGCCACAGCCTGACCTATTCGCAGTTCGGCCGCGACGGGGAGACTGCGACGATCGACCCGACGATCCGCGACCGCAAATACAAGGCCGACGACGGCCATGGCGACAGTCACGGCGGCGGGGGCACCGAGCATGGCGATCCCGCCAAGCACGCGCCCGATCCCGACCAGCACGGCGGGCTGATCAACCCCGCCGATGCCGCGGCGGGGCCGCAGGTGTTCGCGAAAAAGGAGCGTCTCGAAGCGGGGCACCCGATTAAGCACACCTTCACCCGCTCGATCCCGACGTCGCAGTGCATGTCCTGCCACATGCACCAGCCGAACATCTTTCTGAACTCCTATCTCGGCTACACGATGTGGGATTATGAATCCGACGCGCCGCAAATGTGGCCGGGTCCGAACAACACCGCACCGCGCCCGCCGGGGATGAGCGACGCGGACTATCAGAAGAAATACAAGCAGCAGCATTATCCGACCGCGGCCGAGGTGCATAAGACCCTCGAACGCAACCCCGAGGCCGCAGCGACGCGCGGACTGTGGGCCGACGTCGAATTCCTGCGCGACGTCTATGACGTCAACGACACCAACAAGGACACCCAGTTCGCCGACTATCACGGCCATGGCTGGAACTTCCGCGGCATCTTCAAGCGCGACCGCAACGGCAATCTGCTGACAGCCGACGGGAACATGGCGACCTACGGCACCGACCCGAACATCATCGACCCCAAGGACCCGGAGAAATGGCGCAAGAGCTGCAGCCATTACACCGACGTCAAAGAACGCGACCTCTGCCTGTCGAGCGCCGATCCCGGCCGCCCGGGTGTCGAGGGCAAGTTTGTGCCGCCCGGCATCAACCCCGGCAAGGCGGTCCATATGATGGACATCCACGCCGAAAAGGGCATGCAATGCGCCGACTGCCACTTCGCGCAGGACAGCCATGGCAACGGCTATATCCAGGGTGAAGTCGCCAACGCGGTCGAGATCGGGTGCAAGGATTGCCACGGCACCGCCGACGCGCTGCCCAACCTTTTGACCTCGAACGTCGCGGCCCGGCCGCAGGGCACCAACCTCGCGCTGCTGCGCAACCCCGACGGGCGCCGCCGCTTCGAATTCCAGTATAATGACAATGGCGACGTCACCGGGCTGATCCAGCGCTCGATCGTCGATCCGAAACTCGAATGGCAGGTCAGCCTGGTCAAGCAGGCGGTGACCCCCGGGCCGCATTTCAACGCCAAGGCGGCGCGTGCCAAGCTGATGGCGCGCAGCGGCGACGACGACGGCACTTTCGCCTGGGGTCCCGAAGTCGCGAAGGAAGACCGCGCGCACGGCGAAGACAAGATGACCTGCTTCACCTGCCACCTGTCGTGGACGACGAGTTGCGGCGGCTGCCATTTGCCGATCGAGGCGAACTGGAAGACGAGCATGCATCATTTCGAGGGCGAGGAGACGCGCAACTTCGCTACCTACAACCCGCAGGTCGCGCGCGACGAGATGTTCCAGCTCGGCCGGCACCAGCTCACCAAGCCCGGCGAACCCGGCCCGAACGGCGAGGTCCGGGGGATCATCACGCCGGTCCGATCGACCTCGGCGCTCGTGCTGTCGTCGACCAACATCAACCGCGAGCGCATCTATGTGCAACAGCCGCCGATCTCGTCGGCGGGCTATTCGAGCCAGGCCTTCGCACCGCATTTCCCGCACACGGTGCGCCGCCAGGAAACCAAGCAATGCTCGGACTGCCACCTGTCCGAAAATGACGACAACAACGCGATCATGGCGCAGCTCAACCTGCTGGGGACCAACTTCGTCAACTTCGTCGGCCTCAACGTCTGGTCGGGCCTGGAAGACGGCTTCCAGGCGACGCGCGTCACCGAATGGGACGAGCCGCAGGCGGTGATCGGCAGCTACCTCCAGAAATATGCCTATCCCGATTATTGGAAGCTGCACGTCGAGCAGAACGGGCGCGAGCTCAAGAACTGGGTGCGCGGCAAGACCTTCGACAAGAAGGTGTCGGGCGAAAAATATGCGCTCGAGGAATTCGCCAATATCGTCCAGGACACCAGCGGCCGCGTGAACTGCCTGCAACAGCGTGGCGAATATATGTTCGTCGCAGAGGGCAAGGGCGGTTTCCGCGTCTATGACGTCGCGTCGATCGGCAACAAGGGCTTCTCCGAACGCATCATTCGCGCACCCTTCTCGTCGCTGGGTCACGACACCCATGTGAAGACGAAGAACGCCACCTGCATGGCGATCGCGACGACCCAGCCGGTCAGCGTGTCGCGCAACGACCATATCGTGAAGGATTTCCCGCAGAACCACGAACAGGCGATGCACCCCATCTATCGCTATGCGGTGATCACCGACAGCGTCGAAGGGCTGATCCTGGTCGACATCGACACGATGGCCGACGGCGAGTTCCGCAACAACAAGCTGACCCGGGCGCTGACTTGGAACGAGGGCAATGTCCTCGCCGGAGCGCGGCACGTCACGCTCGCGGGGAGTATCGCCTATGTTACCACCGACGCGGGCCTCGTCGTGCTCGACCTGGCCAACCCACTCGCACCCAAGGTGACGGCGCAGTTGCCGCTGACCGATGCGCGCGCCAGCGCGGTTCAGTTCCGCTACCTCTGGATCACCGATGCCGAGGGGGTGAAGCTGTTCGACGTCACCAATCTGGCCCAGCCGGTGCCGGTGCCCTCGGGCACGGTGCGCCTGACCAATGCGCGTAAAATCTATGTCGCGCGCACCTATATGTATGTCGCGGCCAAGGCGGACGGCCTCGTCATCGTCGACGTCACCAAGCCCGCGGCGCCGCTCGTCTGGCCGGGGCAGACCTTCGGCGGCGCGCTCACCGATGCCGAGGATGTGATCGTCGCGTCGACCAACGCTTCGCTCTTCGCCTATGTCGCTGACGGGCGCGCGGGCATCAAGGTGATCCAGCTGACCAGCCCCGACAACGCCGGCCTCTACGGCTTCTCGCCCAAACCCACCCCCGAACTGATCGCCTGGGCCAGAACTCCGGCGCCGGCGCTCGCGCTGTCGAAGGGGCTCGACCGCGACCGCGCAGTTGACGAGACCGGCGGCCAGATGGCGGTATTCGGCCGCCTCGGCTCGCGCCCCTTCACCCGGCCCGAGATGGAGAAATTGTTCCTGAACAGCCGGGGCAATGTCTACAAGGTCCGCGATTCCGATCCGAAGGACGCCAAGCAGGCGGCGGCGTGGCGTGGCCCCGACAAGTTCGGCGGCTAGTCAATCGCGTCCGCCTGTGCGACAGCCTCGCACCGGCGGACCGTCCCGCCGCCTTCCTGTTATGAGACGTTAGCCGATGCGCCCGGTCGTGATCCCCCATCCCAGTTTTGGCGACAAAGTGCGCCGTGCGCTGTGGAACGCCGTCTGGCTCATCCTCTATCGCACCAGCCCGATCCCACTCCACGGTTGGCGCCGCCTCCTGCTCCGCGCGTTCGGTGCAAAAATCGGATCGCAAACGCGGCCCTATCCCAGCGCGCGAATCTGGGCGCCGTGGAATTTCGAAATGGGGGAGGGCAGCACGCTCGGCCCGCGCAGCGAGATTTATTCGGTGGCACGCGTCACGCTCGGCCCCTGGTCGGTGGTCAGTCAGCGCGCTTATCTCTGCACCGCCAGCCACGACATCCACGCCCCCAGCTTCGCGCTCACCGCGGCGCCGATCGCGATCGGCCGCAATGCGTGGGTCGCCGCCGACGCCTTTGTCGGCCCGGGCGTGACCCTCGCCGACGGCGCCGTGGCGGCGGCGCGCGCGGTGGTGGTCAAGGATGTCGATCGCAATATCATTGTCGGCGGCAATCCGGCGACGCCGATCGGTGAATGCGGCCTCGCTGACTTTGCGGACGGATCGGTAAAACCCGGCGGCTAGAGCCGTTCGGCCTGCACCACCGTGTCGGACGCGCGCAGCGCCGACAATATCCGCATCAGATGATGGACGTCGCGTACCTCGACGACGACGTCATAAGTGTGGAACCCGCCCTCGCGGTTCGACAGCCGCAAATTGGTGATGTTCGCCATATTGGCGGCAAGGATGCCCGACATTTCAGCGAGCGTGCCGGGCTCGTTGAGGATGACGATGCACAGCCGCGCATTGCCGCCCTCGCTGTCCTCCTGCCAGCGCAAGTCGATCCAGTCGGCATCGACCCCGTCGGCGAGGCTCGGGCAGTCGATGACATGCACCTCGATGCCTTCACCCGGACGCGCCAGCCCGACAATGCGGTCGCCAGGTACCGGGTGGCAGCAGTCGGCGAGCTGATAGGCGACGCCGGGGGTGAGTCCCTCGATCGACACCGCCGCGCCCTGCGTCAGCTTACCGGGTTTCGATTTCATCTCGGCGGTGATGCCGGGGACGAGTGCCTCGAGCACCGCATTGTCGGACAGGCGCCGCTTGCCGATCGCGACATAGAGCGCGGTGTCGTCTTCGAGCTTGAGCCGGGTCAGCGCCGCGGCGCGCGCCTTGTCGCCGACCCTGCCAGGCAGCCGCGCGACGATCTCGTCGTACAGCTTGCGGCCCAGCGACGCGAGTTCGACCTTTTCCTTCGAACGAACATGGCGGCGGATCGCGGCGCGCGCCTTGCCGGTGACCGCGAAGCCGAGCCAGGCGGGCTGCGGCGTCTGTTTATCCGACGACAATATCTCGACCGTATCGCCATTGGCGAGCTGGGTGCGCAGCGGCACCAGCCGGCCGTTGACCTTCGCACCGACCGTCCGGTCGCCGAGCCCGGTGTGGACGGCATAGGCGAAATCGACCGGGGTCGCGCCCTTGGGCAACTGGTGCAGACTGCCCTTGGGGGTGAAGGCGAAGATGCGGTCCTGGTACATCGCGATGCGCGTGTTTTCGAGGAACTCTTCGGGATCGTGCGTCTGTTCGAGGATTTCGAGCAGGTCGCGGATCCACCCCGCCTGCCCGTCGGGCGCGGTCCCGCCCTGCTTGTACGCCCAATGCGCGGCGAAGCCGAATTCCGACTGCTGGTGCATGCCGACGCTGCGAAGCTGGATCTCGATTCGCATATTCTGCTGATGCATGATCGTCGTGTGCAGCGACTTGTAGCCGTTGCGCTTCGGCGTCGAGATATAGTCCTTGAAGCGACCCGGCACCATTTTCCACTTGCGATGGAGCAGCCCGAGCGCGGCGTAACAATCGGCATCGGTCGGGGTGATGATGCGGAAGGCGATGATGTCGGTCACCTGTTCGAAACTGACATGCCGCTCCTGCATCTTGCGCCAGATCGAATAGGGATGCTTCTCGCGCCCCGACACATCGGCCTCGATGCCGTTCTTCGCCAGCAGCTCCTTGAAATCCGACGTGATCTTCGCGACCTTGTCCTTGCCGCCGGCGGCCAGCTTCGCCAGCCGCCCGGTGATCGTCGCATAGGCCTCGGGCTCGAGTTCGCGGAACGCGAGCAGCTGCATCTCGCGCATATATTCATACATGCCGATCCGCTCGGCGAGCGGGGCATAGATGTCCATCGTCTCCTTGGCGATGCGCCGCCGCTTGTCGGGATTCTGGATGAAATGCAGCGTGCGCATGTTGTGCAGCCGGTCGGCGAGCTTGACCAGCAGCACCCGGATGTCGTCGGACATGGCGAGCAGGAATTTGCGGAGGTTTTCCGCTGCGCGCTCATTCTCGGTCTGCGCCTCGATCTTCGAAAGCTTGGTCACCCCGTCGACCAGCCGCCCGACATCGGCCCCGAACAACCGCTCGATTTCTTCAGGGGTGGTCAGCGTGTCCTCGAGCGTGTCGTGGAGCAGCGCGGTGACGATCGTTTCGCTGTCGAGGTGCAACTCGGTCAAAATGCCCGCGACCTCGACCGGATGGCTGAAATAGGGGTCGCCCGACGCGCGTTTCTGGCTGCCGTGTTTCTGGACGGTGAAGACATAGGCGCGGTTGAGCAACGCCTCGTCGACGTCGGGATCATAAGCGCGCACGCGCTCGACAAGTTCATATTGACGCAGCATCCTGTTCCAATGTCGTTCATGCGCGCCCAAATGCAATGCGAAACTTTGCTGCGCACCGCCGCCGGGAACTCGCAATTTTGGTAAACGGCTTTGGAAGCATCGTGCGTGCGGGCTATGGCGGGAGGCAATGACAGGGACCGAAGCTTTCGATTCGACCACGGCAAGCCCGCGCGTGTCGGTGGTGATGCCCGTGCACAATGGTGCGCGCTGGCTCGACGAGGCGATCGATTCGGTCCTCGCGCAAGGCTTCCTCGACTTCGAACTGATCCTCGTCGACGATGCTTCGCGTGACGAAAGCCCCGCGATCATGGCCGCCGCGGCGGTGCGCGACCCGCGCGTCCGTCATTTTCGCCTCGACACCAATGTCGGCCTGCCTGCGGCGCTCAACCACGGCTTTGCGCAGGCGCGGGGCGAATTGCACAGCTGGACGTCGGACGACAACCTCCTCCGCCCGCAGATGCTCGACCGCCTTGTCGCGACACTCGACGCGCATCCCGATGCGGGGGTCGCCTATGCCGATTTCTCGCTGATCGACGATGCCGGAAACGATCTCGGCCGTTCGCGGGTCGGACCGGTCGAACGCTTGCTCCACGGCAACAACATCGGCGCCGCCTTCCTGTATCGCCGCGGCGTGACCGACGCGCTCGGCGGCTATGACGTCGGATTGTTCGGGGTCGAGGATTATGATTTCTGGCTGCGCGCGGCGCGGCGTTTCGCCTTCGTCGAACTGCACGAAGATCTCTATATCTACCGCAAGCATGGCGGCAGCCTGACCAGTCAGCGTGCCGATCAGATCTATGCGTTGACCGCTGTCATCGTCGAACGCGCGATGCCTGATAAGTTGCCGGCGCGCAGCCGTAGCGAAATCCTGCTCGGCCTCGCGCTCAAGAGCCAGCGCCGGTGGCGCTTCGACCTCGTGAGCCGCGCCTTGCGCGCGCATCCCCCGACGGTCCTCGCGCGGCTGCCCGCGCTCGCGCGCTGGACGCTCGTCGTCGCGCGCAATCGCCTTACGGCCTGATCATCCGGGCATAGAAAAAGCCGCCGTGCCTCGCCGGGGCTATGGGAGGTCGCGGCGGCTCTCTATGCGGCCAGGGTCGAACGGCGGAGCGGGAGGGGAGCGCCGTCCGTCCGGCCGGTCAGACGGCGCCGTTGCAGCGCGCCAGATCCTCGGCTTCGAGCGCCTTGCCGTCGGCAATGAAGCCCTTCACTTCGCCGGCTTCCTTGGCAAGCCCGGCGCACATCATCTGCGGACGGCTGGTGCCGCGCGCGCCGACGCAATTGGTACCTTCGCACGACCAGACGATACCGCGCGCGACGAACTTGCCCTTCGGGGCCGGGCTCGCCAGTTCGGCGCGGTAATAGGCGCCGCCCGCGGCCTGGGCGGTCACGGGCAGGGCGGCAGCACCGCCGGCCAACGCGACGGCGAACATCGGCACGACAGGCGCCGCGAAAGAGAATTTGAACATGGGGAGGCCCTTCCTTTTTGAGCACCTATTTAGGTTGCAAAAGGAAATTTAGTGCGTGGGTTGCAAAATGCAACCAAGTCTACATATTTTTTTGTGCGGGGGCCGATTTTACGTTAGGGCTGGGCCTATGGGAAAATTACGCGAACCGCTGAACATCCTCTACGGTGACAATTGTGCATTGCCGCTCGCGCTTGAGGCGATGGGCGAGCGCTGGTCGTTCATGATCCTGCGCGCGGCCTTCAACGGCGTCCATCATTTCGAGGAGTTCCAGCAGGAACTCAGTATCGCGCGCAACATCCTGTCGAACCGGCTGTCGCGACTCGTCGACCATGGCATCATGGCGCGCGAAGTGATGGCCGAGGATCGCCGCAAGGTACGCTACGAACTCACCGAAAAGGGCCTCGAGCTGCTGCCCGCAATGATCGCGCTGCGCCAATGGGGCGAAAAATGGGGGGCCGGCGTGCCCTCGACCCCGGTGCTGGTCGATGTTCGCGACGAGCAGCCGATCGGCCCCGTCACCATGACCGCGCACGACGGACGGTCGCTCGGCTATAAGGAACTGGTGTGGAAACATCGGTCGGAACTGCAGCCGCTGGGCCAGGCCCGGACGCGCGCAGATGAGCGGATGGCGCCGGTTGCCGCCGAGTGACGGACGCGGGACCGTCCAGCCGCCCCGCCTACCGCTGACCGCAACCCAACATCCGATGCCGCTGTTCGGACTATCCTCGCCGGGACCCTTTTTCGGCAATAAGGTGCGCGCCTTCTGGAATCTCCAGATCCTCGGCTGGTTCGCCTGGCTCGGGCTGCGCGGCGTGTCGGGCCTCGCCAATGGGCAGGCGCTCGCCTTCCTGATTCCACAGACGGTGTCGGCGATCACCGGCTTCTCGCTCTCGCTGATCCTGTCGGTCTGCTATCGCACCCTGATCAGCCGCCGCCCGCTATTGATGTGGGGGGTCAGCTTCGGCTTGGCGGGTATCGCCACCGCGCTCTGGGCGTTCATCGACGCCTGGGTCGCACAGATCCAGAACCCGAACAGCGACGCCGGCTTCACCAGCCTGCTGCTCGGCGCGGTCTATATCGACGCGACCTCGCTCGCCGCCTGGTCGGCGCTCTATTTCGCGATCAACTATTTCCTCCAGCTCGAGGAACAGAATGACCGCGTGCTGCGCCTCGAGGCGCAGGCGGCCTCGGCGCAGCTCGCTATGCTGCGCTACCAGCTCAACCCGCATTTCCTGTTCAACACGCTCAACAGCATCTCGACGCTGGTGCTTCTCAAGCAATCCGAACCCGCCAATGCGATGCTGTCGCGACTGTCGGCGTTCCTGCGCTACACCCTCGCCAACGAACCGACCGCGCAGGTGACGCTGGCGCAGGAGATCGAGACGCTGAAGCTGTATCTCGACATCGAAAAAATGCGCTTCGAGGAACGGCTGCGCCCGCATTTCGCGATCGATCCCGCCGTTTCGCGCGCGCGTCTGCCCTCGCTGCTGCTCCAGCCGCTGATCGAAAATGCGATAAAATATGCGGTCACCCCGCAGGAGGATGGCGCCGACATCACGATTTCGGCTCAGCTTGCCGGTCAAAATGTTCGGATTACCGTGTCGGACACCGGGTCGGGATTGTCAGCCGATGGCGCGGACCCCACCACTGGCGTCATTGCAACGGAATCAACCGGTGTGGGTTTAGCCAATATCAGAGACCGGCTGGCGCAGGCTTTCGGCGATCAGCACCGGTTCGATGCCCAATCGGGCGCTGACGGCGGATTCACGGTGGTTGTCGAGTTTCCGTTTCAGCCCGACGGGCAAATGACGATTGGAACCGAGAGAACATGACGATCAGAACCATCCTGGTGGATGACGAAAAACTGGCCACCCAGGGCCTGCAATTGCGGCTCGAACCGCACAGCGACGTCGAAATCGTCGACACCGCCCAAAATGGCCGCGAGGCCATCCGCAAGATCAAGACCCACAAGCCCGACCTCGTCTTCCTCGACATCCAGATGCCGGGCTTCGACGGCTTTTCGGTGATCCAGGGGCTGATGGAAGTCGAACCGCCGCTGGTGGTGTTCGTCACCGCTTATTCGGACCATGCGATCCGCGCCTTCGAGGCGCAGGCGGTCGATTATCTGGTCAAGCCGGTCGAACCCGAACGCCTCGCCGACGCGCTTGACCGCGTGCGCCAGCGTCTGACCGAAAAGCGCGGCGCCGCCGAGGTCGAACGCCTTAAGACCGTGCTCGCCGAGGTCGCCCCCGAGGCGGCCGACGATTATGACGCCGAAATCGCCCCCGATGCGCATGCCGCCGACCGCTATGAAAAGATGATCAACATCAAGGATCGCGGCCAGATCTTCCGCGTCGATGTCGACAGCATCGAACGCATCGATGCTGCGGGCGACTATATGTGCATCTACACCGCCGACAACAGCCTGATCCTGCGCGAAACGATGAAGGATCTCGAAAAACGGCTCGACCCGCGCAATTTCCAGCGCGTCCACCGCTCGACCATCGTCAACTTGAGCCAAGTCAAGCAGGTCAAGCCGCACACCAACGGCGAATGCTTCCTCGTGCTTGGCTCAGGCGCGCAAGTGAAGGTCAGCCGCAGCTATCGCGACGTGGTGGCGCGGTTCGTACACTGAGGCCCGCGACTCAATAACTCCGTCATTGCGAGCGTAGCGAAGCAATCCAGGGCGGTTTACGCCGCTCTGGATTGCCGCGTCGCCTTCGGCTCCTCACAATGACGGTTCGTTAAAGTTGGTGCCCGGTCCGGTCGCGCTTCGTCGCCAGATATTGCTCATTATATTTGTTCGTCGGCAGCGCGAGCGGAATGCGCTCGACGACCTCGACGCCCTCGCGTTCCAGCCGCGCGACCTTCTCCGGATTGTTCGTCATCAACCGGATGCGCGGAATGTTGAGCAATTCGAGCATCCGCCCCGCGATCGCAAAATCGCGCGCCTCGACCGGGAAGCCCAGCCGCAGGTTCGCGTCCACCGTGTCATAGCCCTGATCCTGCAGCGCATAGGCGCGCAGCTTGTTGACCAGCCCGATCCCGCGCCCTTCCTGCCGCAGGTAAAGCAGCACCCCCCAAGGCGCATCGGCCATCGCGTGCAGCGCCGCGTGAAGCTGCGGTCCGCAGTCGCATTTCAGGCTGCCGAGCACGTCGCCGGTCAGGCATTCGCTGTGCAGCCGCACCACCGGCGGGCTCGCGTCGCGCTTGCCGATAACGAGCGCGACATGGTCCGACGCCTCTTCGGGAGTCCGAAAGGCGACGATCTCGGCGCCTTCGCTGGCCTCGACCGGGAGGCGCGCGCGGGCGGCGATGTGCAGCCGCGCCGGGTCGAGCAAGGCATCGACATCGACCGCGTCGCAGGCGGTTTCGGCCTCCCCCGTCGCGTCGCGTACGAAAAAGGCGGGCAGCAGGCCGGCGTGGCGTGCCATCAGCATCGCGGCCATCGCGGCGGCCTCGCCGCCGGTCGCCTGGGTACGGAACGGGCCTTTGAGCGGATTGGCAAGGTCGAGTGCCGGGTCGGCGATCGCCAGTCCCGCCGCGACGCTCGTCGCGGCACCGGTCAGCCGCACCGGTCCCGGCGCGGCGGCGGCACGCTGGTTGGTGAGCTTCAGCGTCACCGCGCGCTCGCCCGCCAGCAGCACGTCGGCGACACCATCGTCAAAATCCGCCAGCGCGGCATCGCTCGCGCTCTCGATCGCCAGCAAATCCAGAACGCCGTCGTCGCCGGTCACGCGCACCGGCCAGCCGCGGCGCAGCGCATCGACCGCGCGCGCCGCCCGGCGGGCGCCGCCATCCATGCGCGCGGCGTCACTCAAAAATCGAACTCGGTAATCAACGGGATATGGTCCGACGGCCGTTCCCAGCTGCGCGCCGGCCGGACGATGCGGTGCGACACCGCCTTTGCCAGCAAGTCGGGAGTCACCCACATATGGTCGAGCCGGCGGCCGCGATTGGACAATTCCCAATCCTTGGCGCGGTAGCTCCACCAGGTGAAGAGCGGTGTCGGCGCCGCGATGAAATGACGGCCAAGGTCGACCCACTGCGACGCCGCCTGCAGCTTCGCCAGCGTTTCGACCTCGATCGGCGTGTGGCTCACGACGTCCAGCAACGCCTTATGATTCCATACGTCGCTTTCGAGTGGCGCGACGTTGAAATCGCCGGTCAGGACCGTGGGCTGGTCGAGCGCCCCCGACCATTTGGTCATCCGCGCGTAGAAATCCAGCTTCTGCCCGAATTTCGGATTGATCTCGCGGTCGGCGACGTCGCCCCCGGCTGGGATATAGACATTGTCGAGCCGCACGCCGCCGGGCAGCGTGACCCCGACGTGGCGCGCCTCGCCATTGGCCTGCCAGTCATATTTGCGGACGTCGGCCAGCGGGACTTTGCTGACGATCGCGACGCCATGGTGCATGCGCTGACCGTGGGTGACGATATGGGTGTAGCCGAGGCTGCGAAACATGTCGGGCGGGAAGGACACGCATTCGACCTTGGTTTCCTGCAGGCACAGGACGTCGGGCGCTTCCTCGCGCAGGAATTTCTCGACGATGCCGATGCGGGCGCGGACGCTGTTGATGTTCCACGAAGCGATGCTGGTTGTCATGGCGTGGCTCTATCGGCGCGGCGCGCGCGGTGCAATGCGATTGCGGGCAGGGGCGGCGACCGGCGCCAAGCCCAAAATTAAACCCCCGTTCCAGGGGCGGTGGAACGGGGGTTCAAGGTCAGCGTTCGTCACGCTCTTGAATGAAGGTGCCTGGCACTCGGTTGGGGCAACAGGGGGAAACCCAGAACCGGGGGCCGTGTTGGCGCCTTCGAGAGTGGGAATACCGCCCCTTCCCTGTCGCCAAGCTGAACGAAAATCTGGCGGATATGGGCGGTTTTGCAGTTCGTCGATGGTGGGCGGCGGTTGGTCCGAAAAAACGGCGCCGAATCCGCTTCGTGGGATTCGGCGCCGTTCATATTCGGCTGTGGATAAGTTCGCGTCAGCTTCCGCGACCGCGCGAGCGCGGGCGGGGGTCGGTCCATTTGAACGCCGAATCGGCGACCGCAACGTTGAACTTCTGGTTCGTCAGGTCGATGCGCGTGCGGTTGTTTTGCGAATCGAGCGCGACCCAGCCGCGCAGGCGCAATCCGGCGGGCGCGGCGCCGTCGCGCACGAACACCATGGTGATCGTGCCATATTCGGGGCGCTTGGGATCCTTGACCTCGACACTCACGACATCGTCGCTGCTTGTCGGCAGGACCTTGGCATATTTGGTGAGGTCGCGGTCGGGATCGAGCAGCGCGCCGAGCGGCGAATTCTTCACCGGCCAGCGCTGGACCTGCTTCACCTCATAATCGATCATCGTCAGCGAACTGCCGTCGCCGACGATCAACAGGGGCACGCCCTTCTGATACTGGAACCGGATCTTGCCGGGGCGTTTCAAGGTCAATTGTCCATTCAGCCGCTGGCCGTTGCGGTCGGTCTGGACGAAATCGGCGGTCATCGAACTCGTCGCGCGCAGGTGCGACTGGACCGAGGTCAGCGTATTTGCCGACTGCGCGATCGCCGGCGCGCCGAACGCCAGCGCCGTGGCGGCGGCGGGAACGAGCGCCAGCGCGGCGGCGCGTGTCAGGGTCAGGCGGGGAAAATTCAGGGTCATGATGTTCTCATTCTGCCATAAGGACGGCCGGGATATGCCGATCCGGCGTTGAACCCGCCGTGAACCCGGCGTTGGAGGCTGTTCAAGTCGCGAGCATCGGCTTTGGTTCCCCTGCCGCCTAGCGTTGCTGTCCATATTGATCGGTCAGCACGTCGCGCCGGCCGACATGGTTGGGGGGACTGACGAGGCCCTCCTCCTCCATCCGTTCGATCATCCGCGCCGCACTGTTATACCCGATGCGCAGCTGGCGTTGCAGCCAGCTCGTCGAGGCCTTCTGGCTCTCGACGACGATCTGGCACGCCTTGGCATACATACGATCCTCGGCGCTGTCGCCGCCCGCAGGAGCGCCCTCCATCGCGAAGCCGCCGTCCTCGGGATCCTCGGTGACGCTCTCGACATAGTCGGGCTGGCCCTGGCCGCGCCAATGGTCGGCGACCGCCCGCACCTCGTCGTCCGACACGAACGGGCCGTGGATGCGGGTGATCTGCTTGCCACCGGGGACATAGAGCATGTCGCCTTTGCCGAGCAGCTGCTCGGCGCCCGCCTCGCCCAAAATCGTGCGGCTGTCGATTTTCGACGTGACGTTGAAGCTGATACGTGTCGGCAAATTCGCCTTGATGACACCGGTGATGACATCGACCGACGGGCGCTGGGTCGCGAGGATCAGGTGGATGCCTGCGGCGCGCGCTTTCTGCGCGAGCCGCTGGATCAGGAATTCGACCTCCTTGCCCGCGGTCATCATCAAATCGGCCAGCTCGTCGACCACCACCACGATTTGCGGCAGCGGCGCGTAATCGAGTGTCTCTTCCTCATAGAGCGGCTGACCGGTTTCGGGGTCGTAACCGACCTGGACCCGCCGTCCGAGCGACTTGCCCTTCGACAGCGCGGTGCGGACCTTGTCGTTGTAGCTCGCGAGGTTGCGCACCGACAGCGACGACATCATCCGGTAACGGTCCTCCATCTGCTCGACCGCCCATTTGAGGGCGCGGATCGCCTTCTTGGGCTCGGTCACCACCGGAGCGAGCAGGTGCGGGATGCCGTCATAGACGCTGAGTTCGAGCATCTTGGGGTCGATCATGATCAGCTTCACCTGATCGGGGCCGAGCCGGTAGAGCAGCGACAGGATCATCGCGTTCAAACCGACCGACTTGCCCGACCCGGTGGTGCCCGCGATCAGCAGGTGCGGCATCGGCGCGAGGTCGGCGATCACCGGGTCACCGCTGATATTCTTGCCGAGGATGATCGGGAGCGCTCCAGTCTGTTCCTGGAACAGCGCGCTGCCGATCATTTCGGACAGCACCACCGATTCGCGGACGGCGTTGGGCAGCTCGATGCCGATCACGGTGCGCCCTGGGATCGGCGCGATGCGCGCCGACAGCGCCGACATGTTGCGCGCGATGTCGTCGGCAAGGTTCGACACCCGGCTCGCTTTCGTCCCCGGCGCGGGCTCGAGTTCGTACATGGTGACGACGGGGCCGGGGCGCACCGCAGTGATCACGCCCTTGACCTGGAAATCCTCGAGCACCGATTCGAGCAGCCGCGCGTTGCGTTCGAGCCCCGCCTTGTCGATCTGCCCGGTCGGCGCCGGCGGCGGCTCGGCGAGCAGGTCGAGCGACGGCATCTGGTAATTGGTGAACAACTCGGTCTGCGGCTTGGCGCGCGGTTTCGACGGCTGGGTGCGCTGCGCCGGGTCGGCAATCTCGGGCGGTGCCCGCTCGCTCGGCTCGGCGCGGGCGCGCGGGCGGATGACACGGCCCATCAGCGACGGCGCCTTCGCATCGGCGGCAAGCGCGGGGGCCGGCGCGACGACGCGGCCACCCTCGACGGCGGGCAGCCGAAGCCGCGTCCACCAGCCGGGTTCGAGCCGCAGCGCGCGCCACGCGAGCCACAGGCCGACGCCGATCAACAGCAGGATCGCGGCAAAGCGGACCAGCGCCGCGCCGGGTTCGCCGATGCGGTCGAACCACGGGTCGACCGCGCCGCCGACGATCAACGCGATGATCCCGCCCCAGCCCGCGGGAAGCGGGGCATTGCTGTCGGGGGTCCACAGTTGTGCGCCGAGGCCGACGAGCAAGATCGCGATGAAGACGAAGGCGAGCTGGCGTTTCCAATAGGGCTGCGCCTCGCCAGTCCACAGCCGCCAGGCGATCACGCCGAGCAGGGGTAGCAGCAGGGTGATCGCGACCCCGCCGACGAACAGCAGCAAGTCGGCGAACCACGCCCCCGCCCCGCCCATCCAGTTCGACGGATTGCCCCCCGCCGCGGTGTGGATCGCGGCATCGGTGCCGTCATGGGTGATCAGCGCCAGCGACAGGAACAACGTGAAAGCGCCAAGCGCCAACGCAGCGCCGATCACCAACGATCGCGCAATACTCGCCCGGAAAACGGTGCGCCAATCGGCCTTTGCGGCGACGGGCTTGCGGCTGGCCATGCTGAAATCGGTCCCCACTGGAATTAACCACGGCGATATGCACATGCGCCGGACTCGTCGTCAAGCGCGGCCCCCAACCGAGCTGTGGGTTATGAAGGGGTTTCGCGTAAAGACGCAAAGGCACGAAGAAGAAGGTTCGGGCCGACAGGCCCCTCATCCCATGGACGGTGCGGTGGTCGCGGTGTCGGATGGCGCGCCGCTTCGCGGATGGCGCGACATCTTCGAGTCTTTGTGTCTTTGCGCGAAACAAATAATTCCGGCCCGTCGGCCCGCGCCACACCGCTTTTCAAGCGCCGCATTGCCGTCTAGGGCGGGGTCATGAGTGACGTACAGCGCAGCGACGTAATCATCTCCGGCGGCGGCCTTGTCGGCCAGGCCCTGGCCCTTGCGCTCGCGCACCACGGCCTTTCCAGCCAGGTCGTCGATCCCGCCGATCCACTGGCGACAATCGCACCCGGTTTCGACGGCCGCGCCTCGGCGATCGCCAGCGCGACCTGGCAGATGTTCGAAGTGCTCAGCCTCGCCGATCGGCTCGCCGGTCATGGCTGCCCGATCCGCGCGATCAAGGTCAGCGACGGCGTGCCCAACGAAAAGGGGCGTTCGGGCGAACTGGATTTCGAAACCGGCGCCGACGATCCCGCGCTCGGCACGATGGTCGAAAACCGCCAGCTTCGTCTTGCGCTCCGCGACGCGCTCGCCGAAGCCCCGCTCGCACGCCTCATCATGCCCGCGCAGGTTGTCGACCGCGATATCGGCCCGCACGGCGTCACCCTGACCCTTGCCGACGGCGCGAGACTGCAGGCGCCGCTGCTGATCGTCGCCGAGGGCCGCCGCTCGCCGACCCGCGACGCCGCAGGGTTCAGCATCGCCAACTGGTCGTACCACCATCATGCGATGATCGGCGCGGTCGTGCACAGCAAACCGCACGATCGCGTCGCGCACGAAATCTTCTTTCCCTCGGGACCTTTCGCGCTGCTGCCGCTTGTCGACGACGCGCAGGGCCGCCACCGTTCGGCCTTCGTGTGGACCGTCGCCGAAAAGGACGGGCCGGGCTTCGCCAAATTGGGCGAGAGGGGCTTTGTCGCGGAACTCGAAAAGCGCGCGGGCGACCTGCTCGGCAAAATGGAACTGGTCGCGCCGCGCATGACCTATCCGCTCGGCTTCCACCATAGCGCGACGATCGTCGCCGACCGGGTCGTGCTCGTCGGCGATGCCGCGCATGGCATCCATCCGATCGCCGGGCAGGGACTCAACCTCGGCCTGCGCGACGTTGCGGCGCTCACCGAAGTGCTCGTCGAGGGGGCGCGGCTCGGCCTCGACCTCGGCGACGCGGCTTTGCTCGCGCGCTACCAGCGCTGGCGCGGACTCGACAGCCTGATGGTCAGCCTCGCGACCGATGGCCTCACGCGTCTCTTCGGCATTCCCGGCCGCACCGCCGCGGCGGTCCGCCGCGCCGGCCTCGGTGCGGTGCAGCGATTGCCGATGCTCAAACGCTTCTTCATGGACGAGGCGCGCGGCGAAGCCGGTGACCTGCCCCGCCTGCTCGCGGGGGCAGAGGTTTAAGCCCACCCCATTTTTCCGTTCGGGTCGCGCGACGTCGAGACGCCTCGATGGCGCGTGCGACCGATGGGCATCTCGACGTCGCGCGATGCAAACGGGTATCTTGCCCATCCCTACGTATTTCCACCTACGTCCCGGGCACGCCCCCGCTAACCATGACCCCATAGCCTGTTCCATGCGGTAACGACCCGCCGCGCAGCAGGAGCCGGACCATGTCGGTGAGCAGCCACGCCCTCGAAGCGGCGGCGACCGATTGGATCGCCGCGCGCGCTGCCCTCGATGCCGAGCCCTCGCCGCGCCGCCGTGTCCACGCCGACCGCGCCTTCGCGCGCCTCGCCGCCGCGGCCTCCCCACGCGTCCGCTATTTCATCCGCCGCTACGGGCTGTCATCGGTCACCGACGATGCCGAACAGGCGTGCGCGATCGCGATCCACCGCGCCGCGCAAAGCTACGACCCGCGCCGCGCGGCCTTTGCCACCCATATGAACTGGCAGATCCGCGCCGAACTACAGGCGCTGCGACACCGCCTCCACGGCGACCAGCGCCGCGCGCCGCACCGGGTTGCCGCCGCAACGCTGTCGCTGGACGATCCGGGCATCTGCGACCTGCTCGTCGATCCCGGTGCCGAAGCCGCCGCGGAAGGACGAGCCGCCGACTATCTCGCAGGCCGCCTTGCCGATTGCCTCGCCGACGACTGGGCGCGGCGCCGCGACGCCGAATGGCAAAGAGGAAAGGCAAAGCTCGCGGCGCATCACACCCTCGTGCGCCGGCATCTGACCGCAGTCCAACCCGCGGGCCGCCTGTCCGAAAGCCATCGTCATATCGTCCGCGCCGCCTTCGCCGATATGGCGCAGCATCTCTTGCCGGCGGGTCGCGCCTGATTTTACTGCAGCGTCGAACGCCCGTCTTCGCCGTCGAAGCGGCCGAAGAACTGCATCAGCTGGACGACCAGTTCCGCGCGTTCGTCGATCGAGGTCGTTTCGAGCAGCGCCTGCTTCGCGGCGGCGTCGAACGGCGCGACCTGCGCGATACCGTTGACGAGCGTCGCATCGTCGAGCTGGCCGACCGCGTTCCAGTCGACGACATAGCCCTGCCGTTCGGCGAACCGCTTCGCCTCGCGTTCGAGGCTGGCACGCTCGATGCTCGCGAGCACCGCATCCTCCTCGACCTCACTCTCGATTTCGGCCTCGACCTGCCGAAACGGAGTGGTGACGTCGAGTTCGCGGCGGACGCGGAACCGCGCCACGCCCTCGAGCACGAGATTGAAGCGCCCGTCGTCGAGCGCCTCGACATCGATGATCTTGCCGACGCAGCCGACGTCGTAGAGCGCCGGGGGCTCGCGGTCCTCCTCGCCGGGCAATACGCGCGGCTGGATCATCCCGATCCGCCGGTCGCGCACCAGCACCTCCTGCACCATCGCGCGATAGCGCGGCTCGAAGATGTGCAGCGGCAGGTGCAGCCCGGGAAACAGCACCGCGCCGGGCAGCGGAAAGATCGCGATCCGCTGGATGGTCAGGGGCGCGGTATCGCCCATCAGCCGAACAGGATCAGCGACAGCCGGCGGCGCTGCGCCGCGACCCACGGATCTTCGAGCCCGACGGCTTCGAACAGCGACAGCAATTTCGCGCGCGCGGCATCTTCCTGCCATTCGCGATCCGCCGCGACGATGTGGAGCAGATTGTCGGCGGCGGCGGCGCGCCGGCCGGCGCCGATCTGCGCGGCGGCAAGGTCGAATCGCGCCTGATGGTCGCCCGGATCGGCCGCGACCGCGGCTTCGAGCGCCGCCAGTTCGCCCGCGTCAGGGGCATCGGCGGCGAGCGCATAGGCGCTCTTCGCCTGCGCGATCGCGGGATCGTCGGCGATCTCGGCGGGGATCATGTCGAGCAGGCCCTGCGCGCTGGTCAGGTCGCCGGCGAGGACCAGCGCGCGAATCAGTCCGCCATGCGCCGCCGCATTGTCGGGTGCCATCTCGAGGATCTGGCCGAAGATCGAGGCGGCGCGTTCGCCGTCACCCTCGGCGAGCACGCCCTCGCCCATTTCAATCAGCGGGGCGATCTCGACGGCGCGGGCGCTTGCGGCGCTTTCGACCGGCAATTGCGCGAGCAACTGGTCGAGCATCGCCTTGATCTGGCTTTCGGTGCGGGCGTTGGTCAGGTTGGCGACCGGCTGGCCCTGGAAGATCGCATAGACGGTCGGGATCGACTGGACCTGGAATTGGCCGGCGATGAAGCGATTCGCATCGACGTCGATCTTGGCGAGCAAAACGCCCTTGTCGGCATAATCGGCAGCGACCTTTTCGAGAATCGGGGTCAGCTGCTTGCACGGCCCGCACCATTCGGCCCAGAAATCGAGGATGACGAGGTTCGACATCGACGGCTCGACGACGTCGCGGCGGAACGCTTCGACGGCGTCCTTTTCTTGCGGGTTCAGACCCAAAGTGGCCACGGGGTTATTGCTCCTGTTGAATGCCTGTCGTTCTTATGTGGGATTTGTGCCCGATATGCCAACCCTTCGGGGCCAATCGTGCAGGAAAAGCATGAAGGGGGGTTGCCGACTCCAAAAGCCGATGCTAAGCGCCCGCCTCACCCGCTGGAACCGACCGGTTTCAGCCGCCAGAGCGGGCGTAGCTCAGGGGTAGAGCACAACCTTGCCAAGGTTGGGGTCGAGGGTTCGAATCCCTTCGCCCGCTCCAGTCTTTCCCGCGGCTTGCGCCGCGGGCCGTCATCGGGCTTCGGTGACCCTCACCGACTGGCTTACCAGCTCGATCTCGCGATATGCGGTCAGAAAGGCGATGTCCGCCGCGTCGCGGCCGACACAGATTCGGGCCATCGCATCGCCGCGCGCCATGCCGGTGGCATCGACCGGGTACCAGTCACCCGCGAGATAGACTTCGGCGACGGCGTGGAAATCCTGCGGCTCAACGCCCAGCGCATAGGCGCTCGCCATGCGCGCGGGAATATGCGCGGCGCGGGCAAGCGCGATCATCACATGGGCATAGTCACGGCAGACCCCGCGCCGTTCGACGAAGCTGTCGAGCGCGCCGGTTTCGGATGTGCTTGTCCCCGCGACATAGGTGAAGCGGCTTTCGATCCAATCGCGCATCCGCGCAATCTTCGCCCCGCCTTCCAGTTCGCCGAAGCGCCGCTCGACGAAGGCGTGAAACTTGTTCGAGGGGCAATAGCGCGATTCGTTGAGATAGGGGACCGCCCCGGCCGGCAAGCGGTGCAGTGGGACCGCGGCGAGGAGGGCGAGATCAGGGGCGGGACGGTCGATCGCGACCCGCGCGCGATAGTCGACACGCAATTGTCCGTGCTCGCGCAGCCAGATCGGCTCGCAAATGCCATTCGGCGTCGGCACGCGCGCCAGATGGTCGGGGTTGCCGAGGTCGAGCGATGCGTCGAGTACGCGCTGGCCATGGCCGTCGGCAGCCTCGATCTGCAACATCAGGTCGACCGGTTCGGGCAGCCGGTAATTTAGGGAAGCGGAAATTTCGAGTTTCATCTATCGCCAACGCATGGGGGAAAGATCGGTGCCGCTAGGCGCAGTCGCACCAAAGGGCAAGCCGCGCTGCCCCCGCCGCCAACCATAGGATCCTTTGTGACCGCTTCGCGTACCATCCCCTTCATCGTCGCGACGATCTTCATCGACGCGATCGGGTTCGGCATCATCATGCCGGTGTTGCCGCAACTGGTGATGGAGATCGGCAGGGTCGACCTTGCCAGCGCGATGGGAATCGCGACGGCGATCGGACTGGTGATGGCGGTCGCGACCTTCCTCGCCTCCCCCGTCCTCGGCAACCTGTCGGATCACTTTGGGCGGCGGCGCGTGCTGCTGCTGTCGCTGGCCGGCCTCGCCGCCGACTATGTGCTGCTGACCATCGTCCATACGCTCCCCTGGCTGTTCGTCGCTCGCGCCCTGTCGGGCATTTTCGGAGGCAGCGTTGCCGCTGCGCAAGCGGCGATTGCCGATGTCACCCAACCCGAAAACCGCGCGCGAAACTTCGGTTTCGTCGGCGCGGCCTTTGGCGTCGGCTTCGTGGTCGGGCCGGTGATCGGCGGGTTTCTGGGCGAAGTCGGACCGCGCGCGCCCTTTGTCGCCGCCGCGCTGCTCGCCGCGGCGAACATGCTCTATGGCTTTTTCATCTTCCCCGAAACGCTGCCGGCCGAGCGTCGGCGCACCTTCGACTGGCGCCGCGCCAATCCGTTCGGCGCGTGGAAGACGATGCGCGGGCTGCCGGGGATGAGCGGCATCGCGACGGTGCTGACCCTGTGGCAGATTTCCAGCCTCGTCTATCCGATGACGTGGAGCTTCTATTGCATCGCGCAGCTCGGCTGGTCGCCGAAGATGATCGGCGCGAGCCTCGCCGCGGTCGGGGTCGCCATCGCGCTCGGCCAGACCTTCGTGGTAGGCCCCATCGTCCGCCGCTTCGGGGAACGCGACGCGGCGACGATCGGCATCCTCGTCGCGGTGACCGTCTATATCGGCTATGCCTTTGTCGACACGACATGGGGGGCGTTCCTGCTCATCGTGCCGATCATGTTCCAGGCGCCGGTGCAGCCTTCGCTCAACGCGCTGATGTCGCGGCGCGCGAGCGCCGCGATGCAGGGCGAGGTGCAGGGAATTTCGGCGATGGCGATGGGACTCGGCCAGATCGTCGCGCCGACGCTGTTAATCGGGACGATGGCTTGGTTCACCGGCGACAAGGCGCCCGTGCATTTTCCCGGCGCGGCGTTCCTCGTCGCGACAATATTCGGGCTGCTCGCGGTGCTGATGCTGCGCCGCCTGCCGCGCGTGACGCGGACGAGCGACGAAGCTGTGCCCGATCAGATGCCGCCGTCGGTCACCGCATAGCCGGCGGCCTCAAGCCCCGCTGTCACCGCAGCGACGCACGCCGCGACCGCCTCGGCCGAGGTCGAGCGGACGACGAAATTGGCGCCGACCTTGCCGTCGCGAAAAAAGGGGTAGCTGCCGATCGCGACGCCCGCGTGGTCCTTTTCGCCCTGGCGCAGCAGGTCGGCGACCTCGCTTTCGGGCGCCCATGACCCGATCGTATGCGCGACGAGCGGCGCGCCGCCTTCAAGCTCGCCGGTCAGCGCGTCGAGCATGCCGGCGGTGATGTGCGGCACGCCGGCCATCACGAACAGATTGCCGATGCGGATGCCCGGCGCGCCCGACATGCGGTTCGGGATGAGTTCGGCGCCGTCAGGGGTGCGCGCCATGCGCAGCCGCGCCTCGGTCAGTTCGCCGCCGCGCGCGGTATAATAACGTTCGAGGATCGCGCGCGCATCGGGATGGACGATCACGCCGACGCCGAGTGCCTTGGCGACCGCATCGACGGTGATGTCGTCGTGAGTCGGGCCGATGCCGCCGGTGGTGAAGACATAGTCGTAGCGCGCGCGGATCGCGTTCAGCGCCTCGACGATCTCTTCCTCGACATCGGGAACGATGCGCACTTCGCGCAGGCGAATCCCCTGCACGTCGAGCCAGGTCGCGATCTGCGCGACATTCTTGTCCTGCGTGCGGCCCGAGAGGATTTCGTCGCCGATCACCAGTACGGCGGCGGTCCAGATGCGTTCGTCGCTCATCGCTTTGCCTTAGCCCGCTGGCATGACAAAACAAGTCCGGTGGCACAGCAGCAATGTTCCTGTTATGTTCTATCCCGACTCGCCAAACCAAGGGAGATGCACGATGGCCGATGAGCTGATTTTCTATACCAACCCGATGTCGCGCGGGCAGATCGTCCGCTGGATGCTCGAAGAAGTCGGCGCGTCCTATGAGACCCATATCCTCGGTTATGGAACGTCGATGAAGGACGAGGCTTATCTGGCGATCAACCCGATGGGCAAGGTTCCGGCGATCGTCCACGACGGAAAGGTCGTTACCGAATGCGCCGCGATCTGCGCCTATCTGGCCGACGCCTTTCCGGACGCCGGTCTCGCGCCCGCCGCCGATGCCCGCGCCGATTATTATCGCTGGATGTTCTTTGCCGCCGGGCCGGTCGAGCAGGCGATCACCGCGAAGCATTTCGGGATCGAACCCGACGCCGATCAGCAGCGCTCGGCGGGCTTCGGAACGCTTGAGCATGCACTCGACGCGCTTGAAAGCGCGGTCGCGGGCAAGACCTATGTCGCGGGTGACAAATTCACCGCCGCCGACGTCTATGTCGGCAGCCAGATCGACTGGGGGCTGCAGTTCGGCACGATCCCGAGCCGCCCGGCGTTCGAAGCCTATGCCGCCGGCCTGCGCGAGCGCGACGGGTATAAGCGCGCCAAGGCGATCGACAATGGCCTGATCGCCGAAATGCAGGCGGCGAATCCGGCTTAGGGCAGCGCCCTGATCAGCTCGACCGCCAGCGGGGCGAGGCGGCGAATCTGCGGGTCTTTCGATTCGGAGGCGCTGACATAGATTGCCGAAGCAAAGGCGGTGCTGTTGTGGATCGCCGCGAGACCGGCGGCGCCGGCATAGGCGTCCCGCCAGCGCGGGCTGGCGTCGGGGTGCAATGATTGGAACCATACCGCCCAGGCGGCATCATCGATATCGGAACGCCGCGCGAGATAAAGGATCGGGCCGGCGAGACGCCCCGGTTCGCCATGGACATAATAGGGCGACGCGGCGGGCGCGACCTGCGCCGCGATCGCTGCGAGCAGCCGGTCGGCATCGGCGCGCGACAGGCGCGGGTTGAGCGCCAGCTGAAGCATCAGGTCGGCGCCGTGCGCGACGCCGTGGCGCCAGCCCTCGCCCGCCGTGAAGCCGCGATAGTCGGTGACGCCGCGCAGATAGATGGCGCCCGCCTCCGCGAGCGCGTGGAGTTCGGCGTCTGTCAGAAAAGGCTCCATCCGGTCGGCGCGGGCGACCTCTGCCAGCGCCAGCGCAGCGAAGGGAGGGCGAAAGCCTGACGCGTCGTCGGGTCCGGCCATCATCGCCTGCAGGCGCGCATTGGCGTGGCGCATCAGCGCCGGCTCGACCTGTTTGCCGCGCAATCCTTCGGACCAGAGGGTGAAGGCAAAGCCGTCACGCACCGCCGGGTCAGGATCGCCAAGGCAGGCAAGCAGCGCGTCGATCGTCGCCGCATCGGCCTTTGGGAAATAGTGGGCGGCATAGGTCTTGAGGTCGCTGTCCGCGGGGCGTCGGATGGCGCACTTGTCGGTTTCACTTGCCATCGCCGGCGTCGCTGCCGCCATCGTGGTCAAGCCGATGACGGCCCATATCGCCTTCATTCCGCCCGCTCCTCCCCAAATGAAAGAGCCCGGCGAATCGCTCCGCCGGGCTCCTTGCATCAGTTGTTCATCCGTCCGCTTAGTCGCGGCTGCCCAGCAGGTTGAGCAGGAAGGTGAACATGTTGACGAAGTCGAGATAGAGGTTCAGCGCCCCCATGATCACGGTCTTGCCCATCATGTCCGTCCCGCGGACGTAGAAATACATGCTCTTGATCTTCTGCGTGTCATAGGCGGTGAGACCCGCGAACACGAGCACGCCGACGATGCTGATCGCCAGCATCAGCGCAGGCGACTGGAAGATGAAGGCGTTGAGCAGCATGGCAACGATGATGCCGATGACGCCCATGATCAGGAAGGTGCCGAAGCCCGACAGATCTTTCTTGGTGGTATAGCCATAGAGGCTGAGACCCGCGAAGGCAGCGGCCGTCGCGAAGAAGGTCTGGGCAATCGAACCCATGCCGAAGCGCAGGAAGATCGTCGACATCGACAGGCCCATGACCACGGCAAAGACCCAGAAAAGGCCTTGCATCGCGGCGGTCGACAGCTTGTTGATGCCGAAGCTAAGCACCAGCACGAAGGCGAGCGGCGCCAGCGCGACGACGAACCACAGCGGGCTGGTCACCATCGAAGCGGTGAAGCCCGACTGGAAAGCGAGCAGGGCGACGATGCCGGTGAGCAGCACGCCCGATGCCATATAGTTGTAAACCGACAGCATGTACGACCGCAGGCCGGCATCGACGGCCTGGTCCGTTGCAGTCGCTGCGGCGCCAAAACCGGACGCCGCCATATTGGGGTCGTTCCAATTAGCCATTGTTTTCACTCCATCATTGGCCAGCCCATACCGGCCATGGCCGCAATATCGTTATTTTTTCCCGCGCTTTCAAGCGAAACCGGACAAGAGGCTTTCCGCGTGCCACCGCAAGCGCTTATGCTGGGTCCGCCATGTCGACCCACCGCCTGTTCGTCGCGCTGCGCCCGCCGCACGCCGTCCGCACCGCGCTGATCGCTGCGATGCACGGCATTGCGGGCGCACGCTGGCAGAACGACGAGCAGTTGCACCTGACTTTGCGCTTCATCGGCGAAGTCGATCATCACCGCGCCGAAGATATCGCCGCCGCACTCGGCGCGCTGCACGCCCCTGCCATCCTGGCCCGGATCGCCGGGGTCGACCTGTTCGAGCATCACGGCCGCCCGCACATGATCTGGGCCGGGGTCGAACCGCATGATGCGATCGCGGCGCTGCACCGCAAGGTCGACCAGCTGCTGACACGCGTCGGCGTCGCGCCCGAGACACGCGCCTTCGTACCGCATATCACGCTGGCGCGGCTCAATCGCGGTTCGGGGCCGGTAGCCCCCTTCCTCGCGCTGCACAGCGACCTCGCGAGCGCGCCCTTCACCTTTGACCACGTCGCCTTGTACGAAAGCGAGATGGGGCATGGCGGATCGCGCTATCACCCCGTCGCGCGCTATCCGCTCGATCCGGTGGCATCGGCGACGAGCGCCGCCGCGACCGCACTGACATCGCCCCAGGTTTCGGCAAAACCATCGTCCGCACCATAATAGGGATCGGTGACGCTGTCGCCGGTTCGGCCCGGCACCAGGTCGAGCATCAGCATCAGCCGTGCGGTCGCATCGGCGGGCGCGAGGGCGCGGGCGTCGCGCAAGTTTTCGGCATCGGCGGCGAGGATCAGGTCGAAGCGGGTGAAGTCGCCGAGCGCGAGCTGGCGGGCGCGCAGATCCGAGATGTCGACGCCGCGGCGCCGCGCTTCGGCCAAGGCGCGCGGGTCGGGCGGGCGGCCGACATGCCAGTCGCCGGTGCCCGCCGAATCGAGCGTCGCGGCGATGCCCGCATCGGCGAAGGCGGCGCGCGCCGCGCCTTCGGCGAGCGGCGAGCGGCAAATGTTGCCGAGGCATAGGAAGAGGATCGCGGGGGCCGTAACTTCTCGATCATCGCGCATATCGCCGATCCTTCCTGTAAAGTTGAACCGACTTTCAACTTGCGCCGTCGTTCGGCTCTGCTAGCCATGGGCCATAACAGATAATGGGTCAGGGAGAGGGTTGCCAGATGGCCGAGAACGACACGACCGGCGCGCCGGTTCCCGCCGAGCCGCGCGCCACCGGCTATAGCTGGTATGTGCTGGCGGTGCTGGTCGTCGTCTATATCCTGAACTTCATCGACCGGCAGATCCTGAGCATCCTCGCGGTCGACGTCAAGGCCGACCTGGGCCTCGACGATGGCGACCTCGGCTTCCTCGGCGGCGCCGCCTTCGCGGTCTTTTACGCGCTGTTCGGCATCCCGCTCGGCCGGCTCGCCGACAATTGGAGCCGGGTGAAATTGCTGTCGATCGGCCTGACCCTGTGGTCGGCGATGACCGCGCTGTCGGGCTTCGCCTACAACAAGCTGACGCTGACGCTCGCCCGCATGGGCGTCGGCATCGGCGAAGCGACCGCCAGCCCCACCGCTTACTCGCTGATCTCCGACTATTTCCCGAAGCGGCAGAAGGCGACCGCGCTCGCGATCTATTCGTCGGGGCTGTACATCGGCGGCGGCGTGTCGCTGTTTATCGGCGCGCTGATCGTCGAGACATGGGGCCGGGCCTATCCCGCGGGCGGACCGCTGGGGCTGGTCGGCTGGCAGGCCGCGTTCCTCGCGGTCGGCATCCCCGGCCTGATCGTCGCGCTGTGGGTCGCGACGCTCCGCGAGCCGGTGCGCGGCGCGATGGACGGGGTGGCGAGCCCGAGTTCGCCCAGCCCTTTCCGCGAGTTCGGCAAGGATTTGTCGATGATCGTTCCGCCGCTGACGCTGTGGGGGGCGTGGAAGCGCGGTCCGGCGGCGCTGGCGATCAACATCGGGGTCGCGATCGCCGTGTCCGCCTTTGCCTGGTGGATGATCGAACTCACGGCGAACGAAGCGCAATGGATGGCGGTCGCGCTCGGCTATTATGCCGTTTTTTCCTGGGCCAGCACGCTGCGCGCGCACGATCCCGCGACCTTCCGCCTGATCTGGGGGACGCCTGCCTTCATCTGCACCACGCTCGGCTATGGCCTCGTCAGCCTCGCCGCCTATGCGCTCGCCTTCTGGTCGGCGCCCTATGCCGAGACGGTGCTGGGTATTCCCAAGAAGGAACTGGCGTTCTGGCTGGGCGCGAACGGGGCGATCAGCGGTTTCGTCGGGGTGATCATCGGCGGACGGATCGCCGACTATCTGCGCGCGCGCAACCCCGCAGGCCGCATCGTGATGATCATGTTCGGCGTCGTCGCGCCGGTGGCCCCGATCTGGATCGGCTATACGACCCCCGACCCGACGCTGTTCTATGTGATGAATTTCCTCGCCGGGGCGTTCGGCGCGACCGCGCTCGGCGCGGCGGCGGCAACGACCCAGGACCTGGTGCTGCCGCGGATGCGCGGTACCGCGACCGCCGCCTTCTTCCTCGGCACGACGCTGGTCGGCCTGTCGTTCGGCCCGTATATGGTCGGGCAGATTTCGGTTATCGCCGGCGACCTGCGCATGGGCATATTGTCGCTGATCGCCGTCGCGCCGATCGCACTCGGGCTGTTGATCTATGCTTATCGCGCGGTGCCGCGGGCCGAGGCGACGATCGCCGAGCGCGCGCGGGTTTAGAATCACCCGACGGGGCCGATTTTGGGATGTGAGAAGCGGACATAACACCCCTCCCTGTCGCGAAGCGATGGGGAGGTGGCAGCGGCACAGCCGCTGACGGAGGGGCCGACGCCGTCAGGCGTCGTGCAACCTTTCGGCCCCTCCACCACCGCTTCGCGGCGGCCCCCCTCCCCATGGCCTGCGGCCACAGGGAGGATCAATGGGGCCATACCGCGCGAAAAACGGACTAAGGCGCCTTGGCGGCGATCACGCCGCAGACGATGCGGTCGCCGCTGTTGCCGCTGGGATCGGTCTTGTAATCGTCGGGCTTGGCATGGATCACGAAGGCCGCACCGTCGGCATCGAGAAGGCCACCGTCGCCCGTCAGGCGCGTACCGACGATCCGCAGCGTCGCGCGGCCGATCGTGTCGGGTTCGATGACGAGGTTGGGCATGTCGCCATGATGCGCGCCGAGCGGATTGTCGCGGCCGTGCTGGGCGCTCGTCGGATTCCAGTGCGGACCGGCGGTGGTGAATTTCGGCGCATCGCACAGCCCGACAGAATGGACGTGCATGCCATAGGTCCCGGCGGCGAAACCGCGCGCGACGAGTTCGAGGCGCAGGCCGTCGCTATCGCGGAAGATGTCGACGCGGCCGCGGTCGGCGCCGCGTGCGTCGAACAGCGGCGCGCTCGCGTCGGGAACGGGCAAATTCGACGCCGGATCCTTCTTCTGGCCGATCAGGTCGCAGCCCGACAGCGCGAGCGCCGACAGGGCGACGGCGCCGATGGTCATGTTGCGGCCAAAGGTCGAACGGATCGTCATGCTTCTGCTCCCCGGAAAAACCATCGGAATCGCAAAGCCGCCACGGCGGCTTTCGTTCCCGTCGGCGATGATGCCTTTATTCGCCGCGGGTTCCAATAGCGATGTGACGGAAGCCGTGGCGCGCCACTTCTTCGCGGCGATAGATGTTGCGCAGGTCGACGAGCAATTTGTCGGCCATGCCCGCGCCGAGGCGGGCGAGGTCGAGCGCGCGGAAGGCGTCCCATTCGGTGACGATCGCCACCGCATCGGCGCCGTCGGCGGCGGCATAGGCGCTCGCCTTCATCTCGACATCGGGCATCATTGGCGCCGCGATGTCCATGCCTTCGGGATCGTAGGCGGTGACCCGCGCGCCGGCATCGACCAGCGTCTGGACGATCGCGAGGCTGGGCGAATCGCGCATGTCGTCGGTGTTCGGCTTGAACGTCAGCCCGAGCAGGGCGACGGTCTTGCCGCGCGCATTGCCGCCGAGCGCGGTAACGATCTTGCGCCCCATCGCGCGTTTGCGCAGGTCGTTGGCGAGCACCGTCGCCTCGACGAGACGCAGCGGCACGTCATGGTCCTGCGCGGTCTTGAGCAGCGCCAGCGTGTCCTTGGGGAAACAGCTGCCGCCGTAGCCGGGACCGGCGTGGAGGAATTTGCCGCCGATCCGGTTGTCGAGGCCGATGCCGCGCGCGACGTCCTGGACCTCGGCACCGACGGCCTCGCACAGGTCGGCGATCTCGTTGATGAAGGTGATCTTGGTCGCGAGAAAGGCGTTCGCGGCATATTTGATCATTTCCGCGGTGCGGCGGCGGGTGACGAGGATCGGCGCTTCGTTGAGGAAGAGCGGGCGATAGACTTCGCGGAGCACCGCCTCGCCCCGCGCATCCTCGGCGCCGATGACGATGCGGTCGGGGCGTTTGAAATCGCCGATCGCGGCGCCTTCACGCAGGAATTCGGGGTTCGAGGCGACGCTGTGGCTGCGCCCCGCCGAGCCTTCGCGCAGGATGCGTTCGACCTCGTCGCCGGTGCCGACCGGAACGGTCGACTTGGTGACGATGACGCAGTCATGGTCGAGGGTGGCGGCGAGTTCCTCGGCGGCGCCGAAGACATAGGACAGATCGGCATGGCCGTCGCCGCGCCGCGACGGGGTGCCGACGGCGATGAACACCGCGTCGGCGCCGGCGACCGCGGGGGCGAGTTCGGTGGTGAACGACAGGCGGCCGGCGGCGACATTCGCCGCGACGAGCGCATCGAGACCGGGTTCGTAGATCGGCATGCGGCCCGCGTGCAGCGCGTCGATCTTGGACGCGTCCTTGTCGACGCACACCACGTCATGGCCGAAATCGGAGAAGCAGGCACCCGAAACCAGGCCGACATAGCCCGTTCCGATCATGGCGATTTTCATCTGCGAAGCCCTTTTGCTGCTGGTGTCGGCGCGGGTGGGGCGCACGGGGAGAGGGGATGCGGCGCGTCCTTAAAGCCAAAGCGCCCAAAGGGAAAGGGCCGCGAATTGCTTCGCGGCCCCCTGCCTGTTCACGTCGCTTCGATCAGCGATCAGAAGACACGCGCATATTGTTCGTTGCCGACGAAGCCGAGCTTGCCGACGCCGCTGCGCTTGATCACCGCCATCACGCGATCGACGACGATATAGCGTGCGTAGGGATCAGGCTGCACCTGGAGTTCGGGTTCGACCGCCAGCTGCTTGGTTTCGAGCAGATAGCTTTCGAGCGTCGCCAGATCGACCGGCGCGCCGTTCCAGGTGATCGTCCCGCGCGGATCGATCATGACCTTGTTCTTTACCGGATCGACGTTGTTCTTTGCGTCGGTCGGAACCGGAAGGTCGATCTTCACCGCGTGGGTCTGGGGCGGGATCGTGATGATGAACATGATGAGGAGCACGAGCATGACGTCGATCAGCGGCGTCGTGTTCATCTCCATCATCGGTTCGTTTTCGTCCCGATCTCCAACTGCCATGGACATGCGTTTATTCCTTCATAGCTTGTGGCGGAACGCGCTTACATGCGCGCCAGCGTCCCCGAGCCAGGAGCCGGTTCGGAAATGAAGCCGATCTTCTGGAAACCAGCATATTGCATGGTGTAGATCACCCCGCCGATGCACTGGTACGGCGTGTTGATGTCGCCGCGGATATGCACTTCGGGGAAATTTTCCTCGGTAATGTTTTCGACGCCGCCGATATCCTTGATCAGCTTCTCGAGCTTGTCCTGGCCCTTTTTCAGCAGCTCTTTCGAATCGACCGGGGTCTGGCCCCAATAGACTTCGCACGCGGTGCTTTCGGGGTTGGGTTGGCCGTCGCCGTCGGTATCGCCCGAACGCACCGACAACAGCACGTTTTCAGGCTTGGTCGTCGTCGCCTCGAATACCACGTCGGGCAGCTTGAGGTTCACCGTCTCCAGCACCACGGGAACCGTGATGAGGAAGATGATGAGCAACACAAGCATGATGTCCACGAGCGGCGTCGTGTTGATGTCGGACATGGGGGCGTCTTCGCCGCCCTTATCGCCTACACTCATCGACATAGGATCAGCATCCTGTCACAAATAGTTACACGGGACGACCCGGTGTCCGGCGCCAGCCCCGAAGGGCGGCGACGGACACCGGGTCGCCAGATAATCAGGCCTTCTTCGGCGCGGCGGCCGGGGCAGCCTTTGCCGGAGCAACGACGGCCGGCTTCACCTGGCCGCCCGACATGATCGAGCCGAGAACGTCGTTCGAGAAGGTCGACAGACGGCGGCTGATCGCCTTGTTGCGGCTCTGCAGCCAGTTGAACGCGAGCACCGCGGGAACCGCGACGATCAGGCCGACGGCGGTCATGATAAGCGCTTCACCGACCGGACCGGCAACCGCGTCGATCGACGCCTGACCCGACGCACCGATCTTCACGAGCGCGTTCAGAATGCCGATAACGGTACCGAACAGACCGACGAACGGTGCGGTCGAACCGACGGTCGCGAGGAAGGCGAGACCCGAGTTGAGCTGCGAGTTGATGTGGTTCTGCGAACGCTCAAGCGTGCCGTGCATCCAGTCATGCGCTTCGACAGGATCGGTCAGCTTGGTGTGCTCTTCGTTGGCGCGCAGGCCGTCTTCGACGACCTGGCGATAGGCGCTGTTCTTTTCGAGCTTCGCAGCACCCTCGGCGAGGGTCGGCGCGCGCCAGAAATTGACGTCGACGGCCTTGCCCTGGTTCATCACCTTATTCTGTTCGAACAGCTTGGTGAACAGGATGTAGAGCGTGCCCATGAACATGATGACCAGCACCAGGCCGGTCAGCTGCGTGATCCAGCCGCCTTCGCACAGCGCCGGGAAGACGCCATATTTGTTGGTGGGGTCGGCGAGCTTTGCTTCGCAGAACGTAGACGGCATCATGCCGTAGCTCCGGTGACCCGCGGCGGCGGCGGTCGCAATCAGATTGATCATCGTGGTATTCCCTCTCAAAATTTCGTCAAAAACTAAAAATCCAGATCGTTGGGCCCAGATCGCTGGGCCCGGTCCCGATCAACGCGGAATCTGCCAGCGGATGCGGTTGCTGTAGCTACCGCCCGTCGGGTTGCCCGCACGGTCCTTGCCCGGGTTGAACCGGCCGCGACGCGTGATGAGCTTGCAGGTCTCGGCATCGAGATCCGCATGACCGCTCGACGAGGTCACATCACAGGAGGTGATCCGGCCGTCGGCGCTGTACGTGACGCGGAAACCGGTCGTACCCTCGCGCTCTTCGCGCATGGCACGGGCCGGATAATCGTCGTTGGTCGCCCAGCGCCCGGGGTTGCCGCGCGGCGTACCGGCGGCGCTCAGGTCCGCCGTCGGCGGCGGAGCCGGCGGCGCGGGCGGGATATAGACCGGCGGAGGCGGCGCCGGAGGCGGCTCGCGCACCGACTGAATCTGCGGCGCAGCCACGGGCGGCGGGAACGGCGACGGCGGAGTCACGACCGGCGGCGGCGGCGGCAGGACATTGTCCGGCGGCGGCGGCGGCGGCGGCTCCTCGGGCGGCGGCGGTTCTTCGACGTCCACCACATCCAATTTTTCGGCGAGCTTCTTGACGATGCTGATATTCAGGCCGTTGACCAGGCCGTAGCCCAGTCCCGCCGTCAGCAGTCCCACCAAGACGATCGCCACTACCCTGTTTTTAGGGTCGACACTATCACCATAAGCCATTCAGGAACGACGCTCCTTGCTAGATCATCCTGACACCAATCCAAACCGTCGGGGGGAGTTGCCAAATGCCCGGATAATTCCGATGCGTTCCGCAGACCCGGCGGGCGGCTTCCGGCTATTATGTTCTGTGCCGGACGCTTCGTCGGACGTCCTATCGCGGTGGCGGCAAGTTCGCAAACCCTTTATCAGCGGTTAATGTGGCGCGCGCCAAGATGGCACGCCGCCACCGCAACCGGTGTCAATGACAAACAGAAAGTGGACCCACCATGCGCAAGCTCCTTCCCGCCATCGCGATCGCCCTGGCCGGCTTAAGCGGCGGAATCCCGGCGGTTTCCGCGATGCAGGCGCCCGCCGCCGCGCCGCCGCCGAGCCCGTACAGCTATGCCGACGTCGCCGATCTCGCCACCGCGGCGCCGATGGCGATCCATGCGCGCATCGCGTCGGCCACCGCGCTCAAACCCGAGCGGGCGCCCGGCGTCGCCGCGGGTTCGAGCCGATTCTATGTCGAGGCCGACGTCATCGGGCTGATTCGCGGCAAGGGGCCGCTGGCGGCGCGCATATCTTACCTGGTGGACCTGCCGCTGGGTGCCAATGGCAAGCCGGTGAAGCTGAAAAAGAAGCAGCCCGTCCTGCTCTTCGCGCGCCCGGTCGCGGCGGGCGCGGCGGGATCGACGAGCACGAACAGCATCCGGCTGGTCGCGCCCGACGCCCAGCTGCCATGGGATCCCGCGACCGAGGCGCGGCTGCGCGCGATCCTGACCGAGCTGGTCAAGCCGGGCGCGGCGCCCGCGATCAGCGGCTTCGCCAACGGCTTCCATGTGCCGGGCACGCTGCCGGGCGAAGGCGAGACCCAATTGTTCTTCGACACCGCGACCGGCGAGCCGATGTCGCTGACCATCCTGACCAGCGCCGACGGATCGCGGCGCTGGGCGGCGGCGTTCGGCGAGATCGTCGACGGATCGGCGGCGGTGCCGGCGCGCGATACGCTCGCCTGGTACCGGCTCGCCTGCGGGCTGCCGCGCCCGTTGCCGCTCGCCAAGCTGGCGGGCACGCCCCCCGAAGACCGGCGCAAGGCGGCGTCGGACTATGGCATCGTGCTCGGCGCGCTCGGCGACTGCACGCGGACGAGAAAGCCGCCGGCGGGCTAAGCCTCCTCCACTCTTGTTTCCTCGGTAAAAGCCGATAGGGGCGCAGGCTCTATATATAAGGAGTGCCTGCATGTCGCCTTCCCCCGCCCCCGCTGCCCCGCGCCCGCCGCTGCGCGTCGCACTCGCCGGGCTTGGCGTCGTCGGCGGCGGCGTCGTTCGCCTGCTGCAGGTCAACCGCGACCTGATCGCACGCCGCGCCGGGCGCGCGATCGAGATCGTCGCGCTGTCGGCGCGCGACCGGCACAAGGACCGCGGCGTCGACCTGTCGGCCTATCGCTGGGAGGATGATCTCGACGCCCTGGTCGCGGCCGAGGACGTCGATGTGGTGGTCGAGATGATCGGCGGCGCCGACGGCATGGCGCTGACGCTGGCGCGGCATACGCTGGGCGCGGGCAAGGCGCTGGTCACCGCGAACAAGGCGATGATCGCGCATCACGGACTCGACCTCGCGCGGCTCGCCGAGGCGACCGACACGCCGCTGAAATATGAAGCCGCGGTCGCGGGCGGCATCCCGGTGATCAAGGCGATCCGCGAGGGCGCGTCGGCGAACGCGATCGCGCGCGTCTATGGCATCCTCAACGGCACCTGCAATTATATCCTCACGCAGATGGAGCGCAACGGCGCGAGCTTTGCCGACGCGCTCGCCGCGGCGCAGGCCGAAGGCTATGCCGAGGCCGACCCGACCTTCGACGTCGACGGCATCGACGCCGCGCACAAATTGTCGATCCTCGCGGCGCTGTGTTTCGGGACGAAGCTCGACATCGGCGCGGTCGCGACGGGCGGCATCCGCGACCTGATCGCGGCGGACATCCGCGAGGCCGAAGCCTTGGGACACCGCGTCCGCCTGATCGGCATGGCCGAACGCGATGGCAGCGGATTATATCAGCATGTCCAGCCGTGCCTGGTGCCCGCCGACCATCCGCTCGCCTATGTCCCCGGCGCGCTCAACGCGGTGGTCGCCGAGGGCAATTTTGTCGGGCGACTGTTCTTCGAGGGCGCGGGCGCGGGCGCGGGACCGACGGCGTCGGCGATCGTCGCCGACATCATCGACATCGCACGCGACGAATATGGCCCCGCCTTCGCGATGCCGGTCGATGCGCTCGACGAGGCGCCCGCCGCCGACGCCGGGGCGCGGGTCGGCAAACATTATGTCCGGCTGGTCGTCGAGGACCGCATCGGCGTGCTCGCCGAAATCGCCACCGCGATGCGCGACGCCGGGGTGTCGATCGAAAGCTTCATCCAGCGCGGCACCGAGAAGGACGACGGCGTCGTCATCGCGATCGTCACCCACGAAGGCCCCGCGCGCGCGATCGCGGCGGCGCTCGCCACGCTCGCGGCGTCGGACCATGTCGTCGGCGCGCCGATGCACATGCCGATCCTGGCGCTCTAGCCCGCTTGAAATAGCCTTCGCCCCTGCTACCCATGCCCATGGGGAACAGGGGCGATATCATGACGATAGAGATCGGACGCGGGCTGGCCGAAGCCCGGGCGCTGGCGGACGCGCATTGGCAGGCGCTGCTCGTCTATGCGGCGCTGGGGGTGGTCTTCCCCTTCCTCCTGCTGTCGAGCGATCCGATCTTCAGCCTGCGCAACATCATGGCGATCGTTTCCGACCCCTCGACCAACCGCGTCGGCGGATCGATCACCGGGCCGCTCTATCTGCTCGGCATCGTCGCGGTGATTACTGCGGGCGCGATGCTGGCCGCTTGGAACGCCATCCTCGCGGAGATGCGCGAGGGCTATATTTCCGAACTGATGTACGGGATGGTCGCGGGGACTGCCTATCTGGTCACCAATATCATGCTCGCGATCACCATCGGCCTAGTCACAGGGCTGCGCTTGGCCGTCGTTGATCCCGAAACGCTGGCTTCGGGCGGCACCGCCGTCGGCATTGGGCTCGAAATCTTTCGCGTCCTTCTCTCGCTGGTCGGAGCATGGATCGGCGTGCGGCTGTGCCTCGCGGGCGCGATCATGGGCGGGCGCGGCAAGCTTGAGCCGCTGTCGGCCTTCGTCGAATCGTGGCGGCTTACGCGGCCGGCGCAATGGCGGCTTTACGGCTTCTATTTGCTGTACGGCCTGATCTTCGCCATCCCGATGGTCGGCCTCGCGATGCTCCACGGCGCGATCATCTTCGCCAACGAACCCGGCGGTTTGCTTGAAACGCTGATGAGCTTCGGCTGGATCCTGCTATTCGCTCTCTATTTCCTCGGCCAGGTGCTGATCCCCGCCGGGTTGTACCGCACCGCCGAAATCGGCGTCGCGGCCCGCGAAATCTTCGCCTAGGGTTCGGGGTCCTCGGGCGGCGGCGGCACCCCGGTGTCGGGGTCGGTCGCACGCTTCGCCATTTCATAGAGATGATTATATTCGGGGCCGGGTTTGTAGCGGCCGCCCATCGACATCCAGTTGTGGGGCAATTTGTCCAATGGCGTCGGGTTGATGCCCGGCGCCGGCGGTCGGCTGTCCTTCGTCGATTTTCCCACCCCGGCGATCGCGCGCAGTTCGGGCGACAGCCGGTGGCGGTCGGTGTCGCTGCCGCAGACGTTGATCGATCCATCCTCCGCGGGTTTGCAGCGCTTGATCGGATCGACCAGGTCCTTGGCGTTGGCGGCGGCGCTTTCGGCATCGCGCGCGGGCCGGGGCGCGGGCGGACCCTGCACCTGCGCGGCGACGGGCGTCACAGCCATGACACAGGCGGCGGCGAGAGCGACGCCGAATCGACGGATGTATTCTCGACAAGCGGCGCGGGCGACCATATGGCGCGCACCATGCCCATGCGGCGGAACAAGTAAAGACGGAGAGTGGCGAAGATGACGAAGACCGGCAGCAATCTCGACCGGGTGCTCGTGCTCGAAATGGTGCGCGTCACCGAAGCCGCGGCGATCGCCGCCGCGAAGCTGATCGGCCGCGGCGACGAAAAGGCCGCCGATGCCGCCGCCGTCGAGGCGATGCGCACCGCATTCAACACCCTCTATATGGACGGCACGATCGTCATCGGCGAAGGCGAACGCGACGAGGCACCGATGCTCTTCATCGGCGAAAAGGTCGGCAATGCGCCGGGCAAGGGCCCGAAGATCGACATCGCGGTCGACCCGCTGGAAGGCACGACGATCACCGCCAAGGCCGGGCCCAACGCGCTCGCGGTGCTGGCGATCGCCGAGGAAGGCTGCCTGCTCAACGCCCCCGACGTCTATATGGACAAGCTGGCGGTCGGCGCCGGCTATTCGCCGAACATCGTCAATTTCGACAACAGCATCCGCGAGAATGTCGAGGCGGTGGCGCGCGAAAAGGGCTGCGGCGCCGAGGGCATCATGGTGTGCGTGCTCGACCGCCCGCGCCACGAGGCGATGATCGCCGAACTGCGCGCGCTGGGCTGCGGCGTCGCGCTGATCCCCGACGGCGACGTCGCCGGCGTGATCGCGACGACCAATCCCGAAACCAATATCGACATCTATATGGGCAGCGGCGGCGCCCCCGAGGGCGTGCTCGCCGCGGCGGCGCTGCGCTGCGTCGGCGGCCAGTTCAAGGGCCGCCTGCTGTTCCGCAACGACGACGAGCGCCGCCGTGCCGCCAAATGGGGCGTCGAGGACCTCGATCGCGTCTATGACCTCGAAGACCTCGCCAAGGGCGATGTCATCTTCGCCGCGACCGGCGTGACCGACGGATCGCTGCTGCGCGGGGTCAAGCACCGCCGCGACGGGGTGATGACCACCGAAACCGTCGTGATGCGCGCCTCGTCGGGCACGGTGCGCTGGGTCAAGGGCGAACACCGCGAGGGGTGAACGGCCCGACATTCCGTTGCCGACCGACGCCCCCGCGCCACGACAGAGAATTCGACTTCCCATCACGGTCGATGCCGTACATCGAGGCGCAGGGGGACTGAGAGGATAGCGATGGAAGAAGCGAAGCGTCCGAGGCTGTTCGTCAGCCATCATTCGAGCAAATATGATGTGGCGCTGCACGTCGAGAAGGCGCTGGCCCGTCATGGCGTCGATTGCTGGATCGCACCGCGCGACATCGGCCCCGGCGAAGCGTTCGATACCGCGATCATGAAAGCGATCCGCGATTCGGAAGGGGTCCTGCTGCTCTTCTGCAGCCAGTCCGACAAGAGCCCGCATGTGAAACGCGAGCTGATTCTGGCCGACAGCGCGCATAAGGCCATCATTCCCCTGCGCCTCGAAGAGATCGTTCCCGACGACCTCGCCTATCACCTCGCGAGCGCGCAATGGATCGACTGGCTGGAGAAACGCGACGATTCGATCGCGCGGATCGCCGTGAAGGCGCACCAGCTGGCCGGAATCGGCGCGCCTGGCCCTGTCCCGCCGGTGCCCGCCCTCGCCGCCACGTCGGAGACCGCCGACAATCTGCACGCCGCGATCCTGTCGCAGGCGGCCGGCCAGCCGGCCGCGGGACCCGCCAGCGTGTCGGTCCGGACGCTGATCATCGGCGCGCTGCTGATCGCCGTCGCCTTGCTCGGCGCCATGGTGTTCATGCGCGGCGGCGACGAACGGACGGCCGCCCCCGATACCGGCGAGGCGACCGTCGCACCCTCGGCGAAACCCGAAACCCCGCCGACGCCCACGCCCGCCCCCGCCGAGCAGACCGCATCGGTTCCGGCGCTGGAAACCCCGCCGAGCTTCAATTGCAAATATGCCGCCGCACGCGCCGAAAAGCTGATTTGCGGCGACGAGGAACTGGCGGCGCTCGACCGCGATCTGAACCGCGCCTATCGCCAGCTCGACCGCTCCGCCGGCCCGCTTCGCCAGCAGATTGCCGCCGAACAAAATGGCTGGCGTATCGGGGAGCGCGATCGTTGCAACGACAAGGCCTGCCTCGTCGATGCGATGCAGCAACGCATCATTGTCCTCGATGCGCAGCGCGCGTCGCTGGACAGCGAAGCGGCTCAATAGCGGGGCGGGCGCCGCTCGGGCCGCAGGGGTTTGGCCCGCACGGCACGAACCGCATGGCGTGGATCGAACGACCGGTTGGTCAGAAAATCCCGGCCGCGACGCCTTCCGCCAGCGTCGCGCCAAGGTCGCGGGCTTCGCCAAGGCGGCCCGGCGCTATCGTCTTGGGGGCCAGGATCGCCTCGGGTGTCTGCGCCGCCGTGTTCACGATGACCGGCTCCGCCACCCGTTTCAGCCGCCAGCCGGTGGCGATGCGGTCGAGCTGGCGTAGCGCGCCATGCCCATCCGAACCCGCGCAGATGATCGTCGCATAGGGGCGCCCCTCGAGCTTGCCGAGACAGGGGTAGTAGTTGCGGTCGAACATCTCCTTCATCGCGCCCGAGAGCGCGGCGAGATTTTCGGGGCCGATAAAGAGATAGCCGCCGGCCGCGAGCAGATCGTCGGGCGTGACATCCGCGGCGGCGATCAGCCTTGCCGTCGCGGCGCCTTCGGCGGCGGCGCGGGCGAGCACTTCGCTGCCGCCGGTGCGGCTGTGCCAGGCGATCAGCAGGGGCGGCGCGTCGGTCATGTGCCGATGCTTGCCAAGCGCGGGCACGCGGCGCAAGCTGCCCCCAAAAATGGGGGACGATGATATGCGCCGATTGACCGCCTTGCTGCTCGCCGCGAGCCTGCCGCTGACCGCCACCGCACAGGATGCCGCGAGCGAGGCCACCCGCACCGCACAGGCCGAGCTGGCGGCGCGCCTGCCGCTCGACGACCCGCGCGACATGGCGAATGCGACGCGCGGCAAGCTCGCCGAAATCCCCGAGGCGCTGATCACCGGCAAGGATGGCAAGATCGTCTGGGACCGCCGCCCCTATGCGTTTCTGAACAGCCCCGAGGCGCCCGATACCGTCAACCCGTCGCTGTGGCGGCAGGCGCGGCTCGATGCCGTGCACGGGTTGTTCGAGGTGGTGCCGGGCAAGATCTGGCAGATCCGCGGCTATGATATTTCGGTGATGACGATCATCCGCGGCAAGTCGGGCTGGATCGTCGTCGACCCGCTGCTGTCCGAGGAAGCCGCCGCTGCGGGGTGGAAGCTGTTCGCCGACACCGTCGAGGCGAAATCGGGCAAGCTGCCGATCAAGGCGGTGATCTTCAGCCACAGCCACAGCGACCATTTCGGCGGGGTCGGGGGGATCGTCACCCCCGAACAGGTGAAGAAAGACAAGATCCGTATCATCGCGCCGCACGGCTTTTCGGAGGAAGCGACGTCGGAAAATGTCCTCGCGGGGGCGGCGATGGGGCGGCGCGCGCTGTACATGTTTGGGTCGATCCTGGCGCCGGGGCCGGCCGGTCAGGTCGACACCGGGCTGGGGCCCAAGCTGTCGTCGGGGACGATCGGCTATATGGAGCCGACCGAGACGGTGAGCGAAAAGGGCGGCGCGCTGACCATCGACGGGCTGGTCTTCGAGTTCCTCGACGCGGGCGGGACCGAGGCGCCATCGGAGTTCGTCTTCTATATCCCGGCCTATAAGGCGCTGCACACGACCGAGGTGGTGACCCACACGTTGCACAATGTGCTGACGCTGCGCGGGGCGCAGGTGCGCGATGCCTTGCGCTGGTCGAAGGTCATCGACGCCGCATTGCTGCGCTGGGGCGGCAAGGCCGAGGTCGCGCTGGCGTCGCACCATTGGCCGACGTGGGGCGCGGGCGAGGTGAGCAGCCTGCTGACCAACCAGCGCGATGCTTACCGCTATGTCCACGATCGCACTTTGTTTCTCGCCAATCGCGGCGCGACGCTGCACGAGCTCGCCGATGCCACCGCCGAGGCGCCGGTGCAGGGCCGCGATTTCTCGACGCGCGGCTATTATGGCACGCTCAACCACGACATGAAGGCGACGTATCAGCGCTATTTCGGCTGGTGGGACGGCAATCCGGCGAATTTCAACCCGCTGCCGCCCGAGCAGTCGGCGCCCAAATATGTTGCGCTGGCGGGCGGGGCCGACAAGCTGCTGGCATCGGGCAAGGCGGCGATCGCGGCGGGCGAGTATCGCTGGGCGGCCGAATTGCTGAACAAGCTGGTCTTTGCCCAGCCCGACAACAGCGAGGCGCGCGCGGCGCTCGCTGCGGCTTACGACCAGCTCGGCTATCAGGCCGAATCGGGGGCCTGGCGGAACTATTATCTCGCCGCCGCCGCGAGCCTGCGCGGCAATGCGGTCGAAAGCGTGTCGGGCAACGGTCAGAGCCGCAGCTTCGTCAGCGCGATCCCGACGGGCGTGTTCTTCGATGCGCTCGCGACGCGCTTCGATGCCGCGAAAGGATCGGGTCTGAGCGGGACGTTCCAGTTCGTCCTGCCCGACAGCAAGGAGACGGTCGCGATCAGCGTCGGCGGCGGGGTCGAATTCCCGCGTTACGGCGTCACCGATCCCGCGCCGACCGCGACGATCACCATCGACCGCAAGACGCTCGACGATGTGATGCTGGGGCAGGCGCAGTTCCCCGCGCTGCTGCAATCGGGGGCGATCCGGATCGACGGCGACCGGATGGCGTTCCTGTCGTGGTTCGCGCTCCATCCGCCCGCCGACCCGCGTTTCAATATAGTTGTCCCTTGAGCGCCTGACCGACTAACGGAGGATCATGACCGACATCGCCGCCGCCCACCCGACCGATCCCTTCGATCCGCACGCGATCAACGCCGCCGAGGGGCTCGACCCGGTCGATCCGCGCTATGGCCATGTGCTGCGCGTGACGACCGCGATGAACCTGGTGCCGCTGGCGAGCGGCGCGAGCGTGTTCGACGCGCTGCTGATCCGCCATCTGGAGGGGCCGTACGGGCTGATCACCGCGCTCGCCTGGCTGATCGCGGTGATCGTCATCGTCAGCTTTCCATCGCGGCGCGTATCGCGCTGGGGCTACAAGATCGGCGAGGGGCAGCTGCGCGTCGCGCGCGGCTGGCTGTTCCGCACCGACACCATCGTGCCCTTCGTCCGCGTCCAGCATATCGACGTCGGGCAGGGGCCGGTCGAGCGCTGGTTCGGGCTGTCGCACCTGATCGTCCACACATCGGGGACGCACAACAGCACGGTCACCCTGCCCGGGCTGCCCGCCGACCTCGCCGCCGCGATGCGCGAGACGATCCGCCGCCATATCCAGACCGACTTCGCATGAGCGAGAGCATCGCCGCCCTCCCCGCAGCCCCCGCGGCCCCGGCCGCCGAAGCCGAACCCGATTGGCAGCGGCTGCACCCGGCGACGCTGGCGCTCGCGATCGTCAGGCTGGGGCCGCGCAGCCTGAACTTCCTGCCCGCGGTCGCGGCGCTCGGCTTCACCGGCAACTGGGTGTGGATCGTCCCCGCGATCCTCGCCTTTCTGGTCATTTCGCTCGTTTCCGCCTGGCTCAAATGGCTGCGTTTCCGCTTCCTCGTCGGCGCCGACGAGATCGTCATCGAAAGCGGCGTATTGTCGCGCCAGCACCGCACCATCCCCTTCGACCGCATCCAGGACGTCGGCATCGAACAGGGGCTGGTCGCGCGGGCGCTGGGCATCGCCAAGGTCGGGTTCGAGACCGGCGCGGGCGGCGCAGGCAAGGAGAATGAGGCCAATCTCGACGCGATCGGCCTCGACGCGGCGCAGGCGCTGCGCACGACGATCCGCGCGCATCGCAGCGAACCGGCCGCCGCAGCGCCCACCGCGGCATCGGCCGATCCGGCGGTCAGCGCGACGGCGGGCGAAGACCGGCTGCTTTTCGCGATGGGGCCGCGCCGGTTGCTGCTCGCCGGATTGTTCAACTTCTCGCTCGCCGCGCTCGCCGTGGTCGGCGCGGGCATGCAGTTTTTCGACGGCCTGCTGCCGTTCGACTTCAATGTCTTCGACCCGCGCGACTGGATCGACATCGCCGGCCAATATGGGCTGGACCAGTGGGTGATCGCGCACCGCTGGATCGCCGGGCTCGGCGCGCTGATCTCGCTGCTGTTCATCGGTTTCGCGAGCGGCATCGCGACAATGCTGCTGGCAAACTGGGGGTTCCGCCTGACCCGCGAGCCGCGCTCGCTGCGCCGCACCCGCGGGCTGACGACGCGCACCGACGTCGCGATCCCGGTGCGCCGGGTGCAGGCGGCGATCCTCGTCACCGGCTGGTTCCGGCGGCGCTTCGGGTGGCACGAACTGCGGCTGCAGAGCCTTGCGAGCGACGGCGGCAAGGAGAAGGACCATCAGGTCGTGCCCTTCGCGCAGCTCGCCGACATCGACCCGGTCCTCGCCGAAATCGCGATCGCGCGCGCCGCCGAGGACGCCGACTGGCAGCACAGCCATCGCATCGTCGCGCTGGGCGGCTTCGTCGGCGCGACCGGCGCCACGGTCGGCGGATTGACCGCCGTGTCGTTCGGGCACCCGCTCGGCTGGCTGGGGCCGGTGATCGGCCTGCTGATCGCGCTGGGGTCGCTGTTCGCGGCGCGCTTCCACCGCTGGATCGACCTCGGCGAGCAGATCGCGATCCGGCGCGGGATGTGGAAACCCAAGACCACGCTGCTACCGCACGCGTCGGTGCAGAGCGCCGACCTCAAGACCGACTTCATCCTGCGCCCGCTCGGCCTCGCGACATTGGTGTTCGGGGTGCCGGGCGGCAGTTCGCTCGCGTGCCATGAAATCCCCGCGATCCCGCTCGGCGTGGCGCAGGCGTTGCGCGCGCGCATCCTGACCGCCAAGGCACGGGCATGACCGACACCGCTCTGGGTATCACGCGCTCGATCGCCGGGCAGCCGTGGCATTGGCGCCGCGCGAGCGCCGACATGGCGTCCGAGAATCTGGCACCCGACGACCTCGTCACCCAATTGCTGCTCGCGCGCGGGGTGCCGCGCGACGACCTCGAGCGCCAGCGCGCGCCGACGCTACGCGGCTTCATGCCCGACCCGGCGCTGTTCAAGGGCATGGACGAAGCCGCCGCGCGGCTCGCCGACGCGGTCGAGCGACAAGAGGCGATCACCATCTTCGGCGATTATGACGTCGACGGCGCGACCTCGGCGGCGCTGCTCGTGCGACTGCTGCGCGATCTCGGCGTCCCGGTCGGCGCCTATATCCCCGACCGGTTGATGGAGGGCTATGGCCCGTCGGGCGCGGCGCTGGTCCGGATCGGCGAGGCGGGATCGAAGCTGGTCGTCACCGTCGATTGCGGCGCGCAGGCGTTCGAAGCGATCGCCGAGGCCAATGCCGCGGGGATCGAGACGATCATCGTCGATCATCATCAATGCGCGACCACCCTGCCCGCCGCCTTCGCGGTGGTGAACCCGAACCGGCTCGACGAGGCGCCCGATGCGGCGGTGCACGGCAATCTGGCGGCGGTCGGGGTCGCCTTCCTGCTCGGCGCGGCGTTGCTGCGCGTGCTGCGCGGGCGCGATTTCTTCGCCGGGCGCGCCGAACCGGCGCTGCTCGACCTGCTCGATCTCGTCGCGCTCGGCACCGTCGCCGACGTCGCGCGCCTGACCGGTTTCAACCGCGCGCTGGTGACGCAGGGGCTGAAGATCATGGCGCGGCGCGGCAATATCGGGCTGGCGGCGCTGATGGACGCGGCGCGGCTGACCAAGGCGCCGACCGCGACCGACATGGGCTTCGCGCTCGGCCCGCGAATCAACGCCGGCGGGCGCGTGGGCAAATCGGACCTCGGGGTCCGGCTGCTGACGACGAGCGACCCGCAGGAAGCCGCCGACATTTCGCAGGAACTCAACCGCCTGAACGAGGAGCGCCGCGCGATCGAGGCAGGGGTGCTCGACGAGGCGATGGCGATGAGCGAGCGCGCCGCCAACGCGCCGGTCGCGATCGTCGCGGGCGAGGGGTGGCACCCCGGGGTGATCGGCATCGTCGCGGGGCGGCTGAAGGAGAAGCTCCGCCGGCCGGCGATCGTCATCGCGCTGGGCGAGGACGGTATCGGCAAGGGGTCGGGGCGTTCGATCAACGGCGTCGACCTTGGCGCCGCGATCCTCGCCGCCAAGGAGAGCGGCCTGCTGATCGCGGGCGGCGGTCATGCGATGGCGGCGGGATTGACCGTCGAGGCCGGCAAGCTCGACGCGCTCGGCGCCTTCCTCAACGAGCGGCTCGCCGCCGATGTCGAGCGCGCGAGCGGCGACCGCGCATTGCTGATCGACGCGGTGCTTGCGCCGCGCGGGATATCGCCTTTGTGGTGCGAGGCGATCGAGAGCGCCGGGCCTTATGGCGCGGGCTGGCCGGCGCCGCGCGTCGCGACCGGGCCGGTGCGAATCGTCGAGGCGAGCATCGTCGGCACCGACCATGTCCGCCTGACGGTGTCGGGCGACGACGGTGCAAGGTTCAAGGCGATCGCCTTTCGCAGCGCCGAAACCGAATTGGGGCAGACATTGCTGCACGCTCGCGGGCGCAAATTATGGCTCGCGGGGCGCGCAAAGCGCGACGATTGGGGCAGCCGCCCGGCCGCCGAGCTGCATCTGGAGGATGCCGCCTGGGCCGATTAGCGGCATCTCGGCGATGCCGCAGGGGCCGATTAGCGGCATCTTGAGGATGCCGCAGGGGCCGATTAGGGACGTCAGAGAGGGAAGCGGTCATGTACAGCCACACCACGCTCGGCATCGACGATTTCGCCCGCGCCGAACCCTTTTACGATGCGATCATGGCGGTGCTCGGCCATCCCGAACTGGTCCGCGAGAGCGCGGCCAAGGGCTATGGCACCCCCACCGGCCCCAAATTGTTCATCGGCCCCGCCTATGACCGCCAGCCGACGAGCGCCGGCAACGGCAGCCATCTCGCCTTCGTCGCCGCTGACCGCGCGACGGTCGACGCCTTCCACGCCGCGGCGCTGGCGAATGGCGGCAGTGACGCGGGTCCGCCGGGGCTGCGTCCTCACTATCATGCCGATTATTACGGCGCCTATGTGCGCGATCCCGAGGGCAACAAGCTGCAGGCCGTGTGCCATAAGCGGCCCGGTTGAAGAAGCGCCGATAGAGTCCTTGACCATGGGGACATGCGCGGCTAATGCGCCGCTTCACCGAACGACGGCCCCTTCGTCTAGCGGTCTAGGACGTCGCCCTTTCACGGCGAAAACACGGGTTCGAGTCCCGTAGGGGTCACCATCTTTCGGTCTTCATGCCGAACCGGCATGTGCGGCCCCTTCGTCTAGCGGTTAGGACGCGGCCCTCTCACGGCTGAAACACGGGTTCGATTCCCGTAGGGGTCACCAAAGACCACCGGCATCCTCCTTCATCCAATCGCTCCATATCGGCGCCAAAGCCGCGGGATTTTCGCTGGGCTTGTCGGCGTGCCACCGGCAGCACGGACGGCGTGAGCGAGACACAGGGCGAAATCCATCTGGTGCTGCCGGACCCCATCGAACGGGCCGCCTGTTTTCGTGTCCTCGCCGCCGGGGCGGCGCGGGTGGTGCGCAGCTTTGCCAGCGCCGACGATTATCTGGGCGCGGAGGCCGACCATGGCGGCGGCCTGCTGCTGTTTCACTGGCGCCAGCCGGGGGCGACGAGCGGCAGCGCGCTGCTCGCCCATGTCGCCATGCGCCCCGACATCACCGCCTTTGTCGCCGCCGAGCGGCTGAGCCTCGACGAAACGCGAGTGATCCTGCGCGGCGGGGCGTTCGACCTGTTGCCCGCGCCGCTCGACCCGCGGCTGGTGCACCGCACCCTCGACCCCGCGTTCGGCGACTGGCAGCTTTGTCAGCGGGACCGCCTGATGCGCCGCACCGCCGCGGCGCGGCTCGCGGCGCTGACCCCGCGCGAGGTCGATATATTGGACGCGATCGCGGCGGGGCTGGGCAATAAGGCGATCGCCCGAAGGCTCGCGCTCAGCCCGCGCACGGTCGAGGTCCACCGCGCGAACATCATGCGCCGCGCCGAGGCGGGAAGCATCGCCGAACTGCTGCGACTGCGCTTCATCGCCGAATCGGGGCACGGCGCAGCGGAAAACTCGTTCCGTTTCGGAGCATGATCGCCGCCCGGCGCGGTCAAATTCTTGCGGGCGCATCCGTAGAAGAGGATTGAACGGCGCATCGCCCTTTCGTTGGTCCCTAGGGGCGGCGCCGTTCGCTCCGCGCGGCCGGCCCCACCAGGCCGCTTCCATGGGCGGGCCGGCCGGGAGACCCCCCGGTCGGCCCCAACCGGTGACGTTAGCCGGTCACCAGCGCGCGCTGTTCGGCGCGGCCCATCGAGAGCAGGATCGGGTCCGCCGCCTGCCGCGCCATAAAGTCGGCCTTGCCGCCGATCCCCTGCCAGCCGATTCCGATCAGCGATTGCGCGATCGCGCCGCCGAGCGTGTCGCCGGGGCCGGGCAGGATGACAACGTCGGGGGCGAACTCCTTGACCGCGACCTGCACCGACAGCGCGAAATCATAGGGCGCGAGAATCTGGTGACCGAAGGTGTAATCCCACACAGCAGCCGGGTCGCTGGCGAAACGCCGCCAGATATGGCCGCGACCGTCGACCATCGGGATCGCAGGCGCGCCGAAGAGGCCGACAGGCAGTTCGGCCTTCGCCTTGTCCGAGCTGCCGAACATCAGCGGGGTGTGGAAGGGGCCGTGGCCGGCGAGGCGGAGCGGATCGCGGCCGGGGGTCGGGGGCGCCTCGGCGAGCAGCGCGGCGAGACCTTCCTCATTGCCCGCGAAGACGAGCATGCCGGCAAGGTCGATCGACAAGGCGAGCGCGTGGCCGGGGCGGGCGTCGATGGACGCGACAAGATCGAGCAGACGGTCGCGCAGACCGGAGACGGGGCGCCAGTCCTCGTCGACGACCTGCAGCAGAATCTGCCCCCCGGGGCCGTGGGTCTGGCTGTTGAGGCCCATCGCGTTGCTGATACGGAAGCCGTCGGCGACCGACACCGCGCCGCCGAGCGCGAGCGCGCTGTACCAGCCCATCGAATTGCCCGCGACGGCGACGATGTCATATTTCTCGCGGTCGATGCTCAGATAATCGAGCGCGGTGGCGGTGTAGATCAGCGGCGCCGCGACATCGCCGCGCATATGCGTCGCGACGCTGAAGCGCTCGGCGCCGTCGAGGGTGCTGACGGTCGGCTGGCCGCGGTCGGCGCGCTGCGCGTCGAAATCGGCGATGATGCCGGCGAAGCGCGCACCGTGGAGCCGGGCGATGCTGCCGAGTTCGCCCTTGCCATAGGTGCCGCGACCGGGGGCGATAACGAGGGCGGTCCGGCGCGCGCTCATGCCAGCAGCTCCTTCGCGGCGGCGACAATCGAATCGCGGCTCGGCAGGGTGAGCGTCGCCGCGCGGCCGAGCGGGATGAAGCTGTCGTCGGCGGCGATGCGCTTCAGCTTTTTTTCCGGGGTGCGTTCGACGAAGGTCGCCATCAGCGCCTCGCTCTGCGACCCGGTGATGCGGCATTCGTCGACGATCAGGATGCGCTTCGCATCGCCGACCGCGGCGACGAGCTTGTCCTCGTCGACCGGGCCGAGCCAGCGCAGGTCGATGACGCGCGCCTTGACCCCGCCCTCGGCGAGCAATTTTTCGGCCTGCCGCGAGAGATAGGTGCCGTTGCCATAGGTGACGATCGCAAGGTCGGTGCCGTCACCATGGACGCCGACGTCGCCGAGCCCGATCCGCGCGCCGTCGCCGGGGGCTTCGTAGACGCTGGTCCACAGGCCGTCGCCCTCTTCGTGGAGGTCGCGGGTCATGTAGAGCGCGATCGGTTCAACGAACACGACGACGCGCTGTTCCTCGCGCGCAAGCCGGACGCATTCGCGCAGCATCGCGACCGCATCGCGCCCGTTCGACGGCACCGCGAGGATGACGCCGGGGATGTCGCGGAAAATCGCGAGGCTGTTGTCGTTGTGGAAATGGCCGCCGAAACCCTTCTGATAGCCGAGCCCCGCGATGCGGATGACCATCGGGTTGGTATATTGGCCGTTCGAGAAGAAGCTGAGCGTCGCCGCTTCGCCGCGGATCTGGTCCTCGGCATTATGGACATAGGCGAGGAACTGGATCTCGGGCATCGGCACGAAGCCGTTGTGCGCCATGCCGATCGCGAGGCCGAGGATCGCCTGTTCGTCGAGCAGGGTGTTGACCACGCGCGACGAGCCGAAGCGCTGGTGGAGCTTCGCGGTGACGTTGTAGACCCCGCCCTTCGGCCCGACATCCTCGCCCGCGACGACGATTTCCCGGTGCGCGAGCATCAGGTCGGCGAGCGCCCAGCTCAAGAGCCGTGCCATATGCTGCGGCTTGTCCATCTGGCCGGCGTCGCTGCCGAACATCGCCTTGCGATCGTCGGCCGAGGGGGTGTTCGCACGGACCATGTCGCGCCGTGGCGGGACGATGCTGTCCATCACCTGCGCCGACGTGGTGATCTTGGGGCGGAGGATCGCCGCTTCGGCCTGCCGCGCCAGCGTTGCGCCGATCTCTTCATAGGCGTTGGCGATCTCGGACGCGGTCATCCAGCCCTGCTCGACCAGCAGCGCCGCGCCCTTGAGCAACGGATCGCGCGCCTCGTCGGACTCGATCAGCGCTTTCGGCAGATAGGCACCCTGCACGTCGGACCCGGCATGGCCATAGAGGCGGACGGTCGCCATGTGGAGGAACACCGGCTTGCGCAAGCGGCGCGCATAGTCGGCGGCCTCGCACGCTCCGGCATAGGCCGCGGCAAGGTCGGTGCCGTCGCACTGGATATAGTGGAGCCCGGCGCGGTGACGGAACTGCGCCTCGATCCAGCCGGTCGGGGTGCGGGTCGAGATGCCGATGCCATTGTCCTCGCACAGGAAGATCAGCGGCATCGGCGAACCCTGGAACGCGGTCCAGCCGGCGGTGTTGAACGCGCCCTGCGCGGTCGAATGGTTCGCCGAGGCATCGCCGAAGCTGGCGAGCACGACCGCGTCGTCGGGCAGCGGCAGGTCCTTCAGCCCCTGTCGCCGCGCGATGCCGATCGAGAAAGCGGCGCCGACCGCCTTGGGCAGATGCGAGGCGATCGTCGAGGTTTGCGGCGGGATGTTGAGCGGTTTCGACCCGATCACCTTGTGGCGGCCGCCCGAGATCGGGTCCTCGGACGAGGCGGCGAAGCTCAGCAGCATGTCCCAGGTCGGGGTCTGCCCCGGCACCGCGCGCGCGCGGTGGAGCTGGAAGGCGTTCGAGCGATAATGAAGGAACGCCATGTCGGTGACGCGCAGCGCCGCGGCGACCGCGGCATTGCCCTCATGCCCCGACGAGCCGATCGTGTAGAAACCCTCGGCACGCGCCTGCAGATGACGCGACAGCCGGTCCATCTGACGGCTGGTGAGCTGCGACAGGAAGATGTCGGTCGCCTCGGCGCGCGACAGGCCGGCCGCCGCGGGACCCGGCGCATCGGCGCGGTCGGGCAGGCGTCCGTCGGCCAGCGCGGCGAGGAATTTTTCATGTACCGCCTGAGCCGCGTCCACCCGGATCCTCCCATCATGACATCGTTACCGGTGCAACCATCACGCGCGCCGTCGCGGCGCGCTATGATGGCGCGTTTGCCTATGCAAGCATCTCTTGCCATCGCGACCGCGGGCGCGCTACCACTTGTCGTAATGATCCACCGGGGCGGAAGCATTATTTCAACATGATATCGCTGTGGATCGCCCAGGCGTCGGCCGCCGCGCAGCCGCCGAACGCCGATGCGACCGGGGGTTGGCTCGTCGATCCCGAACTCGTCGCACCGGGCTATACCCAGACGATGGCCGGCGACACGATCCAGACCGCCTTCCCACCGCCCCCGCCGCCGCCGAACACCCCCGAATGGCTGAAGACGCTGGGCGACGCAGTCCGCAGCCTGTTCGACTGGCTGTCGCCGCTCGGCGAGCCCTTGCTGTGGATCGGCGGCATCCTGCTCGTGCTGCTGCTGCTCTATCTGTTCGTCCCCGCCTTTGCCCAATGGGTCGACGACCTGCGCTATCGCCGCAAGCGCCAGGCGCTCGCCGACGAGGCCGATCTGGCCGGCCATGCCGAGGCCGGCGCGGCACGCATCCTGCTCGGCGAGGCCGACGAACTGGCGGCGGCGGGGCGCTATGCCGAGGCGGTCCACCTGCTGCTCTATCGCAGCGTCGCCGACATCAGCGATCGCCGCCCGGGGCTGGTCCGGCCGGCGATGACCTCGCGCGACCTTGCCGCGGCGACCGACCTGCCCGGGGTCGCGCGCGAGGCGTTCAGCCGCATCGCGCGCGCGGTCGAAATCAGCCTGTTCGGCGGCCGCGCGATCGACGCCGGCGCCTGGGAACAGTGCCGCACCGCCTATGCCGAGATGACGGTGCCGCGAAACTGGGTCCGCACATGAGCGACAATGCAACCGGCGAGACCAGTTTCAACCCGCGGCTGATGGCCGGCATCGTCGTGCTGGGCATCGTCGCCTTCATCGCGCTGTGGGCGCTGATCGCGCTGGGGCCGCAGATCGGCAGTGGCAACGACGGCAAGGGCCATGCGCTGTCGAAGGCGGCACCGGGCTATGCCGGGATCGTCGACCTGGTCGAGCGCGCGGGCGCATCGGTCGACGTGCGGCGCAGCACCAAGCCCTATGTCTATGAAGATTACGAGCCGCTGGTCGTCCTGACCCCGACGCACCAGACGCGCCCCGAGGAAATCGCCGAGCTGATCGCCGGCGCCGGCGGGGCGCCGGTGCTGATCGTCCTGCCCAAATGGCGGGCGGGGCGGCTTCGCGGTACCGACACCAAGCCGGGCTGGGTCAGCGGCGGCTATCCCATCGTGCCGCCGTCGAAGCTGCTGCCGTCCGAACATTTCGGCAAGGTCGACATCCGCGCCGAGAAAGCGGCGGCGGCGCCCGCGCCCGCCTGGCTCGCCGGGCGGAACATCAGCGTGGCGCTGCCCGCCAATGTCCAGACCGTCGCCGGCGACGACATCGAAACGCTCGCCGCCGGCCCGCGCGGCGGCGCGGTGCTGGCACGCGCGAAATCGCATGATTATTACATCCTCGCCGACCCCGACCTGATCAACAATTTCGCCTTTGCCACGCCGGACGGCGCGCGCGGCGCGGTGACGCTGATCGACGCCATCGCCGAGGATGGCGACGCCGCCGACGGGCTCGCCTTCGACGTCACGCTGAACGGGCTCGGCGGCGGACGCTCGCTGCTGCGCTTCGCCTTCGTCCCGCCCTTCATCGGCATCACGCTCTGCCTGATCGCGGCGGGGCTGTTCGCGCTCTGGCAGGCGTGGGCGCGCTTCGGCCCGGCGCTGACCCCGCAGCGCGCGATCCCGGTGTCGAAGGCGGCCCTGATCGCCAACAGCGCCGACCTGATCAAGCAGGCGGGCCGCGAGCTCGAGGGGGCGGGCGATTATGTCGCGAGCCTGCGCGCCGCCATCGCACGGCGGCTCCACGCGCCCGCCGGACTCGACGTCGCGGCGACCGACGGCTGGATCGACCGGCATTTGCCGCCCGGCAGCAATCTTTTCTCGGCGCTCGCGCGGCGCTTGCCGTTCGCGCGCAACAATCATGAATTCCTCGCAGACGCACAGGCGCTGCACGACATCAGGAAGGACTTAATCCGTGACAGCTGAACCGATCGCCAAGGGAGACGGGGCCAAGGGCATCGAGCGCGTGCAGGCCTTGGGCGCCGCGATCGACGCCGAGGTCGCCAAGGCGGTGTTCGGGCAGGGTCCGCTGACCCGCATGGTGACGATCGCGCTGCTCGCGGGCGGGCATGTCCTGCTCGAAGGGCCGCCGGGAACCGCCAAGACCCTGCTCGCACAGGCGTTCGCGCGCGCGACCGGGCTCGATTTCGGACGCATCCAGTTCACCCCCGATTTGATGCCGGGCGACATTTTGGGGTCGAACCTGTTCAACTTCCAGACGTCGGCCTTCACGCTGACCAAGGGGCCGATCTTCACCGAATTGCTGCTCGCCGACGAAATCAACCGCACCCCGCCCAAGACGCAGGCGGCGCTGCTCGAAGCGATGCAGGAACGCCGCGTGACGATCAACGGCGAGCCGCATGGCATGAGCCCGCGCTTCACCGTGCTCGCGACGCAGAATCCGATCGAGCAGCAGGGCGTCTATCCGCTGCCCGAGGCGCAGCTCGACCGCTTCCTGTTCAAACTGGTCGTCGGCTATCCCGACGCCGCCGAGGAACGGCGGATCGTCGCCGAACATGGCGGGCGTTTCAAAAGCCCCGCGGTCGCCGATTTCGGCGTGTCGCAGGTCGCCGACGCGGCGGCGATCGGCGAAGCGATCGACGTGATTTCGACCGTGCGGCTGGCTGACGAGATCGTCGATTATATCGTCCGCCTGATCCGCGCGACGCGCGAGAGCGCCGACCTGGAGTGCGGCGCAAGCCCGCGCGCCGCATCGCTGCTGGCGCGCGCGGCGAGCGCCGCCGCGGCGCTCGACGGGCGCGACTATGTCATCCCCGACGATATCCAGCGCCTCGCGGCCGGGGTGCTGCGCCACCGCGTCATCCTGTCGGCGGCAGCCGAGATCGAAGGGCGCAGCGTCGAACAGGTCGTCGCCGCGCTGCTCGAACGCGAGGAAGTGCCTCGGTGATCTACCCGACCCGCCGCGCGGTCCTCTTGCTGTTGGCCGGCGCGCCGGTCGCGCTTTTGCTCGGGCTGATCCGGCCCGAGCTGTGGCTCGTCGCGCCGGGCTGGATCGGGTTCATCACCGCCTGCCTGCTGATCGACGGCGTTGCCGGTCCCCATCCGCGCGGCCTGGCGCTCGACACCCGTTTCCCGCACCAGGTCGGGGTCGGCGATCCGTTCGACCTCAGGCTCACCGCGACGAGCGAGCGCGGCGTGCCGCGCCATGCCGAAGTCGCGCTGGCGGTCGATGAGCGGCTCGCGGTCGGCGGGCGGCTGTCGGACGAGATGCGCGCCGCCGAAAGCGAGGACGGCACACGCCGCGCGCTCGTCCGGACGTTGAGCCTGTCGGCCGCGCGGCGCGGCAAGGCGGTGATCGACAGCCTGTGGATTCGCTGGCGCGGCCCGCTGGGCCTCGTGTGGAAACAGCGCAAGTTCGTCGTCGACACCAACATCGCGGTCGTCCCCAGCCTGCGCGCGGTGACCGAGGAAGGGCGCCGCCTGTTCCAGCGCAACAGCTGGTTCGGGCTGCGCCAGCAGCGGATGCGCGGCGAAGGCGCCGAATTCGAGGCGCTGGCGGAATATCAGCCCGGCATGGACCGGCGCGCGATCGACTGGAACGCGTCGGCGCGGCATGTGAAGCTGTTCGCCAAGGAATATCGCGTCGAACGCGACAATCGCGTCGTGCTGGCGATCGACGCCGGACGGACGATGTCCGAACCCGTCGGCGGCATGCCGCGCGTCGACCGCGCGGTGTCGGCGGCGCTGCTGCTCGCCTATGTCGGGCTGAAGATGAACGACCGGGTCAGCCTGTTCTCCTTTGCCGCCAAGCCGCAGGCGATGACCCCCGCTTACATGCACACCCAGGATTTCCCGGCGCTGCAGCGCGCCGCGAGCCTGGTCGACTATGCCCATGTCGAAAGCAATTTCACCCTCGCGCTGACCACCCTGTCGGCGCAGCTCAACCGCCGCTCGCTGATCATCCTGTTCACCGAATTCACCGACGCGACGAGCGCCGACCTGATGATCCGTGCCGCCGGGCGGCTGGTCAAGAAACACCGCCTGCTGTTCGTCGTGCTGAAGGACGATGAACTGGAAACCGAGGAACGTCGCCGCCCCGAAAGCGCCGCCGACGTCACGAGGTCGAACGTTGCCGCGGCGATGCTGCGCGACCGGCAGCTGGTGATCGCGCGGTTGCAGCGGCTCGGCGCCGACGTCCTCGAAGTGCCCGCCGACACGATGACGGCAGGGGTCGTCGACGCCTATCTGGGCATCAAGCGCGAGGGCAGCCTGTGATCCCCGACCTTCCCGTCGCCGCGGCGCTCGACGCGCCCGCCTTTTCGACCGGGCGCTTTCGCGCCGAGCGCGAGGCCGACTGGATCGCCTTCGACGCGCTGCTCACCCGGCTCGAAAAGCGCGGCGCCAAAGGACTGTCGAGCGAAGAACTGCTCCAGCTGCCAGTCCTGTACCGCGCGACCCTGTCGTCGCTGTCGATCGCGCGCGCGACGAGCCTCGACAAGGCGCTGCTCGATCACCTCGAAGCGCTGTCGATGCGCGGCTATTTCCTGATCTATGGCGTGCGCCAGTCGCGGTTCGACCGGATGGCGCGCTTTTTCACCCGCGACTGGCCGCTGGCGGTGCAGGCGGTGTGGAAAGAAACGCTGATCATCGCGGCGATCATCATCCTCGGCGCGATCACCAGCTGGTCGCTCGTGTCGAGCCAGCCCGACTGGTATTACAGCTTCGTCGACGAGGGGATGGCGGGCGGGCGCGACCCGCGCGCGACCGCCGAGTTTCTGCAATCGACGATCGGCCATGGCAAGGCGGCGGCGTCCGAGGAAGACGGCGCGCTGCACGTGTTCGCCACCTTCCTCTTCACCCACAACAGCCAGGTGTCGATCCTGTCCTTCGCGCTCGGCTTCGCCTTCGGCATCCCGACGATGATGCTCGAATTCTATCAGGGAATCAGCCTGGGGGCGATGGTCGCGGTGTTCACCGGCAAGGGGCTGGGCTATGATTTCGGCGGCTGGCTGTTCATCCACGGCACCACCGAATTGTTCGCCGCCGCCTTGTCGGGCGCGGCGGGACTGCGCATCGGCGCCGCGGTGGTCTTTCCCGGCGCGCGCAGCCGGTTGCAGGCGGCGTCCGATGCCGGGCGCACCGCGGGCAAGGTGATGGTCGGGGTGATCATCATGCTGCTCGTCGCCGGACTGCTCGAAGGCTTCGGGCGCCAGCTGATCACCGACACGGTGATGCGCTATGGCATCGGCACCGTGATGCTGCTCCTCTGGTTCGCCTATTATTATATCCCGCGGCGGAGCGCGGCGACATGAGCGCCACGGCGAACGCGAAAATGCGGACCGCGCAAAAAGGCAAGATCCGCCAGTTCATCACCCCCGAGGGGGTCGACCTCGAGCTCAAGATCGCGAGTTCGGGGCTGCGTTTCGGCGCGCTGATCGTCGACCTCGGCATCCTGCTCGCGATCATGATCCTGTTCTCGCTGTTCCTCGACTGGATCGACGCCGCCGCGTCGCGCGACCTGATCGAGATGATCTGGCTGCTCGGTTTCTTCGTGCTGCGGACCTTCTGGTTCATCGGCTTCGAACTCGGCCAGCGCGCCGCGACGCCGGGCAAGCGCCTGATGGGGATTCGCGTCGTCGCGCGCGACGGCGGCCGGCTGACCGCCGACGCGGTGGTCGCGCGCAACCTGATCCGCGAGCTCGAACTGTTCCTGCCGCTGATGATGCTGGGCTTCGGCGCGAGCGAGGATGCGGTGTCGGGCTGGACCGCGTTCGCCGGGGTCGCCTGGTCGCTGACGCTGAGCCTGTTCCTGCTGTTCAACAAGGACCGGATGCGGATGGGCGACCTGATCGCCGGGACGTGGGTGGTGATGGCGCAGCGATCGAAGCTCGACCATGACATCGCCGCCGAGGCCGAGGCGGCCGGGCCGATGGCGTTCAGCGAGGCCGAACTGTCGGTCTATGGCATTTTCGAACTGCAGGAGCTCGAGCGGGTCTTGCGTATCCGCGATGCGCGCGCCATGCGCGAGGTCGCGGACACGATCCGCGCCAAGATCGGGCGGCCGGTCGCGGAGGAGGACGATGTCTTCCTCCTCTCCTATTACCGCCAGCTGAAAGCCCGGCTCGAACGCAAATTGCTGTTCGGCAAGCGGCGAGAGGATAAATATGCCAGCGACTGACACCGCCACCCTTCCCGTGACCGACGCGCTGCACAAGCGGCGTTCGGTGCGTGCCTTTACCGATCGGCCGGTCGACCCCGCGCTGCTGACCGAAATCTTCGCCGCCGCGCAGCGTGCGCCGTCGGGTGGCAATCTCCAGCCCTGGCAGGCCATAGTGCTCGCGGGCAGCGACTGGCAGGCGGTCAAGGACGCGGTCGCGGCGCGCATCGCTATGGGCCGCGAGGGGCATCAACCCGAATATGACATTTACCCCAAGGGGCTGACCGAGCCGTGGGAAACGCGGCGCTTCGGGGTCGGCGAGGGGCTGTACGCCGCGCTCGGCATCCCGCGCGAGGACAAGAAGGCGCGGCTCGGCCAGTTCATGAACAATTATACCGGTTTCGGCGCGCCGGTGATGCTGTTCCTCCATTGCTCGCGGATCATGGGGCCGCCGCAATGGTCCGACATGGGCATGTGGCTGCAGTCGGTGATGCTGCTGCTCGTCGAGCATGGCCTGGCAAGCTGCCCGCAGGAATGCTGGGCGATGTACGGCGCGACGATCCGCGAGACCCTGGCGCTCGGCGACGACCAGATCCTGTTCACCGGGCTCGCGATCGGTTACGCCGACGAGGATGCGGCGGTGAACCAATGGCCGGTGCCGCGCGTTGGCATCGACGAAGTGGTCGATTTCCGGGGATTTGCATCGTGAGCCGAAAACGCGCCTGGTGGCGCTACAGCATCGCCCTGCCGTTGACGCTCGCGATCGCGAGTTGCACCGCGGTGCCGACTCCGGCGCCTGCTCCCGCGCCGACCCCGGTCGCCGCGGCACCCCGCCCGACCCCCGCGCCGGTTCCCGCTCCCGCGAAAGCCTGGGACGAGCGGCGCCTCGATGCCGGCGAGTGGCGTTATGACGCGGCGGCCCGCACCGCGAGCTTCGCACAAGCGGGCGTCGCGTCGCCGCTGGTGACGATGGCGTGCAGCGGCGGTTCGATCGAGCTTGGCGCCGGGCTCGGCGCCGGCGAGACGCTCGACGTCGATCTCAGGACCAGCGCCGGCACCGACCGGCTGCGGCTGAGCGGCGGCCGCGTGACGCTCGGCAATCGCGACGCCCGGCTCGACCGCATCGCCTTCAGCCGCGGCCGCTTCGCGCTGGAGGCAAGCAACGGCAGCACGCTGACGCTGCCGGTCCAGTCCGAAATCGGCCGGTTGATCGAGGATTGCCGCGGGTAAAGACCGCGGCCCCCGCCTACGCGGGGGCGACGGAAATTCTTAAGCCCCCAGCTGCACCGTCCCGCCCTTGATCCAGCCCCAGCGGCACGGACCCTGATATTCGCGCGCCGAGCGCACCGGCCGCGTGACGTCGCAATAGGCCGGATCGCCGCCGGGCGCGGCGAAGACGATACCGAACCAGGCGTCGTCGTCGGTCGCCTCGCATAGCGACACCGACGTGCCCCCCGCGAGCTTCGCCTTGACCGCGCGCGTTTCGCCGGGCGCCCAATAAACATCGGTGCCGCCGGGCTTGACGCGCGAGGTGCTGGCGCAGGCGGGAAGCTGCGGCCCTTCGGTCCCGGTCTTCACCGGACGCGAGGCGAGCGGTTCGCCCGCGACGGCGGGGGCGTTGTCGGGCGGCGGGGCGGGCTGCGAACAGGCCGCGACCGAGAGCGCGAGAAGCAGGGGAAGCGAGCGGGCGAGACGAGGTTTCATGCCCCGAAACTAGCCGCCGCGACGCGGGCGCGCAACGCTCGATCCGAAAGGAGCGAGAGCCGCATTTTCGCTTGGGTTTTGGCGACCCCGACCCTATATAATCGCTATGACGGACACCCCAGAAAATATCGCGCCGAGCGCCAACGCCAACCTGCCCAATGTGAACGCCTATGGCGCCGATTCGATCAAGGTTCTCAAGGGCCTCGACGCGGTACGCAAGCGGCCGGGCATGTATATCGGCGACACCGACGACGGGTCGGGGCTGCACCACATGGTGTTCGAGGTTTCGGACAATGCGATCGACGAAGCGCTCGCGGGGCATTGCGACCTCGTCCTGATCACGCTGAACAGCGACGGGTCGGTCAGCGTCGAGGACAATGGCCGCGGCATTCCGACCGGCATCCACGCCGAAGAAGGCATTTCGGCGGCCGAGGTCATCATGACCCAGCTCCACGCCGGCGGGAAGTTCGAAAACACCAGCGACGATAATGCGTACAAGGTGTCGGGCGGCCTGCACGGGGTCGGCGTGTCGGTCGTCAACGCGCTGTCCGAATGGCTCGAGCTGACGATCTGGCGCGACGGCGAAGAGCATTGGATGCGCTTCGAGCATGGCGATTCGGTCGGCCCGCTCAAGGTCAACGGCCCTGCCCCGGCGGGCAAGAAGGGCACGCGCGTTACCTTCCAGGCATCGACCGAGACGTTCAAGAATGTCCTCGAATTCGATTTCGAGAAGCTGGAACACCGCTATCGCGAGCTTGCCTTCCTGAATTCGGGGGTGCGGATCAAGCTGGTCGACGCGCGCCACGCCGAGCATGTCAGCCATGACCTGTTTTACGAGGGCGGCATCGCGGCCTTCGTCAAATATCTCGATCGCAACAAGACCCCGTTGCTGGCCGATCCGATCGCGATCAGCAGCGAGCGCGACGGCATCGGCATCGATGTCGCGCTCGAGTGGAACGACAGCTATTATGAAAATGTCCTCTGCTTCACGAACAACATCCCGCAGCGCGACGGCGGCACGCACCTCGCCGCGTTCCGCGCCGCGCTGACGCGCACGATCAACGGCTATGGCGACAAGTCGGGCATCCTGAAGAAGGAAAAGGTCAGCCTGACCGGCGACGACATGCGCGAAGGGCTGACCGCGATCGTGTCGGTCAAGCTGCCCGACCCCAAATTCAGCTCGCAGACCAAGGACAAGCTGGTCAGCAGCGAAGTGCGCCAGCCGCTGGAAAGCCTGATGGCCGACCGGATGACCGAATGGCTGGAGGAAAATCCGGCCCATGCGAAAGCCGTGATCCAGAAGGTGATCGACGCCGCCGCCGCCCGCGAAGCCGCGAAAAAGGCGCGCGAGCTGACGCGGCGCAAGGGCGCGATGGATATCGCGAGCCTGCCCGGCAAGCTCGCCGACTGCCAGGAACGCGACCCCGCCAAATGCGAACTCTTCCTCGTCGAGGGTGACTCGGCAGGCGGCAGCGCCAAGCAGGGCCGCGACCGCCATGTCCAGGCGATCCTGCCGCTGAAGGGCAAGATTTTGAACGTCGAGCGTGCGCGTTTCGACCGCATCATCTCGTCGAAGGAAGTCGGGACGTTGATCCAGGCGCTCGGCACCGGGATCCGCGACGAGTTCAACCTCGAAAAGCTGCGTTATCACAAGATCGTGATCATGACCGACGCCGACGTCGACGGCGCGCATATCCGCACGCTGCTGCTGACCTTCTTCTATCGCCAGATGCCCGAGATCATCGAGGGCGGTCACCTCTACATCGCCCAGCCGCCGCTCTACAAAGTCGCGAAAGGCCGCAGCGAGGTCTATCTCAAGGACGATAGCGCGCTCGAAAATTACCTCGTCGACGGCGGGATCGATGCGCTGATGCTCGAGACGAGCGGCGGGGCGCGGTCGGGCAACGACCTGCGCGACCTGATCGAGCATGGCCGCCGGCTGCGCGCGCTGATGCGTTATGTGCCGCGCGGGCATAATTACGAGCTGGTCGAGGCGCTGGCGCTCAACGGCGCGCTCGATCCCGAACTCGACAGCGCGGGCCGCACCGCGGCCGGCGTGCGCGCCGCCGAATGGCTCAACGCCGCCGAGGGCGCGCTTACCGGCGGCAGCGAGGCGAAATGGACGATCGTCGCGGTGGACGGCGGCTATACGCTCGAAAAGCGTTGGCGCGGGGTCAGCGACCATCATGCGATCGACGCGGCCTTCCTGGCGAGTCAGGAAGCGCGGCGGCTGCACAAGCTCGCCGGCGAGCAGGCCGACACCTATGCCCGCCCGGGCCGCCTGGTGAAGGGCAGCAGCGCCGCGGCGCAGGCCGCCGAAGCGGCGGCGCTCGCCGCCGCCGAAGCCGATAGCGACGCCGATACGAGCGATAGCGACCTGCCCGCGGCCTCCACCGGCAAGACGACGCCGATCACCCGCCCGTCCGAACTGCTCGAAGCGATTTTCGCGCACAGCCGCAAGGGTCTGTCGATCAGCCGCTACAAGGGGCTGGGCGAGATGAATGCCGAGCAATTGTGGGAAACCACGCTCGATCCGTCGAACCGCACGCTGCTGCGCGTCGAGGCCGAACAGGCCGATATCGCGCACGAGATCTTCGAGCGGCTGATGGGCGACGAGGTCGAACCACGGCGCGATTTCATCCAGACCAACGCGCTGTCGGTGGCCAATCTCGACGTCTGACCGCAAATCCCGCGCGGCGTAACGCGGACCGGCTTGCCTCGGCAAGCCGGGGCTGCTTGCTGCCGCCAGAGGACAAAGGGGAGGATGTCATGCGGGGCTTTGCCGCCATGCTGATGCCGCTGTTGCTGGCGGTTCCGGCCGTCGCGCAGGACGCCGATGGCGATGACGGGGTCGTCGTCGAAACCGAGCTTTCGAGCGGGATGGCGAGCTATTACAGCCGCGAGCTGGAGGGCAATCGCACCGCCAACGGCGAAATCTGCGACCCCGACGACCTGACCGCGGCGCACCGCACCCTGCCCTTTGGCAGCAAGGTGCGCGTCACCAACCTGGCCAACGGCGAGAGCGTTATCGTGCGGATCAACGACCGCGGTCCGTTCGGGCGCGGGCGGGTGATCGACATCAGCCATGCCGCGGCGAAGGAAATCGGCATGCACCGCAGCGGCACGGCGCGGGTGAAATTGACCCTACTCGACGATTGAAGGCGCGGCCTTAGTCGAACACCGACCAGCCGGCGGCATAGGCGAAATGTTCGAGCGCGATCGCGCCGACCAGCGAGGTGCCGGCTTCGTTCAATCCCGGCGACCAGACCGCGATCGAGCCCTGCCCCGGCGCGATGCAGAGGATGCCGCCGCCGACGCCGCTCTTGCCCGGCAGGCCGACGCGGAAGGCGAATTCGCCGCTGTTGTCGTAATGGCCGCAGAGCATCATGATCGCATTGATGCGCCGGGCGCGGTGCGGTTCGACCAATTGTTCGCCGGTGCGCGGGTCGCGGCCGTCCATCGTCAGGAACAGCCCGGCCTTTGCCAATTGGGTGCAACTCATGGCGATCGCGCATTGGCGGAAATAGACGCCGAGCGTCGTTTCGACGGGGTGACGCAGGTTGCCGAAGGCGTCCATGAAATGGGTCAGGCTGCGGTTGCGGGCGCCGGTTTCCGATTCGGAAAAGGCGACGTCGAGGTCGATGTCGACCCCCTCGTCACCGGCCCGGGCGCGAATGAAGGCGAGGATTTCCTCGATCACCGCATCGCCGTCGCGACCGTCGATCAGCCGGTCGGTGGTGGCGATCGCGCCGGCGTTGATCAGCGGGTTGCGCGGGATGCCATGCTCGGTCTCGAGCTGGACGATCGAGTTGAAGGCGCTACCCGAGGGTTCGCGGCCGACGCTGTCCCACAGCGAGCTGCCGACGCGGCGCAGCGCGAGCGCCAGCGTGAAGACCTTTGACACCGACTGGATCGAAAAGGGCGTGTCGGCGTCGCCGGCGACGTGCATCGTGCCGTCGGGGAGCGCGAGCGCCATGCCGAAATGGTTCGGGTCGACGCAGGCGAGCGCCGGGATATAGTCGGCGACCTTGCCCTGCCCGCGGTGCGGCAGCGCGATGTCATAGGCTTCGGCGAGGCAGCGGGCGAGATCGACAGTCATGCGCTTTTCCTAGCAACTTCATTCGCGATTGCATGTATTTTCATTTTTATGAAAATATTGTACGATAGTGAAATCATCTGCGAATCGGGAGAGATATCATGGTCGATCATCCACGCGGCAAGGGGCTTTCGAGCGCCGTGAGTTATCAGGACAGCAAGGCGGCGTTCCGCTGGCTGGAGGACGCCTTCGGCTTCGAACCGTTGTTCGTGCTGCTCGATGCCGAGGGCAATCTGGCGCACAGCGAGATGGGCTATGGCGATTCGGTGGTGATGGTCGGCAATGAATGGTCCGACGACCACAAGAGCCCGAAATCGATCGGCGGCAAGAACAGCCAGTCGGTGCATGTCCAGCTCGCGGTCGGCGAGGATATCGACGCGCATTGCGAAAGGGCGCGCGCGGCGGGGGCGGCGATCATCGCCGAGCCCGAGACGCAATTCTATGGCGACCGCAGCTACCGCGCCAAGGACCCCGAGGGGCATATCTGGACCTTTGGCGTCACCGTCGCGGAAAAGACGGCGGAAGAGTGGGACGCCGAGGGCGGCTTCACGACGAAGACGCGGCTCGACGATTGAGCGCCGAAAGATCGAGCGAGGCCGTCGATCGCCTGTTCGCCGCGCTCGCCGACCCGAAGCGCCGCCGCGCGGTCGAGTTGCTCGGCGCGCGCCCGTACAGCGCGGGCGAGCTTGCGGGAGCGCTCGGGCTCGCGCCGCCGGCGATGAGCCGCCATCTGCGCGCGCTGAAGGACGGCGGGCTGGTCGAGGACAATTACCTGAGCTTCGACGCGCGGGTGCGCATCTATCGGCTGAAGGCCGGCGCGACCGCCGAACTCAAGCAATGGCTCGCCGAAACCGAGGCGCTGTGGAGCGACCAGCTCGCGGCGTTCAAACACCATGTCGAGGGCGGCGCATGAGCGCGGCGGTGATCGTCGCGCTGCGCGTCGCGGCAACGCCGGCCCGCGCGTTCGACGTCTTCACCCACGAGATCGGGCTATGGTGGAAGAGCCATGCGCTGTTCGAAGTGTCGCGAAAGGGTGACGGCGCATTGCGGTTCGACCCCGCGGGTCCCGAGGGACGGCTGGTCACGCGCTTCGCCGACGGCACCGAGTGGGAGATCGGGCGCGTCCGTTGCTGGTTGCCCGGAGAGCGACTGGCGTTCGGCTGGCGCCTGCCAAGTTTTCGCGCCGATCAGGCGACCGAGGTCGAGGTGCGCTTCGAGGCGGTCGGCGCCGAGACGCGGGTGACGGTCGAGCATCGCGGCTGGGATACGATCCCGCAGAAACATGTCGCGCGGCACGGATTCGAGCTGATGCTGTTCCAGCGGCGGCTGGGCGAGCATTGGCGCGGGTTGCTGGGGGCGATGGGGGCGCGGGTTTAGGAGAGTGTTCGTGTAAACCCGCCCACCCCTATTCCCGTTCGTGTCGAGCGAAGTCGAGACACGCTTGGACCACGCCAGCCTTCGGGGTGTCTCGACTTCGCTCGACACGAACGGGGTTATAAGGCAACTTGTCAGGCTCGGGCCGCCGGCCTTCCTCCTATTGCGTCGCGGCGTTCGCCTGCGCCTTGGCCAGGGTTTCGATCGTCCTGTCGGCGCTCGCGAAGAGTTCGGGTTGGCGCTCGCGGAAGCCGGCGCAGGTGGCGATGTCGGCGGCGAAGACGTCGGTCTTGCCCTCGGCCCGCGCAAGCACGGCATCCGAATTGGCGATGGCGTTTTCGGCCTCGAACAAGGTTTTCAGCGTCTTGGCGTCAAACTTGTCGTCAGGCTTGTTCTCGGCGAGCGCGAGCATGATCATATAATATTGCAGGAAATGGCGCCCCGCGGTCAGCTGGGCCTCGCTATCCTTCGGCGCGCGTTCGCTGGTGACCTGATAGACCGCGGCGCAGCGGAGCATGCCCGCGAGCTTCATCATCGGTTCTTCGGCGGCGACCGGCAACGGCAACAGCAGCGCCGCGGCACCGCTCGCGGCCAGTATCGATTTCAACATGAGCATCCTTCCGATGGATGCGACCCCATGTGGGGTATTGCGAGTTTTGGCGGGGATGTCGATGGCCATGTCCCCCTCCCGCTTGCGGGAGGGGTTAGGGGAGGGGCTGTCGGTGAGGCGCCGCTCCTGAATTGACACGCCCTCCCCCGACCCCTCCCGCAAGCGGGAGGGGAGAAGAGCTTGCTCCCCACAGCTTGCAGCCCCACATCTCCCCCATGCCGCTCCCCCAAATCTTCACCGACTGGTTCGCCGCGCGCGGGTGGCGGGTGCGGCGGCATCAGGCCGATATGCTGGCCGCTGCCACACGCGGCGAACATGCCTTGCTCGTCGCGGCGACGGGGGCGGGGAAGACGCTGGCGGGGTTTTTGCCGACACTCGTCGATCTCGCCGAAAGCCCGTCGGACCGGCTCCACACCCTCTATGTGTCGCCGCTGAAAGCGCTCGCCGCCGACGTCGAACGCAATTTGATCGGCCCGATCACCGACATGGACCTGCCGATCAGCGTCGAAAGCCGCAGCGGCGACACCAGTTCGGACAAGAAAGCGCGGCAGCGCAGCCGGCCGCCGAACATATTGCTCACCACACCCGAATCGCTGTCGCTTTTGCTGTCTTATCCCGACAGTTTCCTGATGTTCGCCGACCTCAAGACGGTGGTGATCGACGAAATCCATGCCTTCGCGCCGGGCAAGCGCGGCGATTTGCTGAGCCTGTCGCTCGCGCGGCTGCAGCACATCGCACCCGACATGCGCCGCGTCGGGCTGTCGGCGACGATCGCCGATCCGGTGCAATATGCCGGCTGGCTCGCCCCCGACGCGAACCCCGAAACGGTGGCTTTGGTCGAGGGCGAGGCGGGCGCCGATCCCGACATATCGATCCTGCTGCCCGAGGGCGCGGTGCCATGGTCGGGGCATTCGGGGCGATATGCGGTGCATCAGGTGATGGCCGAGGTCGCGAAAAACCGCACCACGATCATCTTTTGCAACACCCGCGGGCTGGCCGAGCTGATCTTTCAGGATCTGTGGAAGGTCAACGACCTCGGCCTGCCGATCGCGATCCATCATGGCAGCCTCGATCGCGAGGCACGCCAGCGCGCGGAATTGGCGATGGCCGAAGGGCGGCTGCGCGCGCTGGTCGCGACGTCGAGCCTCGATCTCGGGCTCGACTGGGGCGATGTCGATTGCGTGATCCAGATGGGGGCGCCGAAGGGGTCGTCGCGGCTGTTGCAGCGGATCGGGCGCGCCAATCACCGGCTCGACGAACCAAGCAAGGCGCTGATCGTGCCGGGCAACCGCTTCGAATATCTCGAGGCGCAGGCGGCATTGGACGCCGTCGAAGCGGGCGAGCGCGACGCCGACCGCTTTCGCCCCGGCGCGCTCGACGTGCTGGCGCAGCATGTGATGGCGCTCGCCTGCGCCGCGCCCTTCGCCGAGGACGAGTTGCTCGAAGAGATCCGCTCGGCCGCCCCCTATCGCTGGGTCAATGCGACGACCTTTTCGCGGCTGCTCGGCTTCGTGCGCGACGGGGGTTATGCGCTCAAAAGCTATGACCGCTTCCGCCGCCTCGCCCCCGACGGGCAAGGACGCTGGCGCATCGCGCACCCGCGACTCGCGGCGCAGCACCGGCTCAACGCGGGGATCATCGTCGACGCCCCGACGCTCGACGTGCGGTTCAAGAACGGGCGCAGATTGGGAAGTGTCGAGGAATATTTCGCGAGCACACTGACCCCCGGCGACACCTTCGCGTTCGCCGGATTGAGCCTCGAGGTCGAGTCGATCCGCGACACCGACCTCTATGTCCGCGCGACGACGCGCCCGGCGCGCATCCCCTCCTATGTCGGCGCGCGCATGGCGCTGACGACGCGGCTCGCCGATCGGGTGCGCGGGTTTCTGGCCGATCCGGCGAGCTGGGTCCGTTTTCCCGACGATGTCCGCTATTGGCTCGAAATGCAGGCGTATCGGTCGGTGCTGCCGCGGCCCGGCGAACTGCTGGTCGAGACCTTCCCGCATGAGGATCATCATTACCTCGTCGTCTATCCGTTCGAGGGCTGGAACGCGCACCAGTCGCTCGGCATGCTGATCTCGAAACGGATGGAGCGCGCGGGGTTGCAGCCTTTGGGCTTCGTCGCGTCGGACTATGCGCTGGCGATCTGGTCGCTGAAACCGGTGACCGACCCCGCCGCGCTGTTCGACGCCGCGATATTGGAGGACGAGTTCGTCGAATGGGTCGAGGGATCGCACCTCCTGAAGCGCGCGTTCCGCGAGGTCGCGGTGATCGGCGGGCTGATCGAACGCCAGCATCCGGGCAAGCGCAAGACCGGCAAGCAGGTGACCTTTTCGACCGACCTGATTTTCGACGTGCTGCGCAAATATGAGCCCGACCATCTGCTGCTCGAAGCGGCGTGGGCCGATGCGCGCGAGCGGCTGACCGATGTCGCGCGGCTGGGCGACCTGCTCGACCGCGCGGCGGGGACGATGCTGCACAAGCATCTGCCGCGGATCAGCCCGCTGGCGGTGCCGGTGCTGGTGCTGATCGGGCGCGAAAATGTCGCCGCCGCCGACCTCGACGATGCGTTGCTGGGCGAGCTGGCGGATGAACTGGCCGCGGCGGCGATGGGGGACGCGTAGCGAGGTGGGATGTCCGAGCGGGAGTGGACAACAGTCCTCCACAAGTCCCGTTCGTGTCGAGCGTAGTCGAGACACCCCAAAGGCGTGCGCTACCGATGGGTGTCTCGACTTCGCTCGACACGAACGGAAATATGGGCAGGCTTGGATACCCCGAACCGCCCATCACCGCACCCTCCGTCCGCGCACCGCACCCCGCTTGCCGCGCACCGCCGACAGGCGTAGACTGGCGGCATAACATAATGAGGATGCCCGCGATGACCCATGTTCTCAGGCGGCGAATGATCTGGACGCTGCTGCTGTCCGCCCCGGCACTGCTCGGCGCGAGCCAGCCGCCGGTCGCGCCGCCGCCCGCGCCGGCGCCGGCCTCGACCCCCGCCGATCCGCTGGCCCAGCCGGTGACGAGCGCCGAGGTCACCCCCTTCATCCAGCCGTTCGACCTCGACGCGACGCGGCGCATGTCGGTGAAGGTGATGGTCGGCGGCAAGGGGCCGTTTTCCTTCCTCGTCGACACTGGCGCCGAACGCACGATCATCGCGCGCGAACTCGCCGACCGGCTGGGGCTGGTCGAGGGCGGCAAGCTGCGCATGGCGACGATCGGCGGGTCGGCGACGGTCCCCAGCTTTCGCGTCGCGGCGCTGTCGATGACCGACCTGCAGATGACCGCGTTCGACGCCCCCTCCTTTTTCGGCCGCCATCTTGGGGCCGCGGGGCTGATCGGGGTCGACATGCTCGAGGACCGGCGCATCCTGATCGATTTTCGCAAAGAGAGCATGGAGATCCTGGAAACGCGCAAGCGCGCGCGGCCGATCATCCGCGACGACGACGCGATCGTCGTCACCGCGCGCAATTCGGCGGGACGGCTGATCCTGTCCGACGCGCGGCTCGACGGCAAACGCATCGACGTGATCGTCGACACCGGCGCGCAGACGAGCGTCGGCAATCTGGCGCTGCAGAAACTGGTCGCGGCGCGGCGCGCGAACCGCCTGCCCTTCCTGTCGACCACGCTCGGCGCGGTGACCGGCGAGGCGGTGCCCGCGACGCGCACCGCGATCAAGCGCATCATCATCAACGGCATGGACGTCAACGACCTGCCGGTGAGCTTCGCCGACAGCCAGGCATTCCGCGCGCTGGGCCTGCAGGAGCGGCCGGCGCTGCTGCTCGGCATGGACAGCCTCGCGCTGTTCGACCGGGTCGAGATCGATTTCCCGAACAAGCGCATCGTGTTCGACCTGCCCGACGGCGCGAGCCGCGCGACGGGCCAGCGGTTCGCCGCGAACACGTCGGCGCAGGGCAGCTAGACGCCGGGAACCGGACGCCGGGAACTGGACGCCAAGAACTGGACGGATGCCCGGGGCGGCGCCATAGCGGCGCCATGCCCGCCGCGCCCCTGCTCGATTTTGCCGGCCACCAGTTCGTGCCGCTCGCCGGGCGCGCGCTGTTCTGGCCACGCCACGGCGCGCTGATCGTCGCCGACCTGCATCTGGAAAAGGCGAGCTGGTACGCTGCGCACGGCCAGCCGTTGCCGCCCTATGACAGCCACGACACGCTCGACCGGCTGGCACGGCTGGTCGCCGAGACCGGCGCGCGCGCGCTCTGGTGCCTGGGCGACAGTTTCCACGACCGCGCCGCCGCCGAACGGGTCGCGCCCGCAGTCGCCGAGCGATTGCGCCGCCAGACGGGGGCGGTGCCGCTGACCTGGATCGCGGGCAATCACGATGGCCTGTCGGGCGGCGCCTGGGGCGGCACCATCGCCGAAGAGATCGAGGTCGACGGCATCGTCCTGCGCCACCAGTGCGAAGCGGGCGAGACCCGCCCCGAGATATCGGGGCATTTCCATCCCAAGCTGCGGCTGACCCTGCGCGGCCGGGCGGTGTCGCGGCCATGCTTCGCGGGCGACGCGCAGCGGCTGATTCTGCCCGCCTTCGGCAGCCTGACCGGCGGGCTCGATGTCGGCGACAGCGCCATCGCGGCGAATTTCGCGGGCGATTATCGCGCGATGCTGGTCGCCGACGGAAAATTGCTGTCGCTGCGCTGTGGCAATCCTGCCACCGATGACGTTACGGCAATGCCGGGCCGCGCCTGATCGCCCGCCGGACCGGGCTTTGCCGCCTGTGGCCGAAAAGCCGCACTTGCCGAAAACATGACGCAAATGCGCCGCCTCGGCTGGATCGGGGGCGCAATTTGCGTATGCTCGCCTCCTAATAAAAACAACGAAATGTTGAGAGGAGTGCCCAATATGAAATCCTATACCCATTGTGCTGCCCGCCTGCTGCGCACGAGTGCGCTCGGCGCCTCGCTGGCGATCATCGGCATGGCGGTGCCGGCCTTTGCGCAGGACACCGCCACCGACACGGCGACCGCCGACGACAGCAGCAACAGCGAAATCGTCGTCACCGCGCAGGGACGCGCGCAGCGCCTCGCCGACGTGCCGGTGGCGATCTCGGCGGTGAACGCCGAAGCGCTGCAGAACAGCGGCGCGAACGACATCCGCCAGCTCAACCAGGTCGCGCCGTCGCTGCTCGTGTCGTCGACCGGCAGTGAAGCCAATGGTTCGGCGCGTATCCGCGGCATCGGCACCGTCGGCGACAACCCCGGTCTCGAAAGCTCGGTCCCGGTGTTCATCGACGGCGTCTATCGCTCGCGTTCGGGCATCGGCCTCAACGAACTGGGCGAAATCGACCGCGTCGAAGTCCAGCGCGGCCCGCAGGGCACGCTCGGCGGCCGCAACTCGTCGGCGGGCCTGATCAGCATCTATTCGAAAAAGCCCGATTTCACCTTCGGCGCCACCGCCGAGGCGACCTATGGCAATTATGACTATTTCCGCCTCGGCGGCAGCGTCACCGGGCCGATCAGCGACACCCTCGCGGCGCGCCTCGACGGCATCTGGGTGAAGCGCGACGGATTCTATCGCGACACGACGAACAACACCGACGTCAACGATCGCGACCGCTATTTCCTGCGCGGGCAACTGCTGTTCGAACCGACCGACGCGCTGTCGATCCGGCTGATCGCCGACTATACCTATCGCGACGAGAAATGCTGCGGCGCGACCTATGTCAGCAGCGCGGTCAACACCGCGGTCGGCAACCTCAACAATCCGTCGGTACCGCTGTCGCCGTTGCAGCAGAACGGCAACAACATCATCAACGTGCTGCGCGACCTCGGCCAGCCGCTCGCGGCATTCAACCAGGGGTATGACCGCAATCTGTCGGTCAGCCCGGGCCGCAGCTATGCCGGCAAGACCAAGGATTACGGCTTTTCGGGCCAGATCGACTATGATCTGGGCGGCGCGACGTTGACCTCGATCACCGGCTATCGCCAATATCGGTCGAGCCAGGCCGGCGACGTCGATTATGGCGTGGTCGACATCCTCTATCGCGATCCCGACGACGACGCCTATCGCCAGTTCCACACCTTCACCCAGGAACTGCGCCTGCAGGGCGAGGCGTTCGACGGCAAGCTCGACTGGCTGGTCGGCGGCTTCTACGCCAATGAAAAGCTGACCGTCCGCGACAACCTGCGCTTCGGCAGCCAGTACGGCCGGTTCGCCACCTGCCGCATCATTTCGGGCGGCGGCCTCGCGGCGCTTTATTCGGCGGCGAGCCCGCTGTGCGTCGCGCCCGGTGTCGGCCCGGCGACGATCGCGGGGGCGAGCGGCGGCGGCCAGACCGGCACCGACATCGTCGCGGCGTTCACCGCGCTCGACGGGCTGAACAACCGCGGCTCGATCAACGACCGCTATTATCAGAATGGCAAGAACTGGGCGTTGTTCACGCACAATATCTTCCACATCACCGACACGATCGATTTCACCTTCGGCGTCCGCTACACCAACGACAAGAAGAAGTTCAACGCGAGCTTCACCAACGACAACACCGCCTGCACTACAGTCCAGGGCCTCGTACTCGACGATCTGGTCAGCACCACGACCAACGCCACCGCCAAGGCACTGGCGGGCGCGCTGATCGGCCTCAGCTGCCAGGGCAATTCGACCGCCGAGCTCAATGGCGTGTCGATCAACAGCAAGCGCGCCGAGGACGAGTTCACCGGCACCGCGATCCTGTCGTGGAAACCCGTCGACGACCTCCTCACCTACGCCAGCTATTCGCGCGGCTATAAGGCGGGGGGCTTCAACCTCGACCGTTCGGCGCTGAAATCGCCGATCGTGCCGTTCGGCGGCCAGGCGGGCGCGCAGGCGCTGGTGAACAATTTGCAGTTCGACCCCGAAAAGGTCGACAGCTATGAACTGGGCGCCAAATATTCGGCGAACGGCTTCAACGTCGGTGTTTCGCTGTTCCGGTCGGATTTCAGCAGCTTCCAGCTGAACACCTTCAACGGCACGGTCTTCCTGGTCCAGAACATCAACGGCTGCGAGGCCGATCTGGCCGGCGGCGACCGCGACCAGAGCGCCGCGACCGGCGTCTGCGCGTCGGACAAGGTGAGCTGGGGCGTGCGCGCCGAAGGCTTCGAACTCGAAACGTCGCTGGCGCTGGCCAGCGATTTCCGGCTGGCTGCGGGGATGACCTATTCGAAGACCAAATATCGCAGCAACCTGGTCGGCACCAACGCCGGCGGGCCGCTTGACCCCGCGCTGCGCTTCCTGCCCGGCGACAATCTGTCGAACGCGCCCGAACTGGTCGGCACCGCGAGCATGACCTGGACCCCCGAACTCGGCAGCGGCGGGCTGACCGGCCTCGTCTATATCGATGGCCGTGCGACGAGCGGGTACAACACCGGTTCCGACCTGTTCCCGCAGAAGGAGCAGGAAAGCTACACCGTGTTCAACGCCCGCCTCGGCGTGCGCGGCCCCGACGAGAAGTGGGCGGTCGAATTCTGGGCGCAGAATTTGCTCAACGCCAAATATGCCCAGGTCGCGTTCAACTCGCCCTTCCAGGCGGGCACGACCTCGGCACCGTTCACCGACGCGAACGGTTTCCCCGGCGGACGCCAGATCTTCTCGCAGTTCCTGGCCGAACCGCGGACCTATGGTCTGACGCTGCGCGGCAAGTTCTAGACCACAAACTGCCTGATTTCAGGAGCTTGAGAGCCGCCCGCATCCCACCGGATGCGGGCGGTTTTCGTTGTGGATTCCCCGCTGGAATTTGTTATCATCCCTGAGAATAAAATAAGCCTTGTGGGAGGATGACGATGAAAAAGAGTGACGGGAGAATTGCGCGCTTTGCCCGTGGCAGCGCGCAGGGCGTGGCGCTTGCGGTCGCCCTCGCGGCGACACCGGCCTGGGCGCAGGATGTCGCGCCGCAGGGCGCCGAGGTCCCCGACGACGGCACGATCATCGTGACCGCGACGCGCCGCAGCGAACTCTTGTCCGACGTGCCGATCGCGGTGTCGGCGGTGTCGGGCGAGACGCTCGAAAAGACCGGCGCCACCGACGTCCGCGCGCTGGGACAGGTCGCGCCGTCGCTACTCGTGTCGGGCGCAACGAGCGAGGTCAATTTCTCCGCGCGCATTCGCGGTATCGGTACGGTCGGCGAGAACCCCGGCCTCGAAAGCTCGGTCGGGCTGTTCATCGACGGCGTCTATCGCAGCCGCACCGGGGTCGGCCTGTCCGAACTCGGCGATATCGAGCGCGTCGAGGTGCTGCGCGGGCCGCAGGGCACGCTGTTCGGGCGCAACTCGACCGCCGGCCTGATCAACATCGTCACCAAGGGACCCGACCTCAGCGGCTTCGGCGCCAAGGGGTCGGTGAGTTACGGCAATTATGATTATTGGCGCGTCGACGGGATGATCAACGCGCCGCTCGGCGACAAGGCGGCGGTGCGCGTCGACGGCGTCTGGCAGAAGCGCGACGGTTTCATCAAGAATGTCACCGCGGGCGAACCCGATATCAACGATCGCGACCGCTGGCTGGTCAAGGGCCAGTTGCTGCTCGAGCCGACCGAGAGCGTGAAATTCCGGCTGATCGCCGATTACAGCCAGCGCAACGAGAATTGCTGCGGCGGCGTGCTGCTCAATCCGGTGCGCAACCTGACGCGCGGCGCCGACGGTTTCCCGGTCGCCTCGCCCAATACGCTGCTGCCGCTGCTGCAATTTCTGGGCGCCAATCATCAGGTCGCACCGGCGGGCACCAGCTTCATCCGTCAACAGGCGACCACCCCGGGCGTCTCCTATCGCTCCGACACCAAGGACTGGGGCGTGTCGGGCGAACTCAACTGGGAGCTGGGCGCCGCGACGCTGACCTCGATCACCGCCTATCGCGACTATAAGAATGCGCAGGGGCAGGATGCCGATTTCAGCGCGCTCGACATCTTGCGCCGCACCGACCTCGACCGCCGGTTCCGGCTGTTCACGCAGGAATTGCGGCTGCAGGGCGAGGCGTTCGACGGGCGGCTCGATTGGCTGGTCGGCGGCTATTATGCCAACGAGAAACTCGATGTCGACGACGACATCGTCTATGGCGCCGACTATCAGCGCTACGCCAACTGTCTCGCCGCCGCGAGCCTCGCGCCGACCTTGCTCAACCCCGCATCGGCGACCTGTTCGAACCTGCCCGCTGCCTCCTTCCCCGGTTTCCAGGGGATTGCGGCGCTGCTCGGCGCGGCGCCGCTCAACAACACCGGCAACAACGGGTCGACCTTCCACCAGCGCAGCACCAACTATGCGCTGTTCACGCACAACAGCTTCGACATCGTCGAGGATGTGCTGACGCTGACCGTCGGGGCGCGTTACACCCACGAGCGCAAGACGCTGGCGGGCGATGCCAATTTCACCAACACGCTGTGCCCGGCGATCGTCAATTCGCCGCTGCAGGCGCTGGCCAGCCTCGCCTGCGTGATCAACGGCACCGCGCCCGATATCGTCAAGGGCGCCCCGGGGACGAAGTTCAGCGAGGGGCAGTGGACCGGCACCGCGGTGCTGAGCTGGAAACCCGATCCCGACTGGCTGGTCTATGCCTCGGCCTCGAAGGGGTACAAGGCGGGGGGCTTCAACCTCGACTATTCGGCGCTCGACCGGCCGTGCAGCACGACCGCGGGATCGGCCGCGCAAAATACCGCCTGCACCACCGCGCTGGCACGCCCCGCCAACACGCCGGGCAACGGCCGCCCCGAGGCGAGCGACCTGCAGTTCGCGAGCGAGAAGGTCGATGCCTATGAACTGGGCGTCAAATGGGATGGCCCGGGCATCGACATCAACGTCGCCGCTTTCTGGCAGGAATATAGCAATTACCAGCTCAACACCTTCAACGGCATCAATTTCGAGGTGACGAATATCCAGGCGTGCAAGGACGATCTGGGGACCGGGCCGATCGACAACAGCGCGGTCACCGGCGCCTGCGCGTCGGACCGGCTGACCCCCGGCGTCGTCGCCAAGGGCCTCGAGATCGAGACCTTCATCCGCCCGGCGCGCTATCTGTCGGTCAATATGGGACTGACCTATGTCGACACCCTCTATCGCCGCAACCTCGTCGGTACCGGCGGGCGCCCGCTGTCGCCGGTGCTGTTTCAGCTGCCGGGACGCGGGGTGTCGAACGCCGCGAAATATGTCGCGACCGCGGGGATCAGCTGGACCCCGCCGATCGGCAGTTCGGGGATGAGCGCACTCTTCTATCTCGACACCCGCCTGCAGAGCGACACCAACACCGGCTCGAACCTGGATATCGAGAAAGAACAGGACGGGTTCGCGGTGTTCAACGGCCGCATCGGCATCTTCGGACCCGACCGGCGCTGGGGCGTCGAGCTGTGGGGGCAGAATCTGCTCAATCGCAAATATTACCAGATCGGCGCCGACATGCCGCTGCAGGGGTCGAACGGCTTCCGCTCGGTCGCGGCGCCCGCGGCGCTCGGCTTCCCCGCCACCGCGAACAAATTGTTCGTCGGTTTCCCGGGCGAGCCGCGCACCTATGGCGTGACGCTGCGCGGGCAATTCTAGCCACGCTCTCTCCCCCCTCCCCTGGCGGGAGGGGCGGGAGGTCCGCCGCGGCCGGGCACTGCCGCGGCGGACCCTCCCCAAGGGGAAGATGCCAGCGATCCACTTTTTCCGTTCGTGTCGAACGGGATCAATCGGGTGGCTTAGAGCTCGCCTACCGCGCCCGTGCCGCCTGATGCGCGATGTCGGTGACGAGTTTGCGGAACAGCACGCCGCCCGCGGTGCCCGACGCCTTGAGGCTGCGTTCGCAGTCGAGCAGCCGGCTCATCAGCCGCGCGATGCGCACCGAATCCCAGATATGGAGCTGCGCGGTGACCGCGCCCTGTTCCTTCCAGAACACGCCGCTGCTCCGCGCCGACACGACGGTCGCGGGGTGCGCGCCGGCGTCGACCTCGGCGCGCAGCCGCGCCAATTGCGTGGCGCGGATCGCGAGGGCGCGGATGATCCGGATTTCGGCGACCCCGACCGCGGCAGCGGTGGCGAACATCGCCGGGAGATCGCCGACCTTGCCGCCGAGCGCGGTGTTGATCACCTCGCTGACGTCCTCTTCGTGCGTCGCGGCGCCCAAGGCGGCGATGTCGGCGGCGGTGACCTGGCGCTGGCGGTCGCGGCCCGCGTCAAGGTAGAGCGCGATCTTTTCGACCTCGCGGCGCATCAGCGCCTGATCGCCCGAGACGAGGTCGATCAGCAATTGCGCCTCGGCATTGCCGAGCCGCAGCCCTTCGCCTTCCGCCGCGCTCATCGCGATGCCGACCAGCGCGCGGCGGTCGGGCTGGTAGCAGATGGCGGCAACGCCATGGTCCGAGCCCTCGACGAGCTTGACCAGTTTCGACTTGGCGGTGACCGAGGCGCCGGTGGCGATCACCGGGTTGATCGCGCTGTCGGCACCGAGCAGCGCCTCGACCGCGGCGAGGCTGTCATCGCCGCTACCCATGATATCGAGCCGGATCACCCGCGCGCCGGCGAAGAGCGACATCGACGCGGCCTCGGCGGCCAGCAAGGACGGATCCTGCGACATTTGCGACGAGGTGAGGTCGAGCCGTTCGGCCTCCTTGCCGGCAAGCCCGGTCAGCCGCGTGGCGAGGGCTCCCATCGTCGCATCGTCGGGGCCGGTGAGGAGGATGAAGCGGTGGTCGAGCCGCGATACCCGTTCGAGTTCGGCGGGTTTGACGCTCTTCATTGCCCGCCGGGGGCGGGCGGCGCGTCGGACATCCGACCACCGCCGCGATCGGCGAAGACCGCGAGGCGGGCGACGATCTGGTCGGCCACCGCCGACGAGAGGCGTTCAAGCGCGGTCGATTCGGCGGCGATCGTCGCATATTCGCTGCCGACGACGTCGATCCCCGAATCGGAAAAGGCAGTCGCGTCGAGCAGCACTTCGCCGCTCGCCGCATCGACGAGCTGGTAGCGCGCGCGCAGGGTACGGCGTTCGCGGGTCACCGCATCGTCGGCGCGGACGCCGAAACCGGTGATGCTGTCCTCGAGCCGGACGTCGAGGCGCAGGCGCTTGCCCGCGCCCTGCCCGTTCTGCGCCGCGACGAGCCGGTCGCGCAGCGCGTTGCGGACGAGCCAGCCCTGATGCCCCTCGATCGGCGCGACATCGACGTCGGCAAGGATCGTCGCCACCGCCCCGTCGCTGCCGCTCGCATAGAGCGGGCGCAGCCCGCAACCGCCAAGGAGCAGCGAGGCGACGACGAGGGGGGCGAGCAGCTTGCGCATATCAGGGTACGATATTCACCAAACGGTCGGGGACCACAATCACCTTCTTCGGCGACGCACCGGCGAGCAGTTCGACGATGCGCGGGCGCGCGAGCGCCGCGGCTTCGGTCGCTTCCTTGTCGAGACCCTTCGCGATCGTCATCGTATCGCGCAGCTTGCCCGCCATCTGGATCGCGATCGTCACCTCGTCATCGACGAGAAGTGCCGGATCGGCGTGCGGCCATGCGGCGTCGGCGATCATCGCGGTGGTTCGCTGGCCTTCCGGCAGCGCCGCCCAGGCTTCCTCGGCGAGGTGCGGCAGCATCGGTGCGACGAGCAGGATCAGGGTGCGGCACGCTTCGGCGCGGGTCGCCGAGGGGACGGCCTTCTCGACGTCATTGGCGAGGGCGTGGATTTTCGCGACCGCCTTGTTGAAGCCGAGCGCCTCGATGTCGGCGGCGACGCCGGCGATCGCCTGGTGCAGCTTGCGCGCGAGACCGTTGTCCTCGGCGCCGTCGCCGATATTTTCGGTGTCGCCGAACAGACGCCACAGGCGCTGGACGAAACGCCAGGCGCCCTCGATACCCGCCTCGCTCCACGGCAGGTCGCGCTCGGGCGGGCTGTCGGAGAGCATGAACCAGCGCGCCGCGTCGGCGCCATACTGGTCGAGGATGGCGTCGGGATCGACGACATTCTTCTTCGACTTCGACATCTTGATCACGCGGCCGACATCGACCCGCGCGCCATCGGATTCGAGCGTCGCACCCTCGGCGCTGCGGCTGATCTCGTCGGGGGTGAAGTAGAGCGGCGGCAGGCCTTCGCCCTGATCGCGACTATAGGTCTCGTGCGTCACCATGCCCTGCGTGAACAGGCTGGCGAAGGGCTCCTTGATGTCGATCATCCCCAGCTTGTTGAGCGCGCGCGTCCAGAAGCGCGCGTAGAGCAGGTGGAGGATCGCATGCTCGATGCCGCCGATATACTGGTCGACGGGCAGCCAGCGGCGGATCACCTCGGGATCGAAGGGCTTGTCCGACGGCGCCGAGGCGAAGCGCAGGAAATACCAGCTGGAGTCGACGAAGGTGTCGAGCGTGTCGGTTTCGCGCACCGCTTCGCCGCCGCACGACGGGCAGGCGACATGTTTCCAGGTCGGATGGCGATCGAGCGGATTGCCGGGGACCGAGAAATCGGCGTCCTCGGGCAGCACGACGGGAAGCTGCGCTTTCGGCACCGGGACCAGACCGCAGGCGTCGCAATGGATGAAGGGGATCGGGGTGCCCCAGTAGCGCTGGCGCGAGACGCCCCAGTCGCGCAGGCGCCACACGGTCGTGCCCTTGCCCCAGCCCTCATGCTCGGCGCGCGCGACGATCGCGGCTTTGGCCTCGTCGATCGTCATGCCGTCGAGGAAGTGGCTGTTCACCAGCTTGCCGGGGCCGGTGTAGGCCTCGTCGCCGCTGAAATGCTGCGCGGTCTCGTCGCCATCGGCGATCACGCGGAGGACGGGCAGTTCGTACTTTCTCGCGAAATCAAGGTCGCGCTGGTCGTGCGCCGGGCAGCCGAAGATCGCGCCGGTGCCATAATCCATCAGCACATAGTTCACGACCCACACGGGCAGGTGCAGCGCGGGGTCGAGCGGATGTTCGACCGCGAGGCCGGTGTCGAAGCCGAGCTTTTCCGCGGTGTCGATCTGCTCGGCGGCGGTGCCCTGACGGCGGCATTCCTCGATGAACGCGGCCAGTTCGGGCGCGTCCTTCGCCAACTTCTCGGCAAGCGGATGGTCGGGCGAGATCGCCGCGAAGCTCGCCCCATAGAGCGTGTCGGGGCGCGTCGTGAAGACGTCGAAGCCAGGCGCGCCGCCAGCGAGCTTGAAGCTGAATTCCAGCCCCTGCGACTTGCCGATCCAGTTTTCCTGCATCAGCCGCACCTTGTCGGGCCAGCTGTCGAGGCCGCCGAGGCCGTCGAGCAGTTCCTCGGCGAAGTCGGTGATCTTCAAAAACCACTGCGACAATTTCTTTTTCTCGACGAGCGCGCCCGAACGCCAGCCGCGGCCGTCGATCACCTGCTCGTTGGCGAGCACGGTCATGTCGACCGGGTCCCAGTTGACGTAGCTGTGCTTGCGCGTGACGAGGCCGTGCGCGAACAGGTCGAGGAACAAGGCCTGTTCCTGGCCGTAATAATCGGGCTCGCAGGTCGCGAGTTCGCGGCTCCAGTCGATCGCGAGACCGAGGCGTTTCAGCTGGCCGCGCATCGCGGCGATATTGTCGCGGGTCCAGCCGCCGGGGTGGACGCCCTTTTCCATCGCGGCATTTTCGGCGGGCATGCCGAACGCGTCCCAGCCCATCGGGTGGAGAACGTCGTGGCCGGTCATCTTCTTGAACCGCGCGAGAACGTCGCCCATCGCATAGTTGCGGACATGACCCATGTGGATGCGCCCCGAGGGATAGGGGAACATCTCGAGGATATAGGCCTTCGGCTTGTCCGCCGTCTCGGTCGTGGCAAAGCTGTTCGCGGCCTCCCACGCCGCCTGCCAGCGGGCATCGGCGGCGAGGGCGCCAAAGCGCGGTTCGCGGGTCATTCGTTTTTACCCCGTTGATGTCTGTCGGCGCGTGTCCGCGCCGGGTTATTAGCCCTCGAAGGCCGAACGGCGCAGGTCGCGAGCGCGGGTGAGGATGATTTCCTCGAGCTTCTGGACCGTCGCCGCCTGAACCGGCGCGTCGACCCAGGTGCCGCCCTGCGCGACCTGGCGCGAGGCGGCGACGCGCAGCGCGTCGGCGCGCAGATCGCGGTCGAGGATCGACACGGTGACCTTCATCCGCTCGTTCGGGTTGCCGGGGTTGGCGTACCAGTCGGTGATGATGACGCCGCCCGACGAATCGGCCTGGAGCAGCGGCATGAACGACAGCGCGTCGAGGCTGGCGCGCCACAGATAGGAGTTCACGCCGATCGTCGTGACTTGCGACGCGGCGAGGTCGGCACGCGGCCGTTCCTTGCCGCCGCACCCCGAAAGGCCGAGCGCCGCGACCCCGAGGAGCGCGAGCGTGGCCGAACGGCGACCGAGCGTGGCGCCGAACTTGGCAGGGACGGAAAGCTGGAACATGCCGGAACACCTTATACATCGGGCGCGGGCGACCGCCGCGCTTGCTGGATTTCCAGCGTCTCTATCGCCGTTGCCGCGCGGCGGCAAGCGCGGCAATCGGCTTGTTCGCGGCGTTCATCGGGGAGACAGCTTGGCGTCGCACTGTGGTGATCGCGCAACAGCCCCGCGAAATATGGGGCATAAAGAATTGCTTTCTCGCGAATCACTGGAAAAGTCGGTGCGTTCGGCCTATCTGATGAGGGTACTGGGGTTGGAGTCGCAGACAATGCCGCGCAGCAAGCGCCATTTCTGGAAAGCAGGGGTCGTCGTTTTGGCGACGGTTTCGCTTGCCCTGCCCCCCGCTCTCGCCGCGATGAGCCGCGCCGACCGCATCCGCGAAACAAGCCTGTCGGAAACCCTGCTGGGGCAATTCACCCCCGCTTCGGGCGATCCGCGCCTGATCGCACGCTATGCCAAGGTGTCGGCCGATGCGCGCAGCAACTTCAGCTTCACCCCCGCGCTGACCGACGAGAATCGTCAGAACCGGGCGATCACCGTGGTGATTCGCGCCCGCGACGACGCCTCGAGCGCCGCGATGACCTCGGCGCTGGTGCAGGGCCGCAAGGCCCCCGTCGCGATCACGCCCGTCGCTTATAATCTCGGCGCTTCGGTCGGGTTCGAGAAATTCGTGACCCCGACGCTGCCGCGCGGCATCGACCTGCGCAACCTGCCGCAGGCGAAGGCGCCCGAGCAGAATGAAAAGAAATCGCGCTTCGCGACGCGTATGCTGGCGCGCCCGAGCGATCCCGCCGGCGCGACCGATCGCCTGACCGCGCCCGGCGACGACCAGGCTGTCGATGTCGTCAGCAGCTATCGCCTGACCAAGAATCTCGATGTGACTGCCGGGGTGCGGTACAAGAGCGAGGACAGCGTCCAGCCGCTGACCGACACCCGCCGCGACAGCCAGGCGGTGTATGTGGGCACCGCGTTCCGCTTCTAGCCTGCATCGCTATTTGGCCCATGGTGGCCTGCAAATGGCGACCTTTCGCGCTTCCGGTGCTCACGTACAGACGTACGCTGCGCTCCGGGTCGCGAAACGCCACCATTTTCGACTCACCCTGAACCAAATATCGACGCAGTCTATCTGCGCGGTTTTGTCGCCTTTTCCAGCCAATGATCGATCGCCGCCCATCCGGGAGCGAGGCCGCTTGCCCTGCTCGCGCGGTGGAGCGCGCGCGCGCGCGCCGGGGTGAGGCCGCCGAGCGCGACCGGCCGGGCGCCGCTCAGCCGCGCGAGGCCGAGCCACGCCGCGCGGCCGAGCGCCGGGGCGCCGGGATGCGAGCGGGTCGGGTGGAGCGGCGAGACAAAGGCGAGGTCGGCGCGCGCGCGGCGCGCGGCGCGGGCTTCGCGGGGGTCGTGGACGGGCATCGAGACGATCAGGCCGAGGCGGCGCGCCTGCGGCGCATGCTTGGCATGATGCCGGCGCAGGTGAACGCCGCCGGCGCCCCAACGCCGCGCCAGCGCGGGTCGTCCGGCGAGCAGCAACAGGAGGCTGCGGGTTTTGGCGATTCGCGCGAGGCGGCGGACCAGCCGCCAGCGATCGCCCGGCGCGCGGTCGTCGTCGCGGATGACGATGCCGCTGCCCGGCGGCAGCGCGGCGGCGGCGGCGAGCACCGCATCGCCGAGCCGCGCATCGGTGAACAGCCAGCGCCGCGGCAGTCGGCCCGATGGTCTTGAGAAGGGGTGGCGCCGGGGCATCGGCTTTTCTATAGGCGCGTCGCCGCCGCGCGCAACGCGTGGGCGCCAGCGAAGGATCGGACATGGACAGTGCAGCGCAGCGATTGGCCGGGGTCGAAGCGGGAATCGCCGCCGCCGCGGCGCGTGCGGGACGCAAAGCGAGTGACGTCCAGCTGGTCGCGGTGTCGAAGACGCACGACTCTTCGACGATTCGCCCGCTGATCGCCGCCGGACAGCGCCATTTCGGCGAGAATCGCGTCCAGGAAGCGGCGGGCAAATGGCCCGAACTGCGCGGCGGAACGTCCGATATCGTGCTCCACCTGATCGGGCAGCTGCAATCGAACAAGGCCGAGGAAGCCGTCGCGCTGTTCGACGCGATCCACTCGGTCGACCGGCCGTCGCTGGTCACCGCGCTGGCACGGGCGTGCGAGAAGGCGGGCGGGCAACCGCTGCTGTTCGTGCAGGTCAACATCGGCGACGAGGAACAGAAGGGCGGCTGCGCGGTCGCCGACCTGCCCGCGCTGCTGGCGCAGGCAAAGGACGCGGGGCTGAAGATCGCCGGCCTGATGGCGATCCCGCCCGCCGATGTCGCACCGACCCCCTATTTCGCGCTGCTCGACGAACTCGCCGAGCGGCATGGCCTGCCGCTGCGCTCGATGGGCATGAGCGGCGATTACGAGAGCGCGGTGATGCTCGGCGCGACGCACGTGCGCGTGGGGACCGCGCTGTTCGGGGCGCGGTAAAGACCCCTCCCTTGGGGGGCAAACGACCGGTTGCGACCGAAACACGACGTCGCCCCCGCGAAGGCGGGGGCCGCTAACGGCCTATTTCCGTATCGCTGCGTAAACCGACAGCGGCCCCCGCCTTCGCAGGAGCGACGGTTTAAAGAACGTCCGCTTCCTACCTCAAAGCCGACATTCGCTACCCGCGCCTTGCCATGCGCCCCCCAATCACTAATCAGGGCGCGATGTCCGCAACCGCCGCCCTTTCCGCCGCCAAGCCCTCCGCCCCGACGCCGATGATGGCGCAATATTGGTCGCTCAAGGAAAAGGCGGGCGATTGCCTGCTCTTCTATCGCATGGGCGACTTCTTCGAACTCTTCTTCGACGATGCCAAGGCCGCCGCCGCGACGCTCGACATCGCATTGACGTCGCGCGGCGAACATGGCGGCGAACCGGTGCCGATGTGCGGCGTACCGGTGCATGCCGCCGAATCCTATCTCGCGCGGCTGATCCGCGCCGGGCACCGCGTCGCAATCGCCGAACAGGTCGAAAGCCCCGCCGAGGCCAAGGCGCGCGGCGGATCGAAAGCGCTCGTCGCGCGCGCGATCGTGCGTTTCGTCACCGCGGGCACGCTGACCGAGGAAAGCCTGCTCGAAGGGCGCAGCGCCAACCGGCTCGCGGCGCTCGCCGAGGTCGGCAGCGAGGGCGAGGTCGCGATCGCCGCCGCCGATATCTCGACCGGGCGGTTCGAGGTCGTCGCGGTGCGCCGCGAGGCGGTCGACGCCGAACTCGCTCGCCTGGCGCCGTCTGAATTGCTGGTCAGCGAGAGTATCGGCGACCTGCCCGCGTGGAGCGTGCGCCAGGTCGTGCGCCGCCCGACCGCCGATTTTGCCAGCAACGCCGGCCAGAAACGGCTCGAATCGCTGTTCGGTGTGCAGACCCTCGACGGCTTCGGCCAATTCTCGCGCGGCGAAATCGCCGCGATGGGCGCGATCGCCGCCTATCTCGACCATGTAGGCACCGGCACGACCGTCTTCCTCCAGCCGCCGGTACGTCACCTCGCCTCGGGGCGCATGGCGATCGACGCCGCGACGCGCGAAAGCCTCGAACTCGTGCGCACCATGGCCGGCGCGCGTGACGGCAGCCTGCTCGGCACCATCGACCGCACCGTCACTGCGGCGGGCGCGCGGCTGCTCGCCGACGATCTCGCGAGCCCGCTCACCGACAAGGACGCGATCCTCGACCGGCTCGACCTCGTCGACGCCTTCGCGCGCGATGCGCTGTGGCGCGGCGAACTCCGAAGTGACCTTCGCGCGCTGCCCGACGCCGGCCGCGCGCTCGGCCGCCTCGTCGCGGGGCGCGGCGGGCCCCGCGACCTTGCCCAGTTGCGCGATGCGCTCGGCGGCGCGCGCCTCTTGCGCGAACGGCTCGGCCGCCGCGCCGACCTGCCGCCCTTGCTCACCCGCCTGCTTCCCGGCCTCGGCGGCCATGGCGCGCTCGTCGACGAACTCAGCCGCGCCTTGATCGAAACCCCGCCGGTCGACGCCGCGCAGGGCGGTTATGTCGCCGAAGGCTATGATCATGCGCTCGACGCGCTGCGCGAGACCGCGCGCGACGGGCGCAAGGCGATCGCCGCGCTGGAAGCCGATTATCGCGACCGCACCGGCATCGCCGCGCTCAAGATCCGCCACAACGGCGTGCTCGGCTATCATGTCGAGGTGCCCGCGAAGCACGCCGACGCGCTGATGGCACCCGAATCGGGCTTCACCCACCGCCAGACCCTCGCCGGGGTGGTGCGCTTCAACTCGTCGGACCTGCACGAGGCGGCGAGCCGCGTGACCCAGGCGGGCGTCCACGCCATCGCCGCCGAGGCCGCGCATCTCGAAGCGCTCACCGACGCCGCGACCGCGCGCCGCGAAGCGATCGCCGCATCGTGCGACGTGCTCGCGCGGCTCGACGTCGCCGCCGCGCTCGCCGACCATGCGATGAGCCACAATTGGTGCCGCCCCGACCTCGCCGACACCCCGTGCCTCGACGTCACCGGCGGCCGCCACCCGGTCGTCGAAGCGGCGCTGGCCAAGGCGGGCGAACGCTTCGTCCCCAACGATCTGTCGCTGTCGGAGGCCGACCGGCTCTGGCTCGTCACCGGGCCGAACATGGGCGGTAAATCGACCTTCCTGCGCCAGAATGCGCTGATCGTCGTGCTCGCGCAGGCCGGGGGCTTCGTCCCTGCGGCTTCGGCGAGGCTCGGCCTCGTCGACCGCCTCTTCAGCCGCGTCGGCGCCAGCGACAATCTCGCGCGCGGGCGCTCGACCTTCATGGTCGAAATGGTCGAAACCGCCGCGATCCTCGCGCAGGCGACCCCGCAAAGCTTCGTCATCTTGGACGAGGTCGGGCGCGGCACCTCGACCTATGACGGGCTTGCGCTCGCCTGGGCGGTGGTCGAGGCCGTCCACGAAGTGAACAAGTGCCGCTGCCTGTTCGCGACCCATTATCACGAACTCACCCGCCTCGCCGAAAGCCTCGACGCGCTCTCGCTCCACCATGTCCGCGCCCGCGAATGGCAGGGCGACCTCGTCCTCCTCCACGAGCTCGCCGACGGCCCCGCCGACCGCAGCTACGGCCTCGCGGTCGCGCGCCTCGCCGGCGTCTCGCCCAAGGTGGTGAAGCGCGCCGAAGCGGTGCTCGCGAAGCTCGAAGCCGGGCGCGAAAAGACCGGCGGCCTCGCGGCGGGGCTCGACGACCTGCCGCTGTTCGCCGCGACGCTTGCCGCTGAACCCGCGCCGGTGACGGATGCGCTGCGCGAGGCGCTCGCAAACATCGATCCCGACGCGCTCACCCCGCGCGAGGCGCTCGACGCACTCTACCGGCTCAAGGCGACCGGGGGCGAGGTATGAGCGACATTTTCGCGCATCTCGACGGCCGCCGCGCGATCATCGATCGCCGCGCGCTCGCCGAGCGGCTCGAGGCCGTCGCCGCCGAGACCAGCGATACCGGCAAGCGCCGCCGCGCGCTCGTCGACCTGCTCAAGGTCGCCTTGGAGGAGGGCCGCGCCGAAATCGCCCGCCGCCTGCTCGAAGCGCCCTCGTCGGGCCGCCTCGCCGCCAGCGCGACCGCCTTCCTGATCGACCAGATCATCCGCCTGTCCTATGATTTCACCGTCGATCATCTCTATCCCGCGGGCAATCGTTCAGCGGGCGAGCGCATCACGATCATCGCGGTCGGCGGTTATGGCCGCGCCGAAATGGCGCCGTACAGCGACATCGACATCGGCTTCCTCACCCCGTTCAAGCAGACGAGCTGGACCGAACAGGTGATCGAGGCGCAGCTCTACACGCTCTGGGACCTCGGGCTGAAGGTCGGCCATTCGTCGCGATCGATCGACGAGATGGTGCGTGCGGCGAAGGACGATCTCACTATCCGCACCGCCCTCCTCGAAGGGCGCTTCATCTGGGGCGACCGCGATCTTTACGATCAGGCCTCGGCGCGTTTCGATGCCGAGGTCGTCGCGGGCAATGCGCGCAGCTTCGTCGCCGAAAAGCTCGCCGAGCGCGACGAGCGGCACAAGCGCATGGGCGATTCGCGCTATGTCGTCGAACCCAATGTGAAGGAAGGAAAGGGGGGGCTGCGCGACCTCCACACGCTGTTCTGGATCGGCAAGTTCATCCACCGCGTGCGCACCGTCCCCGAACTCGTCGACGCGGGGCTGCTCTCGACCCGCGAGCTTCGGCAATTCGCGCGCGCCGAGAATTTCCTGCTCGCGGTGCGTTGCCACCTCCACACGCTCGCGGGGCGCGCCGAGGACCGGCTGACCTTCGATTTCCAGCCCGAGATCGCGCGCCGCATGCATTTTGCCGAGCGCCCGGGCAAGAGCGCGGTCGAGCGCTTCATGCAGCTCTATTTCATCCACGCGAAAAGCGTCGGCGACGTCACCGGCACCTTTCTCGCCCATCTCGACGACCAGCTTGCGGCGCGCGGGCGGCGCTTCCTGCCGACGATCCGCCGCCGCCCGGGCCGGCTCAACGGCTTCGTGCTCGACCGCGGCCGCCTCGCGCTGCCGGCGGACGATTTCTTTCAGGCGGACCCGGTGCGCCTGATCGAAATCTTCGCGCTCGCCGACAAATATGGCCTCGAAATCCACCCGCAGGCGATGCGCCAGGCGCGCCACGATGCCAAGCTGATCGACGCGCGCGGGGTGCGGCGCATCGCGCGCGCCAACGCGCTGTTCCTCGACGTGCTGACGTCCCCGCACGATCCCGAAACGGTGCTGCGCTGGATGAACGAGGCGGGGGTGTTCGGCCGCTTCGTGCCCGACTTCGGCCGCGTCGTCGCGCAGATGCAGTTCGACATGTATCATCACTACACCGTCGACGAACACACGATCCGCGCGATCGGGCTGCTCGCCGACATCGAGCAGAACCGGCTCGGCGACGACCATCCGCTGTCGACCGCGATCATGGACCAGATCCATTCGCGCCGGACCATCTATGTCGCGGTGCTGCTCCACGACATCGCCAAGGGGCGCGGCGGCGACCATAGCGTATTGGGCGCCGAACTCGCGCTGCGCGTCTGCCCGCGGCTGGGGCTCAGCGAGGCGGAGACCGAGACCGTCTCGTGGCTCGTGCGTCATCACCTGCTGATGTCGGCGACCGCGTTCAAGCGCGACCTCGCCGATTTCAAGACGATCCTCGATTTCGCGGGGCAGGTGCAAAGCCCCGAACGCCTGCGCCTGCTGCTCGTGCTCACCGTCGTCGACATCCGCGCGGTCGGCCCGGGGGTGTGGAACAGCTGGAAACGGCAATTGCTCACCGAGCTGTTCGACGCCGCCGAGGAAGTGCTGCGCCTCGGCCACAAGCAAAAGGGTCGCGAACAGCGGATCGCGAACAAGAAAGAGGATGCGCAGGCGCTGCTCGGTCTCGACGAGAAGAGCTTTGCCCGGCTCGCGAAGCGCCTCCCCGAAAGTTACTGGATCGCCGAACCGGTCGAGGTCATCGCCGCCAACTTGCGCCATATGCAGCAGGCGGGCGATACCCCGCTGCACATCGCCGCGGTGCCCGATCAGGATCGCGGCGCGACGCTGGTGATGGTGCTCGCCGCCGACCATCCGGGGCTCTTCTATCGCATCGCGGGGGGCATCCACCTCGCCGGCGGCAACATCATCGACGCGCGTATCCACACCACCCGCGACGGCCTCGCGCTCGACAATTTCCTCGTCCAGGACCCGCTCGGCCGCCCCTTTGCCGAGGCGGGGCAGATCGACCGGCTGACCCGCGCGATCGAGGATGCGCTCGCCAACCGCCACAAATTATTGCCCAAACTCGAAGCCCGCGCGCTCCCCCGCGCCCGCGCCGAGGCGTTCCGCATCGCCCCCAATGTCTTCGTCGACAATAAGGCGTCGAACCGCTTCACCGTGATCGAGGTCAATGCGCAGGACCGTCCCGCGCTGCTCAACCAGCTCGCCTATGCGCTCTTCCAGTCGAAGGTGACGGTGCACAGCGCGCATGTCGCTACCTATGGCGAACGCGCGGTCGATACCTTTTACGTGACCGACCTGATCGGCGACAAGATCGACAGCGCGGCGCGGGTGAAGTCGCTCGAGAAACGCCTGCTCGAAGCCGCGGGAAGCGGCAGCGAGGAAGCGGTCGCGGCCTAGAGCGCCGCGGCCTTGCGGACCTGCGCGACTTCCACCCGGTCGCGCCCCAGCGCCTTGGCGCGGAGCAGCGCGGCATCGGCGGTCGGAATCAGGCGCGAAAAATCGCAATGCAGCGGCGCCACCGCCAGGCCGATCGACACCGACAGGCCGCCCGGCTCGCCGCCGGCATGCGCGAGTTCGATCGTCGCGATGCGGTCGCGGATGTCCTGCGCGCGCTCCGCCGCCTGTTCGGGCGACAGCGCGGGCAACAGCAACAGAAACTCTTCGCCGCCATAGCGAAAGGCGAACTCCGGCTCGCGCGTGACATTGGCCAGCACTCGCCCGACCGCGCGCAGCACCGCGTCGCCCGCCTCATGGCCATGGACGTCGTTGAAGCGCTTGAAATGGTCGACGTCGATCATCAGGCAGCTCAGCGGCTCGCCGTCGCGCACGGCCTGCGCGATCTGCGTTTCCAGCACATGGCCCAGCTGCCGGCGGTTGGCGAGCCCGGTCAGCGGGTCGGCCATCGCCATTTCGCGCAGCGAATCGCGCAGCTGCAGATTGGCAATGGCGAGGCCGATATTCTCGGCGAGCATGTCGAAATAGATCAATTGCGCCGCGCCGCGGTTCGCCGCGTCCGTCGGCATTTCGAAATAGAGCAGGCCCAAAGTCTCGCGCTGCGCCATCAGCGGCAGGCACAGGCTGTCGACCGGCGCCTCGGCGTTCCAGTCGATGTGGTCGCACGGCACGTCGACATGGTCGCCCGCCGGGCGATGACGCAGGCCGCGCCGCAGCGCCCAGCAAGACGTCGCCGAAAACTGCGCGCTCGATCGCACCGGGCCCAGCCAGCTGCACGCCTCGACCACCAGCTTGCTCTGCTGGTCGAGCAGGTAGAGCCGACCCGGAAGGTCGGGGACGATCTCGGGAATGAAGCGCCGGACGACCTCTTTCAGGTCGTGCAGCGTGTCGCTGCCCTGCATGCGCTGCGTCATCCGAGACAGCAGGTCGCGCATCGACCGGTCGGCGTCGCGCTCGACCTCCAGCCGCTGGCGTTCGATGCCGTTTTCGCGAAACAGGCGGATCGCCTGCGCCATGTCGCCGATTTCGTCGATATGCTCGACCGTGGGCGGTTCGGCGGCGAAATCCTGCACCGCCAGCCGGTTGACGACGTCGCTCAGCCTGACGACCGGGTGCAGCACGCGGCGTTTGAAGACGAAATAGAGCACGCACAGGACGAGCAGCGCGGTCAGCGCCAGCACGACCTCCGAAATGCGCTTCCACAGGATCGACACCTCGGTCGCGTCGGCGACCCGTTCCTCGATGCGGCTGTCGAGCTGGTCCTGGAACCGCTGGACCTCCAGTTCGGACCGGTCGAGCTGCCGCTCATATTCGGGGCCGAACAAAATCTGCCGCGCGGTCGCGGCGTCGCCGCGCTCCTGCGCCGCCAGCGCGGTTTCCTGTTCGTCGTGCAGCGTATCGGCCAGCGCGATCGCCTTTTTCAGCGCATCGAGCTCGCTCGCCGACGCCCCGGCGTCGCCGATGTGGCGAATCCGCTGCTCGACGCTCGCCAGCGCGGCCACCTCGCTGCGATAGCCGGCCAGATAGGTCGGATCGCCTGTGTTGACATATTGCCGTGCGCGGTCGCTCAACCGATAAATTTCGTCGCCCAGCGTGCCGGTCGCCCGGTCGAGCCGATAGCGTTGCTCGACCGCCTCGCGCTCGCGCTCCTGCGCGTTCGACGCAAAGATCATCGTCGTGCTCGACACGATCGTCAGCAGGACGGTCGCGCCATAGGCCCAGTTGGTGATCGTCGCCAAGCGCATGAGCGGACTTTAGGATGGCAATCGTTCGAAGCAGGTTAACCGCGATGGAAGATGCGCCTGTCGCCGCCTATGGTGAACATGCGGTCGACACCATTTACGTGACCCGCCTAAACGCCGCGCGCTCGACATATCGCGCCCAATATCCGTCGAACTGCAGCCGCTTGAAATCGCTGCCAAGCGATGCGGCAAGCCGGCGGCGTATCGCCATGGCTTTCGACCGTTCGCCAAGGTCGATGTGGATTCGCGCCGCTTCGAGCAGCGCGCGGTCGGCGACCGGCAGATTTCCGAACGGGTCGAAGAAGGAATCGATCCGCGAGCGGTCCTTCACGCCCATCCAGGTGAAGTGTCCGGCGTCGGCGCGCCGCGCGATCGCCAGGTAGCGTGCGAGCATCGCGCTCGGGCGCGCGCCTTCGCGCTCCGCCAGCCGCGCCGCGAGCAAGGCGCTCTCGGCACCCGGACTTCGCCGCTCGAGTTCGCTGACGACCTCGGCCATCCACGCGCGGTCCAGATGCGAGTCGCGCCATCCGGTGCCGAGCAGGTTGAACGTCGCGATCGCCGCCAGATCCTCCGTCCGCGTGAAGCGGGCCATGGCGGCCGCATCGGGCTCAGCCGCGATCGCCGAAGGTTGCACGATGCGGATCGCGGGATCGCCCGCCAATATCTGCTCGATATCGGCCTTGTGCATCACGCCGACGACCACGAGCATCCGTTGGCCCGGATAAGCGCGCGCTGCGGCGGCGATCCGCCGCGCCTGCATGAAGGTCCGGTATAGGAAGAGGCGACGGGGAAAATCGCGCGCCGCCCGGTCGGGATAATCCGCATAAAAGGCGCGGTGGCGGGCGCCCTCTTCGGGCGCATCGGCAAAAAACAGGCCGTGCGTGCGCGATCGCGGGTCGGGGAAGGTCAGGAACCCCTGAAAACCGGCCTCGCGGCGGAGGAGGGGAACCGCCTCGAGGTCGGCGATGCCAAGGCCCAGCGCGCTATCCTCCGCACTCGGCAGCCAGTCGAAGGGGCACAGCGGCAGGCCGCGTTCGCGCGCCAACGGAACGAGCAGGTCCTGAATCTCATAAGTGAATTCATAATGATCGTTGCGCGCAAAGCGGTCGGGAGCGCGTTCGATGCAGATCGCGGCCGGGCCTATCGCATCGACGAAAGCCCGGACCGCGCCCGGTTGCTGGCGGCGGTTGATCAACTGCGCGCTGTGATCGACGCCCAGAATGACAACCTCGGTTTGCGGGAGCGGCGGCACATCTTGCGCATCGGCGCCGCCGGCCGGCCACAACGCCAGCATGAGCAGGAGGAACAGGAAACGCATGGATATGGCTCGCCGAAGGAAGGGATTGGCTGGGGGTGGCGTGCGGCGCCCCATCAAAGGTGGCGAATCTCGTCGGGCGCATTCCACCAATTGTCGTGGAGGCCGTCGCTGTAGGTCACCGGCGCGGTCACCAGATCCTCGACGGGCAGGTCGTTGATCGCCGCGAGGCGCACCGAGACGAACGCACCGCCCAGTTCCTCCAGATAGCCGCCGCCATGCGTTTGCGTCCCGCACCGCGAACAAAATTGATGCGAGATCGAAAAGGCCTCGCTTTCGCGGCCGTAGCTGGTCAGCGCCTCTTCGCCGGTCAGCAGCTCGAAGGCCTCGGGCTTCAACCCGCCGACATTCCAGTTCCGCTGCTTCCAGCAAAAGCTGCAGTTGCATTTGCCGGTGCCGGCCGCGACATCCATATGCACCTTGAACGTCACCGTCCCGCAGTGACAGCTTCCCTGATACCAACGCTTCATCATCCTGCTCCTGCCTGGGGATGGGGTCATTTCCCGATTTGGTCGCCGACCGTTTTCGCGGGGTTCAGCCGTCCGATCCAGTCCGATGCGTCGAGGACGCGTCGCGGAGCGATCTCGCGCACCGCCGTCTCTAGCATTGCCCGATTCCTGTAACTTCCGATGACCATCATTTTCTTGCCTGGATTGTTTCGCACCGCCTGCCGCGTCTGGTCCGCCATATGCTTATCCCAGCGCGACTGGGCGGCGACGAAGGCCGGGCCGACCAGCACAAATTGCGCCGCCTGCACGCTACCTGCCAGCGAAGCCGTCGTTGCGTCCTGCACCTGCCCGGCATTCTGCCAATAGCGCAGCAGGATCTGCTCGATGTCGGAATCGAGGCGCGACAGCGCCGCGGCGCCATCGGGATCGCGCTGCTTCAGCGCCGCAAAGGCCGCGCCCGCTTCCCCCGCTATAGTCTCGAACATCTCGCCGCCCGGCTCCATCGCGATCGACTCGACCTCCATATGCGCCAGCAACGGCCAGACGACGGCTGGATATTCGGGGCGGCCGGGCGTCGCCTTGCGTTCGGCCAGTTCGTCGGGCCGGACCTCGATCACCAGGACGTCGGGCGCAAAGGCCAGGATCGCGGCGCGCAACTGGTCATAGCCGAACGCCGGCTCGCTGTCGTGGAGATCGTGGAGCGCCCCGATGACCAGCACCCCGTCGTCGGCCGTCGCGGCATCGGCGCGGGGCGTTGCGGCCGCCAGCAACAGCGCGGCGAACAGGAAATGAAATGATGCGATACGCATGGTGGTGACCCTCGTCCTTGTCGTCACCGCCGGGTGTCGACGAAGGGCAGTGATCGGGCGAGCGCGGATCGGTGAGCGGGACCGCCGCTTCGCCGAGCGGGTTCAGAAGGATAGCCGGGCGGCAATCCTGTCGCGATAGCGCCGGCTGAGGCGCAGCGTTTTGCCGGAGCGCAGCAACAGCTTGGCATCGCCGCGGCCAAGACGCTGCACTTCGCGCACGCGGTCGAGCCTGATGATCGCGCTGCGATGGATGCGGGCAAAGGCGGCCTCGGGAAGCTCGGCGGCCAACGCGGTCAGCGACCGATCGGTCAACAAGCGCCGCCCACCGGCGTGCACCTCGGCATAGTCTCCGGCAGCGGCGATCCAGTCGATTTCGTCAAAGCGCAGGAAGTGCGAGCCCCCCGACACGCGGATCCACAACCCCTCCTCCCCGGCCGGGGCGGCCTCGGCGGACGGCGCGGCCTCGCTCCGCGCGCGAAACTGGCGGCGCCAATGGGCGACCGCAACCAGCGCGACATAGGCAAAGGCGGCCTTGTCGAGATTCGCCAGCAGCACGGGCTGCGCCATCGCGAACGCCGTGGGGGCCTGCGCGCCATAGATCGGCCAGAACAGCAGCACGAAGATCATCACATGCAGTGCGGCGAACAGCGGATATCCCAGGATCCATAGCGCGGCCGCCGCCACGCGCGGTAGCTGCGCTGCATGGACGGCTTCTGCCGCCTTCAGCACAAGCGGCGTCAACAAGGCCCACACCGAAAAAACGGCGGCGGTATAACCGAGCGTCGGCCACCAGTCCTGCGGCCGACCGTGATAGGCGGCGAACAATTGCTCCTGAACGGCACTGACCAGCGTCGCGACGACCCAAGCCGCCACACCTAGGCTCACGGCGAGCAGGCGGCCCTTCGGCGGCCGTTTCGCCGCGGCGGTCATCGTCCCGGCCCTGCCGGCCGGGCGTGCAACGCGCCGCCGCTCCGGGCCGAACCGGGGCTCACCCCCGCAGCACCGCCCCGAGCTTCGCTGCCGCAGCCACCACCTTATCCGCAATCGCCTTCAGCTCGGCCTCGGCAAAGCTTTTCTCTGCTGGTTGCAACACGACTTCGACCGCCAGGCTGACCTGACCCTCGGGCACGCCCTGCCCGGCGAAGCGGTCGAACAGGCGCGCGTCGGTGATCACCGCCTTGTCGGCGCCCTTCACCGCGCGGACGAGGTCGCCCGCCGCGAGGCTGTCGGGCGCGAGGAAGGCGAAGTCGCGGCGCACCGGCTGCAGCGCGGGCGGGGTGAAGGCGCTGCGCGCCGGGCCGCTCGCGCGCTTCGCGGGGATCGCGTCGAGGAAGATTTGCACCGCCATCACCGCGCCGTCGACGTCATAATGCCGCGCCAGCGACGGGTGCAGCGCGCCGAACTCGGCGAGCACCGCCTTGGGGCCGAGGCGCAGGGTCGCGGCCTGTCCGGGGTGCCAGATGCCGGCCTCGGCGACGGGCTCCATCACCTGCAGCCGGTCGGTCGGCGCCCCCGCGGCGTCGAGCAAAGCCAGCGCCGCGGCCTTGGCGTCATAGGCGTCGAAGGGCTGCGCCTTGCCCGCCTGCCAGCCGCGCTCGCTGCGGTTACCCGCCATCACGATGCACAGGGTCGGATGTTCGGTATCGGCCAGATAGCGGCGCCCGATCTCGAACAACCGGATACTGTCGGCGCCGCGATTCTGGTTGCGCGCCGCCGCGGCGAGCAGCCCGGGTAGCAGCGACGGGCGCATGACCTTGAGCTCCTCGCTGATCGGATTGGCGAGGCTCCACGCGCCGCCGCCGAAGGGCGCGGCCTCGCGGTCGGACACGAAGCTCCACGTTACCGCCTCATGATAGCCGCCCGCCGCCGCAGCGCGGCGCAGCCGGCGTTCGAGCAACTGGTCGGCGGTCGCGGTCGGCTTGGCGACGCCATCGACACGCGGCAGCGCGACCGATTCGACCGCGTCGAAGCCGGTGATACGCGTGACCTCTTCGACGATGTCGGGCGCGGCGTCGACGTCGCGGCGCCAGCTCGGCACCGCGATGCGCCAGGGCGTGCCTTCGGTCACGCCGAAACCCAGCGATTCGAGGATCGCGCGCTGTGTCGCGGGTTCGATCGCGATGCCGCCGAGCGTCGCCGACAGCGCGGGGTCGTACTCGACCGTCTTTTCGGCCGCGGGCGGGGTGCCCGCGCGCGTCACTTCCGACGGGGTGCCGCCGCAGATCGCGAGGATATGCCCGGTGACGATCGCGGTCGCATCGTCGAGGAAGGCGGGGTCGACCCCGCGCTCGAACCGGCTGCGCGCGTCGCTGGTCAGGCCGAGCGCCTGCCCGGTCAGCGCGATGCGCTCGGGGGTGAAATAGGCGATCTCCAGCAGCACGTCGGTTGTCGTCTCGCTGCACCCGCTATGCTCGCCGCCCATGATGCCCGCGATGTCGTGGACGCCCGCGTCGTCGGCGATCACCGTCATCGTGTCGCTCAGCGTATAATCCTTGCCGTTCAGCGCGGTGACGGTCTCGCCTGGCTTCGCGCGGCGCGCGGTCAGCCCGCCGCTGAGCTGCGCGCGGTCATAGACATGGCTCGGCCGGCCGAGGTCGAGCATCGCATAGTTGGTGATGTCGACGAGCGCCGAGATCGAGCGCTGGCCGACCGCTTCCAAACGGCGGCGCATCCATTCGGGGGTGGCGACGCGGTTGTCGACGCCAGCGATGGTGCGGCCATAGAAAGCGGGACAGCCTTCCGCGTCGTTCGTCGCGATCGGCGTCGCGATGGCGCCTGCGCCCGCGATCACGGGAACCTCGAGCGGCTTCAGCGTGCCGAGCCCGGCGGCGGCGAGGTCGCGCGCGATGCCGCGCACGCCCATGCAATCCTGCCGGTTGGGGGTGATCGAAATGTCGATCACCGGCTCGCCCGCGCCACTGTAATCGGCGAAGGCGGTGCCGATGGGGGCATCGGCGGGCAATTCGATGATCCCGTCATGATCGTCGCCGAGTTCGAGTTCGCGCGTCGAGCACATCATGCCGTTCGATTCGACCCCGCGCACGGCGGCGACCTTCAATTCCATGCCGTTCGCGGGCACGACCGCGCCGGGCAGGCCGAGCACGCCGACGAGGCCGGCGCGCGCGTTGGGGGCGCCGCACACGACGGTCAGCGGCGCGCCGCCGTTGATGTCGGGGCCGGCCTCGACGGTCAGCACCTGCAATTTGTCGGCCTGCGGATGTTTTTCGGCCGTGAGCACGCGCGCGACGCGGAAACCGGTCAGCTTCTCGGCCGGATTCTCGATGCCTTCGACCTCATGGCCGATGCGGTTGAGCGTCGCGACGACGTCGGCGACGGTCGCCGAGGTTTCGAGATGGACCTTCAGCCAGTCGAGGGTGATCTTCATGCCGAAATCCCCCCGCTGAGCGTCGGGACCGACAGCGCGCCGAACCCGTAGTGCGACAGCCAGCGCAGGTCGCCGTCGAAGAAGGCGCGCAGGTCGTCCATGCCATATTTGAGCATCGCGAGCCGGTCGACCCCGACCCCGAAGGCGAAGCCCTGCCACACATCGGGATCGAGCCCGCAGTTCGCGATCACGCGGCGGTTGACCATGCCGCTGCCGAGCAGCTCCATCCATGCATGGCCTTCGTCGTCGCCGTTGCCGCCGACGATCCGGCGGCCCTTTTCCTGTTTATAGCCGACATCGACCTCGGCCGAGGGTTCGGTGAAGGGGAAGTAGCTCGGGCGCAGTCGCAGCACGATGTCGTCGCGCTCGAAATAGGCCTTGAGGAAGGTCTCGAGCGTCCATTTGAGGTGCCCCATATGGATGCCGCGGTCGATGACGAGACCTTCGACCTGGTGGAACATCGGGGTGTGCGTCGCGTCGCTGTCGCTGCGATAGACACGCCCGGGGGCTATAATCCTGATCGGCGGTTCTTTTTCCATCATCGTGCGGATCTGCACCGGCGACGTATGCGTCCGCAGCAACATCCGCTGCGCGGAACCTTCGCCAACTTCGGGAAAATAGAAGGTATCGTGCATCGCCCGCGCCGGATGCGTCTCGGGAATGTTGAGCGCGGTGAAATTGTGCCAGTCGTCCTCGATCTCGGGACCCGTCGCGACCGCGAAGCCCATGTCGGCGAAGATTTCGGCAAGTTCGTCCATCACCTGACTGACCGGATGCACGCTGCCGCGCGCGGCGGCGCCGGCGGGGAGCGTCATGTCGAGGCGTTCGTTCGCGAGCTTCGCCTCGAGCGCCGCACCTTCGAGCGCGTCCTTGCGGTCGGCGAGCGCCGCGGTCACCGCCTCGCGCAGCGTGTGGATCTGCGGGCCGACCGTCTGGCGCTCCTCGGGGGTCATGCCGCCGAGCGTCTTGAGCAGGCCGGTGACGCTGCCCGCCTTGCCGAGCGCGGCGACGCGCAGCGCCTCGAGCGCGCCCACATCGGTCGCGGCCTCGATCGCGCCGGTCAGCTCGGCCTGCATAGCCTGGTAATCGCTCATGGTCGTTTGTCCTGCGGCGGCGGAAATGCCGCGCTTTACTGCGGCGCCGCTTGCACCGAACGGGCGGCGCGGGTCAACCCCCGAGGGCCCGGATCGCGCTAGTTTCCGGGCTTGTGCAGCCCCTGTACGGCGGCTCCGATCGCGGCGGCGCGCCCGCGGGCGGCGGCACCGAGGATCGGCTTGGCGCGCGCGGCATAGGCGCGTGGACTCATCCCCATGAAGCGTTGGAAATCGCGCGTGAACTGCGCCTGGTCGTAATAATGATAATCGAGCGTATCGATCCACGCCATCGACGGGTCGAGCATGAAGCGCGCGAGGCTGCGCAGGAAGCGCTGGCGGCGTAGCAGCAATTTGGGCGGGAAACCGAAAGCGCGGCGGCTCAGCCGCTCGACCGAGCGTTCGGACAAGCCGAGCTTGTCGGCCAGTTCGGCGACGCTGCCGAGATCGTCGTCGATCAGCGCGCCGTGCGCGGCAAGGATCGCCGGGTCGTCGCGCGGCGCACCGTCCAGCAGGCCGGTGAAATGATCGTCGATCGCCTGCGCCGCGGCTTCGACGTCGTTGGCCTGCCGCAATTTTCCGGCCAGCGGGGCGAGCGCGGCAAAGGCGGGGTGCGCGGCGCCATCGACGAAGCGGTCGGCCATCTCCTCGGCCGGAATCGCAAAGAATTTCGCCCAGCCCGCCGGCAGGATGCCGATCCCCCAGGTGCGCATGCTGCCGACCGAGAAATAGGTCGCCTTGCTGGTCGGACCGGTGACGTTGAAATTCGGCGCAGGCACCACCGGATCGTTCCCGATCGCGCTCAACGTCGTGTCGCCCTCTATGAAGCGCATGTTCGCCCATTCGGGGTGCAGATAATCCTCGATGCGCACACCCGCCGGCGCCTCGACCTCGGTCAGATAGATGATGCTCGAATAGGGCCGCAGCGCCGCGGACACGGGAAAAAAGCGCGTCGCCACGCGCACGTCGGTGCCTTGCCCCGAATGACTGGTCTCATCCGTCATGACGCCGCACCCTTCGCACCTATGCGAAAAAAAACAACAGGCTAAGCGATTCCTTTGTCGGGTTTTTACAATTCTTCCGCGGCGCGCGACCGCATATGTCGCGGCAAGGAACATCTTCCACCGGCCGGCGGCTTTCTGCGACCCACGGCTTTTCGGTTCGGAGGGAGGGGGGCGGTGCGTCGTTTACGATCATCGTCGGAACGGCGCGAGGGGCAACCTTCGCGCCGTTTCTGTTTGTGGCGGCCCGCCGGCAAATGGTGCGGGCACGAAAAAGGGCGGCCCCTCGCGGGACCGCCCTTATGTCTTTGTCGCGATGATGCCCGGAGCTCAGGCCGCCTTGGGCAGTGCCGCCTTCGCCTGCGCGATGATCGCGGCGAACACGCCGCCTTCGTTCATCGCCAGGTCGGCCATGACCTTGCGGTCGAGGTCGACACCCGCCAGCTTCACGCCGTGCATGAACTGCGAATAGGTCAGGCCTTCGGCGCGAACCGCGGCGTTGATACGCTGGATCCACAGGGCGCGGAAGTTCCGCTTTTTGACCTTACGGTCGCGATAAGCGTATTGGCCGGCCTTTTCGACCGCCTGCTTGGCAACGCGAATGGTGTTCTTGCGACGGCCGTAATAGCCCTTCGCCTGTTCCAATACGCGTTTGTGCTTGGCGCGCGTGGTGACGCCGCGTTTGATGCGTGACATGGCTTAGCGCTCCTTACTTCAGGCCATAGGGCGCCCAGAGGCGCACATGGGCCACATCCGAATCGCTCAGCACGCTGGTGCCGCGGTTGGTGCGGATATATTTGGCATTGTGGTTGATCAGGCGGTGGCGCTTGCCGGCGACGCCGTGCTTCACCTTGCCCGAGGCGGTGAATTTGAAGCGCTTCTTCACACCGCTCTTGGTCTTCAGCTTGGGCATTTTGGTCTCCTTTGGAAGTCCGTTTGCGTAGCGGCATGGCAGCCCTTTCAGCCAGCCGTTACAATCGGAAGCGGCGCGCCTAGAAGGATTCGCCCGGAAATGCAAGCCTTGCGGTCCATTCCCAGGAAAGAACGGGCCGCCGTTTCCGGCGCCCCGTTCCGTCCCGCCATGCTCAGAAGCGGACGCCGAGCGCGACGCCAGCGTGGCGACGCTGGAAATTGATGCCGCCGATGCGGCCATTGTCGCCATAGCCGAATTCGACGCGGCCATAGAATTGCTCGCCGAAACCATGTTCATAGCCGACCGCACCCTGGAAGCCCGATCCGCTCTCGGTGGCGCGCAGCGCGCCGCTCTGCGCTTCGACGCGCAGCTTGGCATAGCCGACCTTGCCATAGATCTGGCCCTTCGACCCGATCGCATAGCCGAGGTGCAAGCCGGCGCCGAGATTGTCCTTGACCTTCAGCGTGTCGATGCCGTCGCTGGCCTCGACCGACGATTTTTCGAAGGTGACATAGGGGCCAACCACGAACGACGAGCCGACGGCGACGTCGAAGCCCGCTTCGCCGCCCCACGCGACCGCGCTGCCGACCTTGTAGACATCGTTGTTCTGGGCGATGCTGCTGACCGTCGGCGTTTCATAGACGGCGCGCGCTTCGATACGGAAACCCGCCTTGGCATTGCCTGCATCGTCTTCCTGCGCGAGCGCGGGCGAAGCAAAACCGGCCGCGAGGATCGCAGCCACAATCATATTTTTCACGAAATACCCCCTGTTTAGAAGACGCTGGGTTCAGCGTCGCGGGGGCGATTAGCCGTTTGGGCGACAGAGTAAAGCGACATTGCGTTCGCAATGCCAACGGCCTGCGAAGGCGATGACCGCTCGCCTCAATGGTGGCAGGCGAGTCCCTCGACCACATCCTCGAGCCGCGCCGGATCGCCGAGTGCGATGACATGGCCCTCGCTCTCGCTGTGGAGCGGATCGCCGTTCCAGTCGCACATCGTTCCACCCGCGCCCTCGACGACGGGGACCAGCGCGGCAAAGTCGTGAAGCTTCAACCCGGCCTCGACCACCAGATCGATATGGCCGCTGCTCAGCAGCCCGTAATTGTAACAGTCGCCGCCAAAGACCATGCGCTTGTGCGCGGTCTGCGCCGCCAGTGCCATGAAATGCTCGCCGTCATGGTCGCTGAAATATTGCGGGCCCGTCGTCGCGAGCACCGCGTCGGACAGGTTGCGGCAGCTGCGCGTGCGTGCGGGTTTGCCGTTGAACAGGGTCGGCTGTCCCATTGCCCCCACCCAGCGTTCGCCCGCGATCGGCTGGTCGATGATGCCCAGCACGGGCCAGCCGTCTTGCAGCAGCGCGATCAGCGTGCCGAAGATCGGCCGGCCGGCCATGAAGCTGACGGTGCCGTCGATCGGGTCGAGCACCCACTGGCGCGAGGCGTCGGGACGCTCGGCGCCATATTCCTCGCCGATGATGCCATCGCGCGGGGCTTCGGCGTCGAGCAGGCGGCGCATCGCGGCCTCGGCTGCGCGGTCAGCTTCGGTGACGGGCGATGCGTCGGCCTTTGCCTCATGCTGATAGGCGGAACGGAACAGCGGGCGGATCGCGGCGCCGGCGGCGTCGGCGAGGCGGTTGGCGAGGGCAATGTCTTCGGCGCGCATGGGAACTCCAATGGAGTGGCAATCGAGCGCCAATGCCATGCCCGCCGGTGTGAGGCTAGAGCAGCCAGTCGATCGGCAGGTGCGACAGCAGCCACACGCCGGTGCGGTTCCACGCCGTGGTTGCCGGTTCGGTGGCCAGGATGCTTTGCCGCCCGTCGGTGGATATGCCCCATTGCAATGTGCCTTCCGGCGACAGCGTCACGGCGTAGCTGTGATCGGGCAAGCGTGCGTGCAGCCCGTCGGCGACCAGCCCGGACAGATAGGGGCTGTCGATCAGGAAGCCCATTTCGCAATTGAGTTCGGCCGACCGCGGATCGAAATTGAACGAACCGACGAACAGCAGCCGGCGATCGACGACGAAGGTCTTGGCGTGCAGGCTTTCGCCGCCGCCGCTGAATCGGGTCGCGCTGTGGGGGCTTTCTTCGGCATGTCCTTTGGGACCGGGCCGGACCTCGAACAACCGAACACCGGCTTCGAGCAGGGGCATGCGCTTCTTGACATAGCCGGCGTGGACCAGCGGGACGTCGGTAACCGCAAAGCTGTTGGTCACGACGAGCGTATCGACCTTGCGCCGGGCGAGGCCGGTGAGCAGGTCGGTACCCGAGCCGGCCGGCACGAAATAGCCCGAAACCAGGTCGAAGCTGCCCTGCGCGCCGGCGATCACCGGTTTCAACCGGTTGATCAGCAGCGATTCGGGCGGTTCGGCCCCGAGCGCCTTTGCCGGATCGTCGCTGAACAGCCGGACCTCCGTCCATTGCCAGTTCAGCGTCTGGGTCATCGCATCCCGAATGAAGGCGGTCGCCGCGATGGCCGCGCGATATTGCCGTCCGCGTTCGCTGTCCGATTCGGGTGGGTCGCGCAGCGCCGGCATCGGCTCGCCGCCATCGGCGGCGATCAGCAATTCGGCCGGATAAGCCGACCGGCTGTTCCAATAGCGGTCGAATTGCGCCGACACCTCGGGCAGCACCGCGCCGATCGCCAGCGCGTCCATGTCGATGAACAAGCCGTCCTGTTCGGCGCCGAAATATTCGTCGCCGACATTGCGCCCGCCGACGATCGTTACCGCGCCGTCGATGGTCAGCGACTTGTTGTGCATCCGCCGGTTGAGGCGTGGAAAAGCGAAGAGGTAATTGGCCGCGCGGACCGACCGCAGGGTCAGCGGGTTGAACAATCGCACCTCGATGCGCGGATGGGCGTTCGCGCCGACCAGCATCGGGTCGAGTCCGGCCGTGGTGTTATCATCGATCAGCAGGCGGACGTGGACGCCGCGGTCGGCCGCCCTGACCAGTTCGGCGAGTAGAATGCGCCCCGACAGGTCGTTGTTCCAAATATAATATTGCAGGTCGACCGACCGTTCGGCGGCGCGGATCATCTCGACCCGCGCGGCAAAGGCGTCGAGCGCATCGGGGAGCAGATAGATGCCGCTTTGCCCCGGGTGCCGCGCCGACACCGGGGCGATCGCCGCCGCGATCGGCGTGCCCTGACCGTCGAGGGCCGCGCTGGCGCGCCGGCCGTCGAGCGACGGGAGCGGGAATGCCGCCCAAAGCGCCAGTGCCAGCAATGCAAAGCTTCCGGTCGCGAAAACCAGCGACGTCAACATGCGTCGCAAGAGCCTTTTCCGGCGCGATGACCGCTGTTCAGGAATTTTGTCATCGCCGTGCCCCATGTCGTGCCTTCCTCGCGCCAAGTCTGGGCGCAAAGCGGGGGCAAGGCAATCCGGCGGTCGCGCCTCAGTCGAACAGGCTGCTGACCGAGCTTTCGTCGGCGATGCGCTTGATCGCCTCACCGAGCAACGGCGCAACGGTCAGCGCGCGGACCTTGCCGCTGTCGTTGACCGCGTCGGTCGGCTGGATCGAATCGGTGATCACCAGTTCGGTGAGCTCGCTCGCATCGACGCGCGCGACCGCACCGCCCGACAGCACACCGTGGGTGCAATAGGCGACGACACCCTCGGCGCCCGCCGCCTTCAGCGCCGCGGCGGCGTTGCACAAAGTGCCCGCCGAATCGACGATATCGTCGATCAGGATGCAGAAACGCCCCTTCACGTCGCCGATGATGTTCATGACTTCCGATTCGCCGGCGCGTTCGCGGCGCTTGTCGACGATCGCCAGAGGGGCGTTGTCGAGCCGTTTGGCGAGCGCGCGGGCGCGCACCACGCCGCCGACGTCGGGCGACACGACCATCAGATTCTTGCCTGCGAAGCGCGCCTGGATGTCGGCGCTCATCACCGGTGCGGCATAGAGATTGTCGGTCGGGATATCGAAGAAGCCCTGGATCTGCCCCGCGTGCAGGTCGATCGCGAGCACCCGGTCAGCGCCCGAGGTGGTGATCAGGTTGGCGACGAGCTTGGCCGAGATCGGGGTGCGCGGGCCGGGTTTGCGATCCTGCCGGGCATAGCCGAAATAGGGAACGACCGCGGTGATGCGCTTCGCCGAGGCGCGGCGCAGCGCGTCGTTGATGATCAACAGTTCCATCAGATTGTCGTTCGCGGGGTAGTTGGTCGGCTGGACGACAAAGACATCCTGGCCGCGGACATTTTCGTGGATTTCGACGAACACTTCCTCGTCGGCGAAGCGCCGGACGCTGGTGTCGGTCAGCGGCAGTTCCAGATAGTCGGCGATGGCGCGCGCCAGCGGCAGGTTGCTGTTGCCGGAGATCAGTTTCATGGGGTGCGACGCCCTTTCGCGCGGGAATGATGCGCGGCCCTTAGCCAGCCGGGGCGCGAAGGGGAAGACCTAAAGCCACCCCGCCGCGCGCAACGCGGGCATCATATCGCGCGCGACCGGTGCTTCGTGGCCACCTTTCAGGACGATCACCGCGGTGCGGCCTTCGCGGCGCACGCTTTCGACCGCGTCCCTGGCGACCCACCAGCTGCGGTGAATACGCAGGCCGTCGGCGTCGCCGAGCCGATCGATCGCGTCGCGCATCCGCATCAGCACCATCTCCTCGCGGCCTTCGCCGATGATGCGAACATAATGATCCTCGCCCTTCAGCGCGCGCACCGGGCCGAAACCGGGTGGCAGCAGCAAGGCGGCGGCGACTGGTTCGGGTGGCGACGGCGCGGGCCCGGGAACAGGGGCTGCAGCCAACGGCGGCCCCGCCAACGCAGGGGTCGCCTCGGATGCGGCCGCATCGCGCCGGAAGACCGCGCCCATGGCGATCGAGACGACCGCCGAGACGACCCAAATATAGAGGTACATCGTCCAGAAGCCCGGCCAGCGCAGCGCCGCGGCGAAATCCATGCGCATCGCCATCATCGTGATGATCAGCGTCAGCGGCACGCTCGCGACGACGAGCGCGAGCAAAGTGCCGGCAACGCGCGGCATCCCGGTGGCTTCGCACAGCCAGCTGGCGACCACGCCGGTCGGGCGAAACAGCGCATAGCCGGCGAGCAACCAGATCACCCAGCTCAGCATCCGCTGCGCCGGCGGAGCGTCGAATGTGCCGAAGGGGCCGAGCAGCCCGATCAGCAGCCCGAGCGCCACCATCACCAGCAATTCAATCGTCAGCCTTTTCGCCATGTCGCGTCTTGTGTCTGCCATTTCACGAAGCGTCAATCGGCGAAGCAGCCTGTTTTGCGAAGAAATCCGCCGTTTTTGCGAAGCCCTGCTTGCCCGCGAACGGCGCCGAGGCAGGGACAGGGCATCGTATCGACCAACGGGGATTTCATCATGACCGCTCTCGCCGCCAAGCCCGCCCGCGCTGCCAACCTGCGCCGCATCGCCATCACCGCGCTCATCGTGCTGGGGGCGATCGTCGCGGCGGTGCTCGTCCGCTCCTTCACCGGGACATCGGACTATCGCACCCCGGCTTGGGCCGTCCAGCTCCACCTCGCGACGGTGATCCCGGCGCTGCCGCTCGGCGCCTGGCTGCTGTGGCGTCCGGTCAAGGGCGACGCGGCGCACCGCATCGGCGGGCGCGTCTGGGCGCTGCTGATGATCGTCACCGCGATCGACAGCTTCTGGATCCGTACGATCACCGGCGGCATCGGCCCGATCCACCTCTTCTCGGTGCTGACGCTGGTGCAGCTGCCTCGTGCCATCTGGTTCGCGCGGAGCGGCCAGATCGATCGCCACCTCAAGACGATGCGCGGCGTCTATTTCGGGCTGCTCGCTGCCGGCTTCTTCGCCATGGCGCCGGGCCGGACATTGTGGATGCTCGTCTTCGGTTGAAATCGGAACGGTTCGGCCTAAACCGCAGGGCATGACCCAGCAGCTCTCGATCGTCCTTTCCCAGATGACGCAGGTCGTCGGTGACCTTGCCGCCAACGCCGACGCGATGCGTGCCGTTCGCGCGCGGCACCCGCAGGCCGACCTGCTCCTCTATCCCGAGCTGCAGCTGATCGGCTATCCGCCCGAGGATCTGGTGCTCAAGCCCGCACTCGCCGAGCGGGCGGCAAAAATCCTCGCCGAACTGGCCGCCGAGACTGCCGACGGTGGCCCCGCGATGCTCGTCGGCTCGGTCGAAAGAGACGGCGATGCGCTCTACAATATCGTCGCGCTGCTCGACGGTGGCCGCGTCGTCGCGACGCGGCGCAAGCATGAACTGCCCAATTACGGCACTTTCGACGAAAAGCGCGTCTTCGCCCCCGGCCCTCTCCCTGACGTGGTCGAGTGGCGCGGGATCAAGCTCGGCCTGCCGATCTGCGAGGACGGTTGGCTGCCCAAGGTGTCGGCGCATCTCGCCGACCAAGGCGCCGAGCTGCTGATCTCGGTCAACGGCAGCCCCTATGAGATCGACAAGGACGATCGCCGGCTGACGCAGGTCTTCGCGGGCCGCGTCGCCGAGACCGGCCTGCCGCTCATCTTCCTCAACCGCATCGGCGGGCAGGACGAGCTCGTCTTCGACGGCTGCTCCTTCGTGCTGAATGCCGACGGGACGACCGCGCACCGGCTCACCGATTGGGAGGCCGAGGAGCGCGTTACCCACTGGGCGAAGGGTTCGGACGGCTGGCGCTGCGACAGCGGCACGATCGCCGAGTGGGAGGCGCATCCCGCCGACATCTACAGCGCGATGATCCTGTCCCTGCGCGACTATGTCGAGCGCAACCGCTTCCCTGGCGTCGTGCTCGGCCTGTCGGGCGGGATCGATTCGGCGATCTGCGCCGCGATCGCCGCCGACGCGCTCGGTCCCGACAAAGTGTGGTGCGTGATGCTGCCGAGCCGCTTCACCAGCCAGGAAAGCCTCGACGATGCCGCTGGCTGCGCGGCGATGATCGGCTGCCGTCTCGACACCATATCGATCGCCCCGGCGGTCGATGCCTTCGACACGATGCTGTCGGACAGTTTCGCCGACGCGGCTGTCGACACCACCGAGGAAAATGTCCAGTCGCGCATTCGCGGCGTTACGCTGATGGCGCTCAGCAACAAATTTGGTCCGATGCTGCTGACCACGGGCAACAAGAGCGAGATGAGCGTCGGTTATGCGACCATCTATGGTGACATGGCGGGCGGGTATAATCCGCTCAAGGACGCGTATAAGATGACGGTCTTCGCCGCGGCGAAGTGGCGCAACGCGAATGTCCCGCGCCTGTCGCGCAACCCGGCGACCCCGGTGATGCCCGAGACCATCATCACCAAGCCACCGAGCGCCGAGCTGCGCCCCGACCAGAAGGACGAGGACAGCCTGCCCGCCTATCCCGATCTCGACCGGATGCTGCACATGCTGGTCGAGGAGGAAAAGAGCGTCGACGATGTCGTCGCGAAATATGGCTTCGACCGCGAGGCGGTGGTCCGGATCGAGCGGCTGCTGTCGATCGCCGAATATAAGCGCCGCCAGGCGCCGCCCGGGGTCAAATTGTCGACGCGCAACTTCGGGCGCGACCGCCGTTATCCGATCACCCACGGTTTCCGCACGGCTTAGCGGCGTGCTTTTCGCGATCGTCGTGGCCGGGTCGCCGCAGCGAGCGGCGCCAGCGGGCTGACCGTCGCGGTCGGCGCGGTGTCGCGCTGCGGCTTGGCGGCATAAAGCGCTTCGTCGGCGCTGCGCATCAGATCGAGCAGCGAGGCGCCGTCGTCGGGCGCGCGCGCCAGTCCCGCGCTGGCACCGATGCGAATCGGCTGGCCGTCGATCGGGAAGGGCGCGGCAAGCGCCGCAAGCAGCGCGCTTGCCCGCACATCGAGCGCTTCGGCATCGCAACCGGGCAGCCATATCGCGAATTCGTCGCCGCCGACGCGCGCGACGGTCGCCGCTTCGCCCGCCTGCGCGCGCAGCCGCCCGCCGATCGCGATCAGCAACAGATCGCCGGCGGCGTGGCCGTGGCGGTCGTTGACCGGCTTGAAGCCGTCGAGATCGATCAGGACCAGCGCCGCCCCGGCACCGCCCGCGGCGAAAAATTCCTCCGCGGCCATATGGAGCGCGCGGCGGTTGGCGAGCCCGGTCAGCGGGTCGGTCATCGCCTGGCGTTGCAGCCGGCGGCGCAGCATCAGCATCTCGACCTGCTGGCCATGCTGGTCGAGCACCAGCCGGACGAGGAACGCCGCGGCGAGCAGCGTGATCGCGACCGCGATCAGGTCCATCCAGTTGCCCGCGACGATCAGCAGCGCGACCACGGGGCCGATTCCCGCCGCCATCACCGACAATGTCGCGCCGCGCACCGGGGCGAGGCAAAAGGCGGTGGTCAGCGTGCCCATCACCACGAACATCGGATAATAGGAGCGCTGGCCGGGGACCGACAGCCACCAGCTCGACGCCGCCCAGACGCTGCACAGCGCGGCGATCGGCATGGCGATCAGGAACATCCGGCCGATCAGGCGGTGCGCGGCGGCGGCGCTCATCGGCGCGGTGCGGCGGCGCAGCCAGTGGACCAGCCGGATCGCGGCGACCCCGACCGCGGCCAGCGGCATACCATAGCGGACCAGCCAGGGCGCCTCGTCGCCGGTCGCGAGCGCCGGCGCGTCGCCCGCGGTGGCGATCATCGCGGTGAGGATCACCGCGATCATCACCGAATAGAGGATCGGGACGAGCACCCGAAGCCGCGCGACGCGTGCCAGCGCCAGCTCGTCGGCAATCGCCGCCGGCACGCGCGGCCACAGCCGCGTCCGCCATCCTGTGGTTCCGCCCTCCATGACGAGAGGTGCTACGCAGAAAGCGGAAAGAAGCGGTTAAGCCTGACCGCGCGGCAGGCGAAGTTGGGGTCGCCATGCGGGGCGCGATGGCGCTATAGGCGCGCGCATGACCGTGATCACCCGCTTTGCCCCGTCGCCGACGGGCCACCTCCATGTCGGCAATGTCCGCACCGCGCTCCACAACTGGATGTGGGCGCGCAAGGCCGGCGGGCGCTTCCTGCTGCGTATCGACGACACCGACCGCGAACGGTCGAAGGAAGACTATGTCGCGGGCATTCGCGCCGATCTCGCCTGGCTCGGCCTCGATATCGACGGCGAGGAGCGCCAGTCGGCGCGCTTTGACCTGTACGAGCGCGAATTCGACCGGCTGAAGGGCGCGGGGCGCGTCTATGCCTGTTACGAGACCCCCGAGGAACTCGACATCCGCCGCAAGGTGCTGCTCTCGCGCGGCCTGCCGCCGGTGTATGAGCGCAAGCCCGCCGACGCCCCGGTTCCCGAAGGCGTGACGCCGCACTGGCGGTTCCGGCTCGACCATGATGCGATGATCGCATGGACCGACATGGTCCGCGGCGACCAGAGTTTCGACCCCAAATCGATGTCCGACCCGGTGGTGCGCCGTGCCGACGGCAGCTGGCTCTATCTGCTGCCGAGCGTGATCGACGATATCGCGATGGGCATTTCGCACGTCGTGCGCGGCGAGGACCATGTGTCGAACACCGCGGCGCAGATCCAGATGTTCGCGGCGCTCGGCGCGGCTCCGCCCGCTTTCGCGCATGAGGCGCTGCTCGTCGGGACCGAGGGCAAATTGTCGAAGCGGTTGGGCTCGCTCGGGATGGATGGCTTGCGCGAACAGGGGATCGAGCCGGTCGCGCTCGTCGCGCTGCTCGCGCGGCTCGGCACCAGCGACCCGGTCGAGCCGGTCACCGACGCCGCGCCGCTGATCGAAACGATCGACTTCGCCCATTTCGGCCGCGCCCCGGCGCGTTTCGACGAGGCCGAGCTGGCGCTGGTCAACCAGAAGATCGTCCACCAGCTGGGCCATGAGGCGGTTGCCGACCGCCTGCCCGCAGCGATCGACGCCCCGCGCTGGCACGCGATTCGCCCGAATTTGATGACGGTTGCCGAGGCGGCCGACTGGGTCGCGGTGTTCGACGGACCGCTGGCCCCGGCGTCCGCCGCCGACGCCGACCGCGCGGTGCTCGCCGCCGCCGCCGCCGCGGCGCCCGCCATCGATTGGGGCGCCGATCCATGGCACGCGCTGACCAATGCGGTGAAGGACGCGACCGGCGCCAAGGGCCGCGCGCTGTTCCTGCCGCTGCGCCGTGCGCTCACCGGCCGCGATCATGGTCCCGACATGGGCGAATTGCTGCCGCTGATCGCGAAGGACCAGGCGATCGTGCGGCTCTCCGCCGCCTGAACCCCCCGGTATCCCGCGATGATTCGCTTGCCGACCTCTTCGCTTGACAATCACAGGTATGTTATAATATCACATGATTGCGACCAGGCCGGATAGCAGCACAAGCGCGGCGGCCACGGGTCGGTTCGGCAAGGAGAGAGGCCATGACCCTGATACCGTTGATATCCGCCGCCCTGTCGCCGCGCTCGGCGACGGCGGCATCCGCCGGTGGCTCGCTGCTGCAGCGCGGCAGCTATAGTCCCGGCGCCGGCCATCGTCCGTTCGCCGCGGTCTTCGCGGTTGGTGTGCCGATCGCGCTGCTCACCGTCGTGGCGCTGACCCCGATGATTTCGGTGATCACCGAAAAACCCGGGCCCACCACCGTCATCTCGATCCCGATCGAAAAGCCGCTCCCGCCGCCGCCGGCACCCGATCCGGCGCCGCAGCACAGGCAGCAGCAAACGCCGATCACCACGGCGCCCACGACGCTGCCGCCGATCGCGCAGACCCCGATCTTCGTGCCGGAACAGATTTACGTGCCGCCGGCGGGAACGGGAACGGGGCCTTCGATCCCCTATGATCCACCTGCGCCGCCCACGCCCAAGCTGGTCCTCGCGCAGCTCGACCAGCGCCACCTCGCCAATTTCCAGCCCGATTATCCGGCGCGCGAACAGCGTGAGGGGATCGAGGGTGTCGCCAGGGTGCGAGTGCTGATCGGCAGCGACGGCAAGGTGAAGCAGGTCGAACTGGTCAGCACCGACAGCCCCGGCTTTTTCGACGCGACGAAGCGCCGTGCGCTCGCCAAATGGCGCTTCAAGCCCGCGACGCGCGGCGGCGTGGCCGAGGAAAGCTGGAAGGAGATGACGGTGCGTTTCGAGATCCGCAACGCCTGACGTCTCTCCCGGGCGGGCGGCGGCCGGCCTCCTGACACTGGCCGTCGCTCGTTCGTTTCGCTTGACACAAGCGCCGAATCCCGTCAGAGGCGCGCGCTTATCGGGGGCGGCGTGCTTGCGCGCTGCCCTGTCGTTTTTCACACATCAGTCGGGGTCTTCGCCCCGCGCGCCGCGACCGCCCGCCGGTTTCTGCGTCACTATTCGAGGAACAGGGCCATGGCCAAGCCGACGACCGTCAAGATCAAGCTCGTGAGCACCGCCGACACCGGCTTCTTCTATGTCACCAAGAAGAACCCGCGCACGATGACCGACAAGATGGCGCAGCGCAAATATGACCCCGTCGTGCGCAAGCATGTCGAGTTCAAGGAAGCCAAGATCAAGTGATGCGTTTCCCCGTGCGTTGAAAGCGCGCGGGTCGGAAATGCGTCATCCCGGCGAAGGCCGGGATTCAGAGGGCGGCCTTTGCGCCGCCCTTTTTCGTGCGCTGCCGCCGCCTGCTTCGCAGCCTAGCGAGCGGCCATTAGCGCGTCGATGAAGGCTTGCGGCGGCGCATAATGATGCGCCACCACATAATGGTGGATCAGCGCCGGCGCGACATAGGTCAACCCGCCCTGCCCCTCGACGCGAATTTCGCCATTGCCCCGGGTTTCCCGGGGCGAGTCGAGCATCGGAATACCCCCCGGCGACAGGATGGTGGGTGGGTGGGGGCAGAAGTCGCAGAGATGGCTGCCGCGATAGAGGTTGATCGGATCGGCCGCGATCTTCGCCAGCGCCGCGACGAACGCCGCGTCCGGCACCGCCGTAGCGATCGCGTGATCCGAACAGAGCCAGCCGATATTGAGAATCGCGGGGTCGGGTTCGGCGCCGCCATACACGAAGGGGGTCAGGTCGGGATAATAGGCCATGCGCCGTCCTAGGAGGAAAACCGATGGCGCGCCGCGCTTTTTTTTCGTGCGCGGGTGAAGGGCGTTTTGGGGAGGTTATTTCGTATAGACGGAGGCGGCGGTCTGCCCATAACGCTTCGTTGAAGGCCGACAGGGCGGGATTTTTGGTTTCGCGCAAAGACGCAAAGATGTTGGTTTGCGGCCGCACGGTCGCCTGTCCATCTTCGCCGCGTCCGGCGCAGCGCAAAGGGAATGGAGCCGCTTCGCGGTCATCGCGACATCTTCGCGCCTTTGCGCCTTTGCGTATCTTACCGACATCCGCGGCACGGCAATCCGCTCCTGCTGGCGCGCCGCGTCTTCTCGTCACCCCTCGCGCAAAGGCCGCCGTGCGATGTCGTTTTCGATGATGTTGCGGATCGCGATCATCGTCGTGAACGAATGCACCCCCTTGTCCTCGCCGAGCGCCCGGCGGGTGAAGCGGTCATAGTCCTCCATCGTGCCGACCTGAACCTTGAGCAGGAAGTCGTCGTCGCCGGTCACGTCCCACGCGCCGGTGATTTCGGGGTGATGGACGATCTCGCGCGCGAAATTGTCCATCGTCTGCGGCCCCGCCTGCTGCATCTGGACGAGGACATGCATCGTCAGCGCCGAGCCGGTCAGCGCAGGGTCGACCACCGCGATATCGGCGACGATCACCTTTTCCTCGCGCAAACGGCGCAGGCGGCGCAGCACCGCCGACAGCGACAGCCCGACCTTGTCGGCGAGGATTCGCGCGGGCTGGAGATTATCCTCGCGCACCAGCGCGAGCAGGCGGCGGTCGAAACGGTCGAGATCGGGCATTTTTCGCATGATTCCCATCATAACGCGAAAATTGGTCGTTCATATGGTCAATTTCGGCGCCAATCGGCACGGCCCCGGGATTAGAAGAATCGCGTCCGGGCCGCTCTCCCCCTCCCTTGCCGGTCCGGACGCAGGAGATACCCCATGACCCACACGACAAACGAAACCAACTGGATCAACCGGTTGTTCGCGGCGATGATCGAAACCTCGGCGACCGCAGTCGCGGTCCATTATGCCGCCCCGTGGAATGACGCGGCGCGTGGCAAGCGTACCGATCGCAACTAATCGGTCATCAGCCAGTCTTAGCGAGCTTGGCTAGCCAAGCTCGCTATTCCATTGGCCGGATCGGATTGCGGCGTCTCCGCCTGAGCCGGATTACGATCACCGCGCAAATTGCGATCGCGGGCATTGCCCAGTAGAGCGCGAAGAGGCCCCAAGCATAGGCTCCTCCGGCTTCCAACAATTGGCCGCTATGCCCCATTTTGGTGAATAGGCAACCCCTCCCGCGGCATTGGAACCCAAAGGCCTCGGGCCAGTTCAGCTTGCCGGACAGCCACGCTTCCGCCCCCGCGAACGCTAGGCCGAAGGCGATCATTCCGCCCATCAATATGGAAAAACGTATCGGTCCAAGGGTTGAATAGAGCGCCTTGGTCTCGGAAAAGCTGCCCATGTGATGCGCCACTCCCAGATCAGGCGAACGCCCCGACGCTCTCGATGAACTTGATCACCGAAATCGGCTTCGAGACATAGGCCTCGGCCCCCGCGGCGCGGATCTGGTCCTCGTCGCCTTTGCCCGCATAGGCGGTGACCGCCATGATCGGCACCGCGCGCAAGGTCAGGTCGGCCTTCATCTGGCCGATCAGTTCGAGCCCGCTGACATGCGGCAACTGGATGTCCATGATGATCAGGTCGGGCGACACCTCATGCGCCCTTGCCAGCGCGTCGCGCCCGTCGCGCACCGGATGGGCGCTATAGCCATGGGCGTTGAGCAGGTCGCAGAACAGGCGCAGGTTGAGTTCATTATCCTCGACGACCAATATGGTCTTGCCCATGATATTTCACGTCCCCACCTTGCGTTCGGCGCCGGTTTAGGCGAATCGGCGCGGCGATACAATTGCCTCCCGCGAAAGGGAAAACCGACTTGCACGATGCCGACGAAGCGCTGGCGCTGAGCGCGCTGGGCTGGATCCTGACCGACGAGCCGCGCGCCGAACGGCTGCTCGCGCTCACCGGCCTGGCGCCCGACGACTTGCGCGAATCGCTCGGCGAACGCTCGACGCTCGCCGCGATCCTGTCGTTCCTGACCGCGCATGAGGCCGATCTTGTCGCCTGCGCGGTGGGGCTCGACCGGAAACCCGAAGACATCGCCGCCGCCGCCCATCGCCTGTCCGGCGACGAAAGGATCGAGATATGAACCGCCCGCTCGTCATCACCGATTGCGACGAGGTGCTGATGCACATGGTCGTGCCTTTCGCCAAATGGGTCGATGAAGAACATGGTGTGCTCTTCCGCATCGAAGATGCGAGCTTCGCCGGCGCATTGAAGCGCAAGGAATGCGGCACGCCGCTCGAGGCCGCCGAGGTCTGGCCGCTCCTCGACGGTTTCTTCACCACCGAAATGACCCGCCAATATCCGATCCCGGGCGCGCTCGCCGCGATGGCGGAGATCGCCAGACACGCCGATATCGTCGTGCTCACCAACGTCGGCCCCGAGCATCAGCAGCGCCGTATCGACCAGCTCGCGCTGCATAATTTTCACGCCCCCGTCATCGGCAGCCGCGGCGGCAAGGGCGAACCGGTGCGCCGCCTGATCGAGGAATATCAACCCTCGGTCGCGGTGTTCATCGACGACCTTGGCGGGCATCACACGTCGGTGGCGGAGGTCGCGCCCGACGTCTGGCGGCTTCATCTGGTTGGTGAACCCGCGATCGCCGACAAGATCGCGCCGTCGAAACATGCCCATGCCCGCATCGACAATTGGACCGAGGCGCAGGACTGGATATTGGCGCGCCTCGCCGAAAATACTCCCGCCCCCGCCCCGCTCGCCGTATAAGGAACCTCCCATGGATATCGCCGCAAAGCTCGCCGATCTCGGCCTCGAACTGCCCAAGGCCGCCGCGCCCGTCGCCGCCTATGTGCCCGTCGTCGAACAAGGCGGCATGCTCTATGTCAGCGGCCAGCTCCCCTTCGACGACGGCAAGGTCGTCACCGGCCGCCTCGGCGCCGATGTCGATGTCGCGGGCGGTTACGACGCCGCGCGGCGCTGCGCGCTGATGCTGCTCGCGCAGATCGGCAATGCGCTGGGCGGCGACTGGTCGCGCATCGAGAAGGTCGTGAAGCTCGGCGTGTTCGTGAACAGCACGCCCGATTTCACCGATCAGGCCAAGGTCGCGAACGGCGCGTCCGAACTGTTCGAATCGCTCTTCGCCGACGCCGGCCGTCACGCCCGCGCGGCGGTCGGCGTCGCGGTGCTGCCGCTCGGTGCCGCGGTCGAGGCCGACGCGATCGTCGCGGTGCGGCCGGCCTAAGGGCTGGCATGGCCGAAGCCGACCCGCCCGCGCGCACCATCTCGCTCGGCACCGGCGTCGCGGCGATCGAGGCCGCGGCGTGGGATGCGCTCCACGACGGCGGCAACCCCTTCATCGGCCATGCCTTTCTGTCGCTGCTCGAACGATCGGGCAGCGTCGGGCCGGGCACCGGCTGGCAGGTGGCGCCGTTGCTCGTCGAGGATGAGGCGGGGACGCTGCTCGCCGCGGCGCCCGCCTATCTCAAGACCCACAGCCAGGGCGAATATGTCTTCGACCATGCGTGGGCCGATGCCTGGGCACGCGCCGGCGGCGATTATTATCCCAAGTTGCAGATCGCGGCGCCCTTCACCCCGGTGCCGGGGCCGCGCCTGTTGTCGCAGAATCGCGACGACGCGCTGCTGCTGATTCGCGCCGCCGAGGCGGTGGTGCGCCAGAACGGCCTGTCGTCGGCGCACGCCACCTTCGTCGCGCCCGACCAGATGCGGTTGTTCGAGGAGGCCGGCTGGCTCGTCCGCCGCGACATCCAGTTCCATTTCGCCAATGCGGGTTATGCCGGCTTCGACGATTTCCTTGGCACGCTGACCTCGGCGAAACGCAAGCAACTGCGCAAGGAGCGCGCGCGGGCGGTCGAGGGTCTGCGGATCGAGGAGTTCACCGGCGCCGCGATCCGCCATGAGCATTGGGACGCGATGTGGCTTTTCTATCAGGATACCGGCGCGCGCAAATGGGGCCAGCCCTATCTGACGCGCGAAGCGTTCGACCTGATGGGGGCGCAGATGGCGGACGATATCATTCTCGTCCTTGCCTATGACGCGAACGACCGGCCGCTGGCCGGCGCGATGCATTTCATCGGCGCCGACACGCTCTACGGGCGTTACTGGGGCTGCCTCGTCGACATCCCCTATCTGCATTTCGAACTATGCTATTACCGCGCGATCGATATCGCGATCGAACGCGGCCTGGGGCGGGTCGAGGCGGGTGCGCAGGGCGGGCACAAGCTCGCGCGGGGCTATGGCCCGGTCGCGACCTGGTCGGCGCATTATATCGCCGATCCGGGCTTCCGGCGCGCGGTCGCCGATTATCTGGAAACGGAACGCCGTGCCGAGGAAGCCGAAATGGACTGGCTCGAGGGGCATATGCCCTTCCGGCGAAAGGACTAGGCCGCAAACCGCCGGGCAGCCGGGCGGCGCGCGGTTTCGTCGAGCCAGGCGCGCGCCTGGCGCTGGGCTTCGGCGATTTCGTCGCGGCTCATTTCGTCGGACAGGTCGGCGCGGCATTGCTGGCCTTCCTTGTTGCCGCCGAGCGCCGCGAGGTTGAACCATTTATGCGCCTGGATCAGGTCGACATCGACCCCGCCGCTGCCGGTCGAAAAGGCGATCCCCAGATCGAAATAGGCATTGGCGTCGCCGCGGGCGGCATCGAGCAAGCGGCTTTCGATCAGATATTGCGCAGACTTCAGACTGTTGGCCATGATAACCCCCTGTCGCTTCCCCCCACAGGAAGCTTCGGGTCCCAACCTTGCGGATCATGGTCAACAAAGCGTTAACGACGATCGGACTTTTTCGGGGATAAGGTCTGAAACCAACCGGAATCGGCCATTTTCGGCGTCAATCAGCCGACGGGATAATTGTCGATCAGCCGCGTTTTTCCGATTCGGGCCGCCGCCAGAAGGCGGGCAGGGGCGCGAAAAACCTTCAATCTTTCAAGGCTGTCGGCATCGGCGAGCGCGACATAATCGACGCTGTCGAAACCGCCCGCCAGGATCGCCGCTTCGGCGGCGGCCAGCGCCGCGCCGACATCGCCGCCGCCGGCGATCGCCGCCGCCGCGGTTTTCAGCGCATCGGGAAAGGCGGTCGCGGCGGCGCGCTGGTCTTCGCTGAGATAGGCGTTGCGCGACGACATCGCGAGTCCGTCGCGATCGCGCGCGATCGGGGCGCCCAATATGTCGAGCTTGAAATCGAGGTCGCGCGCCATGCGGCGGATGATCGCCAGTTGCTGCCAGTCCTTCTCGCCGAAGATCGCGACATCGGCGCGCACCTGGTTGAACAATTTGGCGACGACGGTGGCGACCCCGTCGAAATGCCCCGGCCGCGCCGCGCCGCAATAATCGCCGCCCAGTTCGGCAACCTCGATATGGGTGCTGTGCCCGGCGGGATACATGACCGCGACGTCGGGCGCCCACAGCAGCGCGACGCCTTCGTCGGCGAGCAGCGCGGCGTCGCGCGCCTCGTCGCGCGGGTAGGCGGCGAAATCCTCGTTGGGGCCGAACTGGGTCGGATTGACGAAGATCGACACCACGACATGGTCGGCGACACGCTTGCCCATGCGGACCAGCGACAGATGTCCGTCGTGCAGCGCCCCCATGGTGGGGACCAGCGCGACGCTTTTTCCGTCCCGTTTCAGGGCGTCGACCGCGCGGTGCAAAGTGGCGATGTCACGGATGATTTGCACGGCTGCCCGCCCTCCGATAATGGCGGCTGAGACGCCACCCCATGCGGCCCCATGCGCCGCCGACAGGAAATTCGCAACGATCATGATGACTCCCGCGCCGCACCGCATCATCTTTGCCAATGAAAAGGGCGGGACGGGCAAATCGACCTGCGCCGTGCATTTCGCGGTGGCGCTGGCGAGCCAGGGCTGGCGCGTCGCCGGGCTCGACCTCGACCCGCGCCAGCGCACCTTCCACCGCTATCTCGAAAATCGCCGCGCGACCGAAAAGCGGCGCGACATCGCGCTGCCGACCCCCCATTTCGAAGTGTTCGAAGGGTCGACGATCGAGGAACTCGACGCGCAGGTCGCGCGCCTGTCCGAAGGCGCCGACTATTTTGTCGCCGACACCCCGGGCCGCGACGATATCTTCGCGCGCCACCTCGCGACCAGCGCCGACACCCTCGTCACCCCGATCAACGACAGCTTCATCGATTTCGACCTGATCGGGCAGGTCGATCCCGAAAGTTTCCAGGTCACCCGCCCCAGCTTCTATTCGGAGCTGATCTGGGACACCCGCAAGGCGCGCGCCAAGACCGATGGGCGGACGATCGACTGGATCATCCTGCGCAACCGCCTCCAGCATGTCGACGCGCATAATATGCGCCGCGTCGGCGAGGCGCTGACCCAATTGTCACGCCGCGTCGGCTTTCGCGTCATCCCGGGCCTTGGCGAGCGCGTCATCTACCGCGAACTTTTCCCCGCCGGCCTCACCCTGCTCGACAAGGCGCATCTAGGCGGCATGGGGATCGGCCATGTCGTCGCGCGGCAGGAGCTGCGCGAAGCGATGGCAGGGCTTAACCTGCCGGCGCGCGAGCGGCTGCATCCCGACGGCGACCTGTTCGCCGCCGCCTGACCTCCTTCTCCCCCGAAAGCGAGCGACCCATGACCCAGACGCATGTTTTTCACCCGACGATGCTGCGCGAATATGACATCCGCGGGGTCGTCGGCGACACGCTGTCGGCCGCCGACGCCTATGCTATCGGGCGCAGCTTCGCGACGTTGATCCGGCGCGCGGGCGGCAGGTCGGTCGCGGTCGGTTATGACGGCCGCCTGTCGTCGCCAATGCTCGCCGAGGCGCTGATCGAAGGGATCAACGCCGCCGGGATCGATGCGCTGAATGTCGGGCTCGGCCCGACGCCGATGCTCTATTATGCCGCGTCAACCGAAGAGGTGGACGGCGGCATACAGATAACCGGCAGCCACAACCCCCCCGACTATAACGGCTTCAAGATGGTGTTTCAGGGTCGCCCCTTCTACGGCGCCGACATCGCGGGCATCGGGACGATGGCGGCCACGGGCGACTGGGACAGCGGCGAGGGATCGTCGCAGAGCATCGATATCGTCGACGCCTATGTCGATCGGCTGGTCGAGGGCTTCGCCGGCGCCGCCTACCGCATCGGCTGGGACGCCGGTAACGGCGCCGCCGGCACGGTCATCGAGAAATTGACGGCGCGGCTTCCCGGCGAGCATTTCCTGCTGTTTACCGACATCGACGGCCATTTCCCGAACCACCATCCCGATCCCACTGAGGAAAAGAATCTGGCGGACTTGCGCAAGCTCGTCGCCGAGAGGAATCTCGATTTCGGCGTCGCTTTCGATGGAGATGGCGATCGCATTGGCGCGATCGACGGGCAGGGCCGGGTGATCTGGGGCGACCAGCTGCTGCAAATCTATGCCGCGGCGGTGCTCCGGGATATTCCGGGCGCCACGGTGATCGCCGACGTGAAGGCCAGCCAGGCCTTGTTCGACCGCGTCGCCGAATTGGGCGGTCAGCCGATGATGTGGAAAACCGGCCACAGCCTGATCAAGGCGAAGATGAAGGAAACCGGCAGTCCGCTCGCGGGTGAGATGAGCGGCCATATCTTCTTCGCCGACCGCTATTATGGCTATGACGACGCGCCTTACGCGGCGATCCGCCTGATCGAGGCCGCGACCAAGCTCGGGCAGAGCGTCACCGAATTGCGTGGGCTCATGGCGCCGATGGTCAACACGCCGGAGTTGCGCTTCCAGGTCGATGAGGTGCGCAAGTTCGCCATTGTGGATGAGGTTCTCGCCCGCCTCGCGGCATCGGGGGCCGAAGTCGACCGCACCGATGGCGCGCGCGTGCTCACCGCCGACGGTTGGTGGCTGCTCCGGGCGTCGAACACGCAGGACGTGCTCGTCGCGCGCGCCGAGGCGAAGGACGAGGCGGCGCTCGACCGGCTGATGGCCGCGATCGACGAACAACTCGCGTTGTCGGGCGTCGTGCGCGGACCGCAGGCCGCGCACTGACAGTCCCTGCAATAATCTTGCCAGATTGACCTTTGCGGCGCTCCTCGGGTAGTGCGGTGCCAATCTTTGGACGGACAGCGACGACGATATGACCGACGACTCTACCCTCGCGACCCCGCCAGCCAGCGGCGATCATGGCGTTTCCGAACACACCGCGCATGTCCAGGAAGAGGCGGCGGCGGGCAACGGGCTCGCGGTCGTCTCGATCGCCAAAAGCTATGACAAGCGCGTCGTGCTCTCCGACGTCTCGCTCTCGGTCGGCAAGGGCGAGGTCGTGGGTCTGCTCGGGCCGAACGGCGCCGGCAAGACGACCTGCTTCTATTCGATCATGGGGCTGGTGAAGCCCGACGCGGGACGCATCATGCTCGACGGCGCCGACATCACCGCGCTGCCGATGTACCGCCGCGCGATCCTCGGTCTCGGCTATCTTCCGCAGGAAACCTCGATCTTTCGCGGCATGACGGTGGAACAGAATATCAGTGCGGTGCTCGAACTCAGCGAGCCCGACCGCGTGTCGCGCGAACGCCGGCTCGAGGAATTGCTCGACGAATTCGGCCTGACCCGGCTGCGCAGCGCCGCCGCGATGGCGCTGTCGGGCGGCGAACGCCGCCGCGCCGAAATCGCGCGGGCGCTGGCCGCGAACCCGTCGATCATGCTGCTCGACGAACCGTTCGCGGGCATCGATCCGCTGTCGATTTCGGACATTCGCGACCTTGTCGCCGACCTCAAGACGCGCGGCATCGGGGTGCTGATCACCGACCACAACGTCCGCGAAACGCTCGACCTCGTCGATCGCGCCTGTATCATCTACGACGGCAAGGTGCTGCTCGCCGGGTCGCCCGCCGAACTCGTCGCCGACCCCGAGGTGCGCCGCCTCTACCTCGGCGAGGGTTTCTCCCTGTGAGGGAATGGGGCCGTGTCGGTGTCGAATAAGCTTGTTCTGGTTTCCGTTTGTGTCGAGCGAAGTCGAGACACGCCGAGTTCGTGCATGGCTTCACGTGTCTCGACTTCGCTCGACACAAACGGGATAGAAGGCCGCTAATTCCTAGTGGCGCTCGGTCCGCGCCTCGATCTCCGCCAGTCGCAATCGCTGGTGATGACGCCGCAGCTGCAGCAGGCGATCAAGCTGCTGGCGTTGTCGAACCTCGAACTCGACGCCTATCTGGCTGAAGCGCTTGAGGGCAATCCGTTGCTCGACACCGCCTCGCCCGACAGCGATGGCGCAGGGGACGAAGCGCCCGAGGGCGACGCGACGCCTGCCGAGGCCGCGACGCTCGACGCCGACCAGGCGCTCGCGTCCGACAGCGGCGCGACCGACGATCTCGACGTCGATCTGGGCGCGGAAAGTTTCCACCACGACAGCGCGAGCGACAGCGTCGGCCTGTCGGGCGACAGCGAAGGCATCGATTTCGACAGTTTCGCCGGGGAGGCCGACAGCCTTTACGAGCATCTGCTCGCGCAGGTCGGCGAGCGCTTCTCGGGGCTGGAGGCGCTGATCGCCGAACAGCTTGTCGCGATGATCGACGAGGCGGGTTACCTTCGCGCCGACCTCGCCGACCTTGCGCAGCGGCTCGGCGTCCCGCTCGCACTCGTCGAAACCGTGCTCGCGGGGGTGCAGTGCTTCGATCCTTCGGGCGTCGGCGGCCGCGACCTGGCCGAATGCATCGCGATCCAGGCGCGTGAGGCCGATCGTTACGACCCCGCGATGGCGACGATGATCGCGCATCTCGATCTGGTCGCCAAGGGCGCCTTCCCGCAGCTCAAGCGGATCTGCGGCGTCGACGACGAAGATCTCGCCGACATGATCCGCGAGCTGCGCGGTTATGATCCCAAGCCCGGACTGCGCTTCGGCGCCAGCGTGTCGCAGACCGTCGTGCCCGACATCTACGTCCGTCACACCGGCAAGGGCTGGGCGGTCGAGATCAACGGCGGCACCTTGCCGCGCCTGCTCGTCAACCGCCGCTATTACACCGAACTCGCCACCGGCGCTGCGGCGAAGAGCAAGGCGTGGCTGTCCGAGCAGCTCGCGGGCGCCAACTGGCTCGTCCGCGCGCTCGACCAGCGCCAGCGCACGATCGTCAAGGTCGCGAGCGCGATCGTCAAGCAGCAGGAAGGCTTTTTCCTCCACGGCGTCGCGCATATGCGCCCGCTGACCCTGCGCCAGGTCGCCGAGGAAATCGGCATGCACGAATCGACCGTCAGCCGGGTGACCAGCAACAAATACCTCTCCTGCGCGCGCGGGCTGTTCGAACTCAAATATTTCTTTTCGAGCGGCATTTCGGCGACCGAGGGCGACGGCGCGGTGTCGTCCGAATCTATCAAGAGCCGGATCAAGGCGATGATCGAGGGCGAGGACGGCAAGGCGATCCTGTCCGACGAGACGATCGCGCAGAAGCTGTCGGCCGAGGGCCACGACATCGCGCGGCGCACCGTGGTCAAATATCGCGAGGCGATGGGTTATGGCTCGTCGGTGCAAAGGCGGCGGCAAAAGGCTTTGGCGGGGTAGGCCCAGTCGTCCGCGAACCCGGCTTAAACTCCATTCGTGTCAGGCGAAGTCGAGACACCTATCCGCAGCGCAAGCCTTCGTGTATCCTGACTTCGCTCGATACGAACGGAAAACGGGCTGCTTTCAGGGCGTCGCTAACCAATTCCTAACCACGCCGCGGCTAGCTTTCGGGCCAAAGGAGCCGAAATCCTGTGACCTCTGCGCCTGCCCATCCCTTCACCATTCTCGTGACCGGCGGTGCCGGCTATATCGGCAGCCACGCGGTGCTCGCGCTGCTCGACGCCGGCTGGTCCGTTACAGTGCTCGACAATCTGGTAACGGGCTTCCGCTGGGCGGTGCCGAAGGCTGCGGCCTTTTACGAAGGCGACATCGCCGACGCGGCGCTCGTTACGCGGATCGTCGCCGAACAGGATGTCGGCGCGATCATGCATTTCGCGGGGTCGGTCGTGGTGCCCGAATCGGTGACCAACCCGCTCAAATATTATGACAACAACAGCGCGCGCAGCCGGTCGCTGATCGACACCGCGGTCCACGCCGGGGTGCGCCATTTCATCTTCTCCTCGACCGCCGCGACGTACGGGATCCCCGATACGATTCCGGTGCGCGAAGATGCGCCGCAGCGGCCGATCAACCCCTATGGCATGTCGAAACTGATGACCGAGGCGATGCTCGCCGATGTCGCCTTCGCGCACGACTTCAACTATGCTGCGCTGCGCTATTTCAACGTCGCGGGCGCCGATCCCAAGGCGCGCAGCGGCCAGTCGACCGCCGGCGCGACCCACCTGATCAAGGTCGCGGTCGAGGCGGCGCTCGGCCGCCGCAGCCATGTCGATGTGTTCGGCACCGACTTCGCCACCCCCGACGGCACCGGGGTGCGCGACTATATCCATGTCAGCGACCTTGCCGCGGCGCATCTGCTTGCGCTCGACGCGCTGATCGCCAATCCTCAGGCCAGCCACCAATTGAACTGCGGCTACGGCCGCGGCTTCTCGGTGCTCGAAGTGCTAGACGCGGTCGACCGCGCGACGAATCGCAAGATCGAGCGCCGCCTGGGCGACCGCCGCGCGGGCGATCCCGACGCGCTTATCGCCGACAATGGCGCGATTCGCGGCACCCTCGGTTGGCAGCCGCAGCACGCCGACCTCGACACGATCGTCGCCCACGCGCTGGCGTGGGAGCGCGCGCTGGCCGAACGGCGGCTGGCGGCCTGACCCTTTAAAGGGATTCGCGCAGAGGCGCAGAGGGCGCAGAGATTTGTTCACGCGGAGACGCGGAGAGGAGGAAGAGGGAGGATGGGCGGCTTTGCCGCCTTTTTCTTTCTCCTCTGCGGTCTCTGCGTCTCTGCGCGAAAATTTCTTCTTCTCCGCGTCTCCGCGCCTCCGCGTGAACCCAATTCAATCACGACCGTGGGGGCTGAATCGCCGCCAAGCCGGTTGACTTTTGGCCCGCGTCCCCATAGTTGCGCCGCTTCGCGTTACCGCCTGAGTTTTTACGGACACAAGATCATGAAGATTCGCAACAGCCTGAAGTCGCTGAAGGACCGCCACCGGGACAACCGCGTGATCCGCCGTCGCGGCCGGACCTATGTGATCAACAAGACCAACCGCCGCTTCAAGGCGCGCCAGGGCTGATGCCCCAGCGCGGGGCTGAACCGCCCCGTTTGCTTTTGCTGAACCGCGTAACGCCGTCGGACCCTTCCGGCGGCGCTTTCGCGTGTCTGGCGTTTGTATGATCGATCGCTGCGTTATCTTCGACGTCGGCAAGGTCCTGTTCGACTGGGATTTGCGGCATCTGTTCGCCAAGCTGATTGCCGACGAGCAGGAACTCGAATATTTCGTCGGCAACATCATCACGCCGGGGTGGCATTTCCAGCACGACGCCGGCCGCCCTGCCGCCGAGATGGTCGCCGAGCGAAAGCTTGAATATCCCGATCACGCCGCGTTGATCGATGCCTATGGCACGCGCTTCAACGAGACGATCCCCGGCCCGGTTTCCGGCAGCCTCGAACTGGTCGAGCGGCTCGATGCCGCGGGGGTGCCGCTGTTCGCGATCACCAATTTCGGGCATGATTTCTGGGAGGGTTTCCGCCCGACCCAACCGGTGTTCGACCGCTTTCACGATATCATCGTCTCGGGCACCGAGAAGCTGATGAAGCCCGACCCCGCGATCTACCGCCTCGCGATCGCGCGATTCGGGATCGATCCGGCGGGTGCGCTGTTCATCGACGATGTCGCGGCGAATGTCGCGGGCGCTGAATCGGTCGGAATCGCGGGGCATGTGTTTCGCGATGCTGAAACACTGGAATCCGAACTTTTTGACCGGGGCTTCTTCAGGAATGAAGCGGGATTCGACGCCTTGATGGATGAATGCTGCATTCGTTTCGGCTGGTGTGGTGGGATCGTCGAGGATGAGCCGTCACACGTTGACATGTTCATCCCCGAAAGCGGGCCGGTTGCCGCCTATCAGTTTGTCGATTGGCTTTTCGAAGCCGAGGGAATCGACTGGACAAACGACCCAGACAAATGGGGGAAGCACAGAGAGTGGCTGAAGGACGCATTCGTCCGACACATGAAGAGCGATGTCGTTGATGCCAGCGCTTTAAAGTGGAATTTATAGCGCTGGCCGGGACCGCTCGCGTCCTTATTTCTCCACCCCCAGCTGGGTCAGCACGAAGGCGAATTCCTCGGCATCCTCGCGCAGGGCGCCCCAGCGGCCCGACTTGCCGGCGTGGCCCGCGCCCATGTTGGTGCGCAGCAGCAAAGTCGCGTCGTTGGTGCGCGTCGCGCGCAGCTTGGCGACCCATTTGGCGGGTTCCCAATAGGTCACGCGCGGGTCGTTGAGGCCTGCCGACACCAGCATCGGCGGATAGGCCTTGGCGGTGACATTGTCATAGGGGCTGTAGCTCAGCATATAATCGAACGCCGCCTTGTCGGTGATCGGATTGCCCCATTCGGGCCATTCGCCGGGGGTTAGCGGTAGCGTTTCGTCGACCATCGTGTTGATCACGTCGACGAAGGGCACCCCCGCGAGCACCGCGCCCCACAATTCGGGCGCTTCATTATAGATCACCCCCATCACCTGCCCGCCCGCCGAGCGACCTTCGACTGAAATCTTGCCGGCGCTGGTATATTTTTTGGCGATCAGGCCCTTCGCGACGTCGATGAAATCGTTGAAGGTGTTTTTGCGGCGGTCGGTCTTGCCCTCCAGATACCATTCGCGGCCCAGATCGTCGCCGCCGCGGACATGCGCGATCGCATAGACCATGCCGCGATCGACGAGGCTGAGCCGCGTCGTCGAAAAGCCCGGCGGGACGCGATAGCCGTAGCTGCCATAGGCATAGAGGTGCATCGGCGCGCTGCCGTCGAGCTTCGTCCCCTTTTTGTAGACGAGCGAGGCGGGGATCATCGTCTTGCCGTCGCGGCTCGGCAGGTTAACCCGTTCGGTTACATATTGCGTCGCGTCGTAACCTGAGGGAATTTCCTGGACCTTCAGCGTTTCGAGCTTTCCGCTCGCGAGGTCGTAATCATAGACGGTGTCGGGGGTGACCATCGATTCATAGTCGAGCCGGAGCTTGTCCTGATGATATTCGGGATTGTCGCCAAGCCCCGCCACATAAGTAGCGGCGGGGAACTGGATCCGGCCCGGGGTCAGCGGCGCGTCATATTGGCGGACATCGACCTGGTCGAGCCCGTCCTCGCGCGCCTCGAGCACGAAATAATCGCGGAACACCGAGAAACCGGTGATGTAGCTGTGATCCGACCCGGGGATCAAAGTCTTCCACTCGCCGGGCGTTTTCACGCTGGCGGTGGCGACGCGGAAGTTGGGATGCTCGTCATTGGTGTGGATGTAGAGGGTGCCGTCGCGTTCATCGACGCTGTACTCGCGGCCCTTTTTCCGCGCCGACACCAGCTGCATCGGCGCCTCGGGATTGTCGGCCGGGAGCAGATAGACCTCGCTGGTTTCGTTATCACCCGTCGCGATGACGATATAATTGTCGGCGGCGGTCTTGCCGATGCCGACCCCGAAACCGATGTCGGCCTCCTTGTAGAGCAATTTATCGTCCGCGATCGGCGTGCCGAGCTTGTGCAGTCGGACATTGTCGGTGCGCCAATTCTCGTTGGCGAGGCCATAGAGGATCGCGTCATTGCCCGAGGTCCAGACCAGCGACGACAGGGTGCCGGGGATGACGTCGGGCAACATCTCACCGGTTTCGAGGTTGCGGATGCACACCTCGAAGCGTTCGGAGCCATTGTCGTCGAATGAATAGGCCATCAGCTTGCCGTTGGGGCTGATCGACAGTTCGGCGAGGCGGAAATAATCCTTGTCCTTCGCCATCGCGACCTCGTCGAGGATCAGCGCGGCCTCGCCGGCGCCTGACGCGGGCTTGCGGTACCATTTCTTATACTCGGCGCCCTCCTCATATTCGACCCAATAGGTCCAGTCGCCGTCCTTCTGCGGCACCGAGGAATCGGCCTCCTTGATCCGGCCCTTCATCTCCTGGAACAAAGTCTCGACCAGCGCCGCATGCGGCTTCATCTGCGCGTCGAAATACGCATTTTCGGCTTTGACATAATCGAGCACATCCTTGTCATCGACGACCGGATAGCTGTCATCCTTCAGCCAGTGGTACGGATCGGACAGCGTCTTGCCGTGCAGCGTCATCTCGTGCGGCCGCTTGTCCGCGACGGGGGCGGCGGACAGGGCAGGGGTGTTGTCGGTCAATGCTGTCTCTTTCTCTTCGGCGAAAGCGCCCGGGGCCGCGACAAGCGGGGTGGCAATTGCCGCCATAAACATCCAAATAGCGCGCATCAGGAAACTCCGCGGTGCCGCCCCCGATGGGCCGGATCGACCGCGATGTAGGAACAAGGAAGCCGCCATGTCCAGCCCCGTCCATGCAGAGCGACTCGCCCGCGTCCGCGCCGAACTTGCCGCGCGCGGTCTCGACGGCTTTGTCGTGCCGATCAGCGACGAGCATATGAGCGAATATGTCGGCGCCTATGCCCAGCGCATGGCCTGGCTCACCGGCTTCGGCGGTTCGGCCGGGACCGCGGCGGTGCTGCCCGCCAGGGCCGCGGTGTTCATCGACGGGCGCTACACCGTGCAGGTGCGCGACCAGGTCGACGGCGCCTTGTTCGACTATGTCGGCGTGCCGGCATCGAGCGTCGCCGAATGGCTCGGCGCGAACGTCAGCGCGGGGCAGAAGATCGCTTATGATCCGTGGCTCCACGGCATCGACTGGGCCAATGCGACGGCGAAGGCGCTGGCCGCCAAGGGTGTCGAACTGGTCGCGGTCGCGTCGAACCCGATCGATGCGGTGTGGGACGACCAGCCCGCGCCGAGCGATGCCGTCGTCGCGGTGCACGACGTCAAGCTCGCGGGGCAGAGCGCGATCGACAAGCGCTCGGGCATAGCCGACTGGCTGAAGGACAAGGGCCTCGACACCGGCGTGATGACCGCGCTGGATTCGATCGCCTGGACCTTCAATATTCGTGGGCAGGACGTCAGCCACACGCCGGTCGGCCTCGCCTTCGCGCTGCTTCATGCCGACGCGACCGCCGACCTGTTCATCGCGCCCGAAAAGATCACCGACGCGGTGCGCGCGCATCTCGGCAACAGCGTGCGTATCCACGACCGCGACGCGTTCGAGGCGGCGCTTGCCGGTCTCAAGGACAGGAAGGTCGCGGTCGATCCCGGATCGGCGGTCGCGGCAATCTTCACCGCGCTCGAAAAGGCGGGGGCAAAGATCGCGCGCCACCGCGACCCCGCGGTGCTGCCCAAGGCGATCAAGAATGAGGTCGAATTGAACGGCACCCGCGCCGCGCATGTCCGCGACGGCGTCGCGGTCGCGCGCTTCCTGCAATGGATGGAAGATGTCGCGCCGCAGGGCGGCCTCGACGAACTCGGCGCCGCGGCGAAGCTGCGCGACTTCCGCGAGGCCGGCGGGGGTCTCGTCGACCTGAGCTTCGACACCATCTCGGCGGCCGGCCCCAATGGCGCGCTGCCGCATTACAAGGTCGACGAAACCACCAATCGCCGAATCGAGACCGGCACGCTCTACCTGGTCGATTCGGGCGGCCAATATGCCGACGGCACCACCGACATCACGCGCACGATCGCGATCGGCCCGCCGACCGCCGAAATGCGCCGCCGCTTCACCCAGGTGCTCAAGGGTCATATCGCGCTCGCCATGGCGCGTTTCCCGACGGGCACGCGTGGCAGCCAGCTCGACATCCTCGCGCGGCAGTATCTGTGGGCCGACGGGGTCGATTATGCGCATGGTACCGGGCACGGCGTCGGCACCTATCTCGCGGTCCACGAAGGCCCGCAGCGGATCGCCAAGCCGTCGGGCGGGCAGGCGGGGACCGAGGAACCCTTGCACGCCGGCATGATCCTCTCGAACGAGCCCGGCTATTACAAGGCCGGGCATTTCGGCATCCGCATCGAAAATCTGGTCATCGTCGTGCCGCAGCGCATCGACGGCGCCGAAGAGGATATGCTGGGGTTCGAGACGATCACCTTTGCGCCGATCGCGCAGAACCTCGTCGAAACCGCGCTGCTGTCGCCGGCCGAGGCCGACTGGCTCGATGCCTATCATGCCGAGGTGTTCGAAAAGCTCGCGCCGGGCATGGACGATAGCGACCGGGCCTGGCTCGAATCGGCGTGCGCGCCGCTCGACCGCGCCCCCGCTGCGCTTGCCGCCTGACCATGGCCATCGAACAGGTTCCGCTCGTCGATTTCCGCGTCCACGAAACGGTTCGTGTGCGCTTCAATGAAATCGACGGGCAGAATATCGTCTTCAACGCCCATTATCTCGTCTATGCCGACATCGGGGTGACCGAATATTTCCGCGCCATCGGCGAAGGACAGCCGGGCCCCTATTTCCATCAATATGGCACCGACATCCGCGAGGTGCATTGCGAGATCGATTATCACGCGCCGGCGCGACTCGACGAGCTGATCACCATCGCGGCGCGAATCAGCCGATTCGGGCGCGACAATTTCACGCTGCACTGCGGTGTCTTTCGCGGGGAGGAGCGGCTGACCGATATCGAGATCAGCTATGCGCATATCGATCTCGACAGCGGCGGCGTCACCGCGCTGCCGGGCAGCTTTATCGCCGAAGTCCGCCGGTTCGAGAAACGCATGCCCGTACAGGCCTGATTGGTTCGTTAGCGTTATCAACGACGCAAATGCGTCGCCGTGACGGCCGCGGGCGCAAACCAAAAAAAAGGGCCACCCGAAGGTGGCCCGTGAAAGTTTTGGGAGAGGATGCCTAAAAGGCATGCTCATATTGCAGCGCACAAAAAATGTTGCAACTGCGAAATGAGCATCCGCTATTGCATTTTTTGCAATCGTGACACCGGTGGGCGCCGGACCGGCTGAAAAACCGCCGCAATCGCTATCCTCTCGCAAAATGCGCGCACCTATCCTAAATTGGCGCGATGAGAGTGATGATGAACAATTGGGACGTGCGCGGCGGCGTCTCCGACTTCTGGCACTATATCCGCGCCCCGCGTCCGCACCGCTGGGCGTTCTGGACCGCGACGATTGCGGTGACGCTGGCGGTCTTTTACGGCATCGCCACCAATATCGTCCGCACCGAAGAGCCCAAGGCGCAGATCATCTATTTCGAAAACTGGACCGCGGGACGCAGCACGGACGAAGTCAATGCCGGCTGGATCGAACGCGCCAAGGATGTGAACCGCGCCAATGCCATACGCCGCGCCGAATATCAGAAGCTCGCCGACCGGATGGGGGTCGACTATGATTCGAGCGAGGCCGACAAGGAAACGCGCGAAACGCTGGGCGCCGAAGCCGACACCGTCGTGAAGGCGCCCGAACCGCCGAAACATTCGACCCTCGCCGAACGCGCCGCGCGCGGTCCGAAGGCGGCGCCGGCTGCGCCGGCCCCCTCCGCCACCCCCGCTCCGACCGCCCGCTAGGCATGCGCCGCCCGCCCGCCGATGCCGACTGGATGGCGGCGGCGATCGCGCTGTCGCTGCGCGGGCGCCCGGCCGCGGCGCCCAATCCCAACGTCGGGTGTATCCTGGTCAACGACGGCCGCGTCGTCGGGCGCGGCTGGACCCAGGCGGGTGGCCGTCCGCATGCCGAGGCGATCGCGCTGGCTGCTGCGGGCGACGCGGCGCGCGGCGCGACCGCCTATGTCAGCCTCGAACCCTGCGCCCATGCCAGCCCGCGCGGACCCTGCTGCACCGATGCGCTGATCGCCGCCGGGGTGGCGCGGGTGGTGATCGCGGCGCAGGACCCCGATTCGCGCACCAATGGCAAGGGTATCGCGCGGCTGCGGGACGCGGGTCTTTCTGTCGTCGTCGATGTGATGGCGACCGAAGCGCGCATCGCGATGGCGCCGTGGTGGACGCGGCAGGCGCAGGACCGCCCGTTCGTCACGCTCAAGCTCGCGACCTCGCTCGACGGCTGCATCGCGCGCGCTGACGGGGCGAGCCGCTGGATCACCGGCGCACGCGCCCGCGCCCACGGCCATCTCGAACGCGCGCGGCACGCGGGCATTCTCGTCGGGCGCGGCACCTTCGAAGCCGATTCGCCCAAACTCGACGTCCGCCTTTCGGGACTCGAATCGCGCAGCCCGCAGTGTTTCCTTCTCACAAGTGGCGCCGCGCCCGCCGGCTGGACCGCGGTCGCTTCGCCCGGATCGGTCGCGGGGGTCGATTCGCTGCTCGTCGAGGGCGGCGCCGGCGCCGCCTCGGCCTTCCTCGCCGCCGACCGCGTCGACCGGCTGCTGCTCTACCGCGCCCCGATCCTGATCGGCGGCGGCAAAGCCGCGCTCGGCGACATCGGCCTCACCGACCTCGCCGATGCGCACGGCCGCTGGCGCCTCGTGGACAGCCGCCTGCTTGGCAGCGACCGGCTCGACGTCTACGAGCGGGTCAGAGAAGGACCCTAGACCTTATGTTCACCGGCATCATCACCGACATCGGCACCGTCCGCGCGCGCGAGGATCGCGGCGACGCGCGGCTGATCATCGGCACCGTCTTCGACATCGACAGCATCGCCCTCGGCGCCTCGATCGCCTGTTCTGGGGCGTGCCTGACCGTTGTCGATAAAGGCGTCGACAGCGACAGCAACGGCCCCGGCGGCTGGTTCGCGATCGACGCGAGCGCCGAAACCATCGCCTGCACCGCGCCGGGCATGTGGGAGCCGGGCCGCCGGCTCAACCTCGAACGCGCGTTGAAGGTCGGCGACGAACTTGGCGGCCATATCGTCACCGGCCATGTCGACGCCGTCGGACAGATCGTCTCGGTCACCCCGGTCGGCGACAGCTGGGGCCTCGTCATCTCGGCCCCCGCCAGCCTCGCGCCGCATATCGCCGCCAAGGGTTCGATCACCGTCGAGGGCGTGTCGCTGACCGTCAACGACGTCACCGACCAGCCCGACGGCAGCGCCCATTTCACCCTCAACATCATCCCGCACACCCGCGCGATGACGACGCTCGACGAGGCCGCGGCCGGGCGCCCGGTGAACCTCGAGATCGATATCCTCGCGCGCTATCTGGCGCGGATGCAGGCGCGCGGATGAGCGGCGGCGAGTCGTCCCGGCCGCTGACACGCGTTCGCCAGGGGATTTGGGGCGGCGTCGCATTGGCTGCCCTTCTTCATCTGCTCAATCAGGGCTTCGACGTCTTTTCCCTCGCGCTCATCGCGACCCTCGTCGCCTTCGGCTTTGCGGTCCAATATGTCGAAACACGCACGGTGCGCCCGCGCCGAAACTATCTGCGCGCTGCCCTGGTGTCGGCGGCGCTCGCCCTCGTCCTCGTCGCCATGCCATTGTCGATCGGATCGGGGCTCATCGTCGGTCTGATGCTGTGGGGCGGCTTTTCGGCCGCCGGCCTCGTCTGGGCCGTCTATTACGAACGCAGCGAGCCGCTCTAGCCCTCGCCCCAACCCGCCGCGAGTTCGGGATCGCTGGCGATCATCGACCGCCGCATCGCCAGCCGTCCGATGCGCAGCAGTTCGGCCTTGCGTCGCGCGGGGGCGAGGTCGCAGCCGACCGCCTCGCGCACCACCGCCGCGCCATAACGGTCGGCGACGATCAGCCCCGACGTCGCGGGGCGATAGTCGGGGGTGTCGAGGATCGCGGGGTCGAGCCCCGCCGCCAGCGCCCAGTAAAAGCGGTCGCACCAGTCGCAATAGTCGGGCCATTTGCCGTCGCCATGCAGGTCGGCGCGGCTGACCTTGATCTCAACGATGGTGATCCGGCCCCTGGCGTCGATCGCGGTCAGATCGGTGCGCCGCCCGTTGGGCAGCGGCACTTCGGGGATCGCGACGAGTCCCTGCTGCGCGAACAACCGGCATACGCCGCGCGCGACATCGGCGGCGATCAGCAGGTCACTCGCCACGGGTCAGGCGCTCAGAAGGGGACGTCGTCGTCCAGATCGTCGTCGAACGGCGGGCGTCCGCCGCCACCGCCCGAACCACCGCCAAAGCCGCCACCGCCGCCCGCGCTGCCGCCGGACGATCCGCCGCCGCCCTGGTTCCAGCCGCCGCCCGAGCTTCCGCCCGAATCGCCGCCCCAGTCGCCGCCGCCGCGCGAGGCTCCGCCGCCGCCACCGCCGCCGCCGGGCGCACCGTCGAGCATCGTCAGCGCGCCGCCGATGCCGGCGATCACGACTTCGGTCGTATATTTGTCGTTACCGTCGCGGTCCTGCCATTTGCGGGTGCGCAAGGACCCTTCGATATAAACCTTCGAACCCTTTTTCAGGTAGCGCTCGACCACCCCGACCAGCCCCTCGCCGTTGATCACGACATTGTGCCATTCGGTGCGCTCCTTGCGCTCGCCGGTCATCCGGTCCTTCCAGTTTTCCGACGTCGCGATGCGGATATTGGCGATCTTGCCGCCGTTCTGGAACGACTTGATTTCGGGATCGGCGCCGAGGTTGCCGATCAAAATTACCTTGTTGACGCTGCCAGCCATTGCCGCTCCGCTCCGCTAGAAAATGTGGAGGATCAGCCTAGTCCAAAGGCGACGGCTGTCCAGTAAGTGATTCCGGCAGCGGCATAGGCCAGCAGGAACAAATAGCCAACCATGAACATGGGCCATTTCCACCCGTTGGTCTCGCGCCGGGTGATCGCGATGGTCGAAATGCACTGCGGTGCGAACACGAACCAGGCGAGGAAAGCGAGCGCGGTGGCGAGGCTCCACTTGCCCTGCAATCGTTCGCCCAGCGTCTCGGCCATCGCATCCTCGTCGCCATTGGCGTCGATCGCATTGGCGGTCGCCATCGCCGACACCGCGACCTCGCGCGCCGCCATCGCGGGGATCAGCGCCAGCGCGATGTCGTGGTTGAACCCGATCGGCGCGACGACGACCTCGAGGCCGCTCGCGATGCGGCCGGCGACGCTATATTCGACCTGGCTCTCGCCCACCGGCGCCTTGGGGAAGGTCAGCAGCAGCCACAGGATGACGGTGGTCATCGCGATGATCGTGCCGGCGCGGCGCAGGAAGATCCACGCGCGCTGCCACAGGCCGAGCGCGACGTCGCGCCACTGCGGCATCTGGTATCGCGGCATTTCCATCATGAAGCCCGCCGGGCGACCTTTTGCGACAGTACGCCGCAGGACATAGGCGACGACGAGGGCGCCGAGGATTCCCGACAGATAGAGGCCGAAGAGCACCAGCCCCTGAAGCCCCACCGGCGAGCCGCCGATCGTGCGGTTGGGGATGAAGGCGGCGATGATCAACGCATAGACGGGAAGGCGCGCCGAACAGGTCATCAGCGGCGCGATCAATATCGTCGTCAGCCGGTCCTTCTCGTCGGGGATCGCGCGCGTCGCCATGATGCCGGGTACCGCACAAGCGAAGCTCGACAGCAGCGGAATGAAGCCGCGCCCCGACAATCCGACCTTGGCCATCAACCCGTCCATCAGAAAGGCGGCGCGGGTCATATAGCCCGACGCTTCGAGCAGCAGGATGAACAGGAACAGGATCAGGATCTGCGGCAGGAAGACGATGACCGCGCCGACGCCGGCAAGCAGTCCCTCGACGACCAGGTCGCGCAGGAAGTTTTCGGGGAAGGTCGCGACCACCCATTGCTGAAGCACGCCGATCCCGCCTTCGAGGAAGTCGGCGGGTGCCTCGGCGGCGGCATAGACCGCCTGGAACATGATGAACATCAGCGCGAGCAGGATGGCGAAGCCTGCCACCGGATGCAGCACCACCGCGTCGACGCGTGCGGTCCAGCGACGCACCGGGGTTTCGGACAGGGTCGCGGCGCGCGAAATCGCGCGCGCGCGACTGTGCAACGCGGCATCGCTTGGAGTCGGGACCCGAGAGATCGGCGCGACCGGGCCCGCTGCCCGGATCGTTTCGTCGACTGCGGTGAGCAAATCGGCCATGCCGCGCTTGCGCACCGCGACCGTCGGGACCACCGGCACGCCCAGTTCCCGTGCCAATCGTTCGGGGTCGAGGGTGAGGCCGTCGCGTGTCGCAAGGTCGAGCATGTTGAGCGCGACCACTGTCGGCAGGCCGAGCGCGATCAGTTCGAGCGCGAAGCAGAGATGATTGTCTAGGTTCGCGGCGTCGAGCACGACGATCAGCGCATCGGGCTGGCGCTCGCCATCCTGACGCCCAAGGATCACGTCGCGCGTCACCGCTTCGTCGGGGCTCGCGGGGGACAGGCTGTAACTGCCGGGCAGGTCGATCAGCGATAGCGGCCGGCCGTCGGCGAAGCTCGCATGGCCTGCCTTGCGCTCGACGGTAACCCCCGGATAATTGGCGATCTTCTGCCGCGCGCCGGTCAGCGCGTTGAACAGGCTCGATTTTCCGGCATTGGGATTGCCGACCAGCGCGATGGTGGGGATCGGGCCGGTCATGCGACTTTGGGCTCGCTCTCGACCGCTTCGACCACGATCATCGCCGCCTGCCGCGCGCGGATGATCACCCGCATGCGTCCGACCGACAGCGCGAGCGGATCGCGCGAGAAGAGGCTGCCACGGTGGAGCGGGGTGACCTCGACGCCTTCCATCAATCCGAATTCGCGCAGGCGGCGGCCTTCGTCCTCGGACATGGCAGTCCAGTCGATCCCGGCGATCCGCACCGCGACGCCCAGCGGCGCGCTATCGAGCAAAGCAGTCATTTGCGAGCGATTATCAATACCAACAACGAAGCGCCAGCTATTTATCGCCCCGGATAGCGCAGCCGCCCGACAAAGCGCGCCAGGCTGGGGCGTTCGATCTTGCTCGCGGCGCGGCGGTGCTTCCAGCCTTCGAAGCGCATCACCTGGTCGATCCGCCGCGACAGGAAAGCGCGGGTGTCGGCGTGGCCGTCGCTCTCGTCGTTCAGGAACACCGCCATCGTCGCGCCATAGACGCTGCCGAGGATCGCACGCTTGCTGTAGTGATTATAATCGGTCGCGGTATCGCCCGCGAGCCGCCACATCAGGTCGGCGGCGCGCCAGCCGAGCTTGGCCGCGAACGGCACATTGGTCGGCAGCGCGAGCAGCGCCAGCGCGCGGCGCAGCGCTTCGCGATTCGGCGCGAGCAGGTCGATCCGCGTTTCGACCAGGGTGGTGATCCGCTCGCGAATCTTCAGCGCCGCGAGGGTCTCGGCGGGCCATTTTGCCGCCATCCGCGCGTCGATATCGGCGAACCAGGCGTCGACCATGTCGCGCCCGCCGCCCGGAAAGGCGAGTCGCGCGACGTCGATATCGATGCGCACGCGCGATGCGGCGTCGACGAGCGCCGCATCGCCGAACCCGTCGAAGGCGGCGCTCTGCGCGATCAGCGGCGCCAGCGCGGCGCGAATCTCTTCGAGGGTGGGGTCGTCGGGCAGGATCGAGGCCATGGCCATCAGATAGGCCGCGCGCCGCGGCTCGGCAACCTTATCAACACCAGCGCCGCCCCGACCATCACGCCGCCGAGCAGATCGACGGGCCCCAACAGCTCGCCGAACGCCAGCCACCCCGCGAGCGCGGCGATCGCCGGCTGGATCAGCAGGGTCAGCCCGATGACGAGCGGCGAGAAACGCGGCAGCGACCAGATCATCAGCCCCTGGCCGATAATCTGGCTGGTCAGCGCGAGCAGGATCAGCGGGGTCCAGTTTTGCGGAAGGATCGTCTCGCCGAGCGCGAACGCGGTCGTCAGCAGGATCGGCACGCACACCGCCGACGCGATCGCCAGCGCGGTCCACGGCGCGAGGGTGCCGCGCACCCGCTGCATCAGGATGACGTAACCCGTGTAGAGCACGCCCGCGAGCAGGCTGAGCAGGTCGCCGACCAGATAGTCGGGCGACAGTTCGTAACTTTGCCCCATCAGCAGCGCCGATCCCGCGAAGGCGAGGGCGATCGCCAGCGCCTGCCACCCGCGCGGCAGGGTGCGGGTCAGGAAAATCCCCCAGATCACCAGCAACAGGCTGGCGCAATTGCCGAACAGCGTCGCGTTGGCGACCTTGGTCTGCAGGATGCCGATGTGCCAGGCGGCGAGGTCGAAAGCGAAGAAGATGCCCGCGGCAGCGGCGATCAGGATCGCGGAGCGCGGCGGCAGCCGCCCGCCGGTCTCGCGCCAGGCGAAAAACAGCAGGACCGGCGCGGCCAGCGTCATGCGCCAGAAGGCCGAGGCGGTCGGCCCGGTGTCGGCGAGACGGACGAGCATCGCGCCGATCGACAGCGCGATATTGCCCGCCAGCAGCGCGGCGAAGGCCCAGCGTCCGGCCCCTGTTGCTGCACCCTCGTCGCTCACCGCTTGTTTCGCCTTTAGATTTTCTTTTGCTACCAATGCTTGCGTGGGCGGGCGTCCGTCCATAGCTTCGCAGCCCATAGCGACGGCCCCGGGGGGCGTCGCTCGAAAAAAAGATGTCCCCAAAGATATCCAGGAGAATTCCATGTCCGCATCGCTGCTCGATCCGATCAAGCTGGGCGCCATCGAGGCGCCGAACCGCATCATCATGGCGCCGCTCACCCGCGGCCGCGCCGGTCCCGGTTTTGTGCCGAACGAGCTCGCGCTCGAATATTATCGCCAGCGTGCGTCGGCGGGTCTGATCATTTCGGAAGCGACGGGCATTTCGCAGGAAGGCCTGGGCTGGCCGGCGGCGCCGGGCCTGTGGACCGATGCGCAGGTCGAAGGCTGGAAGCCGGTGACCGACGCCGTCCACGAAGCCGGCGGGCGCATCGTCGCGCAGCTCTGGCACATGGGCCGCCTCGTCCATTCGGTGTTCAACGACGGCAAGCCGCCGGTTTCGGCCTCGGCGACGCAGGGCGAAGGCCGCGCGCATACCCCAGTCGGCCGCCGCGACCTCGAGGTCGCGCGGCCGCTCGAACTCGGCGAGATTCCGCGCCTGATCGCCGATTATGCCAAGGCGGCGGAGAATGCCAAAAAGGCCGGTTTCGACGGGGTCCAGCTCCACGGCGCCAACGGCTATCTGATCGACCAGTTCCTGCGCGACAACAGCAATTTGCGCGACGACGATTATGGCGGCTCGGTCGAAAACCGCATCCGCCTGCTCCGCGAAGTCACCGAAGCGCTGGCCGGCGTCTGGGGCGCCGACCGCGTATCGGTCCGCCTGTCGCCGAACGGCAATTCGCAGGGTGTCGACGACAGCAATCCCGCGCCGCTGTTCACTGCGGCCGCGTCGGCGCTCGACGCGCTCGGTATCGGTTTCCTCGAATTGCGCGAACCCGGCCCCGACGGCACCTTCGGCAACACCGACGTGCCGAAGCAGTCGCCCGCGATCCGCGCCGCGTTCAAGGGACCGCTGATCCTCAACAGCGATTACAACGTTGCGCTCGCCGAAGCGGCGCTCGCCAGCGGAGTCGCCGACGCGATCGCCTTCGGGCGTCCGTTCATCGGCAACCCCGACCTCGTCGAACGGATCCGCGCCGGGGCCGAATGGTCGGCCGACAATCCGCAGACCTGGTACGCGCCGGGACCCGAGGGCTATATCGACTATCCGGCGTTGCAGCCGGCATAAGCGGACTAATATCCTCCCTGTCGCGGAGCGATGGGGAGGATTTTTTCGGCTAATTCCGCTCGGCCAGCGCCTTGTCGACGATCCCGGCGCCGATCGGACCGAGGACGCTGCCGCCGAAGCGGAACAGCACGAACGCCCCGACGAACAGGATGATCGGTTCGATGAACATCACCACCATCGCCGCGATCAGCACGACGAAAAACAGCGTCACGAAACCGCCGCTCAGCGTCTGCTGACCCTTGGGTCCCAGTTCGATCGTGCGCGGTCCCTTGCTGTCCCACCATTTGCCGGTGACGATCGTCTTGCGCCCGCGTGCGGGTGGTGCCGGGCGTTGGGGAATGCGCGCGGGCGCGGCGTCGGTCTTTAGCGCCGGACGGTCGTGGGAGCCTTGGGTCCACGGCCGGCTCTGCCTTTCGGCGGCCTTCGCCGCCATCCGCGCCTTGCCGGGATCGGCCGCGGGCTTCGCCGGCGCGGGTTTCGGGGTCTGCTGCACCGGGGCGGGCCGTGCGCTGAGCCCCGATTCGGCGCGCGCCGCGGCCGACAGGTCGGGGGCGGTGCTGGTGCGCGCGGGGCGGATCGGCTCGACCCCCAAAGCGCGGTCATGATTGTCCATGCGCTCGGCGGCGGTTGGCGGCGTCTGGCCGGTCTGCGTGTCGATCACCACCAGCCGCCCGCCGCGTTCGACGACGGAATATCGGCTGGGGGGTGGGCGATCAACCAATGCCGAATTGTTCCTTTAGGGCCAGCATGGCGATCGCGGCCTTCGCCGCCTCGCCGCCCTTATCCTTGCGCGTCTTGTCGGCGCGCGCAAGCGCCTGTTCTTCATTTTCGACGGTGAGGATGCCATTGCCGACTGCAAGGCCATCGAGGGTCAGCGCCATCACCCCGCGCGCGCTCTCGTTCGACACCACCTCGAAATGATAGGTTTCGCCGCGGATCACGACGCCGAGCGCGACAAAGGCGTCATAGCGCCCGCTGTCGGCGCCGAGCGAGATCGCCGCGGGAATCTCGAGCGCACCGGGCACCGTCACCGTATCATGGCTATGCCCCTCGGCATCGAGCGCGCTGCGCACGCCATCGAGCAGCATGTCGTTGAGGTGGCTGTAGAAACGGGCTTCGACGATCAATACATGCGCCATTATGCGGCCTCCCCGGGGATCGAGCGTTCACCGACGACCGACAGGCCATAGCCCTCCAGCCCGACGAGATTATTGTGCGACGGCGTCAGCAATTCCATCGCATGGACGCCAAGGTCCGCCAGTATCTGCGCGCCGATGCCGTAGGTGCGCAGGTCCATTCCGCCCGCCGGCGGCGGCGTCGCGTCGGCCTCGGCCGATCCGGGCAGCGGCCGCATCAACATCACGATCACCCCGCCGCCGGCCTCGCCGATCGCATCCATCGAACGCTGCAGACGGCGCTTGCGCGCGCCGGGGCGGCCCATCAGGTCGTCGAGCAGCGACACCGGATGCATGCGCACCAGGGTCACGCCCTCGGGGTCGATCGCGCCCTTCTGCAGCACCATGTTGATGCTGCCGTCGATCTTGTTGCGATAGGATTTGAGCCGCCACTCGCCGCCATAATCCGATTCGAACGGGTCATCGGAGACGCATTCGACCAGCCGGTCGTTGCGATGGCGATAGGCGATCAGGTCGGCGATCGTCCCGATCTTGAGTCCGTGGCGCCGCGCGAAGGGCACCAGGTCGTCGAGCCGCGCCATCGACCCGTCGTCGTTCATGATCTCGCAGATCACCCCCGACGGGTTGAGTCCCGCGAGCCGCGCGATGTCGACCGACGCCTCGGTATGGCCGGCGCGGACAAGCACGCCGCCGTCGCGCGCGATCAGCGGAAAGACATGGCCGGGGGTGACGATATCGTCGCGGCTCTTGCCCGCGTCGATCGCGACCGACACGGTGCGCGCGCGGTCGGCGGCCGAAATGCCGGTGGTGACGCCCTCGCGCGCCTCGATCGAGGTGGTGAAGGCGGTTTCGTGCCGCGTGCCGTTCTGGCGGCTCATCAGTTCGAGCCCGAGCTGGTCGACGCGCGATTTCGTCAGCGTCAGGCAGATCAGCCCACGGCCGTGCGTCGCCATGAAATTGACCGCGTCGGGGGTCGCCATCTGCGCCGGGATGACCAGATCGCCCTCATTTTCGCGGTCCTCGTCGTCGACCAGGATGAACATCCGCCCGTTGCGCGCCTCGGCGATGATTTCCTCGGGGGTCGCCATCGGCGACAGGTCGCTGCCGTGCGCGAGCCAGGTTTCGAGCTTGCGCAGCGTGTCGGCGGTCGGGTTCCAGCCGGGCGAATCGAGGTCGCGCAGGCTGTTGGCATGGAGACCGGCGGCGCGCGCAAGGCCCGAGCGGGACATGGCGCCGTCATCGACGATGGCGCGGATGCGCTCGATGAGTTGCGTAGACATGCCGCGCAAATATCACATCATGATGTGATTGCAAATCCAAACATCACATTGCGCGGAGTGGGTGGCTCAGTTGGGACCGAACACCGCGCCATTGTCGCGCAACGGCTTGTCACTTTTGGCGTCGAGCAGCGCGAGCAGCTGGCCGCTGCGATCGTCGCGCTTGGCATAGTCGCGCGCCGACATGCCCGCGACATGATCGGCCCGGTCGGGATTCGCGCCGCGCTTGATCAGGAGGCGTATCATCGCGGCGTTTTTGGCCTGAACCGCCAGGATCAGCGCGGTTTCGCCGCGGCGGTTCGTCTGATCGACCGGCGCCTTGGCGTTGAGCAGCTCTTCGCCCGCTTCGGCGAAATTCATCAGCGCGGCGTGCATCAGCGGGGTCATACCCTGTTTGTCGCCGATTTCGGGGTTCGCCTTTTTGTCGAGCATGAAGCGCACCCAGATGATGTCGCGGCGCTTGGTGACGATGATCAGCGCGGTCTCGCCGGTGTCGGGATGCCGGGTGTTGATCAGCGTGTCGTCGTCCTTCAGCGCGTCGGTCGCCTTGGTCCCGTCGCGGCTGTCGACCGCCTGAAGAAAGGCATAGCCGCCGCGAAACTGCGCCTGCGCGGTGGGCGCGACGGCGAGCGCGACGAGCGCGGCGGCGAGCGACAGGGAGGCGAAACGGAGAGCGGCGCGACGAACCATGATATGATGACCTCGGGTAGCGGCTGCCGCGCCCGTTTCCCGGCAGGCGACGACAAAGGTTGATTTTCGGCGCCTAGCCCAGCAAGGCTGGCCCGATGATGAATAAGCTGAATATGGGCCAAAAGGCGCTTCGTGCAAGCCTGCTCCTGCTGTCGGCGGCGACGCTTGCGGCGTGCAACGGTCCCGCCGCTCCGGCGCCCGACGCCAGGCCCCCGCTCGAAGGCGCGCGGATCGGCGGCCCCCTCACCCTCACCGACCAGAATGGCAAGACGGTCAGCGACAGCGATTTCGCCGGCAAATATCGCCTCGTCTATTTCGGCTACAGCTTCTGCCCCGACATCTGCCCGGTCGATATCCAGAAATTGATGCTCGGCCTGTCGCAATTCGAAAAGGCGGACCCGGCGCGCGGCGCTAAGATCGTGCCGATGTTCGTCACGATCGACCCCGCGCGCGACACCCCCGCCGCGCTGAAGCCGTTCGTCTCGCGCTATCACCCGCGTCTGCTGGGGCTCACGGGCACCCCCGAACAGATTGCTGCCGTCGCGAAGGCTTATGTAGTCAGCTATCACAAGGTCGAGGGCTCGGCCCCCGACCGCTATCTGATGGCGCACACCCAGCTCGCCTTCCTGATGGACCCCGCAGGCAAGCCGCTCGCGCTGCTGCCGCTTGACGACCCCTCGACCGACAGCGATGAGGGCGCCCCCGACAAGGTCGCCGCCGACCTTGCGAAATGGGTGAAGTGACCGCGCGCGAGAACTTCTGGGAAGCCCCACTCGCCAGCCTCGACGCCGGCGAGTGGGAAGCCCTGTGCGACGGCTGCGGCAAATGCTGCCTGCACAAGGTCGAGGATGAGGACACCGGCCGCATCTATCCGACCAATGTCGCGTGCCGCCTGCTCGACCTGCAAACCGCGCGCTGCGGCGATTACAAGCATCGCCGCCGCCATGTGCCCGATTGCCTGACACTCACCAAAGCTAAGCTCGAGAGCATTGAATGGCTGCCGCAAAGCTGTGCCTATCGCCTGCGCGCCGAGGACCGCCCCTTGCCCGAATGGCACTATCTGGTCTCCGGCGATCGCGACGCGGTGCACCGCGCCGGCCAGTCGATCGTCGGCTGGACGGTCGGCGAACAGGTCGCCGGGCCGCTGGAAAATCACCTTGTCGAACGCATTGTTTAAGCGCGCGGCCCCGCCGGCGGCCGAGGCGCCGCAGATTTTCGTCGGCGACGATGCCTGGCCGGTGCGCCTCGTCCACCACGCCCGCTCGCGCCGCTACCGCCTCGTCTTCGACGCCGCGCGCGCCGAACTGCGTCTGACCCTGCCGCGCCGCGGCAGCGCCGCCAAGGCGCTGCGCTGGGCGAGCGAGCAGCAGGACTGGCTCGCCGAACAGGTTGGCAAGGCGGTGGTCCCGGTCGACATCGGCCCCGGCGCGCATGTACCGCTCTTCGGTGTCGAACGGCGGATCCTGTGGGACGCCGCCCTGCCGCGCGCGGTGCGGCTCGACGGCGATGTCCTGATGCTCGGCGGCCCCGCCGACAGCGTCGGCCGTCGCGTCGAACGCTGGCTGAAGGCGCAGGCGCTCGACCTGATGGCCGCCGAAAGCCGCACCATCGCGGCGCGCGCCGGCCTCGACATCGGGCGCATCGGGGTCGGCGACCCGCGCAGTCGCTGGGGCAGCTGCACCGCGACCGGCGACCTGCGCTACAGCTGGCGGCTGGTGATGGCGCCCGACCATGTCCGCCGCGCGACCGTCGCGCACGAGGTCGCGCATCTTCGCCACATGGATCATGGCCGCGCCTTTCACGCGCTCGTCGACGCACTGCACGACGGCGACGTCGCCGCGGCGCGCGCCTGGCTACGCCGCGAGGGCCGCGGGCTGCACCGCTACCGCTTCGGCTAGCGCGCGGCGACCAAAACTGCCGTTCGTGTCGAGGGGGATTGCTTCAGCCGTGAGGAAGGGGCCTAATTCCCCGGATTGCCGCCCTCCCGCGGCGGGACGCGCACCGTCGAGCTTTTGACCGCAGGCGGCAGTGCCTTGTTCGCGGGTGGCGGCGGCGTCCTGGGCGCCGGATCGGTGCGCCCCGTCTGCTCGTCGAGCCAGCGCTGGTCGAGGACCGGCGCATCCTCGGGCGTCTGGGCCGGCGGGTTGCTACCATCGGGATTCGCCGGGGGACGGCTGTCATAGGGCAGTTCGATCGGCATGCCGTTGTCGTCGACCAGTCCGCCTTCGCCAGGCTCGCCCAGATAGGCGTCCTCCTCGTCCTCAAGCTGCCATTCGGGCAATTTGACCTCGGTGTCGAAGGCTTCGACCGGACGCCGGGCCACCGCGACGCGCATGAAATCGGCAAAAGCCTTGGCGGGCGCGCGCCCACCCTGCAGCCCGCCGACGGCTTTCGCATCGTCGCGCCCCATCCACACGCCGGTGGTCAGCCCGCTCGAGAAACCGAGGAACCAGCCGTCCTTGTTGCTCGACGTCGTGCCGGTCTTGCCCGCGACCGGACGGCCGATCTGCGCTGCGCGCCCGGTGCCCGTGGCGACCGCGGTCTGCATCAGGTCGGTGATTCCGGCCGCGACCCAATTGTCGACCAGCACCGTGCCGCGCTCCGCGGCGCGCTGATACAGCAATCGCCCGTCGGCGGTGGTGACCTTGGTGATGCCATAGGGCGCCGCCGACACGCCCTTGCGCGAGATCGCGGCAAAGGCGGCGGTCATGTCGATCACGCGCACGTCGGAGGTGCCGAGCACCATCGACGGCTGGGTGTTGATCGGGGTCGAAATGCCGAACCGGCGCGCCATGTTGGCGACCGAAGAGGTGCCGACCTCGTCGCCCAGCTTCGCGGCGACGGTGTTGACCGAATAGGCAAAGGCGCTGCGCAGGTCCATCGCGCCCGAAAAGCGGCCCGACGAGTTGCGTGGGCTCCAGCCGCGGATCGTCACCGGTTCGTCGACCACCTCGTCGTTGACCTTATAGCCGGCCTCGAGCGCGGCCATATAGACGAACACCTTCCACGCCGATCCCGGCTGGCGCACCGCCTGCGTCGCGCGGTTATAGTTCGACGCGACATAGTCGGTGCCGCCGACCATCGCGCGCACCGCGCCGTCGCGGTCGATCGACACCAGCGCACCCTGCGCGCCGCCCGGCACATTGGCCTGGATCGCCGCGGTCGCCGCGCGCTGCATGCCCAAGTCGATTGTGGTATAGACGTCGATCGCCTCGCTGCCCTCGTCGATCAGCATGTCGAGCTGCGGCAGCGCCCAGTCGCTGAAATAGCGCGCGCTGTTCTGCCCGGTCTCCTGCGCCATCTGGACGTCGGCAGGTTTGGCGCTGTCGGCCTGCGACTGGGTGATCACCCCGGCGTCGACCATGACCTCCAGCACCACACCGGCGCGGCCGAGCGCGGCGCTGGCATCGGCGGTCGGCGAATAGCGCGACGGCGCCTTGACCAGCCCGGCGACCACCGCCGCCTCGGACAGCGACATCTGCGTCGCGCTATGCCCGAAAAAGCGACGCGACGCGGCGTCGATGCCGTAACTGCCGCCGCCGAAATAGACCTTGTTCAGGTAAAGCTCGAGGATCTCGTCCTTCGAGAACTTCCATTCGAGCGCCATCGACAGGACCATCTCGCGCAGCTTGCGCGTCCAGGTATAGCTGTTCGACAGAAAGACATTACGCGCGAGCTGCTGGGTGATCGTCGACGCGCCCTGCAGGCGCCGGCCGCTGCCGCGGTTCTGCACCGCGACGACCGCGGCGCGGGTCATGCCGACCGGATCGACCCCGGGATGATAGCGAAAGCGCCGGTCCTCGACCGCGACCATCGCGTCCTGCATCACCCGCGGCGTTTCGCTGAGCGTCATCCAGCGGCCGTAGTTGGGACCGAGCGACAGGAAAACGGTGCCGTCGGCGGCGTGCACACGGATCGTCTGGCCGGCGGGCGATTTCTTGAGCTCCTCAAAGCTCGGGATGCGCTGCACCGCGATGCCGACCGCTACCGCGAGCGCGACCGCGCCGACGAGCGCGAGGCCGAGCCCCCAGCGGAAGGCGCGCCGCAGCCAGACGCGCCAGCGTGGCGGCTCACCCTTCGAAGGCGACCCGCCCGATTTGGCGCTACCCGACGATTTCCCTGACGAAGCCTGCTGTCTTTCGCGGCGCAAAGCCGATTTCCTTCCCTCGCCGCGTCCCTGATCGCGTCAGCCCATAATGGTCCGCATCGAGGGTTGGCCCGTCAACCCGCGTCGGTCTTGGCGTCATCCTGCCCGCGACCCGCGAAGTCAAGCGCCGCGCTGTTGATGCAGTATCTGAGTCCGGTTGGTCCGGGGCCGTCGGGAAACACGTGACCCAGATGGCCTTCGCATTTGGCGCAGCGCACCTCGGTGCGGACCATGCCATGGCTGGTATCGGTCAGTTCCTGCACCGCACCGCCCTCGGCGGGCGCGGTATAGCTGGGCCAGCCCGATCCGCTGTCGAACTTGGTCTTGCTGTCGAACAAAGGTTCGCCGCACCCGGCGCAGCGATAGACGCCGTCGCCCTTATGGTCGGTATATCGGCCGGTAAAGGCGCGCTCGGTGCCGCCCTCGCGCAGCACATGATGCGCCATCGGGTCGAGCGGCTTGGTCGTCTTGGGATCGGTCATCGGATGATCTCCTTCGTTGCCGCCAATATCGGACTGGATACGGGCGGCTGCAAGGGCTTCGGGCCGAATGTGGGCTGCGCGAATCTTTTCCCTCAGCCGAGCCGGGTGGCCCGGGACGTGAGGCGAACGAGCCAAGGGGCGGCCGCGGCACAGGCCGTAAGGGGGCTCGCCGTCCGGGGATTTTCGCCGAGCCGCCAGATGAGGTTCGCCAGCGCAAAGGGCCGTGTCATCCGGGCGGCGAGCGCGCGCTGGAAGCCCGGCGCCGCGCCGGCCGCGCCGTGCCGCCATGCCGTCACCGCGGCCTCGGCGCTCGCCAGCGCGATCCCCATGCCCTCGCCCGCCAGGCTCGGGATCACCCCCGCCTGATCGCCCAGGCGGAACAGTCCCGGCGTCGTGACGCCGTCGCGCCAGCCATAAGGCACATGCCCGATCGCATCGATGCCGCGCGACCAGTCGGCAAAGGCGAGCCTTTCGCCGAGCCGCGGATGCTCGTCGCCGAGTCGGCGCAGCAGCGCTTCGGGGGCGCCGCCCAGCCGCGACTTGTGGACCGCGAGGCACAGGTTGGCGCTGCCATCCTCCTGCCGCACCAGCCCGGCATAGCCGCGGTCAAACAGGTGCAGTTCGACCGCGTCGCCGACCAGCCGGTCGAGCGCGGCGGCCTGCGGCATGCGCAGCCGCAGCCCGATCACCGGGTCCTCCCGCTGCCACGCCGCCGGCTCGCGCGGAAAGCCGCGAAACCCGTGCTTGCCCGCCGCGAGGAAGACCGACGGTGCCGCCAGGTCAGCGCCGTCGCGCGTCTGCACCGCGCTGCCCTCCAGCGCCGTCGCATGCACCCCGCGCTCCAGCCCGGCGCCCGCCGCCACCGCCGCCGCCTGCAAGACCGAATCGAGCCGCAACCGCGATACCCCCGTCGCCGCCTCGGGCAGCATCGTCTCGCTCGACCGCGCGCCCGCGAACAGCCGCACCCGGCGCACGACCTGTCCGCCGAGCATGGCGGCATCGATCCCCAGCGCCGCCAGCCGGGCCAGCGACTGCCAGCTCAAAAACCCGCCGCACAGCGCGTCGCCGGTCTCGCGGCTTCGCTCGAGTAGAACCGTCTTCGCGCCCGCGCGCGCCAGCCCGATCGCCGCGCTCGCCCCCGCCGGCCCGGCGCCGATGACCAGCGCGTCGGGAGCGGTCACCGCACCCGCTCGACGCACAGCCGATAGGGAAAGCTCCTGAAGATGCTGCATTGGTCCGCGGTATCGGGCAGCGCCTCGGCCAGCATCGCCGCCCACTCGCCGCGTCGGAAACTGCGCCCGACCGACAGCTGCCCGTCGCGCCGCACGATCGGATCGACCCGCGCCAGCGCCGCGAGCAGCGGATAGCCGGCGAAGGGCAGCCGCTGGCGGTGGAGGTCATTGACCAGCCAGCCGCGCGCTGCCTCCCCTTCCATGAAGCGCAAAAATTCGGTGCGCTGCCCGGGCGTCATATGATGGGTTACCAAGCTCGACACGATGATGTCCCACCCGTCGCCCGCCAGATCGCGATAATCGCCGGTGACGAAGCGCGCGCGGCCGCCGAGCCGCGCCTCGGCGACGGCCTCGCTCTTCGGGTTGAGGTCAACCCCAACGAGGTCGAGCGCCACCCCGCGCCGCTCGCCCCAGCGCGCGATCCGCGCCAGCATGTCGCCGGCGCCGAACCCGACGTCGAGGATGCGCCACGGCTTCGTGTCCACGCGGCGCGACCGCACCCGCTCCAAAAAACCCAGCGTCGGGCGCGCCGCCAGCGTCAGCGCATTGATTCGCGACAGGTCGCGCAGCACCTTCGCATAGCGTTCGGGCGCCAGCTCGACCGCGTCCATCTCCTCCTCGGCCTCGATCGGCGTGCGAAGGCTGGTGAAGGGGTTCATGATGCGGTGAAGCGGATCGCTTCGGCGGCGAGCCCGGGGCCGAAGGCGATCGCGATGCCCTCGCCCTTCGCCTGCCGCGCCATCATCCGCGCGAGCACGAACAAGATCGTCGCCGACGACATATTGCCCCACGCGCCGAGCACCGCGCGGCTGTCGGCCAGCGCATCGGCGGGGACGTGCAGCGCCGCCTCGACCGCGTCGAGCACCGAGCGACCGCCAGCATGGACCGCGAGAAGCGGCGGCGGGGCGCCGTCGCCGAACAATTGCACCTGCACCCCGGGTTCGCCTAGCGCCGCGCGCAGCCGTCCCGGGACCTCGCCCGACAATTGCATCGCGAATCCCTTGTCGCCGATGTCCCAGCGGATCAACTCGGCGCTGTCCTCGAGCGCCAGGCTGCGGCCCTCGCCAAGTTGCAATCCTTCGGCTTCGCTCGACACGATCCCCGCCGCGGCGCCGTCGCTGAACTGCAGCATCGCGAGCAGGGGCTCGGGCTGGTCGGCGAGGCTGAGGTGGAGTGTCGAAAGCTCGACGCTCACCACCAGCACCACCGCATCCGGCTCCGACCGCACGATATGCCGCGCGCTCCGCAGCGCTGTGACTCCGGCGTAGCACCCCATGAAACCGATCAGCACCCGCTCGACCGTCGCCGCCAGCCCCAGCCGCCGCGCGACGATCTGGTCGATCCCCGGGGCGACGAAACCGGTGCAGCTCGCGACCACCAGATGCGTGACCCGCGCCAGTTCGAAGGCGTCGCCCAAGCCCGCGATGGCGGTCAGCGCCAGCTCGGGCGCATGCTTGGCATAAGCGGCCATCCGTGCCGAGGTCGGCGGCAATCCCGGTACATCGTAAAATCCGCCCGGCGCCACCGGCGATCCGCCGCCGGCGGTCGGCGGCAGCACCGACCAGCGATGATCGATCCCCGACCGTCCCGCCATCCGCGCAAAGATCGCGCGCACCCGTTCGTCGGCCAGCCGCGGGGCCGCCCAATCGATGAAGGCTTTGTGGATGTCATGATCAGGCGTCGCGGTGGAAAGCGCGTTGAGCCAGGCGGTCGGCGGCTTCATCGTCATGGCGTTCATGTGGAGCAAAAGCGGGGGGCAGGCCAGCGGATTAGCGCCCGCGCGGCTTTACCACGGCTTAACCATGGATCGGCTATCGGAAAGGCGTGAAATTGCGCCTTTTCTTCCTTCTCGGCCTGATGTTCGCCGCGCCCTCCGCGGCTTCGGCGCAGTGCATGCTGTGCGGCGAGCAAGGCGCGGCGAGCGGCGGCGCGAGTCGCAAGGCCGAAACCCCTCTGCGGGTCGAGGTCGAAACCCAGCTCGACATGGGCCGCGTCGCGGTCGGCGCGGGTGGCGGAGAGGTCGAACTCGATCCACTCTCGGGCGCGCGCCGCCTGCGCGGCGACGTCGTCGATCTCGGCGGTTTCGCGGTCACCGGGGTGGTCACCGTGACCGGCGAACCCGGCGCCGAGGTCCGCGTCATCCTGCCGACCAGCGTCGATCTCGAAAGCGATCGCGGCCGCAGCGCGCGCGTGTCGGGCCTTGTCACCGACCTCAATGCCGCCCCACGCTTGGGACCCGACGGCCGCCTGCAATTCCGCTTCGGCGGCCGGCTGCAGATCGCCGGCCTTGACGACGGCGACTATCGCGGGCGCATTCCGGTGACGGTGGAGTATCAATAGCGTTCGATTGCTGACAGCGATGTCTGCTTTGGGGTGGGAAGCGGACGGTGCCGGTCCTCCCCGGCACCGAGAGGATCGCTATGGCCGCAATCGGTCGTTAAATGCCATTCATCATCCCGGGTTTGACCCGGGATCCCGCTCTTTGCTTTCTTCGCCGCCAAGCGGGTCCCCGGATCAGGTCCGGGGTGACGATAAAAGAGAGCGGCCTCGCCCGCCTTCGCGGGGGCGACGTCTGGTTTCGCCCGAAACCGGCCCCACTCGCGCCAGCCGGTACAAGCTTTGCGCCGAGACCCAATATTGGCGGTACCAATCGCCGCAGGGTGACGCTAGGGATCAGCGCAATGGGCGCGCGTCTGTGGAATCGAACTGAGGGGACAAACTAATGGACAGCGGCAGCAAGATACAATTCTCGGATCGCGAGGCCCTGCTCTATCATAATTATGGCCGGCCCGGAAAAATCGAGATCGTCGCGTCGAAACCGATGGCGACGCAGCGCGACCTGTCCCTCGCCTATTCGCCCGGCGTCGCGGTGCCGGTGAAGGCGATCGCCGAGGATCCGGCCACCGCCTATGACTATACGATCAAGGGCAATCTTGTCGCAGTGATCTCGAACGGCACCGCGATCCTCGGCCTCGGCAACCTTGGCGCGCTCGCCTCGAAGCCGGTGATGGAAGGCAAGGCGGTGCTGTTCAAGCGCTTCGCCGACGTCGATTCGATCGACCTTGAGGTCGATACCGAAGACCCCCAGCGCTTCATCGAGGCGGTCGAGCTGCTCGAGCCGAGCTTTGGCGGCATCAACCTCGAAGATATAGCGGCGCCGAACTGCTTCATCATCGAGCAGGCGCTGAAGGAAAAGATGAACATCCCGGTGTTCCATGACGACCAGCATGGCACCGCAATCATCACCGCCGCCGGGCTGATCAACGCCTGCCACCTGACCGGGCGCGACCTCGACACGGTGAAGGTCGTGGTCAATGGCGCCGGCGCCGCCGCGATCGCCTGTACCGCGCTGATCAAGGCGATGGGCGTGCGGCATGAAAATGTCATCATGTGCGACCGCAAGGGCACCATCTATCAGGGCCGCGCCGAAGGCATGGACCAGTGGAAGTCGGCGCATGCGGTGCCAACCGAGACGCGCACGCTGACCGAGGCACTGGTCGGCGCCGACGTCTTCCTCGGCCTGTCGGCGGCTGGCGCGCTGAAGCCCGAGATGGTCAAGGACATGAAGCCGGCGCCGATCATCTTCGCGATGGCGAACCCCGATCCCGAAATCTCGCCGCCGGATGCGCGTGCGGCGCGCCCCGACGCGATCATCGCCACCGGGCGGTCGGACTATCCGAACCAGGTCAACAATGTCCTGTGTTTCCCCTTCATCTTCCGCGGCGCGCTCGACGTGCGCGCGACCGCGATCAACGAGGAGATGAAGATCGCCGCCGCTTACGCCATCGCCGACCTCGCGCGCCAGCAGGTGCCCGAGGAAGTCGCGGCGGCCTATGGCGGGCGGGCGTCGAGTTTCGGCCCCGAATATATCATCCCCTCACCCTTCGACCCGCGGTTGATGGAAATCGTGCCCGCCGCGGTCGCCAAGGCGGCGATGGACACCGGCGTCGCGCAGCGGCCGATCGAGGATATGGCCGCCTATCGTAACTCGCTGAAGGCGCGGCTCAACCCGACGACCTCGGTGCTGACGCTGGCTTATGAGGCAGCGCGCGCCAATCCGAAGCGCGTCGTGTTCGCCGAGGGTGAAGAAGAGGTTGTATTGCGCGCCGCGATCCAGTTCCGCGACGGCGGCTATGGCATCCCGGTTCTCGTCGGGCGCGAAGGGCTGCACGACAAGCTGCGCGACATGGGGGTCGCCGACCCCGAAAGCTTCGAGGTCCACAACAGCGTCAATTCGCCGCATGTGCCGCAAATGGTCGACATGCTGTACGAACGGCTGCAACGGCGCGGTTACCTGCGCCGCGACGTCGAGCGCATGGTCAACCGCGACCGCAACATCTTCGGCTCGCTGTTGCTCCAGCTGGGGCTGGGCGATGCGATGATCACCGGCACCACCCGCACCTATTCGCAGTCGATGCGCGAAGTGCGGCGGGTGATCGACCCCGCCGAAGGCCAGACCAATTTCGGCATCCACGTCCTCGTCGGCCAGCACCATACGGTGTTCATGGCCGACACCACGGTCAACGAACGCCCGAGCGCGCAGCAGCTCGCCGACATCGCCGAACGCACCGCGCAGGTCGCGCGGCGCATGGGGCACGAACCGCGCGTCGCCTTCCTGTCCTATTCGACCTTCGGCAACCCGCCGGGATCGTGGCTCGACAATATCCGCGACGCGGTGGCGATCCTCGACGAACGCAAGCCGGGATTCGAATATGAGGGCGAGATGTCGCCCGACGTCGCGCTCAACCCCAAGGTGATGGCGAATTATCCCTTCTGTCGCCTGTCGGGACCCGCGAACGTGCTGGTCATGCCGGGGCTGCAATCGGGCAATCTGTCGGCCAAGCTGCTGCGCGAACTGGGCGGCAGCGCGGTGATCGGCCCGATGCTGGTCGGCATGGAAAAGCCGGTGCAGGTCGCGACGATGGCGTCGACCGCGTCGGACCTGGTGACGCTGGCGGTGCTCGCGGCGGGCGGGATCGCCGAGTAACGATCGAACGTTCGTCGTTGCGCGCGAAACGAAGCAATCCAGGGCGGTTAGCGCCGTCTCTGGATTGCCGCCTCGCTCCGCGCCTCGCGATAACGCGCTGTTACGGTCCCGAAGGGCCGCCGCTGCCGCCCATGCCCGGGGCGCCGACCGCACCGATATTGCCGAAGATATCCTGGAAGAAGCTGCGCTCGCGGCCCAGCGTCGGGGTCTTGTCGCCTTCGGGGCTGATCCGGCTCACCAGCTCGATTCCGGTGCGATCGACCGCGGCGACGTTGCCGGTGGCGTCGAAGCGCACGCGCAGCACCTGCTGCGCCACCGGGCGCGGGTTGGCGAAGGCGAGCTGGCGCGTCTCACGCGACACATAATAATATTCATTGTTGCTGAACTGGCCGACGAAGGTCGGGCGGCCGAGCGTCTTTTCGACCGATTCGCGGTTGTCGACGCCGGGCGTGATCGCATCGGTCAGCACGGGGTCGACGACATAACCCTGCCGGCCCTTGAGCTGCGCGCAACCGCTGGTCGTCAGCGCCAGCGCGAGGCCGGCGACGATCAGGCGCGTCCGCGGCGCGGAAAAAATCGTGGTGAAGTGCGGCATCAAAAATCTCCGTTGCGCATGCCTGCCGCTCGCCCCCGCGACCGCGCTTGTTACCCGCGCCTCTTAAGCGCAAGCGGGTGCCGCATACAAGGCCTATGGCGCGCCGCTTGTGGCGCGGCAAAGCTTGCTGCAGCCTGACCGGCGGGCCTTTTCGGCGGGCGCAAATGCGCCTAAGCGGAGCGCATGATCTCGTTCCGCAAACTCTTCACGCCCGATCCCGACCCGCGCGAGGCGCGCCGCCCCTTGTGGAACGCCGTGGTCGCGGCCGCGCGCGCGCCGCACTGGTACCAGGCCGGCGGCGTCCCCGACACGCTCGACGGGCGGTTCGACATGATCGGGCTGGTGATGGCGCTCGTCCTCCACCGCATCGACGAAGATCCGGCTCAGGCGCTGGCGGGGGTCCATCTTACCGAATTGTTCGTGACCGACATGGACGGCCAGATGCGCCAGATCGGTTTCGGCGACATGGTCGTCGGCAAGCAGATCGGGCGGATGGTCGGCGCACTCGGCGGCCGGCTCGGCGCCTATCGCGCGCCCGACGGGTCGGACGACCTGCGCGCGGCGCTGGTTCGCAACCTGTGGCGCGGCAACGAACCCGGCGCGAGCGAACTCGCGCACGTCATGGCGGGGACCGCGGCGCTGCGGACCGCGCTCGCCGCGATGCCGGTGACCGACCTGATCGCCGCCGACCGCCTGCCGGACGCGGCATGAGCAGCGAATTTTCGCATGTCGTAACGCTCGCCGAGGTCGGACCCGGCAGGACGGTGACGTTCGAGGCCGACACCGCGGCGCGCGGGGCGATCGCCAAGCGGCTCGCCCTCGTCGAACTCGACCGGTTCGCGGTGACCGTCGAGGTGCGCGCGGTCGCGGGCGGGATCGGGCTGCGCGGCGAAGTGCGCGCGGCGCTGGTGCAAAGCTGCGCCGCGACCGATCTGCCGGTACCGGCGACGATCGCCGAACCCTTCGACCTCAAATTTCTGCGCGACCTGCGGCCGGACGACGACGAAGAGGTCGAGGTCGAACTGGGCGCCGAGGATATCGACGTGCTGCCGCTCGAACATGACCGCGTCGACCTGGGCGAAGTCGCGGTGCAGACGCTGTCGCTCGCGCTCGATCCGTTTCCGCGCCATCCCGACGCCGACCGCATCCTCGCCGAAAAGGGCGTGCTGAGCGAGGAACAGGCCGGACCGTTCGCCGCGCTCGCGGCGCTCAAGGGCAAGCCCAAGAGCTGAGGCGTCACTCGGGGGCTTCGTTTTCCTTCGCCGCCTCGTCGGGCTTCGGCGGATCGGCGAGCAGGTCCGCCATCGCGTCGTCGAGGCCCGATTCGGTTTTTTCGGACGGCGCGGGCTTGTCACCCTCGCCCGCTTCGTCCGCCGCCGCCTTTTCGGCGCGGGTCGGCGGCAGGCTGCCGCCGAGCGCCTTGGCGAGGCCGATCAGCTGTTCGCCGATCACCTTGTCGACCGCAGGGGCGATTTCGGGGACCTTGAAGCGCATATAGCCGCCGACAATATAGTCGAAGCGGATCGCCGCGCCGGTCGGGGTTTCCTTGATCTGGATCGTCAGCGTGCCGGTCAGCGCCTCGCCCTGCAGCGGGCCGAAGGCGCCCGACAGGCGGAGCATTTCATCGGGCTTGGCGAAAAGGATGCGCGCGTGCTGGACGCTGCCGAGGCCCTTTCCGGTGTCGGGCAATTTTTCGCAGAAGCAGCCGCCGGCCTGCGAATCGAGCCAGAAATTAGCGGGATCGCCCGACCAGCTATGGTCCTTCGACCACCATTTCTGGGGCATGCGGAGCATTTTCCAAACATCTTCGGGGGTCGCGGCGACCTGCGCGGTGTGCGCGACGGTGAAGCCGATCTCGCTCTGGTCGATGACCTTGGCCTGTGCCGGAGCCCCGGCGAGTACGGCAACCGGCAGAAAGGCCGCAGCCAGCATGATTTTCAGATTCATCGCCCATCCCCCGCCACCACCGGGCTTCGTCATGGCGAGCGAAGCGAAGCAATCCGGGCGGCCTGTTGCCGCTCTGGATTGCCACGGGGCTGCGCCCCTCGCAATGACGATGTTGACGCGGACTAGGACGCTGTGGCGGAGTTGAGAATCAACTCGATCGCGTCGTTGACGACATCGATATCGGCCATGCCGTCGACGTGGGCCACGATGCCGCGCGCTTCGTAGATCGGCAGGATCGGCGCGGTCTTGGCGCGATACTCGGCCATGCGCGTGCGCACCGTTTCCTCGTTATCGTCGGGACGACGCTTGAAGTCATGCCCGCCGCACTGGTCGCAGGTGTCCGCGACCTTCGGCAGCTTGTAGCGGTCGTGATAGCCGGCGCCGCAGGTGGCGCAGGAGAAGCGGCCGGTGATGCGATCGACGAGCGCATCCTCTTCGACCAGCAGTTCGATGACATGGTCGAGCTTGCGCCCGCGCACGTCGAGGATTTCGTCGAGCGCATCGGCCTGCGCCGCGGTGCGCGGATAGCCATCGAATATCACCGACACATCGCCGCCGAGCTGGTCGAGGCGTTCGCCGATCAGGCCCGAGACGATTTCGTCCGAGACGAGCTCGCCCGCATCCATCACCGCCTTGGCCTGGACGCCGATCGGCGTTCCCGCCTTGACCGCCGCACGCAGCATGTCGCCGGTCGAGAGCTGGACCATGCCATGCTCGTCCTCCAGCCGCGAGGCCTGCGTTCCCTTGCCCGCTCCCGGCGGACCCAGCAAAATGATATTGAGCGTCATGAAGGCCCCTGTTTCCCTGCCCTGTTCGAAACTCGCGTAGCGGGCGTATCAGCGCCGCGCAACGCCGCCTTTCAATTTGGCCTTCTTGATCAGGTCGCCATATTGATGCGCGAGCATGTGGCTCTGGATCTGGGTAATGGTGTCGATGGTGACGTTGACGATGATCAGCAGGCTGGTGCCCCCGAGCTGGAAGGGCAGGCCCGACCGCGCGATGAAATATTCGGGGATCAGGCAGATCGCCGCCAGATACGCCGCCCCGATCACGGTGATGCGCGTCAGCACATGGTCGAGATAGGCGGCGGTGTTCTTGCCCGGGCGGATGCCGGGGATGAAGCCGTTCTGGCGCTTCAGATTGTCGGCGGTTTCTTCCGGATTGAAGACAACCGCGACATAGAAGAAGCAGAAGAAGACGATGCCCGCGGCATAGAGCGCCATGTACAGCGGCTGGCCGTGCGCGAGATACTGGTTGATCGTGATCAGGAAATCGCCGGTCGCGGTATCGCCCTGAACATTATTGCCCATGAACTGGGTGATCGTCAGCGGCATCAACAGCAGCGACGAGGCGAAGATCGGCGGGATCACGCCGGCGGTGTTGACCTTGAGCGGCAGATGGCTGCGGTCGGCCTGCATCCCGCCGCGCTGGGTCGCACGCTTTGGATATTGTACGAGCACCCTTCGCTGCGCCCGTTCCATGAAGCTGATGAAGGCGATGATCGCGATCGCGCCGATGATCACGGCGAGCACGGTGCCGCCGCCCATCGAGCCTTCGCGGACCTGGCTGAACATCTGGGCGAAGCTGCGCGGCAGCTGGGCAAGGATGCCCGCCATGATGATCAGCGAGACGCCGTTGCCGATGCCGCGGCTGGTGATCTGTTCACCGAGCCACATCAGGAAAAGGGTTCCGCCGACGACGCTGATCACCGTGGTGATGCGGAACAGCATGCCGGGGTCGAGGACGACGGTGATGCCTTGCGCGCCGGTCGACGCCTCGGCGGTCAGCGCGAGGAAATAGGCCTGAATCGCGGTGAGCACGACGGTGCCGTAGCGGGTATATTGGTTGAGCTTCTTGCGCCCGCTTTCGCCCTCTTTCTTGAGCGCGGCGAGACTGGGGGCCAGCGCCGAGGCGAGCTGAACGACGATCGAAGCCGTGATATAGGGCATGACGCCGAGCGCGATGATGCTGAGGCGCTCAAGGCTGCCGCCCGAGAAGGTGTTGAAGATGTCGAGGACGCCGCCCGAGGCCGCCTGCTTATAGGCCTGCGCCAGCGCGACGGGGTCGACCCCGGGGAGCGGCACGAAGGACAGGAAGCGGAAGACGATCAGCGCGCCGATCGTGAACCAGATGCGGTTCTTGAGTTCGGTCGCCTGGCCGAACTTCGAAAAGTTCAGGTTGGAAGCAAGCTGGTCGGCGCGAGAGGCCATGGGTATTTTTCCTCGGATTTCCGGACCGCGCCCCCCGCGACCCGGCGCCTATGTGCGTTCGGTGGTCGTGAAGCGCAAGGGGAAAGGCCCGATTCAAATGCGTCGGGGGCGGCGTGGCCTGTTGCCGCGCCGCCCCCGAAAATCATCAGGCCTTCTTGGCGGCCGCCGCAGCCTTGCGCTGGGCCCGCTTGCCGTCGCCTTCGGGCTTGGCTTCGGGCAGGTCGACCTTGCCGCCGGCCTTTTCGACCGCCTCGATCGCGCCCTTCGACGCGCCGGCAACCGCGAAGTTCAGCTTGGTCGTCAGTTCACCCTTGGCGAGGAGGCGAACGCCGTCCTTGCCGCCGCGGGCAACGCCGGCGGCCTTGAGCGCCGCGTGATCGACCACGGCCTTGGCGTCGAGCTTCTTCGTATCGATCAGCTTCTGGATCATGCCCAGATTGACGATCGCGAAGTCCTTGCCGAAGATATTGTTGAAGCCGCGCTTCGGGATACGCATGTGGAGCGGCATCTGGCCGCCTTCGAACCCGTTGATCGCGACGCCGCTGCGCGCCTTCTGGCCCTTCTGGCCGCGGCCGGCAGTCTTGCCCTTGCCCGAGCCGATGCCGCGTCCGACGCGCATCCGGCCCTTGCGGGCGCCGGCGTTGTCGCTGAGTTCGTTAAGTTTGATCGTCATGATTGCACTCGCTTTCGCTTTGTTCGCGCTGGGGACTGGCCGCCGGGACGGGATCAGTCCGGTTCGATTTCACTCGATGGCTGAAAGCCGGGGTAGGCCCCGGCCTTGTCCATCACGATGGCTTGGGCGACATAGCCGCGGCCATCGCGACACTGGTGATCGACGGGCTGCCGTGAAGCTGCCACCCCCGGTTGAGCAGACCTTCGACGCGGGCGCAGAACGCGCTGTCGTCGGGACCGGTCAACAGGCGGTACAGCTTCACCGGCTTTTAGCCCTCGATCACTTCCACCATGTGCGGAAGTTTGCGGATCATGCCGCGCACTTCCGGGGTGTCGATCAGTTCGACCTCGCGATGCATCTTGCCCAGGCCGAGGCCGGTCAGGATCGCACGCTGGCTCTTGGGACGACGGATCGGCGAGCCGATCTGGCGGATCTTGATCTTCTTGTCAGCCATGGTCTTACTCCGTCACCGCGGCGGCTTCGGCCTCGGCAGTGCGATCGGATGCACCGCCGCGCTTGATGAGGTCCGACACCTTCTTGCCGCGACGCTGCGCGACCGACTTGGGGCTGGTCTGCTCGCCGAGCGCTTCGAAGGTGGCGCGGATCATGTTGTAGGGGTTCGAGGTGCCGTTCGACTTGGTCACCACGTCGGCGACGCCGAGCGATTCGAACACGGCGCGCATCGGACCACCGGCGATGATGCCGGTACCCGCGGGCGCCGAGCGCAGCGTGACCATGCCGGCACCGAAATGGCCGAGGCCGTCATGGTGCAGCGTGCGGCCGTCGCGCAGCGGAACGCGAATCATCGCCTTCTTGGCAGCGGCGGTCGCCTTCGAAATGGCTTCGGGCACTTCGCGCGCCTTGCCATGACCGAAACCGGCGCGGCCCTTGCCGTCGCCGACGACGACGAGCGCGGCGAAACCGAAGCGCTTGCCGCCCTTCACGGTTTTCGAGACACGGTTGATGTGGACGAGCTTTTCGATCAGCTCTTCGCCGCCATCATCGTCGCGCGGACGACGATCGTCGCGGCGACCACGGCCGCCGCCATCACGACCGCCACGATTGCCGCCCGGTCCGCCGGCGCCGCCGCCACGACCGCGGCGCGGAGCCTGGGTGGTGGTTTCGGTCGCCGCTTCGGGCGCTGCGCCTTCGACGTTCTGTACTTCGTCAGCCATATTAGAACTCCAATCCGCCTTCGCGAGCCGCGTCGGCCAGCGCCTTGATGCGCCCGTGGAACAGGAAACCGCCGCGGTCGAACACGACCTGCGTCACGCCGGCCTTTTTCGCGGCAGCGGCGAGGCGCTTGCCGACGTCGGCAGCCGCCGCGGTGGTCGCGCCGGTCTTGCCGCGGACATCCTTGTCGAGCGTCGAAGCCGAAGCCAGCGTTGCGCCGGCAGCGTCGTCGATGAGCTGCGCATAGATGTGACGGCCCGAACGGTGCACCGACAGGCGGGCGCGCCCGCCGGCGCGCTTGCGAAGGGCGGTACGAACGCGTTGGCGGCGTTTTTCGAATTGGGTAAGATGTGCCATGGCTTACTTCTTCTTGCCTTCTTTGCGGAAGATGTACTCGCCGCGATATTTGATGCCCTTGCCCTTATAGGGTTCGGGCTTGCGCCAACGACGGATTTCCGCCGCGACCTGACCGACCTGCTGCTTGTCGATGCCGGTGATCTCAATCGTCGTGTTGTCCGGCGTCTTGATCTCGATCCCCTCGGGGATCGTGAAATCGACATCGTGGCTGTAACCGAGCTGCAGCTTCAACATCTTGCCCTGGGCGTTGGCACGATAGCCGACACCGGTGATTTCGAGCACCTTGGTGAAGCCGTCGGTGACGCCGGTGACGAGGTTCTGGACCAGCGTGCGCTGCATGCCCCAGAAGGCGCGCGCCTGCTTGGTGGCGTTGGCAGGCTGGACCGAAATCTCGCCTTCCTTGACCTCATAGGCGATGTCGTCGGCGAGCGCGAGGGCCAGGGTGCCCTTGGGCCCCTTGACCGACAGCTGACCGCCGTCGATGCTGGCCGTGACCCCCGAAGGGATGGCGACCACTTTTTTACCAATACGCGACATCAGAACACCTCCGCCAGCACTTCGCCGCCGACATTATGTTCGCGGGCCTCGGCATCCGAGAGGACGCCGCGCGGGGTCGACACGATGGTGATGCCCAGGCCGTTGCGCACGATCGGCAGTTCTTTCGAACCCGAATAGATGCGGCGGCCCGGCTTCGAGACGCGCGCCACGTGGCGGATCGCCGGCTGGCCTTCGAAATATTTCAGCTCGATGCGGATGCCCTTGTGCTGGCCCTTGGCGCCCAGCGCTTCTTCGCTGTAGCCGCGGATATAGCCTTCGCGCTGAAGAACATCGAGAACACGGACGCGCAGGGTCGAGGCCGGCGTCAGGACGCTGTCCTTCTTCGCCTGCTGGCCGTTGCGGATGCGGGTGAGCATATCACCCAGAGGATCGGTCATTGCCATCTTGCGTCTTCCTTACCAGCTCGACTTCACAACGCCGGGGATCAGGCCCTTGTTGGCCAGATCGCGGAGCTGGATACGGCAAAGCCGGAACTTGCGATAATATGCGCGCGGACGACCGGTCATCTCGCAGCGGTTGCGGATGCGGGTCGGGTTTCCGTTGCGCGGAACTTCCGCCATCTTGAGGCGCGCGATCAGTCGCTCGCCATCGTCGAGCGACGTGTCCGCCGCAATCGCCTTCAGCTTCGCATAACGGCCGGCGTACTTCTTCACCAGCTGCTTGCGACGCTCATTCTTGTTCACGGAACTCAGTTTCGCCATGACTTAAGTTCTCTTTCCTTCTTGAAAGAGCCTGCCTGGTCCCAAAGGGATCAGGCGGCTTCCTTTTCCTGCGCTTCGATCGGGAAGGGGAAGCCGAACAGCTTGAGCAGTTCGCGGGCTTCTTCGTCCGTACGGGCGGTGGTGGTGACGATCACGTCCATGCCGCGCACCTGGTCGATGCGGTCATAGTTGATCTCGGGGAAGATGATCTGCTCTTTCAGACCCATGGCATAGTTGCCACGGCCGTCGAAGCTGGTCGCCGACACGCCGCGAAAGTCGCGGATGCGCGGCATTGCGATGGTGATCAGGCGGTCGAGGAATTCGTACATGCGTTCGCGGCGCAAGGTCACCTTGCAGCCGATCGGCATGCCTTCGCGCAGCTTGAACTGTGCGATCGACTTCTTCGCCTTGGTCACGACAGGCTTCTGGCCGGCGATCAGCTCCATTTCTGCAGCTGCCGATTCGACTTTCTTCTTGTCCTGCGTGGCTTCACCGACGCCCATGTTGAGCGTGATCTTTTCGATCTTCGGCACTTCCATCGCGTTCTTGTAACCGAATTTCTCGGTCATCGCCTTGACGATCACCTCGTCGTAGCGGGTGCGCATGCGCGGGGTGTAATTGTCAGCCACTGATCGTCTCCCCGGACTTCACGGCCACGCGGACCTTCTTGCCGTCCTTGGTTTCAAAGCGCACGCGGGTCGGCTTGCCCGACTTGGGGTCGGCCAGTGCGACCTTGCTCGCGTGCAGCGGCGCTTCCTTGCGTTCCAGGCCACCCTGCGGGTTGGTCTGGCTCGGCTTGCGGTGCCGCGTGATGATGTTGACGCCCGCGACGACCAGCTTGCCGTCTTTCGGCAGGCTCTGCGTCACTTCACCGGTCTTGCCCTTGTCCTTGCCGGACAGGATGACAACCGTGTCGCCCTTCTTGATCTTCGCCATACTCATGGTCAGAGCACCTCCGGCGCCAGGCTGATGATCTTCATATAGCCACGGCCGCGCAGTTCGCGGACGACGGGGCCGAAGATACGGGTGCCGATCGGCTCCTCGTTCTTGTTGACGAGCACGGCGGCGTTGCTGTCGAAGCGGATCACCGAACCGTCGGCGCGGCGCACATCCTTCGCGGTGCGGACGATGACGGCGCGATGCACGTCGCCCTTCTTCACCTTGCCGCGCGGCTGGGCTTCCTTGATCGACACGACGATGACATCGCCGACGCCGGCGACGCGACGCTTCGACCCGCCCAGCACCTTGATGCACTGGACGCGCTTCGCGCCGCTGTTGTCGGCGACTTCCAATTGTGACTGCATCTGGATCATCGATGCATTTCCTTCTTGTTTGGCCTACCGGGCAATCCCGGCGGTTCCGTGAAAACCAGCTTAGGCGTCGGCAGCCGTTTTGGGCTTGCTGTGGGTGTCGACCTTGTCGAGCACCTTCCACGTCTTCAGCTTCGAAATCGGCTTCGTTTCCTCGATGCGGACGGTTTCACCAGCCTTGATGCTGTTGTCCTCATCATGGGCGTGATACTTCTTCGAACGACGGATGATCTTGCCGTACAGAGGGTGCTTCACCTTCCGCTCGACTTTCACCACGACGGTCTTGTCGCCCTTGTCGGACACCACGGTACCGGTCAGAATGCGCTTCGGCATCGATAGTCTCCTTACTTCGCAGCCGAGCGCGTGCGCTCGGTCTGCTGCGTCTTGATGCGGGCGATCGAGCGCCGCACTTCCTTGACGCGCGATGCCTTTTCAAGCTGGCCGGTGGCCGCCTGGAAACGCAGGTTGAACGCCTCACGCTTCAGTTCGCCAAGCTGTTCGGCGAGCTGGTCGTCGGTCTTGGCCTTGAAATCTTCGGTCTTGGCCATGTCCTTAACCCTCCAGGTGGGTCGTGTCGCCGAGGCGGGCAACGACCTTGGTCTTGATCGGCAGCTTCATCGCGGCGCGTTCGAACGCCAGCGCGGCCACGGGGCCCGGAACGCCGTCGAGTTCGAACAGGATGCGGCCCGGCTTCACGCGCGCGGCCCAGAATTCCGGCGAACCCTTGCCCTTGCCCATACGGACTTCGGCCGGCTTCGACGACACGGGGACGTCCGGGAAGATGCGGATCCACAAACGGCCCTGACGCTTGATCGCACGGCTGATCGCACGGCGAGCCGCTTCGATCTGGCGCGCGGTGATGCGCTCGGGTTCCATCGCCTTCAGCCCGTAGGAGCCGAAATTCAGGCTGGTGCCACCCTTGGCATTGCCATGGATGCGGCCCTTGAAAGCCTTGCGGAACTTGGTTTTTTTCGGTTGCAGCATGTCAGCAGTCCTTAGCGGCGATCATCGCGCGCCGGGCGCACGCCCGACGTCTGCGCGTCGAGCATCAACCGGTCGGTCGCCATCGGGTCATGACCCAGGATTTCGCCCTTGAAGATCCACACCTTGATCCCGCACACGCCATAGGCGGTGTGCGCGGTCGCTTCGGCATAATCGACGTTCGCGCGCAGCGTGTGCAGCGGCACCCGGCCTTCGCGGTACCATTCGGTGCGCGCGATTTCCGCGCCGCCCAGACGGCCGGCGCAGTTGATGCGGATGCCCTCTGCGCCGAGACGCATCGCCGACTGCACCGCGCGCTTCATCGCACGGCGGAACGCCACGCGGCGCTCGAGCTGGTCGGCAATGCCCTGGCCAACGAGCTTGGCGTCGACTTCGGGCTTGCGGATTTCGACGATGTTCAGCGACACGTCGCTGCCGGTCAGTTCGCCGAGCTGCTTGCGCAGCTTTTCGATGTCGGCGCCCTTCTTGCCGATGATGACGCCCGGACGAGCGGCATAGATCGACACGCGGCACAGCTTGGCGGGACGCTCGATCACCACCTTCGAAATCGCGGCCTGCGGCAGCGTCTTGAAGATGAAGTTGCGGATCTTCAGATCCTCAACGAGCATACGGCCATAGTCCTGCCCTTCGGCGAACCAGCGGCTGTCCCAGGTGCGGTTGACCTGCAGGCGCAGGCCGATCGGATTGCTCTTCTGGCCCATGTTACGCCTCTTCTTCCTGTTCGCGCACGACGATGCGGATGCGGCTGAACGGCTTGACGATCCGGGTCGACTTGCCGCGACCGCGTGCGTGCCAGCGCTTCATCGAGATCGACTTGCCGACGCTGGCTTCCTGGATGACCAGCGCATCGACGTCGAGGTTGTGGTTGTTTTCCGCGTTGGCGACGGCGCTGGCGAGAACCTTGCGCACGTCGACCGCCATCGCCTTCTTCGAGAAAGCGAGGACGTTCATCGCGTCTTCGACCTTGCGACCGCGGATCAGCGCAGCGACGAGGTTCAGCTTCTGCGCCGAGCCACGAATCTGCGTGCCGACCGACAGCGCCTCGTTATCCGCAACGCGGCGGGGGGATTTTGCCTTGCCCATTAGCGTTTGCCCTTCTTGTCGGCCGCGTGGCCGGGGAAGAAGCGCGTCGGCGCAAATTCACCCAGCTTCATGCCGACCATGTCTTCGTTGACCGACACCGGCACGAACTTGCGGCCGTTGTAGACGTTGAAGGTCAGCCCGACGAACTGCGGCAGGATGGTGGACCGACGCGACCAGGTCTTGATCGGGGCAGAGCTGCCACCGTCCTGGGCCGTTTCGGCTTTCTTGAGGAGATGAAGGTCGACAAACGGACCCTTCCAGACCGAGCGAGCCATGGCTTACCTCTTCTTCTTGGCGTGACGCGACCGGATGATCATCTTGTCGGTCGACTTGTTGTGACGGGTACGAGCACCCTTGGTCGGCTTGCCCCACGGGGTAACCGGATGGCGGCCGCCCGAGGTACGGCCTTCACCGCCGCCGTGCGGGTGATCGACCGGGTTCTTGGCCACGCCGCGGGTCAGCGGACGCTTGCCGAGCCAGCGACCACGGCCAGCCTTGCCGAGGTTGGTGTTCTGGTTGTCCGGGTTCGACACCGCGCCGACCGTGCCCATGCACTCGCCGCGGATGTAACGCTGCTCGCCCGAACCGAGACGCACGATGACAAGGCCGCGGTCACGACCGACGACCTGGGCATAGGTGCCGGCCGAACGGGCGATCTGGCCGCCCTTGCCCGGCTTCATCTCGATGTTGTGGACGATCGTGCCAACCGGCATCTGCGACAATTCCATCGCATTGCCAGGCTTCACGTCGGTCTTCTTGCCCGCGACGACGACATCGCCGACCGCGAGGCGCTGCGGCGCCAGGATATAGGTCTGCTCGCCGTCTTCGTACTTCACCAGCGCGATGAAGGCCGTACGGTTGGGGTCATATTCCAGACGCTCGACGGTAGCCGGCATGTCCCACTTGCGACGCTTGAAGTCGATGAAGCGGTACTTCTGCTTGTGGCCGCCCGCGATGCCGCGCGAGGTCACATGACCCTTGTTGTTGCGGCCGCCGGTCTTGTTCTTGCCTTCGGTCAGCGCCTTGACGGGCTTGCCCTTCCACAGCGACGATTTGTCGACGAGGATCAGGCCGCGCTGCGCGGGGCTGGTCGGATTATAGGATTTAAGTGCCATTGTTCTTGCCTCTTCCTACAATCAGACGCCGGTGGTGACGTCGATCGACTGGCCTTCGGCCAGGCGAACGATCGCCTTCTTCACGTCGCTGCGGGTGTAGGGCTTGCCCTTCCAGCGCTTGGTCTTGCCCTTGGTGATGAGCGTGTTCACGCCGATCACCTTGACATCGAACAGCGCCTCGACGGCGGCCTTGATGGCGGGCTTGGTCGCATCGTTCGCAACCTTGAACACCACCGCGTTATTCTCGCTGAGCAGGGTCGACTTCTCGGTGATCACCGGAGCGAGGATCACGTCATAGTGACGCGCGTCGACAGTTTTTGCCTTAGCCATGGAAACGGGCCTCCAGCTTTTCGACCGCCGCGCGGGTCAGGACCAGCGTGTCGGCACGGATGATGTCATAGACGTTGGCACCCGCCGCCGGCATCGAGTCGATGCCGATGAGGTTGGCCGACGCCATGGCGAAGCTTTCATGGACCGCATCGCCGTCGATGAAGAGTGCGCGGTTGCCGAGTTCGAACTTGCCGAGCTGGCCGGCGAGCGCCTTGGTCTTGGCATCCTTGAGCTCGAGCGTGTCGAGAACGACGATCTTGCCGCCCTTCGCCTTGTCGCTGAGCGCCATCTTGAGGCCAAGCGCGCGAATCTTCTTGTTCAGCGAGTGACCGAAGGTGCGGGCCCGGGGACCGTGCGCCTTGCCGCCGCCGATGAAGATCGGTGCCTTGCGATCGCCGTGACGGGCGGTACCGCCGCCCTTCTGGCGACCGAACTTCTTGCCGGTGCGGGCGACGTCGCTGCGTTCGCGGGCGGCGCGAGCCGGACCACGGCGCTTTTCGAGCTGCCACGAAACGACGCGGTGCAGGATGTCGGCGCGCGGATCGACGCCGAAGACGTCGTCGTTGAGGTCGATATCGGTGCCGGCCTTGCCGTCGATGGTCTGAACCTTGACCTTCATGATCAGGACTCCTGCGCGCCGTCGGTGGTCGCGGTGTCGGTGACGACGGTCTCTTCGACCGGCGTTTCGACCGGCGCGTCTGCCGGGGCTTCCTGGTTGCTGTTGGCCGCGCTCTTGATGCCCGCCGGATAGGGGGCCTCGGGGTGGCGCGGCAGCTTGACCGCATCGCGGACCATCAGCCAGCCGCCCTTCGAGCCAGGGACCGAGCCCTTGACGAAGAGAAGGCCGCGCTCGACGTCGGTGCGGACGATTTCGAGATTCTGCTGGGTGCGGTTGCGCGCGCCCATGTGGCCGGCCATCTTCTTGTTCTTGAAGACGCGGCCCGGATCCTGGCGGTTACCCGTCGAACCATGGGCACGGTGGCTGATCGACACGCCGTGCGTGGCGCGCATGCCTCCGAAACCCCAGCGCTTCATCGCACCGGCAAAACCTTTGCCCTGCGTGACGCCCTGGATGTCCACGATCTGGCCGGCGACGAAATGGTCGGCCGACAGTTCGGCACCGACATCGAGCGTCGCGTCGTCAGCGACGCGGAATTCGACGACCTTCGCCTTGGGTTCGACTTCGGCCTTGCCGAAAGCGCCGCGCTGGGGCTTGGCGACGTTCTTCGCCTTCGCCGAGCCGGCACCGAGTTGGACGGCAACATAGCCGTCGCGTTCTTGTTCGCGCACGGAGATAACCTGACAGCCTTCGAGGCTCAGGACGGTGACGGGCACGTGGCGGCCGTCGTCCTGAAACAGGCGGGTCATCCCCATTTTTTTCGCGATCACGCCAGTCCGCATGATCAATACTCCTCAACAGAGGCCGGGCGGACCATTCCGCACGGCTTGCGGGAAGCCATCAAGCCAAGCCCGACGACTACCCTCCCAGCCCATAATTTCGATGCATCGCCCCGTCCGGGCTGAGGTGCCGCCATCCCGAAGGACCTGCGGCGAGACGGGGGACGCAGCCCGGACCCTGATGCTTCCAGGGGAAGCGGTCCGGCGGTATCCACCCTATCGTCGGTCCGGATCGCTCCGGACGATGCAGGCAGCGAACCGCCTGCCGATAGAGACCCCGGTCTTCACCGGGGCTTCGCTGGCCTTTAGGCCAGCTTGATTTCGACGTTCACGCCCGCGGCGAGGTCGAGCTTCATCAGCGCATCGACCGTCTGCGGGGTCGGCTGCACGATGTCGAGCAGCCGCTTGTGGGTACGGACCTCGAACTGCTCGCGCGACTTTTTGTCGACATGCGGACCGCGGTTCACGGTGAACTTTTCGATGCGCGTCGGCAGCGGGATCGGGCCGCGAATAAGCGCTCCGGTACGACGCGCCGTGTCGGCGATGTCGGTGGTGGCCTGATCGAGCACGCGGTGATCAAAGGCCTTGAGGCGAATGCGAATATTCTGCGTTTCCATGACTATTCCAGTCGAATCCCGTCTGACGATGCGAAAGAGCCGAAATGGCCTGCTCCGGCTCCCGCAGGGAAGCCGGATCGGCCATCTAAATTCCTAGTGCTACGAGCCGCGCGAATCGCTTCCGAATCGCGCGGCTCGCGGCCCTATATTACTTTGTGATGGTCGCGACAACCCCTGCGCCGACCGTGCGGCCACCTTCGCGAATCGCGAAGCGCAGACCCGGGTCCATGGCGATCGGGGCGATCAGCTTGACGGCGAGCTGGACGTTGTCGCCGGGCATGACCATCTCGGTGCCCTCGGGGAGGATGACCTCGCCGGTGACGTCCGTGGTGCGGAAGTAGAACTGCGGACGATAGTTCGCAAAGAACGGCGTGTGACGGCCGCCCTCGTCCTTCGACAGGACATAGACTTCCGAGGTGAACTCGGTGTGCGGCTTGATCGTGCCGGGCTTGCAGAGAACCTGGCCACGCTCGACTTCTTCACGGCCGACGCCACGGATCAGCGCACCGACGTTGTCGCCAGCCTGGCCCTGGTCGAGCAGCTTGCGGAACATTTCGACGCCGGTCACGACGGTCTTCTTGGTGTCCTTGATGCCGACGATTTCGACTTCTTCACCGACCTTGACGATGCCGGTTTCGATACGGCCGGTGACGACGGTACCGCGACCCGAGATCGAGAACACGTCTTCGATCGGCATCAGGAAGGGCTTGTCGAGCGGACGCTCCGGCTGCGGGATCCATGCATCGACGGCTTCCATCAGCTTCAGGATCGCGTCCTTGCCGATGGCGTCGTCGCGACCTTCGAGGGCGGCGAGCGCCGAACCCGGGATGATCGGAATATTGTCGCCGTCGAAGTCGCGCTTCGAAAGCTCTTCGCGGATTTCGAGTTCGACGAGCTCGAGCAGCTCGGGATCGTCCAGCTGGTCGACCTTGTTAAGGAAGACGACCATGGTGGGAACGCCAACCTGCTTCGCGAGCAGGATGTGCTCCTTGGTCTGCGGCATCGGGCCGTCAGCGGCCGACACGACGAGGATCGCGCCGTCCATCTGGGCAGCACCGGTGATCATGTTCTTCACATAGTCGGCGTGGCCCGGGCAATCGACGTGCGCATAGTGGCGGGCGCCGGTTTCATATTCGACGTGGGCGGTCGAGATGGTGATGCCGCGTTCGCGCTCTTCGGGCGCCTTGTCGATGTTCGCGAAGTCGACGGCGACGCCGCCCGACGTTTCGGCGAGCACCTTCGTGATCGCCGCGGTCAGCGAGGTCTTGCCATGGTCGACGTGACCGATGGTGCCGATGTTGCAGTGCGGCTTCGTCCGCTCAAATTTAGCCTTGGCCATGATTTAAGAACCTTCTTGTTCGATAGTTGAATTGATCAGTCTTGGACGAGCCTGCTGAATCAGGCGCCGCCCTTAGAGGGCTTTGCCGCGCGGCGCAAGTCCGCGCGGCTTAGACCCGTCAGGCCATCTTGGCCTTCACCTCTTCGGCGACGTTGGTCGGCACTTCCTCATAATGCGAGAATTGCATCGAGTAGCTGGCGCGTCCCTGGCTGAAGCTGCGCAGCTGATTGACGTAGCCGAACATGTTCGCGAGCGGAACAATCGCCTCGACGACCTGGGCGATGCCCCGGCTGTCGGTGCCCTGGATCTGGCCGCGGCGGCTGTTGAGATCGCCGATCACGTCACCCATGAACTCTTCCGGGGTAACAACCTCGACCTTCATCACCGGTTCGAGCAGCTTGATGCCGGCCTTTGCCGCCACTTCGCGCATCGCCGCACGGCCCGCGATTTCGAACGCCAGCGCCGACGAGTCGACGTCGTGATACGCGCCGTCCGTGAGCTTGATTTCGAAGTCGATGATCGGGAAGCCGATCATGTGACCATTGTCGGCCGATTCGCGCATGCCCTTTTCGACCGACGGGATATATTCGCGCGGAATATTGCCGCCCTTGATCTCGTCGATGAAGGTGATGCCCGAACCGCGTTCGCCGGGGGCGACGCTGACCTTGACGCGGCCGAACTGGCCCGAACCACCCGACTGCTTCTTGTGGGTGTAGTCGACGTCGACCGGCTTCGCGAGCGATTCGCGGTACGCCACCTGCGGCGCGCCGACATTCGCTTCGACCTTGAACTCGCGCTTCATGCGATCGACGAGGATGTCGAGGTGAAGCTCGCCCATGCCCTTGATGATCGTCTGACCCGATTCATGGTCGGTCGAGACGCGGAACGAGGGATCCTCGGCGGCCAAGCGGTTGAGCGCGATGCCCATACGTTCCTGGTCGGCCTTGGTCTTCGGTTCCACCGACAGCTCGATGACCGGCTCGGGGAATTCCATCCGCTCAAGGATGATCGGCGCGCCGGTGGCGCAGAGCGTATCCCCGGTGGTGGTTTCCTTGAGGCCGGCGAGCGCGACGATGTCACCCGCATAGGCTTCTTCGATGTCTTCGCGGCTGTTCGCATGCATCAGCAGCATACGACCGACCTTTTCCTTCTTGTCCTTCACCGAGTTCAGGTACGTGCCCTTGTTCAGGGTCCCCGAATAGATGCGGGCGAAGGTGAGCGAGCCGACGAACGGATCGTTCATGATCTTGAAGGCGAGCAGCGACAGCGGCGCGTCATCGGCGGCCGGACGCGAATCGGGCGTCGTGCCGTCGAGCTTAAGCCCCTGAACGTCGGGAATGTCGAGCGGCGAAGGCAGATAGTCGACGACTGCGTCGAGCAGCGTCTGGACACCCTTGTTCTTGAACGCGGAGCCGCAGAGGACAGGAACGAACGCCTGCGCCAGCGTGCCCTTGCGGATCAGCGCCTTGAGCTGCGCGACCTCGGGGAGTGTGCCTTCGAGATAGGCTTCCATCGCGTCGTCGTCCTGTTCGACGGCGAGCTCGATCAGCTTTTCGCGATATTCGGCGGCCTTGTCGGCGAGGTCGGCGGGGATTTCCTCATAGAAGAATTCGGCGCCGAGGCTTTCGTCCTTCCAGATGATCGCCCGCTCGTTGACCAGGTCGACGAGACCCTTGAAGTCGCCTTCGGCGCCGATGGGCAGATAGAGGACAGCCGGGGTCGCACCGAGGCGATCGATGATCGTCTGGACGCAATAATAGAAATCGGCGCCGGTGCGGTCGAGCTTGTTGACGAAGCACATGCGCGGGACTTTGTACTTGTCAGCCTGACGCCACACGGTTTCCGACTGCGGCTCGACGCCGGCAACGCCGTCGAACGCGGTGATCGCGCCGTCGAGCACGCGCAACGAACGTTCGACTTCGATGGTGAAGTCGACGTGGCCGGGGGTGTCGATGATGTTCAGGCGATGCTCGGGGCCCTGACCTTCGTCGGCTTTCCAGAGGCAGGTGGTCGCAGCCGACGTGATCGTGATGCCGCGTTCCTGTTCCTGCTCCATCCAGTCCATCGTCGCGGCGCCGTCATGGACTTCGCCGATCTTGTAGGACTTGCCGGTGTAGTAAAGAATACGCTCGGTCGTCGTGGTCTTGCCGGCGTCGATGTGCGCCATGATACCAAAATTGCGATAATTTTCGAGCGGATGGCTGCGGGCCATGGTCTTGTCCTTGAATTTGGGGGGAGGCCGCGAGGGCCACCCCCGATATAGGAAGGATTGTTACGAATGCGAGACGCCCGGCCACGAGGGCGGTGGCATCCCGCGTTCGATTACCAGCGGTAGTGGCTGAAAGCGCGGTTGGCTTCGGCCATGCGGTGCGTGTCTTCGCGCTTCTTCACCGCGTTGCCGCGGTTGTTCGAGGCGTCGAGCAGCTCACCCGACAGGCGCGCGGCCATCGTCGTTTCGCTGCGGTTGCGCGCGGCGGTGATCAGCCAGCGGATCGCGAGCGCCTGCGCACGGTCCGGACGGACTTCGACCGGAACCTGATAGGTCGCACCGCCGACGCGGCGGCTGCGGACTTCGATGTTCGGACGGATATTCGCCAGCGCTTCGTGGAACACGCCGATCGGTTCCTTCTTGGCACGGGCTTCGACCGATTCGAGGGCGCCATAGACGATGCCTTCGGCGGTGGACTTCTTCCCGTCCAGCATGACGCTGTTCATGAATTTCGACAGCACCACATCACCGAAACGGGGATCGGGCAGGATTTCGCGGCGTTCAGGACGACGACGACGAGCCATAGGTAATTCCTTTGTACAACAGCATCCCGGCGCCAAGCGCAGCGGGATGATCAAAAGCCGAAAAAGCGGTCCTTACTTCGGACGCTTCGCACCGTATTTCGAACGGCTCTGCTTGCGGTCCTTCACACCCTGCGTATCGAGCACGCCGCGCAGGACGTGGTAACGCACACCGGGAAGATCGCGGACACGACCGCCGCGGATCAGCACAACGCTGTGTTCCTGGAGGTTGTGGCCTTCGCCGGGGATGTAAGTGATGACTTCGCGCTGGTTGGTCAGGCGGACCTTGGCAACCTTACGGAGCGCCGAGTTCGGCTTTTTCGGGGTGGTCGTATAGACTCGGGTGCAAACGCCGCGCTTCTGCGGGTTTGCGTCCATCGCCGGGACCTTGGACTTCACCTTCTGGGGAGTCCGGCCCTTGCGGACCAGCTGGTTGATCGTGGGCATGAATGCTTCACCTTTAAATGTCCGCCCATCAAAGCGAACGGTTACTGTACTGCGGTGGATGAAACATCGACCGGACCCCACGGAAAACCGCGGAAAACGGGCGACCTTGTAACAGCAAAAGACCCCGGCGGATCACAAGGATCTTCCGGAGGCTCCATCCGCGCCAGCAATGTTCAAGCGCTGTTGTAACCGGAAGTGGCGGTTAAGCGCCGCTTTCGATCGACGCGGCCCCTAGCGGCGATTCCCCTGAGGGTCAAGGGGTGAGCAAGATTGTTGCGCCGGGCGGGGCGGGCTATCGGGTGGCGATGCCGCCCGTCCGCCACGCCAGCTTCGCCGCGCATGTCGCGCCCGACACCCGCCTGCTGATCCTCGGCAGCCTGCCCGGCGCCCGCTCGCTCGCCGAACGGCGCTATTATGCGCATCCGACGAACCAGTTCTGGCGCCTCGTGGGCGAGGTGATCGACCGGCCGCTGGCGACGATGGGTTATGACGCGCGACTCGCGGCGCTGCGTGAAGCGCGTGTCGGCCTGTGGGACGTGATCCGCACAGCCGAACGGCGGTCGAGCAGCGACAGCGAGATTCGCGGGGTCGAAGCGCAGGATCTGGCGGCGCTGGTCGCAACGCTGCCCGAATTGCGGACGGTCGCGTTCAACGGCGGCAAGGCAGCGGCGATCGGGCGGCGGCAGTTGCCGGTGCTGGACGCTGTGGCGGTGATCGATCTGCCGTCGAGCAGCGCAGCGAATACGACTCGCTATGCGGTGAAGCTGGAGCGATGGCTGCCGTTGAAAGCCGCGATCACCGGCTGAAGCCTAGCCCTTACAAGCGAAACGAAGCCAGCCTGGAACGGTCCACGCCGCATCATAGCCCGCGCGCCGCCGCCTCGGAGACGGCTGCCGCGCGTTCGGCGGCGGCGGCAACGCCATCGGCGTCATCTTCGGCATGGGCCTGTCGTTCACGCTCGAGAAGTTCGGCCAATTCGTCGGCTCGGTCGGGATCCTCCGCCATCGCCCGTGCATCGGCGCGGACCCGCTCTTCCTCGCGGATCGCATCATATTCGGACCGGATATGCCGATCAAGCACCGCAGCAACCAGAAGGTCGCGGACCAGACTAACAAATCTCGTCCCGCGTTCGGGCTCGACCACCGCGCCGCCGTCGCCTCCCGCGATGGAATAATCGACGTCGGTCCGGAAGGTCGTGCCCTTCAGGTCGACGCCTTCCGCTTTGGCAAGAGCCTGGATGTCGCCCTTGCCCAGCATCGCAGCGACATTGTCCGCTTTGGTCAGGACATCCTCCGGCACGGTGATCGACAGCCGCCCCGCACAGCGCCGCCCCGCGTCGGGACCCTTTTCGATCACCCGCGCATTCGCGACACTCAATTCAAAACGATCGGCGACGGATCGAAAAGCCGACAGCGTCGCGCCCGACCCGCGCATGCGGTGATCGGCCATTTGCTGCGCGCCGGTGATCGCTTTTTCGGTGATGCCCTTGGTAAGCGCCGCGATCACCGCATCGCCCTGGCATGCCGCATCGGGGTTTTCCGCACAGGCGGCGAGCGAAAGAAGGGCCAGCGCCGCCACGCTCCGGGTAAAATGCATCGACCTGCCTTCGCTGTTGGACAAGGCCCGATCTAAACACCCCACCCGTTAAGATCATTCTACCACCGTCCCCCGCGCCATCACGAAATCGACCTTTTTGAGCACCCGCACATCGGCGATCGGGTCGCTGGCGACCGCGATGATGTCGGCGCTCTTGCCCGGCGCGATGGTGCCGATCTGGTCGGAGAGGCCGAGCAGGTCGGCGGCATTGACCGTCGCGGCTTTGAGCGCCTCGACAGGCGTCATGCCGTGCTGGACCATCAGTTCGAATTCGTCGCCGTTGCGGCCGTGCTTCGAGACGCCGGCGTCGGTGCCGAAGGCGATGCGCACGCCGCGCGGGACAAGCTGTTCGAGGCTCTTGCCGGTGATCGAAATGCGCCATTGGATCTTCGCCAGCACGTCGGGCTCATAGGCCGCGGCATTGGCGGCGATGCGTTCCTTGTACCCGTTCACGGTCGACAATGTCGGGACATAATAGGTCTTCGATTTTGCCCACAGCGCGATCGTCGCCTCGTCGAGGATTGTGCCATGTTCGATCGAATCGGCGCCGGCGACGAGCGCGAGGCGGATGCCGTCGGCGCCATGCGCGTGGACCGCGACCTTTTTCCCGAACATATGTGCCGTATCGACGATCGCCTGCGCCTCGTCGTCGAACATCTGCTTGCCGAGGCCGGCGCCGATGCGGCTATTGACCCCGCCGGTCGAGGCGAATTTGATCGCGTCGGCACCGCGCCCGACCTGATGACGCACCGCGCGGCGGCAATCGTCGGCGCCATTGCAGGTGTTGCCCGCGCCCGCGAAAAAGGGCTTGAGCTCGTCGCGATAACCGAGCGAACCGTCCATATGCCCGGCGCTGCCCGAGATCGCGTTGCCGGCATCGACGATGCGCGGCCCCTGCACCTTGCCCGCGGCGATCGCATCCCTGAGAGCGAGCGTCGCGCCGTCGCCGTCGCCGAGGTTGCGCACCGTGGTGAAGCCCGCGCGCAGTGTCTTCATGCCGTTGACCTCGGCATTGAAGGCCTGCGCGGCGGGGCTGAGGGTGATTTCTTCCAGCTGCCCGGCGAGACCGCCGGCGTCGCTGGTGAGATGGACATGGCTGTCGATCAGCCCGGGGAGGACATATTTGTCGCTGAGGTCGATCAGGGTCGCGCCAGCGTCGGCGGGCTGGTGGCCGTCGGCGATCGAGACGATCCGGCCGTTCTCGATGATGATCGTCGCGGCTCTCTTCGCGGGCTTGCCCGGTTCGGCGATCAGATGGCCGGCGTGGATGACCGTGCGGGCGGTCTGCGCGGCGGCGGGCGCGGCGAGCGCCGTGCCGAGCAGCAGGAGCGGGAGGAAGGTCTTGTTCATGCAGCGTCCCCTGTCGTCTGATGATGTCGTCACCGCGGGCCTGACCCGGGGTTCTGCCGGTTTGAAGGCCAAGCGGGACCTTGGGTCAAGCCCGGGGTGACGAAGGGGGAGGGTGGCTTGCCCGCGACGCGCCCGATCGTTAAGCGCCGCCACATGACCGATCGCCTCGCCGATATCGATACGTGGCTCTTCGATCTCGACAACACGCTCTACCCGCCGTCGGCACAGCTGTTCGACCTGATCGACGCGCGCATGGGCGCGTTCATCATGCGGCTGCTGGACGTCGACGCCATCGAGGCGCGGCGGGTGCAGAAGCAATATTTTCACGACCATGGCACGACGATGGCCGGGCTGATGCGCCATCATGGCGTTCATCCCGAGGATTTCCTGGTCGACGTCCATGCTATCGCGCTCGACCGCATCGCGCCGGACGCGCGGCTGCGCGCGGGACTCGAGCGGCTGCCCGGACGACGGCTGATCTTCACCAACGCCGATGCCGATTATGCAGCGCGGGTGCTGGCGGCGCGCGGCATCGCCGACCTGTTCGACGGCGTCTGCGACATTCGCGCCACGCGCTACACGCCCAAGCCCGATCCGGCCGCCTATCGGATGATGGTCGACCATCTGGGCATCGACCCCAAACGCAGCCTGTTCGTCGAGGATATGGCGCGCAACCTGACCCCGGCGAAGGCGCTGGGGATGACCACCGTGTGGCTGGACAATGGCAGCGAAAGCGGCCATCGCGACCACCTGCCGGACCAGGTCGATTTCCATGTGAACGACATTTCGGACTGGCTCGACACTTTGCCGACACCCTGGGGGATTTCATGACGACCGACCTGCAATCGACCATCGAAGCCGCCTGGGATGCGCGCGACACTTTGGGCCTGACGACGCAGGGCGCGGTGCGCGAGGCGGTCGAGACCGCGCTCGCCGGGCTCGACGACGGCCGCTATCGCGTCGCGACACGCGACGCGGGCGGCACCTGGCAGGTGAACCAGTGGCTGAAGAAGGCGGTGCTGCTGTCCTTCCGCCTCAACGACATGGAGGTCATCGAGGGCGGCGCCGGCGGCGCGACCTGGTGGGACAAGGTGCCGTCGAAATTCGCCGGCTGGGGCGAGAACCGTTTTCGCGATGCGGGCTTCCGCGCCGTCCCCGGCTCGATCGTCCGCCGCGGCGCCTTCATCAGCAAGGGCGCGGTGCTGATGCCGAGCTTCGTCAATATCGGCGCCTATGTCGGCGAGGGATCGATGGTCGACGCCTGGGCGACGGTCGGCAGCTGCGCGCAGATCGGCGCCAACGTCCATCTGTCGGGCGGCGCGGGGATCGGCGGCGTGCTCGAACCGCTGCAAGCCGGACCGGTGATCATCGAGGACGGCGCCTTCATCGGTGCGCGTGCCGAGGTTGCCGAGGGCGTGATCGTGCGCGAAGGCGCGGTGCTGTCGATGGGCGTCTACCTCGGCGCCTCGACCAAGATCATCGACCGCGCGACGGGCGAAATCTTCATCGGCGAAGTCCCCGCTTACTCGGTGGTCGTGCCGGGGTCGCTGCCCGGCAAGCCGCTGCCCGACGGCACGCCGGGGCCGTCGCTCTATTGCGCGGTGATCGTCAAGCGCGTCGATGCCAAGACGCGCGCCAAGACCGGGATCAACGAGCTGCTGCGCGACTGATCGCCGCGGGCGACAGGCAGGGGACCCGATCGGCGGTCCAGTCGATATCATAGGTCGCCGGAACGACCTTGCGGTCCGGATTCGGACTGGCGCCGCCATTGGGGCTGTAGAAGATCCACGCCATGCTGTTGTCGAAGGCGGCGATACGGCCATTGTCCTGCCGCGCGCTGGCAGCGTCGATTTCGGGGCTGTCGACGCGCCGCCCGCGGACCATACGGACCGATCCGTCGCGAACATCGAACGCGCGATAATAGTTCATGCCGAAGATGTGCGTGTCGAAACCCGACTTGTGCGTCCAGTGTGCCGGATCGGTGCCCGACGGCAGCCGGACCGTCGTCACCCGGCAATCGAATTCGGGCTTGGCATAATATGGCAGCCCCTGGTCCTGGTCGGGCGGCCGGACGCGCTTCGCGGGCGGGTTGAAGCCGCCGCCGGGCAGCGAGTAGCTTCGCCCGAAACGCGAATCCTTGTCCCAGTCGACATCCCAGCTGCCGCGAATGGTCAGAATGCTGGCGCCGGCCTTTTGATCGTAGCGCCATTTCACCTCGTCGACCGACTGCCAAGTGCTGCCGACAATCTGCTGGCGCATCCCGGCCAGCAACTGGTCGGACGTGACGCTGGATAATTGGGCCTGCTGCTGCAAACCCGCAATGCCGCGTGTGATCGTGGTGTTGGTCACCTGCGCCGGCACGTCGAAACCCGCGCGCGCATCGATTTCATAGAGGGTGATCTCGTCGGGCGTCGCAGCGGGTTTCCAGCCGCGCTGCTCGATCGCGCTCCCCTTCGCGCTGAGCGGCAGGACCCAGCGATAGGCGATGACGGGATCGGTCGTCGGAACGGCGACGGGCGGCAGTGTGCCGTCGAGCCAATAGGTGGTCCCGTCGATCCGCGCGCGAACCAGGATATGGTCGAACAAGGCCGGATTGGCGAGCCGCGCATCGAGGCCGTCGTCGGCGCCCTGGTTGTTCACGAGCACCGGCTCGGCCTCGATCCCCAGTTCGGCGAGCAGCCCCAGCAGCAGCGCGGTCTTTCCCTTGCAGTCGCCATAGCGCCGCTGCCAGCTTTCCTCGGCGCTGGCCGGGGTCAGGTTTCCGGCGCCGAGGCCTACATAGATATAGCGCACGTCCTGCTGGACGAGCTTGAGCGCCGCAGCGGCGCGATCGAGCGGCCGCGTATGCGCCGCAGCGATCCGGCGCGCCTCGGCCTTGAGCGGCGAGCCATCGGGGATCTGCGCTGCCTTGGCGAACAGCGGGGCGAAGTGCCGCGACACGGCCGACCAGTCGGCAAAATCGCTATATTCGACGACGCGTTGCCATTGGAAACGCGGCGGTGCGTCCTTCGCCGCCGTCTTGATCGCGGGGTTGTCGAACGGGAAATCGATGCCGCTGGCGCCGGCGCGCGCGGCCGCAGTCATCTCCGGCGTCATCCGGATGCGCGGCTTGAACCCTTCGTCCCAGCTGAGCCCGAGCCGGGTGCGGCCGGGCGGCGGACTGTCGACGATGAACAGCAGGCCCGAATCATTTTTCGCCAGTGTCGGGTCGTCCGCGCGCGTCGTCAGGCCGACTTCGATTTCATCGCCGACGCGCAGGTCCGGTATGCGCAGCACCGCGGTCAGCACGCCGTCGAGTTGCGCGGCTTCGAGCTGGTCCTCGCGGCGCAGGATCTCGAACGACGCCTTTTCGAGGACGTCAATCGTCTCGGCGCCGCGGTGCAGCTTGATCATATGGACGACCGGCGGACCCGACACAGGCTTCCAACTGATGGAGATATTGCCGAGTTGCAGCGCGTTGGAGTGCAGGATACGCGTTCGATAGCCGATATATTGCGCCTGTCCCCGCGCATCGAGATGCACCAAGACATCCTGGCGTCGCACGAAGAGCATGCCGCTGGCGTCCTCGGGGACCGGCAATAATTCGGATGGAACGACCCAGCCCGGCACCGGGCCGCGTTCAACCTGATCATTCGTGGCATTCGCCGGCACCTGCGCAAGCGCAGCCACCAGCAGCATCGACCCAAAAATCCGCACCCTCACCCCCGCAATTTGCTGACATCATGTCGCAAATTTCGCCGGACGCAAGACGGCATAGCGAGCCCGCGCTCCCGTGTCGCTCGTCGAACGGCACGGGGTGTTGGTAGACATTGTAACGAAACTTCATTATTGCGAACTATTCGCACAAGGGACGGGCTGCACTTCGATCGCGGCGCGATTGGGGGGAGTCATGTCGGCCTTTGTTTTCCGGACGTCGTTCGCGGCGATCTTGCTGTCGTCGGCGCCGCCGCTGTGGGCACAGGAGCCGACCGGCGACGCGCCCGCTGCGATCCCCGCACCGGTGGGCGGCGCCGAGCGCTACACCCCCGCCGACTTCACCCGCTTTGCCCCGCGCACCGCGCTCGACATGGTCGAAAAGGTGCCCGGCTTCCTGATCGTCACCGGCACCAATGGCGGCGATCGCGGGCTGGGGCAGGCGACCGAAAATGTGCTGATCAATGGCGAGCGCATCGCGAGCAAGACCACCGATGCGCGCACCGCGCTGTCGCGGATCACCGCGACGCAAGTCGCCTATATCGACATCGTCGACGGCGCGAGCCTCAACGTCCCGGGGCTGACCGGACAGGTCGCCAATGTCGTGCTGGTCGCGGGCGCGGGTGCGAGCGACGGGCTCAAGACGACGATCCGCTGGCAACCCGAATGGCGCCCGCGGATCGAGGATAATTGGCTGAACGGCGAGATTTCGACCACCGGCAAATTGGACGGCACGCAGGTAACGCTCAGCCTGAAGAATGAAGCCAATCGGTCGGGCCATTGGGGGCCCGAACGGCGCTTCGACGGCAATGGCAATCTGCTCTTCATCCGCGACGAGTTCGGCGCCTATGACGGCGACCGGCCGCGGCTTTCAGCAGCGCTCGCGCGCACGACCGCCAATGGCAACAAGTGGAATGTCAACCTCGGCGGGCAGCTGCAGAATCTGCGCGAACATGTCAGCGGCACATCGGTCCAGCCCGCCTTCGGCCGGGTGAGCGAAGATTTCCGCTTCACCGAGGACGAATATAATTTCGACATCGGTGGCGATTACGAGTTGGGGCTGGGCAAAGGCCGGCTCAAGCTGATCTCGCTCTATCGCTTCGAGCATAGCCCCTTCGTCGACAGCTTCATCGTCGACCGCGAGGTCGGCGGACGGTCGGGTGAGCGCTTCAGCCAGACCGCCGACGAGAGCGAATCGATCCTGCGCGGCGAATATAGCTGGCGCACTGCGGGCGGCACCGACTGGCAGATCGCGCTGGAGGGCGCCTATAACACCCTCGACGTCGATGCCGAATTTGCGAAGTTGCAGCCCGACGGCAGCTTTCTGCCGGTCGCCTTTGGCGGCGAGCGGACCAAGGTCGAGGAAAAGCGCAGCGAAGCCTCGCTCACCTGGGGCCGCGCGCTCGCGCCGAACCTGACCGCCCAGCTGAACCTTGCCGCCGAATATAGCGAACTGACCTCATCAGGGCCCGGCGGGCTGACGCGCAGCTTCATCCGGCCGAAGGGCAAGTTCGCGCTGGCGTGGAAGGTGGGGCCGAAGACCACCATCAACTGGTTCGTCCAGCGCCGCGTCGACCAGCTCAACTTCTTCGACTTCGCCAGCTCGGTCGACGTCGCGAACGGGCAGGGCAACGGCGGCAACGGCCAGCTTGTCCCGCCGATCGTCAACCGCAGCGAGCTGGAATTCGTGCAGGACATGGGACGCTGGGGCCATGCGTCGGTCGCCTTCGCCTATGGCTATGCCCAGGATCTGGTCGACCAGATCCCGTTGTCGCCGACCACCGAAGGCCGGGGCAATCTGCCGGGGGCGCATCTCTATCGCGTCACGACCAAGGGCACGCTGCTGCTCGACCCGCTGGGGTGGAAGGGCGCGCGGATCAACGCCGATGTGACCTGGCGCCGCAACCGGGTGCGCGATCCGCTGACCGACCAGTGGCGCGACCAGAGCTTCGGGCAGGACTATGTCGCCGATCTCAGCCTGCGCCACGACATTCCCGGCAGCAATATCGCGTGGGGCGGAGGCTATTTCGACGAGCGCTTCAGCCCCGGATTGCGGCTCGACGCGATCGAGAAGGAATATACGGTGGGACCGTTCGTCACAGCCTTTGTCGAACACAAGAATATCGCGGGCTTCACGGTGAAGCTGTCGTACCGCAACCTCGCCGGGATGAAGGACGGGTTCGACCGTAGCGTGTTCGTCGACAGGCGCGATGGGCCGATCGCGTTCAGCGAAAGTCGCCAGCGCAAGTTCGGGCAATATTTCCAGCTGACGGTGACCGGGACGCTTTAACCGAGTCCCACCCCGTCATTGCGAGCGAAGCGAAGCAATCCAGAGCGGTTTACGCCTACTCTGGACTGCCCCGCTTCGCTCCTCGCAATGACGAGGTCGATTATTTCTCGCTCAGATAATAGCGTTCGCGCGCGGTCAGGTCGTCGTTCAGTTCGTAAACGATCGGCTGGCCGGTCGGGATTTCGAGGCCGGTGATGTCGGCGTCCGAAATGCCCGACAGATGCTTGACCAGCGCGCGCAGGCTGTTGCCGTGCGCGGAGATCAACACCGTCTTGCCGGCAGCGAGCTGGGGTTCGATTTCGGCCTGATAGTAGGGCAGGACGCGCGCGATCGTGTCCTTCAAGCTCTCGGTCGAGGGGATCGCGATGCCGGCATAACGCGGATCGCTCGCGAGGTCGTAGGGCGAGCCGGCGTCAAGCGGCGGCGGCGGGATGTCGAAGCTGCGGCGCCAGATCTTGACCTGTTCGTCGCCATGCTTCGCCGCGGTCTCGGCCTTGTCGAGCCCGGTGAGGCCGCCATAATGGCGCTCGTTGAGACGCCAGTCCTTGGTCACCGGCAGCCACAAGCGCCCCATCGCCTCGAGCGCGAGGTTGAGCGTCTTGATCGCACGCGACTGCACCGAGGTGAAGGAAAGGTCGGGGGCGATGCCCTTTTCCTTCATCAGCTCGCCCGCGGCCCATGCCTCGGCGGCACCCTTTTCGGTGACATCGACGTCCCACCAGCCGGTGAAGCGATTTTCGAGGTTCCACTGCGACTGGCCGTGGCGGATGAGGATGAGCTGCGGCATGGATGGTCCTTCTAACGACGATTCGCCGCCCCCTTAGCGTGGCTTTCGGACGAAGGCCAACGCCCCTCTTGAAATGGTTTCGCCCGCCACCAGATTCGGATCATCCGGTCGCCAGGAAGGGACCGGGTGGCGATCGCGGCACGCGCCGCGGTCCCTGACTTCGCTTATCAAAGGAAGAAAGACCCATGCGCAACAGCTTCGACTGGACCCCCTATCGCCGTTCGACCGTCGGTTTCGACCGCCTGTTCGAATTTCTGGAAACGAGCGGTTCGGGCGCCGAAAATTATCCGCCGTTCGACATCGAGAAAGTTGCCGACGATCATTTCCGCATCACGGTTGCGGTCGCGGGTTTCAAGTCGGGCGAGATCGATATCACCGCCCAGCAGAATATGCTGACCGTCAGCGGCCGCAAGGCGACGCCGGGTGAAGGCGACGGCCGTCAGCTGCTGTACAGCGGCATCGCGACGCGCGCCTTCGAACGCCGCTTCCAGCTCGCCGATTTCGTGCGGGTGAGCGAGGCCGACCTCGCCGACGGCTTGCTGACCATCGACCTGGTCCGCGAAGTGCCCGAGGCGATGAAGCCGCACAAGATCGCCATCGGCGGCAGCACGCCGGTGATCGAGGACAAGAAGGCCGCGTAACGCGCCCGATTGTCCAAACCCCTCGGGGTTATGAGCGGGGCCCGGAGTCCCTTCCGGACCCCGTTTTCATTTGGGCATTGACCTCGCCGGGTTGTGGTGTGGCGCAAGTGTCGCGTTTTTTGTTTCGCGCAAAGAAGCAAAGAGGTCGTGCCTGCTGCGAAGCGGCCTTTTCCCGCAACGCAGCGCCAAACGCATCGCCCAAGAAGAAAAGGGTCTATCGGCTCGGAGCGTCTTCTTCGTGTCTTTGCGTCTTTGCGCAAACCCCATTCAAAGCGATCGTGTCATGAAACGACTGAACGGGTCGGGCCTGTAATCGGCGAAGGGTTCGCAGTCTTCGAAGCCGTAGCGCCGATAGAGCGCGAGCGCGGGTTCGAAGGCTGAGCTTGAGCCGGTTTCGAGGCTGAGCCTTTCGGCCCCGCGCCCGCGCGCTTCGGCGATGATATGGTCGAGCATAAGCGCCGCGACGCCCTGCCTGAGGAAAGCGTCGTGGGTGCGCATCGACTTGACCTCGCCATGCCGGCCATCAAGCATCTTCAGCGCGCCGCATCCGGCAAGATCGTCGCCATGATGGATCGACCAGAAGGTCACATCGCCCGCACGCAGGCCATCGAAATCGAGAAAGTGGCAGCTGCCCGCCGGCGAATTCGCCAGCATGCCCGCGAAATGTTGTTCGAGCAGCGCGCGGATGGGGGCGCCCGACAGATCGTCCTCGACGATATGCCAGCCGCCCCCGTCGGGCATCACAGCATCTGGTCCAGCGTCGACAGGCACGCGTGCGCGAGCAGCTTCGAGCGTTCGGGCGACCATCCCTGCACCGGGTCGGGCAGGTCGCGATTGTCCTTGAACGGCATTTCGAGCGTCATCGACACCGCGCCATAACGCTCGGCGAGCTGCGTCGTCGACATGCTGAGGTTCGCCTTGCCCGGCGCCGATTCGACATAGCCGAGGTCGACCTGAAAATCGGGCGTCGCAGCGGCAAGCGCGGCCTGGAACGCCTTATATTTGTCCTGCTGCTCGGGCTTAAGCGACGGGATGCCTTCGAAGCCCGCGAAGAAGACCGCCGGGATCGCTTCGTCACCATGGACATCCATTGCCCAGTCGACGCCGGTCTCATCCATCGCATTGCGGACGCAGAGCACTTCGGGACTGCGTTCGGCGGTCGGTTCGTGCCATTCGCGGTTGAGATTCACGCCGGCGAAATTGGTACGCAAATGGCCGCGGCGCGACCCGTCGGGATTCATGTTGGGCACGATGTGAAAGCGACATTTGGCAAGCAGCGAGCGCGCGTGCGGATCGGCGGGATCGGTGAGCTTTTCGAGCGCGCCTTCGATCCACCATTCGGCCATGCTCTCGCCCGGATGTTGACGCGCATAGAGCCAGACCTGCGTGTCGCCAGTGCCCATTTCGAGGCAATCGATCGGCTGGCCTTCGAGGCTGTGGCCGAGGCGGCGATAGGTCACGCCATCGCATTCGGCCGCCCAGGCGATCAGGTCGTGGTGCCGCTCCATCGAATAGGGTGCGAAATAGGCGACCCACAGGATCGGGCTTTCGGCGGTGTGGCGGACGATCAGCGACCCGCCGTTGGCGGCCGCGTCATAATCGGTGTCGAGCCGGAACCAATGCTCACGGTCGGTGCTGGCGCACACCGCATAATCGGGCCAGCCGTCGGGATAGGCCGAGTTCGCCAAACCCGTGATGCTGAGTTCCAGCGCATCGCCGACGGCGCAACCGACGCGGAAATGGAACCACTGGAAGAAATCGGATTCGCGGTCCTTGCGGATCGAGAGCCGGGCGGTGGTGCCGGCGAGCGACTCCACGACGATATTGCCGCTGTCGAAAGCGGCGTCGATGCTGATGGTCATGGGACGCTGATAGTGCGTCCCGATTCGCCGGGGAAGTCCTTGAATAAGGCATCGGCCAATTTTGCCGCGGCGAGCGACGGCTGCGCGGCGGGCGCCTTGGCCGGGACGGCGGCGATCGCGCGGCCTTCCCACAAGGCGTTACCCGAAGCGGCATCGTCGATGCGCACCGACAGTTGCAGATCATAGATGCGGCGCGGTCCGCCGCCGAAGCTGAAACCGACGCCAAGCCCGACCCCCGAGCGATAGCCGCCCGTCGAACCGCCGACGCCGACCGACACCGGCGAATTGCCGCCGCCGCTCACCCGTTCGCTGCGATCGAAACCGATACGCACGAGCAAGGGCGCGCTGTCGCCCGAACCCGCGGCGACAAGGCCCTGCCGCTGCAATTGCTGGTCGACTGCCGTGCGGTAGCTGTTCCACTCGATCGACGGCATGCCCGCAGCAGGGCCGTCGACAGGCGCGGTCGCGATGGCGTAGCGGGTGCCGGGTGCCCAGCCGGGAACCGCGTTGTGAAAACGCGTGACTTCGACCGGCGGAACAACAGTTGCGCAACCGCCGAGAGCCAGCGCCGCTGCACCGAGCAGGGCGGCATTAAGATGAAGCTTCATGCACCCACCATGCGCCAGCGAATCTGGCTTGGCAATGAACGGGATGCGCGGGCGCACCCCGTGCCATCGTCAGCGATAGAAGATGTGATTGTCGATCTGCGCGATGCGCGTCTTGCGCCAGCCGGGCGAGACGTGGCGGGCGTGGAAGAAGAGCGCGCCGGGCGCCTGGTTCTTCCAGCTGCCGTCGCGGGCGATCTGTGCGATCGCGACCGCGTTCGACCACAGGGTCGACGATTCGCGGATCGCCGGCATCTTGCCGCCGCGAACGAAGCTGAACTGGCTCGGCTGGTGGACGACGCCGCACAGGCTGGTCGGGAAGCGGCCCGACTGCGCACGGTTGATCACGACATGCGCGACCGCAAGCTGGCCGACGAGCGATTCGCCGCGCGATTCAAAATAGACCGCGCCGGCCAGGCAGCGCAGTTCGGGATCGAGCGTCGCCGGACGCGACGTCGTGGCGACGAGCGCGGCCAGCGATTCGGCAGTCACCGGAGCCGGGATCGGTTCGACGGCGGGCCGGTCTTCGATGGTATCGGGGGTATCGACCGTCGTGTCGGTCGGCAGATCCGCCTTCTGGAGCAGTTCGGGCACATCGGCGCCGGGCAGGCTCAACACGGGCAGGCTGGCATCAAAAGCCAGATTCTTGGCGAAACCGGGTTCCGCAACGAACAGCATGGTGGCGACGGTCATGCCGACGGCGGCCACGCTGGCGACGTTCAAAATGCGACTCATAAAATCCGTCAAAAGGGCGGCTGACGGGCCAAAGAAAAACAGGCGGGGGACTTAGTTTCTGTACCCGCCTGCGGCCATCATCCGACTGCGTGTCCGAACCGTTTGCCGGGTCTCTCGACTTGAAGCCGATGCAACCCACGGGACGACCTACGCGTTAATCTGTCGGCGCCACTTATTGTGCGCCGCAACAATGTCAAGCCAGTTCGGCCCACTCGGCGACGAGTCGTGGCGCATCCGCGATGTCCAGTTCGACGATCCAGAGGTCGGGATCGGCTTTTTTGCGCCGGTCGAGATAAGCGGTGCGTGCCGCTTCATCATCGCCGGCCAATGCGCCGACATCTTCCCACATATAAGCGCCGGTCATGGAAAAACGCCGTTCGAGCAGCGGTCCGGCGATACCGCGCGCGCGGCACTGGATCAATATCACCCCTGATTGGGCGTCGCCCGAGGCGAGAATCGTCGCGAAGCCGCCCGCCGCGTCGGTGCGGCGGAGCAGAAGATCGATCAGGAAGCGGCTGGTCAGCCGCGTCATGCAGGGGTTTCCGGCACTGGTGCGGCGTCAGGCCGCGTCACGCGTTTCGCTGTCGGCGAGCAGCGCATATAGCGCTTCGTCGCTCTTCGCGCCGCGCAGCCGGTCGGCGATCGCCTCGTTGCGGAGCATGCGCGAGACGCCGGCGAGCGCTTTCAGATGGTCGGCACCGGCATCGAGCGGCGAGAGCAGCACGAACAGCAGATCGACGGGCAGGCCGTCGACGGCCTGGAAATCGATCGGCCGCGACAGCTGAAGGAACAGGCCGCGCACCCCGGTTAGGTCGGCCATCTTGGCGTGCGGCAAAGCGATGCCGCGGCCAAAGCCGGTCGATCCCAGCCGCTCGCGTTCGAGCAGGGCTTCGCTAACCTCGCCCGAATCGAGCCCGAGCGAACGCGCCGCGAGTTCGCCGACGAACGGGAACAGCGCCTTTTTCGAATCGAGCTGAACATGCGCGCGCACGGTCGCGGGATAAAGAAGGGAAGATAGGTTCATCTTTTTGGTCAAATCTCAAACAGCCCGGCCAGCGCCCAGGTCGCCCTGACGGCAATCGTTCGCGGATCGTCGTGACGGCCCCCGCCATGCCGGCCCCGGCACCTTTGGGTGTATCGTTGGGCGCGGCCCTTAGGCCGGATGGCGGAGAAAATCCAGTCCTATTGCGGTTCGACCCAGCCGATGGTGCCGTCGGTCCGGCGATAGACCATGTTGTGTGCGCCGGTCTTGCTGTTGACGAAGAGCAGCGCGTTGGTGTTCCTGAGGTCGAGCATCATCACCGCGTCGGAGACGCTGCTGCTGGGAATATCGACGCGCGTTTCGGCGATGATCGCGGGGGCGTCGCCCGCATCCTCTTCCTCGCTGCCGCTGTCGAAAACGATGTAGCTGGCATTGTCCTGGATCTCGTCGACCGTCGGCGAGGGTGCACCCGACCCGTTGCGGTCCTTCAGCCGGCGCATGTAGCGGCGGAGCTGTTTTTCGATGCGTTCGGCCGCGCCCTCGAAAGCGACATGGGCGTCCTGCGCCTGGCCATGCCCCTTGAGCACGAGGCCCTGCATCACATGCGCGACGATGTCGCACTGAAAACTGTCGTGCGGCCCCTTGCCGAAGGTGGCGTGCGCGCCGATCGCGCGGGAGAAATATTTGTCGGCAATCGCGTTCATCCGATCCGACACGTGCGACTGCAGCGCTTCGCCGGTTTCGATCTGGTGGCCAGAGACGCGGATTTCCATTTTTCTTCTCCTTCTTGGCCGGCGCGATGGTCAGGGAATGGTCATCACACCGTGTCGAGCCACAGCGGCTGGTTGAGCCCCGTGACAAATTCGGCATGGCGCGCCAGTTCGGCGGCCGATGCCATATGCGGGCGCGGTTCGCGCCATGGTTGGTCGGGTGAGGAAGATGCGGCGGCGGTTGCTGCCAGTGACGAGGCCACCTGCGCCGCCGGCCTGGCGGCGAGTCCGAGTCCGATCTGCCGCCCGCCGGTCATTTCGATATAGAGATGCGCGAGCAGCTCGGCATCGAGCAACGCGCCATGCTTGACCCGGTGGCTGCGGTCGATGCCGTAACGCGTACACAGCGCATCGAGGCTGTGCTTGGCGCCGGGGTGAAGCTTGCGCGCCATCTGCACCGTGCAGCACATACGCGTCATGTCGAGCGCCGGACGCCCGGCGCGTGCGAGTTCGGCGTTGACGAAGCCGAAATCGAACACCGCATTATGCGCGACCAGCGGTGCATCGCCGAGAAATTCGAGCAGATCGTCGACGCGCGCCGCGAACAGCGGCTTGTCCGACAGGAAACCGATCGACAGCCCGTGGACCGCTTCGGCGGCGGCGGGCATGTCGCGTTCGGGGTTAAAATAGGCGTGGAAGCTCTGGCCGGTTTCGCGGCGGTCGACCAGTTCGATACACCCGATTTCGACCAGCCTGTCCCCGGTTCTGGGGTCGAGCCCCGTGGTTTCCGTATCGAAGATAATCTCTCGCATCGAACCCGCAATATTGACCCTATCGGGCATGGAAACAAGAGGCGATGGCGCGAATCTGGCGATGCGTCGCGCTTTTCGGGCGACCCGTTTCGATGATGAAATCGGCGCGCGCGCGCTTGACGCGGTCAGGGACCTGGAGCCGGCGGATCGCCTTGAGCTTCGCGGCGGTCATGCCCGGCCGCCGCATCACACGCTTACGCTGCATCCAGGCGGGGGCCGAGACGACGGCGATCGCGCCGACGCGTCGCCAGCCGCCCTTTTCGAACAACAGCGGGACATCGAGCACGACGACGTCGCGCGCGCGGTGCCGGGCGAGGAAGCGTTTCTGTGCCCGGCCGACCGCGGGGTGGACGATCGCCTCGAGCGCGGCGAGTTCGTGCATATTGCCAAGCACTTGCGCGCCGAGCTTTTGCCGGTCCACGCCGTTCGGCCCGGTGGTGCCGGGAAAGCGCGCCTCGATCGCGGCAACGAGCGCGCCGCCGGGACCCTGCAGCCGATGCACCTCGGCATCGGCGTCGAACACCGGGATGCCCTCGGCGATGAACATCTTTGCCGCCGTCGATTTGCCCATGCCGATCGACCCGGTGAGGCCGAGAAGGAAGGGACGGCGGAGCCGCGACGCGGGACGCTTGTAGTGACTCATGCGGTGAGCAACGCGCGCAATTCCTCGTCGCGCCCCTCGGGCGGCGCCTTGCCGAAGAAGAGTTCGAAGGCGAGTGCGGCCTGGCCGATCAGCATGTCGAGGCCATCGACCGTGTCGAGTCCGCGCGACTCGGCGGCGCGCAGCAAGCCGGTCTTGAGCGGCGCATAGACGAGGTCATAGACGATCGCATCTTCGGCGAGCGGCGACAGGTCGAGGTCGAGCGGCGGCTGGCCGGTCATGCCCAGGCTGCTGCTGTTCACTAGCAGCGCGGCGGGGGGCAGCGCGGCATCGAGCGCAACGACGTCCCCCTTGAGACCGAAGGTCGCGAGCAGTCCCATGGCTTTCAACGGACTGCGATTGAGGATGGTGACCGGCCCGACCTTAGCGCGGGCAAGCGCAAACAGCACCGCCCGCGCCGCGCCGCCCGCGCCGACGACGACGACCGGCGCGCCCTCGAGGTCAAGTTCGGCGAGTGGGGCATAGAAGCCCGCGGCATCGGTGTTGGTGCCGATCAGCGCGCCGCCCGGCTGGTGCACCACCGTGTTCATCGCGCCGATCGTGCCGCGCACATCGCCGGGATCGTCGACGAAATCCATCACCGCCAGCTTGTGCGGGATGGTGACGTTGCAACCCCGCCAGTCGGGATCGTTACGGCGTTCGGCGATATAGGCGGCGAGATCGTCGGGCTTTACATGCGCACGGCGATAATCGCCGTTGAGGCCCAGCGCCTTGAGCCAGAAACCGTGGATCAGCGGCGACTTGCTGTGCGCGATCGGGTCGCCGATCACTTCGGCATAAGGAACGCCGCCGCTCATGATGGCGCAAGCCCGGTCGCGCGCAGCCACGACAGCAGCGGAAGCATCGGCATGCCGATGATGGTCCAGGGATCGCCCTCGACCCGGTCGAACAATTGCACCCCCGCCCCCTCGATTTCGTAACAGCCGACGGTCCAGCGGATGCTGTCCCAGTTTTGCGCGACATAGTCGGCGATGAAGGCGTCCGACAAGGGGCGCATCCACAGTTTCGCTTCACCGATCGCGCGCCACACCGGCGCCCCGTCGCGCGCGGCGACCGCGGCGCTGAACAGGCGGTGTCGGGTTCCCGACAGGCGGCGGAGATGGTCGGCGGCCTCCTCCGGGCTCTCCGGCTTGCTCAGCATCGCGCCATCATCGAGCGCAAGGGTCGAATCGGCACCGAGCACGGTGATCCCCGGAAGCCGCGACGAAATCTTGATCGCCTTCGCCTCGGCCAGCGCGTCGGCGATGTTGCGCGGGGTCTGGCCCGCGGCGTGCAGCGACGCGGTCAGCGCCACCTCGTCGACATGCGCGGCGCTGGTTTCGAAGGTCAGCCCGGCAGCGCGGAGCATCGCGGCGCGGCCGCTGCTTTGCGAGGCGAGGAGCAAGGTCATGCCGCGCCGCGGTCCTCGACCAGCTTGATCACCGCGGCGGCGGTTTCCTCGATCGAGCGGCGCGTCACATCGATCACCGGCCAGCCATTGTCGGCGAACATGCGGCGCGCATAGGCGAGTTCGGCCTTGACGGTTTCATCGTCGACATAAGGCGTCTCGGGGGCCTGGTTGAGCGCGAGCAGCCGGTTACGGCGCACCTGCACCAGCCGGTCGAGCCCGGTGGTCAGCCCGACGACCAACGGTTTCTTGAGCTGATAGAGTGCGTCGGGGGGCGGCGATTCGGGGACGATCGGGATGTTGGCGGTCTTGAAACCGCGGTTGGCGAGATAGATGCTCGTCGGGGTTTTCGAGGTGCGCGACACGCCCGCGAGGACAATATCGGCCTGTTCCCAATTTTCCCAGCCGATCCCGTCGTCGTGCGCGACGGTGAACTGGATCGCCTCGACCCGCGCGAAATAAGCGGCGTCAAGCTGGTGCTGACGGCCGGGGCGCGCCTTGGCTTCCTGCCCCAGCATTTGCGACAGCGCATCGGTCACCGCGTCGAGCGCGGCGACGAGCGGCAGGTCGCGCGCCCGCGCGCGGCGTTCGAGGCTGACGCGCAGGTCGCCGTTGACGAGGGTGAACAGGATCATCCCCGGGCTCGCCTCGACCTCGGCCATGATCCGGTCGAGATGCGATTCCGAGCGCACCATCGGCCAGAAATGGCGGACCACTTCGACATCGTCGAACTGGGCGATCGCCGCCTTGGCGATATTTTCGAGCGTTTCGCCCGTGGAATCGGATATGAGGTGAAGGTGGAGCCGGCCCATCGCCGCACATGGCGCAAAGCCGCAGAAAAAGGCAAGCAATGAAGCGTTCGGGCCGGCTGTGGATAAGTTTCGGGACAAGTGGGGGGAGCAAATCGGCACGGTGGATTCATCCCCGGCGGCGCCGATTCCACCCCACGGCTTGTCCACAGCGAAGGCATCTTATCCACAGGCTGTGAATTAGGGGGAAAGCCCGCCGCGACTCCTTGGCAAAGATCATCGCCGCGCGAGTCAAGTTGTTGGCAAAAGCGGCGGCGCTGCCTAAAGCCGCGCTATCCGCCCGCCAACAAACCACCACCATATTCTTATATATTATATTGGAAGAGAAAGAGGTCCGCGCCATGGCTTCCCGTAAGAGCTTGCTCGCGACGCTGCGCGGGGCGCGGCAAGACAGGCCGCCGCTCTGGCTGATGCGCCAGGCAGGACGCTATCTTCCCGAATATCGCGCCCTTCGCGAAACCAAGGGCGGTTTCCTCGAGCTGTGCTACGATCCCGAAGCCGCCGCGGAAGTGACACTGCAGCCGATCCGTCGTTTCGGCTTCGACGGTTCGATCCTGTTTTCGGACATCCTCGTCATCCCGCACGCACTGGGACAGGATCTGTGGTTCGAGGCCGGCGAGGGCCCACGGCTCGCCCCGCCGCTCGTCGACCGTGCGCTGGCGTCGCTCGAGGCCGCGCCGCAACGGCTCGACCCCGTCTATGCCACCGTGGCGCGCGTCTCGGGCGCCTTGCCGCCCGAGACGACCTTCCTGGGCTTTGCAGGAAGTCCCTGGACGGTCGCGACCTATATGATCGCTGGCGCGGGGTCGAAGGACCAGGCGGCGGCGCGGCGCATGGCGTTCGGCGATCCGGCGGCGTTCCAGGCGATCATCGACGCAATTGTCGACCTCAGCACCACCTATCTCTCCGGCCAGATCGAAAACGGGGTCGAGGCGGTGCAATTGTTCGATAGCTGGGCGGGCAGCCTCAGCCCTGCGCAATTCGAACGCTGGGTGATCGCGCCCAATGCCGAGATAGTGCGTCGGCTGAAGGCGCTGCATCCCGATACGCCGATCATCGGTTTTCCGAAAGGAGCAGGCGGCAAGCTGGCAGCCTATGCGAACGAAGTCGGCACCGATGCGGTCGGTCTCGACGAGACGGTCGATCCGGTGTGGGCCGATGCCGTTCTGCCAGCGCATCTGCCGGTGCAGGGCAACCTCGACCCGTTGGCGCTCGTCGCCGGCGGCGAAGCGCTCGATACGGCGATCGACCGCATCCTTGCGGCCTTCCGCCATCGCCCCCATATCTTCAATCTCGGCCATGGGATCGTGCCCGACACCCCGATCGCCCATGTCGAACATCTGATCAAGCGCGTGCGAGGATAGGCATGGAACTGGCAGGTTTCCTGGGATCGGCGACCTTGTGGGTCAAGGCGGCGCATGTCATCTTCGTGATCTTCTTCATGGCCGGGCTGTTCATGATGCCGCGTTTTTTCGTCTATCATCACCAGTGTCCGGTGGGGTCCGAGGAAGATGCGAAATGGATCGAGCGTGAGGACCGGCTGCGCAGGATCATCCTCAATCCGGCGATCATGGTCGTGTGGATACTGGGGCTGATGCTCGCCTTTAACGGTTCCTATTGGAACCAGGGCTGGTTTCTGGTCAAATTCGTGATCGTGATCGCGCTGTCGGGCTATCACGGCTGGATGATCGGCTATTTCAAGAAGCTCGCCAAGGGTGAGCGCCCCTTGACCGAGAAACAGCTTCGCATGCTGAATGAGGTGCCGGGCGTCGCGGCCGCGGTGATCGTCATTCTGGCAGTCGTTCGCCCCTTTTGATCCATCGGTGCAGCGCAGCGCCGATTGACTTGGACAAAAGCCGGTTATAGGGGCCGATCAACCCCGTTTCCTGCGGGCGGCGCTTCCATGCGCCGAGCTATCTGTAACGGTTGTCCCACGACCGGATAGGCACCAGCCGGTGCGACGAAACTAGTCTCCATATCTTCTTATATTCATACCCGGAATCCATCCCATGCATCTTAAAGAACTCAAAACCAAATCGCCCGCCCAACTCGTCGAAATGGCCGAGGAACTGGGCGTCGAGGGCGCGTCGACGCTGCGCAAGCAGGACCTGATGTTCTCGATCCTGAAAGAACTCGCCGAAGAGGGCGAGGAAATCATCGGTTCGGGTACGATCGAGGTGCTTCCCGACAGCTTCGGCTTCCTGCGTTCGTCGGAGGCCAATTATCTGGCCGGTCCCGACGACATCTATGTTTCGCCGAACCAGGTTCGCAAACATGGCCTGCGCACCGGCGACACCGTCGAAGGCGAAATCCGCGCCCCGCGCGACGGTGAACGCTATTTTGCGCTGACCAAGCTGATCAGCGTCAATTTCGACGATCCCGACGTCGTCCGCCACCGCGTCAATTTCGACAACCTCACGCCGCTCTATCCGAACCAGAAGCTGTCGCTCGACAGTCTCGATCCCACGGTCAAGGACAAGTCGGCGCGGGTCATCGACCTCGTCAGCCCGCAGGGCAAGGGTCAGCGCGCGCTGATCGTCGCGCCGCCGCGTACGGGTAAGACGGTGCTGCTGCAGAATATCGCCAAGGCGATCACCGACAATCATCCCGAGGTCTACCTGATCGTCCTGCTGGTCGACGAGCGTCCCGAGGAAGTCACCGACATGCAGCGCAGTGTGAACGGCGAGGTCGTCTCCTCGACCTTCGACGAACCCGCGACGCGCCACGTCCAGGTTGCCGAAATGGTGATCGAAAAAGCCAAGCGCCTCGTCGAGCACAAGAAGGATGTCGTCATCCTGCTCGACTCGATCACCCGCCTCGGCCGCGCCTATAACACCGTCGTTCCGTCGTCGGGCAAGGTGCTGACCGGCGGTGTCGACGCCAATGCACTGCAACGTCCGAAGCGCTTTTTTGGCGCCGCGCGCAACATCGAGGAAGGCGGTTCGCTGTCGATCATCGCGACCGCGCTGATCGACACCGGCAGCCGCATGGACGAGGTGATCTTCGAAGAATTCAAGGGCACGGGTAACTCCGAAATCGTCCTCGACCGCAAGGTCGCCGACAAGCGTATCTTCCCCAGCCTCGACGTCGGCAAGTCGGGCACCCGCAAGGAAGAGCTGCTCGTCGAAAAGGACAAGCTGTCGAAAATGTGGGTGCTGCGCCGCATCCTCATGCAGATGGGCACCATCGACGCGATGGAATTCCTGCTCGACAAGATCAAGGATTCGAAGACCAACGAGGATTTCTTCGACAGCATGAACCAGTAAGTCGCCGGGGCGATGGCCGTGATCGAACTCGCGCTGCTTCCCGTTCGTGCGGGCAGCGAAGGGGCGTTCGAGGCGGCGGTTGCCGAGGCACGGCCGCTGATCGCCGCGTCGCCGGGATTCCTTTCGCTCGACATTCGCCGCCCGGCAGAAACCGGGCAGCCTTATCTGCTGTTGGCGAAATGGCGATCGATCGACGATCATCGCATTGGATTTCGTGGTTCGGATCGCTATCAACAATGGCGCGCCCTGCTGCACCCCTTTTATGACCCGATCCCAGCGGTCAGCTATTTCGGAGACCGAGTGTGATTTTTGACTTCATCGCCCATGCTGGCGCAGCCGCCGCGGGTTTCGGCGGCCCGGCCGGAATCTGGGACGCGATCGTCAAGGATTTCTCGAACATCACTGAGCCCGCGGCGTTCTCGGCCTTTCTGCAGGTGCTGATGATCGACCTGGTGCTGGCGGGTGACAATGCAATCGTCGTCGGCGCGCTCGCGGCGGGCCTGCCCGCCGAACAGCGCAAGAAGGTCATCCTGATCGGCGTGCTCGCGGCGCTGGTGCTGCGCATCGCGTTCGCGCTCGTCGTCACCCAGCTGATGCAGATCGTCGGGTTGATCTTCGTCGGCGGATTGCTGCTGATTTGGGTGGCCTGGAAGATGTGGCGCGAACTGCGTCATGCCGGCCAGTCGCACGGATCGCCCGAGATCGAAGGCGACGAGCAATCGGGCCTGAAGCCCGCCAAGAGCTTTGCCGGTGCCGCCTGGGCGGTTGCCGTCGCCGACGTCAGCATGAGCCTCGACAATGTGCTCGCGGTCGCGGGGGCGGCGCGTGAGCATCCGGGGATTCTGATCGTCGGCCTGATCTTTGCCGTCGCCCTGATGGGGCTGGCAGCGAACATCATCGCCAAATATATCGAGCGGTATCGCTGGATCGCCTATGTCGGCCTGGCGGTGATCGTCTATGTCGCGGTCAAGATGATCTACGAAGGCTGGATCGATCCGGCCGTCGGGATCGGCACGCTGTTCGGCTAGACTTTAGCGGATATCCATCGCATCGTCGGTCGATGGCCCGAGATGCGATGGTTCCGATTGCGACGCTGCTGAGCCGCGGCGAAACCCTGGTCGTCGCGGCAAAGCTCGATGCCGCGGATATTCCGGTCGATGTCGGCGGCGAATTTTATACCAGCGTGTCGCCGGACATCCTGGCGATCGGCGGATTCCGGATACTGATCCCTGCCGAATTTCATGGCGAAGCGAGCGCTGTCCTGCGCGACACCGCGGCTGACTATATGCCCGAATTTCCGAATGCCATGCGAACGGCTATGGCGCGTTTCTCGGCCGCCTTGCTCGGCGCAGTCGCGAGCTTCACCTTGCCCTATGCGTTGGTCGCGGGAGTCCAGGGTTTGGGTTTTCTGTTCAGCGCGCCCTTTTTTCTGCTGACGACGCCAGTGAATCCGGCGGTTCGCGGCGATTATTATCTGGCGCCGCAGGTCGATGAATGAGGCGATTTCGGCTTGGTTTCCCGGCATCGCTCCCCATTTAGGAGCGGTGCATCCCCTTCATCTCACCAAAGTCGCCGTCGGCTGCGCGCATGTCGAAACCTTTGCCCGGCGCGTCGCGGTACGCGCCGACAATGGCGAATTGCGCGTACCGACGCGGATGCGGCCGAAGCGGCAGGACGAACTGATCGGCGGCGCGCTGCACTGGATCATCAAGCACCGCATCGTCGCGCGGCAGACGATCCTGCGTTTCGAGGATCGCAAGGATGGGCGGCTCGACATCGTGTGTTCGGACCAGCTCGAGATATTGCCGCCGACCTACCGCCGCGCGCATCAGGGCTGGCGCTATCTGGCCGGCGAGGATGCGCCTGCCGGCATCGGCGAAGGCGGAGAGGGCGACGGACTGCCGCCGCATCTCCAGCGCGAACTCGCGGCGCTGATGCTGCTCTAAAGCACGGCGCGGAAGCTGTCGGCGCGTGCCATCGCCCAATAGCGGGCGCTCGCGACCGAGTCCGGATCGTCCAGCAGCACGCCGCGCTCATAGAATTTATAGATGCGGTCGATCGAGTCCGAGCGCGCCGAATTGAGCCGTTCGTGGAGATGATGCGGCATGATCTGCCACGGCGTGTCGAGCCCCATCGCGCAGGTAATGTCCCATAGCGCGTTGACCGTCGCTGCCTGGAAGCGGCGCACGCGTTCGGCCTTGTCCTCGACCACCAGCCCGCGTTGGCGACCCGGGTCCTGCGTCGCGACCCCGGTCGGGCAGCGATCGGTGTGGCATTGCAGCGACTGGACGCAGCCGAGCGAGAACATGAAGGCGCGCGCGGCGTTCGACCAGTCGGCGCCGAGCGCGTTATTGACCGCGAGGCCGGCACCCGAATGGACCTTGCCCGATGCTGCGAGCTTGACCTCTCCCTTGAGCCCGCAGCCGACGAGCGCGTTGCGTACGAAGATCAGGCCTTCGCGCAGCGGCATGCCGACGCGGTTCGAGAATTCAACCGGCGCCGCGCCGGTCCCGCCCTCGGCGCCGTCGACGACGATATAATCGAGCCGAATGCCGGTTTCGATCATCGCCTTCATGACGGCATAGATTTCGTGCGGCTGGCCGACGCAGAGCTTGATCCCGACCGGCTTGCCGCCCGACAGGTCGCGCAGCTTCGCGGCCCATGCCAGCATCTCGACCGGAGTCGAAAAGGCCGAATGCGCGGCGGGTGAGATACAGTCATGGCCCTCGGGAACGCCGCGCGTCGCGGCGATCTCGGCGCTGACCTTCGGCCCAGGAAGGACGCCGCCATGGCCGGGCTTGGCGCCCTGGCTCAGCTTGATCTCGATCATCCGAACCTGGTCGTTTTGCGCGGTGTCGCGAAAGCGTTCGGGATCGAAATGACCAGCGTCGTCACGACAGCCGAAATAGCCGCTGCCCAGCTCCCACACGATGTCACCGCCATGCTTGCGATGATAGGGGCTGAAGCCGCCTTCACCGGTGTCGTGATAAAAGTCGCCCATCCTGGCACCAAGGTTCAGCGCCTCGATCGCATTGGCGCTGAGCGAGCCGAAGCTCATCGCGGATATGTTGAGCAGCGCGCTTTGATAGGGCTTTGAACATTGCGAGGTGCCGACATGGACGCGCGCGCCGCGATCGCCATGGGCGGTTGGCGCGATGCTGTGGCTCATCCACTCATATTCGTCCGAATAGACGTCGAGTTCGGTGCCGAAGGGATGCGAATCGAGATCACCCTTGGCACGCGCATAGACGAGGTCGCGTTCGGTGCGTGCGAAGGGGCGCCCGTCGAGCGGGCTTTCGACGATATAGGCGTAGAGGAAAGGCCGCAGCGCCTCGAACAGCCAGCGCATCCGCGCGATCAGCGGATAGTTGCGGCGGAGCGAGTGGTGGCGCTGGACCGCGTCGTAGAGCGCGATTCCGAGCAGCGGAACCCAGAGGATCAGCGTCCAGTGCGCCGGTCCCCACCAGGCGGCGAGCGCGATCGCGGCGGCGAGAATGGGGATGGCGATCCAGCGCGGAACCCGCACCATGACGTCAGCTCGCCTGCGCGGCGAGCATCGCGGCCATTTTCTCCCACACCTTGTTGATCGCCTTCAAGGGCCTCACCATCACCTTGAAATCGATGATCTTTCCGTCGTCGTTCCAGCGAATGATGTCGACGCCGTTGATTTGGATATCGTCGAGCGTCGTCGCGAATTCGAGCATCGCCTGATCGCCATCGACGATCTCGCGCAGATAGCGGAAATCGTCGCCGCCAAGTGCGTGGCTCGCCGCGTGGAGATAGGCGAAGACCTTGTCCCGCCCCTCCTGCGGCGTGTGGACGACGGGTGAGTGGAAGACCGCATCCTCGGCGAGCATCGCGCGCAGCGCCTGCGGATCGCCGCCGCCGGCCATATAGGCGTGCCAGGCGGTGACTCCGGCGTGCGCGCTCATGCCAGATGCTCGGCGAAGAAGGCCTTGGTGCGCCCGTCGGCGAGCTGCGCGCCCGCCTCGTTGCGGCGATTGCCCATCGTCGCGGCGAAGCCATGGTCGAGGCCCTGATAATCATGGATCGTCACCTTCGGATGCGCGTCGAGCCCTTCGTGGATCACCTTCTGCGCGTCATGGTCGACGAGATGATCCTCGGTCGGGATATGGAGCATCAGCGGATGGGCGATCGCGTGGCTTTCATTCAGCATCTGGTCGATCATGACGCCATAATAGCCCACCGATGCATTCACGTCGGTGCGTGCGGCAACCATATAGGCGAGGCGGCCGCCGAGGCAGAAACCGACCGCGCCGACTTTCGACGCGCCCTGGCCGTGGAGCCAGCGGATCGCGGCCTCGATGTCCTTGACCCCGTCATTGGCGTCATATTGGCCGAAATAACCAAAGGCCTCTTGCAATTCAGCTTCCACATCGGGGTTGAGTTCGACGCCGGGGGCGAAGCGCCAGAAGATGTCGGGCGCGATCGCCAGATAACCTTCGGCGGCCCAGTCGTCGCATTTCTTGCGGATGCCGGCATTCACGCCGAAAATTTCGGGAATGACGATGATCGCGCGCGAGCTGTCGGCGTCGGGCCGCGCGACATAGGCGGGGATGTCCCCCTCGCCGTCGAGCGCGGGGATGCTGTTGTTGGTCGCGGACATGGGGGACTCTCCTGTGACTCTTGCTTCTTGGCGGTGAAAGCGCGAAGCTAGCGGGCGCAGCGGCGCGGCTCAAGCGCGGTTCGCGGTTTTTTCGGGGCGGAGACGGACGATGAAATTCAATATCGAGATCGATTGCACCCCCGAGGAAGCGCGGCGGCTCGTCGGCCTGCCCGATCTCGAGCCGCTGCACGCCATCTACCTCGACCGCGTCAAGGAATTGATGGCGAAGGGGATCACTCCCGACATGGTCCAGTCGATGGTCAAGAGCTGGGTGCCGATGGGCGAAAGCGGACTCGGGCTCGTCCAATCGCTGATGAGCCAGTTCGGCGGCGGATTGATGGGCGGCGCGGGCAAATCGGCCGATAAGGACGACGGCGACGACAAGCCGGCGCGGGGGCGCAAGAGCTGAACCAAGACAGAAGCAGCGACACGATCTTCGCGCTGTCGAGCGGGATGCCGCCGGCGGCGATCGCGGTCGTGCGCGTCAGCGGGGCGCGGGCGGGCGCAGCCCTTGCGGTACTGGCGGGCCGATTGCCCGAGCCGCGGCGCGCGGTGCTGGCCGATCTGAAAGATATGAACGGCGCCGCGCTCGATCGCGCGCTGGTCCTGTGGTTTCCCGGACCCGCGACCGCGACGGGGGAAGATCTGGCCGAGATGCACCTGCACGGCGGCCGCGCGGTGGTCGCGGCGGTAGCGGCGGCGCTTGCGGCGATGCCGGGGCTGCGCGCGGCCGAGGCGGGCGAGTTTACGCGGCGCGCATTTCTCAACGGGCGGATCGATTTGGCCGAAGCCGAGGGGCTTGCCGACCTGCTCGCCGCCGAGACCGAGAGCCAGCGGAAACAGGCGCTCGGGATGGCGAGCGGGCATGTGTCGCGTGCAGTCGAAGGCTGGCAGGACCGGTTGCTCGGGCTGATGGCGGCGGCGGAGGCCGAGCTGAACTTCGGTGATGAGGAGGATGTGCAACTTCACGATGATTGCGCACATCGCTTAGGCGAAGGGATGAAGATGCTCGCCGCCGAGCTCGATGGCTGGCTGGCCAGGCCGGGCGCCGAGGTGATCGCCGAAGGGTTGTCGGTCGTCATCGCGGGCCCACCAAACGCCGGGAAATCGACCCTTATCAATGCATTAGCCAAGCGCGAGCTGGCGATCGTGTCGCCGGTCGCGGGAACGACGCGCGATGTGATCGAGACGGCGCTGGCGCTCGACGGGATCGCGATGCGCTTTTCGGATACCGCGGGATTGCGCGCCGAGAGTTCCGACGCGATCGAAATGATCGGAATCGACCGCGCGAAGGCCGCGGTCGAGGCGGCGGATATATTGCTGTGGCTGGGGCCGGCGAAAGACGCGCCCGAGCATGCGCGCGCGATATTGATCGCGGCGCAGGCCGACCGCTGGCGGGGCGATGCCGCGGCGGAAGCGGAGGCCGCGCGCTGCGACCTGACATTGTCGGCGGCGACGGGTGAGGGGATGGACCGGCTTCACCGCATGATCGTCGAGATGGCGCGGACTTTGTTGCCGCGCGAGGGCGAGGCGGCGCTGCGCCGGCGCCAGCGCGACGCGCTCGCCGAGGCGAAGGGCTGGCTGGAGGTTGTGCCCGGGTCGCGCGAGGCGGGCGATCTGATCCTGCTCGCCGAGCGGTTGCGGCTCGCGGGCGGGGCGCTCGACCGGATCACGGGACGGGCGGGGGTCGAGGAGATGCTCGACACGCTGTTCGGGCGATTCTGCATCGGGAAATGATGTTCCACGTGGAACAGCGATCTATTTCGCCGTCATCCCGGACTTGATCCGGGATCCACATATTCGACGCTGCGAGAATGGACCACGGATCAAGTCCGGGGGGACGAGGGGCGGTGGCGGCTCTTCCATCGATGTATCTTGCGGCGCTCGATCGGTGGTCGAAGACCAGATGGATTTGACCGGCAGTTTCGGCTATGCGCCGCCACAATCATGCACAGCAGCGCAATATATGATGTCATCGTCGTCGGCGGCGGGCACGCCGGGACCGAGGCCGCCGCCGCCGCGGCGCGACTTGGCGCGTCGGTTGCGCTGGTCAGTTTCGATCCGGCGCTGATCGGGACGATGTCGTGCAACCCGGCGATCGGGGGGCTCGGCAAGGGGCATCTGATGCGCGAGGTCGATGCGCTCGACGGATGGATGGCGCGCGCGGCAGATGCCGCGGCGATCCATTACCGGATGCTCAACGCGTCGAAGGGCGCGGCGGTGCAGGGGCCGCGTATCCAGGCCGACCGGAAATTATACCGGCAGGCGATCCAGGACCTGCTCGCCGCCGAAGAGGGCATCACCGTCGTCGAAGGCGAAGCGGCGGCGCTGGTCCTGTCCGACGATGGCGCGTCGGTCGCGGGGCTCGAACTCGGCGACGGCACCAAGCTGGCGGCGGGGGCGGTGGTGCTTGCGACGGGGACCTTCCTCGGCGGACGGCTGTTCCGTGGCGAGGAACGGATGGAGGGCGGCCGCATCGGCGAGGCCGGCGCGCATCGGCTGGCCGAACAGTTGCGCCGCGCAAATCTGCCGATGGCGCGGCTCAAGACCGGGACGCCGCCGCGGCTCGACGGGCGGACGATCGACTGGGCGCGGCTCGACGAACAGCCCTCGGACAGCGTCGAGGGGGCAAGCTGGACCTGTTCCACGTGGAACAGTGCGCGGACGGTGCCGCAGATTTTCTGCGCAATCACGCGCACCAATAGCGAGAGCCACGCGATCATCGCGGCGAATCTCGACCGCTCGCCCTTGTTCACCGGGGCGATCGGCGCGGCGGGCCCGCGCTATTGCCCGTCGATCGAGGACAAGATCCACCGCTTCGCTGACCGCGACGGGCATCAGGTGTTTCTGGAGCCCGAGGGACTCGATTCGGTGCTCGTCTATCCGAACGGCATTTCGACCTCGCTTCCCGCCGATGTGCAGCTGGCCATGTTGCGCACGATGGAAGGGCTGGAAACGGTCGAGATGGTGGTGCCGGGCTATGCGGTCGAATATGACCATATCGACCCGCGCGCGCTCGACCGGACGTTGCAGGTCCGCGCGATCGGCGGGCTGTGGTGCGCGGGGCAGATCAACGGCACCACCGGCTATGAGGAGGCGGCGGCGCAGGGGTTGGTCGCGGGGGCGAATGCGGCGCTGGCGGTGCAGGGGCGCGATCCGCTGATCCTCGACCGGTCCATATCCTATATCGGGGTGATGGTCGACGATCTGGTGCTGCAGGGGGTGAGTGAGCCGTACCGGATGCTCACCGCGCGCGCCGAATATCGGCTGCGGCTGCGCGCCGACAATGCCGCGACGCGGCTGACCCCGAAGGGGATCGCGCTGGGGCTGGTGCGGCCGGCGACCGCGGCTTTGTTCGACGCGCGGATGGCCGTGCGCGCGCGGGCGGCGGCGTTGCTCGAGGCGCCGGTGACGAGTGCCGATTATGCGGCGATCGGGCTGGCGCTGCCCGGTGACGGCGCGGCGCGGCGGCGGATCGATCTGCTGCGCTTTCCCGAAGTGACGATGGCGACGTTGGCGCTGTTGGCGCCCGAACTGGCGGCGATCGACGAAAGGCTGCTCGCCGAGCTGGCCGAGGATGTCCATTATGCGCCGTATATCGCGCGACAGGAGGCCGAGTTGCGGTCGCTGGCGGCGAATGAGGCGATCCTGCTCGACCCCGCGCTCGATTATGCCGCGATCGGCGGGCTGTCGCGCGAGATGGTCGAACGGCTGACCAAGGCGCAGCCCGAGACGCTGGGGCAGGCGGGGCGGATCGACGGGGTGACCCCGGCGGCGCTGACGGCGATCCTGGTGCATAGCAAGCGGCGCGCGGCCTGAGCGGGGAAGAGGTGATGAGCGGCAAGAAAACCCGGATCATGTATATCGAGGATAAGTCCGCCGGGCTGAACGGGCCGGCGCGGATCGGCCGCGTGACCTTCTCGAAATCGGGGCAGTCGATGCATTATGGCGGCCGCCTGTTCCAGCGGCTGGGCGGTGATGGGTTCAAGGCGAATTATTACGATGCCGAGACCGGAGATCATTTTTGGATTTCAGGTCCGCGGAAGGATGGTTGCGATCGGCTTTATCCGTCAAGTTCGATGCCGGTCGAAGTCGATGCGGATGTCCACGACGAATATTGGACCGAGATTCGGGCGGGGGGGTGACGCTCGCTGAGGTTCGCGGTGCTGACCCGCGATCCTGTTGCAGAGTGACCGTCTAATCCCGACGAGGCCGGGAAATGCGCTTCGATTGAGGCCTATCCTACTCGGAAACAGCTTCATTCCCGATGAAGCCCAATTCGAAGTCGGCAGCGAATGCAGCTGCCATCAGACAGGATATCGCGCCGTCATCTTCCGGCCTGGGAGGCAGCGCGATTCGGCTGAGCCATTCCGGGCTGATGACGTGTGGACCATAGGATGATTGCAAAGCACCCCGAGCAGCGGGCCCACAAATCGATTCCAATTGCCGGGCGAATTCCACCGCATCGGTTTCTCCGGCGCGAAACTTTGACACCTTATCCGGCAGACCTTGCGTCGACGGCGACGCGGCGGCTCGTTCGCGAAAGGCCGTCATATATTGTGCCAGCCTGATTGCGTCGAAGCCCTTCTGCAGTTCGGGCGGCAATTCGACATCGTAAAAGCCAACAGCCCTGTTTATGCATGGAAGCTGGTTCTCAGTCGCTCCGCGAACGACGAGGGTAGGCGACTTTGTGAAACCCTCCAGCTCGTCGAAGTCGTCGTCGTAGCGGACTTCGACGGCCTCGGCGCCGCATTGCACGATGTTCCGCGATGCGATTTCGGGGCTGGTGAAACCGAGATACTCCACAGGGTCGGCAACTGACGCGGACCACAAAATGAATATCGGGACTATTGTTGCCGAAATGCCCATGGGTGGAAAGATCGCACGGATGGTCGAGGTTCGCAATCGGCCGAATGCTTTGGAGCGTGAGGCTTTCAAAACATCGCGCAAGGGCGCTAAGGCGCAAAGCTGGATTCCCGCTTTCGCGGGAATGACGAATGAAGGTGGTGACTGGTGACTTCCCCTGACGGGATTTTGGCGAGTGAGGACGAGGCACGCGGCTGGATTGCGAAGGCTTTCGCGCCGAGCGCCGGGCAATGGGCGCGGCTCGAGCGGTTTGCGGCGATGCTGGTGGCCGAGAGTGGGCGGCAGAATCTGATCGCGGCGTCGACGATCCCGATTTTGTGGGTGCGGCATATCGCCGACAGCGCGCAGTTGCTCGCGCTCGATCGGGACGGCGAGGGGCTTTGGGTCGACCTGGGCAGCGGCGCGGGGCTTCCCGGGCTGGTCGTTGCGATCCTGTCCGAGCGGCCGATGTTGCTCGTCGAATCGCGAAAGCGCCGGTGCGAGTTTTTGCGCGACGTTGTGGGTGAGCTGGGGCTGGACCATGTCGAGGTTGCCGAGGCGCCGCTGGAGAAGGTGGCAACCCGGCCCGCGGGGACGATCAGCGCGCGGGCTTTTGCGCCGCTCGACAAGTTGCTCGACTTATCCGCGCGTTTTTCCACCGAATCGACGCGCTGGCTGCTGCCAAAGGGGCGAAACGCGGTTAAGGAACTGGCGTTGCTGCCGCCGGCGTGGCAGAGAATGTTTCACGTGGAACAGAGCCGCACCGATGCCGATAGCCAGATTTTGGTGGGATCGGGCCAGATCGCGGCGCAACAGCGAGGAAAGCGATGATCCGCATTGCCGTGGCGAACCAGAAGGGCGGGGTCGGCAAGACGACGACCGCGATCAACCTGGCGACCGCGCTTGCGGCGACCGGCTGGCGGACGCTGATCATCGACCTCGATCCGCAGGGCAATGCCTCGACCGGGCTGGGCATCGGGCAGGCGCGGCGCACGCTGTCGAGCTATGACCTGCTGCGCGGCGAGGCGACGCTGGCCGAATGCGCGATCCCGACCGCAGTGCCGCGGCTCGACATCGTCACCGCGACGGTCGACCTGTCGGGCGCCGAAATCGAGCTTATCGAATATAAGGACCGGCTGCACAAGCTGCAGCAGGCGATGACCGATGCACAGGCGGGGCAATGGGACATCTGCCTGATCGATTGCCCGCCGTCGCTCGGCATGCTGACGCTCAACGCGCTGATCGCCGCCGAATCGCTGATCGTGCCGCTGCAATGCGAATTTTTCGCGCTCGAGGGGCTGAGCCAGCTGCTCACCACGGTCGAGCGGGTGCGCGGCAAGTTCAACCAGCGGCTGACGATCCTGGGGGTCGCGCTGACGATGTTCGATCGCCGCAACCGGCTGACCGATCAGGTATCGGACGATGTCCGCGAGGTGCTCGGCCCGGTAGTGTTCGAAACGGTGATCCCGCGCAATGTACGGCTGTCCGAGGCGCCGAGCCACGGGCTGCCGGCGCTGATCTATGATCATCGCTGCGCCGGGTCGGCGGCCTATATCGCGCTGGCGCGCGAGCTGATCGATCGCCTGCCCAACGTCCGCAAGGCTGCATAAATGGCTGATAAACAAGACGAAACTGGCGTTTCTGGCGCGCTTCCGGCGAAGAAGCGGCCGTCGGGGCTGGGGCGCGGGCTGAACGCGCTGTTCGGCGATGCCGCGGTCGAGGCGCCGGTGCTGGCGAGCCCCGGCGGTGCGTCGCCCGCGCCGGCGAGCGGCGAATCGGTGCAGCATGTCGCGGTGAGCGACATTCGCCCGTTGCCCGGCCAGCCGCGCCGCCATTTCGACGAAAATGCGATTGCCGAACTCGCCGATTCGATCAGCGCGCGCGGATTGCTGCAGCCGATCATTGTGCGCGCGGCGCCGGATGGGCACGGCTATCAGCTCGTCGCGGGCGAACGGCGCTGGCGCGCGGCGCAGCGCGCGGGACTGCACCAGATTCCGGCGCTGGTGCGCGAACTCGACGATGCGGCGACTTACGAAATCGCGCTGGTCGAGAATATCCAGCGCCAGGACCTCAATGCGATCGAAGAGGCGGGGGCCTATCGCAAGCTGATCGAGGATTTCGGGCATAGCCAGGATGCGCTGGCACGGCTGGTCGGCAAGTCGCGCAGCCATGTCGCGAATCTGATGCGCCTGCTCGAGCTGCCGCGTGCGGTACAGGACCTCGTCGGCGACGGCAGCCTCGCGATGGGGCATGCGCGCGCGCTGATCGGCGCCGAGGGCGCCGAGGGCCTCGCGCGCAAGATCGTCAAGGACGGGCTGTCGGTGCGCGCGGTCGAGGCGCTGGTACGCGCCGGCAAGGGCGGCGGGCGCAAGGCGCCGCTGGAATATAAGAGCATGGACGGCAATCGCGACCCCGACATCGTCGCGGTCGAGCGGCATCTGTCCGAACTGCTCGGCATCGGCGTCGGCATCCAATATGCCGGCGACGGCAAGGGGGCGCTGACGCTGAAGTTCGCCTCGCTCGACCAGCTCGACATGATCTGCCAGCGGCTCTCCGGCGAATCGATCTGATTCGGCGGGGCTTCGGCCCGCGCGAATCTTTCCGTCGCCGCCGCTTAATCTGTGCCGCATCGGGCCGTTAAACAGGGTGGAGCGGTCCCCACCCTATCCGCTTTCCGGTCTTAAGACCCTGATTTAGCCTGCTTTCCATGCGAAATGCGGGCCAATTCCTAATGCGCCATTAACCATGGTTGTTGGGCAAAAGCTGAACGGGTCGTTTGTAGAAGGGCGGCAGCGATGGGGTGGGATTTCCAATCGCTTCCGATTGACCAAGGGACCAAAAACTTATGCGCAACATTGCACTGAAGCGCGCCCTGATGGGTGCCGCTATTGCCGCTCTCGCCATGAACGCCTCGGCGGCACAGGCGGCATCGGCCACCGGTACGGCGAAGGCCAAGATCCTCCGCCAGATCACGCTCACCAACACCAGCGACCTGCAGTACGCCACGGTCATCAGCGGCGCGACGGCTTCGACCGTTGTCGTTTCGACCGCCGGCGCCGCAACCTGCGGCACCGGGCTGACCTGCACCGGCACCACGACCGCCGCGAACTTCAACATCGCCGGCACCTCGGGTGCGGTGGTGCTGGTCGGCGGCGATTCGTCGGTGACGCTCAACGGTTCGCTCGGCGGCACGATGACCTCGTCGCTGTCCTATTCGGCGAGCAACGTCACGCTGAGCGCGACGGGCGGCAGCTTTCAGGTCGGCGGCACGCTGAGCGTCGGCGCCAACCAGACCGCAGGCGACTATTCGGGGACGTTCAACGTCACCGCCAACTACCAGTAAGTTTCGACAGGGTGGGGGGACCAGCGGGCCTTCGGGTTCGCCGGCCGCAAAAGGGTCGTCGGGGTACCAGCCCCCGGCGGCCCTTTTTGCCGATTTTTTCCGACTGGCGGTGAGGAGCGGGCCGGTGCCGCGCTGCACAGCCAGCGCGAAACGCCATGGTTAGCAAAATATCAACCATGTTGGCGCAACAGGGAGGGGACTGCCGGGCGGTGTGGGCCGACCGGTTTCCAAAATGGTGGGGACCATTTCCATGTTGCGATTTTTCAAGGCTTTGCGCCTGTTTTCCGCGTTCGCGATCGGTGCGGCGGCGATGCCCGCGCACGCCGCGGGCGATCTGCTCGTCGCGCCGACCCGCGTCGTCCTCGACGGCTCGCGCGGCACCGAGGTGGTGCTGAACAATATCGGGTCCGAGCCCGCGACCTATCGCATCAGCCTCGAGATCAAGCGGATGACCGCGCTCGGCGGGCTCGACGAGATCGACGAGGGTGACGCGAATGACGCCGAAAAGGCGGCGCTGAACATGATCAGCTTTAGCCCGCGCCGCGTCACCTTGCCGCCGAATCAGCCGCAGGTGATCCGCGTCGGGGTGCGGGTGCCCGAGGGCACGCCGCCCGGCGAATATCGCGCGCATATGCTGTTCCGCGCGGTGCCCGATGCGGCGCCCGCGGCCGACCCGGCGAAGCCCGCGACGAGCGGCGGCGTGTCGATCGCGCTGACCCCCATTTATGGCATCACCATCCCGGTGATCGTGCGCGTCGGCGACCTCGGGGCCGAGGCGTCGATCGGCGAGGCGCAGGTGGTCGATACCGTCGACGGGCCGGCCTTCGCCTTCGACCTGACGCGCAAGGGCAATCGGTCGGTCTATGGCGATATCGAGGTGACGCGGCCCGGGGTCGCCGAGCCGCTGCTGCTCGCGCGCGGTATCGCGGTCTATCCCGAGGTCGGCCAGCGCCAGGTCCAGCTGCGCGTGCCCGCCGAACTGGCGGCGAAGCTGAAAGGCCCGGTGCGCATCCGTTATAGCGAGGACCGCGAGGTCGGCGGCGGCACGATCGACGCGGTCGACCGGGTGGTGAAATGAGCATCGGGTAGTCGGCCGAGCGGGCGCGGCTATGCTTCGCGCGCTTCTGACACGAATTTTCCCGGTCCTCGCGGCCGGGCTGGCGCTGGTGGGGCTGGTCCCGGCCGGCGCCCATGCGGCTGAAAAGGCAGGGGTCTCGGACGGCTGGAAACCCAGTGAGGACGACAGCTGGCTGTTCGACCTGCGCTCGGGCCAGTACCGGCTGGGCGACGGCATTCGCGGCTATCAGACGCCGACGGGGATGTGCGTCGACCTGGCCGACATGGTGATCGCGCTCGACCTGCCGATCCGCGTCGACAAGAAGTTGCGCCGCGCAACCGGCTGGGTGTTCGACGAGCGCCGCAGCCTGACGATCGACCGCGATGCGGGCGAGGTAAGGCTGGGGAGCCGCAGCTTTGCCATCGACACCACCGCGATCCGCGACACCGCCGCGGGCTGGTGCGTCGATGTGAAGCAGCTCGCGGCGTGGTTCGAGCTGCCACTGGTCCCCGACCTCTCGAACGCGGTGCTGCGTATCGATTCGAAAGAGAAATTGCCCTTCCAGCTCGCCGCCGAACGGCGCGCGCGCGGCGCCGGGCTGCGCCCGCAGCAGAGCTTCGACCTCGCGAGCCTGCCGCAGGCGGTGCGACCTTATGAAAACTGGGCGACGCCGTCGGTCGATGTCGTCGCCTCGGCAGGGTTCGTTAACGACAAGCGCGGCGGCTCCTATGTGCAGGCGCGCTATGAGGTCTTCGCGGCTGGCGAGGTGTTGGGCCAAAGCTTCGACGCGCGGCTGTCGTCGGACAATGAGGGGGTGCCCGACAGTTTGCGGATGCGGCTCTATCGCACCGACGCGCAGGGCAAGCTGCTCGGGCCGTTGAAGGCGACGCATTATGCGGTCGGCGATGTCAGCCTGCTGTCGACGGGGATCGTCGCGGGATCGTCGCCGGGGCGCGGCGCGGTGCTGACCAACCGTCCGGTCGAGCGCCCCGAGGCGTTCGACAAGACGGATTTTCGCGGCGACCTGCCCGCGGGCTGGGACGCCGAGCTGTATCGCAACGGGCAGTTGCTGGCGTTCACCAGCCCCAACGGCGACGGTCGCTATGAATTTCTCGACGTGCCGCTGCAATATGGCTCGAACCGTTTCGAGATCGTGCTCTATGGCCCGCAAGGACAAATCCGGCGCGAGATCAAGCAGTTGCAGGTAGGGATCGATTCGATCCCACCACAACAAACCTATTATTGGGCGGGTTTCGCCCAGGAAAATGCCGATTTGGTCGAATTCGGCAATCGGCGCCAGACCTTCCGCCGCGGCTGGCGCGGCACGATCGGGGTCGAGCGCGGGCTCGACACGCGCACGTCAATCGCTGGCTATGCGCACAGCCTGATGATCGAGAATGTCCGGCGCAACTATGGCGAAGTCGCGCTGCGCCGTTCGATCGGCCCGACCCTGCTCGAGGTGGCGGGGGCCTATGCCGATGACAACAGCGGCGCGCTGCGCGCGAGCTGGCTCGCGGCGTTCGGCGAGACCTATGTGCGCGCCGATGCTATGCGCGGCTTCGGGGGTTTCGTATCCGACCGTTTTATCAACAATATCAATGGAATGTACCAGATTTCGGTCGACCAGTCGGTCAAGCTGGGGCGCACCGTGCTGCCACTGCACCTCGATTTGCGCCAGGTCGACCGGACATCGGGGGTGCAAAGTCTCGAGGCCTCGGCGCGCGCCTCGGCTAGTTTCCGCGCTTTGACCTTCACCGGCCAGCTCGACTGGGCGCGCACCAAGGTGCCGATCGGTCCCGACCCGCCCGACAATCTGAGCGCGACCCTGCTTGCCAATGCCCGAATCGGGCGGGTGCGTCTCCGCGGCGAGGCGCGCTTCGCGCTGTCGGGCGCCGCCGCCGATTCGCGCGCGACGGTGATCGCCGAATGGGCGGGGAAGGGCGACGGCGAATGGCGCGCCGAACTGGGGTATGACAAAGGACTCGACCGCGCGCGGGCGGGCCTGGGTTATACGCGCCGTTTCAACAAGTTGCAGCTGACGGGTTTCGGCGAAGTGGCGAGCGACGGCTCGGTCGCCGCGTCGCTCGCGCTCGCCTTCAGCTTCGGGCCGAAACCGCAGGGTGGCGGCTGGCGCGTGTCGAGCGAGAAACTCGCCAGCCGCGGCCAGGTGACGGCCGAGGTGTGGATGGACGATAATGGCGACGGCATCCGCCAGCCGGGCGAGGCGGCGTTGCCCGATGTGCCGATCACCGCGGGCAACGCCTTTGTCGACGCTGCGACCGACAAAGGCGGGCGGGCGACGGTCGACGGGCTGGAGCCTTTCCGTCCGGTGATGATCGGGATCGACGCCGGCAGTCTGCCCGACCCCTATGTCCAGCCCGCGCTGCCCGGGGTCGTTGTCACCCCGCGCCCGGGCGTGGCGACCCGCGTGATGTTGCCGATGACCGCGGCGGGTGAGATCGAAGGCACCATGATCCGTGACGGCGGCAATCCGATCGAGGGGCTGACGCTCGAACTCGTCGACGCCGAGGGCCGGGTGCGCGCGACGACCTTGACCGAGTTCGACGGATATTTCCTTTTCGAAAGCGTCGCTTACGGCCGCTACACGGTGCGTTTGGCGAAAGCGTCGGCGCAGTTGCTGCGGATCGATGGCGCGTTTGCCATCGGCGCATCGCCGGGCAAGGCGGCGCCGCGGATACGGCTGGGGACGCTGGCGCTGAAGCCGGTTCGCCGCGATCTGGCGGCGGCGAGCGACGGGGTGACGGGCGCGGGCAACAGCGCGCGCGGGCCGCCGGTTGCGGAGGACAAGGGTCCCGCGCGGGCGCCATCCGTCCCGTAATCGGGGCAGGCCGGTCGCCCCTTTGGTTCAGGACGGATCGATCGCGACATAGACCGCCCATGCCGCCGGATGCGCGAGCGATTGACCGCGCGCATCGCGCGAAGGATCGGCGGCAATCTCGCGCATCGCTTCGCGCAAGGCCGCCGCAATGTCGCCGTGCTTGTCCTTGAGCCGCGCGACCGCGGTTGTGGTCATCCGTTCGCCGACTTCGTCGTTGACCGGCGAGTAGGTCGCCAGCACGGCGCGGGCGCCGGCCAGCAGGAAGGCGCGCGTCAACCCGCTGAAACCGTCGCCACCCCTGGTGCCCGCCGCCGTGTCGCACGCCGACAGGATCACCAGCGCGGCGTTGAAGCGCAGTTCGGCGACCTCCGACGCCGTCAGCAGGCCGTCGTTCCTTGCGTCGGCGGGTTCGCCGCCCGTCCGGGCGCCCGGCGTCAGCGCCAGGGCGGGTTCGGCCAGCGTGCCGTCGAAACTGCCGCCGAGCAACGCGTGGGTGGCGAAAAGGACGATATTGCTGTCGCCCAGCGTCCCGTCGCGGCTGCTGCGCTCGATCCGCGCCTGGGTCGCGTCGAGCTGGAGCAATTGCCGGTCGGGTGGGGCGCCGAGGAGCTGCGCCATCGTCCGGATTTCGGCGGCGCTATGGTCGAGGCGCGGCAGCTTGGCGAGCATCGCGGGGTCGGCGACGCCGCCACGGTAGAGGCTCTGTCGCGGCGCCATCAGGATATTCGCCGTCGCCGAACGAGCGGCGCTGTCCACGGCGATGCGGTCGGGCGATGCCTTCGGGGCGGGATCGGCGATGCCGCGGAAGGCGGGGTCGCCGACGCCATAGAATTTGCCCGGACCCCACGCCATGGCGCGGCCCCGGCGCGCCGTGCGCAGCGCGTCGACCGACGGCAGCACGACGATCGCGCGTTCGAGGCCCAGCCAGGCGGTCGCGCGCAACATGGCGGGATCGATGTCGCCGGCTGCGCCGCCCGCGGGCGGGCGCGACACGAGCGCCGCGAAATTGAGCGCGAGCAGCGGGCCTTCGGGGACGATGATCCAGCGACCCTTGTCCTTGAGCAGCGCAGCGACGGCGGGATCGCCGAACAGCGCCTGATGCACGCGATAGGCGGCGCCGCGATCATAGTGGAGATAGTCGAACAGGTCTTCGCCCGGCACCCGTTCGGTCGCGCCGGAATTTTGCCGGTCGGACAATTGTCCGTGAAGGTCGACCACGACCTGCGCCAGATCGGCGCCGTCGATCGGGATTTCGGTCCAGGCTGATCCCGCGCGGGTCACCGCGAAGGCGATTCCGCGGCTCATCTCGCCGCGCGCATCGGGCATCCCGGGATAGAGGAGGATCAGCGCTTCATCCTCGCGTAGCAGCGCCGGCTTGTCCCCGTTGCCGGTCACTTCGGCCAGCGCCACCGGTTCAGGGCGGAGCGTCGCGAAGATGTCGGGCATTTGATCCTGCAGCCGGATCGTCGTTTTGGCGAGCATCTTGCCGGCGGCGGCGCGCTCTTCGAGCAGCCGGCCCCGGTCGGCGTCGCCCCCGGCGCCGCGCTGGGCGGCGCCGCCGATCGCCGCGTCGAGCGAAACGACGCGGTCGCGCGCCGCAACCCACGCGCCGAACAATTCACCCTTGCGGGCCCGTTCGGCCAGGGTGCGGGCCGCGGTTTCGCTGATCGCCGCGCTCGAAACCGAGGGGTGCGCGAGCTGGGCGACGGCGAACCCCGCCGCGCGACTGGCCGCATCGCCGCCTTGCGCGGGGTTCGCCCGATCGGTCCAGTAGAGTTTCAGCAGGTCGCTCGCCTTCAGGCTGATGAAATCGCTCAGGCTGCGCCGATAGTCGGCGTTCGCGCCCTCGGGGATCGCGGACAGCTCGGCGCGATATCCGGCCAGGACATCCTCATAATAGGGCCTGGCTTCGCTCGGCCGGCGCTGGATCCACAAAGCGACCCCCAGATTCTGCGCGAGCCGCAGCGTTTCGCGGTGGCTGGGGCCGAACCGCGCCTTGGCGATGTCGACCGCATGCCGGCGGATCGGCAGGGCATCGTCGAACCGGTCGAGAATCTGCAATGTATTGCCAAGATTCTCGATCAGCGCGGGATTGTCGGGATCGCCCGCCAGCGCGCGGCGATAGATGGTTTCGGCTTCGGCCGCGGTATCGCGCCTTTGCTGCAACAGGCTGGCCAGTTCGAGTTCGAAGCCATTGCCCTGCCCGGGCCCCATCGCCGCGATGACGCGCCGCTGATAGGCGATCGCTTCGCTCAGGTCGCTGCGGAAAACATTGTTTTTCCAGCCCCGTTCGAGCGAGGTCGATTTGGCGAGATTCCACAGCGTCATCCAGTTGCGCTTGTCGCTGCTCGCCGGGTCGGCCTCCTGCCGGGCGAGCACCGCGCGATACAGCGCCTCGACCCGCGGCGGGTCGGCCCCGTACAGCCGCTGCGAATAGAGGATGATGTTGCTGAGATCGTTGGCATTGGCGGTAGAAAGGATCGCTTCGAAGATGTCGAGCTCGCGCGAAAACCAGCTCGCGGCATCCTTGGCGCGCAGCTGTGCCGTGAGGTTGTTGCCGAGCGCTTCATAGACGTCGACCAACGCGAGCCGATTCACGTCGGGCATCGTCTGGATCAGCGTGACCGCCTCCTGGCGCAGCGGCTCGGCATCGACCGGGCGGCCTGCGGCCTCGAAAGTTGCGGCGAGTGCGCCGGCGCTCGATGCGACGATCGCCGGATAGTCGGCGAAGTGCCGGCGCGCCAGCGCGAGCGCCTCGGTGGCGTCGGTGATGGCGGCGTCGGGCTTTGCCTGCTCGCGTCGCAGCCCTGCCTGCGCGGTCAGCGCGGCAAACAGCGTGGCGGGTTGCGCGCGCTTGCGGCCGATCGCGACGAGGCGTGCGATGATTTGCTCGTTCTCGGCGCGTCCTTCGGGGGTCTTGCCATTATAGGCGAAGTGACAGAGCAGCGACATGAGCGGGCGGGCGGTGGCCGGATGGTCGGGGCCGTAGGTGCGTTCGTAGAGCTGAAGCAGCGCGCGTCGCGGGGCTTCCAGCGCGGGCTGCCAGGTCGTGTTGCAGGCTCTGTCGATCCCGACCTGGCTTTCGAGGGTGGCGATCTGGTCCTGTTCGGCGGATGTCGGCGCCGCGCGGTCGGGCGCGAGTTGCCGGGCGGCCTGTTCGGCCGGGATCATCGCCTCGCGCGGGACGAATTGCGCGGCCGACGGCGCAGCATATGTCGCAAGCGACACCGCAAGCCCCAGCAAAAGGCGGCGTCCGATCATGGCCCTGCTTAGCGCCGGGCCAGAGCCGAGTAAACGGGCCGGAAACGCAGCCGCGCGGCGATATTCCCGCGCGGCATTAACCAATTTTTATCCATGATTGCCCACAGCAATCGCTGAGCATGAATTTGCCTGTGGGGAATCAAATTATGTCCGACGCATCCGCGCCGAAAAATCGTCCGACCAGCGCCGATGTCGCGATCATCGGGGCAGGGCCGGCGGGACTGACCGCCGCCTATCTGCTGACCAAGGAAGGCTTTTCGGTCACCGTGATCGAGAAGGACCCGGCCTATGTCGGCGGGATCAGCCGCACGGTCGAGCATGAGGGGTTTCGCTTCGATATCGGCGGGCATCGCTTCTTTTCGAAGAGCCGCGAAGTCGTCGACCTGTGGAACGAGATATTGCCCGACGATTTCATCGAGCGGCCGCGGATGAGCCGCATCTATTATGAGGGCAAATTTTACAGCTATCCGCTGCGCGCGTTCGAGGCGCTGTGGAATCTGGGCATCGTCCGTTCGACGCTGTGCATGGCGAGCTATGCGCAGGCGAAGCTGTTTCCGAACAAGACGGTCCGCAGCTTCGAGGACTGGACGATCAACCAGTTCGGGCGGAAGCTTTATTCGATCTTTTTCAAGACCTATACCGAGAAGGTGTGGGGCATGCCGTGCGACGAAATGTCGGCCGACTGGGCGGCGCAGCGCATCAAGGGGCTGAGCCTCGGCGCCGCGGTGCTCGACGGGCTGAAGCGCAGCCTGGGGCTCAACAAGGCGCCGAATGACGGCATGGCGACCAAGACGTTGCTCGAAACCTTCCGCTATCCGCGGCTGGGGCCGGGCATGATGTGGGAAGCGGCGCGCGACAAGGTCGTTGCGGGCGGCAATTCGGTGCTGATGGGGCATAGCTTCAAGCAGGTGACGCAGGATCAGGTGTCGGGGCGCTGGCGGCTGACCGCGACCGGACCCGACGGCGATGTTATGATCGATGCGGGCCATGTCATCAGCTCGGCGCCGATGCGCGAACTCGCGGCGCGTATCCATCCGCTGCCGGCGTGCGCGCTCAGCGCCGCGCCGAGCCTCAAATATCGCGACTTCCTGACCGTCGCGCTCAAGATTCGCTCGGAGGACCTGTTCCCCGACAACTGGATCTATATCCACGACAGCAAGGTGCAGGTCGGCCGGGTGCAGAATTTCCGCAGCTGGTCGCCCGAAATGGTGCCCGATCCCGAACTCGCCTGCGTCGGCCTCGAATATTTCTGCTTCGAGGGCGACGGCCTCTGGGCGTCGAGCGACGAGGATCTCGTGGCGCTGGCGACGAAGGAAATGGCGATCCTCGGCCTCTGCGATCCCAAGGATGTGGTCGGCGGCGCGGTGGTGCGGCAGGAAAAGGCCTATCCGGTCTATGACGACCATTATGCCGCGCATGTCGAGACGATGCGCTCCGAACTGGAAGCGCGTTATCCGACGCTGCACATGGTCGGGCGCAACGGCATGCACCGCTACAACAACCAGGATCATGCGATGATGACCGCGATGCTGACGGTGCGCAATATCGTCGCCGGCGAGCGGATTTACGACATCTGGGGCGTCAATGAGGACGCCGAATATCATGAGAGCGGCACCGAGGGCGAGCAGGCGGCGCTGGCGTCGGTGCGCGACGTGCCCGCGCGCGTGAGCAAGGCCGCCTGATGCTCGGCGAGGCCGGCATCGGTCGTCTCGGGCAGCGGCTGCTCGCGCGGCTGCACCAGATCACCTATTTGCGCTATATCGGCGCGAGCGCGCTGGCGCTGGCGGCGGATATGGGGCTGTTCCTGCTGCTGCTCGCGGGCGGCTGGCATGCCGCCGCGGCGTCGGCGATCAGCTATAGCGCCGGGATCGCCGTGCATTGGCTGATCTCGACGCGGCTGGTGTTCGTCGCGGGCGCGCGGACCCAAGGGGTCGAGCGTGCGCGGCAAAAGGCGTTGTTCCTCGGGTCGGCGCTGGCGGGACTCGGTATCACCGTCGGCATCGTGTGGATCGGCGACGCCTTCGGCCTCGACCCGCGGCTCGCCAAGCTCGCGGCGATCGCGATCAGTTTCCAGACCACCTATGTGCTGCGCAAGACGATCGTCTTTGCGCGCGGCTGACCCGCGATGACCGGTGCCTCCGCCCCGGCCCCGCGCCCGCTCGCCCGCGACCTGTGGCTTGCGGTCGCGCTGGCGCTTGGCGTCATGGCAGTCATGCTGGCGATCTATTGGCCGGCGATCGCGACGATGGGCTTTCGCGACGGCGACGACGCGCTGCGGCTGGTGCAGGTGCGCGACCTGATCGCCGGGCAGGGCTGGTTCGACACGACGCAATATCGCATCAACCCACCATCGGGCGGTCTGATGCACTGGTCGCGGCTGATCGATGCGCAGATCGCCGCGCTGATCCTGATGCTCGAACCGCTGATCGGCCGCGCCGCCGCCGAGCAATGGGTGGTCGCGCTCTATCCGCCGCTGTTGCTGTTGCCGCTGTTTCTGGCGATCGCACTGGTGCTACGGCGTCTGTCGGACGACCGCGCGGTGGTGGCGACCGGGCTGCTGCTCGCGGCGACGACGGTGACGTTCTTGCATTATTTCGTGCCGCTGCGCATCGATCACCATAATTGGCAGACGATCCTGTCGACGCTGATGCTGGCGATCGCACTCGGCGCCGCCGACTGGCGCCACGGGCTGCTCGCGGGGGCGGTGATGAGCCTGCACCTCGTCGTCTCGCTCGAGGCCTTGCCCTATCTGCTGCTGTTCGGCGGTATTTTTGCGCTCGCCTGGCTGCGCGACGCAGCCGCGGGCGCGCGGTTCCTGAGCTTCGTCGCGACCTTGGCGCTCGGCGCGCCGCTGCTGCTGCTCGCGACGCGCGGCTGGGACGGCGTGGCAGGCGACTGGTGCGACGCCTGGTCGCGCCCGTTCCAGAGCGGTGCCGCCGTGGCGGCGCTGATCCTGATCGGCGGGGCGCGGCTGGCGCCGGTACGCCGCGACTGGCGCGTCCGGTTCGGGCTGATCGCGGTCGCCGGAGCGGCCGGTGCGGCGGTGTTCGCCTGGCAGAATCCGCTCTGCCTCGCGGGGCCGTTCGGCGCGCTCGAGCCGCTGGTGCGCGACTATTGGTATGTGAATGTGCTCGAAGGGCGACCGGTGTGGCGGCAGGCGGCGCCGGCGATGGCGCTGCTGCTGGCGCCGTCGCTCGTCGGTCTGGCGCTGTGCTGGCGCATCTGGCGAAGGGCCGCGCCGGGACCCGCGAAAGCACGCTGGGAGACGATGCTGATCGTGCTCGCGGCGAGTTGCCTGTTGTCGGTGCTGATCGCGCGGACCACCGCGGTCACCCATGTCTATGCGCTGCCCGCGTTTGCCCTCACCGGGGTGGCGCTCTGGCGTCATGGCCAGTCGCGACGTTCGCCGCTGGCACGGATCGGCGCGTCGCTGGCGGTGCTGCTCGTCGTGCCGCCGGTACTCGGCCAGATTGCGACTTCGGCGGTGGGTATGATCGCGCCCGCGCCGCGCACGGAGAAAAAACCGGTCGCGCCTTGCCCGGCGCCCGCCGATCTAGCGCTGCTCGCGCGGCAGGCGACGGGACTCGTGCTGTCGGGGATCGATATCGGCCCGATGCTCCTCGTCGCCACGCCGCACGCCGTCGTCGCGACCGGCCATCACCGTAACCATGCGGCGATGAACCGGGTGATCGGGGCCTTTGCCGCAACCCCCGCCGATGCCGAAGCGATCGTCGCGGCTGCGCGCGCCGATTATCTGTTCGTCTGCCCGGGCCAGCCCGAAATGGAGAATGTCGCCAAGTCCTTCCCGGCCGGACTCGCCGCGGCGCTGGCGTCGGGACGCGTGCCGTCTTGGCTTGAACCCGTGGCGATGCCGCAGGGGTCGGCGGCGCGGCTCTATCGCGTCAGGCGGGGCGGAAGCTGAGCGCGGCGCCGTTCATGCAATAGCGCTTGCCTGTCGGCTTGGGGCCGTCGTTGAAGACATGGCCGAGATGCCCGCCGCAGCGGCGGCAATGGACCTCGGTGCGCGCATAGCCGAGCTCATGGTCGGTCGAGGTGCCGATGGCGCCCTTCAGCGGCTCCCAGAAGCTCGGCCAGCCGGTCTTGCTGTCATATTTGGTCTTGCTCGAATAGACCGGCAGTGCGCAGCCGGCACACGCGAAAATGCCGGCGCGATGCTCGTTATTGAGCGCGTTGGTGAAGGGGCGCTCGGTCCCCGCTTCGCGCAATATCCTGTACTGGAAGGGCGTCAGTCGCTTTTTCCACTCGGCCTCGCTGAGTTGCCAGCCTGGCTGCGCCTTCGGGCGCGGCGAGGCCTTGGCAAAGAGCATCGGCGCGCCAATGAGCGCGCCGCCGAGCGCGATGCCGCCGATAATGTAACGCCGTTCGACCATGGCAGGGCTCCTCTACCCTGAATACGTTGGCGCCGGTGCGGAGGTTTCAACCCCCATCAATATTTTTCGAGCTGCACCGGCATATGGCGATAGCCGTGGACGAAGCTGGCGTGGACGCGTTCGGGCTCGGCGAGGACGTTCACGCGCAGGCGGCGCTTCTGCATTTCGCTGATCAGTGTCGTCAGCTGCAGCTCGGCGACACGCGCGCCGACGCAGCGGTGGATGCCGTAACCGAAGGCGAGGTGACGGCGCGCGTTTTCGCGGTCGACGATGATGCGGTCGCCGTCGGGGAAGACGCTCTCGTCGCGGTTCGCCGAGGCATACCAGAGCGCGATCTTGTCGCGCGCCTTGATCTGGTGGCCGAACAGCTCGGCATCCTCGGTCGCGGTGCGGCGCATATGCGCGAGCGGGGTCTGCCAGCGCAGGATTTCGTGCATCGCGTTGACCGCGAGTTCGGGGTCGTGATTCTTCTCGAGCTTCGCGCGCTCCTCGGGGAAGCTGTGCAGGCCATAGGCATAGGCCGACATCGAATTGCGCGTCGTGTCGTTGCCGCCGACGATCAGCAGGATGAGATTCCCCATGAACTCATTCTCGCTCATATGCTTCATCGCGTCGGACTGGAGCATGATCGAGATCAGGTCGTGCTTGCCGGGATTCTGCGCCTTGGCGTCCCATAACTGTTTGAAGGCGGCGCCCATTTCGAACGCCTTGCCGAGCCGGACCTGGCGCTTTTCGAGCGTGTCGAAGCTTTCGATATCGCCGAGTGCGTCAGACCAGCCGGTGAGCCGGTGGCGTTCTTCCCACGGAAAATCGAACAGGATCGCGAGCATGTCGGTGGTGAGTTCGATCGACAGCCGTTCGACCCAGTCGAAGGTCTCGCCGATCGGCAGCGTGTCGATCAGCGCCGCGGTGCGCGCCTGGGTGTCGGCGCGCATGCGCTCGATTTCCGACGGGCCGAAGGCGGGAGCGACGGTGCGGCGCTGCGCGGTATGCTGCGGCGGATCCATTGCGATGAACATCGGCATCGGGATCTCGCCCTCCTGCAGATGTTCGATGCCGTCGCCGGCGACGGTGATGCCGCCATATTCCCACGACGAGGAGAAGATCTTGGGCAGCGCCTCGATATGCTGGATCGGCTTGTAGGTGGTCACGGACCAATAGGGACCGAATTTCGAATCCTCGCAGCGATAGATCGGCGATTCGGCGCGCAGCTGGCGCATCGGTTCCTGCCAACGGTCCTCGCTCCACAATTCGGCGCGGGAGACGTCGAACGGATTGGCGATTTCGGGGGCGATACGGACTTGGGTGGCCATGGGCTGCTCCTCTGGAGGGCCGTCTGACGCGGCCGATTCAGTTGCAGAATGCCACTATTTACAATTCTGTCAATGGCGGTCGAGCGACGTGACCTGTGCCGCCGCCGCCGCGGCCCGACCGGCGCGTCGCCAGAAGCGCCAGTCGCTGCGGCCGCTGAGGACGCCGGCGCGGAAGAGGCGGACCGAGAGGAAGATGACGAGTGCGACCCAGATCGCCTGCCAGCCGAGCGCGAGCAGATGGACCCCGATCGCGTCGTCGGTCGCGGCGCGGGCCGCCATTGCCAGCGGCGAGGAGAAGGGGAATATCTGCGCAAAGGTTGCAAGATTGCTGCCCGGCGCGCTCGCCGAGGCGGCGCACAGGCTGAACATGCCGACCTGGAAGATGGTGATTGGCAGGCTGAGCATCTGGATTTCGCGCACCGTCGCCGCCTGCGCGCCGACCCCGAGGAAGACCGCGCCGAGGAGCAGGAAGGACATCACGAAATAGGCGAAACCGATGCCGAGGAAGAAGGGCCAGCCGACGGCGGGCGCGGCGGTGAGGGTCGCCGCGGCCTTGCTGGCGCCGCCCGCGGCGGCGATCGCCGCCGGGTCCATCTGGGTCATCGCGACCAGCCCGCCGCCAACCGCCATCACCATCCAGAAGGCGATGAACAGCACCGCGACGCCGAGGAAGCCGAGCAATTTGCCAAGGAAGACGCTTTCGAGCGGCACCGCGGCGGCGAGGATTTCGATGACCTTGTTGCCCTTTTCCTCGGCGAGCGAACTCACCGTCTGGCCGGCGAGGAGCAGGGTGAGCAGGAAGATGGCGAACACCGCGCCGAACCCGAGCGATTGCTGGGCCGCAATGCTGGTGCCGCCGCTCGACAGATTTTCATAGGTCGGGGTTACCGGCGGCAGCGGGCCGGCGGCGCGGGCGCGCAGCACTTCGCCCGCGAGCAGCGCGAGATAGCGCCCCGAACTGCTGCCCGGTTCGCGCTCGACGATGCGCGGCGACGCCAGCGGGCCGCTGAGCACAGCATAGGTGTCGCTGCCCTTTTCGCGCGCGATCATCAGCGAGTCGCGGTTCGCGGGGCTTGCGACGCGCAGTTCGAGCAGCGCGGGTTCGCGCGGCATCGCAGCGCGCAGCCTTGTGTCGGCGGCGCGCAGCGCCTCGACATCGGCGGCGTCGGCGACCGCGACGATGCGGCCGGCGCCGCGCGCGCTGTCGGCGAGCTGCGACGCACCCATGCCGCCGACGAGTCCCATGCCGACCATGAACAAAGGCGCGAGCAGGAAGAGCAGAAAGGTCGGGGTGGCGACGATCGCGAGGAAGTCGCGCCGCGCAACGACGAGCATATTCTTGATAAAGGCGTTCATGCGCCGGTCTCCCCGTCGATCCCGCCGATGTCTCCGGCCGCGTCGGCGTCGAAGCTCGCGTCGACCTGGCGGACGATATGGACAAAGGCGTCGTGGAGCGCCGGGCGGCTGATCGAGAGGCCAGTGACGCCAAGATGGCTCGTCGTGATCCGCGACAGCAGCGGTTCGACGTCCCCGTCCTTGATCGCAAAATGCCAGGCCTCGCCGCGCAATTCGGCGCCGGCGGGGAGCAGCGCGGCGACGGCGTCGGGGCCGGCCTCGCTCCGCGGGGTGTAGCGGACCTGCATCGGCAGCAGCGCGCGCGCTTCGTCGACGGTGCCTTCGAAGCGGCGTTGCGAGCGCGCGATGATCGCGAGCCGGTCGCACAGCCGTTCGGCATGCGCCATGACATGGGTCGAAAAGAGGATCGTCGCCCCGCGGTCGCGTTCGCGCCGCACGAGCATCTCCAGCCGTTCCTGATTGACCGGGTCGAGCCCCGAGAAAGGCTCGTCGAGCACGATGAGGTCGGGGGCGTGGACGATCGAGCCGATCAGCTGGATCATCTGCGCCATGCCCTTCGACATCTTGCGGATCTTTTCGTCGATGACGCGTTCGAGCCCGAGTTCGGTCATGAAGGTCGCGGCGCGGCGGCGCCCCTCCGACCAGTCGAGTCCGCGCAGCGCGCCCATGAAGGCGATCGCCTCGCGCGCCTTCATGCCGGGATAGAGTCCGCGTTCCTCGGGCAGGTAACCGATGCGGTGGCGCACCGATTGCGGCTTGTGACCGCCGAGCAGCCGGCTGGTGCCCTCGTCGGGGTCGATGATGCCGAGCATCATGCGCAGACTGGTGGTCTTGCCCGCGCCATTGGGGCCGAGCACGCCATAGATGCTGCCCGCGGGGACCTGCAGCGACACATGGTCGACCGCCTTATAGGCCTCGAAATATTTGGTGAGGCCGACGGCCTCGACGCTGAGATCGGTCAAATGCTGGTCCTGCGAAATGTCGGCACCGCCCCCTATGACATGCGAAGGCCGCTCGCGTATAGGGCGCCAATGGTTGCCGAAGCCTTGCCCTCTCTCGAACAGCGGCTCGAAGCGGTGGCGCGCGAGCATGGCTTCGTCGCGTTCGGCATCGCGCGCGCTGATGCCGCGCCGCAGACCGCAGCGCGGTTGAACCAGTGGCTGGCCGAGGGGCGTCACGGCGAGATGATCTGGATGGAAAGCCGCGCCACGCAGCGCGGGTCGCCGCAGGGGCTGTGGCCTGAGGTCCGCTCGGTGATCGCGCTGGGGATGAGCTATGCGCCCGATATCGATCCGCTGGCGCTCGCGGCGCACCCCGAGCGCGGGCGGATCTCGGTCTATGCGCAGGGCGGCGATTATCATGACGTCGTCAAGAAGGCGCTGAAGCATGTCGCGCGCTGGCTGGTCGCCGAAGCCGCGGACGCCGAGGTCAAGGTGTTCGTCGACACCGCGCCGGTGATGGAAAAGCCGCTGTCGGCGGCGGCGGGGCTGGGCTGGCAGGGCAAGCACACCAATTTGGTGAGCCGCCAACATGGCAGCTGGCTGTTCCTGGGGGCGATCTACACCACGCTCGACCTGGTGCCGGCGGTGCCGGGGCGCGATAGCTGCGGCAGTTGTTCGGCGTGCCAGGATGCCTGCCCGACGCGGGCCTTTCCGGCGCCGTACCGGCTCGATGCGCGGCGCTGCATCTCCTATCTCACGATCGAACATGCGGGGCCGATCCCGGTCGAATTCCGCCGCGCGCTGGGCAACCGCATCTATGGCTGCGACGATTGCCTCGCGGTCTGCCCGTGGAACAAATTCGCCAAAAGCGCGGCGCGCCACCGCGCCTTCCTGCCGCGCGCCGAACTGGCCGCGCCGTCGCTGGGCGACCTGCTGGCGCTGGACGATGCCGAGTTCCGCCAGGTCTTCGCGGGATCGCCGATCAAGCGCATCGGACGCGGCCGGATGGTTCGCAACGCGGCGATCGCGGCGGGGAACAGCGGCGACCAGCGCTTTCGGCCCGCGCTCGAACGGTTAAAAAGCGACGAGTCCGCTGTGGTTGCCGAGGCGGCGGCGTGGGCGCTCTCCGAGCTGGCGTCCTGACGTCACCTTAGCGCCGCAGCGTTTCCGCGCAGCTGCCCAATTCGGCATTGCGCCCGTCGGGGGTGCGCGCGTCGACATGGGTCGCGACCGGAGCGGCGCCCGCGCGCGGGGCGTAGAAATAGATATCGATGACGCAGGCCGACCCTTCGAACTGCAGCTTGCGCGCGGCGCCTTCGGTGACGTCGAGGCGCGGTTTGCCGAACATCCGGCCGATGGCATCGGCGCTTTGGCCGATCAGGCTGTTGGTCTGGACGGGGCGCACGATGGTCGGCGGCGGCGCCGCGGCGACCGGCGGCGGGACGTTGCGCGGCGAGGGGACGGCGGCGGTGCAGCCGCCGAGCAGGGCGAACAGCAGGACGGCGGAAAGGCGGGTCATGGATGGTCCCTGTTTCGCAGGTGAATGAGGTGGACGGCCATAGCCGCGCCGAGGATGGGCGCCAACAGGTTGACGACGGGTACCACAAAGGCTGCGGCGGACAGAATGCCGAGCGCCCAGCGGTCGCCGCGCGCGAGCCGCGGCGCGTCGGGATGGCGGGCGAGCACCATCGCCTCTAGATCGCGGCCGAGCAGCGCGGCGTTGATCGCAAAGGCGAGCAGGGGCGCGCCGATCGCGGTGAACAGCAAGGGGATATAGAGTGGCAGCGCGACCAGGTTCACCAAGATCAGCCGGGCGACCGAGACGAGGCCGAGGCGCAGGCTCTTGGCCAGGCTGACCGGCACCGCGCGCCGCGCCGCCTCGGGATAGCGGCGCCCCTCGACGTCGGCGACGATGCCGTCGGCGAACAGACCGACGACGGCGATCGCGACGGCGCGGAATAGGAGCCAGCTCGCGCCGACAAGCGCAAGCGCGATCAGGATGCCCGCCATGTCGAGTTCGACCTCGCCGAGCCATTGCCAGTGATAGAGCGCCCAGCGCGCCGCAAAGAAGATCGCGGCACCCACGGCCACGAAGATCAGCAGCGTCAGCGTGAGGCTTTGCGCGAGGACGCGAAGGACGCGCGGCTGCGGCAGGTCGCGAAACGCGAGGAGCAGGGCGTGGACGGCGCGGGCCATGACACGCGATGGCGCGGCGACGGGGGCGGCGTCAAGCGTCGCGCTTGCCTTGGCGCGCCGCCATCCCTAAAGCCGCGCGCAATCTTTTCCCATCACCGACTGGAATTTTCATGGCCTCCACCGCCCGTTTCGACGTCGTTGCCATCGGCAATGCCATCGTCGATGTCATCGCCCGCGCCGACGATGCGCTGATCACCGCCGAAGGACTGACCAAGGGCTCGATGCGGCTGATCGATGCCGACGAGGCCGAACGGCTCTACGCGGCGATGGGGCCGGCGATCGAAATGTCGGGCGGCAGCGCGGCGAATACGCTGGCGGGCATGGCGGCGCTCGGCGAACGCTGCGCCTTCATCGGCCAGGTCGCCGACGACCAGCTCGGCCACGTCTTCACCCACGACCTGCGCGCATTGGGCGTCGCTTATGAAACCCCGCCGCTCGCCGAGGGCGCGCCGACCGCGCGCTGCCTGATCCTTGTCACCCCCGACGGCCAGCGGACGATGAACACCTTCCTCGGCGCCAGCCATTTGCTCGAACAGGCGATGATCGACGAGGCGTGGATCGCCGATTCGGAAATCCTCTATCTCGAGGGTTATCTGTGGGATCCCGAGCTGTCGCGCGCCGCGATGCGCCGCGCGATCGACGTGTCGCGCGCGGCGGGGCGCAAGGTCGCCTTCACCCTGTCCGACGCCTTCATCATCGACCGCCATGGCGAGGATTTCCGCAACCTGATCGCCGAGGGGCTGTTCGACATCCTGTTCGCGAACGAGGTCGAGATCTGCGCGCTCGCCGAGACCGAGGATTTCGAGGCGGCGGTCGCCAAGATCGCGCCGCAGGTGCCGCTGCTGATCGTCACGCGCGGCGCGCATGGCGCGATCGCGCTGCAGGGCGGGACGCGTACCGAAGTCGGCGCCGAGCCGATCGAGACCGTCGTCGACACGACCGGTGCGGGCGACCTGTTCGCCGCCGGTTTCCTCGCGGGCCTCGCCGACGGCCGCAGCATTTCGGACTGCCTGACGATGGGCGCGGTGTGCGCGTGCGAGATCATCGCGCAGGTCGGCCCGCGCGCGCAGACCGACCTGAAGGCGAAGGTAGCCGCACGCCTCGGCTAGGAACTTCGCGGTCGTTGAAGCGTCCTATGCCCCATCACTGGCACAGGAGGCTTCACATGGCCGATGAAATCCATACCACGCGCGATCCCGACGGGACGACGCACACCACGACGATCGTCGATCGCGAACCGCGCCGCGGCGGCGGGATGGGCATGATGCTGATCCTGCTCGTCGCGCTCGCGGTCGCGGGCTTCGTCGCCTTCCAGTTCCTCGGCAATGAAAAGGCCGAAACCGGCGCGATCACCGAGGCCGCGCAAAAGGTCGGCGATGCCGCGCAGGATGTCGGCGACGCGGCGCAGAAGGCCGTCGACTGATCTTCAGCCGGCGACGGTTTCGGCCGTTGCCGGTTCGGGATGCTTCTTGAACAAGGCGCGATCGGCGGGGCCGAAACCGCGAGTCCAGATCAGCCAGCTATAGATTCCCAGGATGACGGGGACCCCGATCAGCAGTTCGGCCCATTCGGGGAGCTGCGTCGCGCCCCAGCCGAGCACCGCGGCGCCCGCGGTCGCCCACACCAGCGCCCAGCGCAGGCTGTTGACCGGGGTGCCGAGGATGCGCCCGAGCAGCCAGGCCTTGGCCACCGACGCGAAGCCCAGCGCGATCATCAGCGCGAGCGCGACAGCCGCGGCGTAGTAGAGCGGCGGCCAGCCCATCGCCTCGGCGGTCTTGATGAAGAGGATGCTGAGCGCCGCCTGCAGCGCGAGGGTGGCGAGGCTGATCAGCAGGTTGCGGTGGCGCGCGACATAGACGAGCGCCGCCTCGCTCACCACCGCGGTCGCGGCGACAACCTCGGCAGCGAGCAGGAAGGCGAGCGCGGTACTGCCACCGACGAAGGCGGGGCCGACGAGGCCCATTACCGCCTCGCCCGGGATGCCGAGCGCGAGCGCGACGCCCGCCTGCGCCGCGATGATCCAGAAACCGACCTGGCTGACCTGTGCCGCCACGGCGCCAAGGCGATTCTCGGCAAGGTTGCGGGTGATGACGGGGCCGAGGATCGGTTCGAAACTGGTCTTGAGCTTCTGCGGCAGCGAGGCGACCTGCTGCGCCATATAATAGATGCCGTAGATCGTCGGCGAGGTGAACTGGCCGAGGATGAACAGGTCGAGGCGGCGGGTGCCCCATTCGATTGCGTCGGCGGCGGCGAGCGGCGCATTGCGGCGCGCGACCGCCATCAGATGCACCGGATGCGGCTGCCACCCGCGCGGTCCGCCATAGTGGCGCAGCATCGGGTAGAGCGCGGTCAAAAAGGCGCCGATCATCGCGGCGGCGTAGGACAGCATCAGCCCGTCGCGCACCGACACGAACCAGAAACCGGCGGCGGCGATGCTGATCACCCAGGGTTCGACGACCGCGCGGGCGCGGACCGTCGCGCCGATGTCGAATTTATAGGCGCAGGCGGCGAGCGCGATGTCGGTGCCGGCGATCGCGAAGACGAGCCCGGCCATCCAGCGGTCGGTGCTGTCGATGCCGCCGGCGGGGAACATCAGTTGCGGAAAGGCGAGGAGCAGCGCCGACCCTGCGGCCGAGGCGAGCAGCGCGACGAACATGCCGTCCCACACGACCATGCGATGGTCGGCATCGGGCGCGCTCAGCTGTTCGGCGAGGCCGCGCTTGAGGCCGAGGGTGGCGAGTTGGGCGACGAGTTCGATGACGAGCACCGCGAAGGCGAAGCGCCCGACCGCTTCGGCGCCATACCAGCGGCCCGCGACGTAGAGGAAGGGCAGGCGCGCGACGAGGCGGAGGATGAAGCCGAAGAAATTGGTGCGACCGCCCTTGGCGAGCGCAGCGGTATCGGCGTCGCGCGGCGGATCGCCGGGTGAAGGGGAAGGCGACGCGCTGTCGGGGGCGGGCGCGGCCGCGCTGTCCGTCTGGGTCAAACCTGCGGTCCCCCTTGCTCCTCGCCCTGCCGCTTTCTAGCGCGGCAGGGGGGGAGTGGCAAATGTCGTCGCTGGCTCACCGGCCCTCGCGTCGCAGCGGGCGGCTGAGCAGCGCCTGAATGGCTTCGCCGGCGCGGATTTCGCCCGCGACGAGCCGCGCCACCGCGTCGGTGATCGGCATGTCGATGCCGTCGGCGCGCGCCGCGGCGGCGACCACCGGGGCGCTGAACGCGCCCTCGGCGACGGTGCGGCGATCGGCCATCAGCGCCTGCGCCTCGTCGCCGCGCCCGAGGCCCTGGCCGAGCGAGAAGTTGCGCGAATTGCTCGAGGTGCAGGTGAGCACGAGGTCGCCGAGTCCGGCGAGCCCGGCGAGGGTTTCGGCCTGCGCGCCGCGCGCAAGGCCGAAACGGGTCATTTCGGCGAAGCCGCGGCTGATCAGCGCGGCGCGGGCGTTGAGGCCGAGCCCGGCGCCGTCGACGATGCCGCAGGCGATCGCGAGGATATTCTTCACCGCGCCGCCGATCTCGGCCCCGATGACGTCGGCTGAGACATAGGGCCGGAAATGCGGGCGCGCGAGCGCGCGGGCGAGGTCGTCGGCGACCGCGGGGTCGGCGGCGGCGAGGGTGATCGCGGTGGGCAGGCCGGCGGCGACCTCGTGCGCGAAGGTCGGCCCCGACAAGACCGCGACCGCGCGGCCCGGCGCCACGTCGCGTGCGATGTCGACCGGGAAGGCGAAGCTTTCGGCCTCCATGCCCTTGCTGCACAGGATCAGCGGTGCATCGCCCGGCGGCAGCGCGGCGAGCACGGAACGCAGATAGGGAACGGGGACAACGATCAGCAGCGCGTCGCATACCGCCAGGTCAGCGAGGGTGCCGGTGGCACTGAGCGAGGGTGACAGCGCCGCGCCGGGCAGGAACAGCGTGTTGCGATGTTCGATGTTGACCGCCGCGACGACCTCGGCCTCGCGTGCCCAGAGCCGGACCGGGGCGCCATCGGCGGCGAGCAGTTGCGCGAGCGCGGTGCCCCAGGCGCCGCCACCGACCACGCCGAAGCTTTGATATGACGTCATGCTTTCACGAGTCATGCTTTTACTCCGGCGCCGCGCACGGCTTCGGCCTCGGGATCGAGCGGCCAGCGCGGGCGGGCGGCGGTGTCGAGCGGATCGGTGAGCCCCGCGGCGAAGCGTTCGGCGCCCGCCCAGGCGATCATCGCGCCATTGTCGGTACACAGCCACAAGGGCGGAGCGACGAAAGGCCTGTCGTGGCGTGCCGCCAGATCGGTCAGCGCGGCGCGGATCGCGCCGTTCGCGGCGACCCCGCCCGCGACGACAAACGCGGTCGCCTCGGGGCAGGCGGAAAGCGCGATGCGGCTGCGGTCGACCAGGCAGTCGACCACCGCCTGCTGGAAGGAAGCGGCGAGATCGGGGACGCTGTGCTGGCCCGACGCCGCCGCGCGCGACACCGCGCTCTTGAGCCCGGCAAAGGAGAAATGCGGTTCGGCGCTGCCGACGAGCGGGCGCGGTAGCGGCACGGCCTTGGGGTCGCCGTTTTTCGCGATGCGCTCGACCGCGGGTCCGCCCGGGTAACCGAGGCCGAGCAATTTCGCGGTCTTGTCGAAGGCTTCGCCCGCGGCATCGTCGATCGTGGTGGCAAGGCGGCGATAGTCGCCGACCCCGCGCACAAGCAGCAGCTGGCAATGGCCGCCCGACACGAGCAGCAGCAGATAGGGAAATTGCAGCGACGGATCGGCGAGGCGCGGGCTGAGCGCGTGGCCCTCGAGATGGTTGACCGCGATCAGCGGCTTGCCCGCGGCGTGGGCGAGCGCCTTGCCGGTGACGAGCCCGACCATGACGCCGCCGATCAGCCCCGGGCCGGCGGTGGCGGCGATCGCGTCGACGTCGGCGAGCGTCTTTCCGGCATCGGCGAGTACGCGTTCGACGATCGGCGCGAGGCGGTCGACATGCGCGCGCGCCGCGATCTCGGGCACGACCCCGCCGAAGGGGGCGTGATCCTCCTCCTGCCCGGCGACGCGGTGCGCGAGGACGCGCCTGTCGCTGTCGACGAGCGCTGCCGCGGTTTCGTCGCAGCTCGATTCGAGGCCGAGGATCAGAGTCATATTGTTGCGCGCCCCTTTACGCGCCCCTTGGCGGGCAGGGCAAGGGAGGCTAGCAGCAAGCCGATGAACAGGCTTCCCACTCCCGACGCTCCGCTGCGGATCGGCACCCGCGCCTCGCCGCTGGCGATGGCGCAGGCGCATATGGCGGCGGCGGCGCTCGCGCAGGCGCATGGCCTGACCGAAGATTCGCTCTTCCTGGTGCCGATGACCGCGACCGGCGACCGCATCCAGGACCGCGCGCTCGCCGAGGTCGGGGGCAAGGCGCTGTGGACGCGCGAACTCGATGCGGCGCTCGATGCGGGGGCGATCGACATCGCGGTGCACAGTCTGAAGGATGTCGAGACGCTGCGCGATCCGCGCTTCGCGCTCGTCGCGATGCTCGAACGCGCCGACCCGCGCGATCGGCTGGTGGTGCGCGAGGGAATCATGGCGGCGACCATCGACGCGTTGCCGACGGGCGCAAGGCTGGGGACGAGCAGCCCGCGCCGCGCGGCGCAGGTCAAGCGGCGCCGGAGCGACATCGAAACGCTGTTGCTGCGCGGCAATGTCCAGACCCGGCTCGCCAAGCTCGCGGCGGGCGATGTCGATGCGACCTTGCTCGCGGCGGCGGGGCTCGACCGGCTGGCGATGTTCGATATCGGTGTGGTGCAGGACGCCGCGACCCTGCTGCCCGCCGCGTCGCAGGGCGCGATCGGGATCGAATGCCGCAGCGACGACGATCGGGTGCGCGCGCTGCTCGTCGCGGTCGATCATGTTCCGACGCACCGCGCGGTGATGGCCGAGCGCGAATTTCTCGCGGCGCTCGGCGGCGATTGCCGCTCGCCGGTCGCGGCGCATGCGCGTTTCCTGGATGATGGCACGCTGCGGCTCGATGCCGAGCTCTATTCGGAGGATGGCGCGGAGCATGTCGTCGGGCATGCGGCGGTCGCGGGTCCCGACGCCGCGGCCGAACTGGCGCGCGACCTGCTCGGCCGCGCGCCCGATGCGGTGCGGCGCCTGTTCGGGGTATGATGCTGCCCGTCATCGTCACGCGTCCCGAACCGGGCAATGCGGCGACGGTGGCGCGGGCGCGGGCGGCCGGCCTCGACGCCTTTGCGATGCCCTTGTTCGCGGCGGTGCCGATCGAGTGGCGTCCGCCCGACGCGGGCGAATATGACGCGCTGCTGCTGACCAGCGCGCAGGCGGTGCGGCTGGCGGGGTCTGGACTGGACCGGCTCGTGTCGCTGCCGGTCCATGCCGTCGGCGCGGCGAGCGCGGCGGCGGCCGAGGCGGCGGGGTTGCGCGTCGCGGCGACGGGAACCCGCGACGCACAGGCCTTGATCGACGCCATGACGTCATCAAGAAAGCCCCGGATCCTGTGGCTTTGCGGGCGCGAGCGGTCCGATTTCGACGCGCGCGGTGCGCGGCTCGATGCCCTGCCTTGCTATGCCGTCGATCCGGTCGCGCCGCCCGCCGGCTGGGATCGGCTGACCGGCGATTCGGCGGTGATTCTGGCCCATTCGGCGCGCGGCGCGGCGCGGATCGCGACGCTGACCGAGGGGCGGCGCGGGCGCCTGTCGCTCGTCGCGATCGGCCCGGCGGTGGCCGAAGCCGCGGGCGAAGGCTGGGCGGCTGTTACCGTTACGGACCGTCCCGAAGACGCGGCAATGGTGACAGCGGCTTATGCTTTGTGCCAAAAGGCGCAAAAATAGGGTCGTTCGAAAGAGGTTTATGGCAATCGACAGCAGCGATACCCCCGTCCGCCCGGGCGAGGAAGGCGCGAGAAAAGGGCCGTCCTTGCGCAGTCTGGCGATCTCCGGACTGATCCTGCTCCTGATCGGGGTCGGCGGTGGTGGCTGGGCGATGAACCGCTGGCTGGCTGGTGGCGATAGCGCGCCGACGACCAAAGTCATCGATACCGCGACCCCCGGCGGGGTGCTCGCGGTGGTCGGCGCCGGTGAGGCGGCCACCCCGACCGGCGGTGCGGCCGCGCCGATGATGGTGGCTCCGGTCGACGGGGCCAGCCCGCTGACCACACGCGTCGCCGAACTCGAACAGCGCCTGTCGCGCATCACGCTCGATGCCGCCTCGGCGTCGGGCAATGCGTCGCGCGCCGAGGGGCTGCTCGTCGCCTTTGCGGTGCGCCGCGCGCTCGATCGCGGGCTGTCGCTCGGTTATCTCGATGCGCAGCTGCGGCTACGCTTCGGCGACGACCAGCCCAATGCGGTGAAGACGATTATCGAAACCTCGCGCGACCCGATCACGCTCGAACAATTGCGCGCCGAACTCGACGCGATCGCCCCCGAACTGGTCGGGCGCAGCGGCGACAGCGGCAGCCTGTGGACCGGTTTCCGCCGCGAACTCAATGAATTGTTCGTCGTCCGCGAGGCCGGGACCCAGTCGCCGCGCGCCGCCGAACGGCTCGAACGCGCGCGGCGCTATCTGGCGAGCGGCATGGCCGACAAGGCGATCGCCGAGGTCGAGGCGATGCCCGGCGCCGCCAATGCCAACGCGTGGCTCATCGACGCGCGGCGCTATCACGAAGCGCGGCGCGCGCTTGACCTGATCGAGACCGCGGCGATATTGGAACCGCGCGACAGCCCGGCTGCCGCGATGGCCGGAAAAGCCCCGGCTGCAACCGCCCCCTAGCGCGCGTCCCGACAGGGGCGCTCGCCGTTAGAGAGAAAGCCCCGTTCCATGGCCCTCGCCGATCCGCAGCGCGTCGTCGCGCTCGACCCGCTCGATCCCCTGCTGCTCGACGCGCAGCTCAGCGACGAGGAGCGCATGGTGCGCGACACCGCGCGCGCCTATGCCGAGGGCGAGTTGCTGCCGCGTGTGACCTCGGCCTTCCTCGACGAACGCTTCGACCGCGAGATCATGTCTGAAATGGGCGCGCTCGGCCTGCTCGGCGCGACGATCGACCCCGAATATGGCGGCGCGGGCCTCAGCTATGTCAGCTACGGGCTGATCGCGCGCGAGGTCGAGCGCATCGATTCGGGGTACCGGTCGGCCTGCTCGGTGCAGAGCAGCCTCGTGATCCACCCGATCAACGCCTATGGCAGCGAGGAGCAGAAGCGCAAATATCTGCCCGGGCTGACCTCGGGCGAGCTTGTCGGTTGCTTCGGGCTGACCGAGCCCGATGCGGGCAGCGACCCCGGCGGCATGCGCACCCGCGCCGAAAAGATCGCGGGCGGCTACCGCCTCAAGGGCGCGAAGATGTGGATCACCAATTCGCCGATCGCCGACGTCTTCGTGGTCTGGGCAAAGTCCGACGCGCACGACGGGGCGATTCGCGGTTTCGTGCTCGAAAAGGGCATGAAAGGCCTGTCGGCGCCGAAGATCGAGGGCAAGGTGAGCCTGCGCGCCTCGGTCACCGGCGAGATCGTGATGGATAGCGTCGAGGTCGGCGAGGATGCGCTGCTGCCGCATGTGTCAGGCCTCAAAGGCCCGTTCGGCTGCCTCAACCGTGCGCGCTACGGCATCGGCTGGGGCGCGATGGGCGCGGCCGAATTCTGCTATGAAGCGGCGCGCAATTACACAGGCGAACGCAAGCAGTTCGGTCGCCCGCTCGCGGCGAACCAGATCGTGCAGTTGAAGCTCGCCAATATGCTCACCGAAATCGCGCTCGGCACGCAGACGGCGCTGCGCGTCGGCCGGCTGATCGACGAGGGGCATGTCGCCCCTGACATGATCAGCCTGCTCAAGCGCAACAATTGCGGCAAGGCGCTCGATATCGCGCGCGTCGCCCGCGATATGCACGGCGGCAACGGCATTTCGGCCGACTATCATGTCATCCGCCACGCGGTGAACCTCGAGACGGTTAACACCTATGAGGGCACGCACGACGTTCATGCGCTGATCCTGGGGCGCGCGATCACCGGCATTTCGGCCTTTGCCTAAGCCGCTGGAGGGCATCCGCGTCGTCGAACTGGCGCGGGTGCTCGCGGGGCCGTGGTGCGGGCAATTGCTCGCCGATCTGGGCGCCGAGGTGATCAAGGTCGAGCGCCCGGGCGCCGGCGACGACACGCGGCTATGGGGACCGCCGTTCATCGCCGGCGCCGCAGGCGAGAATCTCGGCGCCGCCTATTACCACAGCACCAACCGCGGCAAGTCGGGGGTGGCGATCGACATCGCGACCGGCGAAGGGCAGGCGGAGGTGCGCGCGCTGATCGCGGGCGCCGACGTCGTGATCGAAAATTATAAGCTCGGCGGGCTCGCCAAATATGGGCTCGATCCCGCGACGCTCCGGGCCGATTTCCCCGAGTTGATCGTCTGCTCGATCACCGGTTTCGGCCAGACCGGACCCTATGCGCACCGCGCGGGCTATGATTTCATCATCCAGGCGATGGGCGGCGCGATGTCGCTGACCGGCGAGCCCGACGGCCCGCCGCAAAAGGCGGGGATCGCCTATGCCGACATCTTCACCGGCATGTATTCGACGGTGGCTATCCTCGCCGCCCTGCGACGCCGTGACGTCACAGGGGCGGGCGCGCATATCGACATGGCGCTGCTCGATTGCCAGGTCGGGGTGCTCGCCAATCAGGCAGCCAATTATCTCGCGAGCGGGGTGTCGCCGAAGCGCATGGGCAATGGCCATGCCAATGTCGTGCCCTATCAGGCCTTTGCCACCGCCGACGGCCAGCTGGTGATCGCGGTCGGCAACGACGGGCAGTTCAGAAAGCTGTGCGCGGTGCTCGGCGAACCGGGCTGGGCCGACGATGCGCGCTTCGCGACCAATGCGGCGCGACTGGCGAACCGGGCGGCGCTGATCCCGCTGCTCGCGGCGAAGATCGCCGGCTGGGAGGCGCAGCCGCTGTCGCTCGCGCTTGAGGCCGAGGATGTGCCCGCAGGGCCGATCAACGACCTGGCGGGGGTGTTCGCCGACCCGCAGGTGCAGGCGCGCGGCCTGCGTTTCCGTCCCGAGGGCGCGTTCGTCGATGGCGTCGCGAGCCCGATCGTGATCGACGGCGAACGCATGGTCGCGCCGGGCGGCGCGCCGGTGCTCGCCCGATAAAAAAAGGGGCGCCGTCGCCGGCGCCCCTTTCCCCCTTTTTCGCTTGAAACCGCCGGTCAGAATTTGACCGTGCCGGTGACGAACACCTGCCGCGGGTTGCCGTAGAAGGCGGTGACGACGCCCTCCTGGCCCAGGCTGGGTGTCACATTGCCGGCTGCTGTCAGGATCGGCACGCCCGTCGTCGGGTTGACGGCGACGAACTGATAACCAGAGGTCTTATATTGTTTGTCCAGGATGTTCTTGGCGTGGAGACCGATCGAAAAGCCGTCGTCGCTCGACGACCAGACCAGATTCGCATCCCACAGGGCATAGCCTTTCTGGTCGAGGAAGGGGCTGGGGGTTTCGAACTGGGTGGTCTTGCTGCGGTAGGACAGCGTGGTCGACGCATTGATCGAGCCGGAAAAGCCCGGGAACTGCCCCGACAGCGTGCCCGACGCCGTCCATTCGGGCGTGTTCTGGATGCGCCGGAAATCGGCGACATCGACGCCGAGATTGTTGATGAACTTCAGATATTTGCCGTCGATATAGCCGAGCGTCCCTGCCAGATTGATCGCCGATCCGTCGCCCGCGAAATCGCGGGCCAGGGTGGCGGAGCTTTCGACTTCCACGCCCTGCAGGCGAGCCTTCGAGGCGTTGGTGGTGATGCCGGCAAAGGTTTCGAACACGCCGTCGCCATTATTGTCGACGCCGACCGATCCGGGAATCTGGACGTCCTTGTAATCGGCCCGGAAGGCGGTGACGGCCAGGCGCAGGCGGCGATCGAACAGTGAACCCTTATACCCCAGTTCATAGCTGTCGACGGTTTCGGGATCGAAGGTCAGGAAATCGAAGATCTCCTGATAGCTGCGCACCCCGTCGCGATTGGTGTCGGGTGCGCCCGTGGAGTTGCCGCGCGGGTCGAAGCCGCCGCCCTTGAAGCCGCTCGAATAGGACGCGTAGATCATGTGGTCGTCGGTGGGTTTGAACGAGACCGAGGCGCGCGGGGTAAATTTGGTGAACTTGCGCGATCCCTTGAAATCGGAATCGGTGACCAGCGCCACCGGCGCGACGCCGCCGAGCTGCGGATCGGGTCCAAAGATACGGCGCTGTTTCAGGATGCGCGCGTTGCGCACGTCCGATGTGTAACGCCCGCCCAGCGAGACCGAAAGCTGATCGGTGACGTCATAGGTGAAATCGCCGAACACCGACCAGGTGGCGGTCTTGACCGTGCCGCCGGTGTAGGACGAGAATTGCGGGAGGCTGAGCAGGTTGCCCGTGGTGTAGAGCAGCACGTCGAAATTGGTGATCGCCTTGGCGTCGAGATAGTAGAAGCCGACGAGGCCGTTCAGCCTGTCGCTCTCATAGAGCAGCTGGAATTCCTGGCTGAGCTGTTCGTTCTTGTAGAAACCGGGGACGTCGACGTCGACGGCGGGCAGCGCGTCGAAATCGATCGGACCGAAGGTGGTGTCCTTGCGCCATGCGCTGATGCTGCGCAGCGTGACCGTGTCCGACAGATTGGCCGAAACATTCATCGCGAGGCCGTAAGCCTCGATATCCTGCTTGGGCGTGATGAGGCCGCCGCGCGTGTCATAGACATCGTCGAGCACCGGCGTGCCCGTCTGAAGGCTGCGGATCAGGCGATGGCCGCCGCGCGGATCGGACTTGTCCTTGGCGTAGTCGCCCGAAATGCGGATCAGGACCGGTTCGCCATAGCCGCCGAATTCGACGGTGCCCCGCCCGGCCCAGACATCCTTGTTATAGTTGTCGAGCCCGGTCGTCAGATTCTTGCCGAACCCGCCGCGCGACAACCGCGCAACCGACCCGCCGACACGGAGCAGGTCGCCAACCGGCGCGCTGACGGTAATCACGCCCTCGGCCTGATCATAGGTGCCATAGGCCGCGCGCAGCTTCAGCGAAAAATCCTGTGGCAGCGTTTTGGTGACATATTTGACCGCGCCGCCGATGGTGTTGCGGCCATAGAGCGTGCCCTGCGGGCCACGCAAAATCTCGATCCGCTCGACGTCATAGATGTCGAGCACCGCGGCCTGCGGGCGGTTGAGATAGACGTCGTCGAGATAGATGCCGACGCCGGCCTCGAATCCGCCGACCGGATCCTGCTGCCCGACGCCGCGAATGAAGGCGGTCAGCGTCGAATTGGTCGCGCGCGAATTTTCCAGCGTGACGTTGGGCGTCGTGTCGGAAATCGCGGTGATATCGGACGCACCCGACTGTTCCAGCGCCGCGCCCGAATAGGCGGTGACCGCGATCGGCACATCGAGCAGCGATTCTTCGCGGCGGCGCGCGGTGACGACGATGTCGCCGTCGCCTGTGTCGGCGCTCGCGCCTTCCTCCTGCGCGAAGGCGGCGGGGGTGAAGGCGAGCAGCGACAGCGCGCTCGTGGCAAGGCAGGCGGCGCGCAAGGCGCGGGCGGTGTGGCGCATGAAGTCTCTCCCAGTCGCGGCGGCCAATCGCCGCCTTTCGATTTTCTTGGGCCTGGTCTTGCCAAGCCGCGCCTCACCCAATAATGAAACATGAACCAAGTTTCAACTTGGAAAATATATCGGCTGTCTTTTGACGGCGGGTGATGCGAAAAAGCCACGCTGCCGTGCCGTTCGAGCGACGGAACGGACGGCGTGGGGGAGGACGGGAAGGCAGATGATGGACCAGCCGCGAGGTTCCGCGCCCGGCAAGGGTGGCGAGGCGGGCAATCCCGACAAGACCCCGCGTACCGAGCGCGGGCGGCGGACGCTGCGCAAACTGCTTGACGCCGCGGCGATCGAGTTCGGCGAGCGGGGATTCCACGAGGCGTCGATCAGCGGCATCACGCGTCGCGCCGGCACCGCGCTCGGCAGTTTTTACACCTATTTCGATTCGAAGGATGAAATCTTCCAGGCGCTCGTCCGCTATATGAGCGAGCAGTTGCGCGACTATGTGACCCCGATCGTCCAGGCCGCGCCCGACGGCATCGCCGCCGAACGCATCGGGCTTGAATCCTTCCTGCGCTTCGTGCGCGACCACAAGGAAATCTATCGCATCATCGACGAGGCCGAATTCGTCGATTACGCCAGCTATCGCCGCCATTATGAAACCACCGTCGCACGCGTCCGCCAGCGGCTCGAGGCCGGCGCGGCGCGCGGCGAGATTCGCGCCGACGTCGGCGAAATCCACGCCTGGGCGATCGGCGGCATGAATGTCTTTCTCGGCATGCGATACGGGCTGTGGGATGAGGGCGTCGATATCGAGGAAATCGCGCGCGTCGCCAACGACCTGCTGGCGAACGGGCTGGCGAAGAAGGATTGATATCGTCGCCCCCGCGAAGGCGGGGGCCGTTGGAGGTTCATTCCTGCGTGACAGTGCAAGGCCGATAGCGGCTCCCGCCTTCGCGGGGGCGACGGTCAGAAAGATCAGGCCCGCCCGATCAGAAAAATCGCATGCTCGGCGCGCCAACTCGCGGCGGCGTCGCTCGTCGGCTTGTCGCCCGACAGATACCAGGCGGCCTCGACGCCGATGCCCTTGGCGCCGATCAGGTCGCGGAAATCGCTGACCGTGACATGGTGGATGTTCGGCGTCTCGTACCAGGCGACCGGCAGCAGCCGCGTCACCGGCATCCGCCCGCCCCACAAAAGTGCGAGCCGCACCCGCCAATGCGCAAAATTGGGGAAGCTGACGAACGCGCGCGGGGCGATGCGCAGCAGTTCGTCGATGACGAGGTCGGGGCGTTCGGTCGTCTGCAGCGTCTGCGACAATATCGCATAGTCGAACGCGTTGTCGGGATAGTCGGCGAGGTCGCGGTTGGCGTCGCCCTGCACCACCGACTGGCCGCGCGCGATCGCAGCGGTGACGTTCGCCGGGTCGATCTCGAGCCCGCGGGCGTCGACACCCTTGGCGCGCAGCGCTTCCATCAGCTCGCCGTCGCCGCAGCCGACGTCGAGCACCCGTGCCGATGACGGCACGGCGTCGGCGATGATCGCGAGGTCGGGACGCAAGGCCATCAGTATCCGCTTCCCAAAGCGCCCGCGACGAGCCGGTCGAGCGCGGGCACGTCGAGCAGGAAGCTGTCATGCCCATAGGGCGCCGACAGCTCGACGAAGCTCGCGGCGGCGCCGACGCTTTGCAGCGCCTGGACGATGCGGCGCGATTCGGCGGTCGGATAGAGCCAGTCGGTATCGAAGCTGACGAGGGTGAAGCGCACATCCTTCGCCTTGGCAAAGGCGCCCGCGAGGCGGCCGTCGTGCGGATCGGCGAGGTCGAAATAATCCATCGCGCGGGTGATATAGAGATAGGCGTTGGCGTCGAAGCGATCGGTGAAGGCGAGCCCCTGATGCCGGAGATAGGATTCGATCTGGAAATCGGCGTCGAAGCCGAAGCTCTTGATGTCGCGCGCCTGCAGCCGGCGGCCGAATTTTTCGGTCAGCCCTTCTTCGGACAAATAGGTGATGTGTGCCGCCATGCGCGCGACCGCGAGGCCTTTCGTGGGCATGCAGAATTTGTCGTAATAATTGCCGTCCTGCCAGTCGGGATCGGCCATGATCGCCTGCCGCCCGACCTCGTGGAACGCGATATTCTGCGCCGAATGGCGCGCCGCGCTGGCGATCACCAGCGCGCGTTCGAGCCGTTCGGGATAGTGGGCCGCCCAAGCGAGCGTCTGCATGCCGCCCATCGAGCCGCCGACCACCGCATGGAGCCGGTCGATCCCGAGATGATCGAGCAGCATCGCCTGCGCGCGCACCATGTCGCCGATGGTGATCACCGGGAAGGCCATGCCGAGCGGCGCGCCGGTCACCGGATCGGGGGTCGCGGGGCCGCTTGACCCCATGCAACTGCCGAGCACATTGGCGCAGATGACATGAAAGCGGTCGGTGTCGATCGGCTTGCCGGGGCCGACCATGCGCGCCCACCAGCCGGGCTTGCCCGTCGCGGGATGGTCGCTCGCGACATATTGGTCGCCGGTCAGCGCGTGACACAGCAGGATCGCGTTCGATTTGTCGGCGTTCAGCGCGCCATAGCTTTGCCAGGCGATCGTCACCGACGGCAGCGACTGGCCGCTGTCGAGCGGCAGCGGGGTCGGGATCGTCACGCTCTGGTGCGATATCTGGTGGAGCGCGCTCGCCATGATGCGCGCGGAGCTAAGCGGGTGTGCGGGGGCTGTCAACGTGCTGGACTCGCGACGCTCAGACGTTAAACGCCGCGGCATGACCGACACGACCCCGACCCTCACCCCCAAGCCGTGGATCAGCGGCATCGCCCCCTATGTGCCCGGCAAGTCGGCCGGCGCCGACGGTCGCCCGCTGATCAAGCTCAGCGCGAACGAAAATCCGCTCGGTACCGGCGCCAAGGCGCGCGAAGCCTTCGCCGCCGCGCAGACCGATGCCGATGCGCTGTCCCGCTATCCCGATCCGGGGTCGATGGTGTTGCGCGAGACGATCGCGGCGAAGTTCGGGCTCGATCCGGCGCGGATCATCTGCGGCAACGGGTCGGACGAATTGCTCCACCTCGCGGCGGGCACCTATGCCGGGGTGGGCGACGAGATCCTCTATGTGCGTTATGGTTTCGCGGTCTACGAGATCGCCGCGCGGCGCGTCGGGGCAATGCCGGTAGAGGCCGACGACCGCGACTATGCGACCGATGTCGATGCTTTGCTCGCGGCGGTGACCGACAAGACGCGCGTCGTCTATCTCGCCAACCCGAACAATCCCACGGGTACGCTCGCGACGCGCGAAGAGGTCGCACGGCTCTATGCAGGGCTGCCGAAAGATGTGCTGTTCGTGATCGACCAGGCCTATAGCGAATATCTGTCGGCCGAAGAGGACGATGGCGGGCTCGAGCTGGCGAAGACGCAGCCCAATGTGTTCGTGACGCGTACCTTTTCGAAGATTCACGGGCTGGCGGCCGAGCGGATCGGCTGGGGCTATGCTGCTGCCGACGTGATTTCGGCGCTGCACCGCATTCGCCTCCCGTTCAACGTCACGCGTGCGGGACAGGCGGCGGCGGTCGCGGCGCTCGGCGACGAGGAATTCGTGCGCCATAGCCGCGAGCATAATGCCGAATGGCGCGCCTGGCTGGCGGGCGAGATCGAAAGCCTCGGCAACCATGGCCTGCGTGTCGTGCCGTCGGCGTGCAACTTCCTGCTGGTGCTGTTCGAAGGCGATGTCAGCGCCGAGACGGTCTACAACCGGCTGATGGACGCGGGTTATATCGTCCGCTGGCTGCCGGGGCAGGGACTGCCGGGGGCGCTGCGCATGACGATCGGTACCGAAGACGAGACGCGCGGGCTCGCGGCGGCGATCCGCGCCGCGGTCGAAGGCTGACGCGCATGGCGCGCAGCGTCGAGCGGGTCGCGATCGTCGGACTGGGGCTGATCGGCTCGTCGATCGCGCGCGCGATCAAGGACCGGCTGCCGGGCGTGATGGTGACCGGCCATGACGCCAGCGCCGATGTGTGCGACCATGCACGGACGCTTGGCCTGTGCGACCATATCGCAGATACCGCCGACGCGGCGGTTGCCGGCGCCGACCTGGTCATTCTGGCGGTGCCGGTGGGGCGGATGGCCGACGCGGCAGCCGCGATCGCGCCGGGGCTGAAGGCTGAGGCGATCATCTCCGACGTCGGATCGTCGAAGACGAGCGTTGCCGAGGCGTTGGCGAAGGTGCTGCCCGATCATGCCGTCATTCCGGCGCATCCGGTCGCGGGAACCGAGAACAGCGGCCCGGCGGCGGGTTTCGCGAGCCTGTTCGACGGACGCTGGTGCATCGTCACTCCCGGCGCCGACGCCCCCGCCGATGCGGTGGCTGCGCTCACGACTTTCTGGGAGGCGCTCGGCGCCAGAGTCGATGTCATGGACGCCGCGCACCATGATCTGGTGCTCGCGGTGACCAGTCATCTGCCCCACTTGATCGCCTATACGATCGTCGGCACCGCGAGCGAGCTCGAAGAGGTTACCGAGAGCGAGGTGATCAAATATTCGGCGGGCGGTTTCCGCGATTTCACCCGCATCGCGGCGAGCGACCCGGTGATGTGGCGCGACGTCTTCCTCGCCAACAAGGATGCGGTGCTCGCGACCTTGCAGCGCTTCAACGAGGATCTGACCGTGCTGCAACAGGCGATCCGCCGCGGCGACGGCGCGAAGCTCGAGGAGTGGTTCACGCGGACGCGCGCGATACGGCGGTCGATTATCGAACAGGGCCAGGATGATGCGGCGCCAGACTTTGGGCGGCGGCACTAAGCCAAGCGCTCAGCCTCCGAACGGCAATCAGGGGGCTTTGTAGCCTGCCAACAACGCTTCCGGCGGGTTCAACGCGTTGATCGCGCGCCAGACGCGCTCCTCGGCTTCCTCGCGCGGCAGGCCGGCGGGAATGGTCTCGCCGATCTTGTAGGTGATCGTGCCCGGCCATTTGACCCAGCGGCGCGGCGGATAGACGAGGCCGCTGTTCACCGCGACGGGGATGACGTCGATACCGAGCAGGCGGTACATGCCGGCGAAACCGGGGCGCAGCGGCGGTGCTTCGCCGTGCGGGACGCGTGTTCCCTCGGCGAACAGCACCAGCGGGCGTTCCGCGGCGAGCGCAGCCTTGGCCGCACCGAGCATCGCGCGCATCGCCTTGCCGCCGCCGTCGCGGTCGACGGGAATCAGGCCGTAAAACTGCGCCGCCTTGCCCCAGACGGGGATGTTGAACAGCTGTTCCTTGGCGAAGACCGCGGGGTGCTTGAACAGCCCAGGTTGTTCGATCGTTTCGAACGCGCCCTCATGCTTGAAGACGTAGAGGACGGGGATGTCGGGCATTGCGCCCTCGACGACGATGCGGTGGCCGAGGACGAAGCGGCAGAAGAGGCGGTGCCCCTTCGCCCAGACGCGCACGAACCAGATCGTCGCCTTGTGCGAGATCGGCAGCGAGATGACCGCGCCGATCGAGCTGAAGCTGCTGATCAGGAAGAACAGCATCCAGAAAAGGATCGAGCGGAAGAGGGCGACGGTGTAGCGCATCGGCGCCGCTCTTAAAGGCCCAGGAGCCCGCCCGCCAGCCCGGCGAGATATTTATGATATTCGCGGAACAGGGTCGCGAAGCTCGGCTGGCTGCGCACCGCGTCGGGGACGATCGTCACCTTGCCGCCGACCGCGCGGCCGAGTTCATATTCGGCGCGGCGCATATGCCAGTCGGTGGTGATCAACCGCACGCTCTTGTAGTTGCGCCGCGCAACCCAGGTCGCGACCTCGGTGGCGTTCGAGCGCGTATCCTCGGCCTCGAAGCCCAGCGCGATGCAGCAATCGAACAGTGCCTGCGGCCGTTTATACTCGGCGGCAAGCTCGCGCGGCTTCACCTCGCGCGCGACGCCGCTGATCAGCAGGCGCTTGGCGTCCCCGGCTTCGAGCCGTTCGAGCGCGCGGTCGATGCGCCCCGGGCCGCCGGTCAGCACGACGATCGCGTCGGTCTTCTGGTCGCCGGCGGGCAGCGGCGGCAGCAGTGCGAACCAAGCAAAGCCGAGCACCCAGGCCAGGAACAGGAGGGAAATGAGGCGCTTGATCATAAAATCTTCTTGAGCGCGGAGAGCAGGGTCAACCGCGCGGTCAGGGCTGCGAGCGCGATAGCCAATAGCGGCAGCGCCAGCAAGAGCGCCCAGCCCATCGGCCCCAGCGAGGCGGTTGCCGCCAGCCCCGATGTCACCCCTGACCATTGCCAGCCGATCAGCAGCATGATCGCCGCGGCGACGACGGTGCCGAGCGCGATGCCGTAGGCGGTGTCGATCGCGATGCGGCGCTGGAACAGGCGGGTGATCTGGCGGTCGGTGGCGCCGATCAGGTGGAGCATCTCGATCGTCGCATAATGGGTGCCAAGCGCGGCGCGAGCGGTCATGATCACCACCGCGCCGCTGGCGAGGGTCATGAGCAGCACCATGCCAGCCGCGATCCAGGCGAGGCTGCGGATCAACCGCGCGACGGGGCCGAGCCATTCGGCGTGCGGGATGATGCGAGCACCGGGGGCGGCGCGCGCGACGAGCGCGCGGAGCTGCGCGAGCTGGCCCGCGCGCTCGCCGCCGACGAAGTCGATATCGACCAGCGCGGGCAGGGGGAGCGAGCGCAGCACCGGGTCGTCTCCGCTGGCGCTGCCGAGCCACTGGCTTAGTGTCGCGAGCAATTCGTCCTGCCCGACGTTACGCGCGGTGCGGACATAGGGTGCGGCAAGCGCCTGTCGGCGCAGTTCGGCGGCCTGCTCGGCGCGGGTGACGGGGTTGGCAGTAACGATCTGCACGGTTACCCGCCCCGCGATCGCGTCCCCGATGTTGTTCGCGGCGCGCGCCAGCCCGACCCCCGCACCCGCCGCGAGCAGGGTGAGCATCATCAGGATCGCGATCACCCACGGCGTCGGCCCCGACAGGCGGCGGTCGGGCAGCAGGCGGCGGTGCTGGACGGGAACGCGCGGAATGATCAAGACGTCACACCTTGTTCGCTGGCGGATAGCGCAGCGCCCCGGTCGGGTCGGCGAGCCGCCCCTTTTCCAGCCGCATCATCTGGGCATTGTCGATGCGGCTGATCAGGTGGATGTCGTGGGTCGCGACGACGACGGTGGTGCCGAGCCGGTTGAGCGCCTCGAACAATCCGAGCAGGCGCATCGCCATTTCAGGGTCGACGTTGCCCGTTGGTTCATCGGCGACGAGTAGTTGCGGGCGCGCGATCACCGCGCGCGCGATCGCGACGCGCTGCTGCTCGCCGCCCGACAGCGTCGCCGGGCGCGCATGGGCACGGTCGTCGAGTCCGATCCAGCTCAGCATTTCGCCGACCGGACCCGACAGATCCTCTTCGCTGACCCCGGCGATGCGCAGCGGCAGCGCGATATTGTCGCGGGCGCTCAAATGCGGGATCAGCCGGAAGTCCTGGAACACCACCCCGATGCGGCGGCGAAAACCGGGCAGGCGCTGGCGCGGCATCGACACCAGATCCTCGCCGAACAGCCGCACCAGGCCACGGCTCGGGCGCTGCGCCAGATAGAGCATCTTCAAAAGCGACGTCTTGCCCGCACCCGACGGGCCGGTGAGGAAATAGAAGCTGCCGGGTTGCAGGTTGAAGCTGATGTCGGCGAGAACCTCGGCGTCGGGGCCGTAGCGCAGCCCGACGCGGTCGAATTCGACCATCGCGCCGCCGGGGCGCGGGCCGGCGCTGTCCGTCATGGCGTCACCCCGGGGCGGCGCGCGCCCCGATCCGCGCTAGGCAAAGGTGCAGCGTCGGCGTCCATGATGCCGCCTGTTACATGGCTTTCCCACAGTGACAAGCGCCGAGTAGACCGCCCGGAATGACGCGGCGCTTGCAACCCGCGAATCGGCGTGTTTAGAGGGATTCATGATCCTCGCCTGCCCGTCCTGTCACACCCGCTATGTCGTTCCCGATACGGCGATCGGCGCCAACGGCCGCACCGTGCGCTGCGCCAATTGCCGTCATAGCTGGTTCCAGGAACCCGCGGCGCCGGGCGAGATGCTGTTGACCGACGCGGCGGTTGCGGCACCCGATGCGCCCGCCGCACCGGCGGTGCCCGAGGCCCCCGTCGCGGCGGCGCCGCCGCCCGCCTCGCCGCCGCCGACACCCGCGATCGCGCGCGCGCCGGCCGAAACCCCGCCGTCCGCCGCGTTCGCCGCGCCCCCGGTCGAGCAGAAGGTTACGGTCACCGACGCCGAGGCGCCGCTGCCTTTCCGCCGCCCGCGCCGCAACCCGGCGAAGCGCTGGACGCTGATCGCCGCGGGCGCCGCCGCGCTGATGGTCGCCGCGACCGCGGGCCTTTATTATTTCGGGCTGCCGAGCTGGGCGCAGGGGCTGGGCATTCCCGGCCTCGCCGACGAACCCGACCTCGTCATCGAATTGCCGCCGAACCAGGATCATCGCGAACTGGCCGACGGGACGATCTATTTCGCCGCGTCGGGGGTGATCATCAATCCGACCGACCGCGAACAGCGCGTGCCGCCGATCCTCGCCGAGCTGCGCGATGCGCAGGGCACGATCGTCTATAGCTGGACGATCAAGCCGCCGGTGCGGATGCTGCCCCCGAACGAGAAGGTCAATTTCAGCGAGGCCAAGCTCGACATCCCGCGCCGCGCATCGCAGCTGACGGTCAGCTGGGCGCTGCCGAAGAACTGACAAACGTCGTCATTAAGAGCGTAGCGAAGCAATCCATGGCGGTTGCCGCCTGCTCTGGATTGCCGCGTCGCCGTCGGCTCCTCGCAATGACGAAGGTTATATCTCAGTATCTTACGTTGGCGTCACGCCGTCACAGCAACAGTGCGCCCCCCAACGACAGCAGGAAACTTGTCACCGTCGCGACGATGATCGGCGCGAAGCTGCGCCAGCCCTGGTCGAGCAGCAAATGCAGCCGCGCCTTCATCGCGGTCGCGACGATCGCGAGCAACAGCAGCGCCTGCGCCGCGGTCGCCGCCCCGTCGGTGAACGGCTTGGGAATCGCGACGAGCGAATTGATCGCGGCGATGGCGAGAAAGCCGAGGATGAACCAGGGCAGGCGTAGCGGGATGCGCGTCTTGCCCGCCGCATCGTCCTTGCTGTGCGCCAGCCACAGCCCGACGAGCATCAGCATCGGTGCGAGCAGCGCGACGCGGGTCAGTTTGACGATCGTCGCGACCTCGCCGGCGGGCGCCGAGAAGGAAAATCCGCCGCCGATCGCCTGCGCGACGTCATGGATCGACGCGCCGATCAGGAATCCCGCCTGCGCGTCGGTCAGCCCGAGTTGCGCCGCGAGCACCGGATAGAGCGTCATCGCGAGCGCGCTGGCGACCGTGATGCCGACGAGGGTCAAAGTGAAGCGCGCCTGGTCGACGCGCTTGTCGCCGATCAGCGAATAAAGCGCGAGCGCCGCCGAGGCGCCGCAGATCGCGGTCGCGCCGCCCGCGAGAAGCGCGGCGTGGCGGTCCTGCCGGAACAGTCGCGCGCTGGCGACGGTGATGACGATCACCGCGATCATGATCGCGACCAGCAGCGCGAAGGGCAGCGGCCCGAGATCGACGAGCTGCGCGGCGGTGATGCGGGCGCCGACAAGGACGATTCCGATGCGAAGCGCGGTCTGCGACATCAGGTCGAGTCCGGCGTGGGTGCGCTTGTCCTGCGACAGGAAAGAGAGTGCCAGCCCGATCAGCAGCCCCATCAGCACCAGCGGTACGGCATAATGGTCGGCGAGCCAGGCGGCGGCGAGGGCGGCGATCGCGGTGACGAGGACGCCGTGCATATAGTCGCGCGCGCTGTGCCGCGCGGGCGGATGCGCCTCGAGCTGCATTTCGCCATAGAGGTCGGCGGCCATCGGCCAATTATGCTCGGATGCTTTCACCTGCGCTCCCCTGCGCCATCTCGGGTTCGCTTCGCACATCCGCGGCGCAGCGTCGATAGGCCATTGCTGGCGTGCCGCTCCCTTGCTAGAGGCCGCCGTCTGCGCACCCGTAGCTCAGCTGGATAGAGCGCTGCCCTCCGAAGGCAGAGGCCAGGGGTTCGAATCCCTTCGGGTGCGCCATTTCTCCCCATCGCAAAAATCGCGCACGCGATTTCCTTCCCGCGCCAGCGGAATATCGGCGGCCGCGGTGCGGCGCGCCCCTAACGATGCCGCGATCGGATCGTGGCAGTATCGCTTTGACCTCGCGTGCTGGTAGCGCTACCAAATATGTGCGAACTGCGAACGATATGACAGTCGAAGGGAGAAACGGGGATGAAGAAGGCGATGGTCCTGATCGCGGCGATGACGTGCCTGTCGTTGCCCGCCGCCGGTCTGGCGGCGCCGCGCGGCCTGCCGGTCGGCCAGTGCATCAACATGGGCAACAGCCTCGAGCCGCCGACCGAAACGGGATGGGGCGGGCATGCGATCGCCGATGCGGATTTCGCCAATATCGCCGGGGCGGGTTTCAAGACGATCCGCCTGCCGGTGCGGTGGGACAGCCATGCCGCGAAGAATGCCCCCTATACGATCGAACCCGCCTTCCTCGCGCGCGTGAAGCATGTCGTCGGCGCGGCGCAGGCGGCGGGGCTGAACGTCATCCTCGACAGCCATAATTTCGAATCGATGCACAGCGACCCGATCGGCAGCGCCCCCCGCTTCGCCGGCATCTGGAAACAGATCGGGGTCGCCTTTGCCGGGCAGCCGACCGCGACGCTGTGGTTCGAACTCGAGAATGAACCGCACGACAAATTCACCAACGCCAACCTGCTCGAAGCCTTGTCGCCGGCGCTCGCCGCGGTGCGCGCGACCAATCCCGACCGGCCGGTGATCATCGGCGGCGAATATTGGAGCGGGATCGATTCCCTCGCGACGCTCACGCTGCCCGACGATCCGAATGTCTATCCGACTTTTCACTATTATGAGCCGTTCCAGTTCACCCATCAGGGCGCCGAATGGGTCGATCCGTCGCCGCCGCTCGGTCGCGCCTATGGCATCGGCGACGATGCCGAACGGCTGGTGCGCGATGTCCAGAAGATTCGCGATTACACCGCGCGCACCGGCCTGCTGCCCTTCATGGGTGAGACGGGCGCGCATACGACGGTGCCGCTCGACCAACGGGTGCAATATCATGCCGCGGTGACCAAGGCCTTCGCCCCGCTCGGCGTCGGCATGTGCATGTGGGCCTATACCAACACCTTTCCCTTCTATGACAGCGACAAGAAGGCGTGGCTGCCCGGACTGCGCGGCGCGGTCGGGCTTCCCGATGCGACCACCGCGCCGGCATCCGCCGCCGCGTCGCCGGCCCCTGTCGCGGCCGGCGAGCGGCAACCTACAGCCGAACTGCAGGCGCTCGACGACAGCCTGCCGGGCACTCTGATCAACGACCCGTCGGCGCTCGACTGGTCGACCTTCGGCACGATCATGAAATCGAAGATCGTCAAATCGGCGGATATTCCCGGCGGCGGCGCGGCGATGCAATTCACGCTGCAGTCGCTGGGCGTCGCGGCCTATGACGCCGGCGCCAATGTCCCGATTCGCACCGCGCTGCGCGGCAAGGGCGATTATGTCGCGGCCTTCTGGGCGCGCACGGTCAAGTCCGACGCGCCCGACGGCAAGGGGCGGATCGGCGTCCGCTTTCAGCAGAATGTCGCGCCCTATGCGGGGTTCGGCGACACCGTCCTGACCGTCGGGTCCGAATGGCGGCTCTACGAAATCGCCGCGACGGCCGATCGCGATGTGCCCAGGGGGCAGGCGGTGCTCGGACTCCAGTTGGCGGGTGCGCGGCAGACGGTCGAGATCGGCCAGGTGATCGTCGTCGAGGGCGCCAAATCGATCCGTCAGGCCGCGGCGCCGGCGGTGCCCGCCGCCGACCCCGAACTGCCGCCGCAACTGGTGGGCAAGGGCGACCTGCTCAACGATCCGGCGAACCGCGACTGGCTGCTCTATGGCAAGAAACAGGTGGCGAAGGCGACGACGACCAACGTCTATGGCCGCGTCGGGACCTTGCTGACGGTCAGCGCGGCGGGGACCAACGCCTATGACGCGGGCGCCGCCGTCCCGCTGCGCGATGGGATCGCGGTTGGCGACCGGCTGCGCATCGCGATCCTCGCGCGCACCGTGTCGGCATCGACCCCCGACGGACAGGGCAAGCTGACGATCCGGGTGCAGCAGAATGGCGCGCCCTATGACGGTTTTGCCGACAATATATTGGTCGTCGGGCCGAACTGGCGGCTCTACCAGATCGGGACCACCGCATCGCTGGCGCTCGCCGCGGGCAAGGGACAGCTCGCGCTGCACACCGCCGGAGCGGCGCAGGCGATCGAGATCGGCCCCGTCTATGTCTTGCGCGAAGGGACGCCTTCGGCTGGAATGGGGGAATGAGGCCAGCGCCGCCGTTCGACACATTGCGATTGACGGCGGGCGCGGCGGAACTGGTGCTGGCCCCCGCCGCCGGCGGCGCCATCCTGTCGTGGCGGGTCGATGGCCAGCCGATGCTCCACGGCGCGCGAGCGGCGGCGGCCCCGGGCTGGAACCCGCTCGACATGGCGAGTTTCCCGCTCGTGCCCTTCTCGAACCGCATCGGCAGCGGCGCCTTTCTGTGGGATGGTGTCCGTCACCAACTGCCGCCAAGCGCCTTGCCCGACCGCCATGCGATCCACGGCGTCGGTTGGCGGCGGGCGTGGCGGGTGATCGAAAGCGCCGCCGACCGCGCGCTGCTGCGTCACGAACATGAAGCCAGTGCCGACTGGCCATGGGCCTATGCCGCCGAGCAGCGGTTTCGGCTGACCGCGTTCGGGCTGGAGATCGCGATGACCGCGACCAATGCCGCCGATCGCCCGGTGCCGCTGGCGTTCGGCCTGCACCCCTATTTCGACGCGGCGGGGGCGCATCTGCGATTTGCCGCGTCGCCGATCTGGCGGTCGGGCATCGACGGCCTGCCCGTGCGGTCCGAGCCGCCCGGCGCGGACCGCGATTTTCGCGAGGGCCTGGCGGTGGCGGCGACCGACCTCGACAATGGTTATGACGGCTGGGGCGGGCGCGCCGCGATATGGTGGGCCGATCGCCCCTATGCGCTGCGCATCACCTCCGACCTGCCGTGCGCCGTCGTCTACACCCCGGCGTCGGCGGACTTCTTCTGCTTCGAGCCGGTGCCGCACAGCAACAATGCGCTGAACCTTGCGGGCGAAGGCCGCGCGATGCCGGTCGTGACGCCCGGCGAGGCCTTTTCCGCCGATGTCCGCTTCGAAGTCCTGCCCCGCGAGGCCGTCCAATGACCGATCCCATCCGCACCATCGTCATCGTCGGCGGCGGCACCGCCGGCTGGATGGCCGCCGCCGCCGCGGCGCGCTTTCTGAACGACGGCCAGCGACGCATCCTGCTCGTCGAATCCGATGCGATCGGCACCGTCGGGGTCGGCGAGGCGACGATCCCGCCGATCCGCGATTTCAACAACATGCTCGGCATCGACGAGGCCGAGTTCCTCCGCGAAACCGGCGCGACCTTCAAGCTGGGGATCGAGTTCGTCGACTGGGGCGCGCTTGGCGAGCGCTATCTCCACCCGTTCGGCGATCCGGGGCATAATTTCGAAGGCATCGCCTTTCACCAATATTGGCTGAAGCACCGCCACGATCCGCGCATCGGGGCCTTTACCGACTATTTCATCACCGCCGCCGCGGTGCGCCATCGCGGCTGTGCGCCGCAAAGCGGCGACCCGCGCTCGCCGCTCCACCAGATGGCGGCGGCCTATCATTTCGACGCCGCGCTTTACGCGTCCTATCTTCGCCGCCGCGCCGAGGCGCAGGGGGTCGAGCGCATCGAGGGGCGGATCACGGGCGTCGCGCGCGATGGCGGGAGCGGTCATGTCGCGGCGTTGCGCCTCGCCGACGGGCGCGATGTCGCGGGCGATTTCTTCATCGACTGCTCGGGTTTCGTCAGCCTGCTTCTGGGCAAGGAAATGGGGGTCGCCTATCGCGACTGGTCGCGCTGGCTGCCCTGCGACCGCGCGTTCGCGGTGCCGTCGGCGCGGACCGATCCGCTGATCCCCGCGACGCGCGCCACCGCGCATGGTTTCGGATGGCAATGGCGCATCCCGCTCCAGCACCGCACCGGCAACGGCATCGTCTGGTCGAGCGCCCATGCCGGCGACGACGAAGCGCGCGACACGCTGCTCGCCAATCTGGACAGCGAAGAACTCGCCGAACCGCGCCAGCTGCGCTTCACCGCCGGGGTGCGCGAGCGTTTGTGGGAGGGCAATGTCGTCGCGCTGGGACTCGCCGGCGGCTTCATCGAACCGCTCGAATCGACGAGCATCCATCTGATCCAGACCGGGATCAACAAGCTGTTCTGGCTGTTCCCCGACAGGAGCTTCAGCGCGGTCGAGCGCGACGAATATAACCGGCTGATGATCGATCAATATGAATATGTCCGCGACTTCATCATATTGCATTACAAGGCGACCGCGCGCACCGACACGTCCTTCTGGCGCGACATGGCGGCGATGGAGATCCCCGACAGCCTGGCACAGAAGATCGAACTGTTCCGCACCAAGGGCCGCATCCGCCGTTTCGACCACGACCTGTTCGGCGTCGCCAACTGGGCGGCGGTGATGCTGGGGCAGAATATTGTACCCGACGGCTATGACCCGCTGGTCGATGCGACCGACGACGACCGGATCATCGCCGCGATGGAGCGGATCGCGTCGGTGTTCGATCAGCAGGCCCGCGCGATGCCGCCGCACGCCGACTATATCGCGCGGCTGGTCGCGCGTTAACGCGGCCCCATCAGCCCGCGCAGCACGAAGTTGCGGATCGTCTCGTCGCGTTCGGGCGATGCCGCGCCCTGCACGCCGCGCGCATGCGGCGGCAGATGATCGGCGGCCGCCGCGCCGTCGTCGCCGAAGATATAATGGTCGAACCAGGTCCGCCACGCCGCGCGCTCGGCGGCGGGCAGGTCGCGGATCGCGAGCAGCGCATGGGCAAAGGCGAGCAGCGGCGAACTCCCCGCGCGCGCGTCGAGCCAGTAATTGACCATCAGGTTGAGCGGCCCCGTGGCGCGGATATTGTGCCACCACAGCGACGGGATGAAGATCGCATCGCCGGGGCCGAGGGTCGCGACCTGGGCCGCCTCCATCGCGCCGGCGAAGCGCGGGTAACGCGCGAGGTCGGGGTCGTCGACCGCGACCATGCTCACCGGCTGCCCCGCCGGGGTCTTGTTGAGCGGGCCGAGGTAGAGGTTCGCCACCTGCTCGGGCGGGAAGAGGACGAAGCGGCGGACACCCGACACGACAACGGCGACATTGTCCGACTGGTCGAAATGGGTCGCGATATGGCTGTCGTTGCCGATCCACATCCGCGGCGTCGCCCCCGGGGTGTCGAGGGGAAGGCGGTGGTCGGCAAGGAAGCCCGGCATGAAATCGGCCGCCGCGACCGACCCGGCGTAGAAGCTCGGCGGGGCGGGCTGCTCGCTCGCCCACAGCAGCCGGTCGAGCAGCGGCCCCACGCGCGCCTGTTCGGTGCGGAAATTGAATCCCGCCATATCGTCGCGATAGAAATAATGGCCGGCCATGCCCGGTGGCGCGGTGAAGACGTTCATCGCCGCGCCCTCGCCATAGCCTTTGAGCAATTGCGCCATCGCATCGGGTCCGGCGCGGCCCGCAGCGACAGCGGGCCAGTGGGCGGCCAGCCCGCGCAGCACCAGCGGGCGCGCCGCCGCCTCGGCCAGCGCCGCCGCGGCATCGGGCGCTTCGACCGCGGCGACCGGCGCGGCGCTGGCCAGCCAATCGCTCATGGGCAGGGGATCATGACATCCGCGGTCGACGCCAGCCGGACGTCGGCGAGGCTGAAGCGCGCCGCGCCCTCGGTGGTCAGCCGGAAGGGAGTCTCGACCCTGGTCATGTCGGCGCCTTTAGCAGCAAAGCATTTGAGCGGCACGCCATAGCTGCGCCATTCGCCGAGCGGCGCGGTCGCCAGCGCGGCGAAGGGAATCGCGGTCCGGTTGAAGACCAGCATCGCCGGTTCGGCCGGGGGCTGGTCGACGCGCATCGTCGCGACCAGCAGCAAGTCGCCATTGCTTTCGCGTGTCAGTTCAACGGGCGCGTGGCTCGACACTTCGACCGTCGCGGGGCCGCCCGCGATCGCGAACTGCCGCGCGCCTTCCTGGACGATATGGTCGGTCGCGGTGACGGTGACCCGGCCGCCGAGCGCCTTGGCCGGGACGCTGCTGATCCGTGTCGTGTCGCCCGCGCCGTCCATCACGCGCAGCGACCAGGACGCGGCGGGGACGCCGCGCGCGAACCAGTTGGTGCCGCTGTCGCTGTCCGTGACCCCGGGGTCTTCGGACAATCGGGTCCATGCCCTGTCGTCCGCCAGCCCCAGTCCATAGCCGAAGGGGAAAAGCACCGGTCCGTCGGCGCGCGCGGTGGCGGGCCAGGCGGTGGGCAATTTGCCGGTAAAGTCGAAGCGCGCTTTGCCGTCCTTGCCCGCGATCAGCAGATCGGCGACGCCCGCGCCTTCGGAGCCCGGAAGCCACGCCGCGACAAAGGCGTCCGCCGTGTTGAGTTCGGGGTTCATGAACAGCGGGCGCCCGCTGATCATCACCGCGATGACCGGTACGCCCTGCGCCTTCAGTTTCTGCATCGTCGCGAACGGCGCGCGCAGGTCGGGGCGGAGCTGGAGCGTTTTCAGGTCGCCCTGGAATTCGGCATAGGGGGTCTCGCCGAACACGACGATCGCCGCGTCGGGCTTTTTCCGGTAGGCGCCGTCGGGGGCCAGCTCGGCGCTGCCGCCTGCGGCCGTCACCGCATCGTCGATCCCTTTCCAGATCGATGTCGCGCCGGGGAAGTTGGCGTTGGTGACGTCGGTGCCCTGCCAGCTGATCGTCCAGCCGCCCGACTGGCGCCCGATATCGTCGGCGGCGTCCCCCGCGACCAGCACGTGGCTGCCCGGCTTGATCGGCAAAACGCCGCCCTGATCCTTCAGCAGCACCAGCGACTTGCGCACCGCCTCGCGCGCGATCGCGCGGTGGTCGGGCGCACCGAGCAAATCCCATTGCCCGGCATAGCGCCGGCTCGACGGCTTGCCGGCCTCGAACAGCCCAAGCCGCATCTTGACGCGCAGGATGCGCGCGACCGCATCGTCGAGCCGCGCCATCGGCACCGTGCCGTCCTTCGCCTGCGCGACGAGCGAGGTCCACATCGCCTTCCAGCTGTCGGGCGCCATCACCATGTCGAGCCCGGCGTTGATCACCTGCGGACACGACGCGTTGGTGCATCCGGCGACCTGGCCATGCGCGTTCCAGTCGCTGACCAGAAAGCCGTCGAAGCCCATATGATCTTTCAGCAGGTCGGTGAGCAGCGACTTGTTGCCGGTGTTCTTGACCCCGTTCCAGCCCGAGAAGCTGACCATGATCGTCGCGACGCCCTCGCTGAGGGCGGGCACATAGGGGGCGCCGTGAATATCGCGGAGCTGCTCTTCGCTGATCCGCGCATCGCCCTGGTCGCGCCCGTCGACGGTGCCGCCGTCGGCAAGAAAATGCTTGGTCGAGGCGATGACATAAGGGCCCTTGAGCAGGTCCTTGCCATTGGCGGGACCCTGCAGCCCGCGCACCATCCGCCCGACATAGTCGCTGACCAACGCCGGGTCCGAAGAATAGCCTTCATAGGCGCGGCCCCAGCGGTAATCCTGCGGCACGGTGACGGTCGGGGCGAAGGTCCATTCCATGCCCGTGGTGCGGATTTCGAGCGCGGTCGCGCGCGCGATGCGCTCGATCAGATCGGGATCGCGCGCCGCGCCCAGCCCGACATTGTGCGGGAACAGCGTCGCGCCGATGATATTGCTGTGGCCGTGCACCGCGTCGGTGCCCCAGATGATCGGGATCGCGACCCCGCCGCCGCTGCTGTCCACCGACGCCGCGTAGAAGGCGTCGGCCAGCGCCAGCCATTTTCCGGGCGCGGCGAAATCGTCGCCCCCGGGGCCGCTGCTGCCGCCGTTGAGGATCGATCCCAGATGATAGGTTTTGGCGTCGGCGGGGGTGGCGCTGCCGATATCGGCCTGGACGATCTGCCCGACCTTTTCCTCGACCGTCATGCGCGCGATGAGCGCGGCGATGCGCGCCTCGGTCGCGGCATCGCGCGGCAAAGGCCATGTCGGCGCCGGCCATTTTTCGGGGTGCGCGGTTGCCTCGGGCGGGACCGGGGCGAGCAGCAGCGGCGCTTCCCGAGCGCCGCTCTGGACCGCGCAGGCCGATAGCATCAGGGAAAGCAGCCAGATATGCTTGCGCATCATGATCCTCTCATTGGGGTGCCGCGCGGGCGATGGTCGTTCGGACGATGTCCTCGGACAGCGCCAGCGCGGTTGGGTCGATGCGGCGCGGCGGCGGGCGCAGCGCCATCAGGCGCGCGAGCCACTGGCCGGGGGCGATCGGGTCGAGTTCGGCGGCCGCGATGCGACCGCGCGCGTCGAACGCCGTCAGCATCGCGATCAGGCTGTCGGACCGCGCAGCGCCATCGGGGGCGAGGCACAGGCTGCTCCAGTTGCCGAGCGCATCCTGCGCGATGGCGGTCCGCCGGACATATTCGCGCGTGTCGCGGCCTTGGCCATCGGGGCGCGGCAGCAGCGCGATGACCCGCAGGATGTCCTCGAGCGCGTTGCCCAGCAGGCTGCCGTCGGCGACCGGGGCGCGGACCGCGGCCTCGCCGATCGCGACGGCATTGCCTTGCCAGCTTTGCACGAGACGACCGGGAGCGTCGCCGCCCGCCGCGATCGTCGCGCTCCATGGGCGGGTTTGCCAGTGCAGCGCGTCGGATGCCGTCGTCAGCACCTCCTCGCCGATCGCGCCGGCGCCTCCGGGCGCGACGGCAAGCGTCAGCGCCGGCAGCGATGGCGACCAGTCAAGCCAGCCAACACCCAGTGCGGACAGCAGGCGCGAGCGCGGACCGGCGGCGTCGATGTAAAGATCGGCGGTCAGCGTTTCGCCCGCCGGGGTGACGATGCCCTGGATGGCCTTGCCGCCGGTTTCGACCCGAATGCCGGCAGCGTCGCGCCGGACGATGTTCAGCGTCGCCGCCATGTCACCGAGCAAGGCGGCATAAGCGGCGGCATCGAAACGCGCGCCGAAACCGCCTTCGTCGCCGCGCGCGTCGCGCAGCGCGAGCAGCATCGCGGCGAAATCGGGGGTGGCGTCGGTGGTTTCGGCGCGGTGGCGGAGCCAGATCTGATGGAGCGCGACGCCTTCGACGAAGGGAATCGCGGTGGTGGCCGCCTCGCGAACCGCGGTGCCATCCGCCGCGACATAGCGTCGCAGATGAACCGGTTCGGCCTTGGCGCGCCGGGCGAACAGCCGGGGGTCGAGGCCGATCTGGCGGTGAAATTTGTGGATGACCGGGGTGGCCGCGCCGAGCCGGTCGATCCAGCCTCCCCGATCGGCCGGCAGCTGGACGAGCGTGACCGCCGCGCCCGGCAACGCCCGGCGCAGCGCGATCGCCGCCGCGAGACCGACGATACCGTCGCCGATGACCAGCACCGATCGGGTTTGGGCGTGCGCGCCGGTCATGCCGCCTCCCACGCCCCCGCCTGCCGCAGATATTCAGCGTGGTCGGGCCACGCCGCGACGCGGCTCCGGATCGCGCCGTCAAGGTCCGCCAGCGACTGCGCGATGCGGTTCTGCGGCGGGATGTCGGCGCGCTGGTCGTAACCGCGCGGCATCACCCCCTGGCCGAGGTACACCGCGACCCAGCTCGCCTCGAGGAACAGGCCCTCGGTATAGAGTTCGACCCGCCCGCTGTCTTTCCACAGCGCCATCTTGCGCTCGAGTTCGGGGGGCAGCGCCATCGTGCGGACATGGTTCCAGAAGTCCGAATCGTCGCGCCGCGTTGCATGATAATGGAGGATCAGGAAGTCGCGGATACGGTCATATTCGCGGTCGACCAGCGCGTTGAAACTGTCGCGATCGCACGCGTCGATCCGGCGCTGCGGAAACAGCTCGACCAGCCGTGTCACCGCCTGCTGGACGAGGTGGATACTCGTCGATTCGAGCGGCTCAAGGAAACCGCTGGCGAGCCCGATCGCGACGACGTTGCGATCCCAGCTTTTCGTCCGCCGCCCGGCGCGAAAGCGCAGCACGCGCGGGTCGGCGAGCGGCTCGCCCTCGACTGCGCCGAGGATCGCGGCGCAGGCCTCGTCCTCCGACACATGGTTGCTGGAAAAGACATAGCCATTGCCGACGCGATGCTGCAGCGGGATGCGCCAGCGCCAGCCGGCGGGCATCGCGGTCGCGCGCGTATAGGGTTCGATCGGACCGTCGGGCGCGGCGCAGGGCAGGGCGGCGGCGCGGTCGCACGGCAACCATTCGGACCAATCCTCCCACGGCGATTGCAGGGTTTCGCCGATCAGCAGCGCGCGAAAGCCCGAGCAGTCGATGAACAGGTCGCCTTCGATCACATCGCCGCGATCGGTGCGCAGCCGGGCGACATCGCCGCTTGCCGCGTCGCGTTCGACCGCGACGACCTTGCCCTCGGTGCGCCGGGTGCCATGCGCCTCGGCGAAGCGGCGCAGCATCGGCGCCATGCGGGTGGCGTCGAACTGATAGGCATAGCTGTAGCTGCTATCGAGGAGGTCGCCGCCCTCCGGGACCGGGGCGAAGCGTTTGCCGCGTGCCGCGACGATCGGCAGCGAGAAATCGCAGATCGGCGGGACCTGTCCCGCGGCCTGCATCCGCAGCCAATAATGGTGGAAACCGACCCCCGCTATGTCGGTGCCATAAGCCCCGAAGGGATGAATATAGCGCTCGCCGATCGCGCCGAAATCGACGAAGTCGATGCCGAGCTTGAAGGTCGCGCGGGTGGTGCGCATGAATTCCATCTCGTCGAGCCCGAGGCGGCGGATGAATTCGCGCAGATGCGGCAAGGTGGCTTCGCCGACCCCGACGATGCCGATTTCCTCGGACTCGATCAGCTGGATGTCGGCCTGTCCGGGCAGCAATTTGGCGAGCGCGGCGGCGGTCATCCAGCCGGCGGTGCCGCCGCCCAATATGACGACGCGGACGGGGGCGGGGGCGTTCAAGGCGCCGCGTCCGCGCGCGCGGCGTGCGGGCCGATCACCGCGCCGGTGAACAGGCCGGCACCGACGGTCGCGAGGATCGACGCGTCGACTCCGGTCGCCAGTTGCTGCCAGTCGGCGGCGCCGTGCACGCGCCACCGCAGGTCGGCCTTGTCGCGCCTGATGCGGACCTGCAGGTCGATCGCCCCCGGCACCTTGTCGGCGAGCGCGACGCGGCCCGTCACCACGCCGTCCGCCGGTTCGCCGTCGCCGGCGCGGCGGCGCACGACGATCGCGTCGCCGTCCGCCAGCCGCTCGCGGCCGAGGAAGAGGAAATGATTCTCGTCGGTGAGCGCGAGCAGCCCGGCACGGTCGCCGACCGCCTGCGGCGCGAACGCGACGCTGGTCTCGATCACCGCGTCATGGTGGCGCAATCTTTTGCCGACGAAACTCGGCTGGTCCAGCGATCCCGCGGCGACCGGCCGCGCGGTCAGGTGCAGCGCGCCGCGCTGGTCCGACAGGCTCCACCAGTTTCGCCCGCGCAGCGTGCGCAGCATCATCCAGTCGAGCGCCAGCCGGCTGTCGTCGAATTCGTCGCGCCAGTCGTCGAGGCTGTCGCCCGCGAACGCCGGCAGGGCGGGGCGCCTGGCGGTCGGCGGCACCGCCGCCCCCGGCGGCAATATCTCCGGCCAGCCGTCCTTCCATGCCACCGGCAACAGGAAGATCTCGCGCCCCAAATTGGTCTGTTGCCCCGCATAGGGGCGCGTCGCGAGGAACACCGCCCACCAGCTGCCATCGACGAGCTCGACGAAGTCGGCATGGCCGGTCGCCTGCACCGGCCACGCGCGGCCCTCGGGCAGGTCGCGCTGGGTCAGGATCGGATTGCGCGGACCCGCGACATAGGGTCCGGTCACCGTCTCGGCGCGGTAGATCGTCTGGCTGTGCCGGTCGGCGGTGCCGCCCTCGGCCGCGGTCAGATAATAGAAGCGCCCGACCTTGTAGATATGCGGCCCCTCGGCCCACACCGGCTTGTCGGCGGCGACGACGCCCTTGTCGACAAGCAGGGTGCGCGTCGCGGCCATCTTCATCGCGGCAAGGTCGATCTGCTGGATCCACAGCGCCCGGTGGCCATCATATTCGGGCGGTCCGGGCGGCGCATCATTATAGGCGATCCACGCGCGCCCGTCGTTATCGACGAACAGCGACGGGTCGATGCCGCCGAAATCCAGCCAGTGCGGATCGGACCAGGGCCCCGCCGGGTCGTCGGCGGTGATGATGAAATTGCCCCCGCAGTCGATGCAGGTGTTGACGATATAGAAACGGTCGCCGTGGTGGCTGATCGCCGGCGCGAACAGGCCGCGCGTCACCCCGACCTTGCCGATCGTCAGCTGGCCGGGCCGGTCGATCGCATTGCCGATCTGGCGCCAGTGGACGAGGTCGCGGCTGTGATAGACCGGCAGGCCTGGGAACCAGCTGAAGGTCGAATTGACCAAATAATAATCGTCGCCGACCCGGACGACCGACGGGTCAGGCTGGAACCCCGGGAGAACCGGATTGGCAAATTCTCCGGGTTTCAGGGCAGACGATTCGGCATCGGGCGTGCCCGAATAGGCGACATAGTCGAAGCGAGCGACCGGCGCGGCGGCACCCTGCGCGGCGACCGGTGCGGTCGCCAGCGCCAACACCAGCGCTGACGTCGGCCAAGCAATATTGCGCCAACCTGGCAACCCGTTCCTCCCGCCCCATACGTCCGGTCGGGTATCCCTCCCTCGCGGCGCATGATTTTCTATCGCCAACCTTGACACGATCCCCTAGAGCGTGATGGTAGCGCTATCACAACAATGGCTGCGGGGAGGTTTCAGGTCAATGGGTTTTGCGTTGAAGGCCGTTTTGCCGTCCGATTGGCGCGCCGCGCGCCTGCTCGGGCGAGTCGATTTTGGTGCGGGGCCGACCCCCGTGCTGATCGATGGCGGCACGCTCCATGACCTCACCCCCAGCGCTGCGACGGTATCGGCGGCGATCGCGCGGCGACAATGGCTGCCCGAACATGGCGAGCCGGTGTGCGAACTCGACGCGGACGCCCCGGCGCTGCCCGACGGCGCGACCTTGCTCAGTCCCATCGACCTGCAATGCATCAAGGCGGCGGGGGTGACCTTCGCCGTCTCGGCGATCGAGCGGGTGATCGAGGAGCGCGCGCGCGGCGACGCCTCGCAGGCGGCGACCATCCGCGCCGGGCTGGAGCAGCATGTCGGACAGGGCATAAGATCGGTCGTTCCCGGCTCGCCCGAGGCCGCGGCGCTCAAGGCGGCGCTGATCGCCGAGGGCATGTGGTCGCAATATCTGGAGGTCGCGATCGGCCCCGATGCCGAGGTCTTCACCAAGTCGGCGGTGCTCTCGTCGGTCGGTTATGGCGCCCCGATCGGCGTGCGGTCGGATTCGAGCTGGAACAATCCTGAACCCGAAATCGCGCTGATCATGGACGGCGCGGGTCAGGCGGTCGGCGCGACCTTGGGCAACGACGTGAATCTTCGCGATTTCGAGGGTCGCTCGGCGTTGCTGCTCGGCAAGGCGAAGGACAATAATGCCTCGGCCGCGCTCGGCCCCTTCATCCGCCTGTTCGACGACGGCTTCACCATCGACGATGTCCGGGGTGCTGAGGTCGACCTGCGGATCGAGGGCGCCGACGGCTATGTGCTGACCGGCCACAACCATATGGGGCAGATCAGCCGCGATCCGCTCGACCTCGCGGCGCAGGCGCGCAGCGAGCATCATTATCCCGACGGCTATGCGCTCTATCTCGGCACCTTGTTCGCGCCGACCCAGGATCGCGACGTCGTCGGCGGCGGTTTCACCCACAAGGTCGGCGACCGGGTGACGATCTCGGCCGAACGGCTGGGGACGCTGGAGAATATCGTCACCACATCGCGCGATGCCCCCGCCTGGACGCTGGGCATCGCGGCCCTGTTCCGCAATCTGGCGAGCCGCGGGCTCATCGATCGCATCTGAAGGATCCGACTGCACAATGACTTTGAAGCTTGGCCATTTGATAAACGGCGAACGCATCGGCGCCGACAGCGCCGCGCTGGAAAGCCTGAACCCGTCGAACACCGACGAGGTCGTGGCGCTGTTCCCGGCCGGTGACACGGCTGCGGTCGATGCCGCGGTCGCCGCCGCGCGGGCCGCGCAGCCGGGCTGGGCCAACGCCTCGCCCGAAGTGCGCGCCGACCTGCTCGACAAGGTCGCAGCGACGATCTTGGCGCGCGCCGCCGAGCTTGGCGAACTGCTCGCGCGCGAGGAGGGGAAAACCCGTGCCGAGGGCATGGGCGAAGTGATGCGCGCCGCGCGCATCTTCCGCTATTTCGGCGGCGAGGCGCTGCGCCGCCATGGCCAGACGCTCGAATCGACGCGCCCCGGCCTCGACGTCGCGACCTATCGCGAGGCGGTCGGCGTGTACGGCCTGATCACCCCGTGGAATTTCCCGATCGCCATTCCCGCTTGGAAATCCGCCCCCGCACTCGCCTTCGGCAATGCGGTGGTGATGAAGCCCGCCAATGTCACCCCGGCGACCGCGAGCGCGCTCGCCGACATCATCGTCGAATGCGGTGCGCCGCCGGGGGTGTTCAACCTCGTCCTCGGCCAGGGCCAGGTCGGCGCCGCGATCGCCGACCATGGCGGCATCGATGCCATCTCCTTCACCGGCTCGCAGGGCGTGGGGGCAAAGGTCGGCATGGCCGCGATGGCGCGGCAGGCGCGGGTGCAGCTGGAGATGGGCGGCAAGAATCCGCTCGTCATCCTCGCCGATGCCGATCTCGACAAGGCGGTGGGAATCGCGCTCGACGGCGGCTTCTTCCAGACCGGCCAGCGCTGCACCGCCTCGTCGCGGGTGATCGTCGAGGATGCGATCCACGACCGTTTCGTTGCCGCACTGGCGGAAAAGGCCAAAGGGCTGCGCGTCGGCGCGGCGCTCGACCCCGAAACGCAGGTCGGCCCCGCAGCGAGCGAAGCGCAGTTCGAGCAGAATCTGCGCTATGCGAAGATCGCCGTCGATGAAGGCGGGCGCTGTGTCACCGGCGGCGGCGAAGTGAAGGGCGCGACGCCCGGCTATTATATGGCGCCGACGCTGATCGCCGACACCGATCCCGATATGCGGATCAACAACGAAGAGGTGTTCGGCCCGGTGGTCTCGACGGTGCGGGTCAAGGACTATGACGCCGCGCTCGAACTCGCCAACGCCGGCGAATTCGGGCTGTCGTCGGGCATCGTCACCAACAGCCAGAAACACGCCCGCCATTTTCGCAAACATGTCCGCGCCGGCATGGTGATGGTCAATCTGCCGACCGCCGGGGTCGATTATCACGTCCCCTTCGGCGGCACGCGAAAATCGAGCTATGGTGCGCGCGAACAGGGCTTTGCTGCGGTCGAATTCTACACCCAGATCAAAACGGTCTACACGGGGGATTGAGCGTGCTGACTCGGGCGACCATGATCGACAAATCGGCGGCGAAATATCCCAGCCTCGCCGGCAAGCGCGTGCTGGTGACCGGCGGCGCGACCGGGATCGGCGAAGCGCTGGTGACCGGCTTTGCGAAACAGGGCGCGCATGTCGCCTTCCTCGACATGCAGGGTGACGCGGGCGCGGCGCTGGTCGAACGGCTGTCGGGCGCGGTCGCGGTGGCGCCGCGCTTCGCGCTGTGCGACCTCACCGACCTTTCCAGCCTCGACCGGACCGTCGCGGCGCTGCGCGCCGACGTCGGCGACTTCGACATATTGCTCAACAATGCGGCGAGCGACGATCGTCACGCGATCGGCGATGTAACCCCCGCCTATTGGGACGAAAGGATCGCGGTCAATCTGCGCCACCTGTTCTTCGCGGCGCAGGCGGTGATCCCGGGGATGAAGGCCGCCGGCGGCGGGTCGATCGTCAATTTCGGGTCGATCAGCTGGCACCTCGCGCTGCCCGACCTCGTCCTCTACCAGACCGCCAAGGCCGCGATCGAGGGGATGACGCGGTCGATGGCGCGCGAACTCGGCGCCGACAATATCCGCGTCAACACGATCATCCCCGGCAATGTCGAAACCCCGCGCCAGGCGCAATGGTACACGCCTGAGGGCGAGGCCGAGATCATCGCGGCGCAATGTCTGAAGGCGCGCATCCAGCCTGCCGATATCGCGGCGATGGCGCTGTTCCTCGCCTCCGACGACGCGCGCATGTGCACCGGCCACGACTATTGGGTCGACGCGGGCTGGCGCTGATGGCGACGACGCCCGAACCGGTCGCCTTTCCCTCGACGTCGCTGGGCGAGGGGCCGGTGTGGGACGCCGCGCGGCAGCGCCTGTGGTTCGTCGATATCAAGCTGCGCCGGCTTTTCCGGTTCGATCCCGCGTCGTCGACGCTCGACCAATGGGACGCGCCGGGCGAAATCGGCTGGGCGCTGCCGGCCGACGACGGGCGCCTGCTCTGCGGATTGCAGGATGGGCTCCACTGGTTTGACCCGGCGCGCGGCGCATTCGCCGCATGGCTGGCGGTCGAGGCGGATAGGCCCGGAAACAGGCTCAACGACGCGTGCACCGATCGCGACGGCGCGGTCTGGTTCGGGTCGATGGACAACGCGTGCGTTGCCGAAACCGGCAGCTTCTATCGACTGGCGGCGGGGCAGGTCGAGCAAGCCGGGCCGAGCAAGGTCGCGATCACCAACGGCCCCGCCATCGCGCCCGACGGTGCGACGATCTATTTCACCGACACGATGGCCGGGAAAATCTGGGCCGCGACGATCGGGCCGGACGGGATGCCCGGCGCGCTGCGACCCTTTGTGACCTTCAGCGGCGATATGGGTCACCCCGACGGATCGATCACCGACGCCGCGGGCAATCTCTGGGTTGGCTGCTACGCCGGCTGGGCGGCGCGCTGTTTCAACCCGGCGGGCGAGGAGATTGCGAAGGTTGATTTCCCGACCGCCAACATCACCAAGCTCGCCTTTGGCGGCGCCGGCCTCGCGACGCTCTATGCGACCTCGGCGCATCAGGAAATGATCGACGCCGACCGCGCCGCGCAGCCGCTCGCGGGCGCCTTGTTCGCATTCCGTCCAAAGGTCGGTGGCCATCCGCTACCGCTGGTGCGCGCGTCGTGATCGGCCGCGCGCTGATCGCTTTGGTCGCGGCCTTCGTGGCTTTTCCTTCAGCGGCACAAGTCGCGCTGGCGCCCGCTTTTGCCGACCACGCCGTGATCCAGCGCGGCCAGCCGATCCCGGTCGCAGGCACCGCGGCGCCGGGCGAAAAGCTGACCGTCGAACTGGCCGGTAACAGGGCAACCGCGACCGCCGACCGCGACGGGGCGTGGCAGGCGCGCCTGGCTGCGCTTTCGGCGGGTGGCCCCTATGATCTAACCGTTCTCGGCGGCGACGGACGCGCGGTCGCGACGGCGAAAGACGTCATGCTCGGCGATGTCTGGCTCTGTTCGGGCCAGTCGAACATGGAATTGCCGGTGCGCCGCGCGCTCGATTTCGACAACCAGGCGGGCGGTTTTGCCGACCCCGGCCTGCGGCTGCTGACGGTCGAAAAGGCGACGGCGACGGTGCCGCAAACCCGCTTTTCCGCCGCGCCGTCGTGGCTGCCGGCGTCGGCCGACAGCGTCCCCGATTTTTCCGCCGCCTGTTACTATATGGCGCGTGACCTGCGCGCGGCGCGTGGGGTCGCGATCGGCGCGATCGACGCGACCTGGGGCGGCACGCAGATCCGGGCATGGCTGACCCCCGCTGCGACGCGCACCATCTATGGCGAGAGCGAGGCCGACCTGCTCGCGCTCTTTACCCGCGATCCGCTTGCGGCGAACCAGGCGTTTTTTCCGCGCTGGGCCGACTGGTGGCGAAAACTCAGCGGCGATGCGGCGGGGAACGAACCGTGGAACAAGCCCGACCGCCTGACATGGACGGCCTTTCCCGCGATGTCCTATTGGGACGAGTGGAAGGGGACCGACTTCAAGGCCTTCAACGGTTATGTGTGGGCGCGGCGCAGCGTCACGCTGACCGCCGGGCAGGCCGCCCAGGGCGCGACGCTCTCGCTCGGGGTGATCGACGACAGCGACGAGACTTTCGTCAACGGCAAAGTGGTCGCCAATACATTCAGCTGGTCCGACGCGCGCCATTATGCCGTTCCCGCCGGCCACTGGCGCGCGGGCGTCAACGAGATCGTCGTGTTGGTCGGCGACAGCTGGGGCAATGGCGGGTTCCGGGGGCCCGCCGACGCGCTGGAACTGCGCTTCGCCGATGGCAGCACCATCCCGCTCGGCGAGGGCTGGTCCTACGCGATCGCCACGACGCAGGCCGGCGGCGCTCCGCGCCCGCCTTGGGACCAGATCGCCGGGCTGGGCCTGATCCACAATGCGATGGTCGCGCCGCTCGGCCCGATCCGCCTCGACGGCATCGCCTGGTATCAGGGCGAGGCCGATGTCGGCATGCCGAAATATGACGCGCGCCTCGCCGCGTTGATCGGCGGCTGGCGCCGGCAGTTCGGCCGGACCGACTTGCCGGTGCTGGTCGTCGGCCTCGCCAATTTCGGCGCGCCGGCGGTGAAACCGGTCGAGAGCGGGTGGGCGCTGCTCCGCGACGAACAGCGCCGCGCCGCCGACACGATATCGGGCGTGACGCTGGTCCCGGCGCTCGACCTCGGCGAGCGGCTCGACATCCATCCCGCGAACAAGATCGAGCTCGGCCACCGCCTCGCGCGCGCTGCTGAGGGCAAGCCGCTGCCCCGCGTCGCCGGCGCAGCGAGGCAGGGCGATACGATCGTCGTGCGGTTCGACAGGGTGACCGGGGCGCTCGCAAGCTGGAGCAGCGACCGGGCGATCGGCTTCGAACTCTGCGACGACGCCGCGGGCAGCTGCCGTTTCGCCGCCGCCGTTGCCGACGGCGCGACGGCGCGGATCGCCGCCGACGGCCAGCCGGCGACGCGCGTTCGCTATGCCTGGGCCGATACGCCGATCGTCAACCTGTTCGACGGCGCGAACCTGCCCGTCACCAGCTTCGAGATCCCGATCCGCTGACCGCGTCTCAGTGATTGTGGCGCGGCAGCGTCTTTGACGTCTGGCGATATTTGAGCGCGAATTCCATCACCCCGCCCTCGCCAAGCTGGCCGGTCTTTTCGCGGAACAGCTCTTCCCACGGCGTATTGCTCGGCGGGATGTCGGGCAGACCGTCGGCCTTGCGCCGTTCGATCTCGTCGGCGTCGACCAGCATGTCGCAGGTGCCGGCGTTCAGATCGACCCGGATCATATCGCCATCGCGCAGCCACGCCAGCCCGCCCCCCGCCGCGCTTTCGGGCGAGGCGTTGAGGATCGACGGGCTGTCTGACGTTCCCGACTGGCGCCCGTCGCCCAAGGTGGGAAGCCATAATATGCCGCGCTGGATCAGCGCGTCGGGCGGTTGCATGTTGACCACCTCGGCCGACCCCGGCCAGCCGAGGATGCCCGACGAGCGCATCACCAGGATGCAATGTTCGTCGATGGCGAGCGCCGGGTCGTTGATCCGGTGATGATAGTCGTCCGACCCGTCGAACACGATTGCGCGCGCCTCGAAAATCCCTTCGGCGCCCGGGCGCGACAGATAGCGGGTGCGAAATTCGTCCGAGATCACCGACGTCTTCATCACCGCGAAATCGAACAGATTGCCCTTCAGGGTCAGGAATCCCGCCTTTGCCTGCAACGGATCGGCGAAGGGGCGGATCATTTCACGGTCGTCGCTTTCGTGCCCCGCCAGATTGTCGGCGATGCTGCGCCCCGTCACCGTCAGACAATCGCCGATCAGCTTGCCGGCGTTCAGCAATTCCCACATCGCCGCGGGGACCCCGCCGGCGCGGTGGAAGCGCTCGCCCAGATATTGCCCCGCCGGCTGCATGTTGACGAGCAGCGGCAGGTCGTAACCATGGTCGGTCCAGACCGCGGGCTCCAGCTCGACCCCGGCGTGCCGCGCCATCGCGACGATATGCGGCTGGGCATTGCTCGACCCGCCGCACACGCTCACCGTGGCGATCGCGTTCAAAAAGGCGTCGCGGGTGAGGATGCGCGACGGGCGCAGATCCTCATGCACCATTTCGACGATCCGCCGCCCGGTGCGATAGGCATATTGGCCGCGCTCGCGGTAGGGGGCGGGGATCGCGGCGCAGCCGGTGAGCGACAGCCCCAGCGCCTCGGCGACCGCGTTCATCGTCGATGCGGTGCCCATCGAATTGCAATGGCCGAGCGACGGCGCGCTCGACGTCGCGCGGTCGAGGAATTCGGCCTCGTCGATCAGCCCCGCCGACAGCGCGCGGCGGCTGCGCCAGATCACCGTCCCCGACCCGACCAGTTCGCCGTCGTGCCAGCCGTCGAGCATCGGCCCGCCCGACAGCACGATCGCCGGGATGTCGACCGTGGTCGCCGCCATCACCTGCGACGGCGTCGTCTTGTCGCAGCCGGTGGTGAGCACGACGGCATCGAGCGGATAGCCGTTCAAAATCTCGACGAGCCCAAGATAGGCGAGGTTGCGGTCGAGCGCCGCGGTCGGGCGGCGGCAATTCTCGAAGATCGGGTGGACCGGAAACTCGATCGGAATCCCGCCCGCATCGCGAATGCCGTCGCGAACCCGTTTCGCCAGATCGACATGGACGCGGTTGCACGGGGACAGGTCGCTGCCCGATTGCGCGATGCCGATGATCGGCTTGCCCGACTGCAATTCCTCGGGCGTCGTGCCGTAGTTCATGAAGCGCTCGAGATAGAGCGCGGTCATGTCCCAGCGGTCGGGGTTGTCGAACCAGTCGCGCGACCGCAGTCTGGGGGGCTGGCCCGGCGCCGTCACCGCCGCTCCACACCCTTTGCCGCGCGCGTCGCGAGGCTCGGCGCCGCGTCGGATTCGCGGCGGATCAACGCATAGGGCAGGGTCATCTGCTGCTCCTCGGCGCGCTCGCCCGCCTTGCGCGCGCGCATGATCGTGGCGATCGCCGCGACCGCCCAGGCGGTCATCTCGCGGATCGGCTGGCGGATCGTCGTCAGTTCGGGCCAGATCGTGCTCGCCATCGCGGTGTCGTCGAAGCCGCAGACGGTGATGTCGTTCGGCACGTCGAGGTGGCGCCGGTGCGCGACCGCGACGGTCGCCGCCGCCATATCGTCGTTCGAGGCGAAAATCGCCGTCGGTCGCGGGTCGACCGCGAGCAGCCGTTCGGCGCCGTCCATCCCCGACCGATAGCTGAAACGCCCCTGCACGATCAATTCGTCGAGGACGGCGAGTCCGGCGTCGGTCATCGCGGCGCGATATCCGTTCAAGCGGCGACCGCTGGCGACCTGTTCGGGATTGCCGATGATGAAACCGATGCGTTCATGCCCCAGGTCGATGATATGCTTGGTCATGTCGTACGCGGCCTGGAAATCGTCGATCATCACCGCGCCGTGCGACCCCGTCGCCTTGCCCGGTCCGACCGCGATCGCGATCGCATCGAGTTCGCTGACCAGGTCGAGCACGCTCTGGTCGTCGCACAAAGGCGGCGGCAGGATGAACCCCTTGATGCCGCCCTGCGTCAGGTTGCGCATCAGCGCCTGCGCGTCGGCCACATCGAGGCAGCTTTGCACGATCAGGTGGATATCGCTGCGCGTCGCTTCTTCGAGCGCCCCCATCAGAAATTCGCTGAGATACGACGCCGACGGATTGTCGAAGAGCAGCGCGATCCGCAATTGCTCGCCGCCGGCGAGGCTGCGCGCGGCGCGGTTCGGCATGTAACGCAGCGCGGCGATCGCCTCCATCACTTGGCTACGCGTCGCGGCGCGGACGTTGGAATCGCCGTTGATCACGCGGCTCACCGTCATCGGCGAACAGCCCGCGGCGGCGGCGACGTCGGAAATGGTCGGGGCCTTGCCCTGGCGGCGGCCCTGACGGGGCATGGTAGCGCTCTTTTGGCTCATGCCAGCGTCCCTAAATCTTCTTTTCCGCCCGCGCTAGGCGAATATCGGGCGGGGTGCGGCGCGCTCATATGCCGGGCGCCTCGGGGAAGCGTTGGGCGCGGTACCAATCGAGCGAATGCGCCGGCGCGGCATGGCCCGCGGGCAGCGGACGCTTCGACAGCGACTGGAAATAGGCGATTGAGGCGTCGCGCCACCAGCGCGCCTCGGCCTGCTGGACCGCGAGCAGTGCGGCGACCTCGCCATGGCGCCGCGCGTCGACCTGTCCGCGGAGGCCGTCCCACCGCGCCGCCATGGCGTCGACCCCGGCGACGCCGCGGTCATAGCGCGTGACGAGTTCGTCCCATACCGTCCGCCCGGTGCTCAGCCGGTCGTCCCAGCGCTTGCGGTGAAACCAGAGCAACCAGGGCAGGGCAGGGTCGCGCTGATCGGCGTAGTGCTTCGCCAGCGGGGCGCGATATTGGGCGAGCGCGTTGCTGCCGGTCGCGGTGCGATCGAACCCGATCCCCTCGGCATCGGCGCGGTGGTAATAGACCGGGTTCCAGTCGGGGCGGGCCAGATCGTCGACCCACGGCGCGGGTCCATAATGATGGTCGCTGCCCATCAGATGCGCGAGGCCGAGCGGGGTCATATAATCGACCAGTGTCTGTCGGCTCGGCATCATCATCGCCGCGACGGCGTCGACCAGCGGCGGGTCGGGGGCGAAAGTCTGCGCCGCCCATTCGCGGGCGATGGCGTCGGACGACAGGGCAGAGTTCCATGCCAGCCGGCCAAAGGCATACCAGTTCGCCTGGTCGAAATGCGATCCGCTCCAGTTGCGATCGGCGCCGATATTGGCGACCCCTGCGATCAGGCTGGTCGGACCGCCGGCCACGACCTCGGCGAGCGTCGCGCGCCCGTCCTTGCCCAACCCGCCGGTATCGAGCGCTTCCTCGAACAGCGGCGCCAGATAGGCGAGGTGGGTCGAGAAGCCGAGATATTCCTTGGTGATCTGCAGCTCGAGCCCAAGCTGCGTGTGCGGCATCGCGCCGAACAACGGACTCACCGGCTCGCGCGGCTGGAAATCGAGCGGGCCGTTCTTGACCTGCACGACGACATTGGCGTCGAATTGCCCGTCGAGCGGCTGGAACGCGTTGTAGGCCTGCATCGTGCGTTCGACCGCCGGGTCGGGATCGTAGACGAAGGCGCGCCAGATCACGACGCCGCGCTGGCCCACCGCGCGCGCCAGCATATTGGCGCCGTCGGCGTGGGTGCGGCCATAATCCTGCGGCCCCGGCTGACCTTCGCTGTTGGCCTTGACCAGAAAGCCGCCGAAATCGGGGATGGCGGCATAAATCTCGTCGGCCTTCGCCCGCCACCAGCGCTGGACGTCGGGGTCGAGCGGGTCGGCGGTGGCCAGCCCGCCCAGATCGCGCGGCGCCGAAAAGCGCGCCGACAGGAAGACGCGGATGCCATAGGGGCGCAGCGTATCGGCGAGCGCCGCGGTCTTGGCGATGAAGCGCGGGGTCAGGAAGGTCGCGGGCGCGTTGACATTGTTCACCGCGACGGCGTTGATCCCGATCGAGGCATTGGCGCGCGCATAGTCGGTCAGCCGCGGATCGACATACCCCGGCAGGCGCCACCATTGAAAGATCGAGCGCCCCGCATAGCCGCGCTCGACGCTGCCATCGACATTGTCCCAATGGTCGAGCATGCGGATCGCGACGCGCGGGGCGTCGGCTTGCGGCAGCTCGGCGAGCGGGGCCTGTTGCTGGATTTGGCGGAGCAGCGCGAAGCTGCCGTAGAGCAGGCCGATGTCGTCGCGGGCCGAAATGATGACGCGGCCACCGTTCAGGCGGTCGATACGGAACGCGCCGGGGAGAGCGGGGGCTTTTCCGGCGGCTTCCGGCAACGCTTCGGCGCATGGGCGATCGACGCGACATAACAACAGGCCGGCCCCGTTGTCGGCGATCGGAAGCGGCCGGTCGAGCCACACCGCGAAGGCGCGGCGGAGTTCGCCCGTTGCCGCATCGATCGTCATGCTGGACGGGGCATCGACCATCAATGTCGGCGCGACGGCGGCGAGCTCGTCGGTATAGGACGGGCTGAGCGGGCGATAGCGCAGCCACAGCTCATAGCCGTCCTCGGCCTGCGCCGGGGCGACGCATGAAAGAAGGGCGATCGCCCCTGCCATGATGGCTGCGATGACCCGCGTTGCCCTGATCCCGTCCTCCCCCAAAGCGTTCGCCATGACTTGACAGCCCGGGGCGCTTTCTTTCATGGTAGCGCTAACATAAGCGCGGGGAATCGATCTGCGCAAGAAAAATCGGGAGAGACACGATCATGCGCATGACTTTGGCGGCCGCGCTGTTGGCCACGACAATGACGCTGCCGATGGCACAGGTCATGGGCCAGCAGACCGCCCCGGCATCGGCCGCCTCGACCGCCAGGCCTCCCGCCAACGCCCCGTATCGCGACGCCAGCTTGCCCGTCGATGCGCGCGTCGCCGACCTGCTCGCGCGGATGACGCTCGAGGAAAAGGTCGGGCAGATCATCACCCTGTGGGACAGCAAGGCCGAGGTGCAGGACGCCGACACGACGTGGAACCCGGCAAAGGCGTCGCGGAAATATCCCGACGGCCTCGGCCAGATCGCCCGCCCGTCGGATCGCAGCGGGCCGAGCAGCCCGCGCACCAACAAACTGCGCTCGATTCCCGAAAGCGTCGACTATGTGAATGCGGTCCAGACCTGGGCGACCAAGAATACGCGGCTCGGCATCCCGGTGCTGTTCCACGAAGAGGCGCTCCACGGCCTCGCGGCGCGCGACGCGACCAGCTTTCCCCAGTCGATCGCCATGGCCTCGACCTGGGACCCCGATTTGATCCGCGACGTCAACAGCGTCATCGCGCGCGAGGTCCGCGCGCGCGGCGTTCCGTTCGTGCTGTCGCCGGTCGTCGACGTCGCGCGCGACCCGCGCTGGGGACGGATCGAGGAGACCTTTGGCGAGGATCCCTATCTGGTCAGCGAAATGGGGGTCGCGGCGGTCGAGGGGCTGCAGGGCAAGGGCGGCCCCGGGCCGCTCGCGCCGGGCAAGGTGTTCGCGACGCTCAAGCATATGACCGGCCATGGCCAGCCCGAAAGCGGTACCAACGTCGGCCCCGCGCCGATCGCCGAACGCACGCTGCGCGAGGACTTTTTTCCCCCGTTCGAGGCGGTGGTCAAGCGCACCGGGATCGAGGCGGTGATGGCGAGCTATAACGAGATCGACGGCATCCCCAGCCACGTCAATAAATGGCTGCTCGGCGATGTGCTGCGCGGCGAATGGGGGTTCGAGGGCGCGGTGGTCAGCGACTATTATGCGATCGACGATCTGGTCAAGCTGCACAAGATCGCGGTCGACCTGCCCGATGCCGCGCGCCAGGCGCTCGCCGCCGGGGTCGACAGCGACCTGCCCAACGGCGCGGCGTACACGACGCTCGTCGACTCGGTGCGCGCGGGCAAGGTCAAGGAGGCCGACATCGACGCCGCGGTGACGCGGATGCTGCGGATCAAATTCCTCGCCGGATTGTTCGAAAATCCGTTCGCGACGATGAAGGCGACTGCGGTCACCAACGATGCCGAGGCGATCGCGCTGGCGCGGCGCACCGCCGACAAGTCGCTGGTGCTGCTGAAGAATGACGGAGTCCTTCCGCTCGCCCTGCCGACGGCGGGCGCAGCCGCCAGGCCGACCATCGCGGTCATAGGTCCCAATGCCGCGGTGGCACGGCTCGGCGGCTATTACGGCATCCCGCCCAAGACGGTCTCGCCGCTCGACGGCATCAAGGCGCTCGTCGGCGACAAGGCGACGATCGTCTACAACGAAGGCGTCAAGATCACCGAGAATGACGATTGGTGGGCTGACGAGGTCAAGCTCGCCGATCCCGCCGCCAACCGCCAGCGCATCGCCGCGGCGGTCGAGGCGGCGCGCGGCGCCGACCATATATTGCTGTTCATCGGCGACACCGAACAGACCAGCCGTGAAGGCTGGGCCGACAGCCATCTCGGCGACCGGTCGGACATCGACATCGTTGGCGAGCAGGAGCTATTGCTCGATGCGCTGAAGGCGCTCGGCAAGCCGGTGATCGTCGTCCTCGTCAACGGGCGCCCGCCCTCCTATCCCGGCGTTGTCGCCAAGGCCGATGCGATCCTCGAAACCTGGTACGGCGGCGAGCAGCAGGGGCATGCGATCGCCGATGCGCTGTTCGGGCGTAGCAATCCCGGCGGCAAATTGCCGGTGACGGTCGCGCGCAACGTCGGTCAGCTGCCCTTTTTCTACAACCACAAGCCGACTGCGCGGCGCGGCTATCTGTTCGACGACAAGGCGCCGCTGTTCCCGTTCGGCTATGGCCTCAGCTACACCAAATTCACCATCGGCGCGCCGCGCCTGTCGGCCCCGTCGATCGCCGCGGGCCAGCCGGTGACGGTCACCGTCGACGTCGCCAACAGCGGCGCGCGCGCCGGCGACGAGGTGGTGCAGGTCTATGTCCGCGACAGCATCAGCTCGGTCACAAGGCCGGTCAAGGAACTCAAGGGCTTCCAGCGCGTCACGCTGAAGCCGGGCGAGACGAAGGCGGTGGCGATCACGCTGCCGCCCGCGGCGTTCCAGATGTGGAACGGTGCCATGAAGCGGGTGATCGAACCCGGCGATTTCGAGATCATGGTCGGCCCCAATTCGGCCGAGGTACAGAGCGTCAAGCTGGTGGTGACGCCGTGATCGATGCGGCGTTTAGTCGGCGGGAGGTGGTGGCGGGCCTGTCGGCGTTGTCGCTGACCGCCTGCGCGGGCGCCGCCGGGCTGACCACCGCCGCGCCGCCGGCCACCGGCGAAGGCCTGCACCGGATCGCGGCGCGCAAGGGACTGCGGTTCGGTTCGGCGATCGGTTATGGGGCGGAAGGGTCGGACAGTGGTTCGATCGGCAACCCGGCGTACCGGGCGATCGTCGAGCGCGAGTGCGGGCTGGTCGTCGCCGAAAATGAAATGAAGTGGCAGGCGATCCGCCCCGGCCCCGACGCTTATGACTTCGCCGCCTTCGACGCGATCGTCCGCTACGCGAAATCGAAGGGCCTCGATATTCGTGGTCACACCCTGCTCTGGCATCGCCCGAAATGGCTGCCCGAGTGGGTCAACAACTACGACTATGGCGCCCGCCCCGCGACCGAGGCCGCGCGGCTGGTGACCAGCCATATCGAGACGGTGACGCGGCGCTATCGCGGCACCATCCACAGCTATGACGTCGTCAACGAATTGTTCGACGACAAGAGCGGCGCCTTCGTCGACACGTCGCTGTCGACCGCGATGCGCAGTCATGAGGCCGTCGTCGACCTGGCGTTCCACACCGCGCGGCAAGAGCTGCCCGACGCCGAACTCGTCTATAACGACTATATGAGCTGGGAGCCGGGCCATGCGAACCATCGCGCCGCGGTGCTCCGCCTCCTCGAAGGATTCCGCAAGCGCGGCGTGCCGTGCGACGCGCTCGGCATTCAGTCGCATATCGAGATGCGGACGATCGACCGCGCGACGGGTATCGGCCCCTATGACCTGAAAGAATGGCGCGCCTTCTGCGACGACGTCACCGGCATGGGCTACCGGCTGCTGCTCACCGAATTCGACGTCAAGGACAATGGCCTGCCCGCCGACCATGTCGCGCGCGACGCCGGGGTCGCCAACTACACCCGCGCCTATCTGGAGGTGATGCTGTCCTATCCGCAGCTTCGCGACATATTGGGCTGGGGCATGGTCGACAAGTTCAGCTGGCTGCAGGGTTTCGCCCCGCGCGCCGACGGCCTGCCGCAGCGCTGTTGCCCCTATGGCGACGATTACCGGCCGCATCCGATGCGCGCCGCGCTCGCCGATCTGTTCGCCGGTGCCGCGCCGCGCGCTTGACCCGGCCGCGATAACCGCGACAACGGGCGCATGAACGCCGCGCCCGATTGCAGGCCCGCCGACGCCGCGGTCATCGACATCCTCGCGATCGGGGTCGAGCAGGTGCCGCTGATCCGGATCGACGGCGCGACCACCGATCCGCAGGCGCTCGTCGCTTTCGCCGCCGACGCGGTGGCCTTCGCGCCGGTCACGGGCAATCTCTACCCCGGCCTGCGCGCGCCGATGCCGCTCGCCTATGTGAGGTCGATGGTTGCGCGGCTCGATCCGCTGATCCGCCGCGTCCATCGGCTGGGGCCTGTGCGGCTGGTCCGCGCCGAATGTTTCTTCTCGATCGTCACGACCCCGGCCGCCGAGCTCGTCCCGCTGCAGACGGTGCCGCATATCGACACCAGCGACCCGCTGCATTTCGCGACCGTCCATTATCTCTGCCCGCCACATTTCGGCGGCACCGCCTTTTTCCGCCAGCTGTCGACGGGGTTCGAGACGATATCGCCGACCCGTGAGGCGGCGTGGGATCGCGCGCGCGACGCCGCGATGCCCGCGTACGGGAATCCCGCTTACCCGTCCCGCGATACGCCCGGCCATGCCCGCGTCGCCGCGATTGCGGCGGTATTCGACCGGCTGATCCTCTATCGCAGCAACGCGCTGCATGCGGGCATCATCGATCCGGCGATCGACCATCCGGGTGATCCGCGCGCCGGCCGGCTCACCGCGACGATGTTCATCGCCTATCGGCCGGACTCGCTGTCGCGGACATAAGAAGGGCCGCCGCTTTCACAGAAAGCGGCGGCCCCCAAGCGAGGCGGGATGCGCCCCTAGAAGGTAAAGCGGGCCAGGATCGTGAAGCGCCGGTCGCTCATATACCATTGGCGCGGGACATATTGGATATCGCCGCTGCCGTTGAGCACCGCCGCTTCGGTCTTGGTCTGCGAGTTCAGGATATTCACCGCCTGAATGCCCAGCTTGAACTGGTCGGTGACGGTGACCGTCGCCGAGGCGTCGAGCTGGCCATAGGCGCGCTGGAAGATCGGATCGAACGGTGTGATCACGTCGCGGATCGTCAGCAGATAGCGCGAGCGCCAGTTGTACGAGGCGCGCAGCGACAGCGGGCCGATGTCGATGAACGGCGTGATGTTGATCGTATGTTTCGACAGTCCCTGGAGCGGGAAACTGTCGCCGGAAATCGCCGACTGGCGCCCCGCGGCGACATCGGGGTCGGTCGCCGACAGCGTCGTCTGCGGCACCCCCGACGATTTGACATAGGTATAGGTCGCCTGCAGCCCGAGTCCCGACAGAGGTCCCGGCAGGAAGTCGAAGACCTGCTGGTACGACACCTCGGCGCCGGTGACCTTGCCGGTGTCGGGCGAGTTGATCGCGGTCGTCAGCACCACCGGGAAGGTCGCGCCGTTGTTGGTCAGGTCGGTCGAAACCGTCGCGTTGGTCACGACATTGTGCAGCCGTTTGTGGAACATCGACAGCGTCACCTGTCCGACCTTGCTGAAATAATATTCGGCGGTGAGGTCGAAATTGTCCGATGTCGTCGGCAGCAGATTGGGATTGCCCGCCGTGACCGTCGACTGGATCGTGAAGCTGCCCGGGATCGCCGCGCCGCTACTGTCGACATTCTGGTTGGCGCTGAGACCCGTGACGTTGAAATAGTTGCGCGAGAAGCCGAAGGGCGGGGCGAAGACGCCCTTGAAATAGCCGGCGCGGAATTGCAGCCCGCCGCCGACTTCGAGCTTCAGGTTCACGCTCGGCAGGAAATAATCATAGTTGGTCTTGGCGTCGATCGGCAGCAGCGCGCCGTTCAGATAGTTGCGTGCCTGCTGGCGCACCGCCGGGGTGAAGGTACAGAAACCCGTCGCCGGCTGCCCGGCGTTCGCCGCATCGATGCAAGCCTGTTCGCTGGTGATCGACGTCGGGTTGTTGGCGAACTGCTGGAACCCCTGCGAGGTGCGCTTGGTGCGCGTATACCGCAGCCCGACATTGCCGGTGAAGCGCATCCCGCTGCCGAATTCGCTGTCGAACTTGATCATGCCGTAAAGCGCCAGATTCTTGTTCTGCTGCGGATTGATCTCGCCCGGCTGGAACGGCGTACCGGCGACATTGCCGCAGCGATCGGCCAGCGAGTTCCACCCCGCATTGATCGTCCGGCCGTCGATGCCGCAGGTGGTCGTCCCCTGCCATTCGCGCGCGATCGCATTGGCATAGGCGATATAGGCGGCGCGGTCCTTGACCGTGTTACCCGAATAGAAAAGGCGGCCCTGGCCCGCGATCGGGTTGTTGGCGGCGCCGCGGAAGAAATTGGGATAGAAGACCTCTTCATACCCCGGCAGCGGTGCCCCGCCATTGCCGCCGGTCACGTTGTCGACATTGTCGTCGAACCACACCGGGCCGCCATTGCCCCATTGCTCGCTGAGCACGCCCCAATTGTAGATCGAGAAACGCGCGGTCTGCTCGGTGTCGGCATAGCGTCCGCCGACCTGCAGCGATTTCAGGAAGCCGCTGTCGGGAAAGGACAGTTCGGCGTCGACGCGGAAGGCGTCCTCGCTGCCATCACTCTGTTCCAGATGGTCCATCGCCGAACGGTAGAAGCTGTTGAACGGATCGGTGAAGCTTTGGTGGCTGCCGGTGAAATAGGAGGGCGAATTGGCGGCGAAGCCGGGATTGCCCTGGCAGGGCGCGGGATCGCAATTCTGCGGCGGGATGAACTGCACGAATGGCAGGCCATGGCCATTGAGGTCGATCATCGCATCCTGATAGGTCGAGCCCCAAAGCGTATTGTCCTCGACGTCGCTTTTCGAATCGACATGCTGATAGTCGAGATTGATCGCCAGGTTTTCGCTGGGGGTCCAGCGCAAGTTCGCCGAATAATCGGTCGTCTTGATCCGTTCATAATGGTCGCGGCGGATATTGTTCGACTGCAGCCCCAATATGGGCGTGCGAATGTCACCCGTCGCATTTTGCTGGTCGGCGCGCCAGCCGGTCGGGCCGGTGATCACGCCATTTTCGAAGACGCCGCTGTCGTCGAATTCCAGCGAGGTGCCCGCGACGGCGCGCGAATCGCCATTGTTCGACACATTGTCGGTGGCGATTTCGATCGTATTCTCGCTCCACGCCTGACGCGCGTCGGACCGCAGGAACTGGAAGGTCGCCGCGAGCGTCCCGTCGTTGCTTTCCCACTGCGCGGCGGCCGAATAGCCATAGCGTTCGCGGTTGAAATTCTGGCGGCCGAGCACGGCGCCGCGCGGGAACAGCGCCGAGGGTCCCGCGGTCGCGCCGGCGAACGGTACGACGTCGGTGCGCGTCCCGTCCGAATAGGTGGTGCGCGGGCGGAAGCTGGAGATACCGATGCGATCGGCCTGCGAATAAAGCTGCGAATAGGAGGCGCTGGCGAGCAGGCCGATTTCGCCGATTCCGGTCGACCAGCGGTTGCTGATCAATCCCGAAAAGGTCGGCGCCGATTTCTTGACGAAGTCGCCATAGTTGAGTTCGAGCGAGCCCGCGACGAGCAGGCCGCTCTGGTCGAAGGGCAGGCGGGTGCGCAGGTTGACGATGCCGCCGATGCCGCCTTCGATCAGGTCGGCCGACGGGGTCTTGTAGACGTCGACCCCGGCGAGCAGTTCCGACGGCACGTCGGCGAAGCTCAGCCCCGACCCGTTGCCGGCGCTGAACGCGTCGCGGCCGTTGAAGCGCGATCCGACATAGCTGAGGCCGCGAATGGTGACGCCCGATCCCTCGACCGAGAAATGGTCGGGATCGACGCCCGCCGAAAAGCGGTTGATGGTGACCCCGGGGATGCGCTGCAGCGCCTCGGTCACCGAGCGGTCGGGGAGGGCGCCGATATCTTCGGCGGTGATCGAATCGATGACGGTGTCGGCGTTTTCCTTGCGCCCCTGCGCGCTTTGCAGCGCGGCGCGGAAGCCGGTGACGACGATCTCGGGCGCGTTCGACGGGTCGGCGACCTCGTTGGTGTCGGTGTCCTGGGCAAAGGCCGGGGTAGCGATTATCGCGGAGGCGACGAGCGCCAGCGTCGAAACGCCCAGGCGAAGCCAGGGCGCGTTGTGATTCGTGAGCCGAACGTCACGAGAAAACGTCGTTACAACAGGCATTTAAACCCCTCCCATGTCATGGGCCTTTTCGGCCTCATCGGGTTGCGCTGCCGAAAAGGTAGCGCTACCATTTACCTGTCATATGATATAGGTCGGGTTTCGACAAGCGGTGATTTGCCTTAGCGACGAATAGCGACGATCGTGTGTGATAAAAATGCCGACGTTGAAGGGGGAGTGCGATGGAAGCGACCAGGATTCAATCGATCGTCATCGTCGGCGGCGGCACCGCCGGCTGGATGACCGCGGCGGCCCTCGCGCGGATATTGGGCCCCGATTATGCCAGCATCACCCTCGTTGAATCGGACGAGATCGGCACCGTCGGGGTCGGCGAGGCGACGATCCCGCAGATCAACATCTTCAACCGCATGCTCGGGATCGACGAGGACGACTTCGTCCGCCGTACCAAGGGCAGCTTCAAGCTCGGGATCGAATTCGTCGACTGGGGCGGCATCGGCCAGCGCTATTTCCACCCCTTCGGCAATATCGGGGTCGATATGGGCGGGGTGTCGTTCCACGCCTTCTGGCAGCGGCTGCGCGGCGAAGCCGAATTCGCCGACGTCGAGGATTATTCGGTGATGGCCAAGGCGGCGCGCCACGGCAAGTTCATGCGCCCGACCACCGCCCCCGGCTCGCTGCTCTCCTCGATCGCCTATGCCTTTCATTTCGATGCCGGGCTTTACGCCCTCTATCTGCGCGAGCTGGCCGAGGGCAGCGGGGTCACCCGGATCGAAGGCAAAATCACCGGCGTGACGCGAAACGGCGAGAGCGGCCACATCGAAAATGTGACGATGCAGGACGGCCGCACGGTGGACGGGCAGTTGTTCATCGACTGCTCGGGCTTTGCCGGCCTGCTCATCGGCCGCGAGCTCGAAGTGCCCTATATCGACTGGTCGGCGTTTCTGCCGTGCAACCGCGCGGTCGCGGTGCCGTGCGAACTCGGCGAAGATTTTTCCCCCTATACGCGCTCGACCGCACGCTCGGCGGGCTGGCAGTGGCGCATCCCGCTCCAGCACCGCGTCGGCAACGGCCATGTCTATTGCAGCGACTATATCGGCGACGACGAGGCGGCGGCGGTGTTGCTCGCCAATCTGGGCGGCAAGCCGCTCGCCGATCCGCGCTTCCTGAAATTCACCACCGGTCACCGCGCGCGTTTCTGGGAAAAGAACTGCGTGTCGATCGGCCTGTCGGCCGGCTTCATGGAGCCGCTGGAATCGACGAGCATCTGGATGATTCAGACCGGCATTGCGCGCCTCCTGTCGAACTTCCCCGATACCGGCTTCGAAGCCGCGAGCATCGACCGCTATAATCGCCTGATGGTCGAGGAGAGCGAATTGGTGCGCGATTTCCTCGTCCTTCATTACCATGTCACGACGCGCGACGATTCGGACTTCTGGAATTATTGCCGGACGATGCCGATCCCGGACCGGCTCGCCGAAAAGATCCGCGTCTTTCAGAGCAGCGGCCGCGCCTTTCGCGAACATGAGGAATTGTTCAACGACACCAGCTGGTTCGCGGTGATGGAGGGGCAGCGGCTCGGCGCGCGCCGCTACGATCCCGTCGCCGAACTGATGCCGATCGAGCAGACGCGCGATCGGCTGCGCCAGATCAAGGCGGCGGTGACCGCATCGGTCGACCATATGCCGCGCCACCGCGACTATATCCGCGACCATTGCGCCGCATGAAAAAGGGGACCGGTCGCCCGGTCCCCTTTGAAGGCGTCGCTGGGACTCGCTCAGCCTTCCATGGCTTCAAGCTCCTTGCCCTTGGTCTCGACGATGAAGCGCTGGACCAGGAAGAAACTGATCACCGCGCAAATCGCATAGAAGCTGTAACTCACCGCCAGCCCCAGCCCGACCGCCATGATCGGAAAGGTGAAGGAGATGAGGAAGTTGGCGAACCACTGAAAGAATCCGCACACGGCCAGCGCCGAGCCGCGGATCTGGTTCGGGAACATTTCGCCCAGCATCACCCACATGATCGGGCCCCAGCTGAGGTTGAAGAAGATCACGTACAGATTGGCCGCGATCAGCGCGAGCGTGCCGAGCGACGACGAGAGCTGGAGCTTCCCGCCGGCATCGAGCGTGCCGTTGGCAAAGGCATAGACGAGCGCGAACAACGTCACCGCCATGCCCGCCGACCCGATCAGCAGCAGCGGCTTCCGCCCGATCCGGTCGACCAGCAATATGGTGCCGAAACAGGCGGCAATCGACACGATCCCCGACACGATGTTGATCTGCAGCGACTGGTCCTCGGTAAAACCGGCGAGCTGCCACAGCGTCGCACCATAATAGAAGATCACGTTGATCCCGACGAGCTGCTGGAACACCGCGAGCAACAGCCCGGCCCAGACGATCGGGCGCACCCCGCCCTTCACCGGATCGAATATGTCGGACAGGCGCGGGCGGTGGTCGGCGCTGAAGCTGACCCTGATCTCGTCGACCTTGGTCGCGGCGGCGGCGGCGCCGAACAGGCGGGTCAACACCGTGCCGGCCTCGTCGATCCGCCCCTTCGACACCAGATAGCGCGGGCTTTCGGGAATGAAGAACAGCGCGACGAGAAAGACCGCCGCCGGCACCGCCTGCATCAGGTACATCCAGCGCCACGCCTCGATCCCCGCCCAATAGGGCGCGGTCGATGCTCCGGCGCTGGCGGCGAGGAAATAATTGACGACGAAGGCGGCGGTCAGCCCGGTGATGATCATGATCTGTTGCACCGTCGTCATCCGGCCGCGGATATGGGCGGGGGCGACCTCGGAGATATAGGCCGGCGACAGCACGCTCGCGGCGCCCACCGCCATGCCGCCCATCATCCGGGCGACGACGAACAGCGGCTGGGCATGGGCAAAGCCCTGGATCAGCGCGCCGATGAGGAACAGGATCGCCGACAGGATCATGACGTTGCGGCGCCCGATCGCGTCGGCGAGCGTGCCGGCAAGAAAGGCGCCGATGAAGCAGCCGATCAACAGCGATCCGACGGTGAAGCCGAGCCCCGCCTCGCTCAGGGAGAACGCCGACCGCAACCCGTCCTGGGTGCCGTTGACCGCCCCGCTGTCATATCCGAACAATAATCCGCCGATCGTCGCCACCGCGACGATCGCCGTAATGAGCGCCAGATTGGTCTGGCCTCGCGACGCTGTGTTCATTCACCTCTCCCAAGGTTCTGTTATGGTAGCGCTATCATGAAGGGCAAGCCGCGCGCGCGCAAGCCCCATTCACGCCGCGCCGGACGCGGCCGGAACGCCTGTACGCGACGGCGACCGCGATAAAGCCGATTGCGAAAGCGCGGCATTGCTCTATGGGCTTGCGCCGCGGGGGCCTGGCCCCCGCAAGATCGCGCCGGTGCCCGAAAGGGCTTAAAACGGGAACACGGTGAGAAGGCCCGGCTCGGGCTTTCGACTCCGAGGCTGTCCCTGCAACTGTAAGCGGTGAGCGCGATGCACCGGTCCGGACTCCTTGTCGGGGCCAGCCACTGGGGCAACCTGGGAAGGCGTGCATCAAGCTGTGACCCGCGAGCCAGGAGACCTGCCAGCGCACCGGTCGCTCTTGCCTTGGTCCAGGGGATGGTCATGGCACGGTAATCCTCCGTCTGAGCGACGACCTGTGCGGCTGGGGCCGCATCGGTGCGTGGCGACGGAGCGACTTGTGCCCGCCCTTCGCCTGCACCGACCGGTTCGCCGGTACGCCCCCGCCACTTCGCTCTGGCGCAAAGGGGGCTTATCCCATGTTGAAGACCGGTTTCATTTCCCTCCTCGCGCTGACGGCGGCGACGCCCGCCTTCGCGCAGTCCAATCCCGACGAAACATCGACCGACGCGAACGGTGATACCATTGTCGTCACGGCCAGCGGCGTCGAACAGAGCCGCACCGAAACGGGCCACACCATTTCCGTTATCACGCGCGACGATCTGGAAACATCGCAAGTGACGTCGATCAGCGACGCTTTAAACCTCGTGCCAGGCGTAGCTGTCGCACAAAGCGGACCCGTCGGATCGCAAACCAGCGTGTTTATCCGCGGCGCCGAAAGCAGCCAGACGCTGGTGCTGATCGATGGCGTGCGGATCAATGATCCTTCGACGCCCAATGGCGCGTTCGATTTCGGTGGATTGCTTACGGGCAATATCGACCGGGTCGAGGTGCTGCGCGGTGCCAATTCGGTCATCTGGGGCAGCCAGGCGATCGGTGGCGTCATCAGCGTGCAAACCGTCGCACCCACGGACACGCTGTCGGCCAATGCTTTCGCCGAATATGGCAGCCATGACACCGCCAAAGTCTTTGGCAATGTGTCGGGCAAGAGTGGGATCATCTCCGGCAGCGTCGGCGCCGGCTATTATCGCACCGACGGTATTTCGTCGCTCATCGGCGGCACCGAACGCGATGGGTACAGGAACTTGTCCGCCAACGGAAAGTTGCTCGTCGAATTCTCGCCTGCCCTCGCGCTCGATCTGCGCGGTTATTACAACAAGGGCCGGATTGAATATGACGACGCCTTTGCCTTTCCGGGCAACCCGGCAAATTCCATTCCCGAATCCGATAACGAACAGTTCGTCGGCTATGCCAGATTGAACCACGACCTGCTCGACGGCAAGTGGAAGGGGCGCCTGTCGTACAGCCGTACCGAGCTGACCCGCAAAGGCAGCGAGGATGGCGCGACCGGTCCTTTCAACTACAATGTTTTCACCGCGCGCGGCAAAGTCGACCGTTTTGCCTATGACGGCAATGTCGACTTCGGCATCGCGTCACTGGTTTTCGGCGGCGCCCATGAAGAGACGTTCGCCAGCACTTTCTATCCCTTGGGCGGTGACACCACACCCACCAGGTTCAAAAGCGACTATTCCAGCTTTTACGGACAGATTGGCGTACACCCGTTTGACGGCCTGACGGTCAACGGCGGCGTGCGATACGAAGATCATTCACAATATGGCGACCACACAAGCTTTGGTGCCGACGCGGCCTATACGCCCAATGATGGCAAGACCATATTCCGCGCGAGCTATGCCGAAGGTTTTCGTGCGCCGACGTTGAGCGAGGCATTGCCGCCATTCGGCAACATCAATCTGAAACCGGAAACCTCCAAAGGCTTTGACGCCGGAATCGAGCACAGTTTTATCGATCGCAAAGTCACGGCGACCGCGACCTACTTCCATCGCAAAAGCAACGACCTCATCGCCTATAATCCCGCGACATTCCAATCGGAGAATATCGGGCGGGTGAAGTCGGAGGGCGTCGAGCTTGGACTTATCGTCCGGCCCAACGACAATCTGGACGTGCGGGTGAATTACGCACTGGTCGATGCTACCACCCGCTCCCCGGGTGCCAATTTTGGCAACCAGCTTGCCCGCCGCCCAAGGGACAAAGCGAGTTTCGTCGCCGACTGGAAATCGCCTTGGGGCCTGAAACTGGGTGCAACGATTGCCCTGACCGGCGACAGTTTCGACAATATCAACAACAGCTTCGCCAATCGCCTCGACGGATACTGGCTGACCGCCGTGCGTGCGGCTTTCCCAATCACCGATCAGCTCGAAGTTTATGGCCGGATCGAAAATCTGTTCGATGAGGATTATGTGGTTGTCAAAGGCTATAATACTTACGGTCGCACAGCCGCCATTGGTATCCGCGTAAAAATCTGATGCAGGGGGTCGGCCTGGCGTCTGTGTTTGCCGCCGCGGTGCTGCTGGTTTCGACCGGCAGCGCCGTGGCGCCGCCCGACGCCGGGCCGCCGCCTTCTAAGCCACTGCGCGTCATGTCGACGAACCAGTGCACCGACCAGCTGGTGCTGGCGCTGCTGCCGCCCGAACGGATCGCGTCGGTGACCTGGCTGTCGCGCGATCCGTCGGGGTCGCTGATGGCCGAGGCGGCGCAGCGAGTCGGCATCAATCACGGCCTTGCCGAAGAGGTCGTCCAGCAACAACCCGATCTGATCGTCGCCGACCGTTTTTCGAAACCGACGACGCGGGCGATGCTCAAACGGCTCGGCTATCCGATGATCGAGGTCGACGACGCGACCAGCTTCGATGCGATCCGCGCCAATGCCCGGCAGGTCGCGCGGGCGGTCGGCGAAGTCGCGCGCGGCGAGGCGATGATCGCCCAAATGGACCGCGAGCTTGCCGAACTGGCTCGCGATCCCGGGCCGCCGCTGCGTGTCGTCGCGTGGGACGGCGGTGGTTTCAGCGCGAGCAAGGGGTCGCTCTATAACGCGGTGCTCGAAGCGGCGGGCGCGGTGAACATCGCCAACGAGCCGCCGGTGTCGCGCTATAATCGCCCCGACACCGAAGTGCTGCTCGTCGCCGCGCCGACCCTGCTCGTCAAGGGCGCCGGGGTCCGCCCCGAATATGGAATGCGCGAGAATATCGAGCGTCATCCGCTCGTTCGCCGCTATTGGGACGGCGCGCGGACGGTGGCGATTTCGCCGGCCTATTATGGCTGCGGCACCCCCAGGATCAGCGAAGCGGCGATCCGGCTGCGCGCCGAACTGCGCGCCGCGGCGAGCCGGGTCCGCACCCCGCTTCCCTTTGCCGGGGTTCATGCGCTGTGATGCGCTGGTTCGTCCCGCTGCTGCTCGTCCTGCTGCTGGCCGCGGGTTTCGTCTCGCTGCTCGCCGGAACGGTGTGGCTGACCCCCGAACAGGCGCTCGGCGGGTTGCTCGCGGGCCGCACCGACCTCGCGTCGCTGATCCTCATCGAAATCCGCCTGCCACGATTGATCCTCGGCCTGATGGTCGGCGCGATCCTCGGCCTGTCGGGTGCGGTGCTGCAGGGGCTGCTGCGCAACCCGCTCGCCGAACCCGGGCTGCTCGGGGTGTCGGCGGGGGCGTCGCTCGGCGCGGTGATCGCGATCTATTTCGGCTTCGCGGCGAGCTTCGCGATGGCGCCGCCCTTGTTCGGCCTCGTCGGCGGTTTCGTCACCGCGGGCACCGCGCTCGCCTTGTCGCGGCGCGGCGGCACATTGTCGCTGATCCTCGCCGGCGCCGCGGTCAGCAGCATCGCCGCCGCCGGGGTCAGCGTCGCGCTCAACGTCGCGCCCAACCCCTATGCGGCATACGAGATCATGGTCTGGCTGATGGGCTCGCTCGTCGACCGCAGCTGGGACCATGTCTGGCTCGCGGCGCCTTTCATCCTCGTTGGCGCTATGCTGTTGCTGCTCACCGGCCGCGCGCTCGACGCGCTGGCGCTCGGCGAGGCGCAGGCCGAAAGTCTCGGCATCCATGTCGCGCGCACCCGCCTGCTCGCGCTGCTCGGTACCGCGATGGGGGTCGGCGCGGCGACCTCGGTCGCGGGGGCGATCAGCTTCGTCGGGCTGATCGCGCCGCATATCGTTCGACCGCTCGTCGGGCACCGGCCCGGCCAGACGCTGGTCCCTGCTGCGCTCGTCGGCGCGCTGCTCGTGACCCTCGCCGATGTCGGCACAAGGCTGCTCGTCGTCGACGGCAAGATCCTCGCGCTCGGGGTGTTCATCAGCCTGTTCGGCGCGCCCTTTTTCCTGTGGCTCGTCCTTCATGTGCAAAGGCGCACCGCATGAGCGCGCTGACCTTCGCCGCAGTGGCCGCGAAACGCGATGCGCGCGTCGTGCTGCGCGACATAGACGCCGTTTTTGCGCCGGGCCGGCTGACTGCGGTGATCGGCCCCAATGGCGCCGGTAAAAGTACGCTCCTCGAAGTCGCGGCGGGGCTACGCGTGCCCGATGCCGGACGCGTCGAACTCGGCGGGCAATCGCTCGCGAGCATCGGTCGCCGGATGCTCGCGCGGCGCCGCGCCTATCTGCCGCAGCGCGCCGAGGTCGAATGGCCTATCAGCGTCGAGCGCGTCGTCGCGCTCGGGTTGACCCCGGTGCTGCCGAGCTTCGGCGATCTGCCAGCCGCGCTGCGCCCCGCGATCGATGACGCGCTCGCCGCCTGCGACCTCACCAGCTTGCGCGACCGCCCGGCGACCAGCCTGTCGGGCGGCGAACTCGCCCGCGCGATGCTGGCGCGCGCGATCGTCGGCGATCCCGAATTGCTGATCGTTGACGAGCCCACCGCGGGGCTCGACCCGCGTCATGCGCTCGACGCGGCGCGGCGGCTGCGCGCGCGTGCCGATGCCGGGCGCACCGTGATCATGGCGATCCACGACCTCGACCTCGCGCTGCGCCACGCCGACGATGTCGTCGCGATCAAGGACGGCGCGTTGCTCGCGGCGGGGTCGGTCGCCGAGGTGATGAGCGAGGACCTACTCGGCGCGCTTTACGAGGTGCAGGTGCGTATCACCCGCGATGCCGACGGTGCCGCGATCCGCTTTCGCGACTGAACCTCAGCGGCATTTCCCGAACCCCGCGCCGCGTACCGCGCGGCCGGGGGTGGCGCCGGTCGGCTCGCCGTCCTTGAGCACGGCGGCGCCGTTGACGAAGACGTCGCGCACCCCGGTCGCATATTGGTGCGGCGCTTCGAAGGTGGCGCGGTCGGCGATCTTGGCGGGATCGAAGATCACGACATCGGCATAATAGCCGGGCTTCAGCGCCCCGCGTTCCTTGATGCCGAGGTTGGTCGCGGGCAGGGTAGTCAGCCGGTACACCGCCTGTTCGAGCGGGATCAGCTTCTCGTCGCGGACGTAACGGCCGAGCAGCCGCGCGAAATTGCCATAGGTGCGCGGATGCGACCCCGATTTCAGGAACACCCCCTCGGCCGATTGCGACGCGGCGTCGGACCCGAAGCTCATCCACGGCAGCTGGACCTGCTTGCGGACATTGTCCTCTGACATCAGGAAATAGACGGTGCCGACGCGCGACCCGTCCTCGACCACCAGGTCCATCGCGGTCTCTTCGGGGCTCTTCCCGCGCATCGCCGCGACTTCGGCGAGCGTTTTGCCGGTCAGCGGTTTGAGCTTGTCGCTTTTGAAGCCCGACAGGATCATCTTGTCGGCGCCCGCGCCGTAAAAGAGATTTTCCCAGTCGCTCCCCGGCTTCCGCATTTCGGCGGCGACGCGGGCGCGGGTGGCGGGGTCCTTCAGCCGCTCGATCCACGCCTCGAGTCCGCCCGCCTGCACCCAGGTCGGCATCGCGGCGTCGAGCCCGGTCGCGCCGGCGGTATAGGTGTACATGTCGGCGGTGATCCGCTGGCCCGCAGCGCGCGCCGCCTCGACCTTCTTCACGACCGAATCATATTTTCCCCAATTGTCGCGGCCCGCCATCTTGAGGTGATAGATTTCTGCGGGGGCGCCCGAACGACGCGAAATCTCGATCAGCTCGTCGACCGCTTCCTCGAGCCGGTCGCCCTCGGATCGCATATGGCTGATATACATGCCGCCGCATTTGGCGGCCTCGCTGGTCAGCGCGACCAGTTCGTCGGTTTCGGCATAGGAGCCGGGGGCGTAGATGATCGAGCTGCCGACGCCGAGCGCGCCCTCGTCCATCGCCTGCCGCACGAGCGCCTGCATGCGCGCCAGCTGCTCGGGGGTCGGGTCGACATCGTCTTCGCCCAGTTCATGGATACGCACCGTCGCGGCGCCGACGAAGCTCGCGACATTGGGCGCGATGCCGCGCTTCTCCAGATACGTCAGATAATCGCCGAGGCTGGTCCACTCGATGGCATATTTGATATCGCCCTGGCGCTCGGTCTCCTGGACCTTCATCGCCGCGTTCATCGGCCCCATCGACCAGCCTTCGCCCATCACCTCCAGCGTCACGCCCTGGCGGATATCGCTCTGGCTGCGCGGGTCGGCGATCAGCGATTCGGTCGCCCAGCTCAGCATGTTGATGAACCCCGGCGCGACCGCCATGCCGCTGGCTGACACCTCGCTGCGACCCTTGCCCTCGACCTTGCCGACCGCGACGATGCGATCGTCCTTGATCGCCACGTCGCCGGTGAGAGGGGCCTTGCCCGACCCGTCGTAGATCGTGCCGCCGCGGATCACGATGTCATAGGCGGGTTCGGCACTCGCGGCGGTCAGCGCGATCCAGCTCGCGACGAGGACGAGCGATCGTCCGATATTCTGCCTGCCCGCCATGTCCCGTCTCCTGTTCGCCGCCGAGGGCATATCCTGCCCGAGCAAGATGCACTTGGCCATGCGCATTATCGGGCTTGATCGCCGCCAGCCCGCGCGCCAAGGGTTTCGCAACAAAACCGATGGGAGGAAGCTTTGATCAAGACGCGTATTACCGAGAAGTTCGGCATCGAAACCCCGATCATCATGGGCGGCATGACCGGCGTGGGCTATGGCCCGCTCGTCGCCGCGGTCGCCAATGCGGGGGCTCTGGGCTTCATCACCGCGCATATGTATCCGACCGGCCAAGCCTTGTTCGACGAGATCGAGGCGACCCGCAAGCTGACCGACAAGCCGTTCGGGGTGAACCTGACCCTGCTGCCGTCGATCAACCCCATTCCCTATGACGAATATCGCGAGGCGATCATCGCCAGTGGCATCAGGATCGTCGAAACCGCGGGCCGCGCCCCGACCGACCACCTGCCGGCCTTCAAGGACGCCGGGGTCACGGTGATCCACAAATGCACCTCGGTGCGCCACTCGGTGTCGGCGGTGAAAAAGGGCGTCGACATGATCAGCATCGACGGCTTCGAATGCGCGGGTCACCCCGGCGAGGACGATGTCGGGCTCGTGGTGCTGCTGCCGGCGACGGTCGACGCGCTGCCCGACACCCCGATCATCGCCTCGGGCGGCATGGCCGACGGGCGCAGCATCATTGCCGCGCTGGCGCTCGGCGCCGATGCGGTCAACATGGGCACGCGCTTCTGCGCTACCGTCGAGGCCGTGATCCACCAGAATGTGAAGCAGCGCATCGTCGATGCGACCGAGACCGATACGGTGCTCGTCGGCCGCACGCTGCGCAACACCGCGCGTGTCGCGAAGAATGCAGTGTCGGTCGAGGTTGCCGAGATCCAGCGCGATCCGACCAAGACCTTCGAGGATGTGAAGCATCTGATGGCGGGCGTGCGCGGGCGCGAAAATGTGCTGCGCGACGGCGATGTCGACGGCGGCATCTGGACCAGCGGCCAGAGCCAGGCGTTGATCCACGACATCCCGACCTGCGCCGAGCTGGTCGCGAATATCATGGCGCAGGCCGAAGCGGTGCGGGCGCGCATCGCGGGGTAATATTCTTCGTCATTGCGAGGAGCCGAAGGCGACGCGGCAATCCAGAGCGGTTTACGCCTGCCCTGGATTGCTTCGCTCCGCTCGCAATGACGAAGGTTGATTAGGCGCCGCCGTCCTGCCAGCCGCCGCCCAGCGCGAGGAACAGCGAGACGAGGTTCGTCGCGCGGGTCTGTTCGGACTGGGCGATGCTCGCGTTGATCGATGCCAGCGTCCGCTCGGCATCGAGCACGACCTGGAAATTCTCGCGTCCCGCCTGATAGCGCAGCCGCGCGATGCGGGCGGCGTCGCCGGCCTCGGCCGCCGCGCGGCGCAGCGCCGCGAGCCGGTCGAGTTCGCCCGCATAATTGGCGAGCGCGCTTTCGCTTTCCTGCAGCGCGGTCAGCCAGGTGCCGTCGAAACTCGCGAGCGCGCCATCGGCCCCGGCTTCGGCCTGTTTCAGCCGCGACCGCGCGACCTCCATGTTCGGGAAGCTCCACGAGATCAGCGGGCCGAGCGAGAAGCGGAAGCCGTCGGACTTGCCGAGTCCCGAGATCGAGCTGGCGGTCGAGCCGACCGAGCCGCCGAGGCTGATGCTCGGGTACAGATCGGCGGTCGCGACATTGACCCGCGCCGCCGCTGCGGCGAGCTGGCGCTCGGCGCGGCGGATGTCGGGGCGCCGAGCAAGCAGCGACGCACCGTCGCCGACGGGGATCGGGCGGTTCAATTCGGGCGGCGCCTGGCAGGCGAGCACGGCAGCGGGCGCTTCGGCGGGCGGCTTGCCGGTGAGCACCGCGAGGCGATAGAGCGCGGCGGCGCGCTGCGCGGTCAGCGTCGGGATCGTCGCCCGCGTCTGTTCGAGCAGTGCGCCCGCCTGTCCGGTCTCGAGCCGCGTCGCGCGGCCACCCTCGAACAGGCGGCGGGTGAGGTCGAAGGTCTGCTGCTGGATGCGCAGCGTGTCCTCGGCGACCGCGATCTGGCGGTTGAACGAACAGACGTCGGTGTAAGCGCGCGTCGTTTCGGCGGCGACGGTGATGCGGGTCAGGTCGAACGCCGCCTGTACCGCATCGGCGTCGGCGCGGCTGGCGCGGATCGCGCTTTCGACGCGGCCGAACAGGTCGACCTGATAGCCGATGTCGAGCCCGACGTCATAGCTGTCGCCCTCGATCGAGCCGGCGCCGAGCGGGTTCGCCTGGCGCGCATAGGTGCCGCCGGCGCCCACCGTCGTCGTCGGCAGGCGGCCGGCCCGCGATTCGCGCAGCACCGCGCGCGCCTGCGCCAGATTGGCGGCGGCGACGCGAAGATCGGTGTTCGCCGTGAGCGCTTCACCGACGAGCTGGTCGAGCAACGGGTCGCCGAACAGGCTCCACCATGGACCCGGCGGCTGTTCGCCGCTGAAGGCGGGCGACTTGCCGGCTTCGAGGAAGGGCGCCTGCGACGGCGCCGCGGGAACCGGCGAGACATAGCGGGGGCCGACGGTACAGGCCGACAGCGCCAGCATGCTCGCGGCGGCAAGGATCAGGTTGCGGGTCATTAGCGGGTCTCCGCCGGGCTGGTGTCCGGCTGTTTCTGCTTGCGGTCGCGGCGGGCGAAGGCGGTCGCCTTGTCGCCGAGCTTGCGGCAGAGGACATAGAAGAGCGGGGTGAAGATCAGTCCGAAGATCGTCACGCCGAGCATGCCAAAGGTCACCGCGGTGCCCAGCGCCTGCCGCATTTCCTGTCCCGGGCCGCTCGCGATCGCCAGCGGCACGACGCCGAAGATGAAGGCGAAGCTGGTCATCAGGATCGGGCGGAGGCGCGAGCGTGCGGCGTGGACCGCGGCGTCGATCGTGCTCATCCCGTCCTGTTCCTCGGCCTGTTTCGCGAACTCGACGATCAGGATCGCATTCTTCGCGGCGAGCGCGATGAGCACGACCAGACCGACCTGTGTCAGGATATTATTGTCCATCCCGCGCAGGTTGACGCCGAGCATCGCCGCGAGGATGCACATCGGCACGATCAGGATCACCGCGAGCGGTAGCGGCAGCGATTCATATTGCGCCGCGAGCACGAGGAAGACGAACACCACCGCGAGGCCGAAGATCAGCACCGCGCCGCCGCCCGCCGCCTTTTCCTGATAGGCGAGGCCGGTCCATTCATAGGCGAAGCCCGACGGCAACGTCTTGTCGGCAAGCCCCTCCATCGCGGCGAGCGCCGCACCCGACGACACGCCCGGCGCCGCCTGTCCCTGCAGTTCGACCGCGGGGAACAGGTTATAGCGCACGACGCGCGTCGGGCCGCTGTCGTCGCGGAAGGTCGCGACCGACGACAGGGGCACCATCTCGCCCGAGGTCGAGCGCACCTGCAGCCGTCCGACATCCTCAATGCTGGCGCGCGAGGTCGGTTCGGCCTGCGCGGTCACGCGGAAGGTGCGGCCGAGGAAGTTGAAGTCGTTGACGTATGTCGACGCCAGATAGGTACCGAGCGCGGCATAGACCTGGCTCGGATCGACACCCAGGATCTGCGCCTTGTCGCGGTCGACATCGGCGAAGATGCGTGGGCTTCCGGTGTTGAACAGCGAGAAGACCTGCTGCACATCCTTCATCTGCGCCGCGCCGCCCATCATGGCGCCGGTGGCCTGTTCGAGCTCCTTGTAGCTTTCGCCGCTGCGGGCCTGGATCATCATCGTGAAGCCGTTGCCGTTGCCCAGCCCCTGCACCGCGGGGGGCGCGATGACGAAGGCGTTCGCTTCGGGCAGCGCATTGGCGAGCACGCCCGACAGTTGCTGCGACAGCGCGGTCGCGGAGAGCTTGCTGCCGCGCTCGCCCCAGTCGGTCAGGCGGATGAACATCGTGCCCGCGTTCGACGCGGTCGAGAAACTCGATCCGTCGAGGCCCGAGAAGGTCGCGATGCTGGCAACACCGTCGATCTTCTTCACTTCCTGTTGCGCGCGGGCGAGGACTTCGCTGGTGCGGTCGAGCGACGCGCCCGGCGGCAGCTGGACGACGCCGATCAGCACGCCCTGGTCCTGGTCGGGAATGAAGCCCGTCGGCGTGTCGGCGAGGCGCCAGCCGGTCGCCGCGAGCAGCACGGCATAGATGGCGAGCATCAGCCCGCCCTTGCGCACCAGCGAGGCGGTGGTGCGGCCATAGCGGTCGGACAATTTGTCGAAGCCGCTGTTGAACTTGTCGGCTGCGCGCCGGACGACGCGCATCACCGGGTTCTTTGGCTCTTCATGATGCTCTTCGTGCGGCTTGAGCAGCAGCGCCGCCATCGCGGGCGACAAGGTGAGCGAGGTGAGCAGCGAAAACACCGTCGCCGCCGCGATCGTCACCGCGAACTGCTGATAAAAGATGCCGGGGATGCCGGGGACGAAGGCGGTCGGCACGAACACCGCGACGAGCACGAGCCCGATCGCGATCAGCGCGCCCGACACTTCCTCCATCGTCCGGTGCGCGGCTTCGCGCGGACTGAGGCCTTCGCGGATATGCTTTTCGACCGCCTCGACGACGACGATCGCGTCGTCGACGACGATCCCGACCGCGAGCACCAGTGCGAAGAGCGACAGCGAGTTGATCGAGAAACCGAGCGCGAGCTGGACCGCGAAGGTGCCGACGAGCGCCACCGGAATCGCGACGATCGGGATGATCGCGGCGCGCCAGGTCTGCAGGAAGACGAGCACGACGAGCACGACGAGGAAGATCGCCTCGACGAGCGTTTCCTGCACCGCGGTCACCGACGCCTGGACATATTCGGTCGGGTTGAAGGGGATTTCATATTCGAGTCCCGGGGGGAAGTCGGCCGAGGCCTTCTTCACTTCCTCGAGCACGAGGTTCGCCGCGTTGAGCGCATTGGCACCCGGCTGCTGGATCACCGCCATGCCGACGCCTTCGCGGCCGTTGAACACGCCGCGCACGCCATAGTCCTGCGCGCCGAGCTCGACGCGCGCGACATCCTTCAGCCGGGTGATCGCGCCGTTCGTCGTGTCGGTCTTGATCACGACATTGGCGAACTGGTCGGGGGTGACGAGGCGGCCCGGGACTTCGACGGGCAGTTCGAACGCCGGATTGCCCTTGCCATAGGGCGGGGCGCCGACCGAACCGCCGGCGACCTGGACATTCTGGCTTTGCAGCGCGGCGACGATTTCGGGCGCGGTCAGGTTGCGCGCCGCGGCCTTGTCGGGGTCGATCCACACGCGCATCGAATAATAGCCGCCGCCGAAGATCTGGACGCCGCCGACACCTTCGAGGCGGAGCAGGCGGTCGCGCAGCGTCGAATTGGCGTAGTTGCCGACATAGTCGGTGTCGATCGCCGGATCGGTCGAGGTCAGCGCGACGATCATCAGGAAGCCCGATTCCTGCTTGTTCACCTGCACGCCGATCTGGCGCACCTGTTCGGGCAGGCGCGGCTCGGCGAGCGCGACGCGGTTCTGGACCAGCACCTGCGCGGCATCGAGGTCGGTGCCGGGTTCGAAAGTCACGGTGATCTGCGCGGCGCCCTGCGTCGAGCTGCTCTGGATATAGAGCATATTCTCGACGCCGTTGATCTCCTGCTCCAGCGTCGAGGCGACCGTTTCGGCGATCGTCTCCGACGAGGCGCCGGGATAGGCGGCGGTGATGCTGATCGTCGGCGGCGCGATCTCCGGATATTGGGCGAGCGGAAGCTGCGGATAGGCGAAGGCGCCGATCAGCGTGATGAAGATCGCGATGACCGCCGCGAAGATCGGGCGGTCGACGAAGAAGCGGCTGATATTCACTTGCTGTTCGCCCCGCCCTTCGCGGCGGGCGCGGCCTTGGCCGTCAGCACCTTGCCGTCAGCCGCGATCGTCCCGGCCTGCACCTTGGCGGGCTGGCCCGGCCGCGCGCGCTGGAGGCCGCCGACGATGATGCGGTCCTTCGCGGTGACGCCGGTCTTGATCACACGCAGCCCGTCGACGACGGGGCCGAGGGTGACCGGGCGCGCCTGCACCACATCCTTGGGGCCGATGACGTAAACGACGCGGCGCGCGCCGTCGGTGACGATCGCGGTGTCGGGGAGCAGGAAGGCCGGACGCGGCGCCGAGGCGGCGAGCTGGAGCTGGCCGAACAGGCCCGGGCGCAGCTTGCCGTCGGGGTTCTGGACGACCGCGCGCACGGCGATCGTGCCCGATCCGTTCGACAGCGCATTGTCGACGAAATCGATGCGGCCGTTGATGGCATAATCGTCGGCGCCCTGCAGCTTGATGCGCACCGGGGCGTTCTGCAGCGTGTCGCCGCGCCGCTCATAGTCGAGCAGGCTGGCTTCGGAACCCTGGAAGCTGAAATGGATGGGGCTGGTCGACACGATGGTGGTCAGGATCGTCTGGTCGGCGATCACCGAATTGCCCGGATCGACCAGGCGTTGCGACACGCGGCCCGAAATCGGCGCGGTGACGCGGGTAAAGCCGACGTTGAGCGCCGAGGCGCGAATCGCGGCATTGGCGGCGGCGACATCGGCCTCGCCGGTGCGGACGGCGGAGCGGCGCTGCTCGACTTCTTCCTGGCTCGCGGCCTGCGATGCGGCGAGCGTCGTCGACCGCGCGAGTTCGGTGCGGGCGTTGGCAAGCGTCGCCTGCGCGCGGGCAAGCTGGGCGCGGGCCTGGTCGAGCGCGGCCTGGCTCGGGCGCGCGTCGATGGTGAACAGCAACTGCCCGGCGCGGACATATTGGCCGTCGGTGAAATGGGCGCGCTGCAGATAGCCCGAGGCGCGCGGCCGGACCTCGACGCTGTCGACCGCTTCGAAGCGGCCGACATAATCGTCCCATTCGGTCACGTCGCGCACCAGCGGCGCGGCGGCGGTCACGGGGAGCTGGGGCGGGCCGCCCTGGGCGTCGTCAGCACCCGAACAGGCGGCGAGCGTCAGCGACAGCAGAATCGAAAGCGCGATGGGAAAGCGCAAGGTCATAGCGTGTATCTTTTCTTTTTTCAGGGCGGTCCGGCATCGCGCGACAGGGAGGGGGGAGGTGCCACGCGATGCCAGACTTTGCCGCCTAATCTGGGTTAGCGATTAAGTCAACAGGTGTTGATTTATTTCTCAGCCGCGATAATAGGGCGCCATGGAGAGAGAAATCATCGTCAAGAAACGTGACGCGGTCGCGACGCGCGCCGCGATCCTTGCGGCGGCGCGCCAGCGTTTCCTCCGCGAAAGCTACGGCAGTGTCGGCCTGCGCGATATCGCGGGCGACGCGAAGGTCGATGTCGCGCTGATCAGCCGCTATTTCGGCGGCAAGGAGGGGCTGTTCCGCGAAGTCGTCGCCGACGAGGAGAAGCCGAAGATCTTTTTCGAGCCGAAAAGCATCGACGAGCTCCCCGGTTTTCTGGCGCAACTTGTCGTCGATGACGCCGACGAGGACCTCGAAAAGCGGATGGAGATGTTCATCATCATGCTCCGTTCGGCCTCCTCGCCGCAGGCCGGTGCGATCATCCGTGAGTTCGTCCATCGCGATGTCCTCGCCCCGCTCACCGAACTCATCGGCGGCGAACAGGGTGAACTGCGCGCGAATATGCTGCTCGCGATCCTGATGGGGGTCGGGGTGCTGCGGTCGATCATGATGGTCGACGGCTTCGCGGACGAGGAAGACGAGGAAGCCGTGATCGCCGAATGCGCCGAGCGCTTCCGCAGCCTGTTCGCGGCGGCGCTGACTTGCTGAATATTCCACGACAAGCATCAATGAAAATCCCGCGATTTGGGCAGGATGCGGACATCGCGCGGATGCCCGTGGCGAAGCCCGCGCGGTTGCTGCGGATGCACGACCTCGTCGGCGCGGCATAACTCGGGTTCGAAATGCCGGTCGCTGCCCAGCGTATCGAGCAGCGCGGTGCGATCGACGATACGGTTCGCCATCAGATGAACGACGCCCTCCCTGCTCCGCTGCACCTCGCCCGCAACCTCCATCAGCCGCGACGCCATGACGGCACGGCGATAGCGCTCGAACTGGCGCGCCCAGAGCAGGACATTGACGATCCCGCCCTCATCCTCGAGCGTGATGAAGATCGCATTGCCCTTGCCGGGGCGCTGGCGGATCAGCACGACGCCGGCGGTGCGGACGAGCGCGCCATTCTTTGCCGCGCCGACCTGGAGGCAGCTCAAAACCCCTTCGCCGTCGAGACGCTGCCGCAAAAACGCCATCGGATGGCCTTTGAGCGACAGCCGCGTCGTCTGATAATCGGTCAGCACATGTTCGACGAGCGGGGTGGGGGGCAGCGCGGCGTCCGCCTCGTTGCCGAGCTCGTTCGCTTCGGCGGCGCCGAACAAGGGCAGCACCCCCTGCCGCACCCGCCGCGCATCCCACAAGGCGGGGCGGCGCTCGAGTCCCATCGAATGACACGCATCGGCCTCGGCGAGCAGCCGCAGCGCGCGCGAGGGCAAGTTCGCACGCCGCGCGAGTTCTTCGACGCTGGCAAACGGCGTCGTGCGGGCGTCGGTGATCTGCTCCGCCCACGCCTCGCGAAATCCGTCGACCTGCCGAAAGCCGAGCCTGAGCGCGAGGCTGCCATCATCGCGCCGTTCGAGGCTGTTGTCCCAGCTGCTGAAATTGACATCGACCGCGCGCACCTCGACCCCATGCTCGCGCGCATCGCGGACGAGCTGGGCGGGGGCGTAGAAGCCCATCGGCTGGGCGTTCAAAATCCCGCAGGCGAAGACCGCGGGGTGGTGGCATTTCAGCCAGGACGAGACATAGACGAGCTTGGCGAAAGACTGGGCATGGCTTTCGGGAAAACCATAGCTGCCGAAACCCTCGATCTGCTTGAAACAGCGCGCGGCGAAGTCCGGCTCATAACCGCGGCGGACCATGCCCCCGATCATCTTTTCCTTATATTGATGGATCGTCCCGGCATTGCGGAAGGTTGCCATCGCACGCCGCAGGCCGTTGGCTTCGTCCGGCGTGAATTCGGCGGCGACGATGGCGAGTTTCATCGCCTGTTCCTGAAACAGCGGGACGCCGCATGTCCTGCGAAGCAGATTATACAGTTCCTTGGGGTCGTGCGGCGGCGCAGGCGACGGATAGTCCACCGCTTCTTCGCCGCTGCGGCGCTTCAGATAGGGGTGGACCATATCGCCCTCGATCGGCCCCGGCCGGACGATCGCGACCTGGATGACGAGGTCGTAAAATTCGCGTGGCCGCAGGCGGGGCAGCATGTTGATCTGCGCGCGGCTTTCGACCTGGAATACCCCGATGCTGTCGCCCTCGCACAGCATGTCGTAAACGACCGGGTCTTCGGTCGGGACCGATTTGAGATCATGATCGCCCAGATCGTGCAGCCGCATCAGGTCGAAGCATTTGCGGATGCAGGTCAGCATCCCGAGCGCGAGGACATCGACCTTCATCAGCTTGAGTTCGTCGATGTCGTCCTTGTCCCATTCGATGAAGGTGCGGTCTGCCATCGCCGCATTGTGGATCGGCACCGTCTCGTCGAGCCGATCCTCGGTCAGCACATAGCCGCCGACATGCTGCGACAGGTGGCGGGGGAAGGTCAGCAGCTGCGCGACGACCCATTGCAGCCGCGCGATATCGTCTTGCTCAGGGTCCAGCCCCGCTTCGACGAACCGCTCGATCGGCATCTCACTGCCCCAGCTGCCCCAAGTGGTGTCGGCAAGACGAGCAGTGACATCTTCGCTTAGCCCCAGCGCCTTACCCGCCTCTCGTACCGCGCTGCGCGGGCGATAGTGGATCACCGTCGCGGCGATGCCCGCGCGCCGACGCGTGTAGCGACGGTAAACATATTGCATCACCTCCTCGCGCCGCTCGTGCTCGAAATCGACGTCGATATCGGGCGGCTCGCGCCGTTCTTCGGACAGGAAGCGCGTGAAGAGCAGGTTGTTGGCGATCGGATCGATCGAGGTGATTTCGAGCAGGTAGCAGACGAGCGAATTGGCCGCCGATCCGCGCCCCTGGCACAGGATCGGCGGATCCTGCGTGCGCGCGAATTGCACGATGTCGTGGACGGTCAGGAAATAGCAGGCGAACTTGCATGTGGCGATGAGCGTCAGCTCTTCTTTGAGCACCTCCCGCCAGCGGTCGGGCAGTCCATCGGGATGCAGCTTCGTCGCGGCATTGATCACCATATGCTCGAGCCAGCTTTGCGGCTCCCACCCTTCGGGCACCGGCTCGTGCGGATATTCATATTCAAGGTCGCGGAGCGAAAAGCCGATGCGGTCCAATATATCGATGCTCTCGCCCACCGCTTCGGGACAGTTGCGGAAGAGGCGGCGCATTTCCTTGGGCGATTTCAGGTGACGCTCGCCATTGGCGCGCAGCAGGCGGCCGGCATCGTTCAGGGTCTTGCCCTCGCGAATGCAGGTGACGACATCGTGGAGCGGCCGTTGCTCGCGCGTCGCATAAAGCGCATCGTTGGTCGCGAGCAGCGGAATGCCGATGCGGCTGGCCAAAGCCTCCAACTGGGCGAGGCGTCGCCGATCCGCGCCGCCCTGCGACATCGTCGCGCCGAGCCATAAGGACCCCGGCGCGCGCCTCGCGAGGCGGCGCAGCAGAAATTCATCCTTCTCCGTCCCCATCGCGATCAGCAGCATATCCTCGCAATGGATCAGCAGATCCTTGAACTTGAGTATGCAGCTGCCCTTTTCGGCCCGGCGATTGCCGATGGTGAGCATGCGGGTCAGGCGGCCCCAGCCGTGGCGCGTGGTCGGATAGGCGATGATGTCGGGGGTGCCGTCGTCGAACACCAGCCGGGCGCCGACGACGATCTTGAGCGGCGGAAGTTCGACCCCCTCCTCGGCGGCCTCCTCGCCCAGCTTGCGTAATCCGGTCAGCGCCCGCACCACCCCGGCGACGCTGTTGCGATCGGCGATGCCGATGCCGGGCATGCCGAGCGCGATCGCCTCGGCGACCATGTCAGCGGGGTGCGAGGCGCCGCGTAGGAAGCTGTAATTGGTCGCCGCGACCAGCTCGGCAAAGGCGGGTGTCTCGCTCATGCGAACACCCCGTGGATATACCAGAGCGGATGCTCCTTCTCCTCATACAGCCCGTGACGGAACAGCCAGAAGCGGCGGCCTTGGGCATCTTCGACGCGGTAATAGTCGCGCGTCAGCCCGGCGTTGTCGCGGCGGCGCCACCATTCGGCGGCGATGCGTTCGGGGCCTTCATAGCGGCGCACCGCGTGGGTCGCCCGTCGCCAGCGGAACTGGTGCGGCGGGCCGTCGGGGACCTCGGCGATCACCTCGATCGGCTGCGGCGGGTCGAACAGATGGAAGGGCCGCGTCGGTGGTTCGCCGGGCTCGGGCATCTCCCACGGCAGCGGCGGCGGCGCGTCGATCGCGGGCAGCGCGAGCTGCGCCTGTTCGGGGATATGCGTGTCGGCGGCGATCAGGCGCCGGACGCGGACGCGGCCCAGCCGCGTCGTCATCCGGTCGACGAGTTCGTCCATCTTCGCATCGCGCACCGCGCCGCCTTCGAGCTTCAATTGCGTCGCGCCGAGCGCCTCGAGCCGCGGCACCGCGAGGCGGATCATGTCGAAACCGAAGCCGGGGTCGAGCGGGTCGGCGAGGCTGTCCATGCGCTCAGCGAAGAGCCGCATCACCAGCGCGGTGTCGCGCGTCGGGTGGCCGGTCTCGATCTCGATGCCGCGCGCGAGGCCGTCGCTGCGAAAGAAGGTCGCGCGGAAATGACGTCCGCCCTTGCCGCGCTCGCCCAGCTCGCCCATCGCCTCGCCCACCAGTTCGGCGAGCACCCTCGTTGCATGCGCGCTGCTGCCGAGCGGTTCGGCGAAGCGGCGTTCGGTCGCGACGGGGGGTGGGGCGATACGCGGGTCGAGCGGGCTCGGCGCGTCGCCGAGGATGCGGCGTAGAGCGCTCGCCGCCTCGGCGCCGAAGCGCGCGGCGATATTCGCCATCGGGCGGCTCGCGAGGTCGCCGATCGTCTTGAGTCCCGCGCGCACCAGCGCGGTCGTCGCCTCGGCTTCGAGTTCGAGCGCGGCGACGGGCAGGCGGCGCACGGCCTGCGCCTCGTCGGGTGCGGGGCGCGTCTGGTAACGCGCGAGCGCGCGCGCCGCATCGGCGGTCGGGCCGAGCGCGATGCGCACACTCATGCCGAGGCGGCCGAGGCGCATCTCGACATCGTCGATCAGTTCGGCCTCACCGCCCAGCAGATGCTCGGCCCCCGCGATGTCGAGGATCAGCCCGTCGGGGGCGTCGATCGCCACGAGCGGCGTGTAGCGGTTGCAGCCGAGCGCGAGCCGGTCGAGCCAGGCGGCATCGGCGACCGGGTCGTGCGCCACGACCAGCAGCTCGGGCACCCGCGCGCGCGCGTCGGCGAGCGGCATGCCGGGGGTGAGTCCGGCCGCCTGCGCGGCGCGGTCGACGCTCGCGAGGCGGAGCGCGCCGCGTATCTTCTCGGCGAAGACGAGCGGGGCGTCAGGCGGCCGCGGCGCCGTGCGGCAGAGCCGCTCGGCGGGCAGCCAGGGGAAGAACAGCGCCAGATAGCGCCGCTTCGCCGGCATTCGGCCCGAAGACTTGTTCGTCATGGTTCCATTCCATTTGCCAGCGCCCGCCCGCGGCGCCGCCGCGCCAGCGCAGCAGTTCGAGGTCGAAGGCGGGAGCGCCCGGCGCATGGGCTTCCAGTTCGCGCGACGGCGCGGCGGCGACGCTCCAGCGCGTTTCGGCGACGCTTGCGCTGGGGACCGCGTTCAGCCGCAGCATCAGCAATGTGGTTCCCGCATCGCGCGCGCCGAGCGCGAGCCGCCGCCCCGCGGTCAGGTCGAGCAGCGGGAATTTGCCCCAGCTTTCGACGATCACCGCCGCCGATCCGGCGCAGCGGATCGCATCATTGGCGCAGGCGAGCAACAATTTGGGATCGGGCGCCTCAATCAGCAGCAGCCGGTCGGGATCGCCGCCAAGTTCGGCGATGCCGGGCGCATAGAGTTGCCCGCCGCGCCGGCCCGCATCGGTGGTGCGCAGCCAGACCAGCGGTGCCGGGCCGGGAAGGCGCAGCGCGAGCAGCGCGACAAAGGCGGCGGCGCTGCTCGCGTCGAGTGCGTCGGCGGCGAAAAATTCATGCACGCGCTCCGTCGCGAGTCCGCCGCCGAGCGCGGCGTCGAAGTCCGCATGACCGCTCGCCAGCCGCCCCGCCGTTTCGGCGCGCGGCTCGGCCTCGCCGGTGATCCGGGCGAGACGCCGACGCAGGCCGGCAATAGAAGGGTGCGACTCGTGGGGCATGATGTTCCTGATTTGTTCTATTAGCGCCTTCAGAGCCGCGCTTGTCAAGGCGAGTCAGGGACAGCCTGACCCTCTCGCCTAAAACCCCGTCATCCCCGCGAAGGCGGGGATCCAGCTTCCTTCTTCTTCTCTTTTCTTCGTGCCTTTGCGCCTTTGCGTGAACCCACAAAAATCACACGCAAAGGCGCAAAGGCACGAAGAAGGAAAAAGCTAGATCCCCGCCTTCGCGGGGATGACGAAGAAGGGGAGGCGAAGAGTCTGCTCACCCCGGAACGAACAACCCCCGGCTCTCGCGCACCTCGGCGTCGAGCCAGTCGATGAAGGCGCGGATGCGTGGTTGCGGGGCGACGTCGCGGTGAAGCGCGAGCCAGAAGGCGCGCGCGATGACCTGGTCGGGTCGCACCCGCACCAGCGCGGGGTCGTTCGCGGCGAGGAAGCAAGGCAAAACCCCGACCCCGGCGCCGCCCGCGATCATCCGCCTTTGCGCGAGAATGCTCGACGAGCGCACCCCGGCGCGCAGCCCCGGCTCGATCTCGCCCAGATAGTCGAGTTCGGGGGCGTAGAGGATGTCGGGGACATAGCCGATCACCGGCACCCCGGCGCGCGACAGCGGGGTCGCGGCGACCGCCGCTTGCCAGTCGGTGCGGTCGGCGGGCGCATAAAGACCGAGGCTATAGTCCGACAATTTGCGCGTGATCAGCGGGCCTTTTCGCGGCCGCGCGAGCAGCACCGCCATATCGGCCTCGCGCCGCGACGGGTTCAAAAACCCCGACGAGGCGACGAGGTCGATCTCGAGCTCGGGATGCGCGGCGACGAAACCCGCGAGGCGCGGCGCGATGAAATTGCCCCCGAACCCTTCGGACACGCTGATCCGCAATTGCCCCGACAGCGCCGCGCCGCCGTCGCCGGCCGAGCGGATGCGCGCCGCCGCCGCCGCCATCGCCTCGGCATGCGGGACGAGCGCGCGGCCGGCCGCCGTAAGCAGGAAACCGCCCGGCGCGCGTTCGAACAATGTCTGTTGCAACCCCGCCTCGAGCGCGCTCAGCTGGCGGCTGACGGTCGTCGCATCGACCTGCAGCGCCGCTCCGGCGCGTGCGAGGGTGCCATGCTGCGCGACGGTCAGGAAATATTGCAGCTTGTCCCAGTCCATGACCTGCAAATATGCAGCATTGTCCTGCAAGTCTATCCCTTGCAATCGCGGCGCACCTGGTCTGTGGAAGGCGCAACATTTTTGGGAGACAGACCATGCGACAGATCGACCATCTTATCGTCGGCGGCGCCGGTGGCAGCAGCCGCCGCAGCCCGATCTTCGACCCCAACAACGGCAATGTGCAGGCCGAGGTCGCTTTGGGCGATGCGGCATTGCTCGACAAGGCGGTCGCCGCGGCGAAGGCGGCGCAGCCCGGCTGGGCCGCGACCAACCCGCAGCGCCGCGCGCGCGTGATGTTCGAATTCAAGCGCCTCGTCGAAGCGAACATGGACGAACTCGCGCATCTGCTGTCGAGCGAGCATGGCAAGGTGATCGCCGATTCGAAGGGCGACATCCAGCGCGGGCTCGAAGTCATCGAATTCTGCTGCGGCATCCCGCATGTGCTGAAGGGCGAATATACGCAGGGCGCCGGCCCCGGCATCGACGTCTATTCGATGCGCCAACCGATCGGCATCGGCGCGGGCATCACCCCGTTCAACTTCCCCGCGATGATTCCGCTGTGGATGTCCGGCGTCGCGATCGCGACCGGCAACGCCTTCCTGATCAAGCCCAGCGAGCGCGACCCCTCGGTCCCCGTCCGCCTCGCCGAACTCTTCCTCGAGGCCGGGCTGCCCGAGGGCATCTGCCAGGTCGTCCATGGCGACAAGGAAATGGTCGACGCGATCCTCGACCATCCCGATATCGGCGCGGTCAGCTTCGTCGGCTCGTCGGACATCGCGCATTATGTCTACAATCGCGGCGTCGCCAACGGCAAGCGCGTGCAGGCGATGGGTGGCGCGAAGAATCACGGCATCGTCATGCCCGACGCCGACCTCGACCAGGTGGTGAACGACCTTGCCGGCGCCGCCTTCGGCTCGGCGGGCGAGCGCTGCATGGCGCTTCCTGTGGTGGTCCCCGTCGGCGACGAGACCGCCGAGCGGCTGAAGGCCAAGCTGATCCCCGCGATCGAGGCGCTGCGCGTCGGCGTATCGACCGATGCCGAAGCGCATTACGGCCCGGTGGTGACGCAGGCGCACAAGGAAAAGGTCGAAGGCTGGATCCAGAAATGCGCCGACGAAGGCGCCGAACTGGTGGTCGATGGCCGCGGCTTCACGCTGCAGGGATATGAAAAGGGCTTCTTCATCGGCCCGACCCTGTTCGACCATGTCACCACCGACATGGAATCGTACAAGGAAGAGATTTTCGGCCCGGTGCTGCAGATCGTCCGCGCCCCCGATTTCGAAACCGCGCTGGCGCTGCCCTCGAAGCATCAATATGGCAATGGCGTCGCGATCTTCACGCGCAACGGCCATGCCGCGCGCGAATTCGCGGCGCGGGTCAACGTCGGCATGGTCGGCATCAACGTGCCGATCCCGGTGCCGGTCGCCTATCACAGCTTCGGCGGCTGGAAGCGTTCGGCGTTCGGTGACACCAACCAGCACGGCATGGAAGGCGTAAAATTCTGGACCAAGGTCAAGACGATCACCGCGCGCTGGCCCGACGGATCGCCCGACGGCGGCAATGCTTTCGTCATCCCGACGATGGGCTGACACCGCCTTGTTGCGGCGGCTGTTCCTGCCTCTGCTGATTCTGTTGCTGCTGCCGGTCCCGGCGGCGGCGCAGAAGATGATCGCGCTGTCGTTTGACGACGCGCCGCGCGGGCGCGGGGCTTTCTTCACGCCCGAGGAACGCACCGCGCGCATCATCGCCGAACTGAAAAAAGCGGAGGCGCCGCAGGCGGTGTTTTTCGTCAACCCGGCGGCGATCGGGCATGGCGACGGGGCGCATGGCGAGGCGCAGCTCGCGGCTTATGTCGCCGCGGGGCATGTCATCGCCAACCACAGCAACAGCCATCCGCATCTGAGCGGCATGACGGCCGAGGCCTATCTAGCCGACATCGATGCCGCCGAGGTCTGGCTCAAGGGCCGCCCCGGCTATCGCCCCTGGTTCCGCTTCCCCTTCCTCGACGAGGGCGGCAAGGACAAGGTCAAGCGTGACGCGCTGCGTGCGGGACTCGCGGCGCGCGGATTGCGCAATGGCTATGTCACCGCCGAATCGTCGGACTGGCATCTCGAATCGCTGACGATCCAGGCGGCGAAGGCGGGCAAGCCGATCGACCGCGCGGCACTCGGTGACCTCTATGTCACCTGGCATGTCGAGGCCGCCGACTATGCCGACGGGTTGATGCAGAAGGTCATCGGGCGCCAGCCGGTGCAGGTGATGCTGCTCCACGAAACCGACTTGGCCGCACTCTATATCGGCGACCTCGTCCGCGCGCTGCGGGGGGCGGGCTGGACCGTGGTCAGCGCCGACACCGCCTATGCCGACCCGATCGGCGCGCTGATGCCCGACGTGCCATCGGCGCAGGGCACGCTGACCGAGGCGCTCGCCTGGGCTGCCGGCGTGCCCGCACCGCGCTGGTATCGCTACAACGACACCGCGCTCGCGACCGCCGAATTCAATGCCAAGGTGCTGCACGAAGGGGGCGGCGAATGAAACCGCTCCCGGCGCCTGCGCATTTCTCCTCGCGAAGGAGAATGACGATGAAAGCCTATCTGCTCCCCCTTGCTGTGTTGATGCTCGCTGCCTGCGGCGATGCGACCGACAAGGCCGCACCCGAAGAAAAGGCCAGCGCCGCGCCGATCGTTCCCGATGCACCAGCCGAAACTTCGCCCGAAGCTCCGGCGGCGACCACCACGGAAGACTATAAGCCCGATCCGGCGATCAAACCGCCCGCCGCGCCCGAAGCGGGCGTCGGCAGCGGCGACAAGACGATTCCCGCCGCGATCCAGGGCCGCTGGGCGCTCGACGCGAGCGATTGTCCCAAGCGCCCGGGCACCGATCTGACCGCACTGGTGATCGACGCCGCGAACCTGCGCTTCCACGAATCGCACGGCGAACTGGCGCGGGTGCGCGAACGCGGCGCGACCCGCCTCGCCGCCGACTATAAATTTAGCGGCGAAGGGATGGACTGGGACCGGCTGATGGTGCTCAGAGTGGCCGACGGCGGCAAGACGCTAGTCCGCCGCGACTATGGCGATGGTGCCGCGCCGGACGCGATGCGCTATACGCGCTGCGCCGGATAATGGTTTTCAAAGGGAGACTCACGATGGACATTCGCCTGCTCGCAATCGCCGCCGTCCTGCCGCTTGCCGCCTGTGCGGGCAGCGATGCGCCCGTCGAATCGACCCCGCCGCCTGCCGAAGCGGCCTGCAAGGCCGATGCCGCGCAATCCTATGTCGGCCAGATCGCAACCCCCGATCTTGGCGGCGCGATCCTCAAGGCATCGGGCGCGCGCACGCTTCGCTGGGGCCCGCCGCGTTCGGCGATGACAATGGACTACCGCATCGACCGCGTGAACGTCATGTATGACGACGCGTACAAGATCACGCAGGTCACCTGTGGCTGACGCGTCCCGGCGTAACCACTCTTCGGCGTCCCCATTCGAACCCGTTTACGGCTACAGCCGCGCGGTTCGGGTGGGCAACCGCATCGACGTCGCCGGCTGCGCGCCGATCGAACCCGACGGTTCGTCGACCCCCGGCGATGCCGGGGCGCAGGCCAAGCGCTGCCTGACGATCATCCGCGAGGCGCTGGAGGCGCTCGGCGGCGCACCCGCCGATGTCGTGCGCACGCGCATGTATATCACCGACCCCGCCGATGCCGATCTCGTCGGGCGCGCGCATGGCGCGATGTTCGGCGACATCCGCCCGGCATCGACGATGCTCGTCATCCCCGCGCTGATCCGCCCCGAGTGGAAAGTCGAAATCGAAGCCGAAGCCATCCTTATCGAGAAGAGCGCATGACCGACCAGTTTCAGCTTACCGACGACCAGCTCGCCATCCAGGACATGGCGCGCAAGTTCACCGCCGATCGCATCACGCCCTTCGCCGCCGAATGGGACGAAAATAACCATTATCCCGTCGACGTGTGGAAGGCGGCGGGCGAACTGGGTTTCGGCGCGATTTATGTCGCCGAGGAATCGGGCGGTATCGGGCTCGGCCGGATGGAGGCGGCGCTAATCATGGAGGCGATGGCCTATGGCTGTCCCGCGACCTCCGCCTATGTCTCGATCCACAATATGGCGACCTGGATGATCGACCGCTTCGGCGGCGCCGAGGTCAAGGCGCGCTTCCTGCCCGAGCTCGTCAGCATGGAAAAGATCGCGAGCTATTGCCTGACCGAACCGGGGTCGGGGTCCGACGCCGCGGCGCTCAAGACGACCGCGAAAAAGGATGGCGACCATTATGTGCTCAACGGCACCAAGCAGTTCATCTCGGGCGCCGGCTATAACGACATCTATGTCTGCATGGTGCGCACCGGCGAGGAGAAGTCGAAGGGCATCAGCTGCCTCGTCATCGAAAAGGACACCCCGGGCCTCAGCTTCGGCGCCCCCGAGAAAAAGCTCGGCTGGAATGCGTCCCCCACCGCGCAGGTGATCTTCGAGGATTGCCGCGTGCCGGTCGAAAATCTCGTCGGTGCCGAGGGCGACGGCTTCCGCTTCGCGATGGCGGGGCTCGACGGCGGCCGCCTCAACATCGGCGCCTGCTCGCTCGGCGGCGCGCAGCGCTGCCTCGACGAGGCGATCGCCTACACCAAGGACCGCCAGCAGTTCGGCCAGCCGATCGCCGATTTCCAGAACACGCAATTCATGCTCGCCGACATGGCGACCGACCTCGAAGCCTCGCGCGCCTTGCTCTATCTCGCGGCGGCGAAGGTCACCGCCAACGCCCCCGACAAGTCGCGCTTCTCGGCGATGGCGAAGCGGCTCGCGACCGACAACGGCAGCAAGATCGTCAACGACGCGCTGCAGCTGTTCGGCGGTTATGGCTATCTGCGCGATTATCCGATCGAGCGCTTCTGGCGCGACCTGCGCGTCCATTCGATCCTCGAAGGCACCAACCAGGTCATGCGGATGATCGTCGGACGGGACCTGCTGCGGCAGTAGTTATCCCCTCTCCCGTCGGGAGAGGGTTGCGCAGACTTGCCAGCTTGCTGGCTAGTCGTAGCTGGGTGAGGGGCGGTGCGCCATCGACAGGGCGTAACCCCTCGTCCAACTCCGCCTAACCGCTTTCAGCGGCAAGGCTTCGATATCCTTCTCCCAATGGGAGAAGGTTTGTGAGGGTGAATGACCGAAGATATTCTCATCTCGACCGAAGGCGGCGCGGGCCGGCTGTCGCTCAACCGCCCCAAGGCGATCCACGCGCTCAATCTCGACATGGTCCACGCCATGACCGACGCGCTCGTCGCATGGAAAGACGATGCCGACGTGCAGGCGGTGCTGATCGATCACAGCGAGGGCCGCGGCTTCTGCGCCGGGGGCGACATCGCCTTCCTGCGCAATTCGGCGCTCACCGACGACGGCGCCTCGGGCCGCCGCTTCTTCCACGACGAGTACCAGCTCAACCACCTGCTCTTCACCTATGCCAAGCCCGTGGTCGTCTTCATGGATGGCATCACCATGGGCGGCGGGGTCGGCATTTCGCTGCCCGCCAAATATCGCGTCGCAACCGAGAATACCCGGCTCGCCATGCCCGAAACGGGGATCGGCCTGTTCCCCGACGTCGGCGGCGGCTGGTATCTCTCGCGGCTCGAAGGGCGCGTCGGTCCCTTCCTCGCGCTCACCGGCGCGCGGCTCGACGGCGCCGAATGCCTCGCGCTCGGCCTCGCGACCCATTATCTCCCGGCGGACAAGCTCGCCGAGGCCAAGGCGCGCATAGCCGAGCACCCCGACCGCATCGGTGGCATCCTCGGCGAATTGTCGACGACCCCGCCAGAGGCGAAAATCGTCGCGCATATCGCCGACATCAACCGCCTGTTCGCCTCCGACCGCCTGGAGGATATCCTCGCCGCGCTCGAAGCCGATCCGGGCGAATGGGCGGCGAAGGAACTCGCGGCGCTGCGCACCAAAAGCCCGCAGACATGCAAGGTCGCGCTGCGCCAGCTGGCAGACAGTCTCGATTTGCCCGATTTCGCCGCCAACATGGCGATGGAATATCGTATCGGCAGCCGCGTCCTGACCCGCCCCGACTTCGCCGAGGGCGTGCGCGCGGTGATCGTCGAAAAGGACAACAAGCCGCAATGGGATCCCGCGACGGCCGAAGGCGTGGACGACGACCTGATCGCCGCGATCTTCGCGCCGCTCCCCGAACAGGAAGAATGGAAACCGCTATGACCTACGAAACCATCCTCGTCGAACAAAAGGGCGCGGTGACGCTCGTCACGCTGAACCGTCCGCAGGCGCTGAACGCGCTGAACTCGGGCGTGCTCGACGACCTGATCGCGGCCTTTGCGGCGTTCGAAGCCGACGACAGCCAGCGCTGCGCGGTCCTCACCGGATCGGGCGACAAGGCCTTCGCCGCAGGCGCCGACATCAAGGAAATGGCCGACAAGCCCGCCGCCGATTTCTACCTCGAAGATTTCTTCTCGAAATGGACGAGCGACTTCGTGAAGAAGGTCCGCAAGCCGTGGATCGCCGCGGTCAACGGTTTCGCGCTCGGTGGCGGCTGCGAACTTGCGATGATGGCCGACTTCATCATCGCCAGCGAGAAAGCGAAATTCGGCCAGCCCGAAATCAAGCTCGGCGTCGCCCCCGGCATGGGCGGGTCGCAGCGGCTGACCCGCGCCGTCGGCAAGGCGAAGGCGATGGAAATGTGCCTCACCGGCCGGATGATGGACGGCGCCGAGGCCGAGCGTTCGGGCCTCGTCGCGCGCGTCGTGAGCCATGAAAACCTGCTCGAGGAAGCCCTCAAGACCGCCACCGCGATCGCAAGCATGCCGCCGATGGCCGCGATGGTGAACAAGGACATGGTCAACGCCGCCTATGAAACCACGCTCGACCAGGGGCTGATCTACGAACGCCGCCTGTTCCAGATCCTCGCCGCGACCGAGGATAAGGCCGAAGGCATGGCCGCCTTCATCGAGAAGCGCGAAGGCGTGTGGAAGGGGCGGTAGCCCAAGTCCCCCTCCCGCTTGCGGGAGGGGTTAGGGGAGGGCCTGTTGGCTCTCCGACAGTGCAATATTCGGGACAGGCCCTCCCCCGGCCCCTCCCGCAAGCGGGAGGGGAGCAGATATGAAAATCGCCTTTATCGGACTCGGCAATATGGGCGGCGGCATGGCCGCGAACCTCGCCAAGGCGGGCCATGAGGTCCGCGCCTTCGACCTCAGCGAAGAAGCGCTCGCGCGCGCGGTCGAGGCGGGCTGCACCCGCGCCGCATCGGCCGCCGAAGCGGTGACCGGTGCCGAAGCCGTCGTCACCATGCTCCCCGCCGGCAAGCATGTCGCGAGCGTCTACGAAGGCGACGTCTTCCCCAATGCCGCGCCGGGGACCTTGCTGCTCGACTGCTCGACGATCGACGTCGCGACCGCGCGCTCGAACATCGAAGCCGCCACCGCCAAGGGCCTCGTTGCGGTCGACGCGCCAGTGTCGGGCGGCATCGCGGCCGCCAATGCCGGGACGTTGACCTTCATGGTCGGCGGCACCGGCGAGGGCTTCGCGCGCGCCGAACCGATCCTTGCCAGGATGGGCAAGGCGGTGATCCATGCCGGCGACGCGGGCGCGGGGCAGGGGGCGAAGATCTGCAACAACATGCTGCTCGGCGCCTCGATGATCGCGACGTGCGAAACGCTTGCGCTCGCGCAGAAGCTCGGACTCGATCCGCAGAAATTCTTCGACATCGCCAGCGTGTCGTCGGGGCAGTGCTGGTCGCTGACCAGCTACGCACCGCTTCCCGGCGTCGGCCCGGTGACCCCTGCCGACAATGGCTATGCCGGCGGCTTCGCCGCGGCGCTGATGCTCAAGGACTTGCGCCTCGCGATGGAGGCGGCAGAAAGTGTGGGTGCGACGGTCCCGATCAGCAGCCACGCACGCGATTTGTATGAGGCGTTCGTTGCGGCCGACAGGGACGGCCGCGACTTTTCGGCGATCATCCAGACGCTCTAACCCAGCCAATCCAAACCCAACTCCGTTTGCATCGAGCGAAGTCGAGATGCGTCTGGCGCGGTGCTGGCGTGTCTCGACTTCGCTCGACACAAACGGGAGGTTGGGGTGACGGCTGCTAGTAAAAATCTGCCGTCTCGCCGCCGTCCTTCCGTTCGCCGCGGTGCACCTGCGTCGGTGCCTTGCGGTCGCCGGTGCGGACTTCCAGCCGCCCATCGACCCGCCGCACTTCCGCCGGCGCGATGATTCGCGCCCGCGCGATGCCGACCGCGCTCGCTTGCGGCGTCGCGACCGGCGCCGAGGCGGCCGTGCTTCCGGTGAGCAGCAGGATAGCGAGCAGCGACATGGCATTCATGCTCTGCCCTAACGGCAGGTCTTGCCAGCGCTTTAACCCTGAATCGCAAGTCTTCGCTCATGCCTGCGGCGGCTCCCAGGCAAAAGAAAGGCCGTCTGCCCCGCGGTGGGACAGACGGCCTGCCTTTCGTGAGTGAAGGGGCCTTTTAGAAGCCGCTCTTCGCCTCGGCCTTTTCCTTGAGCAGCGGGGCGACCGCGAAGCCATGCTTCTCAAGCGCCGCGACGATCTTGTCGGTGCCTTCCAGCCCCGCCCAGAACATCGGGCCGCCGCGATAGACCGGCCAGCCATAGCCATAGATCCACACGACATCGATGTCCGACGCGCGCTGCGCCTTGCCTTCGGCGAGGATCAGCGCGCCTTCGTTGACCATCGGGTACAGCGTGCGCTCGATGATTTCCTGGTCGCTGATCTCGCGCTTCGCCTTGTTCGACTGCTGGCGGAAATCCTCGATGATCTCGGCGACTTCGGCGCTCGGGGTCGGGTTGCGCTTCTCGTCATAGTCGTAGAAGCCCTTGCCGGTCTTCTGCCCCCAGCGGCCCTTGGCGGCGAGCGCGTCGCGGATGCTTTCGATGCGCGTCGGGTCGCGGTGCCAGCCGATGTCGACCCCGGCGAGGTCGCTCATCTGGAACGGGCCCATCGGCATGCCGAAATCGACATGGACCTTGTCGATCTGCTGCGGCGTCGCGCCTTCCATCAGCAGGTTCATCGCTTCGACCTGGCGCGGCTTGAGCATGCGGTTGCCGATGAAGCCGTCGCACACCCCCGCGACCACCGCGACCTTGCCGATCTTCTTGCCGATCGCCATCGCCGTCGCCAGCGCGTCGGGCGCGGTCTTGTCGCCGCGCACCACTTCGAGCAGCTTCATGACATTCGCGGGCGAGAAGAAATGCATGCCGAGCACGTCGCCGGGACGGCTGGTCGCGGTCGCGATCTCGTCGATGTCGAGGTAGCTGGTGTTCGACGCGAGGATCGCGCCGGGCTTGGCGATCGTATCGAGCTTGGCGAAGATTTCCTTCTTCACGTCCATATTCTCATAGACCGCCTCGATGATCAGGTCGCAATCGGCCAGATCGTCGAGGTTGAGCGTCGGGGTCAGGATGCCCATCATTTGCTCGACCTGTTCGGGCTTGAAGCGGCCCTTCGCCGCCGACGCCTCATAATTTTTGCGGATCACCCCGGTGCCGCGGTCGAGCGCTTCCTGCTGCATCTCGACGATGGTGACCGGGATGCCCTTCTGGAGGAAGTTCATGCTGATGCCGCCGCCCATCGTGCCGGCGCCGATCACGCCGACCTTCTTGATGTCGCGCAGCGCGGTGTCCTTGGGCAGCCCGTCGATCTTCGCGGCCTGGCGTTCGGCGAAGAAAATGTGGCGCTGCGCCGCCGACTGGCTGCCGAACATCAGCTTGGTGAATTCCTGGCGCTCGAACGCGAGGCCCTCGTCGAACGGCAGCCGCGTCGCGGCCTCCACACAGGCGAGGTTCGCATAAGGCGCGTCGAACCCGCGCCACTTTTTGGCATTGGCGGTCTTGAGCTGTTCGATGATCGCGACGTCGCCGAACACGGCGCGTTCGCGCGTCGGGCGCGGGCCGTCGGCGATCTTGGTACGCGCAAAGGCGATCGCGTCGGCGGCGAGGCTGTCCTCGCCCGCGAGCGCGTCGACGAGGCCGAGTTCCTTCGCCTTGGCGGCAGGCAGCGGATCGCCGGACGACACCATCGTCGCGGCGGCTTCGACGCCGACGACGCGCGGCAGGCGCTGGGTGCCGCCGGCACCGGGCAGCAGGCCGAGCTTGACCTCGGGCACGCCCAGCTTCGCTGAGGGAACCGCGACGCGGTAATGGCAGACGAGCGCGGTCTCGAGCCCGCCGCCGAGCGCGGTCCCGTGAATCGCGGCGACGACCGGCTTGGTCGCCTGTTCGATGCTGTTGAGCACCGCGTTGAAATCGGGGCCGCGCGGCGCCTTGCCGAATTCGCTGATGTCGGCGCCGGCGATGAAGGTGCTGCCGTCGCAGCGCAGCACGATCGCCTCGACGCTGTCGTCGGCGAGCGCGGTCGCGAAGTGATTGGCAAGGCCCTCGCGGACGTGCCAGCTCAGCGCGTTAACCGGCGGGTTGTTGACGATGACGACGGCGACATTGCCGTCTTTCTCCAGCGTGACGCTGTTCGGGGTTTCTTCGGACATTTCAGGCTCCTTGAATGGGGATCAGTCGTTGAGCGCGGCGTGGATCAAGGTCTTGACCTCGCGCCGCACGGGATAGGTGGAAGAGGGCATGAGCTGGGTCATGAAGACCATCGCGATTTCTTCGACCGGATCGACGAAGAAGCCGGTCGAGAACATGCCGCCCCAATAATAGTCGCCGACCGACCCGGGGGTCAGTGTCTGCGCCGGCTGCTCGGTCACCGCGAAGCCGAGCCCGAAGCCGACCCCGGCATTTTCGGCCTCCGAAAAGATGCCGACGCTATGCTGGACGAGGTCGCCGCCGCCGACGAGATGGTTCGCGGTCATCAGCGCCAGCGTCTTACGGCTGATGATCCGCACGCCGTCGAGCGCCCCGCCGCCGAGCAGCATCAGGCAGAAGCGATGATAGTCGGCGAGCGTCGAGACCAGTCCGCCGCCGCCCGAATGGAAGCTGCGGTCCTTCGCCCAGCGGCTCTTGTCGCCGCTGTCGAACGCTTTCATCTTCGCCTGCGGGTCGAACATATAGCAGTCGGTCAACCGGTGCTGCTGGTCGGCGGGGACCTTGAAGCCGGTGTCGACCATGGCGAGCGGGCCGAAGATGCGCTCTTGCAGCACCTGCGCGAACGGCTTGCCCTCGATGCGTTCGACCACCGCGCCGAGCACGTCGGTCGCCATCGAATAGTTCCAGTGCGCGCCGGGGTCGAACTGCAGCGGGATTTTCGCGAGCCCCGCGATGAAGCTGTCCATCGTATAATCGGCGTCGAAATCGTCGATTCGCGCCTTGCGGTACGCGGCATCTACGGGGGTGCGCTCCTGAAACCCGTAAGTCAGCCCGGCGGTGTGGCGCAGCAGGTCGACCATGCGGATCGGCTGCGACGGTGCGCGGGTCAGGAAGGGCACATTGCCGCCGCCCGCGACAAAGACGCCGGTGTCCTTGAACTCGGGGCAAAATTTGGTGAGCGGATCGGAAAGCGCGACCTTGCCCTCCTCGACCAGCATCATGAAGGCGATGCTGGTGATCGGCTTGGTCATGCTCGCGATGCGGAAGATCGCATCGTCCTTGAGCGCCTCGCCGGGCCGGCCCTCGCCGACGAGCGACTGATGCACGATCTCGCCGCGCCGCGACACCAAGGTCGCCGCATGCGGCAGGCGGCCGGTGTCGACATATTTGGCCTTGAGGAAGGCAGGGATGCGGTCGAGCCGCGCGGCATCGAAACCCGGATTCTTGGACCCACTCACGAAATGCGAACTCCTTCGAGGATGGCGGCGGCCTCGGCGAGCAGCGCATGATCGATCGTCAGATCGGCCGCGGCGGCGGTCTCGCGCAACTGTTCGGGTCGGCTTGCGCCGACAATCGCGCTGGTGATGCCCGGCTGCGCGAGCACCCAGGCGATGGCGAGCTGCGCCATGGTGCAACCCGCCTTGTCGGCGAGCGGATTCAGCCTTTGCACCGCTTCGAGCACCGGGTCGGTCAGGTAGCGGCCCATGAAATGGGCATCCTCGCCCGATGCGCGGCTGCCGGCGGGGATTTCGGCGCCGGGGGCATATTTGCCGCTGAGCACCCCCATCGCGAGCGGCGACCAGACGATCTGCCCGATGCCATTCGCGATGCTGATCGGGATCACCTTCGCCTCGGCACGGCGATAGAGCAGGCTGTATTGCGGCTGGCTCGACACGAATTTGACATGGCGAGGCGCGAGCGCCAGCGCCGCCTCGATATTCTCGGGCGACCATTCGGAAAAGCCGATCGCGCGCGCCTTGCCGCTCGTCACGACCGCGCTCAACGCTTCCATCGTTTCCTCGAGCGGGGTGTCGGGATCGTAGCGATGGCATTGATAGAGATCGACATAGTCGGTTTTCAGCCGCGCCAGGCTGGCATCGATCTGCTTTTCGATCTGCGCCCGGCTCAGTCCCTTGTCGCTGTCCGACATCGGAAAAAAGGCCTTGGTCGCGAGGACATAGGAATCGCGCGCATGCCCCTTCAGCGCTTCCCCCAGAAACTCCTCGGCGGCGCCCCGGCCATAGACGTTGGCGGTGTCGATGAAGTTGATGCCCACATCCAACGCCGCCTCGACGCAGGCGCGCCCGGCGCTGTCGTCGACCCCGACCCCGTAAGTGAGCCAGCTGCCGAGGCAGATCGTCGAAACGCGGATGCCGCTGTCGCCGAGCTCGCGATATTTCATGCGTCCAAATTCCTTAGTGCGAGGTCTGGCCCAGAAGCTGGCGCGTCACCGGGTGCGAGCTGGTCAGCCCGCCATCGACCGCGATCGCCTGTCCGTTGACATAGCTCGCCTGGTCGCTGGCGAGGAAGAGCGCGACATTGGCGAGTTCCTCGGGCTGCGCCGCGCGCTTCAGCGGATTGAGCTGGCCCAGCTTGTGGGTGACCTCCTTGGCCTTGGCATAGTCGAAAGTCGGCTTGGTCATCCCCGTCTCGGTCAGCCCGGGGCAGATCGCGTTGACGCGCACGCCGCTGGTGGTCAGCTGTTGCGCGGCGGTCTTGGCGAGGTTGATCACCCCCGCCTTCGACGCCGAATAGGCGCCGGGGCCGGCGCCCGAATTGATCCCCGCGACGCTCGCGGTCAGGACGATCGCGCCGCCGCGGCCCTGGTCGACCATCGCCTTGCCGGCATGCTTCACCATCAACGCCGGGCCGATCAGGTTGACGCGCAGCGTCTCGGCCCAGGCGGCCGGATCGAAATCGAAAATACCGCCCATGTCGCCGATGATACCGGCGTTGGCGAAGGCCACGTCGAGTCCGCCGAAGCTGTCCTTCGCGGTCGCGACCAGCTTTTCGACATCGGCCTCGACGCCCGCGTCGATTTCGAGCGCGACGACCTCGCCGCCCGCGTCCTTCACCAACTGCGCCGTATCATGCACCGCTGCGGTCTTGTCGCCGAGCACCAGCTTCGCGCCCTCGGCGGCGAAGCGCAGCGCGCTCGCGCGTCCGATACCCGAACCGGCGCCGGTGATGATCGCGATCTTGCCGTCCAATGCGCCCATCTTATCCTCCGCTCGAAGTGTTGCCGCCGTCGATGACGATCGTCTGGCCGGTGGTGAAGCCGCCGGCACGGCTGGCGAGGAACACCGCCGCCCCGGCGATTTCCTCGGGCTCGCCGATCCGGCGCAGCGACGATCGCCGCGTCGAAACTTCCAGATTCTCGGGATTTTCCCACAAAGCGCGGGCGAAATCGGTCTTGATCAGCCCCGGCGCGATGCAATTGACGCGCACGCCCTGCGGCCCGAATTCGTCGGCCAAATTGCGCGCCATCTGCATGTCGGCGGCTTTCGAAATCGCATAGGCGCCGAGGATCGACGAGCCTTTGAGGCCGCCGATCGAGCTGATGATCGTGATCGACCCCTTGCCCGCCGCCAGCATCGCGGGCGCACACATATGCGCCAGCCAATGGTTCGACAGGATGTTGTTTTCCATGATCTTGCGGAACTGGTCGTCGCTGATTCCCGCCGACGGCCCGTAATAGGGGTTCGACGCGGCGTTGCAGACGAGCGCGGTGACCGGGCCGAAGGCCGCGACGGTCTCGTCGGCCAGATTCTGCAGCCCGTCCTTCGACGAGATATTGGCGGCGATCGCGATCGCGGTGCCTTCGCCATATTGCGCGTTGAGTTCGGCCGCGACCGCGTCGCACGCGTCCTGCTTGCGGCTCGAAATCACGACCTTGGCGCCGTGGAAGGCCATCGCCTCGGCGATGGCCTTGCCGATGCCGCGCGACGATCCGGTGATCAGCGCGACCTCGCCGGTCATGTCGAACAGGTTCATGCGCCCGCCTTCTTTGCGAAATCCCAGGCCCTTTCGGCGAGCGGGCGGACACGCTCGGACATGTCGCGCGCATGCTGCGACGAGGCGGTGCCGTCGATCACGCGCTTCTTGATGCCTTGGATGATGCCCGCGAGGCGGAAGAAATTATAGGCGAAATACCAGTTCATGTCGGGCACCCCGTCGCGGCCCGTCGCGGCGCAATAACGGGTGACCATTTCGCCCAGTTCGGGAATGCCCAGGCCCACGCGGTCGAGATCCTCGACCCCCGACCGGCCGCCATTTTCGGTGACCCACGCCATCGCGACATAGGTGAAATCGGCGAGCGGATCGCCCAGCGTCGACAGCTCCCAATCGAGCACCGCGAGCACTTCGGGGCGGTCCTTGGCAAAGATCATATTGTCGATGCGGTAATCGCCATGAACGACGCTGGTGCGCGTCTGTTCGGGCAGCGTCGCGGGCAGCCACGCAATCAGCCGCTCCATCTCGTCCATCGTCTCGGTTTCGGAGAGGCGGTACTGCTTGGTCCAGCGGTCGACCTGGCGGCCGAAATAATTGCCCGGCTTGCCATAGTCCGACAGCCCCGCCGCCTCCACATCGACATTGTGCAGCGCGGCGAGCGTATCGATCATCGCCTCGTAAGTGGCGCGGCGATTCTCCGGCGTCGACCCCGGCATCGCGCCGTCCCAGATCGTCTGGCCATCGACCATGCCCATGACATAGAACCAGCTGCCGACGACGCTGTCATCGGTGCACAGGCCATATTGGCGCGCGACGGGGAAACCGGCCTTATGAAGCCCCGCTTGCACCTTATATTCGCGGTCGACCGCATGCGCCGAGGGCAGCAGCTGGCCATAGGGCTTGCGGCGGAGGACATAATTGCCCGACGGCGCCGAAATCTTGTAGGTCGGGTTCGACTGGCCGCCGGCAAATTTGCCCTGCGTCAGCGGGCCCTCGAAGCCCTCGACATTCGCCTCCATCCATGCGGTCAGCTTCGCCTCGTCGAGGATATCGGCGCCCTCGGGCGCGACGGTGCCGCTGAAGGCCTTTTGTGCGTCCAATGTCATTGGTCGAATACGATCACCGAACGGGCGGCGTCGCCTTTCTTCATCTTGTCGAACCCTTCGTTGATCTGCGCGAGCGGGATCGTCTCGGCGACGATGCTGTCGAGGTCGAGCAGTCCGCGCAGGTAGAAATCGACGAGGCGCGGAATATCGACCGGGAAGCGGTTGCCGCCCATGATCGCGCCCTGCAGTTTCTTGCCGCTGAGCAGGTCCATCGCCGACAGGCCGACCTTCTCGCTGAGCGGCATCATGCCGAGGATCGTCGCGGTGCCGCCGCGGCGTAGCGAGGCGACCGCGAGGCTGGCCGAGGCCGGGCGCCCGACCGCTTCGATTGCATGGTCGACGCCGCCCTTGGTCAGCTCCAGAATTTGCTTCGCGGCATCGTCGGCGAGTGCGTCGACGACGTCGGTGGCGCCGAGCTTGATCGCCAGCGCGCGCTTTTCGGGCACCGGATCGGCGGCGATGATCCGCCCCGCGCCGGCGATCTTCGCGGCGTTGATCGTCGCGAGGCCGACGCCGCCGCATCCGACGACCGCGATCGTCTCGCCCGGGGTCACCTTGCACGCGTTGAAGATCGTTCCCGCACCGGTCGTCACCGCGCAGCCGATCACCGCGGCGCGGTCGAGCGGCATGTCGGGGTCGATGCGTACACAGGCATGTTCGTGGACCAGCATCGTCTCGGCAAAGGCGCTGAGGTTGAGCATCTGGTTGACGATGCTGCCGTCGGGGCGCGTGATGCGCGGCGGCTGACCGGGCGCGCGGCGGGTGTCGCCGCCCATGCACAAGGACATGCGGCCGCTGACGCAGAATTCGCAATGGCCGCAAAAGGCCGACAGGCAAGTCACGACCGCGTCGCCGACCTTGACCGTGCGCACTTCGCTGCCGACCGCCTCGACGATGCCAGCGGCCTCATGGCCGGGAATGGCCGGAAGGGGATGCGGATAGGCCCCGTCGATGAAGTGCAGGTCCGAATGGCAGAGGCCGCACGCGGCGGTGCGGATGCGGACCTCGTGCGGGCCGCAATCGGCGATCTGGACGGTTTCGATCTGCAGCGGCTTGCCGGGTTCGATCAGGATGGCGGCTTTGGTCATTCAAATCTCCGTTCAGTTCCCCTCCCGCTTGCGGGAGGGGCTAGGGGAGGGCTTGTCACGTGGGGCGGGCGCCAACAGGCCCTCCCCCGACCCCTCCCGCAAGCGGGAGGGGAGTTTCAATTAGCGCGACACGCCGATGTCGCCCGACGAGAAACCCGGCTCGCTCGCTTCGCTATGCTTGGCGAATTCGATCCGCGCCACCGCGCGCTCATGCACTTCGTCGGGACCGTCGGCGAGCCGCAGCGTGCGCTGATGCGCATAGGCCTTGGCGAGCCCGAAATCTTCCGACACGCCCGCGCCGCCATGCGCCTGGATCGCATCGTCGATGATCTTCAGCGCCATGTTCGGCGCCTGCACCTTGATCATCGCGATCTCGGCCGCGGCCGACTTGTTGCCGACCTTGTCCATCATGTCGGCGGCCTTGAGGCAGAGCAGCCGCGTCATTTCGATGTCGATGCGCGCGCGCGCCAGGCGATGTTCCCAGATGCTATATTCGGCGACCTTCTTGCCGAAGGCGACGCGCGACTGGAGGCGCTTCGCCATCTTGGCAATCGCCTCCTCGGCGACGCCGATCGTGCGCATGCAATGGTGGATACGGCCCGGCCCGAGGCGGCCTTGCGCGATCTCGAAGCCGCGGCCCTCGCCGAGCAGCATCGCCTCTTCGGCGTTGACCCGGACGTCCTTCAGCTCGATTTCCATATGGCCGTGCGGCGCATCGTCGTAACCGAACACCGGCAGATGACGCAAAATGTTCACTCCCGGCGCGTCGAGCGGCATCAGCACCATCGACTGCTGCGCGTGGCGCTTGGCGGCGAAGTCGGTCTTGCCCATCACGATCGCGATGTTGCAACGCGGATCGCCCGCGCCCGACGACCACCATTTGGTGCCGTTGATGACATAATCGTCGCCGTCGCGCTCGATGCGCGTCTCGATGTTGGTCGCGTCGGAGGACGCCACTTTCGGTTCGGTCATCAGGAAGGCCGAACGGATCTGGCCGTTCATCAGCGGTTTGAGATATTTTTCCTTCTGCGCCGCGGTGCCATAGCGGTGGAACACCTCCATGTTTCCGGTGTCGGGCGCCGAGCAGTTGAACACTTCGCTGGCGAAACCGACGCGGCCCATTTCCTCGGCGCACAGCGCATATTCGAGGTTGGTGAGGCCGGGACCTTCGAACTCGATCGTTTCGTCGACATGGTGGTGCGCGGCGCTGCGCGGCGGCATGAACAGGTTCCAGATCCCGGCCTCTTTCGCCTCGGCCTTCAGATCCTCGACGACCTGGATGACTTTCCAGCGGTCGCCTTCCTTGTCCTGCTTGTCATAGGTGGGGACGGCGGGACGCACCTTGCGCTCGATGAAGTCGCGTACGCGGTCGCGCCAATAGACCTGCCGGTCGGTGAGATCGAAATCCATGCTCGCATCCTTCCCTTTACGTTTACGTAAGCCCATGGACCGATTCGGCCCCGCTTGCCAAGCCCTGCGGCCTCAAAATTACACCCTTTCGCCGCCTCGCGAACTTTTCCGTTACGGATGTGGTCTTGCCGCTTCCGCCGCTTCCGCCATCGCCGCGACCCGCGCTTCGTGGTCGGCACGCGAAATCGGGAATCGCGAGATGAACCAGATGCTGGCGATGGCGAAGAGGACAAGAACGGCCAGGAAATAGACCGCCAGATTGTCGAGGATCGACTGGTCGACCTGACCCGGCGTCGCCTTGGCCGGAAAATTCGCCGCTCCGATGATCTGCCCGGTCAGGAACAGGCCGATGCCGGTCGCGCATTTCTGGACGAAGAAATAAGCCGAGAAGAAAATGCCTTCGGACCGCTCACCTGTTTTTTCCTGCGACGCCTCGACGATGTCCGATGCCATCGACTGGGCGAGCATCATCGACGCGACCGAAAAGGCGTTCGAGATGGTGATCAGCGCGAACAGCGTCGGGATCAGCGCCGATGCGCCATTGTCGGGGAACAGGCCGATGAAGCGCAGCAGATAGGGGGAAACCCCGAAACACAGCGCGAGCACCCCCGCCGCCACCGCGCCGGTTCGCTTCTCCATCCGTTTCTGGAGCAGCCCGACGACGAGGAAGGCGCCGACCACGCCGACGAACAGGGTCGCCGAATAGGCGATGAAGCCCGCCTGCGGCATCAGCCAGTAGTAAGTGAGCAGATAGGCGGTGATCGAAAAGGTCAGGCCCTGGTTGACGAAGGCGAAGACCGAGCTGCCAAGCAACACAAGGAAAGCCTTGTTCGACAGGATGGTCTTGATCTTGCGCAGCGTCTGTCCCAGCGGCAGGTGCGTCGGCGGCGCCGCGTCGGGGTGGGCGAGGCGTCGGTGGGTGGTCAAGGCCGACACGCTGGTCGCAAGGATCATCAACACCGCACCGGTCCAGCCATAGAGCTGATAGCCGTCGAGATTGAGCTGGCCGACGGGGTATTTTTCGCTGGGTACGAGGAAAAAGCCAAAGGCCAGCGTCAACATGACGAGCCCGCCGGCCCAGCCGAAGACGAAGCGCCAGCGCGTCAGCGAGGTCCTTTCGTCATAATCGCTGGTCAGCGCCGGGACGACCGACAGCGCGGGGATTTCATAACAGGACACCGCGGCGCGCATCAGGAAGGCGAAAAGCAGCAGATAGCCATAGAGCCATTGCTGATCGAGTGACGGCGGGTGCCACAGCATGATCCAGGCGAACGCCATCGGCAGGATCGCCGCATACATCCACGGGTGCCTCTTGCCCCAGCGGCTGTGCGTCTTGTCGCTCCAGTAACCGACCATCGGGTCGATGATCGCATCCATGAACAGCGCGAGCAGCAAGATCAGCCCGACGATCCGCGCATCGAGTCCGAGGACCTGATTGTAGAGCAGCATGAGGAGGGTGGCGAAGCCATTGTCCTTCACGCCATAGGCAATCGACCCGAAGCCGTTGCCGAGCTTGATGGGCAGGGGCAGTTTTCCGGAGGGCGGCAGCGCGCTCGCCGTTGCGCTCACGCGGGTGCTCCCGCCTTCGCCGCCTCCTCCATCGCTGTCAGGGCGTCGAACATCCCGGGCGCTTCGGGGTCCCAGGCGTGGCGCTGACCGATGGTCAGCCCGCCGTCGACGAGCATATGGGTGCCGGTCATGAAGCTCGATTCCTCGCTCGCCAGATAGGCGACGGCGTTGGCGATATCCTCGGGTTGGCCGCCGCGCGCGACGGGCTGCGCCTGCGCGCTCATTCCCGCGATGATCGCATTCGCCTCGCCTTTCATCGCGTCGGGCACGTCGAGCGATGCGGTGAAGATATTGGTGTTGATGAAGCCCGGACAGATCGCGTTGACGCGGATGCCATAGCGGGCGAGGTCGGTCGCCGCGACCTTGGTCAGGTGGAGTACGCCCGCCTTCGCCACGGCATAGGCGGTCGGCGAATAGCCCGCGCCGAGCGCCGCGACGCTGGCGGTGTTGACGATGCTCGCGCCCTTGCGGCCCTTCATATGCGGGCTGGCGTAGCGAATCCCCATCGCCACCGATTTCAGCACCAGGTCCATCGTGCGGTCCCAGCCTTCGGGGGTGATCTCGTCGATCGGCGCGCGGTCGCCGCCCGCGGCGGCGTTGTTGAACACGATGTCGATGCCGCCCGCCTTCGCGGCGGCGGCATCCATCAGCGCTTCGATGTCCGCGGGTTGCGTGACGTCGCAGCGGACGAAATCGATCTTGCCGTTCGACTGTTCGGCCAGCGCTTGTCCGCCCTTTTCGTCGATGTCGGCGGCGAAGACATGCGCGCCCTCGCCGGCGAGTTTCAGCACCGCAGCCTTGCCGATGCCCGATGCTGCGCCGGTGACGACGGCGACCTTGCCTGCGAATCGCATATCCTGCTCCCGTTTTATTTTGCGACCTAAGCTTAGGCGCGTGGAAAGGCGCGTCAACGCCCGGCAATCGGACGCTACGGTGCCGTAACGGCAGGTCGCGGGTCCCAAGTTGACGCTTGCGTAAACTAGCGAAGCGGACGTAGATTTGGCGGCAGAAGAGGAGCCCGAAGGATGAGCGAACTGGACGCTTTCCGCACCGAGGTGCGGGAATGGCTGGAGGCGAACTGCCCCGCCGAAATGCGCGAACCGATCCGTGACGAGGATGACGTCTGCTGGGGCGGGCGCAACTTCAAGTTCAAGAACGCGGCGCAGAAGCAATGGCTCGATGCCTGTGTTTCCAAAGGCTACACCGTCCCCGACTGGCCCAAACCCTATGGCGGCGCCGGGCTGACGCCCGAGCAGACCAAGGTCTTCAAACAGGAAATGAAGCGCATCCATGCGCGCTCGCCGCTCGACAGCTTCGGCATCTGGATGCTCGGCCCCGCGCTGCTGCAATTCGGCACCGAAGAGCAGAAGGTCGAGTATCTGAACCCGATCGCGCGCGGCGAAATCCGCTGGTGCCAGGGCTATTCCGAACCCGGCTCGGGCAGCGACCTCGTCAGTCTGCAGACCTTCGGCGAAGACAAGGGCGATCATTGGGTCGTCAATGGGTCGAAGATCTGGACGAGCTATGCCGACAAGGCCGACTGGATTTTTTGCCTCGTCCGCACCGACAAGGCGAATAAATATCAGGGCATTACCTTCATGCTCTTTGACATGGCGAGCAAGGGCGTCACGACCAAGCCGATCCTGCTGATTTCGGGCAATTCGCCCTTCTGCGAAACCTTCTTCGACGATGTCGAAGTGCCCAAGACGCAGTTTATCGGCGAGATCAACCGCGGCTGGGACGTCGCCAAATATCTGCTCGGCCACGAACGCGAGATGATCTCGGGCGGCGGCGCCGGCGGCGACATGGTCAGCATCGGCGGCGCCTTTGCCAAGGCGTTCGGCAAGAATGCCGCCGGCGAACTCGACGATCCGATATTGCGCGCCGAAATGGCGGCGTTCGACGTCGATGTCTTTGCCTATCGTGCGATGGGCGAACGCTTCATGGACATGTGGAAGACCGGCCGCGCGCATCCGGCGTCGTCGAACATGATGAAATATGTCGGCACCGAGCTGAACAAGCGCCGCCACGAACTCGTCATGTCGGGCGGCGGCAGCGAAGCGCTCGAATGGGACAGCGCAGAGACCAAGGGCGGCGCGCGCGCGCGCGGCTGGCTGCGCACCAAGGCCAATTCGATCGAAGGCGGGACGAGCGAAGTCATGCTCAACGTCATCGCCAAGCGTATCCTCGACCTGCCCGGAGCCTGACCCATGCCTTTGTATCACAATGAAGACCAGGCGATGCTCAAGGACAGCGTCGCGCCCTTCGTCGCCGAACAGGCGCCGGTTTCGCACCTGCGCAAGCTGCGCGATACCGCCGACGCCACCGGCTTTTCGCGCGACCTCTGGGCGCAGTTCACCGACATGGGCCTGCCCGGCATGCTCGTTCCCGAGGCGCATGGCGGGCTCGGCATGGGGCATATGGAGGCGGGCATCGTGCTCGAGGAAATCGGCCGCAACCTGACCCCGTCGCCCTTCCTGTCGACCGGCGTCGGCGCGGTCGCCGCGCTGGCGAAGGCCGGCGGCACGCAGGCCGAGCGCTGGCTCCCCGCGATCGCCAGCGGCGAAGCGATCATCGCGCTCGCGATCGACGAAGGCGCCAAGCACCGCCCCGACCGTATCGCGACCAGCGCGACGCGCTCGGGCAACGGCTTCCGCCTCGACGGCAAGAAAAGCTTCGTCCTCCACGGCCATGTCGCCGACATGAGCATCGTCGCGGCGAAGACCGACGGCGGCATCACGCTGTTCGCGGTGCCCAAGGATGCCAAGGGCGTCACCGTCGATCCGCGCCGCCTCGTCGACTCGAGCCTCGCCAGCCATGTCACGCTCGACGGTGTCGAACTCGATGCCGACGCGGTGATCGGTGAGGTCGATGCCGGCGGCGACATCCTCGACGCGCTGCTTGCCGCGACCCGCACCGGTGCCGCCGCCGAAATGGTCGGCGTCGGGCAGGGGGCGATGGATATGACCGTCACCTACCTCAAGGAACGCAAGCAGTTCGGCAAGCTGATCGGCGAGTTCCAGGGACTCCAGCACCGCGCCGCGCACCTCTATGGCGAGATGGAAGTCGCGCGCGCCACGGTGATGAAGGCGCAGGAACTGCTCGATCAGGGCAGCGAGGGCGCCAGGCTGATGGTCTCGGTCGCCAAGGCCAAGGCCGGCCGCGCCGCCAACCTCGCGGTACGCGAGGGCGTCCAGATGCACGGCGGCATCGGTATGACCGACGAATATGACATCGGCCTCTACATGAAACGCGACCGCGCTTTGGCGGAGTATATGGGCGATGTGCATTACCACATCGACCAGGTCGCGCGGATGAACGGCTACTGATCTCACCCCTCCCGCAAGCGGGAGGGGCAGCGAGACTTGCGAACTCGTTCGCTAGTCGCAGCGGGGAGGGCATCGAGCCCACAGGCCCCACCCCAACCCTCTCCTGAAGGGGAGGGAGCAAAAGGATGAGACAATGAATCTCAATGACATGTTCGGCCTCGACGGCCGCATCGCGCTCGTCACCGGCGGCTCGCGCGGCATCGGCAAGATGATCGTCGAGGGCTATCTCGCCGCGGGCGCCGCGCGCGTCTATATCTCGGCGCGCAAGAGTGCGCAGATCGAGGAAGCTGTCGCCGATTTCGAAACGCGCTACCCGGGCAAGGTCATCGGGCTTCCCGTGGACCTCTCGACCGTCGAGGGCTGCCGCGCGCTGGCCAAGGAACTCGAAGCGCGCGAGGAACGCCTCGACATCCTCGTCAACAATGCCGGCGCGGCCTGGGGCGAACCCTTCGAGGGTTTCCCCGAGGCGGGCTGGGACAAGGTGATGGACATCAACGTCAAATCGCCCTTCTTCCTGACGCAGGCGCTGCACGGGCTGCTCAAGGCCGGCGGCACCGCGGCGCGGCCCTCGAAGGTCATCAACATCGGCTCGATCGACGGCCAGCGGCTCAACCCCTGGGAAACCTACAGCTATCATGCGTCGAAGGCGGCGATCCTCTACCTCACCAAGCGCCTCGCGGCGCGGCTGGTTTCGGATCATATCCTCGTCACCGCGATCGCCCCCGGCGCCTTCCAGTCGGACATGAACAAGGCCGCGCGCGACCACGGCGATGCGGTGGCGCAGAGCATCCCGGTCAAGCGCATCGGCGTGCCCGAGGATATGGCCGGCGCCGCGATCTTCCTCGCCTCGAAAGCGGGCGACTATGTCGTCGGCGACACGATCACCGTCGACGGCGGGCTGGTCCACGGCGATGTGCGGACGAGCATCGACGCGTAGCGAAAGAAAAAAATCGCGCAGAGGCGCAGAGAGCGCAGAGATTTTGTTTTGCGCTGGGGCGCGGTCGAAGGACGAGGAAAAGATTGGCGGCTTTGCCGCCCTTTCCTTTCTCTCTCGGCGTTCTCTGCGCCTCTGCGCGAATCATATCATCCACGGCCGAGGCGACGCGTCGTGGAAATTGACTCCGTCCACGCCTAGGTGTATTATTAATATAACTCACCAAGGAGATGGCCCATGCGTTTCGCGTTCCTCATTCCCCCGATGATGCTCCTCGCCGCCTGCGGGCAGGACGAAAAGCCCAAGAACTCCCCCGAACTGACGATCAACGCCGACGGCGACGGCGGCGCGGTCCACATCACCTCGGGCAAGGACGGTGGCAAGCTCAAGATCGACGGCACCGGGGTCAATATCGACCTCGACATCCCCGATATCGCCGACCTCGATATCAACAGCGATTTCGACATCGACGGAGTGAAGCTGTTCCCGGGCAGCCAGATCACCACGATGGACATCAACGCCAATGACAAGAATGGCGCCAATGACGCGGTGGTGAAGTTCGGCTTCACCTCGCCCGCGACCCCGGCGAAGGCGGCCGACTGGATGGCGGGTGAATTCGCGAAAAAATCGATCAAGGTCAGCCGCACCGGCGACACCCTCGCGGGCACGGACAAGGACGGCGACGCCTTCACCGTCGCCTTCGCCCCTGACGGCGCGAACGCCAAGGGCGAGGTGCGGATCGTTTCGAAATAGGGTGGCCAAGACCCGCCCAACCTCCGTTTGTGTCGAGCGAAGTCGAGACACGCTGGCGCGGCGTTTGCGTGTCTCGACTTCGCTCGACACAAACGGGATAGGGTAGGGCTCGGCTCTACCCGCTGTTCCGCAAGGCCGTCGCGATCGCGTTGATCGTCAGCTGAATGCCCTCGGCGATCCGGGCATCGGTCTCGCCCGCGCGGTGGCGCTTCATCAGCTCGATCTGCAGCAGGTTGAGCGGCTCGATATACGGCAGCCGCAACCGGATCGACGCCTCGAGCGCCGGATTCTTCTCAAGCAACCGCGTCTGGCCGGTAATTTCGAGCAGGCCGTCGTGCGCGCGGTTCCAGCCGTCCTTGATCCGCCCGAAGATCGCGTCGTGCCCGTCGATATGGCTCGCCAGCCCCGCATAATGCGCCGCGATCCCCATGTCGGATTTCGCGAGCACCATCTCCATATTGCCGAGCAGCGCGCCAAAGAAGGGCCAGCTCGCCGCCATATCCTTGAGCAGCACCTTGTCGGCGAACCCCGAAAACGCCTCGCCCGTCCCGTACCAGCCGGGCAGCATGACGCGCGCCTGCGCCCAGCTGAACACCCAGGGGATCGCGCGCAAATCCTCGATCGCGGTCGACTTGGTGCGGCTCGACGGCCGCGATCCGATCTTCAGCGTCGCGATCTCGGCGATCGGGGTCATCGCGCGGAAAAAATCCTTGAAGGTCGGGGTGTCGTAGACCAGCCCGCGATAGGCGGCGAAGGCGCCGTCCGACACCGCGTCCATCGCGGCGGTAAAGCGCACGCAGTCGGCCGCTCCCAATATCTCGGGCTCGAGGCTGGCGAGCAGGCTCGCCGACACCATCGATTCGAGGTTGGTCGCCGCGCTGTCCGCCGTGCCATATTTCGCGCCGATCACCTCGCCCTGTTCGGTGATGCGGATGCGGCCCTGCACCGTGCCTGCGGGCTGGGCGCGGATCGCGGCAAAGGCACTGCCGCCGCCGCGCCCGACCGCGCCGCCGCGGCCGTGGAACAATTGCATCGAGGGTCCGGCGGCGGCGAAGACCGGGGTCAAAGCCTGCGACGCCTGGTGCAGCCCCCAGGTCGAGGTCAGATAGCCGCCGTCCTTGTTCGAATCCGAATAGCCGATCATCACTTCCTGATGCCCGCGCAGCGCCACTTGCGGGCCGATTTCGGGCATCGCGAAGTATCGCGCCATGATCGCCGGCGCCTTGTCGAGGTCGGCGATCGTCTCGAACAGCGGCACGACCATCAGGTTGCTCTTGCCCGCCGCTTCGCCGCTCCGCCACAGCCCCGCCTCGCGCGCCAGCACATGGACTTCGAGCAGGTCGGACAAGGTCTGCGCCATGCTGATGATCCACTGGCAGATCGCATCGGGGCCGAGCCGCGCGCGGACATCGGCGGCGGCGCGGACGATCGCCAGTTCGCCTTCGGTCTCCTCGCTCCACTCGTGCCACGACGCCGCGAGCGGGCGGTCGCTCGCCAGCTCGGCGGTGAGCAGCGCGACGCGCGCCTCTTCATCGAGCGCGGCATAATCGTCGCACACCCCCGCGACGCGCAGCACTTCGCCGAGCACGCGTTCGTGGACCGCGCTGTTTTGCCGCATGTCGAGCGTCGCGAGGTGGAAGCCAAAGACTTCGACCGCGCGGATCAGCCGCCCCAGCGCGCCGATCCCGCCGAGTTGGCCTTCGCCGCTTGCTTCGAGGCCGTCGGCCAGCATGACAAGATCGCGGCGGAAGTCGCCCGGGGTCGCATAGGGTTCGCCGGTCAGCGCCGACGGGCGCGGCGCGGGCTTGCCGGTGATCGCGGTGAAGGTCGCGCAGAGCCGGGCATAAATGCCCGACAGCGCGCGGCGATAGGGTTCGTCGCGGCGGCTCGGCGCGGTGTCGCCGCTCGCCTCGGCCAGCGCCTCGACCGCTTCGGGCACGGGGGCGAGTCCCGCCGACACCGACAGTTCGGCGCCGAGCGCGTGGACCGCGTCGCTATAATGGCCGAGCACCGCGGCGGCGTTGCGCGCGGTCGCTTCGCGCAGCGTCCCGGCGGTGACGAAGGGATTGCCGTCGCGGTCGCCGCCGATCCAGCTGCCGACGCGCAGGAAACTCGCGGGACGCTGCCCCAGCTCCTTCTCCCAGCGCGCATAAAGTTTGGGCAGCACCGGCAGAAACACGTCGCGCAGGTAAGTCAGCGCATTGTCGATCTCGTCGGCGACGAACAATTTCTCGGTGCGCAGCGGCCGTGTCTGCCACAACAGCACGATCTGGCGGCGGATCGCGTCCTCGACGATATCGCCCTCGGCGGTCTCCTCGGCGCCCGCATCGCGCAGCAGCATCAGTTCGGCGATGCGGTTCTTGTGGTCGAGCATCGACTTGCGCCGCACCTCGGTCGGGTGCGCGGTCAGCACCGGTGCGACCAGCGCGGCGCTCATCAACTGCGCGACCGCGTCGCTATCGATCCCGCCGTCCTTCAGTCGCGCCAGCGCCGCCGCGACCGTCGCCTCGGGCTCGGCCGCGATCCCTTGCCGGTCCTCGGCAAGGTTGGCGAGCATCGAGAAGAGCATGAAACCGCGCACAAAGGCGATGGTGTCGTCGAGGCTGAGCGCATCGAGCCCGGTGTCGATCGCCTCGGCCCCGTCGATCCCGCGGTGCCGGTCGACGCTGACCGAGCGGATATATTCGGTCTGCCGGTACAATTTCTCGCCGCCATAAGCGCGGATGACGTCGCCCAGGATCCGCCCCAGATAGCGGATGTCGGGATTTTGCGAGATCTGGATCGGAGGCCCCATGCGCGGTTGCTGCACCTGCGAAGGCACAGCGTCAAGCCGGGGATGGACGCGCATAGCTATGCCATGCGCACAGCCTCTTCAGGCGAAGGTGTCGATGACGTCGTCGCTGAACCCGCGCCCCCTGCTCAGCGCGAGCGCGCCACGCACCCCGCCGACCATCGCGGCGAACATGATGATGCCGACGACCCAGTTGATGATGTTGCCGTTGAGCACCATGCCAAGCGCGTAGAGCGCGGCGGAGATGATTGCGAGGATCGCCCCGCGTCCATAACGCAGCATCGTCGCGGCGATCAGCATCAGCGCCAATTGCGCCAAAGTCAGCAACAGCACGGGATGCGCCTGTCCGAGCAGCGCGATCAGATTGTCGAAACCCACCGACGCGTACAGCAGGAATGCGCTTGCGCCAGCGACGATATACAGTGCCAGCGATGCCGTCTGCGCGGCATTGAGCGCCCCCGCGCGCGTCGTCAGGTCGGGCGACCAGAGATTCTTGAACGTGTTACCCGAGCCGCCTTCATACGCCATGAATATTCCCCCCTTGCAGGCCGCCGCGCACCCCCGCACGCCAGCCGTCCGCCCGTCTCGCTATCGTAGGCCAAGGCTTCGATCCAGCCCTAGTTTGAGCTTACTCAGCAAACCACCGCAACGCGATATATGGTTGCGTATCGGACAGGGTCGCGCGACCATCATCCAATGGAGCGAGGGATATGAAAAACAGGAACGCCATCTTTGCCATATGGATGGCCTTGTTCGTCGCAATCGGCCTGGTATTGGCTCTGGCAATCGCGCCCGGTGAGGCCGAAGAAGATTTTATTCTATCCCCGCCTATCCAACCCACGGCAGGGTCTGTGCCGATTACGCCTTGGCCCGACGCCAGCGAGGTTCGGCTAATCGTTGCTGATTTATCCTTTGAGGATCAGGCAAAAAGGGGGGCGTGGACGTCGCGGCCGGAGGGGGTGGTACTAACGTCCCAACAGCGGGCGATTGTCGACAAGTCGGTCCATCTCTATCGGATGACGAAGAAGGAGGCGGACAACCGAGCCTATGTCGACTGCTTCATCCCGCATCATTTTTTCCGATATTATGACAAGTCGGGACGTCAAATTGGCGAACTTCAGATATGTTATTGCTGCCAAGGCATCGCCATGGAACCCGCGCTCCGTCCCACGGACATTTATGACGAATGGCAGTTTGATTTCCCTAGGGTGGAAAAGATGCTGCACGAGATGGGTGTATCCACCGACATTAATTGCTGAAAGCTGCGGCGCCGATCGTCAGCGCGTTTTCACCAGCACCAGCGTGCCCAGGTCGATCGCCGGCCGGCCGTCGAAGGTCACGCCATTGTGCGTGTCGGTGATGAACATCAGCCTGCCCGAGGCGTCGGTGATCCGCGCCGAGACCGAATAGCGGCCGCGCGGGTCGAGGCGGCGCTCGTCGACCGTCAGCGAGAAAGCGAAGGGCACCTGCCGGCCGTCGGCGGTGAACGACTGCTGCGCGATCGTCTTCGACGGTGCGTCCATCAGGCTGACGTCGGCGAGCGTGACCTCGACCTGCGCGGTCGGCGGCAGCGCCATGCGCTCGCGATAGGTGATGCTGCCGGTGACCGACACCGGCTGTTCGGACGGCATGATCGTCGCGCAGGCGGCGAGCGGCAGGGCGGCGAGGGCGAGCGCGAGGTTGCGGGTGAAGCGCGCCATGAGGTTTCTCCTGTTTTCGATCGATGCGGCCCGCTAGCGCCGCCCCGCTGAACCTACGCTGTCCGCTTCGTTATGTTCCAGTCACCCCTCCAGCTCGACGTCCCAGTACAGCCAGTCGATCCAGCTCGTATGCAGATAGTTCGGGGGGAAGCAGCGGCCATTGTCCTGCAACTGCCACGACGTCGGGCGCCAGGGCTGGCGGTGGATCGGCATATGCGCCTGTTGCGGCGTCCGCCCGCCCTTCTTCAGATTGCACGGCGCGCAGGCGGTGGTGACATTCTCCCATGTCGTGCGCCCGCCGAGGCGGCGCGGCACGACATGATCGAAGGTCAGATCCTTGCCCGACCCGCAATATTGGCACGCGAAGCGGTCGCGCAGGAACAGGTTGAAGCGCGTGAACGCCGGGTGCTGCGACGGCTTCACATATTGCCGCAGCGCGATGACGCTCGGGATCGGCATCGTCCGCGTCGGCGAATGGATTTCGCGCTCGTAATTTTCGACGATCGTCACGCGGTCGAGAAACACCGCCTTGACCGCGGTCTGCCACGGCCACAGGCTGAGCGGGTAATAGCTGAGCGGCGTATAGTCGGCGTTCAAAACAAGCGCGGGGCAACTATCGGGATGCCGGGCAAGATCGGGATGGAACATGGCTTGGTAACGCAGCCCCCTTTGCTTCTCGGGTTGGCGCGCCACTGCCTTCCTCAAGTGACAGGGTCATTACATGACGTATCAGAATCTGACGTCAAGGGGGCATCGTCCGCAACATATGGGAAGGTTTCCCTGAGTGTCCCACATGATGTGGAGAATCCGGTTTAAACCATGCTGACCCGTTTCGCCCCCAGCCCGACCGGCGACCTCCACCTTGGCCACGCCTATAGCGCCGTCCTCGCGTTCGACGCCGCGCGCCGCGCCGGCGGCGCCTTCCATATCCGTATCGACGACATCGACGGCAGCCGCTCGCGCGAGGCCTATGTCGCGGCGTCGCTCGCCGACCTCGCCTGGCTCGGCATCGCTTGGGATGGCGAGCCGCTGCGCCAGTCGGAGCGGCTCGCGACCTATCAGGCGGCGCTCGACGATCTGGTCGCCCGCGATCTCCTCTACCCCTGCTTCTGCACCCGCGCCGATATCGCCGCGAGCCTCGCGGCGCCGCACGGGCCATCCGGAGCGATCTACCCCGGCACCTGCCGCCACCTGACCGAAGCCGAACGGGCAAGCCGCGCCAGCGAACCGCATTGCTGGCGGCTCGACATGGCGAAAGCCGCCGATGTCGCGGGCGAACTTCATTGGGAAGGGCGGGGGAAAGGCCCCCGGCTGGCCGACCCCCGCGCACATGGTGATGTCGTGCTTGCGCGCAAGGATGCCCCCGCCAGCTACCATCTCGCCAGCACCGTCGACGACGCGATGATGGGGGTGACGCACATCATCCGTGGCGCCGATCTGATCGCCGCGACCGACGTCCACCGTCTGCTTCAGGCGCTGCTCGGCCTGCCGACCCCGCTGTATCGCCACCACGCGCTCGTCTGCGGCCCCGACAGCAAACGGCTGGCGAAGCGCGACGCCGCGGCGTCGCTCGCCGCGCTGCGCGCCAGCGGCGCCGACGGACACGCGCTCGCCGCCGATCTGCTCGGCGGACGGCTTCCCACTGGCTATTCGCTGCAAATGCCCTAGATAGACGACATGTCCATCCTGCTCATCCTCGGCGTCGTTGTGGCGGCCGGCTTCGTCCTCTTCTCGCTCGCGCGCGGACTCTTCTATTTCTCGCAAGGCCACCGCGCCGCGATGGACGGCACGGCGCACGAGAATCAGGTGATGCAGAACAAGATGATGATGTCGCGCGTGAAGTGGCAGGCGATCACGATCATCCTGATCGTGCTGATCGGCCTGCTCGCCGCGGGGCAATAGGCGTCCGCGCCCGCGTCCGATGGTCAAGCTCAACAAGATCTACACGCGCACCGGCGACGACGGCACCACCGGGCTCGTCGACGGTTCGCGCATCGCCAAGTCCGACGCGCTGATGGCGGCGATCGGCGACGTCGACGAAGCGAACAGTGCGGTCGGTATCGCCGCCGCCGCGCTCGACCCCGCCAGCGACGAAGCGGCGATGCTGTCGCGCATCCAGAACGAGCTGTTCGACCTCGGCGCCGATCTCGCCACCCCCGCCGATATCCAGTTCGGTTTCGGTCCGCACGCGATGGCGCTGCGCATCGTGCCCACGCAAATCGCGCGGCTCGAGGACGAGATCGACGCGATGAACGAGCATCTCGGCGCGCTCAAAAGCTTCATCCTGCCCGGCGGCACCGAGGCGGCGGCGCGGCTCCACCTCGCGCGCGCCATCGCCCGCCGTGCCGAACGCGCGGCGGTCGCCGCGGGGGCGACCCGCGACCTCAACCCGCTCGCGCTCACCTATCTCAACCGCCTCTCGGACCATCTGTTCGTGCTGACGCGCCACCTCAACGCCGCGGCGGGCGGTGACATCCTCTGGAAGCCTGGCGCGACGCGCTGAGACAATCCTCCCTGTGGCGAAGCCATGGGGAGGTGGCAGCGCGAAGCGCTGACGGAGGGGCTATGACGCGGCGTTGCGGCCCCTCCACCACCCTTCGGGCGGTCCCCCTCCCCATCGCTGCGCGACGGGGAGGATTGCTTATCGTTCCCCAAATGTTCTAGACATTCTCTCGCCCTGTAACCATATTCCTCCTCCGCTGCGAAACCGAATCACCGTCCGGGGGATTGTCTCAACATGGCCAGCCGCACCGATGCTCCGCTGATAGTCCAACTTGCCGATCTGGCAGCAGAGCTGACGCAGCGCTTCGCCGCGACGCGCCGCCTGTCGCTCGATCTCGTCGCGACCCTGTCCGACGCCGATGCCAGCGCGCAGTCGATGCCCGACGCGTCGCCCGCCAAATGGCACCTCGCGCATACGAGCTGGTTCTTCGAAACCTTCGTCCTGCGCGACCATGTGCCGGGCTATGTCTTGTTCGACGCCCGCTACCCCTTTCTTTTCAACAGCTATTATGACGCCGAGGGGCCGCGCCACGCGCGGCCGCAGCGCGGGCTGCTGACGCGTCCGTCGCTCGACGAAATCCGCATCTGGCGCGCCCATGTCGACACCGCGGTGCAGAGCGCGCTGCCCGACCTGTCGCGCGCCGCGCTGGCGCTGGTCGAACTCGGCCTCCATCATGAACAACAGCATCAGGAACTGCTGCTCACCGACCTGAAGCATCTTTTCGCGCAAAACCCGCTCGGCCCCGCCGCATGGGAAAAAAGTGCAATCGCGAATGAAGTTGCACAGTTTTCTGCGCCTTCTGCCGCATCGGGCGATGCCGGCGCGATCCGCTGGGTGAAGGGTGCCGAGGGCGTGGTTTCGGTCGGCCACGGCGGCGACGATTTTGCATTCGACTGTGAAGGTCCGCAGTTTTCGGCGCTTCTCACCCCGCACGCCTTGGCCAGCCGCCCCGTCACCAATGGCGAATGGCAGCAATTTATCGCCGACGGCGGCTATCATACCGCGTCGCTCTGGCTCAGCGACGGCTGGGCGTGGGTGCAGCGCGAGGATGTCGAGGCGCCCGCCTACTGGCGCGACGGGCGGCAATTCACGCTTTCGGGCTGGCGCGATATCGACGCGCACGCGCCCGTCACCCACATCAGCTTTTTCGAGGCCGACGCCTTCGCCAGCTGGGCCGGCGCGCGGTTGCCGACCGAAATCGAGTGGGAGGCCGCAGCCGCGGCGCTCGACCCCGCATCGGGCGACCAGCTCGACGGCGCCGGACCCGTCCAGCCATCCGCCGAACCCGCCGCCGACATCGGTCTGCAACAGATGTTCGGCAGCGTGTGGGAATGGACCGGCAGCGCCTATCGCCCCTATCCCGGCTTCCGCGCCGCACCCGGCGCGGTCGGCGAATATAATGGCAAGTTCATGAGCGGCCAGTTCGTCCTGCGCGGCGGCAGCTGTGCGACCCCGCGCGGCCATCTGCGCGCCTCCTACCGCAATTTCTTCTATCCCCACCAGCGCTGGCAGTTCACCGGCGTGCGGCTAGCCAAGGATCTCTGACATGGGTGTCGTTCGCAATCTCCGCCAGGTCGATGCCGATGCCGCAGGGATCGATATCGCCTTTCGCGCCGACGTCCATGCGGGATTGTCGCAGGCGCAAAAGGCGGTGCCGGCGCGCTGGTTCTACGACGCGACGGGATCGGCGTTGTTCGAGGATATCACGACGCTCCCCGAATATTATCCGACGCGCAGCGAGACCGACCTGCTCAAACGCCATGCCGGCGAAATGGCCGCGGCGATCGGCCCCGGCCGCGCGGTGGTCGAACTGGGATCGGGCAGCTCGACCAAGACGCCGCTGCTGCTCGAAGCGATCCGTCCCGCCGCCTATGTCCCGGTCGATATTTCGGGCGATTTCCTGCGCGAAAGTTCGGACGCGCTCGCCGTGCGCTTCCCGGGGCTCGCCATCTATCCGGTCGAGGCCGATTTCACCCAGCGCGTCGCGCTGCCGCGCGAAATCTGCCCGCTGCCAAAGCTGGGGTTCTTTCCCGGCTCGACGATCGGCAACATGGTCGCGCGCACCGCGATCGACCTGCTGCGCAACTGGCGCGAGGCGCTCGGCGACGGTTCGCTGCTGCTGATCGGTATCGACCGGATCAAGGATATCGCGGTCCTCGAACGCGCCTATGACGATCCGGCGGGGGTGACTGCGACGTTCAACCTCAACCTGCTCACCCGCATCAACCGCGAACTCGGCGGTACGATCCCGGTCGACAATTTCCTTCACCGCGCCGTCTGGGACGACGTCCATGCGCGGATCGAAATGCACCTCGTCGCCGCCTGCGACATGGACTTCACCGTCGACGGCCGCCGTTATCATATGGCGAAGGGCGAGACGATCCACAGCGAGAACAGCCATAAATACGGAGCCCGCGACGCGAACCTGCTGCTCCGCGCCAGCGGCTGGACCCCGGTCGCGACGTGGGACGATGCCGATCCCGCCTTTGCCTTGATCCTTGCCGAAGCGACCGCCTTCCGCTCGGCCCCCTGACGCTCCATCCCTTGACGCGCCAGCCCGAAGCCGTAGGGCACGCGCATATTTTCAGCGAAAGGGCGGATCATGATCGTAGGTGTTATCGGCGCGGGCCAGATGGGCGCGGGCATCGCGCAGGTTTCGGCGGGCGCTGGCCATGACGTACTGCTCTCCGACATCGACCTCGCGCGCGCCGAAGCGGGCAAGGCGGGCATCGCCAAGGGCCTCGGTCGCCTCGTGACCAAGGAAAAGATGAGCCAGGGCGATGCCGACGCGCTGCTGGCGCGTATCACCCCGGTCGCCGACCATAAAGCCTTCGCCCCCGCCGACCTCGTGATCGAGGCGGCGACCGAGCGCGAGGAGATCAAGCGCGCGATCTTCGCCAGCGTCGGCCCGCACCTCTCGGCGACCGCGATCCTCGCCAGCAACACCAGCTCGATTCCGATCACCCGCCTCGCGCAGGCGGCGCCCGACCCGGCGCGCTTCATCGGGGTGCATTTCTTCAACCCGGTCCCCGTCATGGGGCTGATCGAACTGATCCGCGGCCTCGCGACCAGCGACGCGACGCTTCAGACGGTCGAGGCCTATGGCCGCGGGCTCGGCAAGCAGATCGTCCACGCCAACGACGCGCCGGGCTTCATCGTCAACCGCGTGCTGATGCCGCTGATCAACGAGGCGATCTTCGCGCTCGGCGAAGGCGTCGCGACGATGCAGGACATCGACGCCGGCTGCCGCTTGGGTCTCAACCATCCGATGGGCCCGATCACGCTCGCCGACTTCATCGGACTCGACACCTGCCTCGAAATCATCCGCGTACTGCAGAGCGGTACCGGCGACCCCAAATTCCGCCCGGCACCTTTGCTTGTTCAATATGTCGAGGCGGGCTGGGTCGGCAAAAAGGCCGGGCGCGGTTTCTACGACTGGACCGGCGAGGCGCCGGTTCCGACGCGCTGAGCCTCCGGGGCTGTCCTTGTTGCGGCTGGACGCGGCTTGGTGCGTCGCGCAATAACGGGTCGGGAGCCGAATGTCGTTTGAGGCGTTAGCGGACTAATGGTGCGTCATAGCAGGAGCCTGATATGCAACGGAAATCCTTAGTCCTCCTCGCCCTTTCCGGTCTCGTCTTCGCGCCGTCGGCGCACGCCCAGAAAGGCGCGCCCGAGGATTCGACGATCAAGGATACCGCCAATTCGGTGACCGAGCCGTTCGACGGCAAGGAAGTCCCGGAAAAATTGCTGGCGATCCAGGGCGCGCCCTATTCGCTCGCGGGCATGGGCAAATGCGCGGCGATCGTTCAGGAAATCACCGAACTCGATGCGGTACTCGGCCCCGATGTCAACGAACAGGTCGACGAGAGCCGGGCCAAGAAGCGCGAGCAGACCGCCGGCCGCGTCGCGGGTAATGTGGCGGGATCGATCATTCCGTTTCGCGGTCTCATCGGCGAGGTCACCGGCGCCAACGCCGAACGGCGGCGCTATGCGGCGGCGGTCTATGCCGGAACGGTGCGTCGCGGCTTTCTGAAAGGCGTCGGACTCGAGCGCGGCTGCAAGGCGCCCGCACGGCCATAAGCCCGAAACCGGGGGCAAGAGGGGGAGAGAAAATCATGCAGGTCGGCACCATCCGTCCGTTCACGATCGACGTGCCGCAATCGGCGCTCGACGACCTCAAGGCGCGGCTCGCGAACACGCGCTGGCCCGAACAGGAAACGGTCGGCGACTGGGACCAGGGTGTGCCGCTCGCCTATGCGCAGCAGCTCGCGGCCTATTGGCGCGACCACTACGACTGGCGGCGGATCGAGGCGCGGCTCAATGCCTGGCCCAATTATCTGGTCGAGATCGACGGCCTCGATATCCACTTTCTCCACATCCGCTCGGACAATCCCGACGCGCGGCCGCTCGTCCTCACCCATGGCTGGCCGGGGTCGGTGATCGAGTTCCTCGACGTCATCGAACCGCTGTCGGCCGACTATCATCTCGTCATCCCCTCGCTCCCCGGCTACGGCTTTTCGGGCAAGCCGGCCGAGGCGAAATGGGGCGTCGAACATATCGCGGCGGCGTGGGACGCGCTGATGGTCGCGCTCGGTTATACCCGCTATTTCGCGCAGGGCGGCGACTGGGGCAGCGCGGTGACCTGCGCGATCGGCGGCAACCACGCCGACCATTGCGCCGGCATCCACGTCAACATGATCGTCGGCCAGCCCGATCCCGCCACGATGGCCGACCTCACCGACGACGAGAAGGCCTATCTCGCGCGCTTCCAATGGTACCGGACCAAGGACAATGGCTATTCGACCCAGCATGCGACCCGCCCGCAGACGATCGGCTATGGCCTCGCCGATTCGCCGGTCGGCCAGATGTGCTGGATCGTCGAGAAATGCCATGGCTGGACCGACTGCGGCCACCAGCCCGGCGGCCAGTCGATCGGCGGCCATCCCGAAAACGCGCTGTCGAAGGATGCCATGCTCGACACCGTCAGCCTCTATTGGCTGACCAACAGCGCGGCGTCGTCGGCGCGGCTCTATTGGCACAGCTTCGCAGAGTTCGGCTTCGGCGAAATCCATGTGCCGACCGGATGCAGCCTGTTCCCGCTCGAAATCATGCGGCTGTCGCGGCGCTGGGCCGAGGGGCGCTACAAGAATATCGTCTACTGGAACGAACTCGACCGCGGCGGTCATTTCGCCGCATGGGAACAGCCGGACCTCTTTGTCGAAGAGGTCCGGGCGGCCCTCGGCGCCATGAGCTTATAGCGGCGTCATCACGACCTGGCAGCGTTCGGCGGCGCTGCGGACGGCGGTGTTCCACGTCACCTCATTGCCGTTGCGGGCGAGCCGTGCCCCGGTCTTGTTTTCATAGACCGACCCGCCCGTCGACGGCGTCTGTTTCAGCACCAGCGTCCGCATCCCGTTGACGCGCACGATCGCGCCATTGCCGGTATAGTTGACGTTGAGCCGGGTGCCGCCGCTGCAGGCATAGCTGGTGCCGGTCTGGCGCGGGACCGAGGCGCAACCGCCGAGCGCAGTCCCGGCTGCGGCCAGCAGGATGATTGTCCGTTTCATGGCCTTCCCCTTCAATAGCCCGAGCGGACGCAGAGCACATCGGCCAGATACTCGCGGCGATTGATCGTTTCCATATGCTCGCGTGCCGACCCGTTCCAGCCGATCGAGCGGCACCAGGTATCAGCGGCGCGCGCGGCGCAGGCGGCGGTCGCCGACCCGTTGGCGCAGGCGAGGACGCGATAGCCGTTCGTCGATGGCTGGGTGTGGAATTCGGCGAAACTGCCGCGGGCGCTCTGGTCGTTCGCGGGCGGATTCGGGTTCCAGCCGCCTCCGCCGCCACCGCCTCCGCCGACCGGGCGGATCGACTGGACGGTCATCCCGCGCAGCACGCTGCCGAGCATCGGCGTGTCGCGGTCGACGGTGCGGCAATTGCCGCGATAGCGGGTCTTTTCGCACAGCTCCCAGCGGCCGCTGGCGACGCGGATCGAATTGACCGGCCAGGCGAGTCCGAGATCGGTCTTCGCCTCGCCGATGAAGACCGCCGGGCCGCGATAGGCGGCATCGCGATAGATGGTCGCCTCGGGCGGGCGATAGAGCCGTTCTTCGGGGGTTTGCGCGTTCGAGGTGGCGAGCAGCCCCCCGGTCAGCGCCGCCGCGACGGCGCCGATGATGGACAGACGATGCACGGCTTTCATACGTTCTCCCCTGCTGTGACTGCGACCCGGAGATTCGTTCAAGGCCGAGATTACAGCATGGGCGAAGGCCGCGCAAACCTCATCGCGGCCAGAGCGGTACTAAGCTCGCATCGTTGCTTGCGAAATCAGGGCCGGGCGGCGGGGGCCGGCGCGACCTCCGGTGCCGGCGTCGCCGCGGGGGCCGTCACCGGCGCGGCTGGTACGGGTTCCGGCGTGGTCAGCGGCGGGGTGACGCTCAGGATCAGCCCGGCGAGCGCTGCCGACATCAGGTTCGACAGGCTGCCCGCGAGCAGCGCCTTCAGCCCCAGCTTGGCGATCATCGGGCGCTGGTTGGGAGCCAGGCTGCCGGTGACCGCCATCTGGATCGCGATCGAGCTGAAATTGGCGAAACCGCACAGCGCAAAGGTGCCGATGGCGATCGACGCCGGCGACAACCCGCCGGCCTTTTGCATATTGCCGAGGTCGATGAAGGCGACGAATTCGTTGAGCACGATCTTGCTGCCGAACAGCGCGCCGACGGCGTCCGATTCGGACCAGGGCACGCCCATCAGCCACATCACCGGGCGGAAGATCTGGCCGATGATCGACTGGAACGACAGGCCGTCGACATGGAACCAGCCGCCGATCCCGGCGAGCAGCCCGTTGGCGAGCGCGACGAGCGCGACGAACGCCAGCACCATCGCGCCGACCGCGACCGCCAGCTTGACGCCGGTCTGCGCACCCTGCGCCGCCGCCATGATGATGTTCGCGGGCTTTTCCTCGTCATGGCTCGCCTCGGGCATGACGATCGGTTCGATGCCGATATCCTTGGGGTCGTCGGGCATGATGATCTTGGCCATCAATATGCCGCCCGGCGCCGACATGAAGCTCGCGGCGAGCAGATAGGGAAGCAGATGCTCGCCGATCATGCCGGCATAGGCGCCGAGGATCGTGCCCGCGACACCCGCCATGCCGACGGTCATGATCGTGAACAGCTGCGACGGGGTCAGCCCGGCGAGATAGGGACGGATGACGAGCGGGCTTTCGCTCTGCCCGACGAAGATGTTTGCCGCCGCGCCCAGGCTTTCGACCTTGGTCACGCCGGTGATCTTCTGGATGCCGCCGCCGACCCATTTGATGATCTGTTGCATCACGCCCAGATAATAGAGGACCGAGATCAGCGACGCGAAGAAGACGATCACCGGCAGCGCGCCGATCGCGAACACCGCCTTGCCATAGGGCGGCTGGGTCAGCACCTCGCCGAACAGGAATTTGGTGCCCTCGTCGGCATAGCTCAGCAGGTTCGACACCCCGGTCGACATCGCGCCGATGATCGCGCGGCCCCATGGCGTGCCGAGCACGAGCAGCGCGAAACCGGCCTGCAGCAGGAAGGCGGGGACGACGACGCGCGGGCGAATCCAGCGGCGGTTCGACGAAAACAGCACGGCGATCGCAAGCAGTGCGACGATGCCGAGCAGACCGATCAGGCGTTCCATAATGTTGATGCGTCCCCCGCAAGTTTATTGCGCCTGTCTAGCGGGCTGGGCGGCGGGGGCAAGGGGCGGCGATCACGGCCTGCCGCAGCGATGACGCTTGGCGCGAGTGAATTTCCTTTATAGACATGGGGCTATTGTCTTGGGGGGCGCATGTTTCGTTCGATGATGGCGATGGTTCTGCTCGCCGTTTCGCCGTCGGTTCTGGCTCAGGGCGGGGGCGGTGCCGCGGTTCCCGCGCCTGCCGCAAAACCGATCGAGCCGTTGCCGACCGCGACCTTCGCGCGCCTGCCTTTCATCGAAAGCGCCGAACTTTCGCCCGATGGTCGGCACCTCGCGGGATTGTTCGCGATCAAGGGCGAACAGCGCATTGGCATCATTCCGATCGGTGGCGACGCCAGCCAGGCGATGTTTGTCGGCGTGCCCGACCTGACCGAGATCGACTGGCTGCAATGGGTCGGCGACGACAATATCATCGTCGGCCTGCGTGCATTGCTGCCGGTCGAGACGGACAATTGGTACATCTCGCGCCTGATCAGCATCAACCGCACCACTGGCAAGCCGACCCGCCTGCTCTGGGATCTCAAGGGACAGGATGCATCGAGCGTCGTGTGGATTCCAAGCGACGGCAGCACCGAAATTCTCGTGGCCGGACAGAATTCCATCTATGAAGGCGAGGATTTCTGGCCTGCCGTCTACCGCGTCGATGTCGCTACCGGCCGCAGGAAGACCGAGGTCACTGCGCGGGGCAGCGTCCTCGAGTGGGGTGCCGACCATCTCGGCCGGGTCCGCTACGGCATCGGCTATCGCGACCAGACGACCAAATCGACCCTGCTCTATCGCGGCGACGGCAAGTCGCTGTTCCGCACGATCGACAGCGCCTCGCTGCGTGACGAGGAGCGGCTGTCGGTTCCCTTCGTCTTCGTTCCGGGCACCGACAATGGGCTGGTCTATGCCGATGCCCCCGACGGGCGCACGGTGATCGCCGAAACCGATCTGGCGACGGGCAAGCAGCTACGGATTGCGCATCAGGTCGACGGCGCCGATATCGAGGGCGCGATCCGGTCGCCCGACGGGTCGCGGCTGATCGGCTTCTACACCTCCGACGATGCGAAACCGATCCAGTGGATCGACCCCGTGATGGCGACGCACCAGAAGGAGCTGGACGCGGCATCGCCGCAGTCGAAGGTCCGCATCGAAAGCTATAGCCGCGACCTGACGAAGCTGCTGGTGCGGATCAGTACTCCCGACAATCCGGGGCTCTTCTATTATTTCGATTCCGCCGCGGGCGACCTGTCGAAACTGGCGTCGGTGAACGAGGCGATCGGCGGCAGGCGGTTGTCGCGTTCGAAGCTCGTCCAGTACAAGGCGCGCGACGGGCTGGAGATCGAGGGCGTGCTGACGATGCCACGCGGCCGCGCCAAGGAAAACCTGCCCTTCATCGTCATGCCGCACGGCGGCCCCTGGTCGCACGATACGCTGAGCTACGACTATTGGGCGCAATTCCTCGCCGAGCGTGGCTATGCGGTGCTCCAGCCCAATTTCCGCGGTTCGACCGGCTATGGCGAGACCTTCCTGAAGGCCGGGCAGGGCCAGCTCGGCTTCGCGATGCAGGACGATGTCACCGATGGCGTGCGCTGGGCGGTCGCCGAGGGGATAGCCGACCCGAAGCGCGTGTGCATCGTCGGCGCCTCCTACGGGGGGTACGCGGCTATGTGGGGCATCGCCAAGGATCCCGACCAATATCGCTGCGCGGTATCGATCAACGGCGTGTCCAACCTGCGGCGCGAGGTCAATGATTTCGGCGGCAAGGTCCGTTCGCGCCTCTATCGCGACCAGTGGCAGAAGATGACCCCCGATTTCGCCGCCGTGTCGCCGATCAACGCGATCGACCGGATCAAGACGCCGCTGCTGCTGGTCCATGGCAAGAAGGATGTCACCGTCGACCACGTCCAGTCGGCAAAGATGTACAGCGCGATGAGCAAGGCGGGCAAATCGGTCGAATTCGTCTCGATCCCGCTCGCCGACCATTATTTCACCCGCGAGGCCGACCGGACCACCTTGCTGACGTCAATTGAGGCGTTTCTGGCCAAGCATAATCCGCCCGATTGACCGGCATCTTTCCAGCGCCGCCAAAACCGACTATCGCGCGCCGATGACCGACACCTCTTCGACGGCGTTGCCGCGCACGCTCTCGCCCTCGCTCTTCCTCTTCACCATCATCTATGGCGGCATGGTCGTGCTCGCCGGGGTGCTGGGCAACAAGCAGGTCGCGCTCGGCGACTGGCTGGCGGTCGAGGCGGGAATTTTCCCCTTCCTGCTGCTCGTCGCCCTGTCGAGCAGCGTATCTGAACTTCATGGGCAGACTGCGGCGAACCGGTTGGTGCTGTGGGGCTTCGTGCCGCTCGTGCTGTCGATCCTGCTCACCGCGCTGGTGTTGTCGCTGCCGGCGTCGCCCGAAATGGACCCCGCGCGGCTGGCCGCTTTCGAAACGGTGCTTGGGCAGAGTCCGCGGCTGATGGCGGCGGGCATCGTCGCCTATGGCACGTCGCAGTTCCTGAACGTCACGATCTTCAGCCGCCTGCGCGGTCGTGAAGGCGCGGGAACGGGGTCGACCTGGCTCGCGATCCGCGGCGCGATCGCCAGCGCGCTCAGCCAGATCGTCGACACGTTGCTGTTCGTCACTATCGCCTTTTCGGGGGTTTTTCCCATCGCGAACCTGATGGGCGGGCAGATGCTGGCCAAGGTCACGCTGTCGATCCTCGTCATCCCCTTCGTGATCACCGGCCTCGTTGCGCTGGGTCGCAATCTCGATAGCAAGCCCACCGCATGAGCCACGCCCCCGACCCCGCGATGCTCGCGAAAGCCGAAACGCTCGTCGAGGCCTTGCCCTATCTGCAGCGCTATGCTGGCCAGACCTTCGTGATCAAATATGGCGGCCATGCGATGGGCGATGCCGAGGCGCAGCGCGACTTCGCCGAGGATGTCGTGCTGCTCAAGGCGGTCGGGATCAACCCGGTGGTCGTCCATGGCGGCGGGCCGCAGATCGGCGCGATGCTCAAGCAGCTCGGGATCGAATCGACCTTCGTCGGTGGCCTGCGCGTCACCGACGCCGCGACCGCCGAGGTCGCCGAAATGGTCCTCGCGGGCAAGATCAACAAGGAAATCGTCAGCTGGATCGCCGCCCTCGGCGGCCGGGCGGTCGGCATTTCGGGCAAGGACGCCAATCTCGTGCTCGCCGAAAAGGTCAAGCGCACCGAACCCGACCCCAATTCGGGAATCGAGCGCCATGTCGACCTGGGTTTCGTCGGCGAGCCCGTCGCAGTCGATCCGACGATCCTGCAGAACCTGACCAAGGACAATTTCATCCCCATCGTCGCCCCGGTGGCGCTCGGCGCCGATGGCGCGACCTACAATATCAACGCAGACACCATGGCGGGCGCGATCGCCGGGGCATTGGGGGCCAAGCGCTTCTTCCTGCTCACGGACGTTGCCGGGGTGCTCGACAAGGACAAGAATCTGCTCACCGACCTCGACCGCGTCGCGATCGAGGCGCTGAAGGCCGACGAGACGATCACCGGCGGGATGATCCCGAAGGTCGAAACCTGCGTCGCTGCGGTCGATGCCGGGGTCGAGGCGGCGGTCATCCTCGACGGGCGGGTGCCGCACGCGATGCTGCTCGAAATTTTCACCGCCCGGGGTGCAGGCACGCTGATTCATCGCTAAGATGGGGGCCCGCGCGGCTCCCCCGGAGACTATCCCTTGTATTTCATGTTCCTCGAGATCCTGTCGATCCTTCTCAACATCCTGTGGTGGATCATCATCGTCCAGGCGGTGATGTCGTGGCTGCTCGCCTTCAACGTCATCAACACCCACAATGAATTCGTGCGCCAGCTCTGGTATGTTCTCGAACGGATCACCGAGCCGCTCTATCGCCCGATCCGCCGCATCATGCCCGATTTCGGTGGCATCGACCTGACCCCGATGGTGGTGCTGATCCTGCTGATCATCATCCGCGGACCGGTGATGTCCTATCTGGTGCAACTCGGCATCAGTTCCGGGCTGGCCTGATCGATGGCGGCGGTGATCGACGGCAAGGCTTTCGCCGCCGGGCTGCGCGAGCGAATCGCCGATGCGGTGCCGGCGTTCGAGGCCGCGACCGGCCGCGCCCCCGGCCTCGCGGTCGTGCTCGTCGGCGACGATCCCGCGAGCGCGGTCTATGTCGGGTCGAAGGGCAAGGCGACGGTCGCCGCCGGCATGGCGAGCTTCGAACACCGCCTGCCCGCGACCGCGACGCAGGCCGAGGTCGAGGCGCTGCTCGGCGCGCTCAATGCCGACGAAGTCGTCGACGGCATCCTGCTCCAGTTGCCGCTTCCCGGCCATCTTGACGAACAGGCGGCGGTCGCGACGATCGATCCCGGCAAGGATGTCGACGGGCTGACCCCGGTCAGCGCCGGGCGCCTCGCGCTCGGCATCCCCGGCATGGTGCCCTGCACCCCTTATGGCTGCCTGCTGCTGCTCCAGGACCGGCTCGGCGATTTGAGCGGCAAGGACGCGATCGTCGTCGGCCGCTCGATCCTCGTCGGCAAACCGATGGCGCAATTGCTGCTCGGCGCGAACTGCACCGTCACCATCGCGCACAGCCGGACCCGCGATCTGGCCGATGCGGTGCGCCGCGCCGATATCGTCGTCGCCGCGGTCGGCCGTGCCGAAATGGTGAAGGGCGACTGGATCAAGCCCGGTGCGGTGGTCATCGATGTCGGGATCAACCGGCTCGCGCCCGCCGACGGCGAAACCAAGGGGCGGCTGGTCGGCGACGTCGACTATGCGCAGGTTTCGGCGGTCGCCGATGCGATCACCCCGGTTCCGGGCGGTGTCGGACCGATGACCATCGCCTGCCTGCTCCGCAACACGCTCGTCGCCGCGCACCGCCGCACCGGCCTTGCCGATCCGGAGGGTTTCTGATGCGCCGCATGACCGCCGCTGCCCTTGCATTGCTTCTGGTGGCGGGGTGCGCGGGTCAGCCCGACGATATCCGCAACCGCCCACTCGGCCCCAATCCCAGCGGCTTCGTCGCCGCCGAGATCGGCTTTGCCCGGCTCGCGCAGGAAAAGGGGCAGTGGACGGCGTTTCGTGAAACCTCGGCGCCCGATGCGACGATGTTCGTGCCGCAGCGGGTGAAGGCGCGTGACTGGCTGCGGACGCAGAAGGACCCCGTCGAGGCGGTGAAGTGGCAGCCGCACGCCGTCTATGTCAGCTGCGACGGCAATGTCGGCGTCACTACCGGCGCCTGGCAGAAGGGGCCGGCGAACGGCTATTTCAGCACCGTCTGGCTGCGCGATCCCAAGAGCGGCAAGACGCTGTGGACGCTTGACCATGGCGACACGTTGACGACCCCGCGCGCGGCGCCCGAATTCATCGAGACCAAACAGGCGGTCTGCGGCTCGCGTCCCGGCGTCGCGATCGACGGCGGCAACGAGGGTGAGGACCGCGCGGTCGGCCTGTCGCCCGACCAGACGCTCAGCTGGACCTCGGTCGTCAGCCCCGACGGCGCGCGCCGCGTTACCGTGCGGCTGTGGGACGGCACAGCGATGACGCCGGTGATCGACGACCGGGTCGCGGCCCCGACACCGCAGAAGCCCTGACGATGCTCGACCTCTTCATCTCGGCCTTCGTCACCCTGTTCGTGGTGATCGACCCGCCGGGGTGCGCGCCGATCTATGCCAGCCTGACGACGGGCGCGAACGCGGTGCAGCGGCGTTCGATGGCGATCCGGGCGACGATCATCGCGGGCGGGATCCTGGTCTTCTTCGCGATGTTCGGCGAGGCTTTGCTCAGCTTCCTGCACATCGACCTCGACAGTTTCCGCATCGCTGGCGGCCTGATGCTGTTCATCATCGCGATCGACATGGTGTTCGAAAAGCGCACCGAACGCCGCGAGCAGCGCGCCGAAAAGGTCAAGGCGACCCCCGAGGTCGAGGATGTGTCGGTGTTCCCGATGGCGATGCCGATGCTGGCGGGGCCGGGGTCGATTGCCTCGGTGATGCTGCTGGTGTCGCAGAACAATGGCCTCGACCGGGCTTTCGTGATCTTCGGCGCGCTGCTGCTCGTGCTGCTGCTGACGCTCGCCGCCCTGCTCGCGGCGGGGCCATTGATGCGGCTGATCGGCAACAAGGGCGAGGCGGTGATCACCCGCCTGCTCGGCGTGCTGCTCGCCGCGCTGGCGGCGCAATTCGTTATCGACGGGGTCAAGGCCAGCTTCAACCTGGGTTGAGCGACGGAAAAGGGCGCCGCCTTGTCGGCGACGCCCTCCTTCCATCCACTGGAATCGGTGTTTACCGCGCGCTGTTCACGTCGTTCTGCGTCACCGGCGCGATGCGGATTTCGACGCGGCGGTTGCATTGATAATCGGCCTCGCTGCGTTCGGGCGAGCATTTGAGCTGCGATTCGCCATAACCCATCGTCGCCATGCGCGCGCGCTGGATGCCGCGGCCGCCGAGATAGTCGGCGACCGACGAGGCGCGGCGTTCGGACAGGCCCTGGTTATAGCTGTCGCTGCCGGTCGAATCGGTGTGGCCATAGACGTCGATATAGGTGCTCGGATATTCGGCGAGGGTCGAGGCGACGCTGTCGAGGGCGCTGCGGAACTGCGATTTTACCAGCGCGCTGTTGTAATCAAAGGTCACGTCGCCGGGCATGTTGAGGACCAGCTGGTCGCCCTGGCGCTCGACGTCGATGCCGGTGCCGGCGGTGCGTTCGCGCAGCTTCTTTTCCTGCTGGTCCATATAATAGCCGACGCCCGCGCCGGCGACCGCGCCGATGCCTGCGCCGACGATTTCCTCGGTGCGGCTGTGCTTGCCGCCGATCAGGTCGCCGAGCAGATAGCCGCCGAGCGCGCCGCCGACGCCGCCGATCGCGGCCTTGGAGATCTTCTTTTCGCCGGTCACCGGGTCGGTGACGCAGGCCGACAGGCCGATGGCGGCGATGCTCGCCAGTGCGGCCAGTTTGATAGTCTTGATATTCATGATGCGCTCCCTTTTATGCGCGGACGGCTGATCGCCGACGTTGCTGTCGCTGTGCCGATAACCTCCGGCCGCGCCTCTGGTTCCATTCATCGCCTGAACCCCCGCTGAGCCGGGCGCGGCGCGCCCATTGTGCAGCGCGGCACCTTTCGCCTATAGGGTGGCCATGACCGAAGCTGACAGGGGCCAGGCGCGACCGCGCCGGACACATAACTGATGACCCCTTTTCCCTGGTCGGACGTGGCGATCATCGCCTTGCTGATCCTTCTCAACGGCATTTTTGCGTTGTCCGAACTCGCGATCGTCTCGGCGCGCGGTCCGCGCCTGCAGGCGGCGCAAAAGCGCGGCAGTCGCGGGGCGGCGGTCGCACGCCAGCTCGCCGCCGATCCCGGGCGCTTTCTGTCGACCGTCCAGGTCGGCATCACGCTGATCGGCATCCTTGCCGGCGCCTATTCGGGCGCCAGCCTCGGCGGGCCGGTCGGCGAACGGTTGCAGGCCTGGTTCGGGCTCGACGACGAAACCGCGCTGACCGCAGGGTTCGCGGTCGTCATCGCGGTCACCACCTATTTCTCGCTGATCGCGGGCGAACTGGTGCCCAAGCAGTTCGCGCTCCGCGCGCCCGAGCCGATCGCGATCTTCATGGCGCGGCCGATGCTGTGGCTGTCGAAAATCGCGGCGCCGCTGGTCTGGCTGCTCAACAACAGCTCGGGACTCGTTTTCCGCCTGCTCGGCCTCAGCCGCGAATCCGAAGACCGGGTGACCGCGGAAGAACTTCACCTGATCGTCGCCGAGGCGTCGAAGTCGGGGGTGATCGAGGAAAGCGAACGCGCGATCATCTCGGGGGTCGTGCGGCTTGCCGACCGCCCGGTGCGTGAGGTGATGACCCCGCGAATCGACGTCGACTGGATCGATATCGCCTCGGATGCCGACGCGGTGCGCGCCAAGCTGCTCGAAAGCCCGCACACGCGGCTGCCGGTGGCGCGCGGGTCGGTCGACGACATCATCGGCGTCGTCCAGGCGCGTGACATCGCCGGCGCTTTGTTCCGCGGCGAGACGCTCGACCTCGAAAAGCTCACGCGCCGCGCGACTGTGATCCACGACCAGATCGATGCGATGGACGCGCTCGAAAACCTGCGCGCCGCCGAAGTGCCGGTGCTGCTCGTCCACGACGAATATGGCCATTTCGAAGGACTGGTGACCCCCGCCGACCTGCTGTCGGCGATCGCGGGCGAATTCGCGTCGGACCAGGATATCGGCAGCGAGCCCTTCGTCGTCGAACGCGACGACGGCAGCCTGCTGATCGCGGGGTCTATGCCCGCCGACCAGATGGCCGAACGGCTGGGGATCGAACTCGGCGAGGACCGCGACTATGCGACCGCCGCCGGCCATGCGCTCGCGATTTTGAAGCATCTGCCCAAGGAAGGCGAGACATTCACCGACCGCGGCTGGCGCTTCGAGATCGTCGACATGGACGGGCGCAAGATCGACAAGCTGCTCGTCAGCGAGATCGTCAAGCCGAAGGGCGACGAGGCGGAGTGAGGCGCGGCCGTTTCGGGCCTTAAAGCGACAAAAGATACGGACACACGCCGTCATATTGTCTCCTTTGTCGCTTTAGCGGCATGCGGCGGCACGGTTTCGTCGCGGAGTGCGGCATGGACGACCGCCATGTCGGGGCCGCCGCTGACTTCGATCGCGCCGCCCTTCAAGACGCGGACGGTCGTCACGCCGTTGATCGCGCGGTCGATCGCGATGCTATATTGATAGGTGCGCCCCATCGATATCGCGCGATCCCAGGACGCCGCGAAAGACGCGCTGCCGGGCCGGTCGCGCAGGCGATAGGCTGAGGCACGGCCCATGCCGACGGCGCGCGCCGCCTTGCCCACCGACCCCATCGCCTCCAGCGCGCGAATGAAGCGCGCTTGCGTATCGGGCGTCCAGCCGTCGGCGCGATGGCGCTGTTGCGGCACGGACGCAAAGGCGAGGCAGCTGTCGGCGAGCAACAGGGCGGGTGGTGGGGAAGGCGAGGGTTCCATCCACCAGTTTGGAACATAGCGAACTAATTTAGGAAAGGATTATTTTCGGCGGCGGCGAAGGGTCGGCTTTGGGGTGGGAAGCGGATGTCCGATCATCGGGACTTTGCTTTGCTAACAAGTGCATCCTTGCTGTTTCACGGCCACCACCCTAGCTTTCCAACCCGGCATCTATCGCGAGGTCATGCTCATGAAGCTACGCTGGTCTGCCTTTACCTTGGCGTTTATCTCTGGAGTCATCGCTGTGCCCGCTAGTGCCGACATGTCCGCGCTCTATGAAGTCCAATCGGAGGACGAGTTCGAGCAGAAGCTCGACATGGCCATGACAATTGAAATCAATGAAGCTGGCGATGCCCGGCTGCACATTTCCGGAAAGTCCGATTACTTCCTCATCCGTGACGGGGAGGTTTACGCGATCAGTCGCGGTATCGATGGGCCTTACGCCAAGAAGCTGAATGACCTTGAAGCAGTGATTGCGGATGCCGGGCAGGCTGGAGGGATATCGCTCGATTTGGTCGATCAGTTCACCAAGATCGATTTGGTTGAGAAGGGTGCGGTGAATGTCGGAAAGTGGAAGGGGCGCGGCTACGCCGAACGCGGTTCGAACAGGAAGGTTGGGCCAGTCGATCTGATCATCTCGGACGATGAGTATCTAAGCCCCATCGGCAGCGCTTTCGCCCGCTTGGTCAAAGGTCGCTTCGGAACGCTCAGAGCTTTGTCACTTACCAACCTTTTCGGGTTCGGTGTTTACGACCCGAAGGTGCGCGAACTTCTCGCGAGCGGCACTCCTCTCCGCCTCAAGGGGCTTGAGCTGTCAGAGGTGTCCGACGCAACCGTTGATCCGGAGAGGTTCGAGCTGCCTGCCCGAGTTCTAAGTCCCGACGAAATCCGCAGGCAACACGAGCCATTCGAGTGGGCTCCGACTTTTGACCGGCAACCGAGGGGCTGAAGCTACCGCGGCACGCTTGCATGCGACCGGGTAAGGATAATCGCTTCCTGGTAGGCTTGGTGCCGAGGTCGAACGTCCGCAATCGGTCGAAATCCGTCGTTACAGTTCGCCGCCCAGCGCGCCATATTTCGCTTCGAACCCGGCCTTGTCGCCGCGCGCCAGATAGCCCGCCTGGTCGACGAAATTGTCGCGCGCGATGCGGCCCTGGAAGGCGCCGAGTTGCGGATCGATCGCGGCGATATCGGCGTCGGTCCAGTCGGCGATCTGCTGGAAACCGGTGACTCCGAGGCCGTTCAGCAGGCCGGCGAGTTTGGGGCCGAGTCCCTTGATCAGCTGCAGATTATCGGCCTTCGCGGCAGCCGGAGCTGGAGCCGGAGCCGGAGCGGGAGCCGGTTCAGGGGCTGGAGCGGGGGCCGCTTCGGCGGTCGCCTCGACAGCCGGCGGCGGGGTTACCGGTTCGGCCGGTGCCGCCGGTGCTTCGGTTTCGGGTACCGGTTCGACGACCGGTTCGGGCGCAGGGGGCGGGGGAGGCGGCGGGGCTGCGACCGGGGGCGCGGGCACCGGCGCCGGTTCCTTCGGCTTGAAGCGTGCGGGCTCGGCGGCGACGATCTCGGGCTTCACCGCTTCGAGCGGCTTCTTCGGTTCGGCGGGCGGGGCGACGGTCGGCGCGACATCCTCGGCCTTTTTGCGGCCGAACAGGAACCATAGCAGCACGACCGCGACGACGAGCCCGACGACCGCGATGACATAATTTTCCTGAAGCCACACCATGATAGTCTCCCTGTCTTTCGGTCAGCCTATGCGGGTGTGCGCATCGGGTCGACCCATAATCTATGTCATCCCCGCGAAAGCGGGGACCCAGTTCCGATGCTGGCTCGCTGGGTCCCCGCTTTCGCGGGGATGACGAATGGGGTGGCTATTCGGCCTCGCGCGCGACTTCCCGCCAGCCGATGTCGCGGCGGCAGAAGCCGGTCGGGAAATCGAGCCTGTCGACCGCGGCATAGGCGCGCGCCTGCGCTTCGGTGACGGTGCGGCCGGTCGCGGTGACGCCCAGCACGCGCCCGCCCGCTGCGACGATGGTTTCGCCGTCGCGCGCGGTGCCGGCGTGGAAAACGCGTGTGCCGCCAGCTTCTGCTTCGGCGATGCCATGGATGACGCCGCCCTTTGCGGGGGTCGCCGGATAGCCGTTCGCCGCCATCACCACGGTCAGCGCATAATCGCTTGTGAAAGCGGGCGGGGTCGCCCCGGCCAGCGCGGCGGTCGCGGCGGCATGGAGCAGCGCGGCGAGGTCGCCGGTGTAACGCATCATCAGCACCTGGCATTCGGGGTCGCCGAAACGCGCGTTATATTCGATCAGCCTCGGCCCCGTGTCGGTGAGCATCAGCCCCGCGAACAGCACCCCGATATAGGGCGTGCCCTCGGCGGCGAGCGTCGCCACGGTCGGGCGGATGATGCGGTCCATCACCGCCGCTTCGAGGTCGGGGGTGAGGACCGGTGCGGGGCTGTACGCGCCCATGCCGCCGGTGTTCGGACCGACGTCGCCGTCGCCGACGCGTTTGTGGTCCTGCGCGCTGCCGAACGCCATGACGTCGGTGCCGTCGGACAGCGCGAAAAAGCTTGCCTCCTCGCCGGTCATGAATTCCTCGATCACCACCTCGGCACCCGCGCCGCCGAAGGCGCCGCCGAACATGTCGTCGATGGCGGCGGCGGCGTCTTCGGCGGTCTCGGCGATGATCACGCCCTTGCCCGCGGCGAGGCCGTCGGCCTTGATCACGACCGGGATGTCGAAGCCTTCGAGCACCGCATGCGCTTCCTCGGCGCTGGTGCAGCGGGCATAAGCGGCGGTCGGGATCGACGCGCGGGCGCACAGGTCCTTGGTAAAGCCCTTGCTGCCTTCGAGCCGCGCCGCCGCGGCGCCGGGGCCGAAGGTCGCGATGCCAAGCGCGCGCAGCCGGTCGGCGAGGCCGGCGACGAGCGGCGCCTCGGGACCGACGACGACGAAGTCGATCGCGTGGGCGGTGCAGAAGGCGGTGAGGCCGTCGAGGTCGTCGACCGCGACGGGCACGCATTCGGCATGAGCCTCGATCCCCGGGCTGCCGGGCGCGGCATAGAGCTTGGCGCACGACGGCGATTGTGCCAGTTGCCAGCTCAGCGCATGTTCGCGGCCCCCCGAGCCGACCAGCAGGATATTCATGGCAGTCCCTTTTCCCGATCCGGCGTCCGAAACCGACCCCGCGGCGCGGCTGTTAGCCGAGGCGGCGCCCGGCGACAATGTGCCGCCGTCGCCGTATGGCGACAATGCTCCGGCGCTATCGGTCAGCCAATTGTCGGCGGCGATCAAGCGCACGGTCGAGGATGGCTTTGCGCGCGTCCGCGTGCGCGGCGAATTGTCGGGGGCGAAGCGTGCGGCGTCGGGGCATTTTTATGCCGCGCTGAAAGACGATAATGCGCTGATCGACATGGTGATGTGGAAGGGGCAGGCGGCGCGCCTCGCCTTCCGGCCCGAGGACGGGATCGAGGTGATCGCGACCGGCAAGCTCACCACCTATCCGGGGCGCTCCAAATATCAGCTGGTGGTCGATACGCTCGAGGTCGCGGGCGAGGGCGCGCTGATGCTGCTCTTCGAGAAATTGAAGGCGCGGCTCGGCGAAGAGGGATTGTTCGATCAGGACAGCAAGCAGCCCCTGCCGCGCCTGCCGCGTGTGATCGGTGTGGTGACCTCGCCGACCGGCGCGGTGATCCGCGACATTCTCCACCGCCTCGCCGACCGGTTCCCGATGCATGTCATCGTCTGGCCGGTATTGGTGCAGGGCGACGGCGCCGCGGCGCAGGTCGCGCATGCGATCCGCGGCTTCGACGCGATCGCGCCCGGCGGGCCGGTGCCGCGCCCCGACCTCGTCATCGTCGCGCGCGGCGGCGGGTCGATCGAGGATCTGTGGGCGTTCAACGAAGAGGTGGTCGTGCGCGCGCTCGCCGACTGCCGGATCCCGACGATCAGCGCCGTGGGGCACGAAACCGACACGACGCTTGCGGACTATGCCGCCGACCGCCGCGCGCCGACGCCGACGGCGGCCGCCGAGATGGCGGTGCCGGTGCGCGCCGAATTGCAGGAACTGCTGCTCCAGCGCGCGGGACGGATGATCGCGGCGGCGAACCGGCATCAGGCGCTGGCGGGCGAGCGGCTGACCGCGCTGGCGCGGCATTTGCCGCGCCGCGAGGCGCTCTATGCGCCGCAGCGCCAGCGGCTCGACGATTCGGGCGACCGGCTCGACCGCAGCCAGCGCCACCGGCTGGCGGTGATCGCCGAGCGGCTCGCGACGCGGTCGGGCGCGCTCCGGCCTTCGCTGCTGGCGCGGCGCTGGGACCGCGACCGGGCGCGGATCGAAGGACTGGGGCGATTGCTCGATAGCCTCGACCCGCGCGCGCTGCTGTCGCGCGGCTATGCGATGGTGCGCGATACCGGCGGCGCGATCGTCACGACCGCGGCGAAGGCCGAGCAGGCGGGGCATCTGCGGCTGCAGTTCGCCGACGGCGAATTGCCGGTGCAGGTGGCGGGCGGCGATGCCGCTCCGCCTCTTCCGGCCGCGGCCAAACCGGCGCGCAAGCCGTCGCCGGACGCGCCGAAACGGGGGCAGGGCGAGCTTTTCTGACGTCGCCGGGGCTGGCCGGGCACGCCGAAGCTGCTATGGTCGGCGCGAATATCGTCACCGAATGGACCCCCGACCATGTTGATCGCCAGCCGCAATCGCCTCGCCCGCCTGCAGTTCGGGCCCAACGGCTTTCGGATATTGTCGCCGGGCGATCATGTGCTGTGCGCGGTGACCGGGGTGCCGATCGGGCTCGACGAGCTGCGCTACTGGTCGGTCGCACGGCAGGAGCCTTATGCGAGCGCGGCGATTTCGGTGCAGGCGGCGCTCGAATCCAGAGCATGACGCGCCACCGACGCTGGCGGCGCTATGGTGCCGCGCTGCCGCTGCTGGTCGTTGCGGGAAGCTGTGTGCCCCCGGTCAGCGAGTCGGCCGCGCTGCCGCCGCCTCCGCCGCGGGTCGAGGCCGCCGCGCCGCCGACGCCGGTGGTGGTCGGCCCGATCGCGCCGCTCCGCCGCGATTTCACGCTGCGGGGCACCGCCGAACAGGGCGGCGCCATGGTCGGGCAGGTGCCGGGCGGAATCGCGGCGCTGACGCTCGACGGACGGCCGGTTGCGACGACCGACGACGGCGCCTTCCTGATCGCCTTCGACCGCGATGCCGCTGCGACGGCGCGGCTCGTCGCGACCTTCGCCGACGGCCGCACGATCGAACGCGCGCTAAGCGTCGCGCCCGGCAACTGGCGGATCGAGAATATCAACGCCCCCTATCGCGGCGGCGCGTCGAGCGACGCCGAGTTCGAGCGCCGTCGCCCCGCCGAACTGGCGCAGATCGCCGAGGCGCGCCGCGTCGATCACGCCTCGGACGGCTGGCGTCAGCATTTCATCTGGCCGGTGACCGGACGGCGATCGGGCTTCTTCGGCTCGCAGCGCGTCTATCAGGGCAAGCCGGGCAGTTATCACAGCGGCGCCGATATCGCGGTGCCGGCGGGCACGCCGTTCGTCGCGCCCGCCGACGGGGTCGTCGTCCTCGCGGCGGCGTCGCCCTTCACGCTCGAGGGCAATCTGCTGATCGTCGATCACGGCATGGGGCTGAACAGCGCCTTTCTCCACTGTCAGCGGCTCGACGTGAAGGTCGGCGACCGCGTCGTCCAGGGGCAGCGGCTGGGCACGGTGGGGCAAACCGGCCGCGCGACGGGTCCGCATATGCACTGGGGCATGAAATGGCGCGATGCGCGCCTCGATCCGGGCAAGCTCGCGGGGCCGATGGGGAACTGAGGCTGCGAGCGATTTCGTAACCGGCGTAACTTTATGTCGCATAACATGCTGCGACGCATCATAGAATTTCGCGCGCCCTCGCACTTGTTGCAAATACGTCACAATGGCCGGTGAAACCGCCGGAAGCGCCGGAAATTCCCTTTACTCCACATGAATGAAGGATCATCCCGCACGCTATCGGGGCATCTGTGCGCTGGCGTTTTGCCGGCGCAATGGGGGTCCGGGTATCTTATCCATCAGTAGCAAGGGACTGCACTGTGAAGAAAACCCAATATTCCAAGCTGAAACTGGGCGCCGCACCGCTGGTGCTGAGCGTTGCGCTCGTTTCGGTTCCTGCCTTCGCGCAGGACGCAGAAGACGGTGCGGCGGCCGAAAAGGAAATCGTCGTCACCGGTTCGCTGATCCGCAACCCGAACCTCGAGCAGTCGACGCCGGTCAACGTGACCACGTCGGACACGATCGAGCTGAAGCAGTCGAACACCGCGGAAGAAGTTCTGCGCGAACTGCCGGGCGTCGTCGCCAACATCGGTTCGGCCGTCAACAACGGCAACGGCGGCGCTTCGTACGTCGATCTTCGTGGCCTCGGCTCGACCCGCAACATCGTGCTGCTGAACGGCAACCGCGTCGCGCCGTCGGACGTCAACGGCCGCGTCGACCTTAACAACATCCCGCTGGCCCTGATCGAGCGCGTCGATGCGCTGACCGGCGCCGCGGTGACCACCTATGGCGCCGACGCCATCACCGGCGTCGTCAACTTCATCACCAAGCGCGATTTCGCGGGTCTGGAAGTCACGGCTTCGGAACAGATCACCGAGCAGGGTGACGGCAACGTCTTCCGCGTCGACGCCACCATCGGTGCGAACTTCGACGACGGCCGCGGCAACGCGGTGCTGAGCATCGGTTACCAGCAGGCCGACCCCGTCTATCAGGGCGCGCGTCCGTTCTCGGTCAACCAGGTCGACAGCTATACCGGCGGCACCGGCGGTTCGGGCACCTCGGTTCCCTCGCGCTTCTCGGGCACGCGTCCGCTGAACGCCGATGGCACGATCAACACCACGCCCAACCCGGACGGCAACGGCAATGGCGGCGTGCGGCAGGTGAACGCCGCTGGCCAGGCGGTTGGCACGTTCCAGACGTTCAACTTCAACCCGTTCAACATCTTCCAGACGCCGTTCGAACGCTTCAACATCTATGGCCAGGCCAATTATGAAGTGTCGGATTCGGTCGAGGTCTATACGCGCGGCATGTTCTCGAAGCAGACCGTGTCGACGATCATCGCCCCGTCGGGTTCGTTCGGCGGTACCGTCACGATCAACCTGAACAACCCGTTCCTGCCCGCAACACTGCGTAACCAGTTCTGCGCACTGAACACCTTGGGTGCGGGCGCCTATAAGGCGCTTTATACGCCGACGGAATGCGCAGCCGCAGCCGCCGCGCGGGGGCCGACCAACGCTGACGGAACCACGAATACTGACTACAAGACCGTTACCGTCGCGCTGTCGCGTCGTACTCCGGAAGTCGGTCCGCGTATCAGCGATTATCAGACGACTTTCTTCGACTATCGCGTCGGCGCCCGTGGCGGCATCACCGACTCGATCGACTGGAACGTCGAAGGCGCCTATGGCGAATCGGAAAATATCCAGACGATTCAGGGCTATACGCTGCAGTCGCGTTTCCGCGAAGCGGCGCTGTCGAATGATGGCGTGACCTGCCAGAGCGGCAACCCGGATTGCGTTCCGGTCAACCTGTTCGGTCCCGAAGGCTCGATCACGCCCGCAATGGCTGGTTACCTCCAGGAAAACAGCACCTCGGTGAACCGCACGTCGCTGGCGCAGGCCCGCGCGATCATCTCGGGCGACCTCGGCTTCACCTCGCCGGGTGCGGTCCAGCCGATCGGCTTCGCCCTCGGCGGCGAATATCGCAAATATCGCGCGCAGCAGGCGTCGGACCTTCTCGCCAAGACCCCGGGTGAACTCGGCGGCGCCGGCGGTGCGGCTCCCGACATCGATGGCCAGTATGACGTCTATGAAGCATATGCCGAAATCGTGGCGCCGCTGATCGAGGACAAGCCGTTCTTCGAAAGCCTGACCCTCGAAGCCGGCATCCGCTATTCGGACTACAGCGTCCGTGGCGCCGCCGGTTACAACACCACGACCTGGAAGGCCGGCGGCAGCTGGGAACCGGGCGCGGGCGTGAAGTTCCGTGGTAACTACAGCCGCGCTGTTCGCGCGCCGAACATCGGCGAACTGTTCACGCCGACCTCGGTTGGCCTGACCAACCTCGGCATCGATCCCTGCGCTGGCACGGGTCCGACGTTGCCCGCCAACGCCAACCTGCGTGCGGTCTGTATCGCGCAGGGCGCTCCGGCTGGCACGATCGGTTCGATCACCAACCCGACCGCGGCTCAGGCCAATATCACCACCGGTGGTAACCTGAACCTGCAGCCGGAAAAGGCCGACACCTGGACCCTGGGTGTGGTGTGGCAGCCCGACTTCCTGCCGCGTTTCAACATGTCGATCGACTATTACAACATCAAGATCAACGACGTGTTGGGTACGCCGCTGCCGGGTGACATCATCGCGGCCTGCTTCGATAATCTCACCGCAGGCAGCGCAACCGATCCGGCTTGTACGTCGATCCGTCGCAACCCGATCACCGGTGGCCTCGACGGCGATCCGGCGACCACTGCGGGCCTGTTCGGCACGACCAACAACCTTGGCCGTCTGTACACCGACGGCGTCGATCTGCTGTTGAACTATAACACCGATCTGGGCTTCGCCAGCCTCGACTGGTCGTTCGTCGGCAACTGGACGCGCCATTCGAAATTCAACGCGAATGTCGCCGATCCGGAAAGCCTGAACCGCGAATGCGTCGGCTACTACAGCGTGAACTGCTCGTTCACCGGTTCGATCCAGCCGGAGTTCCAGTTCTCGAACCGCTTCACGCTGGGCTTCGACAAGGTTGACGTGTCGCTGCTGTGGCGCTGGCAGGACAGCGTTTCGTTCGAGCCGGCCCAGCTGCAGGCCGACTTGGACTTCGCTCTCGACAATCCGGCCGACTGCCGCGATCCGAATGGTGCCGATCCCGACGGTTGCATGGTCAACCCCGAGTTCCGCAAGATCAAGGCGAAGCATTATTTCGACCTGACCACGCGGTTCAACGTCAGCGAAAACCTGACCTTCACGGCGACCGTGCAGAACCTGCTCAACCAGAAGCCGCCGATCGTCGGCAACTCGCTGGGTTCGACCACGTACAACAGCGGCAACACCTATCCGTCGACCTACGACGCGCTGGGCCGCCGCTACGCGGTGTCGGCGAAGCTGAAGTTCTAGTCTTCTTCAGCCAAGCACAGGAATCGGGGGCGGACAGCGATGTCCGCCCCTTTTTCTTTGCCTGCGGTAATCCGCACGAACCGGTGGCGGAGGTGACGCCGTGGCGTCAGGCGATGGCGAGCCTGCGCGGCAAGGCCAGCGGGATGCCGGCCTGTTCGGCGACGACGGCCGCCCAGCCGGCGACCTGCTCGATCTCTTCGCCATAGGCGGCCTCCGCCGCCGCAAGGTCGCGTTGACGCTCGCCGGGCGCGAAGGCGGCGCCCGACTTGCTGTTGCGGGCAAGCGCGGGATGGACCGCGATGTGCGCCGGGTCCGCGGCGAGTCCGAAATGGCGCGCGGCGCCGAGTACCGCCGCGGCGGGATCGGCGGTCAGCGTTTCGCTGTCGAGCGTCGCGATGCGATCGGGCGCCCATGCCGCGAGCGCGGCAAAGGCCTGTTGCTGGGCGAGCCAGCCGACCGCGGCGATTTGCAGGTCGGACTGGCGGAAATAGTCGCGCGGCTCGAACCCGAGTGCGACGAACCCGTCGGCGAGGTAATTTTCGAGCAGTTCGCGGCACCACAGCCGGCACCACATGCCCTTGCGCGCGACCGACAACAGAAAGGCGCGGAGCGGCGCGTGGAGCAGGATCGCGCGCGCCTGCGGGCGAAGCGTCAACGCGCCACGCGCCAGCGGATTGAAGATGTTCGACGGCTTCACCACCACCGCCTCTCCCGGACGGAAAGGGCGGCCGAGCATCGCCATCGCGTCGTCCATCACCCGGCCATGCTCTTGCGGCGCGGCGCCGCGCCGCCGCCAGCCGACCATGTCGTTGAGCAGCACCGGCTCGGAGAGGCCGGTCGCGACCCCCGGCTGGTCGAGCGCCTGGACGAGCATCGTCGAGGCGCAATAGGCCGAATGGAAAAGAAAATGCAGCGGCGCCGGGGCGTTCGCGGTCGCCGCGCGGCAGTCCTTCCGCACCAGCACGACCGCCGCCGCGTCCTCGCCGAGGCAGGCATCGGTCAGGAAGGGAACGACCGCCCGCGCTTCGCGTCCGACGCGGCGGAAATGAAAGGTGTCGTGGCCGGGATCGTAGCGGTGCGCCAGCCATTCGGCATCGCCGATAATGGCGGTCACGGAAGGCGCGGCGGTCATCAATCGACCTTGCCGATTGCATCCGCCGATGGCAAGCATGGCCATGACCAGCTCTTCTCAGCCTGCATCGGCCGTCGAGGCCAACCGGTTGGGCATCGCGGCGCTTCAGGCGGGCGATCCCGCTGCCGCCGTGACCCATTTTACCGCCGCCGCCGCCGCCGACCCGCAGTCGGGTGCGCTGCAGCGCAACCTCGCGTCGGCCTGGCGCGCGCTCGGCGACGACGGGCGCGAACTGGCGGCGCTCGATGCCGCGCTGGCGGTCGACCGGCGCGACCTGATGGCCTGGGTCCGCAAGGCCGAGCGACACGAGGCGCGGGGCGAACTTGGCGCGGCGCTCGGCGCATGGAGCGCGGCGACCGCGCTCGGCGGCCAGCTCGATCCGATGCCGCCGCCGCTCGCACCGCTGTTGGCGCACGGCCAGGCCTTTGTCGCGGGGGCGACCGACACGATGTTCGATGCCGTCACCGGCGCGCTCGCGCCGATGCGGGGCGACCTGTCCGAGATCGAGGCACGCCGCGGCGATGCTTTCGTCGCGAGCGCGCTTGGGCGCCGTCGTATCTATCAGAACGAATGCGCCGGGCTTTATTATCCGTTCCTGCCCGCCGACGAATTTTTCGATCGCGGCCATTTTCCCTGGCGTGCGGACGTCGAGGCGCAGACCGATGCCATCCGCGCCGAACTCGTTGCGCTGCTCGACGATCCCGGCGATGCGCTGCGTCCCTATGTGCGGATGGACGCGGGAACCCCGACGTCGATCTGGTCGCCGCTCGACAACCGGCTCGATTGGGGGGCGTGCTTCCTGTGGGAATATGGCGAGCCGAATCCGGCGGTACTCGATCGCTGCCCGGCGACCGCGGCGGTGCTCGCCACGGTACCGGGCGCGCATATTCCGGGCCGATCGCCGAGCGCCTTTTTTTCGCTGCTGAAACCCCACACACGCATCCCCGCGCACACCGGGGTGACCAACACGCGGGCGATCGTCCATCTGCCGCTGATCGTGCCGCCGGGCTGCGGTTTCCGGGTCGGGGGCGAGACGCGGGCGTGGGAGGAGGGCAAGGCCTTCGCCTTCGACGACACGATCGAACATGAGGCGTGGAACGACAGCGACGATCTGCGCGCGGTGCTGATCTTCGACGTCTGGAACCCGCATCTGACCCCGCGCGAGCAGGAGCTTTTGACCCGCTATTTCGCCGCCGCGGACGCGACGGGCTTCGCCATTCCGCGCTGAACCGGCGCCCGCTCGCGGCCATGGTTTCGACTGGAGATTCCGCTTGGCGAAGGGGTGCACGCCGACATATGATATCGCCTGGATGCCGCCGGCCCGCCCGGCGGCAAGGAGGATATTCGATGCGTAAATATGTGACCCTGTTTGCCGCGTTGCTGGTTGCGGCTCCGGTCGCCCAGGCGGCCGAAGACGACCGCGCGCCGCCGACCAAGGCGCCCTCGGCGATGACGCCGACCGAGATCAAGGCGTATAACGAGGGGCTGGCGCAGACCCATCCCTATTATATCAAATGCCGCAAGACGCTCGAAATCGGTTCGCTCGTGAAGAAGAACCGGGTGTGCTACACCAACGAGAAGTGGAAGGAAGTGTCGGCGAAGGGCAACCAGGATGCGCGCGACACCGCCGAGGCGATGACGAGCAAGGCGGCGGGCGGTTCGAACTGACGCAGCCGATGGGGAGATGATGATGCGTGCGCGTCCCATATTATCCATATCGTTGATGCTGGCTGCCCCGGCTGCGGCATCGGCGAGCGACGACATGCCCCTCGCGCGGACCCCTTCGGAAATGACCGGGGCCGAAATCGATGCGCATAATGAAGGGCTGGCGTTTGCCGATCCCAATTATATCAAATGCCGCAAGATCGAGGAAATCGGCTCGCTGGTGAAGAAGTTGCGGGTGTGCAACACGAATGCGCAGTGGCGACGGATCGTCGACAAGGGCAATCAGGACGCCCGCGATACGATGGAGACGCTCGCGCGCGGCTGGACAAATCCGCAGGAACCCGCCGACCAGTTGGTCACCATTCCCAGACGTCCGCAATAGGCGTGGCGGGCGAACCCCGTTGAAGGAAAGGCGGTCTCGATGTTGACGATATTGACAGCGCTTGCACTGGCCGTGTCGGCCGCGGCTCCCGATCCCGCTGCCGATCGCGCGCCGCCGACGCGGAAGCCGTCGGAGATGACGCCGACCGAGATCAAGGCGTATAACGTCGGCCTCGCGCCGGCCCATCCCTATTATATCAAATGCCGCAAGACGCTCGAGATCGGCTCACTGGTGAAGAAGAACCGTGTCTGCCACACCAATGAACAGTGGAAGGCGGTGTGGGCGAAGGAAAATCAGGATGCCCGCCAAACCGCCGAAGCGATGACGCGCGCACCGGTCAACCACAGCAACTAAATTATCGCGGCACGTAACGCGCAGTCGGTGCGCGCCACTGTCCGCGCGGCTGACGACCGTTCGTCGAAGCCCCACGTCGCTTGGCCGGACCATGCTTGTTTTGGCACGTGGCCCCTGCATGTTGGTTTTGCACCGGGGATTCACCGAAATAACAGAAAATTAAGGATAATCCTTCAGTGCACGATGTGGGGTGGGTCGTGCCGGATGACGGAGCGCGCTGCCTGTTGGCGCGCGTCACCCCCTGCCATGGCTCACCTTTTGTTGATGACAAAAAGGGAGTCCCATCCGTGAAAAATCTCGTCGTTCTGGCAAGCCTGCGCCGCGGTGCCGCGCCATTGGCCCTCGGCCTGGCGCTTTGTGCCGCCCCCGCCTTCGCGCAGGAAGCGCCCGCCGATGATGCCGTCGCCGACGCCGACGCCGCGGCCGACGATGGCGAGGCCATCGTGGTTACCGGGTCGCGCATCGCGCGGCCCGAAGCCGATTCGCCCAACCCCGTGACCTCGATCAGCAGCGACACGATCCAGCAATCGGGCCTTACCAACCTCACCGACCTGCTCGTCCAGAATCCGGCGCTGCTCGGATCGAGCACGACCGCCGATGCCGGCGGATCGACCGCATTGTTCGGCGGGGTCGGGGTCAATTTGCTCAACCTGCGCAACCTCGGCACCGAGCGTACGCTCGTGCTCGTCAACGGCCGCCGCCATATTTCGGGGATCACCGGCACCTCGTCGGTCGATATCAACACCATCCCCAACGCGCTGATCGACCGGATCGACGTGCTCACCGGCGGCGTGTCGGCGGTGTACGGCGCCGACGGCGTGTCGGGCGTCGTCAATTTCGTGCTCAAGCGCGATTTCGAGGGTATCGACGCGCGCTTCCAGACGGGCATTTCGTCACGAGGCGATGCGAACAACATCTATGGCGCGCTGACCGTCGGCACCAATTTCTCGGAAGATCGCGGCAATGTCGCGGTGTCGTACGAATATAACCGCGATTCGCGGGTGCCCGCCAATGCGCGCAAGACCGGACGCAATCTCGGTTTGTTCAGCTTCCGCCAGAATCTGCTGGATAATCCGGATCCCGATTTCGACGATCCGAACATCATCGACCGGATTTTGTACAACGACATCCGCTATGCCGACAGCGCGCCCGGCGGCGCGGTCGACGTCGACATCGACTTTTCGCCCGACTTCACCGGCGCGGGCAAGGTCTATGATCTCGGCACGGCGATCCCCAGTTCGGGCGGCGTGGTGCAGGGCGGCGACAGCACCCCGATCGCGGGCTATCAGGGCGACCTCCAGCCCAAGACCGAGAAGCATAATATCAACCTGCTCGGCAGTTATGAGTTCAGCGACGCGCTGCGCTTCTTCGTCGAGGCCAAATATGTGAAGACGAAGAACTTCTCGTTCGCGCAGCCGTCGTTCGACTTCTTCACCACGGTCCAGGCCGACAATCCGTTCATTCCCGCCAATATCGCGGCGCTGATCACACCCGACAACATCAACAATTCGCTGGAACTGCCTTCGGGTTTCCTGCCCGACGGCGTGCTCGTCTCGCGCGACAATTTCGACATGGGCGTGCGCGGCGAATATGCCGAGCGCGATACCTATCGCGGGGTGCTCGGCTTTGACGGTCGGCTCACCGACAATCTCACCTATGAGGTGAGCTATGTCTATGGCCAGACCAAGACGCAGTTCCTGAGCACCAATTACCGCCTCCGCGACCGCTATTTCGCGGCGCTCGATGCGGTCGACCAGGGCGCGTTCACGACAGGAACGCCGAACGGCAATATCGTCTGCCGCTCGTCGCTCGACCCCACCGCGCCGCTGAATGACCCGAACGGCTTCATCATCGGCGCCAATACGACGCCGATCACCTTCACCCCCGGCGCGAACAGCGGCTGCGTTCCGCTGAACATTTTCGGCGAGGGTTCGCCGAGCAAGGCGGCGCTCGACTGGATCAACGTCGACCTCGCCAACCGCGTCAAAGTACAGCAGCATGTGGTCAGCGCCTCGGTATCAGGCGACACGGGCGCGGTGTTCGAACTGCCTGGCGGCCCGATCGGCTTTGCATTGGGCGCCGAATATCGGAAGGAAAAGTCGAACTTCGTGCCCGACGCTTTCCTCGTCCAGGACGCGCTACAGGATCTCGCGGCGCAATTCCCCGAAAGCGGCAGCTTCGACGTTAAGGAAGCCTTTGCCGAAATCAATATCCCGGTGCTGCGCGGCATGCCGTTCGCCGATATCCTGCAGTTCGGTGCGGCGATCCGTGTGTCGGATTATTCGACGATCGGCAGCACGACGACGTGGAAGGTCGATGGCACCTGGGGGCCGGTGCGCGACATCCGCTTCCGTGGCACCTATTCCGAAGCGGTGCGAGCGCCGAACCTGACCGAGTTGTTCGCGCCGCAGAACGGGACCTTCTCGTTCATCGACGATCCGTGCGATCCGACCAACCTCGCCGAAGGCACGTCGTTCCGCGTCGCCAACTGCAACGCGACGCTGACCGCGCTCGGCATCAATCCGGCAACCTTCAATCCGTCGCAGAATCCGCAGGCGACCGCCTCGCTGCCGGGACGCACGATCGGCACGCCCTTCCTCAACGAGGAAACGGCGAAGACGTGGACTGCCGGGGTGGTGCTGCGGCCGAGCTTCATTCCGGGGCTGGTCGCGACCTTCGACTGGTATGACATCAAGATCGCCAATGCGATTACGACGGCGACCGCGCAGGACCTCACCAACGCCTGCGTCGACCAGCCGACGCTCGACAACCAGTTCTGCGACCTGATCACCCGCGATCCGTCGACCGGGTTCGTTTCGGACTATCTGCTGCGGCCGCTCAACGTGTCGCAGTTCGCGACGTCGGGCGCCGACTTCACGATCAACTATGCCTTCCGGCCGAGCGACAGCCTTGGCCAGTTCAATCTGCGGCTCGCGGGCGGCTATCTCGATAGCCTGACCTTCATCTCGACCCCGGGGGCCGAGGTCGACAACGACCGGACCGAGGCGTTCGCGCCGAAATGGAACGGCACGCTCGACATCACCTGGGTGAAGGACAATTGGTCGCTGAACTATGGCGTCAACTATTTCAGCAAGACGCGGCGCTTCACCACCGAGCAGATCGAGGCGAACCCCGATCTCGTCGATCCGAAATACATCTTCTATCGCGAGAAATGGGAACATGACGTCCAGCTCGGCTTCAAGACCGACGACGAGCGTTTCCAATTCTATGCCGGCGTGAACAATATCTTCGGTCGCGATCCCGATGTCGGCGAGCTCAACTATCCGTCGAGCTTCCGCGGGCGTTACGTCTATGCGGGGGTGAAGGTGAACCTTGCGAGCCTCGGCCTCTAGGGCCGGTCTCGGATCAAAAGAAAAGGGCGGCATTTCTGCCGCCCTTTTTTGTTACGCTGGGGTCAGCTTGAGAGCGCCGTCGCCTTCGTCGACCTTGATCGTCGAGCCGTCCCTGACTTCGCCCTTCAGGATCAGGTCGGCGAGCGGATCCTGCAGATATTTCTGCACTGCGCGCTTGAGCGGCCGTGCGCCATAGACGGGGTCGTAGCCGACGCGGCCGAGCCAGGCGCGCGCGGCGTCGGTCAGGTCGAGCGTCACCTTGCGATCATTGAGCAGCTTCTGGACGCGTGCGACCTGGATATCGACGATGCCGCCCATATGCTGCTGCGCGAGGCGGTTGAAGAGCACGATCTCGTCGAGCCGGTTCAGGAACTCGGGCCGGAAATGCGCGCGCACCACCTCCATCACCGCGGGTTCGGCTTGTTCGACCGGCGCGTCGTCGGGGAGCGCGGCGATCGCCTGGCTGCCGAGGTTCGAGGTCAGGATGATCAGCGTGTTGGTGAAGTCGACCGTGCGGCCCTGTCCGTCGGTCAGGCGCCCGTCGTCGAGCACCTGCAGCAGGATATTGAAGACGTCGGGATGCGCTTTCTCGACCTCGTCGAACAGCACGACCTGATAGGGGCGGCGCCGCACCGCTTCGGTGAGCGTGCCGCCCTCTTCATATCCGACATAGCCCGGCGGCGCGCCGACGAGCCGCGCGACGCTGTGCTTTTCCATGAATTCGGACATGTCGATGCGGACCATCGCATTGTCGTCGTCGAACAGGAAGCGTGCGAGCGCCTTGGTGAGCTCGGTCTTGCCGACCCCGGTCGGGCCGAGGAAGAGGAAGCTGCCGAGCGGGCGATTGGGGTCCTGAAGCCCTGCACGCGCGCGGCGCACCGCGGTCGATACCGCGCGCACCGCATCGTCCTGGCCGATCACGCGCTTTTCGAGCGTCGATTCCATCGTCAGCAATTTCTCGCGCTCGCCTTCCATCATCCGGTCGACTGGGATGCCGGTCCATTTGCTGACCACTGCGGCGATATCGTCGGCGGTGACCTCTTCGCGCAGCATCGCATTGCCCGCCGCGGCTTGCGCCGCTTCGAGCTGCTTCTCGAGGCCCGGGATGGTGCCGTAGCTGAGCTCGCCCGCCTTCGCGAGGTCGCCTGCGCGCTGCGCCTGGTCGAGCGCCGAACGCGCCGCGTCGAGGGTTTCCTTGATCTTGGCCTCGGCGTGGATCTTGTCCTTTTCGGCGTGCCACTTCTGGGTGATCTCGGCCGACTGTTGCTCGAGATTGGCGAGTTCGGACTGCAAAGTCGCGAGCCGGTCCTTCGATGCGGCGTCGCTTTCCTTGCCGAGCGCCGATTCCTCGATCTTCATCTGGATGATGCGGCGATCGAGGTTTTCGATCTCCTCGGGCTTCGATTCGACCTCCATGCGGATGCGGCTCGCGGCCTCGTCCATCAGGTCGATCGCCTTGTCGGGCAGGAAGCGGTCGGAGATGTAGCGGTTCGACAGCGTCGCGGCGGCGACGATCGCGCCGTCGGTGATCCGCACGCCATGGTGCAGCTCGTACTTCTCTTTGATACCGCGCAGGATCGAGATCGAATCCTCGACCGTCGGCTCGCCGACGAAGACGGGCTGGAAGCGCCGCTGGAGCGCGGGGTCCTTTTCGACATGCTTGCGATATTCGTCGAGCGTCGTCGCGCCGATGCAGTGGAGTTCGCCGCGCGCGAGCGCGGGCTTCAGGAGGTTCGACGCATCCATCGCACCCTCGCCCTTGCCCGCGCCGACCAGCGTGTGCATCTCGTCGATGAACAGGATGATTTCGCCCTCGGCCGCCTTGACGTCGTCGAGTACGCCCTTGAGCCGTTCCTCGAATTCGCCGCGATATTTGGCGCCCGCGATCAGCGCGCCCATGTCGAGCGACAGCAGGCGGCGGTCCTTCAGACTGTCGGGCACGTCGCCGTTAACGATGCGCAGCGCGAGGCCCTCGGCGATCGCGGTCTTGCCGACCCCGGCTTCGCCGATCAGCACCGGGTTGTTCTTGGTGCGGCGCGCGAGAATCTGGATCGTGCGGCGGATTTCCTCGTCGCGGCCGATCACCGGATCGAGCTTGCCCTCGCGCGCGACTTCGGTGAGGTCGCGGGCGAATTTCTTGAGCGCTTCGTAGCGGTCTTCGCTGCTCGCGCTGTCGGCGGTGCGCCCGCCGCGCAGGTCATTGATCGCGGCGTTGAGCGCGTCCGCCTTCACGCCCGCGTCGGCGAAGGCCTTGGCGACCGGCGTGCCCGCCGCCAGCACCATCGCGAGCAGCAGCCGCTCGACGGTGACGAAGCCGTCGCCGGCCTTGGTTGCGACCTGCTCGGCCTGGTCGAGCAGGCGCACGGCATCATTGTCGAGGCCCGGGGTCGCCTGCGCGCCCGACCCCGACACCGCAGGCACCTTGGCGAGCAGCGCGTCGATGCCCTGCACGGCGCGCGCGGCATCGCCGCCGCTCTTGGCGATCAGCCCGGCGGCCATGCCCTGATTGTCTTCGAGCAATGCCTTGGCGACATGCTCGGGCGAAATCCGCTGATGGTTCATGCGGATCGCGATCGTCTGCGCCGCCTGCAAAAAGCCCTTGGCGCGGTCGGTGAATTTTTCGAGGTTCATCCAGAAAGCCCCTTTCTCTGGCTCAGAGATAGTGTTGCTTTTGGGCAACACAAGGGGCTTCCCCAACCCTTCAATATCCGCCGCGCGCCAACTGGTCGAGCAGGCGGACGCCGAATCCCGACATGCCCTTGGGGACAAGCGGCGAGGCGCTGTCGGCCTGGTTCACCCCGGCGATGTCGAGATGCGCCCAGGGCGTCGTCTCGGCGACGAAATAGCCGATGAAATGCGCACCGATGCTCGCCCCCGGCCCGCTGCCCGGCGCGATGTTGCGGATGTCGGCGATGTCCGATTCGATCTTCTTGGCGTAATTTTTGTGGAGCGGCATGCGCCACAGTTCTTCGCCGCTCGCGCTGCCCGCCGTAAGCAGTTGCGTGGCGAGCGTCTCGTCGCGCGCGAACAGCCCGGCATATTGGTTGTCGAGCGCGCCTACGATCGATCCGGTCAGCGTCGCGATATTGACGATCGCGCGCGGCTTGTACTTGTCGGCGACATATTCATTGGCGTCGGCGAGCACGAGCCGCCCTTCGGCATCGGCGTTGAGCATCTCGATCGTCTTGCCCGACATGGTGCGCACGACGTCGCCGGGGCGCTGGGCGTTGCCGTCGGGCATATTCTCGGCGAGCGCCGCGACCGCGACGACATGCACCGGCGCCTTCGACCTGGCGAGCGAGAGGACGGCGCCGACGGTCGAGGCGGCGCCCGACATGTCGCCCTTCATGTCCCACATGCCGCTGCCGGGTTTGAGCGAGATGCCGCCGGAGTCAAAAGTGATGCCCTTGCCGACGAAGGCGAGCGGCGCGGCGTCGGAGCCAGCGCCGCGATAGCGCACCGCGAGCAGGCGCGAGCCGCGCGGACTGCCCTGGCCGACCCCGACGAGCGTGCCCATGCCGAGCCGTCGCATCGCCGCCTCGTCGAGTACTTCGATCGTCACCCCGGGGACGCCGGAAAAGGCCTGGCGCACCTCGGCGACGAAGCTTTCGGGATAGACGACATTGGCGGGTTCGTTGGCGAGGTCGCGCGACAGGCGCACGCCGTCGGCGAGTGGGCGCCAGCGCGCGGCGAAGGTCGACCCGGCGGCAGCACTGTCGCCGCCGACGATGGTCACCGCGTCGGTTGCGGGCGCCTTGCGGTCGACGGTCTTGTAGCGGTCGAAGCGGTACTGGCCGAGCGCGAAGCCATAGCCCGCCTCGGCACCCTGCGCGCCGGTGAAGGCCCCGGTCAGCGTCACCGGCTGTGCGTCGGACTTGAGTTCCTGCGCCGCTTTGCCGCTCGCCTCGGCGAGCGCGAGCATCGTCGGCGCGGTGCCGGTGCCGACGAGCAGGATGCGGCTGTGCGCGCCGATCCCGCGCAGCGACAGCGTGGCGTTGGCTTTGCCGTCGAACTTCGCATTGGCGATCGCGGATTCGATCGCGGCGCGTTCGCCCGCGCCGACGCCGACCGCGTCGAGCGCTGGCAGGGTCGCGTCGGCCATCAGCACCACCAGTACGCCCTTGGCGGGCGCGCTCGCGGCGAAGCCGATCGGGCGCTCGGCGCTGTTGGCGACACTGCCGGGGACGACGCCCGAGCCGGTCACGTCCTGCGCCAAGGCGGCGGGGGCCGTCAAAGGCGCGAGCGAGAGGCAGGCGGCGAGCAGCAGGCTTTTGGTACGCATCAAAAGGAAACTCCCTGTTATTCCATCACTATCGGTCCGTTTCTTGACCTAGCACGCGCGGCCCGACCTGCAATTGCCTCTCGACGAACGACAGACGCTTGCCATCGAACCTGCACGCGGTCAGACAGTCGCGTTCGTGAGCCGACGCAAAAGGGACCGAGATGCTGCGCAAACTGGGAATCGGGCTGCTGGTCCTGCTGCTGTTGACCGTGATTTCGCTGGCGGTCTGGGAGCCGCTGACCGCTAAGGCACCCGCCGCGCCGAGCTTCAAGCCGACCGACGTCAGGATCGCGCGCGACAAGTTCGGCGTCCCGCACATCTTCGGCAAGACCGATGCCGATGTCGCCTATGGCGTCGCCTATGCCCATGCCGAGGATGATTTTGCGACGCTGCAGGAAGTGCTCGCGATGACGCGCGGGCGCGCCGGGGCGATGCTCGGGCAGGATGGCGCCAAGATCGACTATGCTGCGGCGCTGCTCGATATCCGCACGACCACCGCGCGCGACTGGCCGCGGCTGCCGAAGGATGTGCAGGCGCTGTTCACCGCTTATGCGGCCGGGCTCAATCGCTACGCCGACAAGCATCCGGACGAAGTGCGGCTGTCGAAGCTGTTCCCGGTGACCGGCGAGGATGTCGTCGCGGGTTTCGTGCTGCGCTCACCCTTTTTCTTCGGGCTCGATTCGACGCTCGGCTCGCTCGTCGAAGGCAAGGAGATGGGGCGGGAGGGCGGCCCCGAACTCGACGCCACCGGCAAGATCGTACCGCGCAAGGACACGCCGCTCGGCAGCGATCCCGCCGCCAACGGGTCGAACGCGATGGCGGTCGCGCCAGCCCGTTCGACGGACGGCGCGACGCGGCTCGTCTCCAACTCGCACCAGCCCTGGACCGGCGGGGTCGCCTGGTACGAACTGGTGGTGCATAGTGAGGAGGGCTGGGATTTTGCGGGCGCGAACTTCCCCGGCTCGCCATACCCCTTCCTCGGCCACAACAAATATCTCGGCTGGACCAATACGGTGAACCGGCCCGACCTGATCGACATCTACAAGCTCGTGCTCGACGAGAGCGGCGAGAAATATCGCTTCGACGGCCAGTGGCGCCCGCTCGAGGCGAAGCGGGTGTGGCTCAAGGTCAAGTTCGGCCCCTTCGTCCTGCCGGTGCCGCGCATGGTCTATCGCTCGGTGCATGGCCCGGTGATCAGGAACGCCAAGGGCGCTTTTGCGATCCGCTACGCCGGGATCGACCAGGCGAATATGGTCACCCAATATTATAGGCTGAACAAGGCGAAGAATTTCGCCGAATGGCGCGCCGCCATGGCGGGACAGGGCGTGCCCGCGACCAATTTCATCTATGCCGACGCCGCAGGCAATATCGGGATGTTCTACAACGCGATGTTCCCCGACCGGCCGGCGGGCTATAATTGGCGCGGCATATTGCCGGGCGATCGCTCGGCGGATCTGTGGACCAAGACGCTGCCGTTCGACCGCGTCCCGGCGCTGGTCAATCCGGCGTCGGGTTATGTGATGAACGCCAACAACACGCCGTGGGTCGCGGCGGGTCCGGGCGACGAACTCGACGCGGCGGCTTTTTCGCCGCTGCTCGGAATCGAAGACGATATGAGCAACCGCGCGTCGCGGTTGATCGACCTGTTCGAGGCGTCGGGACAGATCGACGAGGCGCGGTTGAAGGCGATCAAATATGACACCGCTTATGCGAAGACCGGCTATGCCAAGGCGTGGATCGATCGCATCCTCGCGCTGAACCTGAAGGGCGATGCCGAACTCGCGCAGGCGCAGGCCTTGCTGCGCGCATGGGACTGGAACCTCGATGGCAAGGGGCAGGGCGATGCGCTGGCGCTGATGGTGCTGCGCCCCGCGAACCGCGTCCATTACCAACGGCTCGCCGAACGCCCCGACCCGCGCGAGACGCTGAAGGAAGCCGCCGACCATCTGCAGCAACATTTCGGCACGCTCGATCCCAAGCTCGGTACCGTGCTGCGGCTGCGCCATGGCGAGGGCGATCACCGTGTCGACCTGCCGCTCGACGGCGGCAACGATACGATCCGCGCCTCGACCCTGTGGGACGTCGAGCCCGACGGCCGGCTCAAGGTCCGTCACGGCGACAGCTTCATCATGTTCGTGACCTGGGGCAAGGACGGCAAGCTCAAGTCCGAATCGATCCAGCCGTTCGGATCGGCGACGACGCGCCCGGACAGCCCGCATTATAACGATCAGGCGCCGCTGTTCGTGCGGCACCAGTTGAAGCCGGTGCTGTTCGACCCCGCGGCGCTGTGGGCGACGAAGCCGCGCGTCTATCGGCCTTGAACCGGCACGCGCGCTGTCCTAAACCGTTGATACAGTGCCGTCCGGCACCCCGGTCGCATGCAGGCCGAACCCGCGCTTGCTCCTGATTTCAAGAGGATTTTCATGCCCCGTTTTCACCGCTTCGCCGTTGCCCTTGCCCTGTCGACCTCGCTCGTCGCCGCCGGCCCCGCACTCGCCAAGGCCAAGGCGGCCGACCCCGCGCCGATCGCCGACCTCGTCAAGGCGGTCGACATTCCGTATCAGGCGTTCACGCTCGACAATGGCCTGCGCGTCATCGTCCATGAGGACCGCAAGGCGCCGGTGATCGCGGTGTCGGTGTGGTACCGTGTCGGGTCGAAGCACGAACCCAAGGGCAAGACGGGCTTCGCGCATCTGTTCGAACATCTGATGTTCAACGGGTCGGAAAATTCGCCGGGCGATTTCTTCGAACCGCTGCAGCAGGTCGGCGCCACCGACGAGAATGGCACGACCAACGTCGACCGCACCAATTATTTCGAAACCGTCCCGACCGGCGCGCTCGACATGGCGCTGTTCCTCGAAAGCGACCGCATGGGGCATCTGCTCGGCGCGGTGACGCAGGAGAAGCTCGATAACCAGCGCGGCGTCGTCCAGAACGAAAAGCGCCAGGGGGACAACAATCCCTATGGCCTGCTGCGTTACGAGATTTTCGAGAATCTTTTCCCGACCGGCCATCCCTATCACCACAGCACGATCGGCTCGATGGGCGACCTCAATTCGGCAAGCCTCGACGACGTGAAAAAGTGGTTCACCGACAATTATGGCCCGAACAATGCGGTGCTGGTGCTCGCGGGCGACATCGACGTCGCGACCGCCAAGACCAAGGTGCAGCAGTGGTTTGGCGATATTCCCAAGGGTCCCGAAGTGAAGGCGCCGGCGACGTCGGTCCCGACGCTGCCCGCGCCGCTCGCCAAGGAGGTCAAGGACCTCGTCCCGACGACACGCATCTATCGCATGTGGGCGATTCCTGGCCTCAACGATGCCGACTCGATCCCGCTGCAGATGGCGATGTCGGTGCTCGGCGGGCTGTCGTCGTCGCGGCTCGACAATGCGCTGGTGCGCAAGGACCCGGTCGCGGTCAGCGTCTCGGCCTTCGCCCAGCCGTTCGAGGATGCCGGCATCCTGCTCGTCCAGGCCGATGTGAAGCCTGGCGTCGACACCGCCCTCGTCGGGCAGCGCCTTGACGAAGAGGTCGCCAAATTCCTCGCGAGCGGCCCGACCGCCGACGAGTTGCAGCGTGCGGCGGCGAGTTATCTGGGGTCGGCGATCTCGGGGCTCGAATCGGTCGGCGGCTTCGGCGGCAAGGCCGTCGCGCTCGCCGAGGGCGCGCTCTATTCGAACGATCCGGGCTATTACAAGGTCGAGCTCGACCGCATGGCGAAGGCGACCCCCGAGCAGGTGAAGGCGGTTGCCAACAAATGGCTGTCGCGCCCGGCCTTTTCGCTGACCTATGTTCCCGGCGAACGCACCGAGGGCGGCGAGAATCGCGGCGGTGCGGTAACCGGCAAGGTCACGGCGGCGGTCGAACCCGACCGCTATTGGAACCCCGCGCTCGGCGATGTCGGTCCCGACACCGGCTTCGGCACCTCGATCGCCGACCGGTCGCAACTGCCGGCGGTCGCCAACCTGACCGCGCTCGACTTCCCGACGATCGAACGCGCCAAGCTCAAGAATGGCATCGAGGTCGTCTTCGCCAAGCGCACGGCGGTGCCGACGGTCAATGTCGCGGTCAGCTTCGACGCCGGCTATGCCGCCGATCCGCATGACGCGCTGGGTACCCAGTCCCTGATGCTCAGCCTGATGGACGAGGGCACCAAGAGCCTCGATTCGATCGCCTTTGCCGAAGCCAAGGAGCGGCTCGGCGCACAGATCGACGGATCGGCCAACGCCGACGAAACGGTGTTCGAACTGTTCGCGCTGAAGCCGAACCTCGCGCCGTCGCTGACCCTGCTCGCCGACTATATCCGCAATCCCGCCTTCGACGCGAAGGAACTCGAGCGGGTGCGCGCGCAGCAGCTCAACCGGCTGAAGGCCGAACTCAACAATCCCAATGCGATCGCGTCGCGCGTGCTGATGCCGGTGCTGTACGGCGCCGACCATCCCTATGGCATTCCGCCGTCGGGCCTTGGCGATGCCAAGGCGGTGACCGCCGCGACGCAGGGCCAGCTGGCATCGTTCCATTCGACTTGGATTCGCCCGGACACGGCGCGCATCTTCGTCGTCGGCGACACGACGCTGAAGGAGGTGACTAGGCAGCTCGAAACCGCCTTCGGCAATTGGAAGGCGCCCGCGACGGCGAAGCCGACCAAGCATTTCGAGGTCGCGATCCCGGCGCCGCAGCCGCGCATCCTGCTCTTCGACCGCCCCAAATCGCCGCAGTCGGTGATTCTCGCGGGCAAGGTGCTCGATGCCAAAGGCACCGACAAGCTGGAGGTGCTGCGTTCGGCGAACGATATTTTCGGAGGCAGTTTCCTCTCGCGCTTCAACACCAATTTGCGCGAGACCAAGGGCTGGTCCTATGGCGTGCGGACCCGGGTTTCGAGCGACAAGGACCGGATCGCCTGGATCGCCGCGGCGCCGGTGCAGGCCGATCGCACCGGCGATTCGATCAAGGAACTGCAAAGCGACCTCAAATCCTTCCTCGGCGACAAGGGCGTCACCGCGGAAGAGTTGCAGCGCACGACCAACGGCAATGTCCGCGAACTGCCGGGCAGCTTCGAAACTTCGGGCGATGTGCTCGGCGGGCTGCGCGCGATCGTCAAATATGGCCGTCCGGACAATTATTACGAAACCCTGCCCGCGACCTATGAAGCGATGACGACCGCCGAGATCGACGGAGCGGCGCGCAAGGCGCTGAGCACCGAGGGCCTCGTCTATGTCGTCGTCGGCGATGCCGCGACGGTCAAACCACAGCTTGACGGATTGGGTCTGCCGGTGGAAACGGTGACTCTCGATAACTAACATCAGTTTCAGTAAGGAGAGCCCAGATGTCCCAAGTCGATGGCAGCTATGATTGCGTGACCAAGTCGCCGATGGGCGACCAGAAGTCGGTCTTCACCGTCACCAGCGACGGCGCGACCTTCACCGGCCAGAATGCCGGTGCGATGGGCGCGCTCGATGTGGAAAATGGCAAGGTCGATGGCAACAAGCTGACCTGGACCATGAACATGAAGGTGCCGATGCCGATGACGCTCGAAGCCGAAGCGACGATCGACGGTGACACGCTGACCGGCACGATCAAGGCCGGCCCTTTCGGTTCGATGGCGATGACCGGCACCCGCCAGGGCTGATCGCCGCAACGCCTGGAAACAGACGAAGGGCCGCCTCCACCCGGAGGCGGCCCTTTTCTTTGCATAGCTTTGCCGGGCCGGAGGGGGTGGCCAAACTGCGGGGGCGAGCGCATAGCGCTGCTGCAATGCACAATAATCCCTCCGCCCCCCCGCCCGAAACCGCGCGTCCCCTTCCCGGCCAACGCGAGATGGTTGTGATGATGGCGATGGTGATGGCGCTCAATGCGCTCGCCATCGACTCGATGCTTCCCGCCCTGCCCGCGATCGGCGAGGGGCTGGGGGTGACGGTCGCCAACGACCGGCAATATGTGATCTCGACCTATCTGCTCGGCATCGGCTTCGGTTCGCTCCTCTATGGTCCGCTGTCCGACCGCTTCGGGCGCAAGGGCGTGCTGGTGCCCGCGCTCTTTGCCTATGTCGCCTTTTCGATCGGCTGCGGTCTCGCGACCAGTTTTCCGATGCTGCTCACGCTGCGTTTCGGACATGGCGTCGTCAGCGCGGCGCTCGGCGTGATTGTCGTCGCGGTGATTCGCGATCTTTTTTCGGGCGATGCGATGGCCAAAAGGCTGTCGATGATCTTCCTCGTCTTCATGATCGTGCCCGCGATCGCGCCGACGATGGGCGCGGGGGTCGCCGCCGTCGCGGGCTGGCGTTCGATCTTCATCGTCCTCGCGGTGATGGGTGTCGTCATGCTGTTCTGGCTGCGGCGGCTGCCCGAAACGCTCGACCCCGCCGACGTCCGTCCGCTCGACCTGCGGACCATGATCGCGGGCTGGGCGACGGTGACGCGCCATCGCCGCGCCGCGGGTTACATGTTCGCATCGGGCATGATGCAGGGGTCGCTCTATGGCTATCTCAACAGCAGCGAACAGATCATCGCCGATGTGTTCCAGGCGCGAAACCTGTTTCCCTTGGTCTTCGCGTTCGTCGCGACCGGCATCGCGATCGCCAATTTTTCCAACGCGGCGATCGTCGAGCGTTTCGGGGCGCGGCGCGTGTCGCAATGCGCGGTCTTCGCCTTCATGGCGACAGCGAGCATACAGATATTGGTGGCGCTCAGCGGCGGTGAGACCTTGTGGATGTTCACCGCGCTGATGATGGTCAATGTCGGTCTGATCGGTTTTATCGGCAGCAATTTCGGCTCGATCGCGATGGAGGATTTCGGCCATATGGCCGGCGTGGCCTCCTCCTATCAGAGCTTTGCCAAGACTCTGCTCGCGGCGACGGTCGGCGCGCTGATCGGCCAGCAATATGACGGCACGACGCTGCCGCTCGCTTATGCCTTCCTGATGTCGGGGGTGTTGGGTCTGGCGCTGGTTTATTGGGCCGAGCGCGGCAAGCTGTTCACCCGGCCGGGAACGGCGCCGAAAAGTCCGTTCTGACAAAAGCGAAGGGACCGCCCCGGCATCGCCGGGACGGCCCCTTTCAATTCGATTCTGGCCGTTGGCGTCAGTTGATCGGCGCGTGCGGTTCCAGATCGTCCTCATGCACCTCGACGATACCGCGGCCAAGATGGCTGCGGCTGCGGCTGTAGAGGAAGTAGATCAGCAGGCCGATCGCACCCCAGATCGGCAGCACGAGCATCGCGTCGAGCGGCAGGTTGAAGAACAGGAACACCGTGCCGGCGATGGTGGCGGGGCCGATCAGCCACAGCGCGGGCGTCCTGAACGCACGCGGCGTGTCGGCGGCGGTCTTGCGCAGGATCATCACCGCGACGGCGACCATCATGAACGCATAGAGCGTGCCGGCATTGGCGATGTCGGCGAGCTTCCCGACCGGCAGGAAAGCGGCGGCGAAGGCCACAGCTGCACCGGTGATCGCGGTGATGATGTGCGGGGTCTTCCACTTGGGATGGACCTTGCTCCACGATTCGGGGAGCAGGCCGTCGCGGCTCATCACGAAAGCGACGCGGGTCTGGCCGAACAGCAGGATCAGGATGACCGACGGCAGCGCGACGAAGGCGGCGATACCGAGCATGTTGCCGACGCCCGACCAGCCGATCTGGCGCAGCACATGCGCGAGCGCTTCGTTCGAGCAGACGAGCGGCAGCTGGTCGGCGGCGAAGGTCGCGCACTGGCGTGCCAGTTCTTCCGAGCCGGCGGGGAAGGGGATGCCGTTCGGGCCCATGATCGGCTGACCACCGACGGTGCCGATCGCGCCGGCGGCGACGAGGATGTAGAAGACGGTGCAGAAGAGCAGCGAGCCGATCAGGCCGATCGGCACGTTGCGCTGCGGGTTCTTGGTTTCTTCGGCGGCGGTCGAGACCGCGTCGAAGCCGACATAGGCGAAGAAGATCGTCGCCGCCGCGCCAACCGCGCCGAGGCCCGAACCGAAGCCGCCGAAGACGCCGGCGGGCAGGAAGGGATTGAACTTGTCGGTCGAGAAATAGTCGCTGGGCAGCGTCAGCACGATGAAGGCGGTGAGTGCGGTGACCTTGATCGCGACGAGGATCGCGTTGACCCGCGCGCTTTCGGTCGTGCCGATCATCAGCAGCCAGGTGACGAGCAGGGCGATGACCACGGCGGGCAGGTTGATGAACCCGCCTTCGATCCCGCCGAGCGCCAGTGGCGCGCCGGCGAGGTAGGATGGCAGCTGTATCCCGAGGAACTCGTTCAATATCGTTCCGGTGAAATAGCCGGACCACCCGACCGACACCGCGGACGCTGCGACCGCATATTCGAGGACAAGGGCCCAGCCGACGGTCCAGGCGAGAACCTCGCCCATCGTCGCATAGGTGTAGGTATAGGCGGAACCCGCGACGGGGATCATCGCGGCGATTTCAGCGTAGCAGAGGGCGGCGACGATACAGATCAGCCCGGCGATGGCGAAGGCGAGCATCAGGCCTGGCCCGGCTTTTTGCGCGCCGGCCGAGGTCAGCACGAAAATGCCGGTGCCGATGACGCAGCCGATGCCGAACAGGGTGAGCTGAAAAGCACCGAGCGTTCGATGCAGCGACTTTTTCTCGGCGGTGGCCAAGATGGCGTCGAGCGGTTTGACGCGACCAAATATCATCCAAAATTCCCCTTTGGGACCCGGTGTGGGCCTCTCATGGCGGGGTAGAGTAAACGCTCCTCCCGTCAGCGCAACTTAATTTCACGGGGCCGAAAGACGGATTCGGGTGGGTCCAACCCGGTTTATCGCACCGTGAAACGCACGCGGTCGACCATGCGGCCGCCGGGGTCGACGAGCGCGAGCATATGACTGCCGGGGCGTGGTAAAATCTGTTGCCCGGCGTCGGCGTCGCCGAGCATCACCTTGTCGAGGATCAGGCGATAGCCGGTGACTTCGCCGCTGACCGCGATGCCGAGCCGCTGGCGATCGAGCGGGATGTCGGGGTCGAGTGCATAGACGCTGCCGCTGACCGGGCTGGTGATGCGCGGGCGCCGCGCGGCGGCGGGGGCGGCGGCCATTTCGGCCTGGCCGGTGCCGCGGATGAAATATTCGCGGCGCGGCGGCTCGCGGGTGCCGGGGAGCGCGATCTGGCGGGCCTCGACATCGGCGGGCATCGCGGGGGCCTTGCCGGGGTTTCCGGCGTGGAGCGCCATCATCACGTCGCGCCAGACGGGCGCGGCGCCCGAGGTGCCCGATACGGCGCGCATCGAATCGCCCTCGAGATTGCCGACCCACACCGCGACGGTGAAGCGGTCGGACCAGCCGATGCACCAATTGTCGCGCATGCCCTTTGACGTGCCGGTCTTCGCGGCGGCCCAGAAGGGGAGGCGGAGCGCGCTGTCGGCACCGAAGGCGTCGGTGCGGGCCGAGGCGTCGGCGAGGATGTCGCCGACGATGAAGGCGGCGGCGGGGGAGACGATGGCCCGCGGAACTTCACGATCATCGCGCATATCGACGAAGTGCACGGGGGACCAGTTGCCGTGATTTGCGAATGTTCTGAAGGCGTTGGCCTGTTCGACCAGCGAAACTTCGGCGGAACCCAGCGCCAGCGAAAATCCGTAATATTCGCCGTCCTCGACGAGGCCGTGATAGCCGAGCGCCCACAGGCGGTCGCGGAACTGCTGGACGTCGTCGATGAGCAGGGTGCGGACGGCGGGGACGTTTAGCGACGAGGCGAGCGCGTGGCGGACGCTGACCGGCCCCTTGAAGCTGTGGTCGTAATTCTTGGGGACGTAGAGCCCCGAGGCGGTGTCGAGCTGGACCGGGCTGTCGTCGAGGATCGACGCGGCGGTGAGCCAGCGATGCTCGATCACCTGCGCATAGAGATGTGGCTTGAGCGTCGAGCCGGCCTGACGCCGGGCGTTGGCGCCGTCGACCTGCGCCGCGGTCGATTTCAAACCGACGCCGCCGACATAGGCGAGGACGTCGCCGGTGGCGTTGTCGAGCACGACGACCGCGCCGTCGCGGACGCGGTCGGCACCGAGGCCCGCGAGCTGGCGCTTGAGCGCGACGATCGCGGCCTCCTGGATGCGGCGGTCGATCGTGGTGGTGACGCGCTTGCCGGGCTTGTCGAGCAGGCGGACCGCGAGGTGCGGCGCGAGCGCGGGGTCGAGCTGCCCGATGCGCTCGCCCGAGACGAGCGTCGCGGCGGCGCCGCGGATCGCGGTGCAGTCCTTCGCGCCCGCGACGCGGCAGGCGCGTTGCCCAAGCGTTTCGGCGCCTGCGGCGGGGTTGGGGAGCAGGCCGGCGAACAGCGCGGCGTCGGTGCGGTCCATGTCGGCGGGGCTTTTGCCGAACAAGGCGCGGGCGCCGGCGCCGATGCCCTGCGTCTCGCCGCGCAGGGGGACGAGGTTGAAATAGGCCTCGAGCATCTGCTCGCGCGTCCAGTGCGCGGCGAGGTCCTGCCCGGCGCGCATCTGGCGGATCTTGTTCAGCCAGCCGCGCTGGCCGGGGAGCGCGAGGTCGGGCGCGAGGAAACCCGCGAGCTGCATCGGTAGGGTCGAGGCGCCGCGCGAGCGGCCGCCGGTCCCCCCCCAGTTCAGGCGGGTTTTCGCGGCGCTGGCGATCGCGAGCCAGTCGACCCCGCCGTGCGACCAATAGCGCTTGTCCTCGCTCGCGACGACGGCATCGCGCACGGGCCTGGCGATGTCGGCGAGCGGCACCCACGCCATGCGGCGGCGTTCGAAATCGACACGCTCGCTGTCGAGCAGGCGGCCGTCGCGGTCGTAGAGCCAGGCTTCGCTGGGTTTCCAGTCGGCGCGGACGTCCTCGTAGTCGGGCATCGCGGGGGGCTTGGTGAGGAGGTGCGCGGCGGTGACGAGGATGAGCAGCGCGAGCGCGGTCCAGGCGAGGGCGTCGAACCAGCGCCGTTTGGGGGGGATGGGCCCAGTCATCGCCTTTGCGCGCAGTTGCAGGTCATTCCATCATTCACCTCGTCATTGCGAGCGAAGCGAAGCAATCCAGGGTGTGACAAGCCGCTCTGGATTGCTTCGCTCCGCTCGCAATGACGGAGTTTTGAAGGCGGGCGCCGAGGCCATCAATTCGCCGCAGCCGCCACGGTCAGCGGGGCGTTCGGCCACTGGCCGCGGATCGCGGGCGAGTACATCGCCTCGACGCGCGTCTGCGGCATGTTGAAGCGGCCCGAGCCATTGAGGCGCACGACATATTCGACCGCATGGGTGCCCGCGGGCATCCAGCCGAAGTAACCGCGCCAGCTGTCCTTGCCGCGTTCGACATAGCTCGGCCAGACGCCCTCGCCCCCGGCCTGCGCTGCGAGCATCTGCGACTGGCCGCCGAGATTGCCGACGATCGTCGCGCCCGGCGGGATCGGATCGTTGACCACGACCCAGGTCCGTCCGGCGGCGGCGATGACCTCGATCCGCACCTTGATCACGTCGCCGCGGACGAGGCGGTTCGGGTCGGCGGCCTTGACCACGCTGACCGAGCGCTTGATCCGGTAACCGGCGTTGAGCGGTTCCCTGAGCGGCACGGCGGCCTTGACGCTGACCACCGCCCAGGGCGTGCCGGTGCCCTGGTGTTGCAGCGCCATCTTGCCGGTGACGAGCGGCACGCGGAGCGGGCTGGTTGTATCAGGAAGCGGCCAGCTTTGCGCCGCGCTCGCGTCGGCGAGGCCGATCCGCGTGACGCCGGTGATCGCCGCGGCCGGATAGAGGGTGGCGAAGCGGCGGACGACGGTCGCACCCCAGGCGTTGGCGGGGGTGGTGTCCCAATGGCCCCTGCGTTGACGCTGCGCGACGCCGACCATCAGCTTGCCCGCGTCATCCTCCCAGCCCTTGCGGCCGAGCACCGCGTCGAGCGCCTTGATCGCCATTTCGTCGCCGCTGACCATCATCCACCAGGGCGCCTTGGCATCGTCGACTAGATCGACGCGGGTGCCTTCGTAGACGAGGCGCTTGCGCAGCTCGGCCTCGGCGGCGGTGCGCAGCGCCGGGGCGCCCCGCACGTTGGGGGTGCGTTCGATCGCGACCAGCCAGTCGGCGAGGGTGCCGGTGGCCATGTCGACCGGCGCCATGTCGATCGCCGCGACGAGCTTGGGGCTCGACGCATCGTTGCGGGCGAGCGCCGCCAGCGCGGCGACGCGGACCGGGCGGATGTCATAGGGGCCGTAACCCTTGCGGGTCAGGCGACCTTCGACGATCGCCTGCAGCGCTTTGATCATCTTAGCCTTCGAATCCTCGGGGATGGCGAAGCCGTTGGCGGCGGTCACCGCGAGCACATAGGCGGTCAGCTCGGGCGACCCTTCGAGCCGGTCGTTGGGCCAGTAACGCAGTAGCCCGTCCTTATCGAGATAGGTCGGGATCTCCCCCGCCAGCGCCTGCCAGCGGCCGACATCGCCGAGCGCGACGGCGCGAGATGTCGATTGTTCGAAGCAATTGTACGGGTAGACACCCATATAATCGCGCACGCCCGACAGCGGCGGAGCGAGGGTGCCCGCGAGCGCGATGTCGACATAACCGCCGGTGAGCGCGCCTTCGGGAATGCCGATCGGCAGGCTGGTGTCGGGGCCGACACGGAACAGGCTGGCGGCCCAGGTTTCGACCGGTACCGCGGGTTCGACGACCTGCTGGAAGACCAGCCGGTCGCGCGACTTGCCGCCCTTTGCCGATGCCTCGACGGTCCATTCGATCGGGCCGACGAGGTCGGGCGCGGTCATCTGCCAGCTGATCGGCACCGCGCCGCCCGCCGGGATGGTGACGGTGAGCGGCGGCGCGGTCGCGACGGCGGGCGACAGCGTCGCGGTCGCGGTGACCTCCATCGCCTTGTCGGTGCCGTTGCGCAACGTGAAGCGCGCGTCATAGGCGTCGCCGGTGCGGACGAGCTCGGGAAGCCCAGCGAAGACGCCGAGATCCTGCACGGTGCGGACGCTCGTCTCGCCGGTGCCGAAGAGCTGCGACCCGTCGGTCGCGATCGCGACGAGACGGAAGCCCGACAGATTGTCGCTCAGCGGTACGTCGACGGTGGCGCGGCCCTTGGCATCGAGCGGGACACGGCCCTTCCACAGCAGCACCGGACGGAAGTCCTCGCGGGTCAGGCCGCTGAGGTCGCCGCCGCCGCCGCCGCCCGGTTCGAGCGCCTTGCGGCCATAATGGCGTTTGCCGACGACCTGCATCTGCGCGGTCGAAGTCAGCACATCGAGGGTGCGTTCGCCCATCATCGCGTCGATCAGCTTCCAGCTTTCGTTCGGCGCGAGCTGGAGCAAAGCCTCATCGACCGCGGCGAAGGCGACGTCGGCATTGGCGGGCGCCTTGCCGTCGGGACCTTTGACTTCGATCGCGACCTTGGCGGTTTCGCGGACGGCGTAGGTCGCCTTGTCGGCCTTGACCTTGACGCCGAGCTGATGGCCTTCCCAGCCGACCTTGATCCGCGCGATACCCATGCGATAGCTGGGTTTGGCAAGGTCGACGAGCGCGGTCGCGGGGGCGCCCTCGCTATTTTCGATCTTGAAGCCCGCAGCGCGTTTCAGCTTGCGGAACCAGCTTTCGTCGCCGGTCACGCGGCCGCGCACCGCCATCACCGAGACATAGACATCGGGGGCGTAGCTGGCGGGCAGCTTGACGTCGACCACCGGGTTGGTGCCCTTGAGCGGCACGACGAAGCTCGACAGCACGCCCTCGCGTTCGACGGTGACCAATGCGGTCGCCTCGCGGAACGGCATGCGAACCTGGAAGCGCGCGGTGTCGCCCGCGGCGTAACGCGGCTTTTCGGCGATCACGTCCATGCGGTCGCCATTGTCGCCGCCGAACCACCAGTCGTCGTCGCCCGCGAGCCAGACCGAGCGCACGGCGCGCGCCTCGTTGCCGTCGGCGTCTTGCGTTGTCGCGACGACGGTAACCTCGCCCGAAATGCCGGGCGCCATCGCGCAGTGCGCGCGGCCGAGTTTGTCGGTCGATGCCGAGCAGGTCGCGTCGAGCCGCCGCGTGCGCATCTGGTTGTCATAGGCGTAGAAGCCGCCGATCAGGCGGCGCCGGGCGGTGATGATCTCGCGGCTGTAGACCGCCACCGAGACGCGCTGGCCCGACAGCGGCTTGCCGTCGAGGTCGAGCGCGATGAAATTGAGGCGCAGGTCGTTGTCGCGCATCAACCAGCCGTCGGTCTTGAGCCCGAGACGAACCGCCGAAGGGAAGAGGGTGATGCGGCGGCTGGAGGTCAACGTCTCGCCATTGGCGTCCTCATAATCCATCTCGACCGCCATTTGCGTCGGTTCGGTGATCGGCTGGTCGACCATGACGTTGGTCGTCGCGCTGCCGTTGGCGTCGAGGACGAGCGGCACCGAGCGCGCGAGCGGCAGGTCGGCGGCGGGTTCCTCACCGCTGTCGTCGAGCTGGATCGTGCCTTCCTTGACCGGCTGACCGTCGAAGTCCCAGTCGCGATAATCCTCGGGCGGCGACCAGCTGGGCGAGAAGCTGGTGCGCATCTCGACCGGCAGGTTGGGCGCGGGGCCGCCCGACAGATAGCCGACGAACAGCGACAGCGGGATTTGCGTCGGGCGCACCGGCGGCAGTTTCGGCCCGGTGACGGTCGCCTTCATCGTCGGCAGGCGATATTCGTCGACCTTGATCGATTGCGACGACCAGATCGTCTTGTCCTCGCCGTCCTTATCCTTGGTGACGAAGACGAGGTCGTAATCGCCCATCGGCGCCGAGGCGGGGACGTTCCAGACATTCTCGCCGCTGCCCGACGCGTCGATGCTGAACGACATGGTGAATTCGGTGTCCGAGCCGCGGTGAACGAGGCGCAGCTTGCCCGCGATCGGTTTGGGCGCGGCGAAGCCGGTGCCGACCGGGCGGCGCAGGACATGCTTCATGTTGACGCTCTCGCCCGCCTTGACCAGCGCGCGGTCGAAGATGGTGTGGAGGATGTCGTCGCGTTCGGACCAGCCATAGGGCAGGTCGAAGTCATAGGGGCGGATGCCGTCGCCCCAGTCGGTGAGGGTGAAGCTGAAATCGTCGCCGCTGCGCGCGCTGACCATCAGCGCATGGCCCTCGCTGACCGCCATGTCGGGCTTTTCTTCGCAGCTCGCATAGGTTTCGGGTTGCGGCAGGCCGTTCGGGAAGGCGAGGCGGCCCGCCTTGTCGGCGGTGCCGCGCGCGAGCTGGCGCCCGGTGCAGCTGTCGGTGACGCGGATTTCGGCGCCGGGGACGGGCAGGCCGGTGTCGAGCGACGTCACCCAGGCGAGCGAATTTTCGCGGCCCCATTTGAAATGCACCGCCATGTTGGTGACGAGCGCGGCGGTCGCGACATAACGGGTGGACTTGCGGCCGAGCAGCGCGGCGCCGAGTTCGGGGCTGGCGATCTCGACGACATGGAAACCCTTTTCACCGAGCGGGATGCCGACGACCTCGAACTCCTTGCCGCCGGCGGGCGGGCTCAGCGTCATGTCGCGGCGCTCGCCCCCCGCAGGAGCGCCGTCGAACACCGACTTGCTGCCGGTGTAGTTGACGGTGACTTCCTTGCCGGTCGCGTCGCGTTCGTCGCGATAATCGCTGTTGTCGGCCTCGTCGACGCGCTTCAGCCAGCGGGCGATCGCGGCATCGTCGTCGCCGACCTTCAGTATATTGGCGGGCATCTTGAGATTCGCCTGGACCAGCGAAGCCTCGACCCCGCGCACGGTGACGGGCAGCACGCCGCCCTCGCCGGCCTCGAGGATGCCGAATTCGGCGGCGAACTTGACCAGCGGCGGGGCGCGGTCGATGTGGAATTTCAACGGGAAATTCGACTGGTTCTGCAGCTTGCGGCCGCTCTGGTCGGTGACGTCGGCGGGCAGGATCAGCGTCGCGTCGACATTCTGCGGCAACGGCCCCTTGAAGCGGACATAGGTGACGTGCGCGTCATTCTTGTCGTCGTCGTCGACGCGCGCGGTGAGGCGCTTGCCGTCGGCGGTGGTGAGCGTCGCGGCGAGCGCGGTGTCGCGCGCGACCGGCGAGGCGAAGCTGAGCGTGATGTCCTTGATCGGGTTGCAGCCCGCCTGCGGATTGATCCGGCTGCACGACATTTTCGCGGTGAAGGCGGGGCGGACGTCATAATCGAAGCGCTGGTCGCGGCCGGCGGTGCGGCTCGGCGCACCCGCCTGCTGGATGCGCGCGTCCCAGACGAGCGCCATCTCGCGGCCGGGGGGCAGCGGGCGGCGGCATTTGACGGGCACGATGCGTTCGAGCGCGGCGGCGCGGTCGGGGCCCGCGGCGAGCCGCAGCGGGAGATTGCCATTATAGGCGAATTCCTGGCGGTCCCAATTGTTGTTGCCGAGGCCGTCGAGGATTTCGCTCGCCGTGTCGGACCCCAGCACGTCGACCGGAATCTTCTCGCCGATGCCGTCGACCGCGCAATAGGCGAAGCGGCCGACCGAGGCGCGGTCGGCGGCGACATTGGTCGCGACGAGGAAGATCTGATCCTCTTCAACCCCATCGTAAGTGCCGCCGACGAGCACCGCGCGCGCCGAGGGGCCGCCGCTGTCGATCTCGAAACGGCTGTTGCCGCCGACCGAAACGCCGCTTGCCGTCTTGAGCGTCGGGAGCAGCTCGACGTGGCAGCTCATGCCGCCGGGCAGCGATTTTTCGAATTCGAGCACCCAGGTGCGCGTGTCGACCCAGCGGCCGGTCGCGGGCAGCTTGCAGTCGTTGGTCGCCGGGGCCTTGGCGCGCGGATCGCCCAGCGGCACGATGTCTTCGGAAAAGCGCAGCGTGAAGCGGCTGATCGTGCCGTCGCCGGTGCCGGCGCTGCCGGGGGTGGCGAGGATGACCTGCGGGATGGTGTCGCCGCTCGCGGCGGCGACCGCCATGGCGAGCGGGAGCATCAGCGCGAGGCGGGCCTTCGCCGCGAATCGCACCCCGAGTCCTTGCCAAAAACGCGCCATCGCTGCCTCCCAAAGACCCATCGTCTTATGTGCCGAAACGCGGGCGAATAGTCAACGGTTCACCGACGAAATGAAACGGTTCGTCGCAGATTTTGCCGCGATGAAGCGTTTGGCCGACTCAGCGGACCAGCATCGGACCCAATTTTTGTCCTGCAAAAATATGGACATGCAGATGCGGAACCTCCTGATGGCTGTCGAAGCCGACATTGGCGAGCAGGCGATAGCCCGGTGCGACGAGGCCCGCATCGCGCGCGACCGTGCCGACCGCGCGGATAAAGCCCGCGATTTCGGCGTCGCTGCCGCGCGCGGAGAAATCGTCCCAGCTGACATAGGGGCCCTTGGGGATGACGAGGATGTGCAGCGGCGCCTGCGGGTTGATGTCGTGGAAGGCGAGGCTGAAGTCGTCTTCATGGACTTTCGTGCACGGCAGCTCGCCGCGCAGGATGCGCGCGAAGATGTTGGTCTCGTCATATGGGAGGGTGGCGTCGATCGGCATGGAGAGCTCCTAGCGGGGGCGGGCGGCCTTTTCGGCGTGGCCCGAGGTGCCGTGGCGGCGGGTGAGTTCGGTCGCGATGGCGTCCCAGCCGAGGCCGCGGTCGGCGAGCAGGATCGCGAGATGGAAGAGGAGGTCGCTTGCTTCGCCGACCAGCGCGCTGTCGTCCTCGCTGACCGCCGCGATCACGGTTTCGACCGCCTCCTCGCCCAGCTTTTGCGCGATCTTGCGGCGCCCCTTGGCGGCGAGGCTGGCGACATAGCTGGCTTCGGCGTCGCCCGCGGCGAGCCGCGCTTTCACCACCGCCTCGAGCTGATTTAGTGCTTCGCCGATCGCCATCAAATGATCCCCTGTCTGCGCGCCGTGCCTAGCGATGGAATAGCCGCTGGACAAGGCGCGCCGGCTCCGGTCAAAGGCCGCATGGCCGAGGTCAAGCTCCATCCCGACTGGCTCGCCCGCATCGGCGGCGAGTTCGATTTGCCCTATATGGCGCAGCTGAAGGCGTATCTCGCCGCCGAGCGCGCGAAGGGCAAGACCATCTATCCCAAGCCGCGCGACTGGTTCGCGGCATTGGACGCGACGCCGCCAAGGCAAGTCCGCGTCGTGATATTGGGGCAGGACCCCTATCATGGACCCGGCCAGGCGCATGGCCTGTGCTTTTCGGTCCAGCCGGGGGTGCGGACGCCGCCGAGCCTCGTCAACATCTACAAGGAGATGCGCGACGACCTCGGCATCGCGCCGGCGCGGCACGGCTATCTGGGGAGCTGGGCGGAACAGGGCGTGTTGCTGCTCAACGCCGTGCTGACCGTCGAGGCGGGGCAGGCGGCGTCGCACCAAAAGCGCGGGTGGGAGCGTTTCACCGACGCCGCGGTTGCCGCGGTCGCCGCCGATCCGGCGCCGAAGGTCTTCATCCTGTGGGGCAGCCATGCGCAGAAAAAGGCGGCGAATGTCGCGGGGCTCGGCGCGGGCGGCCCGCACCTGATCCTGCGCGCGCCGCACCCGTCGCCGCTGTCGGCGCACAACGGCTTTTTCGGGTCGAAGCCGTTCAGCCAGGCCAATGCGTTCCTCGCCGCCCATGGGCGCGGGACGATCGACTGGCAATTGCCCGAGACGCCCCCCGAGACGTCCGCCGAATGAGCATCTTGGCCGATCCGGTGACGCTGGCGATCCTGATCGTCGCGGTGATCCTGCTCGGCATGGCGAAGGGCGGGCTCGCCGGGGTCGGCGCGCTCGCGACGCCGCTCGCGGCGCTGGTGTTGCCGCCCGCGACCGCCGCGGCGCTGCTGCTGCCGATCCTGATCGTGCAGGATGTCGTCAGCGTCTGGGCGTTTCGCCAGACCTGGGACGGGTGGATCATCGGCTGGATGTTGCCCGGTGCGGCGGTCGGGGTGGCGGCGGGATGGTATTATGCCGAGCGCGTCGACGAAGCGCAGCTGATGGCGGCGCTGGGGGCGATCACGCTGGCGTTCGGGCTGTACCGGCTGTGGGTCGAACGGGGCGGGCGTATCGTCGCGGCGTCGCAGTCGCCGGGCTGGGTCGGCACGCTGTTCGGGACGGCGATGGGGTTCGTCAGCCAGATCGCGCATGCCGGCGGTCCGCCGTTCCAGATGTGGGTGACCCCGCGCAAGCTGCCGCACCTGACCTTCATCGGCACCAGCGCGATCCTGTTCGCGATCGTCAACTGGATGAAGGTGCCCGCATACCTGGCTTTGGGTGCCTTTCCGCACGAGGTGGTGGTCGCGGCGCTGCTGTTGATGCCACTGGCCATCGTCAGCACGCTGCTCACGGTGCGTTGGCTCAAGCGGATGGATCCGGCGCGCTTCTATGTCGTGATCTATGCGCTGATGGTGCTGCTCGGCGCGAAATTGCTGTGGGACGGGGTCCACGGATGACCGCGCGCGCCGGAAACAGGCGACGCGCGGGCGTCTTGCGCCTAGGGTCGTGGGCGACGGGCACAGGCGTCCGCCGCCTCCAAGGTATTGACCATGGCCAAGAGCCAGAAGAAATCGAGCCGCGAAACCCGCAAACCCAAGGCCGAAAAGCCGAAAAAGCCCAACGCCAGCAACCCGTCGACCAAGACCGGGGTGGTCGCCGGACTCGACAATATGAAAAAATAAGGCCGCGGCACCGGCGGGTGGGGGCGGCGCGATGACGTCGCCCGTCATCCTCGTCGACGCCGATGCCTGTCCGGTAAAGGACGAAATCTACCGTGTCGCCTGGCGGCACGAGGTTGCGGTCAAGGTCGTCAGCAACAGCCGCTTGCGCGTACCCGACCATCCGCTGATCGAGCGCATTACCGTGTCGGACGGCTTCGACGCCGCCGACGACTGGATCGCCGAGGCGGCGACGCCGCGCAGCATCGTCGTCACGTCGGACATATTGCTCGCCGACCGGGCGCTGAAGACGGGAGCGACGGTGCTCGCGCCGACGGGCAAGCCCTTCACGCTTGCATCGATCGGCCCGGCGATCGCGACGCGCGCGATCATGGCCGACCTGCGCGCCGGGATGGGCGACGGCATGGGCGGACCGCCGCCTTTTTCGAAAGCCGATCGTTCGGCCTTCCTCCAGGCGCTCGACACCGCGCTGGTGAAGCTCAAGCGCGGCTGATTCGCGGCGCGGGTTCGCCGGCGAAGAAGCATCCGAAGATTTTCCTTCTTCCTTTCCAAAGCGTTGTGAACATTTTTCGGGGCCAGTGATGTGCATCACGGCCGGCCGCCGCGCGCGCCGCGATAAGCCGGTCATCGGGAACGCCCCGAGCCAGTTTTGAAACACGACACCCAAGTTCGACCCCGTTCGAAAGGAATATAAGATGACCAAGACCCTGATCCTCGCCCCTGTTCTCGCGCTCACCGTCGCCCTCTCGGCGACCCCGGCGATGGCGCAGTCGGCGCAGCCCGCCGCCGGCGGCATGACGATTTCGAACGGCCCGGTGAACGCGCTGATCGGCCTGCTGCTCCCCGCGGTGCAGAAAGTCCGCGAAGCCGCCGCCCGCATCCGGTGACACCCCCAGGACCCGGCCGGCAATTGGGCCGGCCGGGGGCAGGCTATCCGGCCCGCCCGGAGCGGGCCGTCACCAGAATATTTTCGTCCCCGGTCCGGCCCTCCGCCCGGTCCGGGTCCAAGGAAGCCCTTCCGCCGACGCGACCCCGGCGGGAGGGCTTTTCCTTGCATGGCCTCGCTCGACCCGGTCCGCCCCCGTCTGTTCCCCGGCCTCGCGAGGTTCGCCGCCGAGGAAGCGAAGCGCTTCGCGCGGCGCGACGCGCATGGGGTTGTGGTCGTTTATGTGACGGGGTGGGCGTTTGGTGGGGAACCTGTCGCGGTTGCTGGCGACCGAGAGTGGACTTCGCGCTCCCCTCCCCAGAAAGGGAGGGGAGCGTCTTATCCCACCCCAATGCCGCTGTTGACCCCGTCGGCTTGACCCTCGCCGTCAACGCTATCATTCTCGGCCCATGCCCCGGCTCTACACCAGCTTCGCGACCTTCTGGCCCTTTTACCTGCGCGAGCACAGCAAGGCGTCGACGCGCGCGCTCCATTATGTCGGGACCAGCCTGGTCGTGCTGATCGCCATCGCCGCGGTCGTCACCGGGCGCTGGATGGGGCTGGTCGCGCTGCCGCTGGCGGGCTATTTCTTTGCGTGGATCGCGCATTATGGGGTCGAGAAGAACCGGCCGGCGACCTTCACCTATCCGCTGTGGAGCCTCGCCGCCGATTTCCGGATGTGGGCGCTGTGGCTGACCGGACGATTGGGACCCGAACTCGACAAGGCGGGGGTGGTGCGGCCGCGCCGCTGAAGGGTCATCATCCTATAATCGCGGACGATCTTGCGGTTGCGGAGGCTTGGGCGCATCGTCGCTGCGGGTCGCGCGATATCGGCAGGGAGATTCCGGATGGACAAGAGTGTGAAGGGTGTGATCGCCGCGGCGCTGGGCACATTGCTGCTCGCCGGCTGCGGCGGCGGCGCGAAAGAGGATGCCACGGGCGGCGGCGAGGCGAAGACGGCCGCCGTGGACGGCTGGGATGCGAGCGATGCCTGTGCGCTGCTTGACAAGGCGGCGGTGGGTGACGCGCTCAAGGACCAGGTCGCCGAAACGAGCCTTGGCCTCGTCAACAAGGCCGAGGGCGCCAATGCCGCGACGTCGGAATGCACCTATCGCCTGGCAAGCGGCGGCAGCGCGACGCTGATGACGCGCAAATCGCCGATCGCCGACAATACGCCCGAGGCGATCGCGCTGGCGAAATCGACGACCGCGAAAACGATGGCGGCCTTTTCGGACAAGAAGATCGAGGATGTGCCGGGGCTGGGCAAGGGCGCCTTTTTCGTGCCCGGGATCAACCAGCTCAACGTCTTCCTCGACGACAGCCGCTTTGTCATCCTGACGGTCGGCAGCGCGCCGAACGACAGCGCCAGGGCGACGGCGGTATCGCTGGTCGGCAAGATCAAGCCATAGGCGCGCGGCGGGGGGCGCCGCCCTTTCGTTGACGAATAGGCGTGGCAGCGCGCGGGGGTGTGGCTTAAGCTGCTGACCGTCCGGGCCGAGTCCCCGAGTCTCGCCCCCTTTCCGTCCGGCCAAGGAGACATGTCATGACCGTCAATCGCGCATCCGCCCGCTACGAAGGTTTCGGCAAGGAGGGCAAGGGGTCGATCACGACAAAATCGGGGGTGCTCGACAAGCAGCCCTATGGGTTCGGCACGCGCTTCGAAGGCGTGCCGGGGACCAATCCCGAGGAGTTGATCGCGGCGGCGCACGCGGCCTGTTTCACCATGGCATTGTCGTTCGGGCTGGCGCGCGCGGGCTATAGCGGCGACAGCCTCGAGACGAGCGCCGCGGTGACGCTCGATCCGGTCGACGGCGGGTTCGAGATTTCGAGTTCGGCGCTGACGCTGACTGCCAAGGTGCCGGGCATTTCGGCCGAGGAGTTCGCGAAAATCGCCAAAGAGGCCGAAATGAACTGCCCGGTGTCGAAGTTGCTCGATTGCGAGATCACGCTCGAACACAGCCTCGAAAACTAGGCGGCCCGCCGGATCGGCGGCAGTTCGTCGGCCATGAAGTCGAATAGCCCCTGCGCCGGCGGCGGCAGCGTCCAGCCCTGCAACCGGCGGTGGCGCCGATGCCCGACATGGCTTTCGATGAGGACGAGTTCGTGCGGGGTCCAGGTCCACGCGAGCAGGGCCGGATCGAAGTCGGCCTTGCCGTAGCCGAGCGTGATATGCGGGCGTAGACCCGATTTTCGATGCAGGGGCGCGATGCCTTCGCGCGCGAGGCGGGCGATCACCGCTTCATATTGGGCGCGTATCGCCCCGATATCGCCCGCCGTGACGAGTTCGGCCCCCGCCTCGCGGGCGACGATGCGGCCAAAGGGTATCGCGGCGGCGGCCGGCAAGCCAGCGGCCAGGGCGCGCTCGACCTGCTGGCGCAAAAAGGGGTGCGGCAGCGTGGTTTCGGCGATCGTGCAGAGGGTCAGATGATAGCGATGCGGGCTGAGGCCGACGAACAGGTCGCGCGAAACCGGCGGCAGATGCCGTGCGAGCCATCCGGCGCGGTCGGCGGCCACCTGGTAGCCCAGAAAATAGCGGAAATTGGGTGCCATGAGACGCCTCCGAATCGGATCAATGTTCTTATTATGTTCTCTACCTGCCGAAGAGTCGAATCCGGAATGCTTCGTCGACTTGCGCACGGCGCGGCGATAGGAGGGCGCACGCAATGACGGGAGTGACATGATGCGGCGTGGTCGGTGGGTGATGGCGGGGTTGATGCTCGGGCTGGCGGGATGCGGCGGCGCATCCGAGCCGCCGCCGGCGAACGGGAAGGCGGTGCTGCCCGATGGCCCGGTTGCCGAGACGACCGCGATCGATGCCGCGAGCCTGCCCGAAGGGGTGCGCGCCGCGGTGCTGTCGCGCGTGCCCGACATGACGATCGCGGGCGCGACGCGCAAGGCACGCGGCGGCATGGTCTTTTACGACGTCGAAGGATCGCGCGACGACGGCAGCGATATCGAAATCGACGTGATCGAGGAAAATGGCGCCTATCGCGTCGTCGAAATCCAGCGCGATATCGCCTGGTCCGACGTCCCCCCCGCGGTGCGCGCGGCGGCCGATGTCGCGCCCGATCGGTTCGCGCCGGCGCGGGTGATCGAAAGCACGCAGGCCGATGGCGGCGTGGTCTATGAACTGTTCGCGCCCGACGGCCCCGATGAACCCGCGGCCGAGATCGACTGGAAGAATGGCGAGGCGACACTGCGGAGCGAACGCAACGTCTATTGAGACAGCGCGGCGGGTGTGGACGATTGTCAGCGCCCGGCTTTTGCGACACGGTGGAGCCGAAGGACGGGGCGATGAGCGGATATAAGATAAGCTTTGGCATCGGCGGGATGGAGCCGGCGGTCGCGCCGGCGGCGGATAGCGCGGCGCCGGTGATCGAATTTCTCTGCGATCCCGAACTTGCCGGCAAGATCCCGCCGCCCGAACGTGCGATCCGCTTTGCGCCCGACTGGTTCAAGCGGCTGAACCGCGAAATGGGCATGAGCTATGAAAACGGCCTGCCCGCGATGACCGCCAAGGCGTGCCTGCCGATGACCGACGCCTTTTCGCTGGGGTTCGTGATTCCGCTGCCTTTCGACGTGCTGATCGTCGTGCCCGAGGACCGGGTGTCGATCCAGATGGGCTGGGCCGAGGGGGTGCCGTTCGCGCCGCTCGAACAGCATCATCCGGGCCAGATCGGGGCGCCCGAACCGCCGTTCGAAAGCGTGATGCCGCTGAAGTTCATCAATCCCTGGCGGATCAAGGTGCCGGGCGGCTATTCGGTGCTGTTCGTCCAGCCGCTGAGCCGGCCCGACCTGCCCTTCACCTGTTTTTCGGGCTTCGTCGATTGCGATCGTTTCGACACGACGGTGAACCTGCCCTTCGCCTGGACCGGGCCGGTGGGCGAGCATGTGCTGCCCGCGGGGACGCCGATCGCGCAGCTGATCCCGATCCGCCGCGATACCCTGATCAAACAGGATCGTGCGCGCGCCTCGACGGCCGAGGAACTCGCCGAGCAGGCGGTGGCGCACGGCAAGAAATATGGCGAGCAATCGGCCTATATGCGCGAATGGCGGGTCAAGAAATAGCGGCGTGATCGGCGCTTGATCTCAACCGGGGTTGAGCTTTCATAAGGCGGGTCCCCGATTCGCCGACCGGAGATTTTTCAATGCCCCATGATGTTCCAGCCGCCGTCGAACTGCCGCGTTACTGCGCGCGCATCGGCTATGCCGGCCCGCTCGTGCCGACATGGGAGGTGCTCGCGGCGCTGCAGGCGGCGCATATCGCGGCGATCCCGTTCGAGGCGCTCGACCCGCTGACCGGCAAGGGGGTCGACCTCGATCCCGCGGCGGTCGATGCCAAGCTGATCGATGGCGGGCGCGGCGGCTATTGTTTCGAACAGAACAGCCTGTTCCTGCGCGTGCTGCGCGCGATCGGTTTCGATGCCGAGGGCCGGATCGCGCGGGTGCGCTGGATGCTGCCCGACGACGCCCCGCCGACCCCGCGCACCCACCAGATGACGCGCGTGATGCTCGGCGGCCAGGCGTGGCTGGTCGACGTCGGTTTCGGATCGGCGGTGCCGCTGGGGCCGCTCGCGATGGACACCGCAGAGGTCCAGCCGACCCTGCACGAGCGCTATCGCATCGTGCCGCAGGGCGCGGTGTCGCGGCTCGAGGCCGACCTTGGCGGGACCTGGACCGCGCTCTACGACTTCGAGCATCATGCGCCGCCCGCGATCGATTATGAGGTCGGCAACTGGTACACCGCGACGCACCCGGCGTCGCATTTCACCCACCAGCTGATGGTCGCGCGAACGACGGCGGAGGCGCGTTACGCGCTGGGCAACAACCGGCTGACGATCCGCCGGCCGGGCCACGAGGCCGAGCAGCATATCCTGTCGGCCGACGGAATCGCGGCGGCGCTGTCGGAGCATTTCGGGCTGGCGGTCGAGCCGGGCTGGCGCGCGGCGATCGAGCGCGCGGCGGCGGTCGAGGTCGTCGAGCTGGCTTAGTCGCAGCCTGTCCCGTCCTGCCGCGCTGCCCAGCCGATCGCGCCGTCGAGCATGGCGAGGTGCGCGGGGTCGCTCCATGCCGCGGCCTGGTGGCCGAGCGCCGAATAGAAGATGCGCGCGCGGCCTTCGCAGCGCCACCAGATCAGCGCGTGGCCGGTGTCCATCTTGAGCTTTGGCTCGAGCCGCATCCCGCTCTCGTCGAGCCGCGCGAGGATATGCGCGTCGGCGGCGGGTTCGGCGTCCCAGCTGTAATATTCGTCGGTCCAGCGCCAGCGCGCCGGCAGCGTGCGTGTCGCGGGGTGGGTGCGGTCGAGCGCCACGATGTCGGCGGCCTGGAACTGGTCGGCGCCGCCGGGGTGGCCGATGAAATTGCCGTTGCCGCGCACCCGCACGAACCAGTCGGGGTGGCTGCCGTCGCCCGCGCTGTGCAGCCCGACGAAGCCGCCACCGCGCGAGAGAAAGGCCTGGAAGGCGGCGCGCTGGTCGGGGGTGGTGATGTCGCCGCTGGCGTTGGCGAAGACGATGACGTCGAATTTCGCAAGGTCGCGCGGGTTGAACACCGCGGCATTTTCGGTCGCGAAGCTGCTCCAGCCGCGCGCCTTGGCGAGGCCTTCGATCGCGGGCACCGCCTCTGCGATACTGTCGTGGCGATAGCCGTTGGTCTTGCTGACGATCAGCACCGCGGGGTGCGTGAGCTCGGGGACGACGGGGGGCACGCTGTCGAGGGTCGGCGCCGGGCGGCGCGGGTCGGGGGCGGCAGGCGCGGCTTGCAGGACCAGCAGCAGCGCGGCGGCGAGCCAGGCGGCGATCATCGGCACTCTCCCGTATTTTTGCGCAGCTTACACGCTTTGGCGCGTGCGGCGAGGGGGAGCGGGGCGTGCATTGCTATTCATCGCGGCGCCGGGGCGGGGCCGGGCGTGCCAGGTCGTGGAACCCGCCCGGCTTGACGCCGGGGCCGGGTGGGGGATGCCGGGCCGGAGGGGGAGACTATCATGCTGAACGATCTGCCGGATATCTTGTTGCGGCATCGCCGCGCCGTGGGATTGGCGGCGATCCTGCTGTCGATCCTGACCTGGACGGTCGACCTGACCGACCTTGTCTATCACTGCCCCTATTGCCGGGTGCAGCGCACGATGATCGGCGTGCTGGGCGTGCTGCTGATCCTGCCCAACCCGGCGCACTGGCTGGTGCGATATTTGTCGGCGATCTTCGCTTTGTTCGGCCTCGCGGTCGCCTGCACGCAGCATTTTCGCGGCTGGGCGAAGATCATGGGCGGCGAGTTCAGCTGGGGCGAGCAATGGTATGTCAACGCGTGGATGCTGTCGGGGTTCGCGATCTTCATCCTGACCGCGTTGCTGCTGCTGATCTGGCGCTGGCGGCCGGCGGTCGCCGTTGTGGACGAGAGCTGACCCCGCCTATTCGCGGTCGTCGGACGCGTCGAGCCGCACCGTCCAGCGCGGTGGGGCGCCGGGGTCGCGGACGATGTCGGGCGAAGGGACCATGTCGTCGCCGGTCTCGATCCAGCCGCGCCCGTCGCATTTGGGGCAGGCGTGGCGGATCGAGCGGTGGCTGACGAGGTCGATCTGCGTGTTCCACTGGCCGTAACCGGCGCAGACCGGGCAAAGCTTGTCGAGGTCGCCGCTGCGGTGGCGTTGCGAAATGCCGTCGAGCGCGTGCGGGTCGGCGGGGCCGGTGCAATGGACGATGTTCGAGGGGTGCGACATGGGACAGCCTTTGCGTGGAGCGAGGATAGGCTCCGCGGCGGCGCATGGCAATGCGGGGTCCGGTGCGTCCGCAAGCGGGAGAGAATAGGTCCCTTTTGGATGATGTCCGTGATGCGGCATCGGCGGTGGCGGTTTAGTTTCGTCCCGTTGGGCCTTCGACCGGGCGGCCGTTCGGTCGTGCACGATGCGCGGGAAAGGGGGGAATGACCATGACATCATTGAGAGCCGGGATTCTGGCCGTCGCGCTTCTGAGCGGGGTTGGCGCGCATGCGGCGACCTATCGCGAAGTCGAGGTCGATCGCCAGCATGTGAAGGCAGTGGTGACCGTGGACAAGGAAGAGGTTGTGGCCATCGAGGCCACGATATCGGTCATGACCAATGCGGGCGACAACGCGACGACGGTGTTTGCGATCCGGGTCGACGGCGTGGAATGCGCGCGAAAGACGTATAGCTGGCACAATAATCTCGCCACCTTTCCGCTCGGCTGTTCGGTGACGCTGAAACCCGGCGCGCACGGTATTCAGGCGGTCGAAATCACCAACCACAATGCCACCGCGCAAGGCGTCACTCTGCGGGTTTCGAGCGCCATGGTTTCGATACCCGAGTCCGTGGTGTTCTGAAGGCGCCGCCGGAGCGGTGTCGTTTCGGGGCGCTTCGGACGGACGATTGTCGACGCCGCGCGCGCATCGGCTATGCCCGCCGTTCGATCTACTGAAATCCGTCAGCCCGCACCCTCGCCAAGCGGCCAGCGGCCATGTTCGACATGGGTGGTCTTGCCGACGATGCTTTCCGTCAGGATGATCTCGTCGACCGTCCAGCCGATCGGCGGCAATTTCAGCGCGTTCAATGTCTGGGACCCCAGCCGGTCGCCGCGATAGTTGATCGTGATGTGCGGTTCGGGGGTGGTGCCGTCCATGATCGGCGCCTTTTTGCGCAACAGATGGTTCACCAGCGCCTTCTGGAACGCCCGCGCCTCGGCCAGCGGCTCTCGCGTGCGCAGTGTCACCGCCTTGCGGTTCTCGATCCGGTCGAAGCGGAGCGGGAAAGGCGCTGCTGCGAAGCTGTAAAGCGCGGCGAGGGTCGCGGGCAGCCACTCGGGCGGCGCATAATGCAGGTCGTAGAGCGAGATGAGCGTGACATGGAGGAGGTGCGGCCCGCGCGAAGGATCGTTGCGGGGCAGCGCCGCGATCTGCGCCTGCACCTCCGGCGGCGGCTTGGCCATGACGTAGAGGGGGTTCCGGGCGCGCATGGGTGGGAGTGTAGCATGGAGTGGGGGTGGGGCCGACTGGCCCAGTCATATCGCCTGGAGTTTGGGGTTTAGTAAACCGTCACCGCAATCCCAGTCACCGTAACCCCCGTTTTAGGATAAGCGCTTAAGCGCCGCGATGGTGCGGTCGACGACTATTGCAGACCTATGAAGTTCATCCATAAACGGCGCGTGAGCAAAAATAACTCTGCGGCGAGATTCGTTAAATCTCTTGGTCATTCGAGGCATTTGGTCAATGCTATCTAAAAGTCCTTGCGTGCTTTTTGTTGTATCGTGAATGGTTTCTGACAATTCAATCAAAGATTTAAGGTATTCTTCCTTATCTTCATGTGAGTAGGAAAAATCTTCCATTATTGATACTCTTTCTTCGTTTAGTTGAGTGATCTCCTGCATTAATCCAACAATTTTTGGAGAGTGTTTTTCGCAATATTCTGCATTTTTGTCAAAAGCAGTTGCAACCTTCTCTATAGATTTCCTTATATCAGCAGAAGATGGCTGGCCGAATCTGGATAGAGACTCAAGTTCTTCCGATCCCTTTACCGCAGCATCGCCTAGAGAGTTGGTCTGCGATGCCCATTGTTCAGATTCGGCGCTAAACTCATCTGTTAACTCTTGCATCCTTTCCGTGATGTCGATTAGCCCCCAGTCGCTCGTATTGGCCGAAGCTCCATCGACCTGAGCGGATTGCGCTTCTGGCTGGGCTTGATTCTCGCCAAGCTTGCCCTTTTTGGCCTTTGGCTCTGAAGGGGATTTGGGTGAATTATCCGTTGGGTAAGAATCTTTATTCTTGGCAATGTGTTCAAGAAGAAGATTTATCTGAGATCTAAGTTCTTCTCCGTCTGTGAAATCACGAGTAAGTCCGCCTTCTTTCTGAAAAAGAGATTTGAATTCCTTCACTTTTTTTATCTGATCTGGATCCATTTTTTCAAACGGAATATCTGAAGTTTTAAAATAGAAAGATATCCTAACTGGATCACCTTCTCTTTTTCTATTGAGCGCTCTTCTAAATTCTTCTAGCGTGCCCGAATCTTCTCGGGCTGTAGGGCTTCCAAATCTTCCCCACATCAGCCCTAAGATAACATCATAAGTGTCACCTATCTGAGAATTGATCGAATCCTGCCCGTCATTTTCTAACTCTGAAGTGACAGAGTCTTCCCAAGTCAGAAGAGAAAACATGCACGATGAATCTCTTCCTCTTCGTTGATTCCACTCCTGAATTATAGATTTTACAGTATCTCGTTCGACTTGAACATCTGATGGGCTGGACAAGAATATTTCAATTATTTTTCCATCCCAAGCCATGATTTATTTTCCGATCTTATTGCTAGATTTATGTCCCATTACAGAATGATTAAGCTCGAAGAAAATACCATAATTCGGCTCAATATCACTGATCAATATCAAAAACGGTTTGCTTAAACCGAAGCGTCGATTTGAATTACGGTGGAGCTACGGTGACAGGAGCAAAAATTCCCCATCTCCGTTAACCTGCACTCGGAGCATGGCCATACTCGGCGTAAAGTTTCAGCAGCCGTTCAGGGCTGATTCCATCCCGCTGAGCTAGCGCCAGTTCGTGATCCTCGTCGTCGAGGCTGATCACCGGCCGTTGCCGTCCCGATTGCGGATGGACCCAGCAGCCTTGGTTTATCGTTTCGGGAAAGCCTTTGAGGCTGTTCCCGAACCAGCCCCACCATGGCCCCATGTCGCTGTATTTGCCGTCGTCGAAGCCGTCGACGTAGCGGTCGAAATTCTCGCGCGAGAGGGTCGACCAGACGCCGTAGCCGAATTTTTCGGGCATGCCGTGGACCGGGATGTCGAAGACGCAGCGGACGAAGAAATGTTCGCCGCCGATCACGCAGAAATCTTCGGACAGGAAATTGCCGTCGAGCCGTAGCGCGCTATTGGGCTCGAGATGCTCGGCTTTGCCCCAATGGTCGGGCGCCCGCGAGCCGATGTCGAACATGCCTTCATGCTCGACATCGCAACTCGTGCATTTCCAGCGGGCGGATTCCAGAAATTCGAGAGCGGACGGCTTGCGCCGTCCGAACAGCTTTCCGAACAAGCCCCCTCGAGTCATCAGTCGTGTTCGCGCCCGCCCGCGCCCATATAAAGCTCGCTCCCCGTTTCCTTAAACAGCTCGCTCATCTCGGCCATGCCCTTTTCGGCTTCCTCGGCCGCAAGGAAGTTTTCGGCGGGCTGGTTCTGCTTGGCCGCGAACTCCCGAACTTCCTGCGAAATCTTCATCGAGCAGAATTTCGGCCCACACATGCTGCAGAAATGCGCGGTCTTGGCGCCCTCTGCCGGCAAGGTCTGGTCGTGATATTGCTCTGCGGTGTCGGGGTCGAGCGACAGGTTGAACTGGTCGCGCCAGCGGAATTCGAAGCGCGCTTTTGATAGCGCGTCGTCGCGGACCTGTGCGGCGGGGTGGCCCTTGGCGAGGTCGGCGGCGTGGGCGGCCAGTTTATAGGTGACGACGCCGACCTTCACATCGTCGCGGTCGGGCAGGCCCAGATGCTCCTTGGGCGTGACGTAGCAAAGCATCGCGGTGCCGTACCAGCCGATCTGCGCGGCGCCGATGCCGCTGGTGATATGGTCGTAACCCGGCGCGATGTCCGTGGTGAGCGGCCCGAGCGTGTAGAAGGGCGCCTCGCCGCACGCTTCGAGCTGCTTTTCCATATTCTCCTTGATCTTGTGCATCGGGACATGGCCCGGGCCCTCGATCATCACCTGTACGTCCTGTGCCCAGGCGCGCTTGGTGAGCTCGCCCAGCGTGTAGAGCTCGGCGAACTGCGCCTCGTCGTTCGCGTCGTAGATGCTGCCGGGACGCAGGCCGTCGCCGAGGCTGTAGGCGACGTCATAGGCCTTCATGATCTCGGTAATCTCGTCGAAGCGTTCGTAGAGGAAGCTTTCCTTGTGATGCGCGAGGCACCATTTCGCCATGATGCTGCCGCCGCGCGACACGATGCCGGTCATGCGCTTGGCCGCGAGCGGCACGTAGGGCAGGCGGACCCCGGCGTGGATGGTGAAATAGTCGACGCCCTGTTCGGCCTGCTCGATCAGCGTGTCGGCGAAGATTTCCCAGGTCAGGTCCTCGGCGACGCCACCGACCTTTTCGAGCGCCTGATAGATGGGGACGGTGCCGATCGGGACGGGCGAATTGCGGATGATCCATTCGCGCGTGTCGTGGATGTTGCGGCCGGTCGACAGGTCCATGACGGTGTCGGCGCCCCAGCGGATCGACCAGACCATCTTGTCGACCTCGGCCGCGACGTCGCTGGCGACCGCGCTGTTGCCGATATTGGCGTTGATCTTGACGAGGAAGTTGCGGCCGATCGCCATCGGCTCGGATTCGGGGTGGTTGATGTTGCTGGGGATGATCGCGCGGCCGCGCGCGACCTCGTCGCGGACGAATTCGGGGGTGACATAGTCGGGGATCGACGCGCCGAAGCTTTCGCCGTCGCGCTTATATTCGGACAGGCGCGCGCGGCCGAGATTTTCGCGCTCGGCGACATATTCCATCTCGGGCGTGATGATGCCGCGGCGGGCGTAGTGCATCTGGCTGACGTTCTGGCCGGGTTTGGCGCGCAGCACCTGGCGGCGGACGTTGGGGAAGGCGGGGACGCCGCCGCTGCGGTCGGGGCCGAGCTGGCCATTGTCCTCGGGCTTCACTTCGCGCTGCGTCACTTCCTCGACGTCGCCGCGATTGCGGATCCAGTCGCGGCGGAGTTCGGGGAGGCCGGCGTTGATGTCGATCGTGGCGTTGGCGTCGGTGTAGGGGCCGCTGGTGTCGTAGACGCGGACGGGCGGCTCGCCCGAATGCGGGTCGAGGTCGATCTCGCGCATCGCGACGCGGATGCCGCTGCCGGTCTGGGTCGCGACGTGGATCTTGCGGCTGCCGCGGATCGGGCCGGTGGTGACGCCGATGGGGGTGGGGGTTTCGAATTTCGCGTCGATGTCGGCCATGTGCAGTCGCTCCGTTGTGATCGGAGCGAGAACGGATTCCGCGAGTGGAACGCCGACCCTCCCTCCGCCCGTATTACCGGGATCAGGTTCGACGGGTCGCGGGATGTTCCGCTCTCAACCTGTTTCCACACACAGGCTCCCCGGGGATGGCGCGGTTATAGGTCCCGGCCGGGCGATTGCCAACAACGGAAAAGGGCGGCGGACAGATTGATCCGAAACCGAGCGGTCATCTTGTTGGCGGCGGCGCGAGGTGGGACATTCGCGCCGAGGCATTTCTCGGGGGAGGGCGCGCGATGGAAGCGGAAGAACGGTCGAAACGGCTGATGGCGGGTGCGGCGCGGCTGCTCGTCGCGGCGCTGCTCGCCTACATGTTCGTCATCGTGCTGATGACGGCGTCGGCGCAGTCCGAGGTCGGGGTGCGGCTGAAGGCCGCCAAGGTCGACAATGTCGATTATGCCTCGGGCTATGCGCTGCTCGCCGACGCCGACGGAAAGCGGAAGGCGGCGGCGAAGAAGCGTGCCGAACGCGAGAGGCTGGCCATCGAATTTCGCAAGAGCGAGAAGGCCTATATTGCGGCCAACGATCATTATTTCGGGCTTGAGGAGCCGCTCCAATCGGTGCTCACCGAGCTCGCGAGGGCTGGTATATGCGACATCACGCGCGGCGATAAATTGAGCGTTTCGGCCGTGCGCATGGCTCTGACCCGGATGGAGAGCTGCGCGAACGAGCCGGGTGTGTCGCCGGCGTTGCGGCGCGAAGCCGAGCTGGTGTTGAAGGGCAAGGAGGCGCTGCTGGCGGCGAGCAAGACATGGCTCGAAACAAGGGTCGCGCGCGACGACGCTATGAAGGCGCTGGAGGAGGTCGATCAATATCTCGGCCGCGCCGACAAGGCCGAGGAGGCGGTCAAGGCGTTGCGCGCGCCCTTCTCCTCGATCGCGGTGCTGCGCGATTCGCTTATGCTCGGCGGCGGCCTGCTGGTGCCCTTGCCGCCCTCGCTGTTGCAGATCATCCTGTCCTTTTTTTCGGGCCTGTTCGGGGCGCTGCTGGTGACCTTGGTGCTGGCGGTCTATCCCAACAACGACCTTGGCATTACGACGCCCGGCGGCAATTATGGCGAGCGCATCCTGCTGGGCGGGCTGATCGCGGTGTGCGTGTTCGTCGTCGTCGGTGGCGGCGCCGCGGTGCTCGGGTCGACCAACAGCTTCGCTGACGGCACCGCCAACTACCAGGCGTTCAGCGCGATCGGGGTGCTCGCGGGCATGTTCTCCGACCGGGTCGCCAAATGGCTTTCGGACCGCGCGACGCATTTTTACGGCGACAAGGCCAAGGTGGAGGCCGAAGCCGCGGCTAAGGCGGCGGCGGAAGCCGTGGCGCAGGCCAATTCCGAGGCGGCTGCCGACGCGAACGCCGATGCGGCCAATGCGCCGGGCGCTGCGCCGCCCTAGCGCAGCCCGCCCAGTTCGACGCTCCGCCCGTCGCAGCCATAATGGACCCAAGGCGGGAAGCGGGTCGCCTGGGGCTCGATCGTCCAGCCGTGGCTATAATGGTCGATGCGGAATTTGAGGCCGCCGACCATGACCTCGGCGCCGTCGGCGATGACGATGGTCGCGTCGGGGTCGTTCGCGGCGCCATGATAGCCGTTGCCGGTCATCGAGACGGGGTGCGGGGCGCGGGGGACGAGGCGGTAGACGCTTGTCCCGTCGGCGCCCGCGACGAAGCTGCTCGCGGGCGCGCCCGCGGGATCGTAGCGGTCCTGATCCTGAAAGGCATGGGCGATGCGCAGGCGGACGATGGTCCCCGCCGCGACGGGACCGTCGACATAGGCGGTGACCTCGCGGTGGACATAGCGGCGGCTGGCGGCGAGACCGAGCGGGTCGGCGATAAGCGACTGCGGCACGGCGAGGGTTTCGGAGCGTATGAGCCGCCGCGTCGGAACGTGCATTGCGCTGTCCCCCGCGAAGATATCGATCCGCTCATAGGCGGCGTCGCCATCCATGTCGGCGAGGCAGGGCTGGACATAGGCGCCGGGGCCGCGCCGTTCGGGATCGGGGATTAGGCCGAAGGGCGGCCGCGCGAGCGGCAGGCAGAGTCTGCCCGGATCGCCTCCATGGTCGGGATCGAGCGGGGTGCCCGCAGGATAGACGAGACGCTCGGGGCCGGGGACGCGCAGCGCGCTGCCGAGCAGCCAGCCCTTGGTCGCGATCTGCACGACCTCGTGCGCGACGGGCATATGGTCGGCGATCGGAATCGGGTCGCGGGCGATGTCGACGATCGGGATCGGCGCGATGTGGACGCCGTTTTCGCGGGCGGCGTCGCAGGCTTCGGGCGCGGCGGCGGGCTGGGCGGCGCCGATGAGCAGCGGGACGGCGAAGGCGAGGGGCAGGCGCTGGCGCATCGCCGTCCCGCTATCGTCTTGCGGCGCCCGATGCTGTGCCTGCCGTCACATGCGGGTCAGCCGCCCGGCGCCGAGCCCGGCGCCCAGCCCGGCGGGGCCAGCGTGAAGCCGGCGAAGTCGAAGCCGGGGACGACGAGGCAGCTGACCAGCGCCCAGCCGTGCGGGGCGAAAGCGGCCTGCCAGTGATGCGCGGGGACGCGGATCTGCGGTTGTTCGCCTGCGAGCGCGTCGGGGCCGAGGCGGTGGAGGGCGGGGGTGTCGGCGTCGGTCGCGGCGAGCGACAGGGTGAGCGACGATCCCGCATGCCACAGCCAGATTTCCTCGGCATCGACCTTGTGCCAGTGCGAGCTTTGTCCGGCTTCGAGGAGGAAATGGATCGCGGTGCCGCTGGCGCGGCCGTCGGCGCCGGGCGGGCCGCGCCAGGTCTCGCGGTACCAGCCGCCCTCGGGATGCGGGGCGAGTTGGAGCTTGTCGATCAGGGCGCGCGGGTCGGTCATTTTACTCCGTCGATTGTCGGCATCTTCTTTGTGTCTTCGTGCCCTTGTGCGAGACAAGAATAATCGCACACAAAGGCAGGAAGGCACGAAGGCACAAAGAGGGAATAGGCCGGCACGGCTTGTTTGCGGTCGCTGGACTCGGCGAGCGAGCATGGCATAGTCGCGTTGCGAGACCTGCGAACGCACGCGGGCGGCGGGGAGAAGCGCCATGTCGGCTCGGTCTAGAAGGCGAACGGCTTTGCCGATTCTCGGCGCCGCAGCCGCGTTGTTGGCGCTTCCCTCGTCCGCGATCGTCGCCACCCCGCATCCGCCGCTGTGCGTTGCTTTCTCCAAGGCCGATCTGGTGGTCACTGGGACCGCCTCGGCTTATTCGGTCGATGACGAGTGGCAGGGTTGGACCGTCACGGTCGACCGTTTCTACAAGGGGCGGGCGCCGCAGCGGCTGCGCGTGGTGACGCAAAATACGAGCGCGCGGGGATGGGCCGAGGCGGGGAAGCGCAACTTGCTGTTTATCGAGCGCAAGGGCGGGCGGTTCCAGATCTGGGGGAGCGACCCAAATAGCAGCGGAGCGGCGATGGCGCCGATCGAGGCCGAGGTGAAGGCGCTCGCCGCGAAGCCCGTAAAGGGTCCCGGATCGATCAGCCTCTATGTCGCGAGCGAGCAGGGTGGGGCGATGCCCGGCGTGCGTGTGCGGCTGCGCCATGCGGGGGGCGAGCGCGAGCGGATCGTGCGGACCGATAAGGCGGGGCGGGCGTCGTTGCGCGCGGCACCGGGGCGGTGGACCGCCGAGGTGACCGAACCGGGCTGGACCAGCCGCTTCAGCCTTTACACCTATCAGCGCGCCGACGGGTTCGAGCTGGCGCCTGGCGGCTGCGCCGACTTGCGGCTGGAGCCGATACGGTTAGGGTCGGGCGGAAAAACATAGGGAGAGCGATATGGCTTCGGTGCTGGAAGACGTGCGTGCGGTGAGTCCGGTCGATGTCAGCGACATCGCGTTGTACGTCGAGGACAAGTGGCGCGAGCCCTTTGCCCATCTGCGCGCCGCGATGCCGGTGAGCTGGTGTCCCGACAGTCCCTATGGCGGTTACTGGTCGGTGGTCAGCCATGCGCTGGTGCAGGCGGTCGAGCTGAACCCGACGGTCTTTTCCTCGTCGTGGGAGAATGGCAATATCGTCATCGCCGACCCGCCGCCGCAGTCGAACCTGCCCAACTTCATCGCCGCCGACCCGCCGGTGCACACCGCGCAGCGCAAGGTGATCGCCCCCGCGTTCAACCCGAGCCAGATGGCCGAGCGCGAGAAGGTGGTGCGCCAGCGCACGCGCGAATTGTTCGACGCGCTGCCGGTGGGCGAGACGTTCGACTGGGTCGAAAGCGTGTCGGTGCCGCTGACGATCGGCATGCTGTGCATATTGTTCGATTTCCCGTGGGAAGAGCGGCACGACCTCAAGCGCTGGTCGGACTATGGCGGCAATGTCTCGCCCGAGACCGCGACCGAGGAATATCGCGCGCAGTGGATGGCCGAGATGACCGCGATGCTCGCGCGCTTCGACGCCGAATTCGCCAAGCGCAAGGCGATGCCGCCGAGCGACGATTTGCTGTCGCGGATGGTGCACAGCGAGGCGATGGGCAGCCTGAACCCGATGGAGCGGCTCGCCAATATCGCGCTGCTGATCGTCGGCGGCAACGACACGACGCGCAATTCGATGAGCGGGCTGGTCGAGGCGCTGCATCGCTATCCGGGCGAGCTCGAGCGGCTGCGCGCCGACGCGTCGCTGATCCCCAATGCGGCGCAGGAGATCATCCGCTGGCAGTCGCCGGTGACGCATATGCGGCGCACCTGCACCGAAGATGTCGAGCTGGGCGGGCAGCAGCTGCGCCAGGGCGAGAAGGTCATCCTCTGGTACATCTCGGCGAACCGTGACGAGAGCATATTTCCCGACGCCGAGCGTTTCGACGTGCGCCGCGACAATGCGCGGCGGCATGTCGCGTTCGGGCACGGCATCCATCGCTGCGTTGGGGCGCGGCTCGCCGAGATCCAGCTGTGCACGCTGATCGAGGAGATCGTCGACCGCGGTATCCGGATCGAGCCGCAGGGCGAGGCCGAGCGGCTGGCGAGCCCGTTCCTGCACGGATTCGTCCATATGCCTGTGCGGATCGTGCCCGGCTGACGCTTCACTTTCCAAGTTGGAAAATTATCACTTGCCGAATCGGAAAGTGATGCCTATTGCTTTCCGTCTTGGAAAGTGAAGGAGGTCTGTGATGAACCCGATCGAAGCCCAGGCGGCGCTCGACTCGATGGCCGAGGCGCGGCGCGAACTGGCGCGCAGCGGGCCGAAATACCCGTTGTGGCGGCACGCCGCCTTTGCCGCGGTGATGGCGGCGCTGGTGCTGGGGCAGGGGTTCGGCCAACCGTGGTCGTTGCTGTTGATGGTGTTCCCGATGGCGGCGGTCGCCTGGCTCGTCACCGACGATCGCAAACGCTATGGGGTCTTCGTCAACGGCTATCGCAAGGGGCGGACGCTGCCGGTGACGCTCACGCTTGTCGTGTTGATGCTCGGCGCGATGGGCGCGGAGATTTACGCGCGATCCTATGGTCTCGGCTTGCTCGTGAAGTTCGGCATCGCGGGTTTCGCCTTTGTCGTGGCGTTGGCGATGAGCCTGTGGTGGACGCGCGTCTATGACCGCGAACTGCTGAAGGGCGCGTGACGATGGACGGCATCGACATGCTGCTGCACGCGCCGGCGCGACTGCAGATCGCGGCGCTGCTCAGCACGGTCAGCGACATGGAATTCGCCAGGCTGCGCGAACTGGTCAAGGTCAGCGATTCGGTGCTGTCGAAGCATCTCTCGGCGCTGAGCGATGCCGGCTATGTCCGGCTGAAGAAGGCGTCCGAGGGCGGGCGGCAACGCACTTGGGCCTCGCTGACCCGCGAAGGCGGAAAGGCGCTGGACCGCCACGTCGCGGCGCTGCGCGCGATCGTTGCCCATTTGCCGGCGGCCGCCGACTAGCCGCCGCCGGCTCCATTGCAGGATTGTAATGTTACGGACGCGCTGCCGCCATGATGGCTGTGCGATAGATGCCACCCTCTCCACAGGATGAAGGAAGGCTTATCATGCAGATGACCAAACTCGCGGCAATCGGCGCGGCAGCCCTGTTGGCGCTGTCGGGCACGGCCGCAACCGCGCAGAATGCGACACCTTTTTGCTCGAAGTCGGTGACCGACAATTGCATGCAACGCGAAGGCCATGCCGTCGCCGCGCATCGCGCGCCGGCGAGGCATCATGCCGCAGCCAAGCATCGCGTCGCGGCGAAGCATCACGCCGTGAAGCATCATGTCGCGAAGCATCGCGTCGCCGCGAAGCATAGCGCCGCGCCGCATCGCGCGGTCGCGGCCAAGGCCGTGCCGGCGCCCGCGCACAAGATGTGACCGTCGCCCGCGCGCCGCCGATCGAGCGGCGCGCGGGTCGCGTCGCGATCACGCCGCGGCGACGCTTTCGCGCGCGCCCGCCTGCCAGCGGGCGGCGGCCGCGGCGACGCGCCGGCCGAGCGAATGGGCGGTGGCGCGGTCGCCGGCTTTCGGGGTGACCTCGGCGCTGTCGTTCGCCGCCTGCGCCATCGCGCCGAGGAAGCTGCCGAGGCGGTTTTCGACGTCGGTCGCGGCGCTGGTGTCGTCGTTGTTGCCGGGATTCTGGCCGGTGCCGATCCACAGCATCGCATGCTGCGCCGCGAAGATGGCGAGCGTCGTCAGCGTGTTGAGCTTATCGCCCGAGGGCGAGCCCGAGACGGTGAAGGCGGCGGCGAGCTTGTCCTTCCACTGCTTGGTGAAATAGACGGCGGCGCTGGCGTCCATGAACGCCTTCATCGGCGCCGAAACGGTGCCCATATAGGTCGGGGTGCCGAAGACGAGCGCGTCCGATTCGGCGGCGACGGCGAAAAATTCGTCGAAGTTCGTCTGGCCGGGCTCGATCGCGAGCAGAACCGGGGTGGCGCCCGCGGCTTCGACGCCGCGCGCGACGTCGGCGGCGAGGACCGCGGTGTGGCCGAAGCCCGAATGATGGATGATCGCTACCTGGGTCATATCTGTCGTCCTTTGCTGATGCCGCGGAGGGTCCGGGCGGCTTGCGCAACGGGAGATGATAGGGTAGGAACCAAAAGTGAAGTACGCACCTTGAGGTAACTATCGATATGAGTGTTCCGGACTGGGTAGGCAAAGTCGATCCGTGCGACGCGAATTGCCCGTCGCGCGAGATTCTCGACCTCGTCGGCGACCGCTGGAGCCTGCTGATCCTGCTGGTGATCGCGCAGGGCCACAGCCGCAACGGCGAGCTGAAACGGCGGGTCGGCGGGATCAGCCAGAAGATGCTGACGCAGACGTTGCGGGCGTTGGAGGCCAATGGGCTGGTCGAGCGGCACGATTTCATGACGGTGCCGCCGCATGTCGAATATCATCTGACCCCGCTCGGAGTGTCGCTCGGCGACGCGATGACGCCCTTTTTCGAATGGATCGAGCGCCAGTTCGGCGCGGTGCAGGCGGCGCGCGCGGCGTTCGCGGCGCGGCTGGCGGTGGCGGCATGACCCGGCCCGACCTGTCCGATGCCGACGCGCGCGCCGCCTATCGCAGCGAATTGCGCGGCATCGCCCGCGCCCCGCGCATGCTGGGCCTGGTCTTCGTCTTCGCCTCGCTGGGGTTATGGGCCTGGCCGCAGAACGGCGGGCCGCTGGTGCTGGGGCCGCTGCCGACCGAGACCTGGGGATGGATCTGCCTCGGCATCGGCTGGGCGGTGCTATTGTGGGTGATCGTCGCGCGCACGCGCCACAACAAGGAACGGTTGGGCGGCCCCGACGCCTAGCGCAGGAACGGCCCGCGCGCGCGCACCCGTGCCTGTCGGGCGGGGACCCCGGCCAGTTCGCGAAATTCGCGCGCCATATGCGCCTGGTCGGCGAACCCGCCGTCGGCGGCGTGGCCCGCGAGGCTCGTTTCGCCGGGGAGCGTCTCGAAGGCTTTCTGGAAGCGCAGCAGGCGCAGATAGGCGCGCGGCGCCACCCCGACATGCGCCGCGAACCAGCGCTGGAGCGCGCGCGGCGCCATGCCGGTGGTGGCGTTCATCGCGGCGACGGTCGGCGCGCCGATGATGGCGAGGCCGAGGACGCCAAGGTCCGTAGCGGCGGACAATCGCCGTTCGATGGCCTCAAAATCGGCGGCGGGACAGGCTTGCCACCGGCCGTAGATCTGGGCGAGCGGGGCGCCGCCGAGCGCGGTCCAAGCCCAGGGCCAGAGGCGTAGCGCCTCGAAAGCGGCGTCGCCGCTGATCGTGAACGCCTGCGGCCGGTCGACGAGCCCGACGACGAAATCCGCCGGCTGGTCGCCGTCCCAACGCGACCGGCCATGGGTGCGGCGGATCAGCTCGATGCAGCCGTCGGGGGTCGCCTGCTGGGCGATCCACGCGTCGGGGTCGCCGCCGCCCGCGAGCGTCCAGCGTGCCTTGACCAGCCCGGCGAGCGTGGGGGGCGGGGCGAACTCGCGATAGTCCATGCGCGCTTTAGACGCTTTTTGTCGCATCGGTTCAAGACGCGCGGCGGCGGCGGCGGCAGACGGGGTCAGCGCCGAGTTGCGGCGGGGAGGAAGCGATGATGAAAAGCATGACGGCGGCGATGGCGGCGATGTTGCTGATGGCGGCGGCCCCGGGTTCGGCCCCGGCCGCCACGGTCGGCGATCTCGCGTGGATGGCGGGGGCGTGGGTCAGGGACGCGGGCGATGAATGGAGCGAGGAGAGCTGGTCGGACCCGCGCGGCGGGGTCATGATCGGCCACAGCCTGTCGGGGGCGGGCGACAAGGCGCAGGCGTTCGAATTCCTGATGCTGCAGCCGGGCACCGACGGCACGCCGACCTATATCGCGCGGCCCGGCGGCGGTTCGGCGGTGGCGTTCGCGCTGGCCGAGCATGGCGCGGCGCATGCGACCTTCGATAATGCCGCGCATGATTATCCGCAGCGCATCACCTATGCGCGCGACGGCGAAACGCTGACCGCGACGATCTCGCTGATCGACGGGTCGAAGGCGATGCGCTGGACCTACAGGCGGCGCTAGGCCGTCCGGCGCGCCAGATAGACCCCTGCGACCATCAGTCCGATGCCCGCGACGCGCTTCAGGTCGATCGCCGAGCGCATCGCGCCGAACAGGCCGAAATGGTCGATCGTAGCGGCGCTGACCAGCTGGCCGACCAGGACGAAGAAGATCGCATTGCCGACCCCGAACTTCGGCGCGATGAAGGTCACCGCGATCACATAGAAAGCGACGAACAGCCCGCCGAAGTAGAATTGCGGCGGGATATCCGACGTGAAGCGGATCTGCCCGACCGAGCCGGTCATCAGCGCACCGGCCGTCGCTATGAGGAAGGCGAGGCCGAACAGGATCATCGACGCCGCCATCGGGCTGCCGAGCCGCGTACCGAGCCCGCCGTTGAGCGCGGCGAGGATCGGGATGCCGATGCCGGTGAGCAGCATGATCAGCGCGAAGGCGGGGGCGCTATTGTTCGCGGTCATGGCTTGGCTGCCTTCGCCGCCTGCGCGGCGCGATAGTCGAGCACGGGCAGGCCGCCGATGCCCCAGTTTTCCAGCTCGACCTCGTCGATCGTGACGACGGTGGTCGCGGGGTTCTTGGCGAGGACGCGCTGGAGCAGGTCGGTGACGCCGGCGATCAGTTCGGCTTTCTGTTCGGGCGTCGCGCCCTCACGGGTGATCTTGATGTTCACATAGGGCATGGCGTCTTCCTTTCAGGCGAACGGGGTCGCGAACTCGATACGGAGTCCGCCGGGCATCGCACAGATGAAATGATGCGTCGTCGCGCCCTCGCGGATCGGTTCGGGGTCGAATTCGATCCGGACGCCGGGATGGCCCTCGACGCGCGCGAAGACGGTGCGCAGCGTGGGCAGATCGGCGACCTGCAGCGCGAGATGGTGGAGGCCGACATTGGCGCGGCGGTCGAAGGGGGGCGCCGATGCGGGATCGGCGACCTGCCACAGGGTGAGCAAGGTTGTGCCGTCGGAGACGAAGATCGCGGGATAGTCGGGGCGTTCGGCGGCGACCGTGAAACCGAGCGCGTCGACGAAGAAGTCGCGCGCCTCGGCGACGTCGCGCACCGCGAGGCCGATATGGTGGGCGCCCCGGGTGAGCGGGCGCGGCGAGGCTGTCGTCATTGTTCTTCCTTTGCGGAGCGAAGCGCGGCGATTTCGGCGCGCAGCTGGTTGAGTTCGGCGGCCATCGGCTGGATCGCCGCCGAAATTTCGGCCTCGGTGAAGCGCGGGGTGATGTGCTGCGAGCAATTCCATTCCCAGCCGACGACGTCGATCAGGAAGGCGCGCTCGGGCACCGCGCGATAGCCGGTGGGCATCAGCGATGTGACCAGTTCGGGATCGTCGGCCAGCTCGACGCTGTGCGCATGGCCGATCAGTTTCAGCCGGTCCTTGTTCGGATAATCCATCAGGAACAGCGAGACGCGGTCGTCGCGCAGCAGGTTGGCGGTGCTGATATATTGCTTGTTGCCGCGATAGTCGGCGAAGCCGACCCGGTTGCCCTCGATATGCCGCAGGAAACCGGCGGGGCCGCCGCGATGCTGCATATAGGGCCAGCCGTCGGCGCTGACGCTGGCCATGTAGAAACTGTCGCGCAGCGCCATGAAGGAGATTTCCTTGTCGGTCAGCGCATCGGGCGCGCCGTCGGCACCCGCGTCGAGCTTGGCATAGGCGGCGCGCGAGCCGTGGATCTCCTGCAGCTTGCGGACGTCTTCGTTGAAGAGGGTGGTCCGGTAATTGCGTGCCATCGGTCGCCTCCTTTCGCCGAGCCGATCTAGGTCATTGCCCCGATGATGATAATCGGCGAAGATTGCAGAAGTTCATTCCGGAAAATGGAATAATCGATGGACCGCTTGCTGACGCTGGAGATGTTCGTCGCCGTCGCGGGCGAGGGCGGGTTCGCCGCCGCGGCACGCAAGCTGGGCCATTCGCCGCCCGCGGTGACGCGCGGCATCGCCGCGCTCGAGGACAGGCTGGGGACGAGCCTGTTCCACCGCTCGACCCGCGCGGTGGTGCTGACCGACGCCGGCGCGGCGTTTCTCGGCGAAGCGCGGCGTATCCTCGGCGACCTGGCGGGCGCCGAGCGCGCGGTGCGCGGGGCAGCGGCCGAGCCGCGCGGCCAGCTGTACCTGACCGCGCCGGTGATGTTCGGGCGGCTGCATATGCTGCCGGTGGTGAGTGCCCTGCTCGCCGAACATGATGCGCTGACCGCGCGGATGATGCTGGTCGACCGCAACGTCCGGATCGTCGAGGAGGGGATCGACGTCGCGCTGCGCATCGGGCCGCTCGCCGATTCGGCGCTGAAAGCGGTGCGCATCGGCGCGGTGCGGCAGATGCTGGTCGCGAGCCCCGCCTATCTCGCGCGGCAGGGCGCCCCGGCGGTGGTCGGCGACCTCGCCGATCATGCGCTGATCGCGATGGACGGGCCGCGCGCAGGTGGCGAATGGCAGTTCGCCGGCACGCGGCTGAAGCTCGAGGCGCGGCCACGGCTGGTGGTCAACACCGTCGACGGCGCGATGGCGGCGGCCGAGGCCGGCGTCGGGATCGCGAACCTGCTGAGTTATCAGGTGATGGACGCGGTCGACGCGGGGCGGCTGATATCCTTGCTCGGCGGTGATCAGCCGCCCGCGCTGCCCGTCCACCTGCTGTTCGAACCGTCGCGCGCCGCGCTGCCGTCGGTGCGGCTGTTCGTCGCGGCGATGAAGGCGCGGCTGCGGATGGCGGGGCTGGCCTGACGCGTCAGCCGATCATCGTGAAGGCGATCCAAACCCCGCCGACCAGCGCGAACAGCGAGCCGAGGCCGACAAACAGGCCGATGAAGCAGCCGTTGCGCATCGGCGCCCATATCATGACGTCATGGGGATCGTCGGGGTTGTAGCGGACGCGCATGATGCTGCCGACCGGTTTGGGGTGGTTGGTCGACAGGCTGTCGGGAATTTGTTTCGTGACGCCCGCGAGCCGATATTCGATCGTCGCGGTGTGCATCAGCGTGCGGTCGCCGTCGCTGTCGCTGCTCCAATGGCTGTCATGGCCGACGATCCGGCCCTCGACCTCGTGCCAGCGGCGGCCGCGCATTTCCTTTTTGGCCATGGCGAGGCCGATGCTCGCGAACAGCAGGCCGATCCCCGCGAAGAACCACGGGATCAGGCGCAATATCTGGTCTTCTGCCACTTCGCTTCCCCCCGGAACGAAGATGGGGACGGACGGGTCCCCGTCTAGAATTGATAGGCGAGGCCGATGCCGCCGAGCCACTGGTCGGCGCTGCCCGCGTCGGCGACGATCGGCGAATCGGCGTAGCGGCCGAGCATCCGGCCATATTGGGCGCCGCCGATCAGCACGAAGCCTTTGCGCAAATCGCCCGACAGGCCATAGGCGCCCGCGAGGCCGATCGTATATTTGCCCGCGGTGACCTTGTTCCCCGCGCCGGTATAGACGGGCAGGCCGCTCGCGGCGCTGCCGACAGGGTCGACGTCGAAATAATAGCGGCCAAAACCCTTGCCATAGATGTTCACCGACGCCGACATGCCGATGAAGGCCTGTTTCGACAGCGGGGTGCCATAATCGATGGTCGGCGAGACGACCCAGCTGCCGTGCTTGCCCGAAATGTCGGCGAGTCCGACGACGCGGAAACCGACCTGGTCGTAACCACTGGTGACGATGCCGGTGTGGGTGACGCCCGCCGACAGGCCGAGCTCGACCGCCATCTTCTTTTCGCCGAGCGCCTCGACCTGGGCATCCTTGATGCGGCCGGTGCGGTCGCTGCGCAGGTTGATGATCGGGCCGAATTTCAGGTCGGTCTTTTGCCCGCGCTTCTGGCGGATCAGGTCGACCTGCAAATTGGTGCCGCGGGTCGAGAAGGAAAAGCCGCTGAGCCGGCCGCGCACGTAGAAGGCGGGCAGGACGACGCGGTCGTCGGAACCGTTGTAGCTCGGCGCGGTGATCACCCCGCCGGCCACAGAAATATAGTCGCGCGACCATTTGCGGTCGCTGTCGTCGCCTTCGGGCGAGGCAGCGGGGAGCAGGATCGCCTCGTCGATGTCGCGGTCCTGCAGATAGGCGGTGGTCGTGGTGCGGGGCGCCGGGCGGCCGGGCGCGATCTCGGCGCTCAGGCCGGCGAGGTCATAGCCGAGCGCGGGGCCGTCCATCGCCTGGGCAGGGGCGGCGCCGCAAAGCAGCAGCGCCGGAAGCGCAAGGCGGGGGAGAAAGGCGGGCATCGGCATAAAGCGTTAGGTTCCTATGGTCTTGCCCCTCGTGCAGGGGGTGTATGCGAAGGATGGGGGCTTGGAAAGACAGAGACTTGCCGACGGGGGATTTAGTTCCCATGCAGCGAGTCATGGCCTGCAATCTTTACAATCCCGCGCCCGATGTTGCGCGGCGCGACATTGGCGCCGACGCCATGGCTGTCCCGTTGTTCCGTCGTGACGTCACCGAAAGAACAGGGGCATGAGCCGGATCCCGCGGTTCGTCGGCTATGCGTTGATGGCTGGCGCCGTCGTTCTCGCGATACTCGAGCGGCGCGGCACGATCGCCAGCGTCGGGCCGCTGCCGGTCATCGCGGCCGTGCTGTTGCTCGGTATGGTCGGGGTGATGCTGGTGTTCACCGACCTGATGGTGCGCGGGCTCTATGCGCAGGTCGACGTCGCGAAACGGGCGCCGCCGCCGGCTGATGGCGCCGAGGATGCTGACGCCAAATAGGATGCAGGGAAGGGCCGCCCTCTCTGGGGAATGGCGGTATTTTGGCAGCCGCGCAGCGGCTGACGGAGGGGCCGACGCGGTCAGGCGGCGTACCGCGTCGCCGGGTCAGTTCGGCGCCGGGCAGCGTGAGCGGTCGCCCTTGTTGCAGGCGTCGATGTCGGCGTTGGCCCGGGCGACGCGCGCGACCTCGGCCTGGTGCGCGGCGACGGCCGCGCGATAGTCGGCCTGCTGCTTTTCATAATCGGCCTGTTTCTTGTTGAAGTCGGCCTGTTTGCGTTCGAAGTCGGCGACCTTTTCGGCCTGGATACGCCGCGCCTCGGTGTCGGCCTTGAGCCAGGCGGCGGCGGCGGCATTCTGCTCTTCGTTGAGATGGCCCGTTTCGGACGGGGGAATGTCGACGGCCACCGGGCCGGCGGGTTTTGCCGGTGTCGCAGCGACCGGTTTCGGGGCCGCAGGGGTCGGCTTGGCGGTCGAACCGCCACGGCTTGCCATATGCTGGCCGCGCAGCCGGTCCGACTGGCCGGCGTCGCAGCTGCTCGGCTGCTTGCCGTTCCAGCTGTTGCAGCCGTTGACGAAGGTCACCGGCTGGTCGGGGTCGAGTTCGTCATATTCGTCGGCGTCGACATCATAATAGGCGTTGTAGCCGACCGGGCCGTTCAGCACGCCGCGGTCGGCGGTGCCGATGAAGCGTTTGGAGAAAAAGTCGCCGGTCTCGTCGAGGTCGATGTAGAGCGTGCCGGGTCCGCTGATCAGCCCGTCGGCGTTGCAGCCGCCCTTCCATTCGATCAGCGCCACGCCGCCGGACCCGTAACGTTCCTTGACGGTTTTCGTCCCCGCCGCGTCGAGCCCCATCGCACCGTGATTGACGATCATCATGCACTGGCCGGTGCCGTTTTTGACCTTTTTCAGCGACCAGCTGGCGCCGGCATAGGGGCCGGCAAAGGCATCGTCGGTGCCGCTCTGCGCCACGGCGATCACCGGCGTCAGGAGCAGCGCCGCCGCCGCGGCGCCGGCCGCGCCGATCATCGAAACCCGTGTCTTTCCCGTCGTCATGTCCCGATCCTTTTCGCCGCGCCGCGTCGGCGGATGCCGCCGCAAATCTGAGGCGATCGGCGCGCGAAATGCAACTCGAAACAATTTGGTGCGCCCCGCGTGCACGGTGGACGGAGGCCCCCGGCGCGCGCCCTTTTCGTTCGACACTATCGGCACTTGCCAGTATGACCGGGCGATGACCGATCGCCCGCAAACACCGCTGCTCGACACGGTGGATGTCCCCGCCGACCTCCGCAAGCTGAAGCCCGAAGACCTCCGCCAGTTCGCCGACGAACTGCGCGCCGAGATGATTTCGGCGGTCGGGACGACGGGCGGGCATCTGGGCTCGGGGCTTGGCGTCGTCGAGCTGACCACCGCGCTCCATTATGTGTTCGAGACGCCGCGCGACAAGATCGTCTGGGACGTCGGCCACCAATGCTATCCGCACAAGATCATCACCGGGCGCCGCGATCGCATCCGCACCCTGCGCACCGGCGGCGGGTTGTCGGGCTTCACCAAGCGTAGCGAGAGCGAGTATGACCCGTTCGGCGCCGCGCATAGCTCGACCTCGATCAGTGCCGCGCTCGGCTTTGCGATCGCCAACAAGCTGAAGGATCAGCCGGGCCGCGCGATCGCGGTGATCGGCGACGGGTCGATGTCGGCGGGCATGGCCTATGAGGCGATGAACAACGCCGCCGCGGCGGGCAACCGGCTGATCGTCATCCTCAACGACAACGACATGTCGATCGCGCCGCCGGTCGGGGGGCTCAGCGCGTACCTCGCCAAGCTGGTATCGTCGCGGCCGTTCGTCGAGCTGCGCGAGATCGCGCGGCGCTTTGCGCGCAAGCTGCCCGAGCCGCTGCACAAGGCGGCCAAGAAGACCGACGAATATGCGCGCGGCATGGCGATGGGCGGGACGCTGTTCGAGGAACTCGGCTTTTATTATGTCGGGCCGATAGACGGTCACAATCTCGACCATCTGATCCCGGTGCTGGAGAATGTGCGCGACAGCGACCATGGCCCGGTGCTGATCCACGCGGTGACGGTGAAGGGCAAGGGCTATGCCCCTGCCGAGGCCGCTGCCGACAAATATCATGGCGTCCAGAAATTCGACGTGATCACCGGCGAGCAGGCGAAGGCGCCGCCGGGACCGCCGGCGTATCAGAATGTGTTCGGCGAAACGCTGGCGAAGCTCGCCGACACCGACCCGCGCATCGTCGCGATCACCGCGGCGATGCCGTCGGGCACGGGGGTCGATAAATTCGCCAAGGCGCATCCGACCCGGACCTTCGACGTCGGCATCGCCGAACAGCATGCGGTGACCTTTGCCGCCGGATTGGCGGCGCAGGGGATGCGGCCGTTCTGCGCCATCTATTCGACCTTCCTCCAGCGCGCTTATGATCAGGTCGTCCATGACGTCGCGATCCAGAATTTGCCGGTGCGTTTCGCGATCGATCGCGCGGGGCTGGTCGGCGCCGACGGATCGACCCATGCAGGGTCGTTCGACGTCACCTATCTGGCGACCTTGCCCAATTTTGTCGTGATGGCGGCGGCCGACGAGGCCGAACTGGTCCATATGACCTATACCGCCGCCGAATATGACGATGGGCCGATCGCGTTCCGCTATCCGCGCGGCAATGGCACCGGGGTGGCGTTGCCCGAAGTTCCCCAAAAGCTGGAGATCGGCAAGGGGCGCGTCGTGCGCAGTGGCAAGACCGTCGCGATTCTGTCGCTCGGCACAAGGCTCGCCGAGGCGCTGAAGGCGGCGGACACGCTCGAAGCGCGCGGGCTGTCGACCAGCGTCATCGACCTGCGCTTCGCCAAGCCGCTCGACGAGGAACTGATCCGCAAGACGCTCGCGAACCATGAGGTGTGCGTGACGATCGAAGAGAATAGTGTCGGCGGGCTCGGCGCGCATGTGCTGACGCTGGCGAGCGACGAGGGGCTGATCGACGCGGGGCTGAAGCTGCGCACGATGCGTCTGCCCGACGCCTTCCAGGACCAGGATTCGCCCGACAAACAATATGACGCGGCGGGGCTGAACGCGCCGCAGATCGTCGACACGGTGCTGAAGGCGCTGCGCCACAACAGCGCGGGCGTCGAGGAGGCGGGGGTCCGGGCTTGAGCGGCTGGTGGTTCGCCGCCGGCTGCGTCGCCCTGTTCCTGATCTATTCGCTCATCGCCGCGCGCCGTGACAAACGGCAGGCGGCGGCGCTGGCGGCCCGGCGCGACAATGTCGGGCGCGAACGGTTCATTGCCATGCTGGCCGGCGATTGCGAGCGCGACGTGGCGGAGTTCCTCTGGGACGAGTTGCTGCCCGAATGGGCCTATTGGCCGGTGGGGCTGACCCCGCATCCCGACGACGATTTCCTCAAAGACCTGCCGATCGACGATGAGGAGCCGCAGGACTGGCTCGAGCATTATTGCAACAGCCGCGGCCTCGACTGGAAACGCTGGGCGAATTGGGACCGGAGCCAGCCGACAACGGTCCGCAATTTCGCGCGCTGGCTTTCCAAAGGGCAAGCGTCGCCGGTCGAGGATGCCGCATGAACTTCTTCAACCTCCTGCAATCGCTCGACGAGCTTCTGTACGAGGTGATGTCGTGGCTGGTCTTCTATCCGGTCACCCTGTGGCGGGTGCTCGTGCACCCGCTCAAGATGATGGATTATTCGGACGTCGAGCAGGGCGATGTGTCCGACCAGCAATATACCGACACGCTGAGCCCGCCTTTGTTCCTGCTGTTGTCGCTCATCCTTGTCCACGCCGCCGAGATCGCGCTGGTCGGCACCGACGCGGTGGTGGCGAGCAAGGTCGGGCTGTCGGCCTTCGTCAGCAACAACACCGACCTGATCATCCTGCGCATCGTGCTGTACAGCCTGTTCCCGGTGATGATGGCGACGCGGATGGTGCGCGCACGTGGGCTGCAGGTCGATCGCGCCACGCTGCGCGCGCCCTTTTACAGCCAATGCTATGTCGCCGCGGTACTCGCGATGATGCTGGGAACCGCGGTGATCCTGATCAAGCAGGGCCATGACTGGTCGGTGCTCGCGGGCGGCGCGCTGGCGCTGTTCGGGCTTTTGTGGTTCGGTTTCCTGCAGACCGCGTGGTTCAACCAGCATCTGAAATGCGGCCGGCTGCGCGCCTTTGGCCATGCCTCGCGCGCGATGGTCGAAAGCCTGGCCGCGATGTTCATCCTGTCGAGCCTGTTCAGCTGATCGATATCGGATTTTCTTCGTGCCCTTGCGTGAGGCTCGAAAATCTCACGCAAAGGCGCAGAGAACGCAGAGAAAAGGGGATGAAAAAGGGCGGCTAAAGCCGCCCAATTCCTATCTCTGCGTCTCGGCGCGAAAATCTTGGAGCCTTACGCTCCCGGAATCGCCGCCTGCGCGTCGCGACCGTCGCCTTCGGGCGAGACGAGGATGTCGCGGGTGACGAGGCCCTTGTCGACGACCTCGGTGGTCGGGCTGCCGACCTGGCTGCGGATGCCGGGGTCGGCGCGGGCGCCGTCGGCGCTGCCGATGACGGCGCTTTCGGTCGTGCTGCGCGGGGCGGGGCCGCCGAAAAGGGTGCGGAGCGTCTGTTCGGCGGTGGTTTCGCCGCCGGGACGTGCCGCGCCCGGCGCGGGCGGGACGAGCGAATAGTCGGGCGGCACGATCAGCGGTGCCTGACGCGACACGCGCATTTCGTCGGGACGGTCGCGGCTGAACAGATTGTTCGACCCGCAGGCCGACAGCGTCGATGCGGCCAGGGCGGCGGCAAGAATGGCGGTGGTCCGGTTCACTTGAAAATCACTCCTGTACGCCCCGTTTAATCGGCGGCGGGCTGGTCGCCCGCCTTCGGGGCCTTTTCGCCCAAGAGCAGCGCGCGCGCAACCAGCAAAAGCACCCCGATGGTGATGCAGGCATCGGCGACGTTGAAGATGAGGAAGGGGCGGAAATCGCCGAAATGCAGGTCGGCGAAGTCGACGACATAGCCGAAGCGGACGCGGTCGACGATATTGCCGAGCGCGCCGCCGAAGATCAGCGCGAGCGCGAAGACGTCTCCTCGCGCCTTTTCGCGGGTCATCCAGATCAACACCGCGCTGGCCACCGCGGCGGTGACCGCGACGAGGATCCAGCGCATCGTCTCGCCCCCGTCGGCGAACAAAGACAGCGAGATGCCGGTATTTTCCGCCCAGGTCAGGCGGAAGATCGGCAAGATGTCGATCACGCGCTTCGCCTCGAGTGAGAGCGGGGTGATGACGATCCACTTGCTGATCTGGTCGAGCAGGAAGGCGACGGCGGCGATGATCAGGCCGAACTTCAGGTGCGGCGAACGGGTGCTGGACATGGCTTAGCTCAATACCGTGTCGCAGCGATTGCACAAGGCGCCGTCCTCGACCACCTCGGGCAGGTGGCGCCAGCAGCGGCCGCATTTATGGTCGGTGGTGGGGGTGACCGTCACTGTGTCGCCGCCATAGGTGACCGCGGCGGTGATGGCGATTTCGGCCATGGCTTCGGCGCTCAGATTCGGCACCTCGGGCATCGAGACCCGTGCTTCGAGACTGGAGCGGACGATTTTTTCGCGGCGCAGCGGTTCGATCGCTTCGGTCACCGTGCGGCGTGCTTCGCGGATATCGAGCCACCATCCGTCGCGATCGTCATCGTACCAGCTGTCGGCGATTTCCGGCCATTCGAGCAGGTGGACGCTGCCGCCGTCGGGGTAGCGCGTGCCCCACACTTCTTCGGCGGTGAACACGAGTACCGGCGCGGCGTAGCGGACGAGCGCGTGGAACAGGATGTCGAGCACGCTGCGATAGGCGCGGCGCGTGTCGGTGCCGAGCGGCGCCGCGGGGCCGAGGTCGCAGTAGAGGACGTCCTTGCGGATGTCGAAATAGAAGGCCGACAGATCCTCGTTGCAAAAGTCGGTCAGCAACCGCGTGTACGTGTTGAAGTCGAAATCATCGACCGCCTGCTTGAGCTGGCTATCCAGTATCGACAGCCGGCTGAGGATGTGCCGTTCCAACTCGGGCAAGGATGCGTAGTTTTTGAGCTCTTCCTCCTCGCTGAACCCGTCGAGCGCGCCGAGCAGGTAGCGGAAGGTGTTGCGCAGCTTGCGATACTGGTCGGCGACGCCCTTGAGGATCTCGTCGCCGATGCGGTGGTCTTCGGTGAAATCGACCGACAGTGCCCACAGGCGGATGATGTCGGCGCCGTTGGTTTGCATCACCTTGACCGGATCGGTGGTGTTGCCGACCGATTTCGACTGTTTGAGGCCCTTGCTGTCCATGGTGAAGCCGTGGGTGAGCACCGCCTTATACGGCGCCTGGCCGCGCGTGCCGCAGCTTTCGAGCAAGGACGACTGGAACCAGCCGCGATGCTGGTCGCTGCCCTCGAGATAGAGGTCGGCGCTGTGGGTGCCGCCGTCGTGGCGGACGAGCGCGGGCCAGCGGCCGCTTTCGAGCACGAAGGCGTGGGTGCAGCCCGAATCGAACCAGACGTCGAGGATGTCGACGATCCGCTCGTAATCGGCGGCGTCATAGGCGTCGCCCAGATACTCCTGCGCGCGCGCGTCGGACCAGGCGTCGACGCCGCCCGCCTTCACCGCCGCGACGATGCGGTCGTTGACTTGCGGGTCGTTGAGATACTGGCCGGTCTTGCGGTCGACGAAGAGCGTGATCGGCACGCCCCAGGCGCGCTGGCGCGACAGCACCCAGTCGGGGCGGTCCTTGACCATCGACCCGATGCGGTTGCGGCCCTTTTCGGGGACGAAGCGCGTGTCGTCGATCGCCTGCATCGCCGCCTGCCGCAGCGTCGGCGCGGCGCAGAGATCCTCTTCATGCGGGTTGATCGCGCCGCCTTCGGATTCCCAGCGCTGCTCGCGCGGCGCCTTGGGCTCGATATGCGTCATCACCCGGTCCATCGGCACGAACCATTGCGGGGTGCAGCGATAGATGACCTTCGCCTTCGACCGCCAGCTGTGCGGATAGCTGTGCTTGTAATCGGCCGAGGCCGCGAGCAGCCCGCCGGCGTCGCGCAGGTCGGTGCAGATCGGGCCGTCGGGGGCATTGAATTTCGGGTTGATCACCGATCCCTGACCGCCGAGCCAGCCCCAATCCTCGCGATATTTGCCGTCGCCCTCGACCGCGAACACGGGGTCGATGCCGTTCGCCTTGCACAGGTCGAAATCATCCTCGCCATGGTCGGGCGACATATGGACGAGCCCGGTGCCGCTGTCGGTGGTGACGAAATCGCCCGCGAGGAAGGGGCGCGGGCGCGCGAAGAAGCCGCCGAGCGCGTGCATCGGGTGGCGGGCGATGGTGCCGGCGAGGTCGGCGCCTTTATACCCGCCATCCGCATGCAAGATTAGATCGGCACTCAGCGCGGCATCATCCTTGCCATCCCCGACGGGGATCGCAGCGACGTTGCTTTGGCCTGCGTTGGGGAATGCCCGGGCGAGAAATGTCGGAACCAGTTCGGTGGCCACCAAAAGTCGTTTGCCGTCTACCTCAACCAATGAATATTCGACCTCCGGCCCATAGGCCAAAGCCTGGTTGACCGGGATCGTCCATGGGGTCGTCGTCCAGATCACCGCATGCGCGCCGACCAGCTCCGCGATCGGGCTTTCGACGATCTCGAACGCGACATCGATCTGCGTCGAGACGATATCCTCATATTCGACCTCGGCCTCGGCGAGCGCGGTCTTTTCGACCGGCGACCACATCACCGGCTTGGCGCCGCGATAGAGCATGTCGTTGGCGGCGAATTTGAGCAGTTCGCGGACGATGGTGGCCTCGGCCTCATAATCCATCGTCAGATACGGATGGTCCCAGTCGCCGCCGATGCCGAGGCGCTTCAGCTGCTCGCGCTGGGTGTCGACCCAATGCTGCGCATAGGCGCGGCATTCGGCGCGGAATTCCTCGACCGGAACCTCGTCCTTGTTGAGCTTTTTCTTGCGATACTGCTCCTCGACCTTCCACTCGATCGGCAGGCCGTGGCAGTCCCAGCCGGGGACGTAAGGCGCGTCCTTGCCCTTTAGTGTTTGCGTGCGGACGACCATATCCTTGAGGATATGGTTGAGCGCATGGCCGATGTGCATGTCGCCATTGGCGTAGGGCGGGCCGTCGTGGAGGATGAACTGATCGCGGCCCTTGCGGCTTTCGCGAATCTGGCCTTCCAGATTGCCCTCGACCCATTTCGCCAGAATCAGCGGTTCCTTCTGCGGCAGGCCGGCCTTCATCGGGAAGTCGGTCTTGGGCAGGAAGACGGTGTCGCGATAGTCGCGCGCTTCGGGGGCAGGGGTGCTGTCGGTCATGGGGGCGGCGCTTAGCGCAGATTTGCGTGGGCGCAAAGCTTGCGAATATGGGCCCCGGCTTTCGCCGGGGAACTGGTCACGTCAGCCATTCTTGTTCCCCGGCGAAAGCCGGGGCCCAGAAGGCTAGCGCAACAGATCGGGATAAAGGTCGCGCCACTCGGGATTCGCCTTCTCGATCAACTCGATCTTCCACGCACGCTTCCATCCCTTCATCTGCACCTCGCGGCGCCGCGCGTCCTGAAGACCATCGAAATGCTCGAACCATACAAGAATCTTGAGGCCGTATTTCCTGGTGAAGCCATCGATCAGGGCCTCCCGATGTTGCCAGATGCGCTGCGGGAGGTTGCTCGTCACGCCAATGTAGAGCGTGCCGTTTCGCTTGTTGGTGAGGATGCAAACCCAGCCCTGCTTGATGACGCGCCGTTGTATTGGGCTCCGGCTTTCGCCGGGGAACAGCTGGCGCCAATATGGAGCATTTTCGTGGCGGTGGTAGTCGGAGCTAGACGTCCGCCAGCAACCTTTTCGCCGCATCGCAATCCGCCGCGATCTGCGCCATCAGCGCGTCCATCCCGTCGAATTTCGCTTCCGGACGGAGGAAGGCGTGGAAGGCGACGTCGATTTCCTGGCCGTACAGGTCTTCGGCGAAGTCGAAGAAATGCGGTTCGAGCAATTCCTTCGGCGGATCGAAGCTGGGGCGGATGCCGAGGTTCGCGGCGCCTTTCAGCACGCGGCCGTCGGGCAGGCGCCCGGTGACGGCATAGATGCCGTAGCGCGGGCGGAGATAGGACCCCATGTCGATATTCGCGGTCGGGAAGCCGAGCAGGCGGCCGTTCTTGTCGCCGTGCTGGACGATTCCGCGCACTATGAACGGCCGGGTGAGCAGGCGCGCGGCGGTGGCGCAATCGCCCGCGTGCAGTGCGTCGCGGATGCGGCTCGACGAGATGACCTCGTCGGCGTCGTCGACCGGCGAGACCATTTCGGTGAAGAAGCCAAGGCGGCGGGCGTGGTCGGCAAGCGTCACGACATCGCCGCCGCGGCCCTTGCCGAAGACGAAGTCGGCGCCGGTGACGACCCCGGCGGCGCCATAGCGGTCGAGCAGCAGGCCGGTGATGAAATCCTCTGCCGTCGTACCCGCGAGCGCGGCGTCGAAGGGCAGGACGAGCATCGCCTCGGCGCCCGCGGCGGCGAACAGCGCCTGTCTTTGGTCGAGCGTGGTCAGGCGGAAGGGCGCGGCGTCGGGTTTGAAGAAGCGCACCGGATGCGGGTCGAAGGTCGCGACGATCGCCGGGCGGCCCTCGTCGCGCGCATGGCGGACGGCGCGGCCGACGACCGCCTGATGCCCGGCGTGGAAGCCGTCGAAATTGCCGAGCGCGATGACGCCGCCGCGCAAATCGCCCTCGATCCGCTGGTGGCCGTCGAGGCGGATCATAGACGTTCGGCGGAAACGGGCGGGGTCAGCGGGACGAGCCCCGCGCCGAGCACGCGGATCGCGTTGCCGCCCATCGCGGCGCGGATCTCGTCGTCGGTGAAGCCCGCGTCGATCAGCGCCTGCGTGACCTGCACCAGCTGCGAGGTGTCGAAGCGGACGGTGGTCGCGCCGTCATAATCGCTGCCGAGCGCGACATATTGAATGCCGACGAGGTCGCGGACATGCTTCATCGCCTTGGCGATGCTCGCGGGCGAGGTGTCGCAGACCGCGGCGTCCCAATAGCCGATGCCGATCAGCCCGCCGGTCGCGGCGACGCCGCGGATTTGCGCGTCGTCGAGGTTGCGGTTGACCTTGCACGTCGCCTGCACCCCGCCATGGCTGGAGACGACGGGACGGCGCGCCATTTTGAGGATGTCGGCGACGCACGCCTTGCTGCAATGCGCGACGTCGACGATCATGCCCCTGGCTTCCATCGCCGTGACGACCCGGCGCCCGAACGGGGTCAGCCCGCCCTTCTTGAGCCCGTGCATCGACCCCGCGAGGTCGTTGTCGAAGAAATGGGTGAGCCCCGCCATGCGGAACCCCGCGGCGTAGAGCTTGTCGAGATTGGCGATGTCGCCGCCCAGATTGTGCAGCCCCTCGACGCTGAGCATCGCGCCGGTGGTGAGCGGCTTGCCCTTGCGCGCGGCGAGCAGGGCGGCGAGATCGTCGGCGGTCGCGACCGGGCGCAGCTTGCCGTTCGACGCCTCGGCGTCGCGGTGGAGCTTGGTCGCGTGCCACAAAGAGCGTTCGAGCAGCGAGTTCCACGTCCGCACCGGCTGGAGCTGGGCGATGACGAGGCTGGTGATATTGTCGGTGTCGGCGCCGTTCGAATCGTAATTCTGGTCCTTCGGCGACTTGGTCGTGCTCGCGAGGATCTGCAGCGCGACATGGCCGTCCTGCAGGCGTGGCAGGTCCATATGGCCGCGCGTCCCGCGGGTCAGGAAATCGCGCTTCCACATCAGGCTGTCGCTGTGCAGGTCGACGATGGTGAGCGTCGCGTGGAGCGCCTTCGCGCGTGCACTGACTTCGGGAAGCGGCTTGCCGTCGATCTGGTTGAGCCCGCGTTCGACTATGCCGGGGGCAAGCGCGAAAAATGCGAGCGCGGCGATGGCGACGACGAGCAATATCCCGGTGAGCCAGCGACGCATCAGCGCTTCCTCGTGAAGGTGACGAAGCTGTAGGCGGGGCGGCCCGCGTCGTCGGCGGGATGATCTTCGCGCGCCGCTTCGTGCCAGTCGGCGGGGTCGGGATAGGCGATCGACGCGTCGCCCGCGGGCGTGAGCGCGACTTCGGTCAGCTCGATGCGGTCGGCGAGGGGCAGGAACATCGCATGAATTTCGGCGCCGCCGATCACCATCACCTGCGGCGCGTTGGCGCTGCGCAGCGCCGCCTCGACCGATGCGACGGGTTCGGCGCCGTCCTCCTGCCAGTCGGGGTCGCGGGTGAGGACGATGTGGCGCCGGCCCTCGAGGATCGCGGGCAGGCTGTCGAAGGTCTTGCGCCCCATGATCATCGGGCGGCCCATGGTGAGCTGCTTGAAGCGACGGAGATCGGCGGGCAGGTGCCAGGGCATCTTGCCATCGGCGCCGATGACGCCATTCGTCGCGCGCGCAACGATCAGGGTGATTTCGGGGTGGTTCATGCGGGTTCCGTGCCGACCCAGGTCGCGTGGCCGAGCTTGCGCCCGGCGCGGACCTCGGCCTTGCCATAATGGTGGAGGTGGCAGCCGGGTTCGGCGAGCAAGGCGGGCGCGTCGTTTATGCCGGCGCCGATCAGATTGCGCATGACGACGGGCAGCCGCGGGCTGGCGGTGTCGCCGAGCGGCAGCCCGGCGATCGCGCGGATGTGGTTTTCGAACTGGCTCGTCACCGCGCCCTCGATCGTCCAATGGCCGCTGTTGTGGACGCGCGGCGCCATCTCGTTGAAGACCGGACCCTTGTCGGTCGCGAAAAACTCGCCGGTGAGCACCCCGACATAATCGAGTTCGTCGGCGATGCGCGCCATCAGGTCGCGCGCTTCGGCCTGCTGGTCGAGGACGATCGGCGGCGGCGGAAGGGTCGAGGTGGCGAGGATGCCGTCCTCATGGACGTTGACCGGGCTGTCCCAGAAGCGCGTCTCGCCGTCGATGCCGCGCACCATCAGCACCGAAAATTCATGGTCGAAGGCGACGAAGCCTTCGATCACCGCGGCGTGACGGTCGATCGCGTCCCACGCGGCGTCGGCGTCTTCGGGGGTGGCGAGGCGTGCCTGGCCCTTGCCGTCATAGCCCATGCGCACGGTCTTGAGGATCGCGGGGGTGCCGATCGCGGCGACCGCGGTATCGAGCGCGGCGCGGTCGGGCGCCGCCGCGAAGGGGGCGGGGCGGCCGCTAAGGCCCGCGACGAAGTTTTTCTCGATCAGCCGGTCCTGCGCGATTTCGAGCGCGTCGGCGCCGGCGCGTACCGCGACATGGCCCGACAGGAAACGCAGCGTGTCGACGGGGACATTTTCGAATTCGAAGGTGACGACGTCGCAATGCGCCGCGAAGGCGGCGAGGCGCGATTCGTCGTCCCACGCGGCTTGCGTGTGCTGCGCCGCGACCTGTGCGGCGACGCTTTCGGCGTCGGGGGCATAGATATGCGTCTTGTAGCCGAGCTGCGCGGCGGCGACGGCGAGCATGCGGCCGAGCTGGCCGCCGCCCAATATGCCGATGGTCGAACCGGGTGGCAGCAAGCGCTCAGCCCTCGCGCACAGGGATCGGGGCGACGCTTTCGGACTGCGCGGCGCGCCAGGCGTCGAGCTTTGCCGCGAGGCCGGCATCGGTGTTCGCGAGCAGCGCGGCGGCGAACAGCCCGGCGTTGGTCGCCCCCGCCTTGCCGATTGCGAAGGTCGCCACCGGAATGCCGCCGGGCATCTGGACGATCGAATAGAGGCTGTCGACGCCGCTGAGCGCCGCCGACTGGACGGGAACGCCGAGCACGGGAACGCGCGTCATCGACGCGACCATGCCGGGCAGGTGCGCGGCGCCGCCGGCGCCCGCGATGATCGCCTTCAGCCCGCGCGTCGCGGCGCTTTTGGCATAGGACACAAGGCGGTCAGGGGTGCGGTGGGCCGAGACGATCTGGACCTCGTGGGCGATGCCGAAGGTTTCGAGGATGTGGACGGCGTGCGCCATCGTCGGCCAGTCCGACTGGCTGCCCATGATCACGCCAACGCTTGGCGCCGTGTCGCCCATCCCTCTGTCTCCCTGCCCGGGCGAGTCATCGCCGCGCCCCTCCCCTAGCGGGTCGAAATGATGCGGGCAACGCCATCAAATCGCGGGCTCCGTTTACCGATTGGTATCAAGTCCGTTCTAGGATCGCCCGTCACGAGAGACTGTCGGCATCCGGCCGGCGGCATGGGTTCGCTTCGGGGACGTTTGGGATGGACAGCATAGGGGGGGCACGGATCGCGGTCGATCACCTGACCGCCGTACCCGTCGACTCCATCGAGGACCAGTTGCGCGACGTTCGGCGCGAACGCGACGCGTTGCGCCGCGAAAATCGCGTCCTCAAGATCGCGGTCGCCGAACTCGAGCGCGTGTCGGAGCGCGACACGCTGACCCCCTTGTTCAACCGCCGCTATTTCCTGACCGCGATCCACCAGCGCATCGCGCGCTTCGAACGCCATGCCGAGACCGCCGCGGTAGTCTTCGCCGACGTCAACCAGCTCAAATTCATCAACGACAGCTTCGGCCATGCCGCGGGCGATTTCGCGCTGATCCAGATCGCCGACCGGTTGCTGTCCTCGATCCGCGCGACCGATGTCGCGGCGCGCATCGGCGGCGACGAGTTCGGGCTGATCCTCGACCAGTCGACCGAGGAAGGCGCGCGGGCGCAGGTGACGCGGCTGTGCGATATGCTGATGGCGGCCCCCGCCGTCTATGACGGGCGCGAGATCGCGCTGTCGGCGTGCTTCGGGGTCGCGATGCTCCAGCCCGACATGACCGAATCGGATATCCTCGCGGCGGCCGACCGCGACATGTATCGCTGCAAGCAGGGGCAGGATGGCCCCGCCGGCCATCGCTAACCGGCCATTAACCAAATGAGCGCATCGTCACACCCTTGAGGACCAGGGGGTGTCAGATGTTGCATCACAACGACCCGAACCACGATATCCAGCGCCGGATCACCGGGCAGATCGGCGCGCTCGCCGAGGCGCTGCCGCATTGCGCGCTGACCCAGATCGTCCAGGGGGTCGACGACATCCGTTGCCTGGCGCGCGATCATGGCTTTGCCGCGGTCGAGACGCTGGCGAGCCGGCTCGAATCGGCGGTCGCCGCGGGCGGCTATCGCGCCGCGATCCTGACCTATCTCGACGCGATGAGCGACGCCGCGAGCGTACCGCGCGGGCCGATGGCGCCCGCCGCACAGGAAGCCTGGCTGGCGTCGGTTGCGATGCGCCTCGGGCACTGATTCCAACGCTTCGGGACCGAACTTCATGGATGCGATCATGCTGGCGCTCGTCGCGGTGGCGCTGGCCAACGCCGACGGACGGACGGGGATTTTCCTGTCGCACCTGCTCGCCGCGCGCGACGACCGGCGGCTGGTGTTCGGCATCGCGGTCGGTGCATTCGTCGTCAATGCGGTGATCGCGGCGGTTGCCGGATCGATCGCCAACCGGATGATCGGGCAGGGCATCGTCGCGCTGCTCGTCGCCTTCGCGCTGCTGTCGGCGGCGGTGGCGCTCGCGTGGCGCGGGCGGCTGACGCTCGCCGACGATCGCGTGCTGACCGCGCCGGTACCGCTGCTCGCGGTGCGGATGCTGTTGATCCAGTTCGGCGACCGCAGCCATTTCCTGATCGGCGCGCTCGCGGCGACGAGCGGCGCGGGGCATTGGGCCGCGGCGGGCGGGCTGGCCGGATGGACGATCGCGATGCTGCCCTTCCTGGCTTTTGGACCCGCGCTCGTCGATCGGCTGGGCGCGAAGATCGTGCGCTGGGCGGCGGCGCTCATTCTGGCGATCTGGGGGCTGCGCAGCGCGATGACGGCGTTCGGGATGCTCGGCCAGTAATCGATTTTATCGATCATTCAGCGTGAAAGGCTGCGTGGGACCATGGGCTTTCCGATCCCTATATCGATAGGACAGGAAAGGAGGGTGTCATGCCCGACCATAATCAGCCCGCCGTCGCCGATGCGCTCAACGCGCTGCTCGCCGACAGTCTCGCGCTCTATCTCAAGACGAAAAATTATCACTGGCACGTTCAGGGGCCGCATTTTCGCGAACGGCACCTGTTGTTCGACGAACAGGCGACGCAGATACTCGCCACCACCGACCTGATCGCCGAGCGCGTGCGCAAGAATGGCGCCGCGACCTTGCGTTCGATCGGCGACGTCGGCCGCCGCCAGTCGATCCGCGACGACGATGCCGCGGGCGTCGATGCCGAAACGATGGTCCGCACGCTGGCCGCCGACAACAAGACGCTGCTGGCGCAGATCAAGGAGGTCAAGGCGGCGGCGGAAAAGGCCGGCGATATCGCGACGAGCGGCCTGGTCGACGGCTGGGCCGACGAGACCGAGCAGCGGGTTTGGTTTCTGGAGGCGACCGCGGGTTATTGAGCGGCAACTATCGACGCTTGATAGCCGACACACCTTTAATCCGTTCGTGTCGAGCGAAGTCGGGGCACCCCGAAGGCATGCATTACTGCAGGGGGTCTCGACTTCGCTCGACACGAATGGAGATGGGGGGCTCGCACCGTAAGATATGTGCCGCCACGCCCCCCAACGAAAAAGGGCGGCCTCTCGGCCGCCCTTTTCCTTATCCGTTCGGACCGTAATTCAGTCCTGATGCGGCTGGATGTTCACCGCGGCGAACTTGCCGCGATCATCGACTTCGATGTCGAAAGCGACGCGGTCGCCTTCCTCGAGGCCGGTCATGCCGGCGCGCTGCACCGCGCTGATGTGGACGAAGGCATCGGCCTGTCCGTCGTCACGCGCGATAAAGCCGAAGCCCTTGGTGGTGTTGAAGAACTTCACCGTGCCCGAGGTGCGTTCGCCGGTCAGCTGACGCCGGCCGCGGGCACCGCCCGGTGCGGGACGGTCGCCGCCGAAGCCGCCGCGGTCACCGCGATCGTCGCGGCGCGGGGCGCTGTCCTCGATCGGCATCGGTTCGCCTTCGATCTTCAGGTCGATCGCCGACACCTTGCCGTTGCGTTCGACGAGGGTGAAGCCGAGCGGCTGGCCCGAGGCCAGGCCCTGCAGGCCCGCCTGTTCGACCGCGCTGATGTGCACGAACACATCCTCGCCGCCGTCGTCGCGCGCGACGAAGCCGAAGCCCTTCGACGGGTTGAAGAATTTGACGGTGCCATTGCCTTCGCCGACGACCTGCGCCGGCATGCCGCCGCCGCGTCCGCCGCCGAAGCCACCACCGCCGCCGCCACGATCGCCGCCGCCGAAGCCGCCGCGATCACCGCCGCCGAAACCGCCCCCACGGTCCCCGCCGCCGCCACTGCGATCGCCGAAGCCGCCGCGCGACGCGCCGCCGCCATAGCTGTCACCGCCATAGGGCGCCGGTTCGAAGCTGTCGAAATTGCCGAAATCATCGCGCTTACCGCGCCCCCGATGGCCACGGCGGTCTTTGTTGAAACTCATTGTCTGATAGTCGCTTTCGGTCGTCCACGCTCCGTTACCACCGGCTCCTTGCGCCGGACGGAGACGCAGTTCACCCTTGGCACAGACTCGCCCCGTGCCGCTAACGGCGCAATATATAACCTAAATGACCGGCCGCTGCGAACAGAAAATTCGCGGGCTTCGTCGCGATGCGGGCAGCGTCCGTCGCACCCGCCCGGCGCGCCCGCGGCGCGGGCAAAACCAGTCATTGAGCCGCAAGGCGGCTTGGCCTAAGGCGAGGCCATGACAGTCTATTTTCATGAAGAGGATCTGCCCGAGGGCGTGCTGGGTCCGGGTGCGGTTGCGATCGATACCGAGACGATGGGGCTCAACCCGCTGCGCGACCGGCTGTGCCTGGTTCAGATCAGCGACGGGTCGGGCGACGAGCATCTCGTCCGCTTCGGTCCCGGCAGCGCCTATGACGCGCCGGTGCTGAAGGCGATACTGACCGATGCCAACCGGTTGAAATTGTTCCATTTCGCGCGTTTCGACATCGCCGCGCTGCAGCAGGCGCTCGGCGTCGTGACCGCGCCGGTCTATTGCACCAAGATCGCCTCGCGGCTGATCCGCACCTACACCGACCGCCACGGGCTGAAGGAACTGGTCCGCGAATTGCTGGGCCAGGAGGTGTCGAAACAGCAGCAGTCGAGCGACTGGGGTGCCGCAACGCTGAGCGACGCGCAGCGCGACTATGCCGCGAGCGACGTGCGCTTCCTCCACGCGATGAAGGAGATCCTCGACGCGCGGCTGGTCCGCGAGGGACGCATGGAACTGGCGCAATCCTGTTTCGACTTCCTGCCGACGCGCGCGGCGCTCGACCTCGCGGGTTGGCCCGAGGCCGATATTTTCGCGCACAGCTGAGGGGGCGATTCGCATGTCCGCCCGCGCCGATCATGATCGCACGATGCGCCAGTTGTGGGCGACCAGCGGGTCGAGCCACGACCGTGTCGTGCGCATCCTGCGCTTCGGCCTGCCGCTGGTGATCGGCGTCGTCGCCGCGGTGATGATTTTTTCGCCCTTCACCCAGCGGACCGAGGTCAGCTTCCTCTTGTCCAAGGACAAGGTCGAGGTGGCGCAGGAGCGAATGAAGGTGACCCGCGCCGAATATCGCGGGCAGGACACCAAGGGCCAGCCCTTCGCGCTCGTCGCGGGCAGCGCGGTACAGAAAAGCTCGGCGGAGCCGATCGTGCGGATGGAGCAATTGTCGGGCGCCATCAACCTGGCCGACGGGCCCGCGACGATCGCGGCGGCGGCGGGGCAATATAATATGGACACCGAACAGGTCGCAGTGCCCGGCGCGGTGCGCGTGCGCAGCGCCGACGGATACCGGATCGACGCGAGCAATGTCGCGATCGATTTGAAGTCGCGCAGCCTGACGGGCCGCGGCGGGGTCAACGGCACGTTGAACATCGGCAATTTTTCGGCCAACGCGCTGTCGGCCGATCTCGACACGCGCGTCGTCCGCCTGTCGGGCAATGCCCGGCTGAGGATCAATCAGGGAGTGCTGAAATGACCGCAACGCCGCGCCTGGGGGGATTGCGCAGCCTGATCTTGGCGGGCGCGAGCTTCGCGCTGACCAGTCTCGCGATCCTGTCGGGCGGCAGCGGCGGCGCCCCGGCGCGGGCGCAGGCGCTCGCCAACCACAACAGCAACGCCCCCGTTGATTTCAGCGCCGGCAGCATCGAGGTGCAGGACCGGTCCGACCGCGTCGTGCTGTCGGGTGGGGTGCGGGTGACGCAGGCGGGCATGACCGTGACCTCGCAGCGCATGACCGTCGCTTATTCGCGGCAGGGCGGCACCGACGTCAACCGGCTCGACGCGACCGGCGGCGTCGTGGTGACCAAGGGCGACGAGCGCGCAACGGGCAATGTCGCGATCTACGACCTCGACAAGCGGCTGATCACGATGGTCGGCAATGTCCAGCTGACCCAGCGCGGCAACCGCCTGAACGGCGGGCGGCTGGTGATCGACCTCAATTCGGGGCGCGCGACGGTCGATGGGCGCGGCGCGACGCGCGGACCCGACGGCAATGTCGTCCCGGGTGCGGGCGGGCGCGTGACCGGCACCTTCACCGTTCCCGAACGCAAGCAGTAACGGCCTCTAAGTCAAGACGAATTCCGACCCGCGCGGCGGGCGCGGCTCATCACTTTCGCCCGTTACTTGCGATATCCCGGTTTCGTGTCACTATTCCCCTGTGATTTTTCAGAAGTGGGGGAGGCGAGTCGTGTCGATTTCCGAAAGCTTTCTTGATACGATATTCACCGTGACCGATCCCGATGCGCGGTTGCGCAAGCCGGGCGCGCTGTTCGAGTTCGAAACATGGCGGGCGGGCGACGCGCTGCCCGCCGGCGCCGCGGTCGGCGGGTTCAAGACGATCCCCAAGAACAGCAAGGTGAAGGTCGAGCAGATCAAGATCGAACCGTCGGGGAGCCAGTCGAAGATCGTCTTCGCGCTGGTGGCGCCGGCGGCGGGCGGCGCGGCGCTGGGGTGGACCTCGACGCGCAATTTCAGCGGCAGTTTTCGCAACGTCACGCTGGGCAAGATCGCTCCCGCGCCGGGAGCGGGGCAGTTCGGACCCAATGCGGCGTGGAAGGGCGGCGCCTATCAGGGCCAGATCACGCTGGTCCCGATCGTCGACCGGACGCTCGAGATCGAATATCTGTCGGAGGCGATCGTCGCGCCCTATCAGCAGATGGTCGCGGCGGCGGCGGCGGACGGGATCGCGATCCTGCTCAATTCGGGCTTTCGCACCTATGCCAACCAGAAATATCTCTATGAGGGCTATGTCGCGGGACGGCCGGGGTTCAACAAGGCCGCCAAGCCCGGGTCGTCGAACCACCAGCACGGCATCGCGCTCGACATCGACACCGCGGGGGGACTCGGCAGCCCGACCTATGACTGGCTGGCGAAGCATGCGACGCGCTTCGGTTTCATCCGCACCGTGCCGAGCGAAGCCTGGCATTGGGAGCATCGTCCCGCGGCGGCAGCGGCGGCGCGCGCCGCGGGCCGGCACCAGCTCTGATCCGCGGCTGCGATTCACGGGAAAGGGGGCGCTAACCTTTTCCGTCAACGCAGCCGATACCATGGCGCGGCAAGGTGACGGCGGGACCAGACCATATGCGGCACCGGGGGGTGCGACGCCGCGCAGTAAAAGGCGCCCCGCCCATGCGGTTCTCCCCGATTGTCACGCCGCGCCGGCCGCTGTTCGGTCGGCGGCTGACCACCATCGAAACCCCCGAACTTGCCGGCCCGACCAGCGAGGAACGGCGACTGATCGACCGCCTGCTGCGCCGGGCGGGATATCGCGATTCGCGGTAGAAGAAGAAAATCTCACGCAAAGGCGCAAAGGCGCAAAGAAAAAGGGTCTCACACAAAGACACAAAGATGTCGCGCCTGGTCGCTGGCATCGGCTCGTCGCCGCAGGCGACATTTTCAAAGGCGCTTCGCGCGATCCTCGCGCCGCGCCCGTGGCGTGCGCTGCCCTCTTTGTGTCTTTGTGTCTTTGTGCCTTCGCGTGAGATATTCATGGTGCCGCGCGCGGAGGCATAAGCCAGCCTGTCGTCACCAACCCCGCTTGGCGTCGCGCTCTGGCCGCCCTACATGGGGCGCCGATGCCGCCCGATACGCAAACTTCCGCCGATGCGGCCAAGGAACCGCCCGTGCTGGACACGCTGCGGCGCTTCCTGCCCTATCTCTGGCCCGCCGGGCACACCGAGCACAAGCTGCGCATCATCGCCGCGGGGCTCATCGTGCTCGCGTCGAAGGGCGTCCAGCTGTCGATGGGGTTCCTGTACGGCGCCGCGATCGACAAGATGGCGCCGGGGATGGAGCAGGGCGTCGCGCTCGCGATAGGGCTGGTGCTCGCTTATGCCGGCGCGCGCTTCGCCGGGGTGCTGTTCGACAATATGCGCAACGTCGTGTTCGAACGCGTCGGGCAGGATGCGACGCGTGAACTGGCGATCGCGACCTTCACCCACCTCCACGCGCTGAGCCTGCGCTTCCACCTCGCGCGGCGGACCGGCGAGGTCACCAAGGTGATCGAGCGCGGGACCAAGAGCATCGACACGATGCTCTATTTCCTGTTGTTCAACATCGCGCCGACGATCGTCGAGCTGCTCGCGGTGCTGATCATCTTCTGGACCAAGTTCAGTTTCGGGCTCGCCAGCGCGACCGCGCTGATGGTGATCGTCTATATCATCTTCACCCGCAAGGTGACCGACTGGCGCAATGCGCTCCGCGTCCGCATGAACGACCTCGACACGCTCACCGTCGGGCGCAGCGTCGACAGCCTGCTCAATTACGAGACGGTCAAATATTTCGGCGCCGAGGAGCGCGAAGCGGCGCGCTATCGCGACGTCGCCGACCAATATGCCAAGGCCGCGGTGAAGAGCGAGAACAGCCTCGCCTGGCTCAACATCGGGCAGAGTTTTGTCACCAACGCCGCGATGGCGGGGGCGATGGCGTACACCGTGTGGGGCTGGTCGAAGGGGCAATATCAGGTCGGCGACGTGGTGCTGGTGAACACGCTGCTCGCGCAGCTGTTCCGCCCGCTCGACATGCTCGGCATGGTCTATCGCGTCATTCGCCAGGGGCTGATCGACATGGAGGCGATGTTCCGCCTGATCGACACCCCGCCCGAGGTGCGCGATGCCGAGGGCGCCTGGCCGCTGGTGGTGAACGGCGGTGCGGTGGCGTTCGACAATGTGGTGTTCGGCTATGAACCCGACCGGACGATCCTCAACGGGGTCAGCTTCGCGGTCGGCGCGGGCGAGACGCTGGCGATCGTCGGGCCGTCGGGTGCGGGCAAGTCGACGATCGCGCGGCTGCTCTTCCGTTTCTATGACCCGCAGGGCGGGCGGATCACCATCGACGATCAGGATATTGCCAAGGTCACCCAGAAAAGCCTGCGCGCCGAGATCGGCATCGTCCCGCAGGACACGGTGCTGTTCAACGACAGCATCGGCTACAACATCGCCTATGGCCGCGAGGGCGCGCGTGCCGAAGAGATCGCGGCGGCGGCGGAGGGTGCGGCGATCGACACCTTCATCGGCATCCTGCCGCAGGGGTACGACACCGAGGTCGGCGAGCGCGGGCTGAAGCTGTCGGGCGGCGAGAAACAGCGCGTCGCCATCGCGCGCACCCTGCTCAAGAACCCGCCGGTGCTGATCCTCGACGAAGCGACGAGCGCGCTCGACAGTCGCACCGAGGCGGCGATCCAGGACACGCTCGACCGCATCGCCGAACGCCGCACCACGCTGGTGATCGCGCACCGCCTGTCGACGGTGACGGGCGCGGACCGGATCATCGTGCTCGACAAGGGCCGCGTGGCCGAGACCGGGACGCACGAGCAACTGCTGCGCATGCGCGGGCTCTACGCCGACATGTGGGCGCGGCAGCAGGCGGAGAAGGAGGAGGGGACGGTTTGATCATTGCTAGAGGCGGAAATGGCGAAGATTAAATCGGCAGGTCACCATTGGTGGCCGGAATGTGTGTCAGAGCATTGGGCGGATGACGATGGAGGCGTCACCTGGCTCCTTCCTGACAATTCGGTCCGCAAGAGTGTTCCGAAAAACTTTGGGCTAATAGGTAACGGCCATACGATCAAAATTGGCGAAAATCCAAGTGAAGTGACGCCTTGGGACACCAGTTTCGAGGCCGAATTTCAGGTCGCTGACGACAACTTTCCGAGCGTTATCGATTGGCTCTATCGGTTGGATCGTTGCTATCCACCTTTTTCAGATGCTGCCGAGGAACGCATAGTGCACGTTTCCGCTGCCGATAAGCAGTTCGAAATGCTCATCGAGTGCATTGTATCGTTGGCAGTTAGGAGTCCGAAGCACCGCGAGACCGCAGTCGCACTCGCCGAGGAGTTTCGTGGCCCTCTCCCCGAATGGAACCGGAACAGCTTAATCGGGGTCAATATGCGCAACTCTCAACGAAATGCCGTGAGGTCGATCAGAAGTTCGGGCAAAGCGATGGTCATCTTTTCACCTGATCGAGAATTTGTCTTTGGAGATGGCTTTTTCCATAACATCTTGGCGCCCGTAGAACACTTACATGGCCCCAAAATTCTCGTTCCGCTAACGCCTTGGATGGCCGTGCTATTCGCGAAACCCAGCAGCTACCGGCTTGATCCTAGACTAGTTACGCTTGTCGCTACACCGTCGGAGGTTGATGCACTTAATTACGCAGTTCAAGTTTACGCTAGAAATGCGATATTCTATCGATCCGAACGACCAACTGTGACAGACGTTTTTGCGCTCGGGAAGCACATGGTGTTTGCAAGCCCGAGAAATAGCGTTGACGAGTTAATCCATAAAATTCCCGGAATCCCCCCGCGCGACACCTCACTGGACGCGATATTTTATCCGCCTACCAATTAACTCCATGTCCTGCTCTTGGTCCGCACGGCTTTCGGACCTTGCCCGGTAGCCGATCTCGCGATCCTATTCCCGATCAATTTACAAATTTGTAAGCAATTACCGCCATTTCGGCAGCAATCGTCCCGCCCTGTCCGCGGGCTGTTTTGCGTCAAGAGGTGGGGATTTTGATCAGGCTGGCCATGTGCATCGCGATCGAGCACGATCCGTGGCTCGTCGCGCTCGCCGTCGCGATCTGCGGCGTCGGTGCCTTTGCCATCGTGCAGATGTTCGAACGCGCGCGCGATGCGGAGCGGGCGCAGGGGATCGCATGGGCGTTCCTCGTCGCCGTCGCGGCCAGCGCGACGATCTGGTGCACCCATTTCGTCGCGATGCTCGCCTTTGAAGCGAAAGCCCCCGTCACCCTCGATCCGGTGTTGACGATCGCCTCGCTGATGGTCGCGATAGTCGGATCGTTCATCGGTTTCGCGGTCGCCGCGTGGGGCCGCGACGACATTTTTGGCGCGATCGGCGGCGCGCTGTTCGGCGGCGCGATCGCCGCGATGCACTTTACCGGCATGACCGCCTATCGCGTCGACGGCATCGTCGCCTGGGACCAGAATTATATCGCCGCGGCGGTGATCAGCGGCATGGTCTTCGCCGCAGCCGCGCTGACCGTGCTGCGCACGCAGCGGGCGATGCGCCATCGGGTCCTGCTCGCCACGACGCTCATCGTGCTCGCGATCGCCTCGCTCCACTTCCTCGCGATGACGGCGATGCGCATCACGCCGATGGCGCTCGACCAGACACCGCTCCGCCCTTCGGAATTCAATGCGCTGGCGCTCGCGACCGTGCTCGTCGGCGGCATCGTCATCGCTGCGGGCGTGTTCGCGGCGATGCTCGACCGGCAGACGCGCTCGGAGGCGATGCGCGAGCTGACCCATATGGCGATGAACGACGCGCTGACCGGCCTGCCCAACCGCACCGCCTTTCGTGCCGAACTGGCGCGGCAGATCGGCGCCGCGATCGTCAATGGCGAGCGCGTCGGTCTCTGCGCGATCGACCTCGACCGCTTCAAGGAAATCAACGACGTCCACGGCCACAAGGCCGGCGACGAGGTGCTCGCGCGCATCGCGCAGCGGATGCGCGATGCGCTCGGCCACAATGAATTTGTCGCGCGGCTGGGCGGCGACGAGTTTGTCGCACTGACGCGCTTTACCGATCGGGCGCAGCTGACGGCGTTCGCGGCGCGGCTCGATGCCGAGCTGAAGGCCCCGCTGATTCTGGCGGATTTCGAGGCGCGGCTGGGCGCCAGCATCGGCATCGCGGTCTTCCCCGACGATGCCGCGACCGCCGAGGTGCTGGCGAACAATGCCGACCTCGCGATGTATCGCGCCAAGGCCGATGCCGCGCCGGTGCCGTGCCATTATGATTCGCAGCTCGACGAGGCGATCCGCGATCAGCGCGAACTCGCCGCCGACCTGCGCCGCGCGATCGACCGCGACGAACTCGACGTCCATTACCAGGTCCAGACATCGGTCACGAGCGGGGCGGTCACCGGCTATGAGGCGCTGCTGCGCTGGACCCATCCGCAACGCGGCGCGATCCCGCCCGCGGTGTTCATTCCGATCGCCGAATCGAACGGCTTCATCCTCGCGCTCGGCGAATGGGTGCTGCGCCGCGCCTGCGCCGATGCGGCCGCCTGGCCGCACCAGTCGAAGGTCGCGGTCAATGTGTCGCCGCTGCAGCTGGCGCACGCCGACCTGCCGCGCCTGTTCCACCAGGTGCTGATCGATACCGGCCTGCCGCCGCGGCGGCTGGAGATCGAGCTGACCGAGACCGCGATCATCGCCGACCGCGACCGCGCGCTGCACGTGCTGCGCCAGATCAAGGCGCTGGGCATCGGGGTCGCGCTCGACGATTTCGGCACCGGCTATTCGTCGCTCGAAACGCTGCGCGCCTTTCCGTTCGACAAGATCAAGCTCGACCGCTTCTTCGCCGCCGAGCTGGAAGGCAATATCCAGTCGACGGCGATTTTGCGCGCGGTGCTGGCGCTGGGCAAGAGCCTGTCGATCCCGATCCTGGCGGAAGGGATCGAGACGCGCGAGCAGCTCGAGGTGCTGCGCCGCGAGGGCTGCGACGAGGCGCAGGGTTTCCTGATCGGCCGCCCGGGCCGCGGGGTCGCGCTGGCAGATGCGGGCGGAGGCTTGGGCGCACAGGCGGCCTGACGGGTCGCCCGTCACGTTTTTTTGCGCCGCACAACTTGACCCGCCGTGCCCGCGCCCCGTACGCAAGGAGCATGCCGCACGACACTTCTTTGATCGGAACCGTGGTCGCGGGCTTGGGGGTCGCCTTTTTGATGGGCGCGCTGGCGCACCGGCTGCGCATTTCGCCGATCGCGGGCTATCTGCTCGCCGGGGTGATGGTCGGGCCGTTCACCCCGGGCTTCGTTGCCGACACCGGGCTTGCGATGCAGCTCGCCGAGATCGGCGTGATCCTGCTGATGTTCGGGGTCGGCCTGCATTTTTCGCTGAAAGACCTGTTGTCGGTGCGCAAGATCGCGGTGCCGGGGGCGGTGCTGCAGATCGGGGTGGCGACCGCGCTGGGGATGATGCTCGGGCTGTGGCTCGGCTGGTCGATCGAGGGCAGCGTGGTCTTCGGCCTCGCGCTGTCGGTCGCCTCGACGGTGGTGCTGCTGCGCGCGTTGCAGGCGCGCGACATGGTCGAGACCGAAAAGGGACGGATCGCCGTCGGCTGGCTGATCGTCGAGGACCTCGTCATGGTGCTCGCACTGGTGCTGCTGCCCGCGATGTTCGGGGCGCGCGGCGACGAGGGAACGAGCGCGGGGCTGCTGCAATCGGCGGCGATCGTGCTGGTCAAGGTCGTCGGTTTCGCCGCCTTCATGTTCGTGATCGCGCGGCGGGTGCTGCCCTGGGTGCTGCACTGGGTCGCGCATTCGGGATCGCGCGAGCTGTTCCGGCTCGCGGTGCTGGCGATCGCGCTAGGGGTCGCGTTCGGCGCGGCGGTGATTTTCGACGTGAGCTTTGCGCTCGGCGCCTTCTTTGCCGGCATGATCCTCGGCGAGACGCAGCTGTCGCGCCGCGCCGCCGAGGAAACGCTGCCGCTGCGCGACGCGTTCGCGGTGCTGTTCTTCGTATCGGTCGGCATGTTGTTCGACCCCAAGGTGCTGATCGAGCAGCCGGGGCCGGTGATCGCGACGGTCGCGATCATCGTCATCGGCAAATCGGTCGCCGCCTATGCGCTCGTCCGGGCGTTCGGTCACCGGAGCCAGACCGCGCTGACCGTGTCGGTCAGCCTGGCGCAGATCGGCGAATTCTCCTTCATTCTCGCCGGGCTGGGGGTCGGGCTCGGGGTGCTGCCCGAAACCGGGCGCGACCTGATCCTCGCCGGCGCGCTGCTGTCGATTCTGTTCAATCCGATCCTGTTCACCCTCGCGGTGCGGCGCATCCGCGCCGAGCAGCCCGATGCGGCGGAGGAGCCGGTCGCGGCCGAAGCGGCGCCCGCGCCGTGCAACGCCGGGGTGGTGCTGATCGGCTATGGCCGCGTCGGCAGCCATATCGGCTCGCTGATCTGCGGCCGCGGTGAGGGGCTGACGGTGATCGAGGACCAGAAGGACATGGCGGCGGCGGCGAAGCAGGCCGGGGCGACGGTGATCGTCGGCGACGCGACCAAGGAAAGCATCCTGCGGCAGGCGGGAATCGAGGACGCCTCGACCCTGCTGATCGCGATCCCCGAAGGGGTCGAGGCGGGGGCGATCGTGCGGCGGGCGCGGGCGATCAATCCCAAACTGCTGATCGTCGCGCGCGCGCATTCGGACGAGGAGGTGACCGACCTGGTGCGGCGCGGCGCCGACCATGTCGTGATGGCCGAACGCGAGACCGCGTCGCGGATGGCCGAACGGGCGATGCTGGCGCGGGCTTAGCTTCGCGTCTCATTCTACCTTTGTCATCCCCGCGAAAGCGGGGGCCCAGCGAAGGGTAAGTCGACTTACGCACTGGGTCCCCGCTTTCGCGGGGACGACGATATTTGAGGATCGATCCCGATATTGAGGAGGTCGGGGCTTCCCCCACTCCCCCAAACTTCCTATCGCCCCGGCATGACCGCCGCCGCGCTGCTCCCCCTCCTGAAATCGACCTTCGGCTTCGACCATTTCCGTGGCCGCCAGGGCGAAGTCGTCGACCGCGTCATGGCGGGCGAGCGCACGCTCGCGGTGATGCCGACCGGCGCAGGCAAGTCGCTGACCTATCAGCTGCCCGCGGTCGCGCTGCCCGGCTGTGTCGTCGTCGTGTCGCCGCTGATCGCGCTGATGCACGACCAGCTGCGCGGCGCGCGGGCGGCGGGAATCCGCGCGGCGGCGCTGACCAGCGTCGATGCCGATTTCGCCGAGACGCGCCAGCGCTATCGCGACGGCGACCTCGACCTGCTTTATGTGGCGCCCGAACGCGCGACCGGCGAGGGGTTTCGCGCGCTGCTCGAGGCGCGCAGCCCGGCGCTGTTCGCGATCGACGAGGCGCATTGCGTCAGCGAATGGGGGCATGATTTCCGCCCCGATTACCGCCTGCTGCGGCCCTTGCTCGACGCCTTCCCGGCGGTGCCGCGGCTTGCGCTAACCGCGACCGCCGACAAGCATACGCGCGAGGATATCCTCGTCCAGCTCGGCATCCCCGCGGGCGGACTGATCCTCGCGGGGTTCGACCGGCCGAACATCCGCTATGCGATGCGCGGGCGCGTCACCCCGGCGCGCCAGCTCACCGATTTCATCACCGCCAATCCGGGCCCCGGCATCGTCTATTGCCCGACGCGCAGCGGGACCGAGAAGCTGGCGAGCCAGCTCGCGGCGGCGACCGGGCGCAAGGTCGCGGCCTATCACGCCGGGCTCGATCCCGAAATCCGGGCGCGGGTGCAGCATGATTTCGTCGCGTCGGAGGACGGCATCGTCACCGCGACGGTCGCCTTCGGCATGGGGATCGACAAGCCCGACGTGCGCTTCGTCGCGCACGCCGGGCTGCCGAAATCGATCGAGGCCTATTATCAGGAAACCGGCCGCGCCGGCCGCGACGGCGACCCGGCCGAGGCGCTCATGCTGTGGGGGGCGACCGACTTCGCGATGGCGCGGTCGCGATTGGGCGAACTGCCCGAGGCGCGCGTCGCCGGCGAGCGGACACGCCTGAACGCGCTTGGTGCGCTGGTCGAGACGCCGGCGTGCCGCCGCGCCTTGCTGCTCCGCCATTTCGGCGAAGACCCGCCCGAGCGCTGCGGCAATTGCGACAATTGCCTCGAACCGCCGAGCCGGATCGACGCGACCGAACTGGCGCGCAAATTGCTCTCGGCGGTGTATCGCACCGGGCAGAGCTTCGGCATCGGCCATGTCGAGGCGGTGCTGACGGGGCGCAGCGACGAGCGGATCGTCAGTCGCGGCCACGACAAATTGTCGGTGTTCGGCATCGTCGCGGGCGAGGAGGCGCGGCTGATCAAGCCGCTGGTGCGCAGCCTGATGGCGCGCGAGGCGCTCGCCACGACCGAACATGGCGGGCTGATGCTCGGCCCAGCGGCGCGCCCGGTGCTGAAGGGCGAGGCCGAGGTGCTGATGGCCGAACCGCCGGTGAAACGCACGCGGCGCGAGCGCGGCGGCGCGGGCGGGGCGCCGAACCCGGTCGGCGACCCGCTGTTCGACGCGCTGCGCAGCGTCCGGCGCGAACTCGCGGCCGAGGCGGGGGTGCCGCCCTATGTCGTGTTCCACGACGCGGTGCTGCGCGCGATGGCGACCGAAAAGCCCGGCACTTTGCACGCGATGGGGGCGATCCCGGGAGTCGGTGCCAAAAAGCTCGAGGCGTGGGGCGATGCGTTTCTGGCGGTGATCAGGCAGTTTTAGAAAAATCTCACGCAAAGGCGCAAAGGCGCGAAGAAGTAGAATCTCACACAAAGACACAAAGATGTTGGCGAAAATTGCGAACGGTTCCTGCGCCGCAGGCCAAAAAATGCGCTTCGCGCGGGCCTGTTGCAACGCCGAAGGTCATTGCCGCCCTCTTTGTGTCTTTGTGTGAGATTCCTTTTTCTTCTTCGCGCCTTTGCGCCTTTGCGTGAGATCGAAAAAACGCCAAGTTCGCGGTTCGCTTTACCCCCGCACCGGTCGATTGACAGCAGCCCTCGGCCCAAGCATCTAGGCGGCTCGGGGTCGCAGCCGATGGAGTTTGCCATGCTGCGCTATGCCCTGCCGATCCTTCCCGCCCTGTTGCTCGCCGTCCCCGCCGCCGCCGCCGCCGAGGAAACACCGGTCGCCTATGGCGACGCGGCGCGTTGCGGGGTGCTCAACAGCCTGATGGGGGTGCTCGTCGAGGGCGATGCCGAAGCGGTGCGGACGCGCGAGGCGATGGCGCTGACCTGGTTCGCGCTCGCCAGCGACCGATCGGCGTTGAGCGACGCCGAGCAGACCGCCGCCTTCGATACGGTGCACAAGGAAGAGGGCGAAGCCGTGGTCGCGCAGCCCGCCGAAGGCAGCGCGCGGGCCGATCACCTGATCGGTCGCATGACCGCGTGCGACAAGCTGCGCCGGGCCCATCTCGACGCCTATCGCGACATGGCCGAACTGCTCGCGCTCGCGGCGCCCGAAAAATTCGCGGGCGGCGCCGCGCTGGAGCGGCAGGGCAGGGAACCGCCGCCGATCCCGCGCAAGGATTTGAGCTTCGGCGACGGCTGGACCTTTCAGTCGCGCGGCAACAGCTGCATCGCGACGCGGCCGCTGGCGAAGGATCTGACGCTCGCGCTGCGCTTCACCAATTTCAACGATGGCAATATCTGGCTGAGCGGCAAGGCGCTGCCGCGCATCGACGAAGGCAAATCCGAGGCGCTGTCGGCGCAGCACGAGAAGGGCGCGAGCGCCGGCGAGGATGCCGAAGGCAATCCGCGCGATCGGTTCGATCCCGGCGTCGCCTACGCCAATTTCCCGGGCACCGCGATCTTCGTCGATGGCGCGGTGGCGGCGCGCTTCCTTTATGGCGCCACCGAGGAAGGCGCGACCGATTACAAGCTGGGCGCGCTGCAAGAATATTATTGGCCGACTCTGAAGGCGGGCCGGACGATGCAGGTCAAGGTGCTCGGCAAGGAAATGGGGGTGGTCCAGCTTGCCGCCGCGGACGGGCTGTGGGCCGAAATGCAGACCTGCATCGACCAATATCCCGACGGCTAGGCATGGTGGCGCCGCCGCGCGCCGTGAGCTAGCAGACGGCGATGGCGGCGCTGGACATAATCGACCCGATGATTCGCGGCGGCGCGATCGCACTGTTCGCGCTGTGGATTGCTATTTTGGTGCGCGACCATCGCGCTGTCCTGTCGGCGCGGGTCGCGATCGCGATGAACGTCGCAATCGTCGCCTATCTGCTGGCGCGGCTGTTCCGACCGCATGGCGCGGCGCTTTTCCCCTATGTGCTGAGCGATGCCTTGTCGGTGATGGTGCCGGCGCTGTTCTGGCTGTTCGCGCGGCTGTGGTTCGACGACCGGCGGCGGATCGGTTGGCGCAGTTGGTTGCTGGTGCTGGCGTTCGGCGCGTTGCCGCTGATCCAGGTTGCGCTGATCGCGGTGACCGGGCGCTTCAGCTGGGAGATTTGGGGGGTGGTGCGGATCGGCATGTTCGCCTTTGCGGTTGCGGGCATGTGGATCGCCTGGCGCGGGCGCGCCAACGACCTGATCGAGGCACGGCGCGGATTCCGGCTCGGCGTCGTCGGGGCGATCGGCGGCTTCATCCTGCTCGTCACCTTTGTCGAGATGTTTCACAACCGCGACATGAGCCGGGACCTTGGCCGGTCGGTGACGCTCGTCGCGATCTTCGTCGCGACCTTCATCGTCTCGGTCGGGCTGTACCGGTTTCGCGCAGCCGAATTGTTCGCGGCGCCGGGAGCGTCGACGGAACCCGATGCGGTGGCGTCGCCCACCGCGCCGTCGCCGCTGGCGCAGCGGTTGCGTGCGGTGATGGCCGATGAGCGCGCCTATCGCGCCGAGGGCTTTTCGATCGCGATGCTCGCGGCGCGGCTCGGCGAGCCGGAGTACCGCGTGCGGCGCGCGATCAACGGCGAGATGGGCTATCGCAACTTCACCGCCTTCCTGAACGGCTTCCGGCTCGACGAGGTCCGCGCCGCGCTCGCCGACCCGGCGCAGCGCGAGGTGCCGATCCTGACGATCGCGCTCGACGCGGGTTTCGGCTCGCTCGGGCCGTTCAACCGCGCGTTCCGCGACGCCGAGGCGATGACGCCGAGCGAATATCGCAGCGTCCGACTCGCCGATTCCAGAATCGGCTAGCCGTTTTCCGACATCGGGGAGCGGGGCATCTGCTGCCGTGCTGAAAGGCGGGCATCCAATCCAGACAGGATGCCCCGATGCTCGACGCCTTTCCGCCGCTCGCCAATCTGGTCCACAAAGGGCCGGTCGTCTTCGCCTTCGACTTCGGTCGCTACCTGGTCGCCGCCGCGCTGGTCGCGGCGATCGTCTGGGGATTGCGGCGGACCAGCCTCAGGACTCGCAAGATCCAGGCGCGCGAGGCGACGATGGCCGACAGGCGCCGCGAATTCGCGCAATCGGTGCAGACCGTCGCGGTCTATACGGTCGTGTCGGCGTTCATCATCTGGGGCGTCGATGCCGGGGTGCTGCACCGGTTCGAGGGCAGCTATGGCTGGGTCGGCGACCTCGCGCTGCTCGCCGCGATCATCGTCGCCCACGACGCCTATTTCTATTGGGTGCACCGCGCGATGCACCACCCGAAATTGTTCAGGATCTTCCACCGCGCGCATCACCGCTCGATCACCCCGACGCCCTGGGCGGCGTACAGTTTCGCGATTCCCGAGGCGTTCGTGATGATCGCCTTCGTGCCGATCTGGCTCTTCTTCGTGCCGACCCCGGGCTGGGTGATGCTGAGCTGGATATTGTTCCAGATCCTGCGCAACGCGATGGGGCATGCGGGGTTCGAGCTCCACCCGCGCTGGTGGCTGTCGACGCCGTGGACGCGCTGGATCAACACGACGACGCACCACGACCTCCACCACAATGGCGGCTTCAACAAGAATTACGGGCTCTATTTCACCTGGTGGGACAAGATGATGGGGACCGAGCATCCGCGTTACGCCGAGCGTTTTGCCGAGGTGGTGGCCGGCGACCGCGCGGTGGGCGCGAAACCCGCCGACTCAGGCGCAACAGCGGTGGCCGCCTGAACCGAAACCGCCTTCCCGGGCGAGGGGTTCGGGGAGAAGGCAGTGGGGCGCCGCGCAAGGGCGTCCCGCCTCACGGAGCCTGGGGGCGCGGCTCGCGCCCCCAGGCTTTCGCGCCTTTCGGTTTATCGGCGGGGGCGCTCCGGCGGCGAGATGACCGAGACGATGTCGCTGCGCAGTGTCCAGCTGAGCCGTTCGTAAAGCGCCTTGCCGTCGGCGGTGGCGACTAGCAGGCATGTGGTGACGCCCCGCGCAACGGCGCGGCGACCGAGTTCGGCCATGATCGCCGAGCCGAGCCCGCGGCGAGCGAACGCCGCTTCGGTGACGATCTGGTCATAGACGGCGGTGCGGCCATGGATGCCGAGAACGCCGCGCGCGGCGAGCGACCCGTCGCCATGCCTGGCCACCGCCTCGAAACGGTCGGTGCTTTCATCGACTTCGATCGCAAAGCCGGGTGTGGGCCGCGCCGCCGGCATGAGGGCGTCGGTCGCCATCAGCCACATCGCGTCGCGCGGCTGCCAGCGCGGCGGAATATGGGGGAGAATGGCGTCGCGCGGCGCGGCAATGTCGACATAGATATGGGGCGCCGCGACAGCGGCGAACGCATCGGCGGCCGCCTCCCCCGACACATTCCCCAGAATGAAGCGGCCGGCCTGGTCGGGCTTGCCGACATCGAACCACAGCGCCGGAGGGGTGGTCGTGGCAACCGGATCGCCAAAGCCGCGCGCCGCGCAATAGCCGAAGGCCCATGTGAAATGATCGTCCATGGCAACGACCATAGGTAAAGCGCCGGGCAAGGAAAGCGGCAACGCAGCTTCCCGCTTGTCAGCGAGCGGGCGGCGGGAGTAGATCGGCGCCATGAGCGATTTTCGAACCCTGTCCGCCGACTATAGCGTCGCCCCCCAGATTACACTCGAGGACGTGGCTGAGGCCAAGGCCGCGGGCTTCGCGATGATCGTCAACAACCGGCCCGACGGTGAGGAACCCGCCGCGCCGCAGGGCGACGATATCGCGCATGCCGCGGCGGCCGAGGGACTGGCCTATGCCGCGATCCCGGTCGGCCATGCGGGCTTCAGCCATCCGCAGCTCGACGCGCTCGACACCCTGCTCGGCGATGCGACGGGGCCGGTCCTCGCTTATTGCCGCTCGGGCACGCGCTCGACGCATCTGTGGGCGCTGACCCGCGCGCGCGCCGGCGACGATGTCGATGCTATCGTCGAGGCAGCGGCGAATGCGGGGTATGACCTGAGCGGGCTACGGCCGATGATGGACGCGCTCGCGGGCGACAAATGACGCTGGCGGACCTCATCCAATTGGGCGCTTCGCTGGTCGCGGTGCTGTTCGTCGCCTGGCTGGTCAAGGCCATGGGACTGGGCGCCGATCCGCGCATCGCGGATGAGGCGCATGCGATCCGCCTCGCCGAAGAGGCCGAGGCGGGGTTCAGGGGCGTCGAGGTCGCGCGCGACCGGGCGGGTTTCGCGGCGATCGTCCGCGATGCCGGGGGGCGCCAGATGCTGGTCCGCGCGCATGGCAATCATTTCGCGGCGCGCCCGATCGACGCCAGCGTGACCGGTCGGCTCGACAAGGACTTTCTGATCCTGACCATGCCCGAACGCACCTTCGGCACGGTGACGCTGCAATTGGGGAAGGACGCGGGGATGTGGGCCAGCCGGATGCGCGAGATCGCCCGTGGATAAGCTTCCCGATCCCGTCGTCTATGCGGTGCCCGCCTTCATCCTGCTGCTGATCGCCGAGATGATCGTTTCGCTGCGCCGCGACAAAAGTCGCTACGAGGCGCGCGACACGCTGACCTCGCTGATGCTCGGCACGGTCAGCCAGGTCGCCGGTGCGCTCGTCGGTGCGGCGGTGGTCGGCATGTCGGTGTGGGTCTATCAGTTCCACCTGTTCGACATCGGCATCGATTTCCGGAGCTGGTGGTGGGCGTGGATTCTCTGCTTCTTCCTCGACGATCTGGCTTATTATGCCTTCCACCGCAGCGCGCACCGCGTCCGCTGGTTCTGGGCGAGCCATGTCATCCACCACAGCTCGCAGCATTATAATCTCTCGACCGCGCTCAGGCAGACATGGACGGGCTTTTTCAGCCTGACCTTCCTCTTCCGGCTGCCTTTGTTTCTGATCGGCTTTCCGCCCGCGATGGTGTTCTTCTGCGCGGGGCTGAACCTGATCTACCAGTTCTGGATCCATACCGAGGCGATCGGGCGGATGCCGAAATGGTTCGAGGCAGTGATGAACACCCCGTCGCACCACCGCGTCCATCACGGCGTCAACCCGCGCTACCTCGACGCCAATTATGCCGGGGTCTTCATCATCTGGGACAAGATGTTCGGCAGCTTCGTCGCCGAGCGCGACGACGAACCGGTGCGCTATGGCATCGTCAAGCAGCTCGGCAGCTTCAACATATTATGGGCCGCGGTCCATGAATGGGTCGGCATCGCCAAGGACGTCTGGCATGCGCCGTGGAAGCACAAGCTCGACTATATGTGGCGCGAGCCCGGCTGGAGCCACGACGGCAGCCGCGCGACGAGTGCGATGATCAAGGAACGCTGGGCGGCGGGGCGGCCGGTGGAAGAGCCGGCGGAGTAGGCATCCTCGCCCCCGCGAAGGCGGGGGCCGTTGTCGGCCTTGGTCATCGGCGAAGGCGTAAACTTCCAGCGGCCCCCGCCTTCGCGGGGCGACGACTAGGGTCTTGCTTCGCCCGCTAATGACATTCATGTAAGCACCCGACGACCGCCCGCAGGCGGCGCGAGGGGAGCGGCATATGGATCAGTTCGACATCATCGTCATCGGCGGCGGCAGCGCGGGGAGCGCGGCGGCGGGCCGGCTGGCCGAGGACGGCAAGCGGACGGTGTGCCTGGTCGAGGCGGGTGGGACGAACGATATCGTCCGCGTCAAGACCCCGGGCTTCATGCCCTTCATCCCCGAGGCGTCGAACTATCGCTACGACACCGTCCCGCAAAAGGGGCTGAATGGCCGCATCGGATATCAGCCGCGCGGGCGCGGCCTCGGCGGGTCGAGCGCGATCAACGCGATGGTCTATATTCGCGGCCACCAGTTCGATTACGACCAGTGGCAGGCACTTGGCGCGAGCGGCTGGAGCTATGCCGACGTGCTGCCATATTTCAAACGCAGCGAGGGCAATGAGCGCGGGGCGGACGATTTCCACGGGAGTGACGGCCCGCTCAATGTCATGGACCAGCGCTGGCCCAATGTGACGAGCCGGCGCTTCGTCGAAAGCGCGGCGGCGCTGCAACTGCCGCGCACCGCCGATTTCAACGGACCGAATAACGAAGGCTTTGGCCTCTATCAGACGACGCAAAAGGCGGGCGAGCGCTGGTCGGCGGCGCGCGCCTATGTCGAACCGCTGCGCGGGCGCGCCAATCTCGACATTCGCACCAAGGCGCTGGTCGAGAAGATCCTCGTCGAGGACGGGCGCGCGACCGGGGTCGTGATCCGGCGCGGTGGTAGCCGGGAGACGCTGCGCGCGCGGGGCGGGGTCATCCTGTCGGCGGGGGCCTTCAACAGCCCGCAGATCCTGATGCTGTCGGGGATCGGTCCCGGCGCGCATCTGCAGGAGCAGGGCATCGATGTGGTCGCCGACCGCGCCGCGGTGGGCGCCGATTTGCAGGATCATATCGATTATGTGTCGAGTTGGGAGACGCGCTCGACCGATCCCTTCGGCGACAGCCTCGGTGGCAGCTGGCGGATGCTCAAGGCGATTGTCGAGCACCGGCTGAAACGCACCGGCATCATGACGACCTGCTTCGCCGAAGCGGGCGGCTTCTGGAAATCGCACCCCGACCTGCCCGCGCCCGATATCCAATATCATTTCGTGCCCGCGATGCTCGAGGACCATGGCCGGACCAAGGTCAAGGGGCATGGCTTTTCGATCCACGCCTGCGTGCTCCGCCCGGAGAGCCGCGGCACGGTGCGCCTCGCATCACCGGACGCCGCCGCCGCGCCCGCGATCGATCCGGGCTTCCTGACCGATGACCGTGACATGGCGACGCTCCGCGCCGGGGTGCGGATGATGCACCGCATCGCCGCCGCGCCGCCGCTGTCGGACTATGCCGGCGCCGACCGGCATCCGGTGGACCTCGCCGACGATGCCGCGCTCGACGCGCTGATCCGCAGCCGAGCCAACACCGTCTATCATCCGGTCGGGACGTGCCGCATGGGCAGCGACGATGCTTCGGTGGTCGACCCGACGCTGAAGGCGAAGGGCCTCGACGCGCTGTGGGTCGCCGATGCGAGCATCATGCCGCGGCTGGTCAGCGGCAACACCAATGCGCCGAGCATCATGATCGGCGAACGCGCGGCGGATTTCGTGAAGGCGGCTTTGGCCTGACGTTCCCCGGCGAAAGCCGGGACCCGGAGAGCTGGCGCGGCGTCGCATGGACCCCGGCTTTCGCCGGGGAACCGGAGCGCTAAGCGCAAGCCTCCGCCAGCACCCGCCCCGTCTCCGTCAGCCCATAGAGACTGCTCGGCGGCCGTCCGTCGACCACATCGCGCACGACCAGCCCATGCTTGCCGAGCGCCGTCAGCCCCTGCGACAGCGCGCGCGGGGTTGCGGGGGAGAGCAGCCGCGACAGCGCGTTGAAGCGGGCGTGCCCGGCGTCGATGCCGGCGACCAGCGGCAGCCCCCAGCGCGTCGCCGCGCCGGGCGGCAGGCCGACTGCCGCCTGCGCCTCCGCGATCGTCGCGGCGCGCAGTGCGGCGGCGGCCCCGCTTTCGGTGAGGATATATTCGGGGCGCAGCGGGTGGCCGTGGCCGGGATTGCGCTGCACCCAGCCGATCGCCGCCGCCGCCTCGAGCGTGCGCGTCAGGCTATCGCGCGCGAGCGCGAGCCGCTTCACCAGTTCGACGAACCGCGCGCCCCGGTGCGCGGCGAGATCGGCGAGCAGCGGGACCAGCCAGCGGTGGCGGGTCAGCTGCGCGAGCAGGGGATCGGGAACGCTTGACGGCATTGGCTAGTAACTATACAAACCAGACTATTGAAGCAAGCGGATTGGGGCTTGGGTTCCAATTCATAAGCACCGTCATTGCGAGGAGCCGCAGGCGACGCGGCAATCCAGAGCGGGCGTCAGTCGCCCTGGATTGCTTCGCTTCGCTCGCAATGACGAAGTCCTGGCCAGATAGGGAGAAATGACAATGGCGTTGAAGATCGGGTCCGAACTCACCTGTTCGATGGGGGTCAAGGACATGACCGCGTCGATCGCCTGGTACGAACGGGTGATGCTGTGCGAATTGCTCTACCGCGCCGACGAGATCGGCTGGTGCGAGCTCAAATCGCCGATGGCGGGCGTGAACATCGGGCTGAGCGAGGTCGAGACGGTGGTGCAAGGCGGCGGCGCGACCAACGTCTTCGAGGTCGAGGATATCGAGGCGGCGAAGGCGCATCTCGATGCCGAAGGGGTACGGCAGGACGGCGATATCCAGCATATTCCGGGGTTGGTGAAGCTGCTCACCTTCTACGACCCCGACGGCAATGCCTTCATGTTTTCGCGGTCCGAGGCGGGCGCCGGCTGAACGCCCGATAGCGCAACCCCCGCCGCATTGCTGCCGCGGGGGGTCGCGATGGGTCCGTCTTCAAGCCCGGGCCCGACTCGCTCATTCTTTCGTCCGAGCGGAAATCCGCAACGCGACGCGTGCGGCGACAGGTACGCGGGCGCTGGCTATTCGGGAGGATTCCGCCGCGGCGAATCGGGGGCTTTCGCAGCCGCCCCGTGCGCCGGCTGCGGCGCAGAAAAATTCCGCGCCGCGCTTTTCCGGGCTTTTGCGCGATGGCTTATGCTGCGCACAAAAAAAGAGGGCCGGGACTTGCGTCCCGGCCCAGCCTTTCAGGCTCTCCCCTCCTGAAACTCTTGATGGTTGAATGCCATATTAATGTCATGATGGAAAGGCCTAAATTTGCATCACCACTGCCTATTTATTGTGCGCCTGCGAAGGCGGGCCGCCGCGAACGGCAACCCGCCCCGATCGTCTAGAAGCTCTGGCGCGCGGTGATGCCGAAGGTGCGCGGCTGACCAACGGTATAGCCGAGGCGCGCCCGGCCGCCGCGTTCGCGGTCGAACGAGAGCAGGGCGTTTTCGTCGAGCAGATTGTTGACATAGACGCTGAGCGACAGGCCGCTTTCGAAATCGACCCCGGCGCTGAGATTGACCAGCTGGTAGTCGGGCAGTTCAAGGTCGACCGTCGTCGCGGCGTTCGCCGGGGCGCCGCCGAAAGGCAGGCCGTGGACGAAGGTGCGCGGGTTGTTTTCCTGATCCGCGGGCTGGGTGTAGCGCGCGCCGACATGCTGGAACGAGGCCGCGAGATAGGCCGACGCGCTGTCCGAGACCGGGAATTCATAGCTGCCCGATGCGGACAGCTGGAACTTCGGAACCGAGGGCAGGCGGTTGCCTTCGCGGATGCCCGTCGCGGTGGCGAGCACGCCGGGCAGGGTAGTGTCGAACTCGGCCTCGATCAGGCTGCCCGACAGGTTGAGGTCGAGTCCGTCGATCGGGTTCACCCCGAGCTCGACCTCGACCCCCATCGAATGCGCCTTGGGGACGTTGAAGACGATGCGCGACGAGCAGCTGCCGGCGTCGAGCGTGACCTGGAGGTTGCGGATGTCGTTGTAGAAGGCGGCGGTGTTCAAGGTGAAGCCGCGGCCCTTCGACTTCACGCCGACTTCATAGTTCCACAAGGTCTCGTCGTCATAATCCTGGAAGCCGCCGAACAGCGCCGCGTCGCTCGGCGAGCAGAGCGGCAGGTTGAGTGGATCGTTGACCCCGCCGAGGCGAAAGCCCTTCGACGCCTGCGCATTGACGCTGACATTGTCGGCGACGTCGTAGCTCAGCAGCACGCGCGGACTGATGCCGTTCGAGCGCGTCTTGTCGCGGCGGCGGTCGCCGTTCGCGAACAATCCGCCGGTGACGAAGCGCCGCGTCTCGACGAAGTCGTAATAGCGGCCGCCGACCGTAACGTCGAAGGCGTCGGTGATCGAATAGGTGCCTTCGCCGAAGATCGCGAGCTGCTTGATCTTATAGGGCAGGTCGGCGTTGTACGGCGAGTTGGCGGGGAAGCCGTTGGCGACCGCCGCCGAGGTGCCCGCGCCGAGCGTCGCATCGGTGAAGGCGTCATAACCGGGGGTGGGCAGGCGCTGGCGATAGAAGCGGTCGGTACTCGAATAGAAACCGCCGAACACCCATTGGAAGGCGCTGTCATAATCCGACGCGAGGCGGACTTCCTGGGTGAAGGTTTTGAGGTCGGTGGTGTCGACGAGGGCCGATGGCAGCAATACCCCGGCGGTCGGGAAACCGAGGTCGACCGAGACCGAACCGGTCAGCGCGCTCGCGTCGCGGCTGACGAGGATGTCGCGGTTGGTGTAGCTGGTCACCGAGGTGACCGAAACGCCGTCGAGCTTGGCGTTCATCACCAGGTCGGCGATCAGCGTCTTGTCCTCGAACGCTTCGCGCAGCAGCAGATATTGCTCGCGCTCGTCATAGGTCACCTGCGGGCGCGTGGTGGTGAAGCGGTTGCCATAGAGATTATAGATATCCTGGCGGTTGAAGCCGTCGGCGGTCACCTTTTGATAGACGATGCGCGGGGTGATGGTGACGTCGTCGACGGGTTCGAAGGTCACCGCGAGGCGCCCGCCATAACGTTCGCCGCTGTTGACGTCGTTGCCGCCCGCGGGGCCGACCGCGTTGATGAAGCCGCCGTAGCGCGTGTAATAGCCGACCGCGCGCACCGCCGCCTTGTCGCCGAGCGGGACGTTGATCGCGCCTTTCAGATGACCCCCGATATCGTCGCCGTCGACGAGGTTGAGGTTCGCCTCGACGCTGCCTTCGGTCACGCCGAGCTTGGGCTGGTTGGTGATGTAGCGGATCGTGCCGCCGACCGACCCCGACCCGAACAGCGTGCCCTGCGGCCCGCGCAGCGTTTCGACGCGGTTGAGGTCGAAAAGGTCGATGTCGGGGGTGAAGAGCGAGAGCGAGATGACGCTTTCGTCGAGATAGACGCCGACCTGTTCCTTGACCCCGGGCTGGTCGCGCACGACCTGTCCCGCCGACACGCCGCGGACCGACACCTGGCTCTGGCCGGGGCCAAGGTTTTGCACCGACAGGCCGGCGACGTTGCGCGACAGATCCTCGAGCGTCACCGCCCCCGACCTCTGGATGTCGGCGGCGGTCTGCGCGTTGATCGAAAAGGGGATGTCCTGAAGATTGGCGTCGCGCTTGGTCGCGGTGACGATGATGATGTTGCTGTCGTCTTCCTCGGCGGCGGCGTCCTGCGCGGCGGCGGGCGTAACGAAATTGGCCAGCGCGAGCGTCGAAAGCCCGGCCAGCAGCATAGTGCGAGCATGCATGATGTTTTCCTCTCTGAGCAGCGCGGGACTATCTTGTCCCGTCGCGGCGAGAGGAGTGCGCCTCTTGTCACAAATGCGCAATGGGGTCCGAATCGCGCGTAACAAAATGTCGGCGCGCTGTTGCATTGCTGCCACATGCCGAAGCGCCAGGTCGCCTGGGTGCGTCGCCGCTAGGCCGCTGGGCCGCAAGCAAAAAAAAGCCGGAGACCTGGTCCGGGCCCGCGGCCGCCCCGGCCGCCATCGAAAAAAAAGGCCGGGGACAAGCCCCGGCCAGTGGTTCGCAGGAGGAACCTGGGTTGGACCCCGCCGCCTTTTTTAAAGAGGAGAGAGCGGCGGCGGGTGTCCAGTCTCGTCAATAATTATAGGCACGCTCGCCATGTTCGCCGAGGTCGAGGCCTTCGCGCTCCACCTCTTCGCTGACGCGCAGGCCGGTCAGCGCCTTGGCGATGTAGATCGCGATCGCGGTGCCGATGGTCGACCAGATGATGGTGGTGACAACCGCCATGACCTGCGTCGTGATCTGCGGGCCGAGGGCATAGTCTTCGCCCGCCGGGCCGCCGAGCGCGACCAGCATGGTGAAGGCGGTGCCGATCGCGCCGACCATGCCGCCGATGCCGTGGATGCCGAAGGCGTCGAGCGAGTCGTCATAGCCGAGCTTGGCCTTGAGCTTGGTCACCGCGAAGTAGCAGACGACCGAGGCGACCGCGCCGAGCAGGATCGCACCGAACGGACCGGCGTTGCCGGCGGCCGGGGTGATCGCGACGAGGCCGGCGATGACGCCCGAGCAGAAGCCGAGCGCCGAAGGCTTGTGGCCGCTGACCTTTTCGGCGAGCATCCAGACGAGCGCGGCGGCGGCGGTGGCGACCATCGTGTTGATCATCGCGAGGCCCGCCGAGCCATTGGCTTCGAGTGCCGAGCCGGCGTTGAAGCCGAACCAGCCCACCCACAGCAGGCCGGTGCCGATCATCGTCATGGTCAGCGAGTGCGGCGCCATGATTTCCTTCTGGTAGCCGATGCGCTTGCCGAGGATGATCGCGGCGACCAGCGCCGAGACGCCGGCGTTGATGTGGACCACGGTGCCGCCGGCGAAGTCGAGCGCGGCCGGCGTGTCGGTGCCGAACATGCCGCCTTCGAAGAACAGGCCGCCGCCCGCCCACACCATGTGTGCGATCGGGAAATAGACGATGGTCAGCCAGATCGCGCCGAACACGAGCATGGCCGAGAATTTGAGGCGCTCGACGACCGAGCCGAGGACCAGCGCGAGGGTGATCGCGGCGAAGGTCATCTGGAACGAGATGAACACATATTCGCTGATCACTTCGTCGGTGAAGGTCGCGCCGGTCGAGTCGGCGGTGACGCCCGACAGGAAGAATTTGCCCCAGCTGATAAAGGCGTTGCCCTCGGGCCCGAAGGCGAGGCCATAGCCGTAGCTGACCCAGATCAGCATCGCGAGACAGGCGGCGGCGCCGACCTGCGTCATCGTCGACAGCATGTTCTTGGTGCGCGTCAGGCCGCCGTAGAAGAGCGCGAGGCCCGGCAGGATCATCAGCAGGACGAGGACGGTGGCGGTCATCATCCAGGCGTTATTGCCCGGGTTGGCGACTGCGGGTGCCGCTTCGGCGGCGGGCGCCGCGGCGGCGGCTGCCGCTTCCTGCGCCCACACGGGCAGCGCGGCGAACAGTGCGAGGCCCGCAGCCCCGGCGGTCGCCGCAAATTTGTTTGCGAACGTCATTGCTTCCCCCTTTATCATTACAGAGCCGCCTCGCCGGTCTCGCCGGTGCGGATGCGCACGGCCTGACCGACGTCGAGGACGAAAATCTTGCCATCGCCGATCGACCCGGTTCCGGCGCTTTGCTGCAGCGTTTCGACGACCCGCGGTGCGAGCGCGTCGTCGCAGACGAGCTCGATCTTCACCTTCGGCACCATGTTGGTGGCATATTCCGCGCCGCGGTAGATTTCGGTCTGGCCTTTCTGACGACCGAAGCCTTTGACTTCGGTCACGGTCATTCCGGCAATGCCCAAGCCGGTGAGGGCTTCGCGCACCTCATCGAGCTTGAACGGTTTGATGATAGCCAGGATCAGCTTCATGACGCCCCCTTGTGATTATTGGCAGATGTTGCACTGCAACAGCCGTGCCAAATTGCGCGGGCGGGGGTTGAGTTAACATTTTGTGACGAATTGGCGCGCGCAGGCGATCGATTGAGTCAGTGGAATGGGCAGGCGAGGCAGCGCGATGCCTAAATTATGGGCAGGGACGTAACCCGCCCGCCCCTTAGGGGAGGGGCTTTCCCAGGCTATCCCGCCCGCTCGAAGCGCGCCCAGATCGGCAGATGGTCCGACGCGCGCGCCGCGAGCGCGCTGCGATGCACCCCGGCGTCGACCGCCTGCAGGTCGGGCGAGGCGAAGATGCGGTCGAGTTTCGCCACCGGGCGGCGGCTGTGGAAGCTGTGGCCGGTGTCGACGAGCCGATGGCGTTCGCCGAAATCATGGAGGCAGCCGCCCTGGTTGCGCCATTCGTTGCAGTCGCCCATCAGGATCGTCGGCAGGTCCTCGCCCGCCGCGAGGTGATGGAGGATTGCGCGCGCCTGTTGCCGCCGCCGCAGCCCCGAAATGTCGAGATGCATGCCGACGACGCGCAGCCGCGTATCGCCGATGCGCACCGTCGCCGCGACCGCGCCGCGCGGTTCGAGCGTCGGCAGATGGAGTGCGTGGCTCTCCTCGACTTCGGCGCCCTTGCGCACCAGCAGCGCATTGCCGTGCCAGCCGATGGCATAGGGACGCCCGCCGAGCAGGTCGACCGGCACATAGTCGCTATGCTCTTCGAACATATGCGGCGGGATCGCGCTGGCGCGGGTCCCGAAGCGGCGGTCGGCCTCCTGCAGTGCGACGATATCGGCGTCGAGTTCGCGCAGCACCGACAGCACCCGCCCCGGATCGCGGCGCCGGTCGAGACCGATGCCCTTGCGCATATTGTAACTGGCGACCTTGATCATGGCGGGCATTTTCACAGGATTATGGACGTCTGAGCAAGGCTTAGGTTGCGTTCAACCGGCGCCGAACTCCGCCATCAAGGCCTGCGCCTCGACCAGATCGTCGTCGAGCACCATCACCCGCACCGGGATGAGCAGGCCGACGCTTTCGGCGATATTCATGCCGGCGTCGAAACACACGGCATGGACGCCGGCGCTTTCGAGCCGGCCACGCAGCAATTCGGCCTCGACCCCGTTCGGCAGGCGTACCAGCTCGACGAGCGCCATCAGGCCGGGTCGCCGGTGATGAAACGGTCGGTCGGGCGGGTCGGCAGGCCGTCGATGCTCCTGGTGCGTTCCTGGAATTTCTCGACCCACAGCACCGGGTCGGCCTGGCGGTGATATTTCTGCAGCGTGTCGCGTTCGTGCTGCAATTCCATCATCGGCACGCCCCAGCCGCAACTGGTCTGCACGCTGTCGACGTCGATCACGAAGATCTGGCGGGTGCCGGGGATCAGGGTGAAAGGGCTGGCGATCGTCTCCCATTCATCGTCCTGCGGCAGCACCGCGCGGCCGCGGCCATAGATGCGCAGGATCAGCGCGCTGCGGTCGAAGGCGCAGAACATGATGGTGATGCGCCCGTCGGCGGCGAGATGCGCGTGCGTCTCGTTGCCCGATCCGCCGAGGTCGAGATAGGCGACCCGGCTTTCGGACAGCACCCGGAAGCTGTCGGCATAGCCCTTGGGCGACAGGTTGATCCGCGCATCGGCGGCGGCGGTCGCGGTGAAGAAGACCGGTTGCTTCTCGATGAAAGCGATATGCTTGTCGGTCAGGCTGTCGGTGAAATCGGCCATGTCGGGGCTCCGCAAGATCGGTGTGGCGGGCTTATCACCAATTTTTGCCTTCCTCCACCGCCGCCTGCTCCTCGGGGCGTGTCGTGCGGCCGAGCACCGCGTTGCGATGCGGGAAGCGGCCGAAGCGGTCGACGATGGCGAAATGCTTCTGCGCATAGTCCTGGAACATCGGATCTGCGAGCTGGCCGAACAGGCGCAAGGATTCGCGCTGGTCGGCGAGGTCCTCGCTGTGCTGATAGGGGAGATAGGCGAACTGGCGCCGCGCGTCGGGCCAGGCCTTGTCCCAGCCGTGCGCGACGATGCCGCGCGCGATCGCGCGGGCGAGATCGTCGGTAGCAAAGGCATCGGCGGATCCGCGAAAGATATTGCGCGGCACCTGATCGAACAGGATCGCCGCGGCCAGCGCGGTGTCGGGGTCGGTCAGGAAGCTGGCGGCCGGCAGCGCGCGCAGCGCTTCGTGCCAGTCGCCGGCCAGCGCGCGGATGTCGGTGTCGAAATCCGGCCCGCCGCCATACCAGTCGTCCATGCCATGCGCGTCGAACCAGAAGGTCAGGAGTTGCGCCGGCCAGTCGGCGGGCGGGGCGGGGGCTTTCATTTCATCCGTCATTGCGAGCGAAGCGAAGCAATCCAGAGCCGTTTACGCAACCCTGGATTGCTTCGTCGCCTTCGGCTCCTCGCAATGACGGGGCTTTTTGGCGCTATTCGGCCTTGGGACGGCGGTACGGCACGAACTCGCCGAGCGACACGAAGCCGCTGTACATCTGGCTGGTGCGGTCGCGCAGCTGGACGGTGTCGATGCTGCACAGCTGGCTGCCGGTCAATTTGGTGACGAGAATATCGTCGTCGTCGAGCGATTCGGCGCCGCCCTTCGGCCGGTTGACCCAAAGGGTGCTACCGATGCGATAGACGATCGCGGTGCCGTCGATGATCGTGGTGCTGTTCGATCCGGTCAGCTGGATGCAGTTTTGCGGTTCGCCCGCGACGCGGCCGTCGAGCAATTTTTCGAGCTGCTGCTCGCCGGTCAGCTTTTCCTTCGCCGATGCGGCGGGCGCGGCGGCCACCGCGGCGGCGGCGATGATAGTGGCGATAAACGGACGCATGGTTCGACTCCTGTCATTCAACACACACCCTCTGCCGCCGATATAGGGCATCTCGTCTGAACGACAACTGACTCAGGCATGGTGACCTGGCCGCTCCCTCGCGCCTGCGGGAGGGACCGGCCAGGTCACGCGCGTGCGTTCAGCAGGCGCCGTCGGGCAGCGGAATGCCCAGCGGGCCCTTGCATTTCTTTTTCTTGGCGGGCGGTGCGGCCTCGCCGCTGCTGCTCCCGCTCGACGCGCCGCCGCCGCTCATGCCGCCGAAATCGGCGCCGACCATCAGCATCGTGTACGAGCGGAAGCGCACCTTCGCGGTCCAGTCGATGTTCCACACCCCCGTCGCGGGCTTGGGCGGATAGGAGAAGTTCGCCTCGGGGCCAAAGGCGTTGAGGTTGCCCATCATGAACTCGCCCGACGATTTCTTGACCTCGGCGGGGATCTGGCACGTCGTCTGCGATGGCGGCATCACGATCTTCTTGGTGATCAGGTTGGCGACCACCGACGGCGGCAGCCAGTCCCACAGCCCGCCGCCGAATTCCTTGGTCGCGCTGCTCGTCCACCAGACGATGTCGCCGACGTCGTTCTTGCCGCTTCCGTTACCCATGCCGCCGATCGTCCAGGCGGCATAGCCCGTCGCATTGGTCACCGGGTTCCAGCGGATCGTCACCGACCCGTCGGCCTGGTCGGCGGTCGAGGCCTGCAGCGCGGGCATATAATCCTGCGCGAGGGTGAAATTGATGTCGTTGCCGACATTGCTCGCAACGCGGTGCGCGCCGAGCAGGCTGCTGTCCTTGGACGGCATCTTGGTCGACTTGCCGTTCGGCCATTCCATATAGGATTTGCTGTTCGACGGCGACACTTCGCGGACGATCGGCACGGCGGTCGAGAAGAGGTTCGGCGGCACCTGACCCGCCGCGACCTTGGCGAAATCGATGATCACCGGCTGCCCCGGCCCCGCCTTGGCGCCGCAGCCCCAATAGAGCAGCAGGCGCCCCTTCGGCCGTTCGAATTCGGTCGGGTAGGTGCCGTCCTTGCGCTCGGGCGCGATCAGCGGCACCGATTTGCCAAGCTTCGCCTGCGGCAGGAAAAAATGATCGCCCTTCGGCGGCGGCGCGGTCGGCAACTCGTTCGAGCCGAGGCGCAGGACCAGCTGGCGCGCCAACGCGCTGTCGGGGCCGCCGCCGAACATCATGCTCATCGCGCCGCCCATGCCGCCCTTGCCTCCGCCCATCGCGGCGAAGCCCGACATCGTCGCGGCGTCCATCTCATAGCGTTCCTTGGGACCGGTGGTCTTCTGCTGCGCCGCGACGGGCGCGGTCAGCATCGCGGCGATGACCGCGAGCGAGGTGAATTGGAAAGTCTTGCGCATAATTCCTCCCTGCGACCGGAGGTTCTGCCTCCGGGGAAAAGCTCATGCGACCCAATTTCTGCTTTATGTTTGAGAGGCGTATAGGCGCGAGATTGGCGAAGGCCAAGTGATGCGCGTCACAGAATCCCGTCATTGCGAGCGAAGCGAAGCAATCCAGAGCGGTGTACGCCTACTCTGGATTGCTTCGCTTCGCTCGCAATGACGGAGAGAGGGGCGTTAAGCCGTCCCGCCCACCGTCAGCCCGCTCACCAGCAGGGTCGGCTGGCCGACGCCCGCGGGGACGCTCTGGCCGCCCTTGCCGCACACACCGATGCCCTCGTCGAGCGCCATGTCGTTGCCGATTCCGGTGACCTTCGTGAGCACGCTCGGCCCGTCGCCGATCAGCGTCGCGCCCTTGATCGGGGCGCCGAGCTTGCCATTTTCGATCTTATACGCCTCGGTGCAGCTGAACACGAATTTGCCAGACACGATGTCGACCTGCCCGCCGCCCATGCTTTTGGCAAAGATGCCGTTCTTGACGCGGCTCAGCAGTTCGGCGGGATCGTCGTTGCCGCCCTTCATGAAGGTGTTGGTCATCCGCGGCATCGGCGCATGGGCAAAGCTTTCGCGGCGCCCGTTGCCGGTCGGCGCCATGCCCATCAGCCGCGCGTTGAGCCGGTCCTGCATATAGCCCTTGAGCATGCCATCCTCGATCAGCACCGTCTCGCTGGTCGGGGTGCCCTCGTCGTCGATGCTCAGCGAACCGCGCCGTTCGGCGAGGCTGCCGTCGTCGACGACGGTGACGCCTGCCGCCGCGACGCGCTCACCGATACGGCCCGAAAAGGCGCTGGTGCCCTTGCGGTTGAAATCGCCCTCGAGCCCGTGGCCGATCGCTTCATGGAGCAGCACGCCGGGCCAGCCGGGACCGAGCAGCACGGTCATCTCGCCCGCCGGGGCGTCGACCGCCTCGAGATTGACGAGCGCCTGCGCCAGCGCCTCGTCGATCGCGCGGTTCCACTGCGCCTCTTCGAACAGATGGTCGTACATGTAACGGCCGCCGAGGCCGAAATAGCCGCTCTCGCGCCGGCCATTCTCCTCGACCACGATCGACACGTTGAGGCGGACGAGCGGGCGGATGTCGGTCGCGAGGAAGCCGTCGGCGCGGACGATCTCGACCACCGACCAGCTGCCGGCGAGCGCGACCGAGACCTGCGCGATGCGCGGATCGCGCGCGCGGGCGGCGGCGTCGATCTGCTGGCACAGCGCGACCTTCTTGGCGAAGGGGATCAGGTCGAGCGGATTGGCCTCGCCATAAAGATGGCGGTTGGTCCGCGCGGGGGCGGCGGCGTGCGGCTGGTTCGCGGGGTCGAGCAGCGCGAGCGTCTCGGCGGCGCGGCGGATCGCAGGGGCGCTGATGTCGCTGGCATGGGCAAAGCCCGTCATCTCGCCCGACACCGCGCGCAGCCCGAAACCCGCGTCGGTGGAATAATCGGCGGTCTTGAGCCGCCCGTCGTCGAAGCCGAAGCTCTCGGTCGCGCGATATTGCAGGTAGAGTTCGCCGTCATCGGCCTTGGCGAGCGCTTCCTTCGCGAGCTTCTGCGCAAGATCGGGATCGAGCGCATCGGCGCGATAGAGGAAGCGGCGGGGATCGGTGGGGCTTGTCATGAGGCCGATATAGGCGCGCGTCCGACGGTCCGCAAATGCTCATGGTCATTGCGAGCGCAGCGAAGCAATCTCCAGCTATCCGCCTTGCGCGATATCGATGGCTGGAGATTGCTTCGCTGCGCTCCTCGCAATGACGGGAGGCTCAGAGATAATTGACCGTCAGCGTAAACGTTCCGCTGTAATCGCCCTCGGGCTGGTTCGCGGGGACGGTGAGCGTGCCGCCGATATAATAGGTCTGCACGCCGCTCGGCAGCAGGGTCGCGCCGAGCAGCGCGATGCCGCCGCCGCTGGTGCTCGCGGCGCGGACCAAAGTGGCGGTCATAGGCGTCGCGCCGCCGCCGGCCCGTACCAGCGTCACCGACGTGCTGCCCGACACGGTGATCAGCAATATGCCGCCGGTGCCCTGGAACTGCGCGCGCTGCGCGTCGTTGCCGACCGCGGTGGCGCCGCCGCTGGTCGTGCGCGCGCCGGTGAGGGCGTTGACGCTGACGGTGCCGCCGGTGGCGCCGCTGATGATCGTCCCGAAATCGAGATCGTCGGTCTTGACGAGGCTGTTCGGCCGGACGACCGTCGCGGTTGTCGTCCCGGGCATGTCGGCGGCGTGCGCAGGCGCCGCCAGCGCGATCAGCGCTGCGGCGATGGCCGGGACGCGCGCGGCGGCCCGACGATGGCTGGTCCCTGGAATCCCCACGATTCTGCTCCTGTCTGGCACAGACTATGCCAGCGGGGTGTGAACCGATGATGCTTTGGCTTGGTAAAGGCGGCGTTTACGCCTTGCGCCGCCGCCAAGGATCAACCCTTATCGGCGATCCCGCCGACGCTTACCCTTTATCGGCGATCCCGCCGATCAGCACGAAGCGCCGGTCGCAATAGCCGCAGTCGGCAAAGCCCTCATCGGTGTCGATCTCGAGCCAGACGCGCGGATGGCCGAGCGCGGCGTTGGCGAGGCCGTCGCCGGTGCCGTCGCAGGCGACGCGGGTCTTGGGCGTGCGGATGGTTTCGGGCGTGTTCTGGGTCATCGACGGCGCCCATAGCAAGCGCGCGGCAGCGCCGCAATCGGGTCTGCGCGGGCTATTGATAGTTGAAGGTGACCGAAAAGCTGCCGCTATAGTCGCCCTCGGCCTGGTTGGCGTTGACGCGCAGTCGGCCGCCGACCGCAAAGCCGACGACGCCATTGGTGCCGGTGATGCGAAAATTGTTGCCGTTGCCGATCTGCGACAGGCCGGTGAGCGCGCCGATCTCGAAATCGTCGACGCGCATCGCCTCGCCCGGGCCGGTCAGGACGATCTGGTTCGACCCGGTCTTGATGACGACGCGGTTGGCGCTGCCCTGCCCCGCGAAGCGCGCCGGGCGCGCGTCGCCCGACGCCGCGACCACGCCGCCCGAGGTCGTGACCGCGCCGGACGGGGCGACGGTCACAGTGCCGATCGTCGCCGACGGAATGATCGATCCGAAGTCGAGCTGTTCGATATTGGTCAGCGACATGGGTTCGAGCACCAGCGCGCTCGCCTGGCCCTGCGTCTGCTGCGCGGCTACCGGCATCGTCCAGAACGCCGCCATGACGGCACCGGCAAGCGCGTTCCCCCCGAAACGCGCCAGTGGTCCCCCGGTGCCGTCGCCCCACATACGGCGATCAGAGATAGTTCAAGGTGATGGTGAAGGTCCCGCTGTAGTCGCCCGGCGCCTGGTTGGCGTTGACGTCGAGCGTCGCGCCGACCGGGAAATTATAGTTGCCGAGCGTCGAGGCGATGCGAAAGCGCGTCGGGGTGGTCGACAGGATCGCGGTGGGCGTGCTGCCGATCTCGAAATTACGCACGCGCATCTGCTGTCCGGGGCCGGTGATGAAGATCTGGTTCGCGCCGAGCGAGATATTGACCTCGCGGTTGTACGAGCCGAGCCCGGTGAAACGCGCGGGTTCGCCGTCATTCCCGGCCAGCGTCGCGCCACCGGTCCGCGTCCGGGAGCCGTCGGGCAGGATACGCACCGTCCCCGCCGCGTTCGACGCGATGATGTCGCCGAAGTCGAGGTCGTTAACCTTGAAGAAGGAAAGGGGCCGCAGCACGATGGCTTCGGCTTCGCCCTGCGCGTTGTTCTGCGCGTGCGCCGACGGAGCGGCGAACGGTGCAAAAGCGAGCGTCAGGGCGGCTAGGCCGCGCCGGCGAAGCGGCGGGCAGATGATGTGTCTGGTCCTCACATCACCCCTCATAAGGGCGATGTGACAAAATATGCTTACCCGCCATGGTAAAGATTTCCTTGCCGGAACACGGGCTTTCGCGAGCAGCGCGGCGCGGCTATGGAAGCGGCCATGACCGAAGCCGCCATCCGCATCGACGCCGTCTCCAAACTCTATGCCGGCGGCAAGCAAGCGCTCGACAATGTCAGTTTCGACGTGCCGCGCGGGCAGATTTTCGGGCTGCTCGGGCCGAATGGTGCGGGCAAGTCGACCCTGATCAACATCCTCGCGGGACTGGTCAACAAGACCGCCGGGTCGGCGAGCATCTGGGGCTTCGACATCGACGCCGATCCCAGAAACGCCAAATACTCGATCGGCATCGTGCCGCAGGAAATCGTTTTCGACCCGTTTTTCACGCCTTTCGAGACGCTGGAGAATCAGGCGGGGCTGTACGGCGTGCCCAAGGCGAAGCGCATTTCGGACGAACTGCTCGCCGCGGTCCACCTGACCGACAAGCGCGACGCCTATGCGCGGACGTTGTCCGGAGGGATGAAGCGGCGCTTGCTGGTGGCGAAGGCGATGGTCCATTCGCCGCCGATCATCGTGCTCGACGAACCGACCGCGGGGGTCGACATCGAGCTGCGCCAGCAGCTCTGGTCCTACGTCCAGTCGCTCAACGATCGCGGCGTCACCGTGGTGCTGACGACCCACTATCTGGAGGAAGCTGAGCAGCTGTGCGACCGCATCGCGATCATTAACCACGGGCGGCTGATCGCCAACAAGCCGACCCGCGAACTGGTCGACATGGCGCGCGAGAAGATCGTCGTCGTGACGCTCGACGCCGACGTCACCGCCCTGCCGTCGCACCCCGCCTTCGACAAGGTCGAGCGCGAAGGCGAGCGAGGCCTCGCGATCCACTACAACAAGGACCGCACCAACGCGGGCGAAGTGCTCGCCGCAGTCAACGCGATGGGGCATGGCATCGTCGACGTCTCGACCCGCGAAGCCGACCTCGAGGATGTGTTCCTCAACCTGACGCGCGCGGCGAATGGCTAGCACGGGCGAGCCGCTGGCGGGCATGACCCTCAACGAGCGGCTCTATGCTCTCGGTCTGTTCGACCGCTTTGATAAGGCGCTGGCCGGTCGCAATCGCGATGCGCTGCGGACGATCCTGATCGAGGTCGAAGTCTCGGACGTCGATGAGACGACAGACCAACTGCTCAATTCGCCGCCGGAGGTAGATTTTTGACCGACACCACCCCCCACGACGTCATCATCGTCGGCTCCGGCGCCGCGGGGCTCACTGCGGCGATCGCGCTCGCCGATCATTGCCGCGTGCTCGTGCTCGCCAAGGGCGAACTCACCGGCGGCTCGACCGCTTGGGCGCAGGGCGGGATCGCCGCGGTGCTCGATGCGGGCGACACCTTCGAAAATCATATCGAGGACACGATGGTCGCGGGCGCCGGGCTCAACCGGCGCGAGACGGTCGAGTTCGTCGTAGAGAATGCGCCGCACGCCATCGAGCGGCTCGTCGAGATGGGGGTGCCCTTCAACAAGGACAGCGACGCGCTGCACCTGACGCGCGAGGGTGGCCATTCGCACCGCCGCATCGTCCATGTCGACGACGCGACCGGCTGGGCGGTGCAGGCTGCCTTGCTCAAGACCGCCGAGGCGCATCCGAACATCACGCTGCTGCCCGGACAGGCGTGCATCGACCTGATTACCGGCCGCCACGAGGAACGTTACTCAGGATCGGGCCGCGTCTGGGGTGTCTATGCGCTCGATGAAAAGAGCGGTGAGGTCCATGCGCATGTCGGCCGCGCGACGATCCTTGCCAGCGGCGGCGCGGGGCGTGTCTACCAATTCTCGACCGCCCCCCGAGGCGCGACCGGCGACGGCATCGCGATGGCCTGGCGCGCCGGCGCGCGCGTCTCGAACATGGAAATGATGCAGTTCCACCCGACCTGCCTCTACAATCTCGAGGTCAAGAATTTCCTGATCACCGAGGCGGTGCGCGGCGAGGGCGGCATCCTCAAGCATCCGGTCACCGGCCACCGCTATATGCCCGATTATGACGCGCGCGCCGAACTGGCGCCGCGCGACGTCGTGGCGCGCGCCAACGACGACCAGATCAAGCGCTCGGGGCTCGACTATGTCCATCTCGACATCAGCCACCTCGACCCCGATTTCGTCGCGGGGCATTTCCCGAACATCTATGAAAAGCTGCTGACGCTCGGCATCGACATGACGAAGGGGCCGATCCCGGTGGTGCCCGCGCAGCATTATACCTGCGGCGGGGTGCTAATCGACCTCGACGGGCGCACCGACCTGCCGGGGTTGTACGCGGCGGGCGAATGCACAGAAAGCGGGCTGCACGGCGCCAACCGCCTCGCGTCGAACAGCCTGCTCGAATGTTTCGTGTTCGGCGAGGCCGCGGCGAAGGACATCGTCGCGCGCTGGGATCAACTCGAGACTCCCCCGCCGATCCGGCCATGGGACGAAAGCCGCGTCACCGACAGTGACGAAGAGGTGATCATCAAGCAGAACTGGACCGAAATCCGCCGCTTCATGTGGAATTATGTCGGCATCGTGCGCACCACCAAAAGGCTGGAACGCGCGCAGCACCGCATCAACATGATGACCCACGAGGTCGAGGATTATTACGGCCATTTCCGCGTCACCACCGACCTGATCGAACTGCGCAACCTCCTGCAATGCGCCGAACTGATCGTGAAGAGCGCGCTCCACCGCAAGGAAAGCCGCGGGCTGCATTATACGCTCGATTATCCGGACATGCTGCCGGTGGCGGTCGATACGGTGCTGGTGCCGTGAGCGATGGCTAGGGCGGCGTCCCCTTCAAGACTGCCGCCGCCCTATCTGCGGCGCGTGTCGCGGCGCGACGCTCAAGCGGACCCGGATGCGTCGCAGATCGACCCGGATCATTATCCTTTCAACATTCCGCTGTTCGCCGACCCGGCTTTCGAAATGACGTTCGAGCGGCCGGTGACCATCCTGGTCGGCGAGAATGGGTCCGGCAAATCCACCTTGCTCGAAGCGATCGCGGTTCTGGCGGGCTTCAGCGAGGGCGGTGGGGGCTATGGCCATAGGGCCGTGGGCGCTTCGAGCATCTCGGGCGGCGACGGCGGCGCCTTGGCGGACGCTCTTCGCGGCGGCTGGCTGCCCAAGGTGAGCCAGGGTTTCTTTTTCCGCGCCGAAACCTTCTTTTCGCTGGCCCGCTACGTCGACGAAGCAGCGCATGATGTCGGCGCGGCCCCGCCCGATTATCTGTCCTGGTCGCACGGCGAAGGCTTTCTGAACTTCTTCGACGAACGCGCCGATCGCCGAGGCATCTATATATTCGACGAACCCGAATCGGCGCTTTCGCCGTCCCGGCAGTTCGATTTCCTGAAGTTACTTCGCCGAATTCAGCGCGCCGGCAATGCCCAGGTCATCATGGCGACGCATTCGCCGATCCTGATGGCGCTGCCCGATGCCGATTTGTGGCAGATCGATCGCTTCTCCGTCCAGCCGACGACGCTGGAAGAGACCGCGCATTACCGCCTTTACAACGAGTTCATCCGGTACCCGCACGAGACGGTCGAGGCGATGATCGAATAGGCGTCAGCCGCCGATCCCCAGCAACCGCCCAACAAAAATCAGCACGATCGCCCCGACCACCGAAGCGAAACACCCCGCGCCATGGAATTCACGCTGGCCGCGTGAGGTGACGAGTCCCGCGAGCAAGGAGCCGCCGATGCCGAGCAATATCGTCGCGATCCATCCCATCTCGACCGCGCCGGGATAGAAGAATCGCGCCAGCGCGCCGATCAGCAGGCCGGTGATGATGGCGCCGATGATGTTGATCATGCCTCGAACCCTCCTTCCAGAAACCGCTCCGCCAGCGCCGCGTGCAGCGCCGCGCCGCGCGCCATGACCTTTTCGTCGAGCACCATGCGGTTCGAGTGCAGCCCGCAGCAGCTCCGCCAGTCGCTGCCCTGCTCGCTCGCGCCAAGCCAGAACATCGCGCCCGGGACCTTTTCGAGCACATAGGCGAAATCCTCGGCGCCCATCACCGGATGGTCCATCGTCATCCACGCCGCCTCGCCGAACGTCTCCTCGACGACGGCTTGGCCGAAAGCTGCGGCGCGGCTGTCGCAGACGGTGACCGGAAAGCCCTCGACGATCTCGACCTCGGCGGTGCAGCCATGCGCCTCGGCGATCGCGGGGGCGAGGCGGCGCAAGTCGGCGGCGACCGCGGCACGGCGGTGCGGCGACAGGGTGCGGATCGTGCCGAGCAACTCGGCGGTCTCGGGGATGATGTTGTTCGTCGTGCCGGCGGCGATCCTGGCGATCGTCACCACAGCGGGGTCGAACACCGAGACGCGGCGCGTGACCATCGTCTGGATCGCGGTGACGATCGAACAGGCGACGGGAATGGGATCAATGGCGTCATGCGGCATCGAGGCGTGGCCGCCCGCGCCCTTGACGGTGATCGACAGCACGTCGGACGAGGCGAGCAGCGCTCCGGGGCGCCCCGCGAACACCCCATGCGGCGCGTTGGGCATGATGTGCAGCGCGAAGGCCGCGTCGGGCAGCGGATCGAGCAGCCCGTCATCGAGCATGAAGCGCGCGCCATGATGGCCCTCCTCGCCCGGCTGGAACATGAACACCACCGTGCCCGGCAGGCGATCGCGCGCGGCGCACAGCAGTTTCGCCGCACCGACGAGCATCGCGACATGGGTGTCGTGCCCGCAGGCATGCATCGCGCCGCTGGTTTCGGAGGTGAAGTCGAGGCCGGTGTCCTCGATCAACGGCAGCGCATCCATGTCGCCGCGCAGCAGCACGGTGCGCCCGTTCGCGGGACCGCGCAAAATGGCAACCAGTCCGCTGGTCGACGGCCCCTCGCGAAACTCGAGCGGCAGCCCGGCGAGCGCATCCTTGATCTTCGCCAGCGTCTTGGGGTTCTGCAGGCCGAGCTCGGGTTCGCGGTGGATCGCGCGGCGCAGGTCGACGAGGTCGGGAAGGATGGTGTCGGCCTCAGTCGGCCAGCTGTGCGTAAGATTGTCCATGCGGCGAGTGTGCCGCCAAGCCCGCCTCGTGTCGAGGCGCCTTTACGCGGCTTTCGGCGTCGCGCCGCACGTCGGTCAGCACCCGCGTCACATTCTGCTTGATCGCCCAGCGCGCGATGGGTTCCCAATAGAGGCCGGGGTCGATGCGCAGGACATGGTCGGCGCGTGCGGTCAGCCGGGTGCGACCGCCGGGAAGCGGCACCAAGTCGAAGCGCGTCTCGCCGGTGTCGAAAGTGCCGATCAGATGCGGGGTGTGGAGTTTCCTGTAGGGGCTCATTTCCTCCATCGCGGGCGGCTGGCGGACGACGCGGAACGCCAATGTGCGGCCGGGTTTCCAGACGGTGATACGCTCGTCGGCGGTGCCGGTGGAAAAGGTGCCGATTCGGTGCGCGCCTTCGCCTTCGCCGGCGATGCGGCTCGCGACGGGATAGGCCAGCCCCGCGAGGCCGACGAGCCCGGGACTTTCGGCGACCGGGCGGTTCGCGGTCAGGCTGGCCCATACCGCCCCGGGCGGCGCGGCGATGGTGATGCTGGTGCGGGTGACGATCGGCAGTTCGGGCGGCATCGCGGCGTCGACCAGGAAAACCAAGGGCAGGGCCGCAACGCTGTAAAGCGGCGTCTGCGGTCCAAGCGGCTTCGCGACGCCGCGTCCGATGAGGCCGCCGACGATCGCGAGTCCCGCCGCGAGCGGCGCGATCAGCAGGATGCAGAGCAGACCCTCGAGCGCGAGCATCAGCAAGGCGAGCGTGCCGAGCAGCCCCGCCAGCGCCACCGCGACGAGGGTTTCGCCGCGGCTGCGCAACGTGCCGCGGTTGACGATATAGCCGGTGATGACCCCGACCAGAAAGGGCGTGAGCACGAACAGGCCCCAGCCATAGGCGCCCATCGTCGCCCCGGACACCGCGACCGCGAGGACGATCAGCGCCATTCCCGCGACGGTTCCGCGCGCCAACTGATGCGGCGGGGCAGGGTTGCCGACGCGCTCGGGCGCGGGCGATCCCGCGCGGCGGCGCCATAACAGGGTGAGGACGAACGCCGCGAAGATCTGGATCGTCGGCACCATCGTCAGCAGCGCCAGCCCTCCACCGCGCCTGAGCCGATCGGCGCGGCGCAGCGACAGGAAAACGAGCGCCGTCGATATCGCGAGGCAGAAGGCGAAGCCGCCGATCGCGACGAGTGGCGAAATCCCGGGCAGCATGGCGAGCTGGCGGATCGGAAAGAGCCAGAACATCCGGTCGAACGCCAGCGGGGCGGCGTGGCCGTAAAAGGCAAGCGCGACGAGGCCGTGTTGCGACAGGATCAGCGCCGCGGCGGCCAGCGCATACCGAATGGCATCGGGCAGTTCGGCGAGCAGGCGGTGCAGCAGGGTTTTCATCACGCGCCGGCCCCCGCGAGCGGGGCGGCATGCGCTGCGCCGGGCGCCACGATGCTCAGCCCGCTGCGCGCGCCAAGCGTCGCGGGGGTCTGGACGTCCCACATCAGCCCGAGCCGCTCGCCCAGGCGGATGAAGGCGTAACCCCAGTCGCTCTGCCCGGGATGCAGCCCGATCCGCGCCGATCCTGGATAGGCGTGATGATTATTGTGCCACGCCTCGCCCATCGTCGGGATCGCCGCCCAGGGCACATCAAACGCCTGCACGCCATGCGCGTCGACGGTCCAGTGCTGCGGCCCGCGGTTGTGCGCGAGATGGCCGACGAGCCAATGGCCGTGATTGGCGACCGCGACCCGCGCGGCGACGCCCCAGATTACCCAGCCCCAGCCGCCGATCGCGAAGAATAGCAGCGCGACAGGCAATTGCTGCCAGCGCCACGTCTTTTCCAGCCAGCCGTAAAAAGGGTCTCGGTCGAGTTCGCCGAAATCGAAGCGCGGCGGGTCGTCGAGGTCGAGGCGGCAGTAAATCTGCCACCAGGCATCGCGGACGATGTTTGTGCCATGGCGCAGGAAGGGGTGGCAATCGGCCTGCCGCTGCGCCCAGTCGCGCGTGTCGTGGGCGCGGACGATGCCATAGGGGCCTGCCATGCCGACGAAGGCGCCGAACCAGACGAGGGTGCGGGTCAGCCAGCGCGGCGCGGCGAAGCTGCCGTGGATCATCATCCGGTGGTACCCGACGCTGTGCCCCAGCAGCAGCGCGGCGCCGGTGGTGGCGAAGAAGAGCAGGATCGCCGAAGGGGTGAGGAAGAAGGGACCGGCGGCGAGCGCGACCAGCGCCATGCCGCCGTTCCAGACGATGCTCGGCAGGTCGGCGCGGACGGTGCCGGCACGCGGGTCGGGGCCGGACTCGTCGATCAGGAAGTTCACCGCATGGGGGTCCTGTTCGCTGCGCATCGCCCGACTCCTCTGATACAAAGAATATAAGTAATTACTTAAATAAATTATTGCTTGTCAAGGGCGATCGGCTTGCCCATTTTGAGGCAATGGAACGGGTTTTTCAGGCATTGGCGTCGACGCCGCGGCGGCGGATTCTCGCCTATCTCGCGCATGCCGAGCTCAGCGCGGGCGACATCGCGGCGCGCTTCGAGATGAGCAAGCCCGCAGTGTCGCAGCATCTGTCGGTGCTCGAAAACGCCGGGCTGATCGCCAGCGAAAAGCGCGGCCAGTTCGTCTTTTATCGGCTTGTGCCCGATGCGCTGACCAATGTGCTCAACGGCTATGTTCAGGAAGTTTGCCCCGTTTCGCGTCCGCTGAAGGCCGAATCGCGCGCGCTGGCCGAGCAGCAGAAGGGCGAAGCGGCGGGCGACTAGCCACGGCCACCGACGGGGGTGTCGCCGCCTAGACCAGCCGCATCAGGACCAGCTTTGCCGCCGCTTGCGCCCGATTGACCGCGTCGAGCTTGCGGCGCGCATTGTCGACATGGAAGCGCACGGTCGATTCGGCGAGTCCCAGGATCACCGAAATCTCCCAGTCGGTCTTGCCCTCGGCAACGAAGGCGAGGCAGTCGCGCTCGCGTGCGGTGAGATCGGGATCGGGATCGTCGGCGAGGACGGTCGCTTCCAGAAGATATTCGGTCAGGAGCAGCCCGGCGAGTTGCACCGAGCGCCGTGCGGGGTCGGCGTCGCGATCGGAAAAGCCGATATGCGCCGACGCGATCGCGCCCTTCGGCCCATAGGATGTCGCGCACAGCGCCTCGCTCACCCCGGCCTCGCCGAGCGCGTCCCAATAGGCGCCGAAGCGTGGGTCGCCGTGCGGCGCGAAATCGCCAAAGGCGTAGCGTGTCCGCCCCTCCATGATCGGACGCAGCAACGGATTGCAGTCGAAACAGACATAGTTGAAGGCGGCGCTGCCCGGCCAGCTTTCGGGCGCGACGCGGCGAACGACGCCGCCCGCGGCCCAGTGGCTCTTCGCGGTGAGGCGGGTCGTCGGTCGGCGATAGACGCGGGTCTGCAGATAGGTCACGCCGAGCGGCGCGGCGGCGGCGAAAAAGATGTCGCTGGCCTCGGCCGGAGACCTGTCCTGCCATGGGTCGACGATGTCCAGTATCTCGGCCGTAATCATCGCGTTCTCCGCGAATAGTGCCACTCAATCGCGCAATGAACGGTTTTCCATCGTCGCGTATCGCCCGGCAACTCTCGAATCCGGGGGGTATTCATCCCCCGTTCCCGACCAATAAATGCCTCATCCTCAATGCGGAGTCGAGATCATGACCGAATTAATCAGCGTCAATGTCTATCTGTCGAACTATGTTCACGGATCCGGAAACTACAAGATTTTCGTCGAGGGTCCGGGCGGAAATCAGGAAGCGCCGGGGGTCACGAGCGCGAACTTCAATCTGCAGAAGGACGGCCATTATTGGGCTTATGGCCAATATGTCGGGGGCAACAGCACGCGTGCGCGGCACGGGCATTCCTTCTTCGCCGGCAACAGCGCGATCAGCGTCGACATGAACCGCGACTAGGCGGCAAGGCGATGGCCAACCCCCTGTTCACCCCGCGCGGCCCGCCGCCGCCGCCCGCCGGACCCCAGCCGTTCCGCACCAAGGACGGCGAGCTGAGCTTCCTCGTGCCCGAGGGATGGCAGGCGACGGGGGCGATCCAGGTCGAACCGCCCGCGAACCGCTATGTCATCCTCGACGCCACCGGACCCGACGATGCGCTGATCTTTTGCGGGCATCCCGACCTGCCGCAGCGCTATCTCGTTCCCGCACCGTGGCACGGGATGCTGCAGCCGGGGCGGCGCACCAAGTTCGGCGACGGGCCGACCGCGCAATGGCTGCTCCCGGCGCCGCTCGCGACGGCGCCGCAGATGGCGCAGCATCTCGCGACGCGGCGCTTCGGCGACCTCGTGCTGACCCATGTCGTGCCGCATCAGAAACTGCTTGACGACACGCGCAAGGGCGCCGCCGACGCCGGGGTCTTTCCGGGCTACATCGATGCCTGCGACGCCGGCTTTGCGTCGATCGACGGGCGTTTCGTCGGCCAGATCCAGCTTGTCGTCTTCGGCGGCGGCAACCCCGGCGACACCTGGCAGGTCGAATTTATATCGGGTTTCCGCTGCGTGCCCGACGCGCGCGCGGCGGTCGCCGCGCTGTTCGACGCGGTGATGGCCTCGATCGTCATCGGCGCCGAATGGCAACGCCAAAACCCCGACCAAGTGTCGCAGGATGCGCTCGATAGCTTCGATGCCAAGCATCGTGCCGCCGATGCAGCCGATCGCTATGCGCTCGTCACGCACCGCAATGCGGTGGACGCGATCCGCGACGGCATCCTCGGCGTGATCAAGGGGCGCAAGCCGGGGGGCGATCGTGGCAACCTCTGATATGGTCGATCCGCTCGCGCTGCTCGGCGCGATCATGACCTTGTCGCGCGACGCCGCCGCCGAAGCGCGCGCCGAGCTCGGCAATTTACAATCGGCCTATCTCGATCAGGGCAATCCGGTGCCGGGGGCGCTGCTCGACCTGTGGCGCTGCCGCGTCGTCCATTGGGAAGCGCAGATCGCCGCTTTGGCGGCGTTGTCGCGCGGCACGGCGCAAGCGCCCGCGGTCGATGCCGTCACCGCGCCGCTGCTGGCGTGGCTGGAGATGGTCAAACCCGACGCCCCGCCGGCCGGCGGCGGCGTAGCGCACGGAAGGGACGCATGATGACGACCGAACTGAAACTGTCGACCTTGACGGTGGGCAAACCGAAAGTGGGGCACCCGCTCAACGGCGAGGTCGCGTTCGTCGCGCAGGAGCAGGCCAAGGGTTATGGCGTCATGGCGCGGGTGATGTTCAATTTCGACTTCGACGAAGGCGCATCCTTCACCGACATCGAGGCGACGGTGAAGCGCGAGGCCAAGCTATGGTTCCAGCGCTGCGCCGACATGCTTTGAAGGGTTCGCTCAGTCTGCGCGTTCGATGAACGCCGGCGGGACATGATCGACCAGCCAGACGCCGTTGCTCGAAACGCGAAACTCGGCGCCCGCCGCGGCAAGTGCGGCGGCGGAAATCCGTAACAGGACCGGCTTCCCGCGCCGCGCGCCGACGATCGAGGCCGTGCGTTCGTCGGGCGACAGATGGACATGGTGCCGCGCCATCGGCCGCAAGCCCTCGGCCATGATCGCGGGCAGATATTTCTCGACCGTGCCGTGGAACAGAAATTCGGGCGGCGCGGTCACGGGCCAACCGAGGTCGATCGGGATCGAATGCCCCTGCCGCGCGCGGATCAGCTGGCCGTCGGGCGAGATTTCGAAGCGGTTCTTGTCGCTCTCGGCGACGACGCGTTGCAGGTCTTCAGCGGCATGCGGCAGCTCCGCGCGCGCCAGCGCCTCGATCACCGCGTCGACCTCGGCCCAGCCCGCCGGGTCGATGGCGATCCCGCCCGCGTCGGGCCGGTGTCGCAGCCAATAGGAAAGCGACTTCGATATTTTCTTGTCGTCCATGGTGCCTAACGTTTGCCCCCGAACAACTGCCGCCCGGCCAGGTCGAGCATGATTTCCTCGCTCCCCCCGCCGATCGCGTTGACGCGGACCTCGCGGTAGATGCGCTCGACCTTGCTGCCGGTGAGATAACTCGCGCCGCCAAGCACCTGCGCCGCCTCGCGCGCGACCGACTCCAGCATCCGCGTCGCCTGGACCTTGAGCATCGCGAAGTCGGCGGGGCGGTCCTTGCCATTCTTGACCTGCCAGGCGGCGAGGTCGACCCACGCCTGCGTCGCCTCGATCTGGCGCTCCATGTCGGCGAGCTTGATGCGGATCGACTGGTGGCCGACGAGCGGCTTGCCGAAGGTTTCGCGGTTTTGCGCCCATGCGGCGGCCTCGGCGAGCGCGACGCGCGCATAGGCGCAGCAGCCCATCGCCATGCCGAGCCGCTCGCTGTTGAAATTGCGCATGATGCCGATGAAGCCGCCATTTTCGGGTCCGATCAGGTTCGCTGCCGGTACGCGCACGTCGCTGAAATGGATCGCGGCGGTGTCGCTGCAACGCCAGCCCATCTTGTCGAGCCGAGTGCGTTCGACGCCCGGCGAATCCATCTCGATCAGCAGCAGCGAAATGCCCGCCGCACCCGGCCCGCCCGTGCGCACCGCGCAGGTCAGCCAGTCGGCGCGCATGCCGCTGGTGATGAACATCTTGCCGCCGTTGACCACATAGTGATCGCCGTCGCGCACGGCCGTGGTCTTGAGATTGGCGACGTCGCTGCCGCCGCCCGCCTCGGTGATACCGAGCGCGATGATCTTCTCGCCCGCGAGCACCGGCGGCGCGACGCGCTGTTTCAATTCCTCCGAGCCGAGCGCGAGGATCGGCGGCAGCCCGATGCCGTGCGTCATCAGCGACGCGCCGAGCCCGCCCGCGCCGACCGCAGCGAGTTCCTCGGTCAGCACCAGCCCGTGAAAATTGTCGAAGCCTTCCGAATGCCCGCCATATTGCTCGGGATAACGCAGGCCCAATATGCCGGCCTCGGCGGCCTTTTTGTGCAGCTCGCGCGGCAGTTCGCCCTCCGCCTCCCAGCGGTCGATATGCGGTGCGATCTCGCGCTCGACGAACCGCCGCACGCTCTGCGCCAGCGCCTCATGGGTTTCGTCATAATAGGGCGAACGTGCGCGCCAGTCGTCGAAAGCTGTCATGGTGCGATGCTGCGCGGGGCTTACGTAAACGTCAAGCGACGTTTCCCTGACCGCGAAACTGCATAGCATATGCCTTCCCGTTATACGAGCCGTCTCGGGCTTGCGCCGCGCCCTCAAGCGGTTAGGGTCGCGCTATGAACAAGTCGCACCTGCTCGCCGGCCTTGCCGCATTCGCCCTTCTCTCCACCCCTGTCCTGGCCCAGAAAACGCCCGAGGCGATCGCCGAGGCGGCGCTCAAGAAGGCGCCGGTCTTCGACGGGCATAACGACGTGCCGTGGGAGCTGCGGGGCAGCGTCGGCAATGTGATCAACGATTTCGACTTCAACGACACCACCAGGCCCAAGCCCGACGGCAGCGTGATGCACACCGACATCCAGCGGCTGCGCAAGGGCCATGTCGGCGCGCAATTCTGGTCGGTCTATGTGCCGTCGAATACGAACGAGCAGCAGGCGGTGCAGCAGACGATCGAACAGATCGACGTCGCGAAGCGGCTGATCGCGCGCTATCCGAACGACCTCGGCTTCGCCCAGACCTCGGCCGAACTCAAAAGCCAGATGAAGGCGGGCAAGGTCGCGGGCATGCTCGGCGCCGAGGGCGGCCAGTCGATCGGCTCGTCGCTCGCGGTGCTGCGCCAGCTTTACGGCATGGGCGTGCGCTATATGACGCTGACCCACGGCAAGACCACGCCCTGGGCCGACAGCGCGACCGACGCGCCGCAGCACGACGGACTCACCGATTTCGGCAAGCAGGTCGTTCGTGAAATGAACCGCATCGGCATGATCGTCGACCTCAGCCATGTCAGCGAAGCGACGATGAAGGATGCGCTCGAGGTGTCGAAGGCGCCGGTGATGTTCAGCCATTCGGGGGTGCGCGCGGTCAACGACCACCCCCGCAACGTCCCCGATTCGGTGCTGCCCGCGGTCAAGGCGAACGGCGGCGTCGTGATGGTCGTGCTCTATGCGGCCTTCCTCGATCCCAAATTGCGTGAGCATGGCCTGTCGCGCACCGCCCAAAAGGCGCGGCTCGACGCGCAATATGTCGGCAACCCCGATGGCGCCGTCGCAGCGCTCAAGGCGTGGGACGCGGCGAATCCGCCGCCGCAGACGCCGATCGGTATCGCGGCCGACCATATCGATTATCTCAAGAAGACGATCGGCGTCGATCATATCGGTATCGGCGGCGACTATGACGGCATGGACGCGACCCCGGTCGGGCTGGAGGATGTCACCGGCTATCCGCGCCTGTTCGCCGAACTGGCGCGGCGCGGTTATACCCAGGCCGAGCTCGAGAAGATTTCGAGCGGCAACATGCTGCGCGTGCTGAAGGCGGTCGAGGCCTATGCGGCGAGCCAGAAGGGCCAGCCGCCGATCGAGACGCCCGTCGCGAAATAACGCCCCGTCGCCCCCGCGCAGGCGGGGGCCGCTGTCGGTTTACGCAGCGGTGCAAGACCAAGCCGATAGCGGCTCCCGCCTGCGCGGGGGCGACTGTCATTTCTTGGCGAACGGCCAGTCGGTCACCCCGCCCGCCCACAGCGCCCACCAGATGATCACCGGCTGCAGCGCGAGACGCGGGCCATGGTACCACCAGCTCAGCGTCTCGCCGCCGATCGCGACATGGGCGAACGCGTGGTGGAAATTCGCGGGCCAGACGCACAGCGCATAGAGAGCGAGGCCCCAGCCCGCCGCCTTGCGCACCTGCGGGATCATCAGCCCCGCCGCACCGGCGAGTTCGGCGACGCCGGTCGCGGCGACGACGTCGGCGGGAAAGGGCACCCAGGACGGGGTGATCGCCAGAAAAGGCGCGGGGGTCGCGAGGTGGCGATAGCCCGCATAGGCATAAGCGAGCGCGAGCAGCCAGCGCAGCGCGGTGCGGACCGGGCTTTCGGGCTTGCCTGGGCTCATGTTTTTTCGTCTAGTCGTGCCATGAAGATCATTCCTGCCCGCCTGCTGTTCGCGCCGCTCGCTGCCCTGCTGCTGCTCGGCGCCTCGCCGGGCAAGACGCCGACCCCGGGCTTTGCCGCCCCGGCCTTCACCCTCACCACCTTCGACAAGCGCAAGGTGACGCTGGCCGAGATGAAGGGCAAGGTCGTCGTGATCAACTATTGGGCGACCTGGTGCGCGCCGTGCAAGGCCGAAATGCCGATGATGCATCGCTATTTCAAAGCCAATCAGGCGCGCGGGCTCGAGATGTTCGGGGTGACGACCGAGGACAGCGTTCCCAAGGCGCAGCTGAAGAAGGTCAGCGACGTGCTCTCCTATCCGCTGTCGAACCGGATGACCGGCAATTATGGGTCGATCGATAATGCGGTGCCCTCGACCTATATCATCGATCGCAAGGGCATCGTCCGCCACGCCAAGAAGGGTGCTTACACCGACCGCGAGTTCAAGGCGGCGCTCGACCCGCTGTTGGCGGAAGCGCCCTAGGTTCCGCACCCCGTTCGTATCGAGCGAAGTCGAGATACGTTTGGCGGCTTATGCGGTCGCGTGTCTCGACTTCGCTCGACACGAGCGGAAAGAGAAGCTGATCCTTACCGTCCGATCGCCGCCAGCATCGCTTCGACGCTGGTGAATTTTTCGCGCGGGTTGCCGTCGAGCGCGGCGGCGACCTCGGCGGCTTCGATCTTGCGCCAGTCGCGAAAGGTGACCGGCACGACATCGCGGCTCGCGAGCAAGGCGTCGAGTCCCGCGCGTCCCGCCTTGCCGCCGCCGCGCCCGACATCCTCGATCACCATTTCGGCGATGCGGATACCGTCGGGCTTGTTGGTGCCGATCGTCCCCGACGGCCCGCGCCGCGCCCAGCCGACGCAATAAAGGCCCGGCAGGATCCGCCCGTCGGTGTTGGCGAAGCGTCCGCGACCATGCTCATAGGGCACGCCCGGGATCGGCGGGGTCTGGTACCCGATGCAGCTGACCACCAGCCCTGCTTCGATCGTGTAGGTTTCGCCGGTCGCGACCGAGCGCAGTTCGGCGTCGAGTTTGGTGCGTTCGACGACGACGCGCTGGACCTTGCCGTCCCCCTCGATCGCCACCGGCATCGCGAAGAAATCGAAATCGATCGTCACCGGCTTGGCGACGGGGTTGGCGCTGAAACTGCGCAAATGCGTCACCGACTTGCGCATGCCGGGTTCGAGCAGCGCATCGTCGCCCTCGGGCGGCAGGTCGGCGGGGTCGACGCGCGGGCTGGCGCGTTCGAGATGGCCGAGTTCGCCGAGTTCCTTGGGCGTCATCGCGATCTGGTGCGGCCCGCGGCGGCCGAGAATATGGATATGGCGCACCGCGCTGCCCGCCAGCGTCTCGCGGGCGTGGGCGACGATGTCGCTGCCCGCGAATTCACCCGGCGTCTTGGCGAGGATGCGCGCGACGTCCAATGCGACATTGCCGTTGCCGATCACCGCGACCCCGGCGGCGGTCAGCCGCGGGTCGAGGCCTGCGAAATCGGGATGGCCATTGTACCAGCCGACGAAGGCGGCGCTGCCGATCACCCCGGGCAGATCGGCACCCGGAATGTCGAGCGGCCGGTCGTTCGGCGCCCCGGTCGCGAGCACGACCGCGTCGTATAGCCCGACCAGCTCGTCGATCGTCACGTCGGTGCCGACCGAGACATGGCCGACGAAGCGGACATTGTCGGCGAGCGCGACGCCTTCGTAACGGCGCGACACTGCCTTGATCGACTGGTGGTCGGGGGCGACCCCGGTGCGGATCAGGCCATAGGGGACGGGCAGGCGGTCGATGACGTCGACGGCGATGTCCTCGGCTTTCTGCAAGGTTTCGGCGGTATAATAGCCGGCCGGACCCGAACCGACGATCGCGACATGACGCATTCAGCCCACTCCTTCGGGGTGTCCGCATGGGTCAGCGGCCCCCTTGTCTTGTTATGCGGCGATGCTAGCGGCGATTTGCGACAGGGCAAGGGGCAGCGATCAACAGGCCGCAACGGCCTTGACAGCGGGCATGCGGAATCATAATGCGCCCGCCTCTGCTGCCCTGTCGTCTAATGGTAAGACTGCGGTTTCTGATACCGCCTATCGAGGTTCGAATCCTCGCGGGGCATCCAGACTTTCTCGCTAAGAAATTGATTTAGCGGGATAATTTTGGAAGCCGGAAGGCTTCCTCCCTCATCTCCTCCCTCAGACAGCTTTGCCAACAATGGCGAAGAATAGCGGACAATCGGTCAGAATCTCTAACTTTTCACCGGGAATTCTGACCAACCTTGGCCCGCCGAGCGGCGGACGAGGATCCAGATGCTGTGAGAGCATTCGAGCGGCCGTTAGGGCCAACGGGCGCCCGTATTGGGGCCGCGCAATTCCCGCTGGCGGAGATCTTGGGCTGCGTACTCCAATTACATCCATATTCGGTTCCAGTTTTGGTTGCTGATCACGATCGATCTGTTGGAAATGAACGCCCGCCCGTACAGTCAACTTGGGCGAGTGACCGGGCTCCGTCACGTATGTCCAGGCAATAGCTAAAGGTGGCGGTGCGTGCTCCAGACGCGCGTTTCCTTTGCTCGGTCACTTTTTCAAAGAAGTCCGGCCGATAATAATTGGATTATAAAATGGATGGCATTTTCATGGACGCATAGCTTCGGATTGCGACTCATCTCGGTCGCATCTTGAAGAGAGGAAATGCCATGCAAAACGTCGAACATGAAGCTGGCCTCGTCGATCTCGGCGACGCACGCATCGAAACCCGGGGCGTCGATCCCGAGGGTCCGCTCGATTTCCAGACCGGACTGCGGAAGATCGGCGGCGGCATCCAGGCAGCCGACTGATCCGTCTGGCGTGCGGTTCCTTGTGGGCCGCACGCTACCGGATCGGCCCATTCCCATGAGTACCATCATCACCGATTTGGCGGCGAAGGACGCTCTTTCTCGCATCGAACGGTCTGAAGCGCGTGCATCGCTTCGCACGGGTCTGCGCATCCGCCCTCAATTGCGGGTACGCCTGATCGGCTCCCGCTATGTGTTCCTTGACCTGACCGCGAGCCGCTATTTTCTGCTCGAAGGGGTGGGGGCCGAGCGCTTTGCTTCTTTTTGCGATGAGACCGCAAATGACGACGACATCGGCTGGCTGCATGAGCGACGTATCATAGAGCTTGGGGCGCCGCTCGCGCCCCCGCCCCTCCCGTTCCCTCCTGCGTGCAGCGTTTTCGATGCGCCGCCACCGCGCGCGCGTCCGTGGCTTGTCGCTGAAGCGCTCGCCGAACAAAGCCTTGCGCGCCGCCGCGTGCGCCAAGAAACACTCGCTGAGTTGCTGAAACCTGCCGAGGCTTGCACATTCGATCCCGACGCCTGCCGTGCGATTGCCGCCGCCTGCCGCGCTGCCGCGCGCTACCGATCGGCTGCCGACCAGTGCCTCCCGAATGCGCTCGCAATGCGAAAAATGCTCGCGCGCCGCGGCATCGGCGCAGACCTGGTCATTGGCGTAATGCTGCCGTTCGCGGCGCATTGCTGGCTGCAGTCTGGCGACTTGGTGCTGAGCGACCCGTTCGGGAGTGTACAGAACTTCCACCCGTTGGTCGCCACATGAGCTTCTGGGTCCGGATCGAGATTGGGTCTCAAGGCCGGGCTCCGATCGACGAACGCGAGGGCGCCACTGGTTTTGCGGGTCGCTCCGCGCGCGTCTGGAGCGGAGTGCCGTTGATCTCGCTTGGGAGGCGCGGTTGCGTAGCAGGCTATCTTTTCCGTCGTGACCACCCCTGCGGCCGCATTCTCGTTCTAGACGAAGATGCGATCGCTAAGGCAATCGCGACGCGCGGCGCGTCTTTACTCACCGACTATTGGGGCGGCTATGTTGCGCTCGTCGAAAGCGAAAACGGCGATGTCCATGTGATGCGCGATCCATCAGGCCTGCTGCCCTGTTATGTCCGCCATGAACAGGACATCACTCGCCTCGCGAGCGACATGACCGAGCTTGCGAAACCAGGCGGGGCCACCGTCAATTTCAACGTTCTTGCGAAGTGGTTCGCGAGTATCGATGCCCTCGGCCGCCAAACCGGTATCGCCGGTATTGAGGAGCTTCTTCCTGGCGAGTGCCTGACAGTGACCGAAACAGGAACGCGCACCAGCCTTGCTTGGTCGCCGTGGGACCATTTTCCACGGCGTTACAGGAGCAGCTTCGCCGACAACGTCGGCGCTTTGCGCGCGGCCGTCAAAATGTCGGTGGGCGCATGGACGACCTGCTTTGACTCCATACTGCTCGGCGTCTCGGGCGGGGTCGACAGCAGCATCGTTGCAGCCGCTGCAATGCCGCGAACGCCGGGGCTTCGGCTCCTCACATTTGTCGAGGCCGGCACCGAAGGGGACGAGCGGCGCTATGCCGAGGCGCTCGCTTTCAAGCTGGGCGCATCGCTCGCCACAGCGAATTTCGAACTCGCGACGGTCGATATAATCAAACCGACATTGCCGCACTTTCCAGTCCCGCTCGCACTGCCGATCTTTCAGGCGATCGAGACCACTCACCGAGACGAGGAACGTTGCAAGCCGATTAGCGCCTTTTTTACTGGCAACGGCGGCGACAATGTCTTCTGCAACATGCACAGCGCTGCGCCTCTTGCCGACCGGCTGATTGCGCATGGCCCAACGCCAGGTGCGTGGCGCACGGCGCGGGACCTCACCGATCTCACTGGTTCGTCCATCGCCGAGGTTGCCCGCCGTGGCTGGCACCGGCTCCGCGATCGCCGAGAACCGCACCTTATCCGCTTCGACTTGATGGGCCTGACCTCGCGAGCCGCCATTGCCGCGATCGCCGAAGATGATCGCCATCCCTGGCTCGCGGCACCGCCTGGCGCGCTGCCAGGTCAAAAAGCCTATGTCGCAATGCAGGCTCGCGGACAGAAGAGCGTCGAGCTTTACCCGCGGCAGCGGCGCGCGCCACAGATCGCACCGCTTCTCTCGCAACCAATCGCCGAACTGTGCCTATCGATCCCGACCTGGCATTCCGTGCAGGGCGGCCGCGATCGCGCGGTGGCGCGAGCGGCCTTTGCGGTCGACCTCCCGCCGCTGATCGCAGACCGCCGGACGAAGGGAAGTCCGCAAGGGTTTCTGCGCCGTATCTTCGATGCACAACTGCCGGCGGCCCTGGACCTCTTACGCGGCGGGCGCCTTGTCGATGCCGGAATTGTCGATCCCCTCTTTATCGACCGCGCTGGCGAGGGAGTATGGCGTGACGATGGGCGCGATCTTCGCATCCTGACCTTTTGCGCCGCCGAAACATGGGTACGATGGTGGGAAGGTGGCGGTGCATCGCCTGACGGCACCGCCGCTGAATAGTCGCGCTAGCGGCAGCGATTCGGTAGCGCCGCCGCCATTGCATCCCACCTAGCATAGCGCTCCGCGAACGGAGACTCCCGATCGCGTTTGCCGAGCAACCAATAATCGAACCACGCGATATTTTCCTCCATCGCCGCCATGCGATTCGACGGGATGTGAAAGACATGGGTTTCGTCTGATGCCGCGCCCTCGCCCGGGAACAGACTAATCTGGGCCGGAACGCCGGCCTTACGAAGCGCGCGATAGAAGTCGATCGACGCGACATGAGGCGCCGCGATCTGTTGAAGTATCGCGCCGCAGGCCTTGCTCGCGCGAAGCGATGGCGACAGCGCGAGATAGTTGGGGAGCGCCTTCGGATCGTAAGGCAGCCCCGCGAAGATCGCGACATAATAGTCCGGCATATCGGCCGCCATCGCGGGCTCGAGAAAGCCGCCATCGCCACTAGATGCGGCGCGAAACACATGGGACTGGGTCATGGCCACGTTCACCAGCTGCGAACCGCGGCTATATCCCGCAATCCCGACACGCTCGCGATCGATAATGCCTTCGTCGGCCAGTTCAAAGACGGCATCCTCGAAGCTTGCAGCGCCCGTGAGCCAGAGCAGCTCCCGCATCCGCTCTGGCGGGAGCGTGGTTCCCTGAAGGCCCCACGCCTGCTCGGCCGCGCGAAGGTCGGCATTCAGCCGGCTGCTCGCCTCGTTGATGAGAAGCACGACGTAACCGCGCTCGGCGAGCGTCTGGACGGGATATTCCCATTGATTGTCCTGCAGCGCAAAGCGCTGGTCGGCATCATTGCCATGATTGACGACAATGGCGGGATAGCGCTGGCCTTTCACATAATCACGCGGCCAGACGACATAGCCAGTAACCTTGTGGCCGTAGCGATTGGTCCAGCTGCGCGGCGTGACCTGCAAGGGGGCAATCTTGTCATGCTCAGGCGATACCGAGGCGACGGTCCGTACCCGCCCCGACGCGATATCGACGGTGACGAGCGACGGCGGCAGCGTCTGCCCTTCGGCGAGGCACGCCGCGATTGCGAGCGTCGGGTTGAAGTCGCATTTCGTGAGACTGCCGTCGCCCCATATGGGCCGCACCCCCCGCCGGTCGATCACCCCGATTCCGAAGCGCGGATCGTCAAGTGCGCGAATGTTAACGACTGTCTGGTTTCCGTCGGGCGCCCACAGGCCGCCGAAGGCAGCGCCGTGGCCGATCGAGAACGGGAACCTGCCATAGCTGTGCCGTCGTCCGTCTTCGCCGATCTCGACGATTTCGCGCGTGTCGCCAAGGCCATCGGACGCCAATTGCCCACCGCGCGGCCCCTTCATCTGCCAATAGACATAGTCACGGGTCGATGCGATCGCGCGAGCGCGGCCTTCGACAAACGACCAGGCCATCGTCACGCGTCGTTCGATGCCTTCTCGGTCAACTTCCATGACGGGATATTGAACTTCTTCCCCCGTCCAGATGACATCGCCCTTCGACGCGATAGTCGACCGGTCGCTGCGCGGACGGCGCGCGATCAACGTGACCTTCCCGTCGGGAGCACGGAGATAAAGCGACGCGGTCGCCTGACCCAGTCGTCGCCGCAATCCGCGTTGTTCGCTCACCTTCTCATCGATCAGGATCTGGCGCTCGTCGCTTGCGGAGTCGAGCGTGATGAAGAAGAGCCGGCGCCCGTCAGGCGACCAGTTGTAGGCGCGCACCCCGACCGTCAGTGGCCCATGAGCATAACCTGGCAGTATCCGGTCTTCGACTTCGCCGAAACGCGCGGTGGCCGGATGGGTGACGATCGGCTCGATTGGACCTCCGGGCTCGATCCGGTAGAGCTGCACGCCATCGCCTCGGTCGATCAACGCGCTCCACGCAGCGCTCCCCGGAATGCGGCGCAGCTGGTCGATCCAGGGGGCGCGAAGCAACTCGCGACTTGCGCCGCTTTCGAGATCGACCAGCGTCAGCCGTGCGAGCGTCGTGTCGCTGACGGCATCAGCGACGCGCGTCACATAAGCGGCACTTTTGCCGTCGGCGGCGATCGCGATCGACCACAGCCGGGGCACAGTGAGCTGGTCGGCGAGCGTCCAGCGTCGCGCTGCCTCTCCATGAACCGCGGCCCTCAGGGCGGGCGTTCCATCGGCCTTTCCGACCATGGCGATGGCAGGCGCGGAAAGCAGAAAAGTGAGCGCTGACGTATAGCCGAGCGTGAGGTTCGCAGCCATGCTCACCACTCCTGACGCACGGTGAAGCCGAGGAAGCGTCCGGCTGGAGAATAGCTCGTCGTATCGTAGGGCGTATCGGCGGCTGAAGTCGTCACGATCGGCGCCGGTTTCGCATTCAAGAGGTTCAGCCCCGCGAGCGATACGCGCGTCCCACGCCCGACTTTGACCTCGCCGTTAAGATCGACGGTGGTAAGGCCGCGCACCGCCACCGCAGGCGACCGGCGCGCGTCGGTGATCGCTGCCGAATGGCTGACGAAAGCCGAGAGCGACAGGCGGTCGGTCGACCAGCTCGCACCGCCGCGTGCGCGGAAGCGCGCTGGGTGGAAGAGAGTTCCAGCGAGCCGAGTCACTAGCGCGTCGGGACGGAGTTGCTGGCGACTGCGCAGCAGGGTGCCCGCCGCGGTGAGCGTCAGGTCGCCGCCGCCGAGGGAAATCCGGTAGCGCAACGACAGGTCGGCACCGCGATAGCGCTGGCGAGCGATGTTGCGATCGCGCAGATCGAGAAAGGCGACAACGTTCGCCGGGTCATAGGCCGCTCCGCTCGCATTCTGGAATGGAGGCAAGGCGTCGTTGATGATCTCGCCCTGAAACGCCGCGGTCGGCGCGCGGATGATTGAGTCCGCGAAGATCGGATTGTCGAGGGCGCCAAGCGACGATGCGAACGGCGTTGCCACGCGGTCGCGATAATCGATGTCGAACCAGGCCGCGGTAATTTCCAGACCGTCCGCAGGCGTAATCTGCGCGCTCAGTGTCCAGTTCTCCGACCGCTCGGGACCGATCCGGCTGTCGGACCCGGCGGCATAGAGTACCGTCGCGCCGGCGGGGAGGCCGGCCCCGTACCGTGCTGCGGGCGCGAGAACGGCCGAGTAGCCGCTATATTGCTGCAATAGTGTGGGCATCTTGAAGGAGCGGCCCCACGAGACCCCGAGCCGAAGCATGCCGACCGGTTCCCACACCAGTCCGAGCTTGGGCGTGAGGATACCCTTGGAGTCCGAATAATCCTCGAAGCGCAGCGCGCCAGTGAGCGAAATTCGATGCAACCCCGCCAATTCCTGGGCCGGGGCCGCGATCGGCAGATGAATTTCACTATAAGCGAAGATCGCGTCGCGCCGCTTCACAAGATCGCCCACCGCGCCGCCTGTCTTTAGTTGATTGCGCCGAGCTCCGGCGCCGATCGCAAGCCGAATATCGCCTGCTGGAAGCGCGAACAGCGGCCCCTGAAACCCTCCCTCGACCGCGAGATTGCGGTTGAAGAAGCGCCGGTCGAAACTCGCGATCTCGGCGCCGCCCGCGAATAGCTTGGTCACCCCGGCAGTTCGATCCGTGCCGTAGAAGCCGCTGGTCTTGAAAGTCCAGTCGTCCCCCATTTCCACTTTGAGCGTCGGCGCAACACCGAAAATCTCCGAGCGAGTCGCCGCGTCAATCCCCGATGTGCGCGGATCGGCAGTGAGGGTGAATCCCGTTATCGCGTGGTTGCGGCTATTCTTGTACAGCATGTCTGCCGACAGCGTTACATTGGTGCCGAGCGCCTGGTGCCCGCTGATCAGTACGGAATGACGCCGTTGCGTGGGAAAGAGGGTGCTCGCCGGGTTCGCGGCGCCGGTATAGGAACGGTCCCCGGCAAAGATCGCGGTCGACCGGCTATAGTCATACGCGGCAATCACGCCGCCCGACCTCCAGCGCGTGCCACCGAGCAGACCATATTGTTGCTGGACGTTCCCGCCGTCGGTCGAGGCACCGACACGCGCCATCGCAGACGCACCGTCATAGTCGCGTTTCAGGATGATATTGACGACGCCTGCTACCGCGTCCGCGCCATAGATTGCCGATGCTCCGTCGGCGACGATTTCGACACGTTCAACCGCCGACACCGGGATTGCGCTGACGTCGATTACCGATGACACGCCGGTGTAGGCGAAGCGATTGCCGTTGAGCAACGTCAGCGTCGCGTTGGGACCAATCCCACGCAGGTTGAAAGTCGAGGCGCCGTTGACGTTGGCATTTTCATTGCCCGCGCCCTGTCCATTTCCGATGCCGGGATTCTGACCGCCCCCGAAGTTCTGCGGCAGGCTGCGCGCGACTTCGCCGAGATCGTTCTGGCCGGCTTTGCGAATATCTTCGGAGGTTATCCGAATGACCGGCGCGGCGGGAGCAACGCCGGCAATTCGGGAACCCGTCACGATGATGGGTTCGTCGTTCGAAGCAGCCAAGGGCGCCACTGCACTCCGCGAAATGATGACCGAGCCGGCTTCGAACCTCGCTGTGAGCCCGCTGTCCTTCAGCAGCGCGTCGATCGCTTCGCGCGTCGTCAGCTCGCCTTTAAGGGGCGGCGCTGTCTTTCCTTCAAGATCGCGCGACGAAGCATATAGTTCGACATTGGCGGTCTTGGCGGCGCTGCGCAGCGCGTCACCGAGATCCTGGGAGGGTATATCGTAGGACTGGCGCTGCTGTTGCATTGCCAGTGCCACCGCCGGCGAGAGACAGGCGGCACTTCCGATCAGTAGCGCTACCAGCGAACGGGACTTTTTCAACATTATCACTCCCCCATATTCTCGGCCGTGCTTCAGGCAGGCGGCCAGTGGGGGTGCGTTGACGGGGCGAAAGGGAGCCCCTTAGTCTTGCGGTGAAAAATTATCGGCGGCGCAGATGGATGGCGTCCGGCGAGCGTTCGACTCTGAGACCGAACAGATTTGCGATCCGTTCAACGAAGGCATCGGTCTCGCTAAGATGAAAACGGCCGGAAACCTCAAGCGCTGCGCTTGTCCCATCGTCGATCACGATCGGGATGACGGCATAGCGATTGGCCTCGGCAACCAGTCGGTCGAGCCTTATCGAACGATATTCCGCCCAGCCTTCGGGCCAGCTTGCGGGAATGCTAGACGCCTGCGCAACTTCGAGCTGCAACTTGCCATCACGCCGATAGGTCAGCGTCTTTCCCTGTGACAGCGCCGTCGCCGGGCCGACTTTCGCGTCTGCGCGCAGTGCGGCTTCGCCGCGCCGGAGGACCGCGCTGACCGTTCCTGCCTCGTCGAGGCTCAGATCGATCTCGGCATTGTTCGCGATTGTCGTGCCTCGCCCCGCGTCAATATGAAGCGGGATATCCTGTCTGGCGGCGGAAAGACGGACCCGGCCCTTGATCAGGCGGACGGTGCGGTCTCCGTCCCCGAATGCGACGTCCAGGCGGCTGTCGGTATCGAGCGTCGCGCTCGAGCCGTCGGCAAGCCGGAACGTGCGGATCTCGCCGCGCTGCGTAATCAGGGGTTCGGCGGCGCGCGCGATCGAGGCGCTGCCGGGCTGGCCGGGAAGGGAGGCGCCTCCAGCCCCGATTGCTACAATCAGGAGTGCGATTGCGGTCGCGGCAGCGCCCCACGGCAGCCAGCTGCGAACCCGGCCCCGCCGCGCTTCGGTATGGCCTGTTCCGTGGCGCTGTGATGTTTTGAGAACCGCCAAGGCCGCCATGCGGCGTTCGGCGCGGCGATAGGCTTCGCCATGATCGGCCGATGCGAGGAGCCATGCTTCAAACTCGCCGCGCAGCGCGCCGGCTTCCTCGCCGCGCATCTTGATCAGCCACGCCTGGGCCACCTCATCGACGGGATAGTCGCCGCCGCTTGTGCTGGTCATCGGCCGCCGTCCACCACCTTTGAAATTCGACCGAGCGCTTTCATCATATGATATTCTACCGTCGCGATGCTGATGCCAAGCAGCTCGTGTATCTCGCGATAACTGAGTTCGTCCACCCGGTGCATCAGGAAAATGCGCTGCGTTTTTGGCGGCATGGCGTCAACGGCGGCTTCGTACAATCGCAGCAAGTCCGCCGCTTCAAGGTTCCATTCCTGCGCCGCAGGCGTTGCCCCGTCGCACTCCTCGCGAAGCGGAAAGAAGGTCGCCCGCGCGGACTTCTGGCGCCGCGCGCGATCAATCAGGAGATTTTGGGCGATGCGGCGAAGAAACCCACCCGGGTTGACGAGCTGGTGGCGCTGTTCGCTGCCCGCTGCGCGCGCGAAGACTTCCTGAACGAGATCGGGGGCTTCCTCCGGTCCCGCTTTGCGGCGCAGAAAATGAAAAAGCGACGTCCGATGCGCTCGATACGCCGCGTCGAGATCATGCGCGCCTCCAGACCGCTCTTCGACTGAGAGTGGGCGATCGTCCGGATGCGCGTGGCACGCTGAAGACACCGAAAAAGGGTGGCGCGGCGGGGCGCGGTCGCCGCAGGTACAGGAAGACACGACACATAATCCCGGAGGCACGAGCAGGACCTTCCAGCCGCGGCCGGATATCTCGCTCCCAGTGCTGTGCCGCCGTTCGGTCGCTCGCGCGATCCATGGTCCGGTTGGGCCGCCGGTCCGTATGGGGACTGGCGCATATAATGCCTGGCGAAATATTCCGCGCAGGAGCTGCCAGCGATGCTCCTGCGCGGTGGAGTCATGTCAATTCTGGACGTCTGTGACAAGCTAAAGCGTCACCCGATGGCTGCTGATGCTCAGGGCTGGCGGCCTGGATGCCCGGCAAGCGTCCGGGCGTAGTTCGCCGCTTCATGCGCGCGCCGCTCGTGATAGCGGAGCATGAGATTGCGAACCTGCGCCTGCGGCTCGGCATCGGCGACGGCGATTGCGATCGCTTCGACCTCCGCTTCCACATCGGCGAGGATCGTCGCGTCGAATTGCCGCGATAGCTGAAGCCGGTCACCGATCGCGGCGATGCTCGCGACGATCTCGCTGTTCGATGAGCGTTCGGCAATGGCGAGGAACAGGATTTCGCCATCCCTTTTACGCCGTGGCTCTCCGGAAAGATACGTGTGGCGCCATTGTCTTTCGTGAACGGAGTGAGCGGCCACAGCACATTGACCAGATATTCCTGGGTGCCGTCCGCGCCGCGCCACATATCGTGGTCGCGGTGCGGAAACTGCCGTACCTCGCCGGGATGGATTTCGATCGCTTGGGTGAGATTCAGCTGGATCCGGTCGCAGCCGGTCCCGAGGATCGTTTCGACAGCGGAAAGGATGATCGGGTTAAGCACCAGATCGGCCATATGCGGCGACCTTTTGAGCAGGCTGCCGAACCGTTTCGTGCGGCGACCATAGAAATTGCCTTCACAAAAGGGCGTCGCAGCAAAGATGGGTTCGAGATCCCTCGCGAGCGCATGGACGCGCCCGATCGCCTCGTTGCGCATGATGCAGTAGCCTTTGTGGCGCAGCTCATCGACGAGCAGGCCAGGAAGATCGGCTTCGGTCAGATCCTTTTTCATAGCCCCGGCTCCCCGCTTTCCTCGAACTTGAGGACAAGCGGCGCGTAGGTGCCGGTGCGCTGCAACCCGGGGAGCGTGTCCTCGTCGACAGCTATGCTGAGGGCGAGTATCCGGCACGCGCCATCCCGGTGGACTGGACCCAGCGTGCGGCATGTCCAGCCGAATTTGCTGATCGTGTGATACCAGCCAGCTTCGGCGACGCCGACATATTCGCTTATGCCATGATGCAGCGCGTAGTCTGCGAGCGCGGTGACCAACTGGTTCCGCGCGTCGCGGTGCTCGGCCGGCGTTTGCGCGGGGTCGAGGCAGAAGCGGCTGATCTCCCACACGCCTTCGCCGGACGGGGGGCCGTCGGCGCAAAGCTGCGGATAGACATCGCCGAGAAGGTGCGGCGCCGTTGTCGGCAGCAGTCGCACCGAAGCCCGGTGGCGCAGATCATCGGGATCGAGCAGGATGAGGTAACGCGCGTCCGGCGTATCGAACTGGTCGAGCTCGAAGCGGCCATCGAGGGCGGGCAAATCCCATTGCAACTTGTCGATGAAGACCTGCTTTCGGGCCGCGAACATGGCGCGAAGGGATGCATTCCCGGGCGCGTCATGCGCCCGCGTGGATTGAGTGATCATGATGATTCCTTGGCTGTGGTGCCGGAATCAGACCATCAATCCCGCGGGACGACTATGCCCATTTCTGGGCAATCTTTGTGCGCTTTTCTGCTCCTCGTCAGAGCGGCCGCCACCAGTCGTAAACGTCCGAAAAGCCGATGACCCCGTCGAACAGGGCGCAGAGGATCAGCATTTGTCGACAAGGCACCGAATAGCGCTCGCGCGCGATCTTGAGATGACGGACCACGGTCTCTTCGCTGATGCCGAGGATGCCGGCGGTCTCTCCGGCGGTCTTGCCGCGGGCCGACCAGAGCACACATTCGCGCTGTCGCTCGGTCAGCACCGCTCTCCGGGTGTAGGAGCCTGTACCGATAAGCTGCCGCGCCGAGGCGAGCGCGACCGCGCCGACGATCTCGGCGGCATGGAGCATCTCGACAGGGATATTGCCATTGGGAGCAACCGCAAAGGAGCAGCTGCCCGTGGCTTCGCCCGGCAAGTGCCGCGGCACCGTGAATCCGTCGCCGATACCGCTCTCGCGGGCGACCTTTAGCAACTGGCGGTCGCCGAGGGAGAGCGGGATATATTGATCGACATCGCGCCATTGGAAACCCGTCATGGAGCGTTCGCCGGCGCGCCGGATCGGATCGGTGCCGCTGAGGTCAAAGCCGACATAGACATTCGCCCAGGCGTCGGGATAATTATGCACGAGCATCGATGCGGCTTCGTCGGCGCCGCGGCGATCGAAGGCGAGCGCGAAAAGATCAAACCCCATGCGCCTGGCGGCGTTCGACAAGGCGGCAAAGAGCCGCTCCTCCTTGTCGGCGCCTGATATATCGTGTGCGAGTTCCTCCGTCAGATCAAAATGCTTCACGTCGATTCATCGGCCGCCGGCACGGTCCCGACCCGTCCGCCCGCGATCCGCTCCATGGCTCATCGCTCCCGGTTCCTCTCCGGGAAACAATGAAGATGGACAAGCTGCGCGATGGTCCTCGCATTGCGGTGGGCCGCTGTTGTCACAGCCATTCCTGCAATGCCGATCGCATCTTCGGTGTAACAACAGGAAATGAGACGATAAAGCGGCTTGGTGTACCAATTGGACCCAGATTGACACCAATGGGCCACATTCTGGACCGGACCGCGACAGGCCTCGAAACGGGCCGACGCACATGGTTGATGATCGTCCCTTGGCCTTTTACCGACGACAAGGATCTTGCTTTGATTTCGCGATCATCAAACCGGCAGCCTTGCCCATGAATCGCGGACGGTTGCATGTGACAAACGCTCTAACTGAATTGCGATGAGTCAGAGGTTTTGTCACATCGCGAACGGAGCAACGGGGTCTGTCCTACATTGTCTGGCCATGGCATTGAGGGTCCAATGGATCGGGAACCGAAAGGGAAGTCGCGTGCGCTGGCGATCGAATTCTGGTTCGCCACCGCGCTGGTCGGCGGCTCCTTCCTTGCCGGACTCGTCGGCGCGATCCGGTCGCTGTTCGGCGGGTGACGCATTGCCGCACGATCCGGATTCTCAAAGGAGAGTGGCGGTATCCACGCTCTGGGCCTTGCGGCTGAACCAGGGCACGTCGGACCGCTCGACCTCCAGCCGGCTTGCCGGATATTGGGTAACGAGCTTCATCGCCTCCTCAGCCGATGCTTGCAGCCAGCTATCATGATCGGCGGCATGAAGGATGACCGGCATCCGGTCGTGAATGTCGAAAAGCTCCTCGGTCGCGTCGACCATCACCATCGTATAACAGTCGCCCCATTCGTCGGTGGGGCGCCACAATCCCGCACAGGCGGCGAGCGGCTGGTCGGCGACGCGGAGCCAGGTGCGCGTCATTTTGCCCTTCTCGCCTTCGGCCTCGGCGAAGGCCGTGATCGGGATGAGACAACGTTGCGCGGGATTGGTGAACCAGCTTCGCCAGAAGGTCATCAGCTTGTCGTCGCGGGCATTGTTGACGGGCTTGGGCTTGCTTGTCGGCTTCATATGCTTGAGCCGGACCGGGAAGCCCCAGGTCATCGATTGGAGGGCGCGCGTGCCCGCATCCTCGCGGACCACGAAGCCCTGTCCGCCGGGATAGACTTCTCCGGGCTGCGCATTGGTGAGCGGCCGCCGCGCGCCGAATGCCGAGGCCACTTCGGCGACCGAAGCCTTGAGGGTCACGAGATTGCACATGGCGGCGGTCCCCTTGGGCGGTGTCGGTCAGGCCGCGCCGAGCATTTCGTCGAAATTCTGCTGGATCGGCGGCATGATGCTGAAGCTATTCTTGGGGAAAGGTCGCAACATGTCCAGTGGTGGCCGCGCGCCCATCAGCCAGTCGAACCAGTCTTCGGGGCGCACGACAGCGACATGGCGATCCTTGTGCGGCGCCAGATCGTCATAGGCCGGGACGGTGAGCGCTGCGAAACTCTCTGGCCACAAGCGATGCGCCGGACGCCAGACCGCCGCGATGCAGAAGAAGGGCTCGTCGGTGATGAGGCTTGCAGCATAAACTGTCCTGCCGCGCTTCACGAGGCCGAACTCATTGGCGAGCAACAGGCAGGGCCGATCGATGATGGCGGTCTCGGATTTCAACAGCGGAATCTGGAACACTTCGGGATCGCGCGAAGGCAGACCCCAGAGCATCTCCTTCTCGCGCTCGCGTTGGCCATCCCACACCATCACGCGGTGGAGCTTGCCGATGCCGACAAGCGCGTCGTCCGTCTCGGTATCCATGAACTCAGTCCTCAGGCGCGAAAGCGGCTGAGCGCACGCTTCCATTCGCGCTCGTCCGGCATGGGCAGGGCAATGTCTTCGGGGCCGGGATCGACAAGCTCGATCCGCACCGGGCGAATACGCTTGCCGGTCCGGGCGCCGCAGCGGACGCACCAGAATTTCTGCCGCGCCTTGAAAAGATCGTCGTCCCACATCTTGCACTGGAAGCGCCACCAGATCCCATAAGGATTGAAGGTCGCACTATGGCCGCAGCGGCAGACCGGCTTGATCGCGCGGAACCACGCGGCCGCCTCGAAGATGTGCGTCGCGCGGGGCTGTCCGTCCTTTGTCCAGCCGCCCACGTCACAAGGATAGTCCGAGCTGATCGGGGCTGGCCGGCTCTGGGCCGGCCTTCACGCTCTCGCCGATCGCGCGCGCGAGCTCGAACGCCGCCTCGACGCGGATATGGCTGGTCGGCGCAGTGATGCCGACGCGGGCCCAGCCAGGAGCGGCAAGGATGGTCTCGGCGACTCGGGCGGTATCGATAGTGTCCATGCCCTATGAGAACATAGGAAGAACAATTTGACAAGTCTGGGGGCGTTTTAGGATCGGACAGCGCCAGCGCACGTCGGCCGTGCGGCGGCGGTGCCGCCGCACGAGAGGTCGAGGAGAGCCGGGAAACCGGGACGGACTGGGCGCGGCGAGAGAGGCTCGCCGCCGGTCCGCCGTGGAGACCTGAAATGCCCCAACATGCAGCACCCCACCACCAAGGCGGCGCGCGCGCGTCGCTTTATGAAGACATCACCAGCCGGATCATCGCGGAGCTCGAAGCCGGGCGCCTTCCCTGGGTGCAGCCATGGGATGCGGGCCAGGCCGCGGTCGGCCTTCCTTACAATGTCGTGAGCGACCGGCGCTACAGCGGTATCAACATCCTCACCCTCTGGCATGCGGTGCTCACTCGCGGCTTTCGCGGACATGGCTTCCTGACCTTTCGGCAGGCCGCGGCGCTTGGCGGTGCGGTCCGGCGCGGCGAGCGCGGTATCGGCGTCGTTTACACACGGCGAGCAGGAACCGACGCTTCGGAGCCGCGCAAAGACGGAAAGGGCGAGCCGAAGGGTGGCTTTTCCTTCCTGAAGCAGTTCACCGTCTTCTCGGTCGAACAATGCGACGGGCTGCCCGACACATATCATGCCTCCGCGCCGCCGATCCCCGAGGGCCTGATCCAGCCGCAGGCAGAGGCGCTGATCGCAGCCACCGGCGCGGACTTCCGGATCGGCGGGGCGTCGGCCTATTACAGCCCGCGCCACGATTTCGTCGCAGTGCCGCGCCCGGACGATTTTTACGAACCGATCAACTGGCACCGGACCGCGTTCCACGAACTTGGCCACTGGACGGGCCATGACAGCCGTCTGGATCGCGACCAGACCGGCAGCTTCGGCTCGAAGCTCTATGGCCATGAAGAACTCATCGCGGAAATGGCCGGCGCCTTCGTCTGCGCGGCGCTCGGCATCGCGCCGAGCGTGCGCCATGCAGATTATATCGGCTCCTGGCTCGAGATCATCCGCGAGGATCATCGCGCGATCCTGCGCGCTGCCAGTGCCGCCTCGAAGGCGGCCGACTATCTTCTCGCCTTCCGGTCCGAGGCGGCGGCTGATGCCGTCGCGTCGCGCACACGGCGAAGCGCCAATGACGACGCGCACATCGGGGGGATCGCGGCATGAAACTGCTCACCCCCGAAATCGCCGCTCGCCTCGCGGCCAACGCCCGTGCGCGGCTTGATGCGCTTGAGTGCGGCACGCGCGAGCCCGATCCAAAACCCGTGGTGCGTTTCTTCAATCCGGTCGGCGCCGCAACCTGGCTCGCGACCGAGATCGACACGGACGGCATATTGTTCGGCCTCGCCGATCTGGGGTTCGGCTGTCCGGAATCGGGCAGCTTCTCAGCTGCCGAACTCGAGGCGGTGCGGCTCCCATATGGTCTCGGCATCGAGCGCGATCTCCATTTCGAAGCGACGCATCCGCTCTCGGTCTATGCCGAAGCCGCCCGCACCGCGGGTTCGATCATCGTCGGCGAGCGGCGCCTCCGCGCGGCGGCGCGCCGGCTTTCCGGGCGCGGCTGATGGCGCGCGCCTTGTCCGGGGCCGCCGGTGGCGGCCCCATAAGAGGAAGAGGGACGCCGGGGCTTCAGGACGGGCTGGTGAGCCGGGAGAATGTCTCGCGGCGGTCCGTCATGGAGAAGGATGATGGACGAAGAGACACCTGCTGCAACACCCGCGATCGCGCCGGATTTCGCCGATATCTTGCGCCGGCACAGCGCCCATGAAGCGCGCGTCGCCGAACTGTTTCCCGCCAACAAGGCCGCGGTGCTGAAGGCGCTCGGCGAGCAGGGCATCGCCAAAGTGCTGGTTCGCTTCGACGGGGCTGGCGATAGCGGTCAGATCGAGGAGGTCATAGCCTTTGGCGACGATGGCACCGAACGCCCGATCCCGGACGCCGCCGTCGCGTTGCAGAAAATCGCCTTCGGTGACGATGCGCCCCAGACCGTCGCGGAGACGCTGGACGAGGCGATCGACAACCTTGCCTATGCGCTGCTGCAGTCCAGCCATGGCGGCTGGGAGAATAATGAGGGCGCCTATGGCGACTTCACCTTCGACGTCGCGGCCGGTCTCATCACGCTCGAATATAATGAGCGATACGAGACGAGCGAACTCTTCAGCCATGTATATTGACGGAGGATCTGATGGGACATTGTTATCACCACGCGCTGTCCAGCGTGAAGAAATGGGGCGGCTGCCCGGAAGATTTTCAGCCGTTGCACCAATGGTTCGACGAGCCTTCCAAGCTGATCACCGCCGATTTCCGGCACCGCGCGCTTCGCCATCATGCCGAGGGCATCTTCATGCTCGAGCGCTTCTTCGGTCCTGCCATCATGATTTCAACCGGGCGCGCCGTGCCGGTTCGGCTGATTGGCGAACAGCATGTGCGCGAGGATCTCGGCTTCATTCCGAGCTTTGCCGATTGGGTCCGGTGCATCCGGCCTGAACCGTGGATGGGCCGGGCGCAGCCCATTCATGCGGCCGTCGATCCTTTCGCGATCGCGGCTTGAATCACCCAGGCTCCGCTAACCGGCGAGGCGCGGCTATCTCCGCATCGAGGAAGAGGGCCGCGCCTCGGCCATGACGGGTTTCAAGAGCCGGGAGAGTGTCTCGCGGCGGCCCGTCATGGAGAATGGCCATGGCCAGAGCAAAGCAGAAGATCGTCCTCAGCCCGTCGCGCGACATTCCGTTCGACCAACTGATCCTGTCCCAGTCCAATGTCCGGCGCGTGAAAGCCGGCGTGTCGATCGGCGAGCTTGCCGACGACATCGCCCGCCGCACCCTGCTGCAGAGCCTCAATGTGCGGCCGCACATCGGCGACGATGGCGAGGCAACCGGCAAGTTCGAAATTCCTGCCGGCGGTCGGCGCTACCGCGCGCTCGAACTGCTCGTGAAGCAGAAGCGCCTCGCGAAGGACGCGCCGGTGCCTTGCATCATCCAGTCGGCGACCGGCATCCTCGCCGAAGAGGACAGCTACGCCGAAAATGCCGTGCGCGAAAATCTGCACCCGCTCGACCAGTTCCGCGCCATGCAGGCGATGGTCGACAAAGGCAATGAGGTCGAAGCGATCGCGGCGCATTTCATGACCACGCCCGCGGTGGTGCGCCAGCGCCTTAAGCTCGCCTCGGTGTCGCCCGCACTGCACGACCTCTATGCCGCGGACGACATGACTCTCGACCAACTAATGGCCTTCACGGTGTCGGACGACAACTGGTCGAAGGAACTCAACCAATGACGACGCCTCATTCCCTCCCGATCATGCTCGGGGTTACCCTTGCCCTGCTCGCAGCACCCGCGGCGGCAAGCGATCCGGCCGATCCCCGCCAGCGCGTCGGTCGCGCCAACGCCGAGGCGCGGGTCCAGCCCGATCGCCAAGGCTATCGAAATGCCATCCAGCAATATGCATGGTCAGAAGGCGCGCTCTTCCAAGTCTATGCCGCGCCCGGGCAGGTCACCGATATCGTGCTGCAGGAAGGCGAACAACTAGTCGGTCCCGGTCCGGTCGCCTCGGGCGACACGGTGCGCTGGATTATCGGCGACACGGTGAGCGGTGCGGGCGCGCGGCGCCGCGTCCATATCCTGGTGAAGCCAACCCGTTCGGACATCATGACCAACATGATCATCAACACCGACCGTCGCACCTATCATGTCGAACTGCGCGCGACCGCCGCATCCTATATGGCATCGGTCTCCTGGACCTATCCTGCCGACGAGCTCATCGCCTTGCAAGTCGCCGAAGCCGAGGCAGCGCGCGCCGCGCCCGTCGCCGGGGCGATCGATCTCGCGGCGCTCAATTTCCGCTACCGGATTGCGGGCGATAAGGTCGATTGGCGCCCGGTGCGCGCCTTCGACGACACGCGCCAGCTCTTCATCGAGTTCGGCGCGGATATCGCCACGGGCGACATGCCGCCGCTGTTCGTCCTCGGCGGCAGCGGCGAGGCTGAACTCGTCAACTACCGGGTGCAGGGGCGCTATATGATCGTCGATCGCCTCTTCGAGCGCGGCGAGCTTCGCCTGGGCGCCGGGAAACAGGCGCGGACCGTCCGGATCGAGCGCGAGACGCCGCGCCGCCGGGGCCGGTCATGACCGAGCGCGAGGACCAGGCCATGCCGCTCGCCGAGGCGCCGGGTGTGGACGATCGCGCCGCGCAGCCACTCGACGCCGACGCCTTCCGTCTGCGCGGCGACCCTCCGCGGGTCATGCGCCTGTCGCGCAAGACGCTGGCGACCATCGGTGCTGCCGGGGGGATCGCGATCGGCGGCGCCCTGCTCTGGGCGCTGCAACCTTCGGCACCCAAGTCGTCCAAGAATCTCTATTCGGCCGACACGGCGAACCGCGCCGAGGTCGTGACGGGCGCGCCCGCGGATTATGGCAAGGTGCCGAAACTGGGACCGCCGCTTCCCGGCGACCTCGGCCGACCGATCGTCGCGGCGCAGCGCGATGGCGAAACCGTCCCGGCGCCGCCGATGGGCAGTCCGTCGACTGGCACACGCTCACCGGCCGACGAGGCGCGCGACCGGGCGCGGCAGGAGCGTGAAGCCGCCACCACCAGTCGTCTCTTTCTCGGCGGAGGGTCCGCGGCTGCAGGCATGGCCGAGGCGCTGCGCGGATCGATCGAGCCTGCCGTGGCCGCACCGGCGCCGGTAGCCGGTGAGCGGAGCCCGGTCGCGGCGCGCCGTGCCTTTCTCGAAGGCGGCGCCGGCAAACCGAACGAAAGTCCCGAACGCATTGGCGGACCCAGCTCGCCCTACATCCTCCAGAGCGGGAGCGTCATCCCGGCGGCGCTGATCACCGGCATCCGCTCCGACTTGCCCGGGCAGGTCACCGCGCAGGTGACGCAAAATGTCTATGACAGTCCGACCGGCCGGATCCTGCTCATTCCGCAGGGGGCGCGGCTCGTCGGCGACTATGACAGCGAAATCGCCGCAGGGCAGGAACGCGTGCTGCTTGCCTGGGACCGGTTGATTCTGCCCGGCGGCCGGTCGATCCGGCTCGATCGCCAGCCCGGCACCGATGCACGCGGCATGGCGGGGCTTGCCGATCGCACCGACCATCATTGGGGATCGATGCTGCGTGCGGCGCTTGTCTCGACCTTGCTCGGGGCCGGTGCCGAGCTTGGCTCGGACGGCGATGACGCGATCGTCAGGGCGATTCGCGACGGGTCGCAGGATACGGTCAACCAGTCGGGACGGCGGCTCGTCGAGCGCCAGATGAACATCCCGCCGACCCTGACGATCCGTCCCGGCTTCGCGCTGCGCGTCCTGGTGACGCGCGATTTGATCCTCGAGCCCGAGGAAGCAGCGCGATGAGCAAGCTCAGACTCGGGCCAATCGCCGACGACAAGCCGGTGAAGCTTGCCATCGAATTGCCCGGTGCGCTGCACCGCGAACTGATCGCCTATGCCGAGGTTCATGCGAAGGCCACCGGTCTCGCCGAACCCATGCCGCCGGAGAAGATTGCCGTGCCGATGATCGAGCGGTTCATCGCGAGCGACCGGGGCTTTGCGACCGCGCGCCGCCGGCGATGACATTTGGCGATCATGCGCGCCGTCCCGGACGCGCCGGTGCAGGCAATTTATAAGTGGGGCTGTCGGGCTTGCAACGCACCGCCCAGATGATGGCGGGCAGCGAACGCATCAGCTCGCGAATGGCGAGGCAGCCCAATATCAGTAGCAATTCGGTCATGGGCAGCTCCTCTCCCTATCCATTTGCATCATCCTATGTCCGCTCTCGGTGCGTTACCGCCGTCCGATAGAGCAAAAGCCCAGACAGAATCTTGTCCGCCAGCCGGCGGTATGGACACGATTCCATCCGAAACCGCTGCCGCGCGGAACGGATGGACGGTCGGCTCGAACCGCCACCGATCGCCCAATTGTCGGGAACCCACAAAAGCGTCATCAAGCCTCCAGTTCCGCAAAAGAGATCGAGCCGGTGCGGTTTCGACCGGTTTTGACCCTATGCCGCTTCCGCACACCGCTGATCCGCGGCTTTCCGCCCCGATTTTCCGCTTTATCGTCTTCGCATGCGGTCGCTAGCATCACGCGGGCGGACACGTCTGCCCGAATAGACGGGTGAAACGGACACATCTGTCCGCCACCGCTTGGGTGCGGTTTGATTTTGCGTCTCATGCCGCGATTATGGACGATCGGGCGTTCAGGATCATGTGTCCCGATTCCAGGATCTTGTTTTCCCGCCAGCGGTCTCGGCGAGGGCCTTCGCTGAGAAAATCGATCATTGGGCGGCTCCATAAAAGGTCGATGGGCGGCAAGTGACCACGCTCGGCCGCGGCTTGCTACCGTTCCATAATGCCCGGGATGCGATCGACCCCCGTCCGTCAACGGACGCCACTGATCGATTTTCCGGCTTCATGCCGCGAACCCGCACCGAACCAGGACCTATGGTATCGTTTCCATAAAAGTCGAATTGATCTTGACACGGTAAGCGGCATCCTTCATTTCAATCAATATCGAAATGAGGAAGAGACCATGGATTCGACATCGGCCATCGACGCGCTGGGCGCGCTTGCACAGGAGCATCGGCTCGCGCTGTTCCGACTGCTCGTGCAGGCGGGCGGTCGGGGAATGGCGGCGGGCGCGATCGCCGAGGCGCTCGGCGTCCCCAACAGCTCGCTTTCGTTCCACCTCGCTCAATTGCGCGCGGCGGGGCTGATCGAGCAGGAGCGCCAGCACCGGACGATCATTTACCGCGCCAATTATCCGGCGATGAATGCGCTCGTCGCTTACCTCATGGAGAATTGCTGCGCCGCCTCGGGATGCGAGGACGACGGCTGCGAAACCACGGCAGATGAAAGGGAAACAGCATGAAAAGACTGCATGTCCATGTCTCGGTCGAGAATCTTTCGACTTCGATCCAATTCTACAGCACGATGTTCGGCGCCGAGCCGACGGTCACGAAGCCTGATTATGCCAAATGGTTGCTCGACGATCCGCGCGTGAACTTCGCCATCTCGATGGGCAATCATGACCGACCCGGCATCCAGCATCTCGGTGTCCAGGTCGAAAGCCCCGCCGAACTTGGCGAGGTCTATGGCCGGATTCAGGCGGCCGAACGGCCAGTGCTCGAAGAGGGGCACACCACCTGTTGCTACGCCAAGTCGGAAAAAAGCTGGATATCTGATCCCGACGGCGTTGTCTGGGAGGCCTTCTATACCGACGGCGAGGCGACGACCTATGGCGACAGCCCGGCGCTCGCAAATCTGGTGGCGGCGCCGGCGGCGACCTCCAAATGCTGCGGACCCTCGGCAACCGCTGCCTGATACAGGCTCTTGCGGCCATGGACGGCATGGCGGGCGTTGCCCGCCATGCATAGACCTATGGCTCAATTCGATTGGACGCCGTCCATCCGGACCGCCTTAATGGCGCGCAGACCGATAATCGAAACGGCGAGAGGGATGGATCAATGGACATGATGACGAGCGAAGTATCGCGCCGCTCGATGCTCGGGCTCTTCTCGCTGGCCGCGGCGCTGCCGCTGGTCGGCTGCGCGTCGGTGCCGCGCGCCGCAGAGTCGGCGCCGGCGTGGCGCACCAAATCGGTGCGCTCGCAGACCGACGATCTCAACATCGTTTATCACGAAGCAGGGCGCGGCAAGCCGCTGGTCATCGTTCATGGCGGCGGCAGCAATGCCGAACCCTATCGCAAGCTTGGCGACATGCTCACCCCCCATTTCCGGGTCGTGCGGGTCGAGCGGCGCAACTATTCGGTGAGCGGCACGCGGGCCTCGCCGATCACCTGGGAACAGGAAGTCGGCGACGTCGGAGCGGTGATTGCGGCGGTCGGCGGGCGCTGCCATCTCTTCGGCCATTCGGCGGGCGCGCTCGTCGCGCTGCATGTCGCGCGGCGCCGCCCCGAACTCATCGACAAGCTCGCGCTCTACGAACCGCCGCTGCTCGGAGGCGGGCCGGGCGTCGTCGCGGTCAAGGCCAAGTTCGATGCCTTTATCGCCGCGGGGCGCAAGGATGAGGCGCTGATCTTGATCTACGGCCATTTCGTCGGCCTTCCCGAAAATGTGGTGCGCGCGTCGATCGGTTCGCGCGGTCCCGACGTCTATGCCTTGCTTCCGGGCGCATCGGCCGATCTCGAAGCGCTGACCACGCTCGACACCGACCCGGCCGACTGGTCCGGGATCAGGCTCGAGACGCTCTTTCTTGTCGGCGAAAAAAGTGCCGCGCACCCGCTGCTCGACAGCAGCGCGGCGCTCGCCAAGGTGATCGCGAACAGCCGCACCGTCACGCTGGCGGGGCAAGGGCATAGCGCGCAGGTATCGGCGCCCGATCTCGTCGCCGCCGCAATCAGCCCCTATTTCCGGGCGGGTTGAACATGGCAACGAAGGTGCGTGCGCCGGTCGTCGTGATCGGTGCGGGCCAGGCCGGGCTGGCGGCAGGGCGGATGCTCCAGAAGGCGGGGCTCGATTTTCTCATATTGGAGGCGGGGGACCGTGCATCGGGGTCGTGGCGCGCCTATTATGACTCGCTGACGCTCTTTTCGCCGACCGCCTATTCAGCCTTGCCCGATCGCGCGATGCCGGGCGATCCAAATGCCTATCCGTGCCGCGATGCGGTCGCCGATTATCTTGAAGATTATGCCGCGCATTTCGCTCTGCCGATCCGTTTTGCCGCGCGGGTCGCTTCGGCCGATCCCGACAACGAGAGCGATTTTGTCGTGCGCCTCGAAAGCGGCGAGGCGATCGCCGCTTCGGCCGTTGTCGCGGCGACGGGCACCTTCGGCTCTCCTCATATGCCCGCGATCGAGGGGGCGGCCGGATTTGGCGGGACTGTCCTGCATTCGGCCGCCTACCGCCGGCCGACCGATTTCGCCGGGCAGCGCGTGATCGTCGTTGGCGCCGCCAATTCGGCGGTGCAGATCGCCGCCGAACTGGCGGCGCTTGCGCGCGTGACGCTCGCGACGCGCGAGGCAATCCGTTACGCGCCGCAGCGCCTTCTCGGCCGCGACGTGCATTTCTTCTTCAAATGGCTCGGGATCGATGCCACCAATATCTTCTCGGATCAGGGTACGCCGGTCCTCGACGACGGCCGCTACCGGCTCGCGATCGCCGAAGGCAGGCCCGAGCGGAGGCAGATGTTCAAGGCGATGACGACAGAAGGCGTGATCTGGGCCGACGGCCGGGAGGAACCGGTCGATGCGATTCTGTTCGCGACCGGCTTTCGTCCCGACCTGCCCTTCCTTCCCGCCGCGGCCTTCTCGCCGGATGGAAAGTTGAAACAGCGCGGCGGCGCCTCGACGGCGATCGACCGTCTCTATTTTGTCGGTCAGCCGGGCCTGACCCGTTTCGCTTCCGGCGTGCTGCGCGGGGTCGGACATGATGCGGCAGCTGCCGTGCGCCGGATCAAGCGCCGCCTCGCGGCTTGAGCCTGGCGGGGCCTTCAGCTGGTCTGACGCCGCGCGCGCAATGGACGCTCGCGCTGCTCCAACTCATCTCCTGGGGGTCGTTCTTCTACGCCTTCTCGGTGCTCGCGCTGCCGATGGAGATCGAACTGGGCTGGTCGCGGCCTGCGATCATGATGGCGATGTCGCTCGCGCTTGTCGTCGCGGGCTTGTCGGCGCCCGTCGTCGGCAGCGCGATCGACCGCGGCCACGGCCGGTGGGTCATGACCTTCGGCAGCCTGCTCGGCGCTGCGATGCTGCTCCTCTGGTCGGCAAGCAGCGCAAAGCCTGCGCTCTACGCCGCCTGGGCCGGGCTTGGCGTCGCACAGGCGATGACCTTTTACGACGCGGGCTTCGCGGCGCTCACCCGCCGGCTTGGTGGCGGCGCACCGCGCGCGATCATGCGCATGACCTTGCTCGGCGGCTTCGCGGGCACGGTCTTCATCCCGCTGACCGGCTGGCTCGTCGATACATGGGGATGGCGCGATGCACTGATGATCCTCGCCGCGATCAATATCCTGGTCGCGGCGCCGCTCCACTGGGCGGCGCTCGCCGGCGATACGGTCGATGCGCAGGACGCCTCGGACCATGCGGCACCGGCCCCGGCCTGGTCGGCCGCGCTGCGTGAGCGCGCCTTCTGGATGCTTGTCGTCACTTTCTGCTCCTGGTCGCTCGCCTTCGGGTCGTTGACCTTCCATCTGCTGCCGTTGCTCGCCGAGCGCGGTATTTCCGATACGATGGGCATCGCGCTGCTCGCATCGGTTGGCCCGCTGCAGATCGCCGGGCGGATCGGGCTGATGCTCTATCGCGGCACCATGCCGGCGCGTCTTCTCGGTCGGTCGCTGACCGCCGCGCTCGTCGCGGCGATCCTCCTTCTCTATGTGGCGGGGGCGAACATCTGGATGATCGCGGCGGGCGTGGCGCTCTATGGTATCGCCAATGGCATGGTGACGATCCTGCGCGGGATCGCGGTCGCCCATTATCTGGGCGTGGCTGGGTTCGGGCGCAAAAGCGGGATGATCAGCGCAATCAACGGCTTCGCGCTCGCGCTCGCGCCCTATGCGGCGGGGCTGCTCTGGACGGGTGGGGGCTATGCGCTGGTGCTCGCCGGCCTTGCCGGTGCGGCGAGCGTAGGCGCACTCGCCTTCTGGTCGCTGCCCGCCGCGGGGCGGACGCGCGCGGACGAGGCCTAACTGCGGGGAACCAAACCCTCGAACAGGACTTCGAGAAAATCGTCCGCCATTTCGAGCGCGGGCGGGCGGTCGGGACCGGCCGGCAAACGCGCGATACCGTTGAAAGCGGCATAGAGCAGCCGGCTGGTGACGACGGGTTTGCACCGACGCACCGACCCGTCGGCGATGCCTTCCTCGATCATCGTGGCGACCGCTTTTCCGAGCGCAAGCTGCGCCTTGCGCGTCGTCTCGCGCTCATCCTCGGCCATTTCGCTGAAATCGGTCAGGACGAAGCAGCGGCCGAAATCCTCGCTGACGATCTCGGCATAGCGGCGGAAAAAGGCGGCAAGGCGGGCACGGCCGTCGGGCTCGCCGCGCGAGAGGCCGAGCGCTTCGATCAGCTGCTGGCGTGCGATGTCGCCGCAAGCAGTGAGCAGCGCGTCCTTGCTCCGCGCATAATGGTAGAGCGCCGCGCGCGTCATGCCGAGCTCGCGCGCGACATCCTCGAGCGTCGCCTGGCGAAAGCCGAGGTCGCTGAACACATTCGCCGCGGCGCGCAGCACCTCGATGCGGCGGTCGCCGAAGCGGTTATTGGGCCGGCCGCGCGGCTTGCTGATCGTTCGTGTCGCCATGGAGTCTCCGTTGCGATGACTTGTGGCCTGCGAACCCGCGGGTCAAGGCCATGGACGGACGTGCCGCCCATGGCCTCTTCCGTCAGATGCTGACGCCGCCCCCAACGATCAGCGTCTGGCCGCTCACATAATTGCTTTCGGGAATGCAGAAGAGATAGACGCCCCCGGCGGCTTCCTCGGCCGTGCCCGCGCGTCCGAGCGGCACCATGGCAGGCAGCGCCGACAGCGCCGACTGCGGCACGCCCGCCTGCACTTCCTTGCCCTCGATCACGATCTTCGATGCGGGATCGTCGAGCGGCTTGGTGAGGCGTGTTTCGATGAAGCCGAAGGCGACGCAGTTCACGCACACCTTGTAGCGGCCCCATTCCTTGCTCATCGTCTTGGTCATCCCGACGAGCGCCGACTTGGCCGACGAATAGTTGATCTGCCCGGCATTGCCGTGCGTGCCCGCCATCGACGAGATCAGCACCACCTTGCGGAAATTCTCCTCCCCAGCGGCGGCTTCCTGCTTGGCGAACAGGCGGATCGGCTCGGCCGCCGCGCGCAGGATACGAAAAGGCGCGACAACATGGACGTCGAGCATCTTCTGAAACTGGTCGTCGCCCATCTTCTGGACGACGCCGTCGAGCGTGTAGCCCGCGTTCGAGACGATGATGTCGAGCCCGTTGAAGGTCTTGATCGCGGTGTCGACGAAGCGGTCGCCGAAATCGGCGTCGGTGACATTGCCGACGCAGGCAATGGCGTCGCCGCCGAGATCCTTGATCGCCTTTACCACTTCGGCCGCAGGTTCTTCGTCGAGATCGTTGACGACGATACGCGCGCCATCGCGCGCGAGCTTGAGCGCGAGCGCGCGGCCGATGCCGCGGCCCGAACCCGAAATAAGGGCAACTTTGCCCGCCAATCTGGTCATATTCTTCTCCCTGTCAGTTGATCTGGATGACGGCTTCGCCGTCGATCGTCGTCGTACCGGCGTCGGTCTGGGTGCGCAGCGCGAGGCGCGCGCAGCGCTTATCGCCGTCGTCGAATATTTCGGTGATCTCCCCGCTCGAGGTCACGGTCGCATAGAGCGGCGTGATCGCGGTGAAGCGCACGGTCCAGTTCAGCAGCCGTTCCTGCGGCACCCAATGGGTGACCAGCTGGGCAAGATAGGCCATCGACAACATGCCATGACCGAAGACGTCGGGCATGCCGGCCGCCTTGGCGAAGTCGCTGTCGATATGGAGCGGCACATAATCGTTCGACGCGCCGGCGAAAAGCGCGAGCGTCGCGCGGTTGATCGGTCCCTGCACATGCGCGGGGAGGGTGTCGCCGACGCGAAGCGCGGCGAGATTGGTCATGTTGGTCATCGCTGGTGTCCCTCTCATCCGTTCCGCACGACGGTGACGACGCGCATATCGACGCACAGGTCGCCCGCGGCGTTTGTGGCCTTCGTGTCCTGGACGATGAACTCGAGCGCGCCGCCCTTCTTCTCGTAGATATCGCTGGTCGTCGTCGTCAGCGTGATCGTCTCGCCGGCATAGATCGGCCGATGATAGGTAAAGCTCTGCTCGCCATGCAGGATGCGGTGCATATCGACCCCCATGTCGCCGAGCAGATTGCCTTTCGTCGGCGGCGCGCCGAGCGCGAGGCTGAAGGCGAAGGTCGGCGGCGCCGGCAGGGCGGGATGCCCTGCGGCGCGCGCCTTATCCTCGTCGAAATAGATGGGGTTGGTCTCGCCGGTCGCATGGGCGAAGAATTTGAGTTGGCCCTTTTCGACATCGATCTGGCGAGGCTCGGACGTGAAGCCCTTGAAGCTCTGGTCGATCATGTCCGCCTCCTATGCCTGGCCGAAAAGGGTGACGACGCAGGCGCCGCCAAGGCCGAGATTATGCTGGAGCGCATGGCGGGCGCCTTCGACCTGGCGCCGGTCGGCGCTGCCGCGCAGCTGGTGCGTAAGTTCGAAGCACTGCGCGAGTCCCGTCGCGCCGAGCGGATGACCCTTGGAAAGCAGGCCGCCCGAAGGGTTGGTGACCACCTTGCCGCCATAGCTGTTGTCGCCATCGTCGATGAATTTCTCGGCGCCGCCCTCGGGGCAGAGGCCGAGCGCCTCATAGGTGACGAGTTCGTTGGCGGTGAAACAGTCGTGCAGCTCGACGACCGCGACATCGTCGGGGCCGATCCCGGCTTCCTCATAGACCTGCCGCGCGGCCTCCTTCGCCATGTCATAGCCGATGACCTTCATCATCGACGGCTCGAAGCTCGTCTCGGTATCGGTCGTCATCGACTGGGCGACGATCTCGACTCGCGCATCGAGGCCATGCTTCGCGGCAAAGGCGGGCGAGACGAGGATTGACGCGGCGGCGCCGCAGGTCGGCGGGCAGGCCTGAAGCCGCGTGAGCGGGCCGTAAAGCTTCGGCGAAGCCATCACTTCCTCCAAGCTGATCGGGTCGCGGAAGAGGGCGAGCGGGTTGTTCGCGGCATGGCGGCGCGCCTTCACCGAGATTTTGGCAAACGTTTCGTCCTTGGCGCCATAACGCTCCTGATAGTCGCGTCCGCCGCCGCCGAAGAGCTGCGCCGCCCACGGGGCTTTCTCGTCCGCGCCCTGGATCGCATGGGTCACGTTGGTGTGCCGCTCCATCGGCGCCTTGCGGTCGTGAAAGACATTGCCTAGCGCGCCGGGGAGCATTTGTTCGAACCCGACCGCGAGCACGCAATCGGCGCCGCCGAGCGCGATCAGCTGGCGCGCAAGGAAGAGCGCGGTCGATCCGGTCGAGCAATTATTGTTGACGTTGACGATCGGAATGCCGGTGCAGCCGACGCGGTAGATCGCCGACTGACCCGCGGTCGAATCGCCATAGACATAACCGGCATAGGCCTGCTGGACATGGCTGTAGTTCAGCCCGGCGTCGGCGAGCGCCAGATTGATAGCCTCTTCGGCCATGCTGTCCCAGTCGCCGGCCTGGCTCGGTTTCTGGAACGGCACCATGCCGACTCCCGCTACGCGCGCTTTGATCGTCATCTCTCGTCTCCTCAATGTCGCCGCTACAGAGCGCGGGCGATCAGGGTTTTCATGATTTCGTTGGTGCCGGCGTAAATCCGGGCGACGCGCGCGTTGGTCCACATCCGCGCGATCGGATATTCGGCCATATAGCCGTAACCGCCGTGGAGCTGGAGGCACTCGTCGGTCACCCGGCCGAGCGCTTCGCTGGTCCAATATTTGGCCATCGCGGCGGTCGCGGCGTCGAGCTCGCCGGCGAGCAGGCGCACCATCATCTCGTCGATGAAGACGCGCGCGACGACGGCCTGCGTCTTGCACTCGGCGAGCTTGAACTGGGTGTTCTGGAATTCGGCGATCGGCTTGCCGAAGGCGCTGCGCTGCCGGACATAGTCGGTCGTGACGCGCACCGCTTCTTCCATCTCGACGACGCAGTTGAGCGCGACCGATGTCCGCTCCCACGCAAGCTGCTCCATGAGCTGGTAGAATCCGCGGCCTTCCTCGCCGCCGAGAAGATTGTCGTGCGGCACAAAAACTTCATCGAAGAAAAGCTCGGAAGTGTCCTGCGCGTGCATCCCGACCTTGTGGAGATTGCGGCCGCGCCGGAAGCCCTCTGCTTCGCCCGTTTCGACGATAAGCAGTGAGATGCCCTTCGCGCCCGCCGCCGCGGTGTCGGTCTTGGCGACCACCACCACGACACCGGCATTCTGCCCGTTGCTGATGAAGGTCTTCTGGCCGTTGATCACATACCCGTCGTCGCTGCGCCGTGCCGTCGTGCGCACCGCCTGGAGGTCCGACCCGGTGCCGGGCTCGGTCATAGCGACCGCGCCGATCAGCTCGCCGGTCGCCATGCGCGGCAGCCAGCGGTGACGCTGCGCCTCGGTGCCATAAGCGAGGATATAATGGGCGACGATTCCCGAGCTGACATTGTTGCCGGTGCCGAAGCCGCCCCACAGGCCGGCCCGCACCACCTCCTGCGCGATGACCGCTTCGTGGGCGAGCGTTCCACCGCCGCCGCCATATTCGGCGGGGATGCTCGCGCAGAGCAACCCCGCCGTCCCGGCGCGCCGCCAGGCGTCGCGATCGACGACGCGCTCGGATTCCCAGCGTTCGGCGTGTGGCACCAGTTCGCGCGCGACGAACTTGGCCGCTTCGTCGGCGAGCATCGCGAGCTCGTCGTCCATCCATGGTGAACGCTTCATGTCGAATCCTTTAACTTGCGCGACAGTCAATTATATCAAAGCGAGGCGGAGTCAAGCGCGGCCGAAGCGCGGCCCGCGTCGAAGCTCAGCCTTGCGCCGCGATGTCCTGTTTGATCTTGTTGGCGATCGACCAACGATGCACTTCGGAAGGCCCGTCGTAGATGCGGAAGGCGCGCAGCTCGCGAAACACGCGCTCGACGATCGTGTCGCGGGTCACCCCGAGCCCACCGAGAATCTGCACACAGCGATCGGCAACGCGATAGAGCGCTTCGGACACCGCGACCTTGGCCATGCTCGATTCCTGGCTGCCGCGCCCGCCGGCGTCGAGGATGTCGGCGCACCAGTCGGTGAGAAGTTCAGCCGATTTGAGATCGATCAGATTGTCGGCGAGCATGAAGCCCACGCCTTCATGGTCGATCAGCGGCTTGCCGAAGGCCATGCGCTCGCAGGCATAGCGCGCAGCGACATCATGCGCGCGTTGCGCGGCCCCGGTCCAGCGCATGCAATGCGTGAGCCGCGCCGGCGCCAGCCGCACCTGCGCATAGCGCAGCCCTTGGCCAACTTCGCCGAGGACATCGGCGTCGGCGACGACGAGACCGTTCAGCGAAATGACCGCATGCCCGCCGGGCAGCGCGCTGTCGAGCGTATCAAGCACGCGTTCGATAACGATCTCGTCGCGTTCCATATCGCTGAGGAACATTGTCGGGCCCGCCTCGGTCATCGCCATGATGATTGCGAACCGGGCACCCGTCGCGCCGGTGATTAGCCATTTGCGGCCGCTGATGCGCCACCCGCCGTCGATGCGTTCGGCACGGGTCTTCATGAGTGACGGATCGGACCCGGCGCCATTGTCGGGTTCGGTCATGAGGAAGACCGAGCGCGCGAAGCCGCTCGCGAGCGGTTCGAGGATATCGGCCTTCTGTGCCTCGGATGCAACGCGTTCGAGCAGGTGCATATTGCCCTCGTCTGGCGCCGCGATGTTGAGGGCGACCGGGCCAAGCGGCGAATAGCCCGCCGCCCGGAAGAGCCGAGCGGTGTCGCGCATCGAGAGCGCCGGACGGCCGGCCCGGGCGAGATGCGGCGCGATGAGGCCGGCGGCGCGCGCAGCGCTGCGCATATCATCGACGAGTTCGGACGATGGGCCGTGGCTGCCCCAGCGCCCATCCTGTTCGAGCGGGATGAGCTCGTCGCGGACGAACGCAGCGGTGCGCTCGACAAGGCTTTCGACAGCTTGGGACATCTCGCTCTCCTCCCGGCATATCAGCGCCGCTTGATTTAATTACCCGTCGCGTTAGTTAATTAAAGATCAGAGTCAAGCAGGAGGACGCGATGTTCACGGCCGAAGACGACATGGACGGGACCGGCCCTGTTCGCGAGGGGCAGGCAATCGACACGGTGCGCGTGGCAAGCTGGCTCGCGGGGCGTGTGCCGGTCGCGCCCCCACTCACGATCAGCCAGTTCAAGGGCGGCCAGTCGAATCCGACCTATCTCGTGACCGATGCCGCAGGCGCCCAATATGTCCTGCGGCGCAAGCCGCCCGGCGCGCTGCTCGGGTCGGCGCACCAGGTCGAACGCGAATATCGGGTCATGTCGGCGCTCGCACCGACAGGTCTGCCCGTTCCGCGCATGATCGGTCTCTGCGAAGATGCCGACGTCATCGGTTCGGACTTCTACGTCATGAATTATGTGTCCGGGCGGTCCTTCTGGGATCAGCGTCTTCCCGGACTCGAAGCTTTCGAGAAGAAAGCGATCTACGCCGCGATGGTGTCGACGCTCGCGCAGCTCCATCGCGTCGACCCGGCGGCTGTGGGCCTTGCGGACCTCGGCCGACCCGATGGCTATGTAAGCCGGCAGGTCGAGCGCTGGACAAAGCAATATCGTGCGTCCGCGCGCACGCGCATCGCGCCGATGGAAGACGTTATCGCATGGATTGGCGGGCACGCGCCCCAAGGCGAGGCGGGCGTCCTCATCCACGGCGACTTCCGGCTCGACAATCTGATCTTCGATGCGCGCGAGCCGCGCATCGCGGCGATCCTCGACTGGGAAATCTCGACGCTTGGCGATCCACTCGCTGACCTTGCCTTCCAGCTCTTCGCCTATTGGCTACCGCCAGAGATACTCAACGGAATTTCAGGAATTGAGGGCGAACTCGGACTGCCGTCGGAGGCTGACCAGCTCGCCTGTTACGAGGCCGCGTCGGGCCGGGCCATCGGTCCCGACTGGCCGCTCTACCGCATCTATATCCTGTTTCGCCTCGCGGCGATCTTCCAGGGGATCGAAGGCCGGGTCCGCGACGGGACAAATTCGAACCCGCGCGCCGAAAAGCTCGTCGGAATGACCGAACCGCTCGCGCGGCTCGCCCTAGCGCGGATCGAGGCCTGGGAGCGCGGGATGCGCGACTAGACGGGCGCGTCGTCCGAAAGGCGGCGGATGCGCAGCCGCAGCATCTCGATGAGCGGTTTGGCGGCGGTGGTTTCGTTCCAACCCACGCGCGTCGCGACGTGGAAGAGCATCGGTGGCACCGGCGACCAGTCGTGCCACACGCGAAAGGTCTCATCGAATTCGGGCGCCGCGGCATAGCGCGAGAAGGCGAAGGAGAAGCTGTCGGTGCGCTCGACGATGCGCAGCGACAGCGCGAAACTGTCGACGGTGAGATGCGGTATCCGGTAGGGCGAATTGCTCGCGCTCGCGATGTTGTTGATGAACGTCGTGTGCGGATCGGCGTGCGACGGCCCGACCATTGGATAAGCCAGGAGCTCCTCGAAGCTCGGTGGCTCGGGCCGATCGAGCGGGTGCCCGCGCCGCACAAACGGGGACACCGCGAGGCTCGCGATATCCTCGATTTGCAGCGAGCCATTGCCGCGCAGCGCCTCGAGCGATCCGATCGCGAAATCGAGATCGCCCGACTGGAGCAGCGACGATATCTCTTCGACCGATTCGGCCGACGTCGCGACCTCGATCCCGGGGTAGCGCGCGGCGAAGATCGGCAGCACTTCGAACCAGAACAGACGGAACGAGGCGGGGGCGGCGCCCATCCGCACGCGGCCGCGGTCGGTGGTCCGTGCGCTGCGCGCGAACCGTTCGAGTGTCGCCGCCTCTTCGAGCAGTTTTGTGCCGCCTTCGATGAACTGCTCCCCTTCGCGGGTCAGGCGAATGCCGCGCGGTCCGCGCTCGAAAACCTGGATGCCGAGATTGTCTTCGAGAATCTGGACGCTGCGCGTCAGCGCCGACTGGGTGATGTTGAGCGTCGCCGCAGCCTTGGCGAATCCGCCCTGTCTCGCGATCTCAATGACATGGTTCACCTTGCGCAAATCCAGCATTTCGCTCTCCGCCTATCTCGGCCACGCACAAGCCCATCGATAAAAGACATTGGACAGGTGGACCCAAAATGGGCTGGCTCTACGCGCGCATTAGCACGGCGAACGCGGCGCAATACAAGAAGACAAATGGGACAGGGGATTGGAATGTTTGTTCAGGCGATCTTGCGCGCAGCCCAGCTCCGGGGCGACGAGGCCGCGACGATCTGCGATGGCCGCACGCGAAGCTGGTCTGAATCGGCCGATCGCACCGCACGGCTCGCCACCGCCCTGGTCGGCCTTGGCGCGCGCGCCGGTGACCGGATCGCTATCCTGGGTCTGAACAGCGATCATTATCTCGAGGCAATGCACGCGACATGGTGGCTTGGCGCGATAACCGTGCCGATGAACACGCGCTGGGCGATCGCCGAGCATCTCTACAGCGCCCGCGACGCGGGCTTTTTGATCATTTTCGTCGACGAGGCGAACAAGGCGTGCGCCGCCGAGCTTGCGCGCGCCGAGCCGGCGCTCGGGCCATTTATCTATATGGGCGAGGACGCCCCGCCAGCGAACATGATCGCAATGGAGGCGTTGATCGCCGAAGCGGCGCCGCTGCCGCCCGCGCCGCAACCGAACGAAGCGGTCACCGGCATCTACTATACCGGCGGCACGACAGGCCATCCCAAGGGCGTCATGCACAGCGCTTTGTCGCTCTGGGCCGGGGCGACCTGCATCGCGATGGAGATGCAGGGCCCGCGGCACCATCGCTATCTCCACGCCGCGCCGATGTTCCACCTCGGCGATCTCGCGCAGGCTTATGCCACCACCGCGAAGGCGGGCTGCCATGTCTTCGTTCCGGGATTCACCGCCGACGGCGTGGCCAAGGCGATCCGCGAGCACGGGGTCGAAGTCACGTTGCTCGTGCCCACTATGATCGGCATGCTGCTCGATCACCCCTCTTTCGATCCTGCCGATCTGGCCTCGCTCGAAGTGCTGCTGTTCGGTGGATCGCCGATCTCCGAGACCGTGCTCGGGCGGATGCGGGCGGCGCTGCCGCACACGCGGCTGATCCAGGGGTTCGGCCAGACCGAGACGATGGCAACGGGGTCGATGCTACCCGATGACGGCGCGGCGCTCGACGTCGCCGACCCGCGCCGCCAGTCGGCGGGGCGCGCCGCCTATGGGATCCAGCTTGGTATCTTCGACGATTGCGGCCAGCCCGTTGCGGCTGGCGCGACCGGCGAAATCTGGATACGCGGGGCGAGTGCGATGCTCGGCTATTGGAACAAGCCCGTGGAAAGCGCCGCAGCGCTGACCGACGGCTGGGTCCATACCGGTGACGCGGGCTATCTCGACGCGGACGGCTATCTCTTCGTCTGTGACAGGGTGAAAGACATGGTGATCTCGGGCGGCGAGAATGTCTTCTCGGCCGAGGTCGAAAACGCCATCGCTTCGCATCCCGACGTCGCGCAGGTCGCGGTCATCGGCGTCCCTGACGCTCGCTGGGGCGAGCGCGTGCATGCGGTGATTGTTCCTGTGCCCGAGCGCGAGCCCGACCTTTCCGCGATCCAGGACCACTGCCGCACACTGATCGCGGGCTACAAGATCCCGCGCAGCGTTGAGCTCCGCCGCGAGCCGCTTCCGCTTTCCGCCGTCGGCAAGGTCCTCAAGACCAAGCTGCGCGAACCGCACTGGCAGGGCCATGAGCGGCGGGTCAGCTGACCCGTGCGCCGACTGCCTTTGACCGATTTTCCGGGGACCCCGTATTCATGGCCGATTTGATTTCGCCTTCGCTCGAACGTCAGACCGCTCGCGGTCTGACAGACCGGCTGAAGCTTCCGCTTGTCGTCGCGCCGATGTTTAAGGTGTCGACCCCCGAACTGGTCGTCGCTTCGTGCCGCGCCGGTGCAATCGGGTCCTTTCCATCGATCAATGCCCGCACGCCGGCGTTATTCGATGACTGGATGACGCGCATCGCGGGCGAGCTCGAAGCAACCCGCGCCGCCGGCGAGACCCCCGCCCCGATGGCGGTGAACCTCCTGACCCACGACAGCAATCCGCGCTTCGAGCCCGATTTCGAGATCGTAAGAAAATGGGAGCCCCCGGTGGTGATCACGAGCGTCGGGCGGCCCGAGGTCGTGATCGACGCGGTGCATGGCTATGGCGGCCTCGTCTTCGCCGACGTGGTGTCGCTTCACCATGCGCGCCGCGCGGCGCGCTGCGGGGTCGACGGCATGGTCCTGCTCTGCGCCGGCGCCGGCGGCCAGACCGGACGCCTCAACCCGATGGCGTTCGTCGAGGCGGTCCGGCAATTTTACGACGGGATCCTTATCGTCGCGGGCGGTATCACGCGCGGTTACCAGCTTCGCGCGCTCGAACTGATGGGCGCCGACCTCGCTTATTGCGGCACGCGCTTCATCGTAACGCCCGAAAGCGGGGCGCCCGACGAGCATAAGTCGGCGATCATCGACGCCGAGATCGACGATGTCTGGGATAGCGACGCGATGAGCGGAATTCCGGCGAGCATGCTGCGCAGTTCGCTCGAGCGGCTCGGGCTCACCCCCGAGACGCGCTGGCTGCAGGAAAAGCGCGAAAAATATGACTGGAGCGCGGTCAAGGAAACGCCTGGCGTCTATTCGCTCGGCCATGGCGCAACCGACATCGCAAGCGAGGAAAGCACGGCATCGATCATCGCCCGCATGATCGCCGAGTATCAAGCGGCGTCGGCGCGATAGCGCGCGCGGCCGGGCACGGTATCGCGGCCTGCGGTCCTTCGCCGCGGGCGGCGCCTTGGCGTGGAAAAAGGCCGGGCGCGCGCCGTGCAGCGCGCGCATTGCCCTATGTATATTCGAGATTGGACAGCGGGGCGCCCAGCCTGTCTTCTCATAAAGCGACGTGGCCCGTGAAGAGGCCCCGCGGGGGAGGTTTTGGCGAGCCGGGTGCGATCAGATCGCACGGCGCGTCCCGGATGTTCCCTCAATGAAAATGGCGGGGTCTTCATGACCTTTGCCCGGAGAGGATTGAGGAGCTTCAAATGCGATTGACCATCAAGGCGCGTCATCTGGTGGGGACCAGCTGCCTCGGCATGATGCTGGCCTGTGCGCCGGCCGTGTCGGCGCAAGAGACCGGGCCGCAGGACGCGGAGACGCAGCGCGCGGGCATCGAGGATATCGTCGTGACGGCCAACCGCCGGACCGAAAATGTTCAGGATGTGCCGCTGTCGATCACCGCCATTTCGTCATCCGACATCGAAAGCGAACGGATCCAGTCGACGTCCGATCTCGGCCGGCTCGTGCCGACGATCACCGATGCCGGTCTGCCCGCGGTTTCGGGCGGCGGTCTCACCATCCGCGGCATTCGCGGAAATGATCGCTCGGCGGGTGCCGATCCGCCAAACGGCCTCTTCGTCGATGGCGTCTATTTCGGGCGCCCCGAAGATGGTGACGCATTGCTGTTCGACGTCGAACGCATCGAAGTGCTGCGCGGTCCGCAGGGCACATTATTCGGGAAGAATGTCGTCGGCGGCGCGATCAACGTGACGACCAAGGCTCCCTCTCAGAAGCTCGAGGCCATCGTCACCGGCACCTATGGCAATTACAATCGCATCGAAGGCCAGGCCGCCGTCTCGGGACCGCTCACCGACACGATCGCGGCCGGGATTTCGGTCCAGTCGCAATCATCGGATGGCTATGCCCACAATGTGATCACCGGCAACGACCTGATGGGGACGAGCCGGAACGCGATCCGCGGGCGGATCGACTTCGAGGTGACACCCGAGTTCACCAGCTCCTTCTCGGCCAATTACGAGCGCGTCCGCGATGGCGGTCTCGCTTCCTATGAAGTCGCGAAGCCGGCGCTGCCGGCGGCCTATTATCCCGTCGATCTCGACCAGCCGCGCGATGCGGCTCAGAATATCGACGGGTTCCGCAATCGCAACGCCTTCAGCTTCATCGCGACACAGAATTACCGGGGCGAGGCGATCGGCTTCAAATCGATCACGGCCTATCGCGGATCGAGCAACCACACCTTCTATGACGTCGACGGCACTCCGCTGCCGATCACCAGTCAGGAGCAGTTCGATCGCTACCGGCAGTTCAGCCAGGAATTGCAGCTCTCGTCGCCCGAGGATGCCAAGGCGCTGCGCTGGGTCGCCGGACTCTATTATTTCCGAGCAACGACCGACCAGCTGACCGAGAATATCATCCGGCCGCCCGACGGGACGTTCGTGAATGTCCTCAACAACCAGCTCGGCTTCGGACCCGGACCGCATGTCACGCCCAACTCGCAGGATGTGCTGACGATCAACTATGCGGCTTTCGGGCAGGCGACGCTGGCGGTCACCGACCAGCTTAACCTGACCGCGGGCATTCGCTACACGATCGAGAAGAAGAAGGGCATGTCGGCGACCTTCGGCGACCGCGACGTCTCGCTCTTCCCGGGGCTTCCCGAGTTGCTCCCGCCGGTTGCCGGCGGGCCGCTCACCGGGCGGATCGAAGGCAATATCGATCGCACCTGGAAAGCATGGACCCCGCGCGTCGCGATCGACTATTCGCCGGTCGAGGACATCATGTTCTATGCCTCGGCGTCGCGCGGCTTCAAGGGCGGCGGCTTCACTGGCCAGAACGGCTCGCTCGCGACGATCAGCCGGACCTTCAATCCTGAATTTGCCTGGAACTACGAGCTCGGTCTGCGCTCGCGCTTCCTCGACAACCGGGCGCAGGTCAATGCGACGCTGTACCAGATGGATTACAGCAATCTGCAGGTCACGACGATCATCGGCACTTCGCGGGTCACCGACAATGCCGCGAATGCGCGCATCCGGGGGCTCGAGGTCGAGACCGAGTTCATCCCGGTCGACGGGCTGACCACGGCTTTGTCCTACGCCTACACCGACGCCAAATATCGCGACTATATCGACGGCTCGGGACGCGATCTCAGCGGGAATAAATTCCCCGGGGTGTCGCGGCACGTCATCAACCTTCGCGCCGATTATGCGTGGGACGTCGGTGGCGGAGAGCTGACCTTGTCGGGCGGTCTCACCTACCGGAGCAAGCGTCCGAACAATTCGGTCAACTCGCCCGAGGTGACGGTCGCGCCGGTGACGACCTATGACGCGTCGCTCGCCTATGAGAAGGGCAGCGTCGAGCTCCGGCTCTGGGCGCGGAATATCACCAACGAGCGCTACATCGTGACAGCGAACGACGTGACAGCCTTCTTCTATCTGTCGCCGACCTCGGCAAATGCGACGACGTCGAGCTTCCTCGTCAACTATTCCCAGCCGCGGACCTTCGGCATCACCGGAACCTGGCGCTACTGACGAGCTTCCGGGGGGCACCGGACACTGGCCGGGTGGCGCGAAGGCGCCGCCCGGCTTCTTTGTGCCTGTAACAAACGGGCCGAGGATTTGGACGCGTTCGTTTGAGGTTTGACGAACTGGTCGGCATGACCGCGCACGGATATGGCGGAGCGGAGCGATTCTCTCGCGCCCGGAAGGTGAACGCGGACTTGCAGCCTTGATTGCCGGGATGTGGCAGGCCAGTCTGTCCGTTCGCTGATTCCGAGGTGGGCAAATATGCATGTGCGGCAAATCGTCATGGGGGACGCACCAGCCGTTCAGGCGATTTACGCGCCCTATGTGACTGCCACCACCATCTCGTTCGAGGAGGTGGCGCCCGACATTGCCGAAATCGAAAGGCGCATGGCTGCCATTCTGCCGCGCTATCCCTATCTGGTAGCCGAAGTGGATGGGCGGGTTGTCGGTTATGCCTATGCCTCCGAACACAGGACGCGCGCGGCATACCGGACATCAGTCGACGTCGCGGTCTATGTGGCGCAGGGCGCCCAACGGAGCGGCGTCGCGCGGTGTTTATATTCTCGCTTGCTGCCTGCCGCAGCGGGCTTGGGCTATCACGCCGCCTTTGCCGGCATTGCGCTGCCGAACGAGGCGAGCGTCCGTCTGCACGAAGCGATGGGTTTCGAGCCAGTTGGAATCTATCGCGAGGTCGGACGAAAATTTGATGCTTGGCACGATGTCGGTTGGTGGCAGCGCCTGTTGTGATCGACGCCGGAGAGCTAGGCGCCGACGAAGGTCAAGGACCAATCGGATAACCTGATGCGTTAGCCGGCTCCTATCACCGGTCTCACGCTGAATGACACGGCCCGAGCGTTTCAATGATCCGGCAATCGTCGATCGTGCCTTGCTCGCATGTCGTCAATATGCGGCTCAACTCGGCGCGCATCTTGGCCAGATCGGCTATCTTGGCGTCAATCTCCTCAAGATGGCGCGTGGTGATTTCATCAACCGCGCCGCAAGAGCGGGACCGATCGTCGGCGAGGGCCAGAAGTTCGCGGACATCGTCGAGGCGAAACCCCAGATCGCGTGCGCGCCGAATGAAGGACAGCCGTTGTCCATGTTCATTGCCGTAGCTGCGATAATTGGCGGACGTTCGCGCTGCCCGCGGCAGGAGACCCTCCTTCTCGTAGAAGCGGATCGTCTCCGTTTTCGTTTTCGTGATCCGGGCAAGCTCGCCGATGCGCATGACCTCAACCTTATAGTTTCTGCAAGGTTGGTTTAGCGGCGCTTGACCGGATGCTCAATGCCCGCCGAATTTGAACCGGACGCCGCCATTGACGACGAACCCATCGGTCGGTCCCCAGGCATCGACGGTCCAGCTTCCGTCCGGTGCGCGCTGCGGAAGCAGCAGCGGATCATATTTGGTCTGGCGGATGTTGAGGATATTCTCGGCATTTACGAACAGGCTGACCTTGCCGAGCGTGATTTCGCCGAGCGCGCCGAGTTCGAAATAGGGGCGGCTGCGCGCGCGATAGGGATTGTCGTCGAGTTGCTGGCGGCCGGTGTAATAGGCTTCGATCCCGATGCGCCCCTTGCCATGCTCCTCCCACATCCCGACGAGGCCGGCGCTGTGACGCGGGGTACGCGGCGTGGTGCGGCGGCCGGTGCCCGACGGGTCGGGTTCGCTGGCGTCGACGAAGACATAACTGCCGGTGACCGAGAAGCCTTGCCAGCGATAGCGCAGCATCAACTCGCCGCCGCGCGTGCGCGTCGTGCCGGCGGCATTGACGAGGCGCACGCTGTCGGCATCGACATCGACGAGCTGGACGGCATTGTCGATGTCGGAGGCGAAAAGGGTGAAGCTCGCTTCGATCGGCCCCTTGGCATAGCCGAAGTCGAGCGAGGCGGTCTTCGCGGTTTCGGCCTTGAGCGGGCCAAGCGGTTCGAGGCGCGACAGGCCCGCCGCCTCGATCTCGTCGACGAAAGGCGTCGGCGCGTAGAAGCCCTGGCCGAGCGAGGCGCGGATCGTCCACGGGCCGGGGCGATAGAGCGCCGAGAGGCGCGGGCTGAACCGCGTGCCATAGTCGCTGTGGAAATCGACGCGCGCGCTGCCCGCGAGCAGCAGCTCGTCGGTCAGTTCCTGCTCGATCTGTCCGAACAGGCCAGGGACGGTGTAGCTGTAGTCGAAGGTAGGAAAGGCGCGCGAGCGGTAGAGGTCGGCCTGGAATGCCGCACCCGCGAGCCAGTTCGTCGGCCCGCTTTCCCCGGCGAGCGAGGTCTCGGCGAAGAATGTATGTTGATTGTCGGTTTCGGCGCTGGTGCCGAACAGCTGCCGGTGGCGCTGCGTCATCGCCGAAGCCCGCACACCGATCTTGCCAAGATTTTCGACCGGGAATTCGGCGACGAGCCCGGCGTCGAGGCGGCGGCTGTCCTGCGTCAGCGGGAAGGGCTGGCCGTCGGGGGCGGTGCGGCCCGCGAGCGTGCCGCCGGTCCGGTCTTCCTGCGTCGCGCCGACGGTGATCAGTGCGGTCGCGCCATCGTCACCTTCCCAAAAGAGGCGCGGGCGGACCGTCCAGCGGTCGAAGCCCGGCATGTCGATCCAGCCGTCATCGTCGAGATCCTTGCGAGTCTGGCGATGATAGCCGCCGGTGAGCGAATAGCTCCAGTTCGCAGCCAACGGTCCCGCCGTATAGCCGGTGACGTCCTGCCCGTCGCGGGTCGTGGCATTGGCGAGCAGTTCGGCCTCGGCCTCGGCACGCGGGCGGCGCGAGACAAGGTTGATCACGCCACCGAGGGCGGAGGGGCCGTACAGCGCCGATGCCGACCCCTTGATGACCTCGACCTGCCCGAGATCGGTCGGCGGAATCTGGAGCAGACCGATCGATGACGGCTGGCCGCCGTAGAGCGGCAAGCCGTCGGCGAGGAGCTGCGTGTAGCGCCCCGACATACCCTGCATGCGGATGTTCGACGATCCGAGTGACGGCGAGGTGACCTGCACGCGCACGCCCGGCGTTTCGGCGACGAGCATCGAGACATTGCCCGGTGTCATCAGCAGCTTTTCCTCGATCTCCTCGCGGCCGATCACCTCCACGCGGATCGCTTCGTCTTGCACGCGCCGGCCCGAGCGCGTCGCTTGCACGAGGATCTCTTCTTCCTCTTCGTCCGCCTCGTCACGATGCTCCTGCGCATGGGCGGCGGGCGTCCAGAGCAGAAGGCTCTGGGTCATCGCTGTCGCGGCAACGAGAAGGATTTTCGAGGATTTCACGTTAGCGTCTCCGGCAACTTAGATTATTCGGCCGCGCTTTGGGCGGCCCGCCGGTGGCGCCATAAAGGTTGAAGTGGCTACAAGGTCAAGCGCCATATGGCCTTGTCCGGTCTTCGCCGCAGCCGGTCTAAATTCGGGGGCGCGGGCCGGAAAATCCCCCTGATTGGGCGGACGCACGGCCTTCGGCAATGAACCGAAGCCATCTCGCCCGCCCAAGGCGTTTCAGTTTTCGCTCGCTTATGGCGCCTTGCTGATCTGCGTGATCGTCCCGGCCTTGCCGTCCCAGTCGAGTTCGAACGACACCTTGTCGCCGACCTTGATATCCTTGAGCAGTTCGGGCTTCGCGGCAAAGCCCATCGCCATCGGCGGCCATTCGAGTTCGGCGATCGCACCATGATCGAGGGTGACCTGGCCCTTCGCGGTGTCGATTGCGGTCACGGTCCCTTCGCCTTTGCCATGCTTGGCTTCTACCGGCATCGCCATGTCCTTGGCGCCCTCGGCCGGAGCCGCGGTCGCTTCTTCGGCTTTCGGCGCTTCGCTGGGCTTGCCGCAACCGGCAAGTCCGGCGCTGAGGGCAAGCCCCAGCGCGATGGTGATCGATTTCTTCATGTCATTTCTCCTTCGGGTTGATCGCTGTTGGCCGCGGCCTGCGCATCAGCAGATAGGCGGCGGGAATGATGAACATCGAGAGCAGGGGCGCGGTCAGCATGCCGCCGACCATCGGCGCGGCAATCCGGCTCATCACCTCGGAGCCCGTGCCGGTCCCGACGAGGATCGGAAACAGGCCGGCGAGGATAACCGCGACCGTCATCGCCTTGGGCCGGACGCGCAGCAGCGCGCCGTCGCGGACCGCGGCAATCACGTCATCGTCGCCGCGCTGGGCGAGCGCCTGCTTGAGATAGATGAGCATGACCACCCCGAACTCGGCGGCGACGCCGGCGAGCGCAATGAACCCGACCGCGCTCGCGACCGACTGATTATAGCCGAGCAGATAGAGCAGCCAGAGACCGCCGGTGAGCGCGAAAGGCATGGTCGCCATAATGAGCAAAGCCTCGTCCCAGCGGCGGAAGGTGAAGTAGAGCAGGACCAGGATGATCGCGAGCGTGATCGGCACGACGATCTTCATCCGTTCGGCGGCACGAACGAGAAATTCGAACTGCCCGGTATAGGAAATGCTGATCCCCGGCGGCAGCTCGACCTCGCGCGCGATCGCCTGTTGCATATCCTTCACCAGCCCCTGCAGATCGCCGTCGCGGCTGTCGACATAGATGAAGGTCACCGGGCGCCCATTCTCGCTGCGCAGCATCGGCGGGCCGTCGCTGACCTTCACACTCGCCACGGTGCCGAGCGTGATCTGCTGACGCGAGGGGGTAAGGACCGGCAGGCTCGAAAGCTCGCCGAGACTGTCGCGCAGCTCGCGCGGATAGCGCACGCTGATCGGATAGCGCGCGAGCCCCTCGACCGTCTGGCCGATCGTCTCGCCGCCGATCGCGCCCGCGATGATCGCCTGCACGTCGGCGACATTGAGACCGTAGCGCGCCGCGGCCGCGCGATCGATATCGACATCGATATAGCGGCCGCCGGTCAGCCGCTCGGCAAGCGCCGAGGCGACGCCGGGGACGCCTTTGACGACCGTCTCGATCCGTTTGGCGGTGCGGTCGATCTCGGCGAGGTCCGATCCCGCGACCTTGATCCCGACCGGGCTCTTGATCCCCGTCGCGAGCATGTCGATCCGGTTGCGGATCGGCGGAATCCAGAAATTGGCGAGCCCTGGAACGCGAACCCGCGCATCGAGTTCCGCAATCAATTTCTCCTCGGTCATGCCGGGACGCCATTGGTCCTTTGGCTTGAAGCGGATCGTCGTCTCGAACATTTCGAGCGGCGCGGGATCGGTCGCGCTGTCGGCGCGCCCGGCCTTGCCGAACACGCTCTCGACCTCGGGCACCGTCTTGATCAGCCGGTCGGTTTGCTGGAGCAGGCTCGATGCCCGCGCCGCCGAAATGCCCGGAAGCGCCGAGGGCATATAGAGCAAATCGCCTTCGTGCAGCTGCGGCATGAACTCGCCGCCGAGCTGGATCATCGGCCACAGGCTGGTGGCGAAGACGAGGCCAGCGATCATAAGCGCTTTTTTCGGCCGCTCGAGCACCCAGTCGAGCGCCGGCCGATAGGCGTGGGTCAGCCAGCGATTGACCGGATTGGACTGTTCGGCAGGGATGCGGCCGCGAATCAGCCAGCCCATCAGCACCGGGATGAGCGTGATCGACAGGATCGCGGCCGCGCCCATGGCATAGGTTTTGGTGAAAGCGAGCGGCGCGAAGAGCCGTCCCTCCTGGCCTTCGAGCGTGAAGATCGGGAGGAAGGAGAAGGTGATGATCAGCAGGCTGAGGAACAGCGCCGGACCGACTTCGGCGGCGGCGTCGGTAATCACCCGCCAGCGCTCGGCGCCCCTCAATTCTTCGCCCGGATGATCCTGCTCCCAATGCTCGAGATGCTTGTGGGCATTTTCGATCATCACCACCGCCGCATCGACCATCGCGCCGACCGCGATCGCGATGCCGCCCAGCGACAATATATTGGCGTTGAGGCCCTGCAGCCGCATGACGATGAAGGCGATCAGGATGCCGAGCGGCAGCGTCAGGATCGCCACCAGCGCAGAGCGTGCGTGCCAGAGGAAGAGCGCGCAGATGATCGCGACAATGATGAATTCCTCGACGAGCTTCGAGGAAAGATTATCGACCGCGCGGTCGATAAGGCCCGAACGGTCATAGGTGGTGGCGATTTCGACCCCCGGCGGCAGGCTGCGCTTGAGCTCGGCGAGCTTGGCGCGCACGCCGTCGATCACCTCGCGGGCATTCTTGCCCTCGCGCATCACGATCACGCCGCCGGCGACCTCGCCCTCGCCATTGAGTTCGGCGATGCCGCGCCTGGTGTCGGGGCCTATCTGGACCGTGGCGACGTCGCCCACGGTCACCGGGATTCCGCCGCCCGCGGTACGAATCGGGACGCTGCGAAAATCGTCCAGCGACTTCAGATAGCCGCTCGCGCGAACGATATATTCGGCCTCGGCCAGCTCGAGCGTGCCGCCGCCGCTTTCCTGATTGGCGCGTTTCAGCGCGTCGGAGACGTCGGTCGCGGTCACGCCATAAGCGGCAAGTTTCTGCGGATCGACGATGATCTGATATTGGCGCACCATGCCGCCGATGCTCGCGACCTCGGCGACCCCGGGGACCGACTTAAGCTCGAAACGCAGGAACCAGTCCTGGAGGCTGCGCAGTTCGGCGAGGTCGTGGCGGCCGCTCTTGTCGACGAGCGCATATTCATAGATCCAGCCGACCCCGGTCGCATCGGGTCCGAGACTCGCGCGCGCCCCTTCGGGAAGCCGGCTTTGCACCTGGCTCAGATATTCGAGCACGCGGCTGCGCGCCCAATAGGGATCGGTGCCATCGTCGAACAGCACATAGACGAAGCTGTCGCCGACGAAGCTGTAGCCGCGCACGACGCGCGCGCCGGGCACCGAGAGCATCGTCGTCGTGATCGGATAGGTGACCTGGTCCTCGACGATCCGCGGCGCCTGGCCGGCATAAGTGGTGCGGATGATGACCTGGACGTCGGAGAGATCGGGCAAGGCGTCGACCGGCGTCGTGCGCACCGCGGCAATGCCGAGCAGCGTCAGGATCAGCGCGGCGGCGGCGACGAGGCCGCGCGCCGCGACCGAGGCGCGGATGATGCGCGCGATCATTGCGCCGGGTCCAGCGGCCGGACCGCAAGGCCGGTCAGGCTCGCTTCGGAGTCGAGCAGGAACTGGCCGGAGGCGACGACCTTCTCGCCGGGGGCGAGGCCGCGCAATATCTCGGTCTTGCCGCCGCCCTCGCGGCCAGCGACCACCTCGGCGGGATGATAGCGGCCATCGCCCCTATCGAGCATCACGATGCTGCGCGTGCCGGTGCGGATCACCGCTTCGCTCGGCACCAGCAGCGCCGGCTTGGCATCGCCCCCGAGCGCCACGACCGCGAACATGCCGGGACGCAGGCGACCGCCGCGGTTGGCAAGCTCGATGCGCACCGTCAGCGTCCGGCTGTCCGCCGCGGCGGTCGGCAGGATCGCGACGACCCGGCCGGCGAAGGCCTCGCCGGGAAAGGCGGTGAGCTTGGCGCTCGCACGCTGGCCGACCTGCACCGAGCCGGCCTGCGCTTCGGGAAGCGCGGCGTTGAGCCAGACTGTGCCGAGGCCCGAGATTTCGGCGAGCGTCTGTCCGGCAGCGAGCGTCACCCCGGCGCGGGCATTGAGCGCCTGGATCACCCCGCCGATCGGGGCGCGGACGGTCATCCGGCCGCCGGTCCGTCCGCTCCGGTCGACCTCGGCAATCACGCCTTCGGGCATGCCTATCAGCCGCAGCCGCTGCTTAGCCGCGGCGGTGAGTTCGGGGCGGCCGAGTTTCTTGACGCTCAGATATTCGGCTTGCGCGCTGCCCCATTCGGGCAGTTGCAGGTCGGCGATCGGCGTGCCGGCGCCGATGACGTCGCCGGGTGCGAGGCGGTAGACGCGCTCGAGGAAGCCGCCCGAGCGCGCTTGCACGATCGCGACGTCGCGCTGGTTGAAGTCCACCGTTCCGTTGACGTCGAAGGTCGCCGCGAGGCTGCCCAATTCGGCGGCGACGACGCGCATGCCGAGGCTTTGCCGCGCGGCGGGATCGACCGATATGCCGGGGGCGCCGTTCGCGCCGCCCTCATCGGCATATTTGGGCTCGAGCTGCATATCCATGAAGGGCGACTTGCCGGGCTTGTCGAACTTCTGGTTCGGGAACATCGGGTCGTAATAATAGAGGATCTTGCGCCCATCGCTCGTGGCGCCGGACGGAGCGTCGCTCTGGCCGCGCTGTCCGAGCCAATAGCCGCCGCCGCCTGCGATCAGCACGGCAGCCAAAATCCCGGCGCGCCACCGCACCGCTGTCGTTGCATCGGTCATCGCGCAGTCTCCCCATAGATATAATTGATCCGGATCGCGTCGCGCGCGACCTCGGCCTCGCGCGCCAGCGCATCGACCTCGGCTTCGGCCAGCGCGAGCGTTGACAGCAGCGCGGCGCCGAGATCGAGTTTGCCGGCGGCGTAACTCGCAAGGTCGAGTTCGGCGCGCTTCTTCGCGAGCGGCACCAGCCGCGACCGCGCATTGCCGAGCTGCTCATGGTGCATAAGATGGTCGGCGAGATCGGCGTCGAGCGCGGCGGCGATATCGCGCTTCGCCGCTTCGCGGTCGAGCCGCGCGCGCGTCGCTTCGCTGGCGCGCGCGGCGATCTTCGGGTCCTGCCTTTTCTTCGCGAAGAAGGGCAGGTCGATCGTGACCCCTAGCGTGACGAGGTCGCCATAATTGGGCTCGCGCCGGCCATAGGCGGCATTGACGGTCCAGTCGGGGCGCTTGTCGGCACGCGCGAGGCCGGTGTCGGCATCGGCCGCAAGCGCGCGCGCATCGAGCGCGCGCAGCCGCGGCAGCGCGTCGATGCCGGCGCGCAGCGCCACTTCGTCGATCATCGGGGACGGCGGGTCGCCCGCCGTGTCAGCCGCGGGATCGCCGGTAAAGCGCGCGAGCTGGGCGCGGGCACGCGCGATCTCGGAAGTCAGGGCGCTACGGCGGTCCTGGACTTGGGCGCGAAGCTGTTCAGGCTCGAGCGCCTGCGCCGGGCGGGCCGCGCCGCTGGCCAGCCGCGCCGTGACCGTCGCCTGCAGCCCATCAAGGTCGGCGTCGAGCAGATCGAGTTCCTTCAGCCTTTTCTTCGCATAGAAGAGATCGACCCAGGCGAGCGCCGTTGCCAGCCGGACGTCTTGCGCGGTGACCGCTTCGTCGGCGCGCGCGATCCCGATGTCGGCTTGCGCGCGCGTGGCGCGCGCCCTTCGTTTCGCGGGATTGGGGAAATCCTGGCTGATGCCGATCACCTGCATCGTAAAATCGTCGCGATTGAGCCGGCCTGCATCGGGCCCGGTCACCGGGAAATCCTGCAAGGTGACGTTGAGTTTCGGGTCGGGCAGCCGGTCGGCGGCGATCGCCGAAGACTCGGCCGCATCGATCCCGGCTTCGCGTCCGCGCAGCTCGGGGGCCTGCGTCTCCGCCAGCCTGAGAGCAGCGTCGAGCGTCATCGGTTCGGCATGAAGCGCGGACGATATCGGGATCAGCATCGCTGCCGCTAGGAATATGCGCATATGTCCCCCTTGAGAGATGATGAGCTAATGTCCCCCGGCGCGCGCGCCGGGGGACGGGGACCGTCAGCCTTTGACGGGCTGTCCGTGCATGGCTTTCATGCAGTCGGACGCGTCGGTCTTCATCATGTCGCAGTCGCAACTGGCCATCTGCGCGGTCTTGTCCTTGACCCAGACGCGTTCGCGCGGCGCGATGCCCGACTTGTTCGGGCCGGGGATATAACGAGACTACCATTCATAATGGCCGCCGGCCGCCTCTTGGGCGAAGGACGGGGTCGTGGTGAGGGCCGCAAGCGCTGCGGCCGTCGCAAAAATCATCTTCATGTTGAATTTCCTCAGGTGAAATGCCGAAGGACACGCAGCGACGAAGGTCGCCGCGCATCGCGCGTTTCAGCCGAGGAATAGCGGCGGGTCGGGCTCCGGACCGAGCTTGCGGCCAACCAGCCGCGCGACGGGGAGGCGGTCGGCGGGTGCTGCGCAATGGTCCGCCGCCGCTGCCAAGACGGCGGGCGTGGACACCGCGAGCGGGAGCGCGCAGCCCATCTTGGCGATGCAGTCGAGCGTCAGGCCCTTGCAGGGCGCGCTGTCCTGCGACTTGTCGATCCCCATCATTTCCGCACACTCGTCGCTCATTGCGGGCGCGGCAACATGTGTGTCGGACGCCACAGGTATCGCCGGCGCCGCCGCAAACGCAGCTTCCTGGGCCAAAAGGCCCAGCACGGCTCCCAAGAGGAGCAGCAAGGAAAGCCAGCGTTTCACAGGTTATGCATGATCCTTGTCCAATCGGGCGTCAATTCGATTCTGGGCGAGAGGCTTCCCGTCTATTCGCAGGCCGTTCTGCCCTCGTTACATCCGACCCGCGCTTCAGCCACATCCCATCGCCATTCAGACCCAAATCTTTGCCGGCGACGTCCCTTGGTCAGATTTTCACGAACCGCAGCCGGAGAGAATTGGCGATCACGCTGACCGAGGAGAGCGCCATCGCGGCCGCCGCGATGATCGGCGAGAGCAGCAGCCCGAACAGCGGATAAAGCGCGCCCGCCGCAATGGGTATGCCCGCGACATTATAGGCGAAGGCGAAGAAGAGATTCTGCCGGATGTTCGCCATCGTCGCATGGCTGAGATGCCGCGCCCGAACGATGCCGAGGAGGTCCCCGCGCAGCAGCGTCACGCCGGCGCTTTCGATGGCGACGTCGGTTCCCGATCCCATCGCGATGCCGACATCGGCGGCAGCGAGAGCGGGTGCGTCATTGACCCCGTCCCCCGCCATCGCGACGATCCGCCCCTCGTCGCGGAGCCGCTGGACGACGGCGCTCTTCTGGTCGGGCAGGACATCCGCCTCGACATCGGCAATGCCGAGGCGCCGCGCGATCGCTTCGGCCGTGACGCGATTGTCGCCGGTCAGCATGATGACCCTGATTCCCGCCTCGCGGAGCGCCGACAGCGCCTCGCTCGTCGTCGCCTTAACCGGGTCGGCGATGGCGATGACACCAGCTGCCTTGCCGTTGACGGCGACATAGATCGCGGTCGCGCCGTCTGCACGGAGACGATCGGCGGCTTCAGCCACCGCGGCGAGGTCAACGTCATATTCCTGGAGAAAGGCGGCGTTGCCAAGCACGACCGCCCTCTCTTCGACGGCGCCGACGATGCCCTTGCCCACCGGCTGATCAACCCCCGAAGGCTCGACAAGCACCAACCCGCGATCTTCGGCAGCCTTGACGATCGCGGCCGCCAGTGGATGCTCGCTACTACGCTCAAGGCTCGCTGCGATACGAAGCAGTTCGCTTTCGTCAAACCCGTCGGTGATTTCGATGGCGACGACAGAGGGCTTGCCTTCGGTAAGGGTCCCTGTCTTGTCGACGACGAGCGTATCAACCTTTTCCATCCGCTCGAGCGCTTCGGCATTCTTGATCAGGACGCCGGCTTCGGCGCCGCGTCCCACGCCCACCATGATCGACATCGGCGTTGCGAGGCCGAGCGCGCAGGGACAGGCAATAATCAGCACCGAGACCGCCGCGATCAGACCGTAGGCCATCGCCGGCGTCGGACCAACCAGCGACCATATGACGAACGCAGCGATGGCAACCGCGATCACACCAGGCACGAACCACCCCGAAACGGTGTCGGCAAGGCGCTGGATTGGCGCCCGGCTGCGCTGCGCGTCCGCAACCATCTGCACGATGCGGGCCAGCATCGTGTCGCGGCCAACCTTCTCGCTTCGCATCAGCAGACCGCCGGTCTGGTTGATCGTCCCGCCGATGAGCGCGTCGCCGACGGTCTTGGTGACGGGCATCGACTCGCCCGTGACGAGCGACTCGTCCACCGTACCGCGGCCCTCGAGGACAATTCCGTCGACGGGAACCTTTTCCCCCGGACGGATACGCAGCACGTCTCCAACTGCAACTAGCTCGAGTGCGACTTCTTCGTCGCTGCCGTCGCCGCGGACACGGCGGGCCAGCTTCGGCGTGAGGTCGAGGAGCGCGCGGATCGCGCCGCTCGTTGTCTCCCGTGCTCGCAGCTCGAGCACCTGGCCGAGCAGGACGAGCACGGTGATGACCGCTGCCGCCTCGAAATAGACGGCGACCGAGCCATCGGCCGCACGAAAGGCGGCAGGGAAAATCTGCGGCACGAGCGCCGCGATCATGCTGTAGCTCCAGGCCACCCCCGTTCCCATTGCGATGAGGGTGAACATGTTGAGGCTCTTGTTGCGGATCGAGAGCCAGGCGCGCTCGAAGAAGGGCCAGCCCGCCCACAAGACCACCGGGGTCGCGAGCAGCATCTGAACCCAATTGTTCGTCTGGCGACCGACAAATTGATGAAGGCCGGTCATGTGGCCGCCCATTTCGAGCGCGAGGACGGGCAGTGCGAGCAAGAGTCCGATCCAGAAGCGCCGCCGCATGTCGCGATAGTCTTCGCTGGGACCATCCGACGCGGCTGGCATGACGGGTTCGAGCGCCATGCCGCAGATCGGGCAGCTTCCCGGACCAGGTCGCTGAATTTCGGGATGCATCGGGCAGGTCCAGATCGCGCCCTCGGAGGCTTGGGCTGCTACCGGCTCCGCCTTCTGCGCGTAGCGATCCGGGTCGGCCTCGAACTTCGCAAGGCAGCCGGCGCTGCAGAAATAGTGGTGAACACCGCCGTGCGTGGTGGCATGCGCCGTCGTTGCCGGGTCAACGGCCATGCCGCAGACCGGATCGGTAGCGGCCCCGCTGGCATTAGCTGCATCCTGATGGTCGTCCACTGCCGCCGCTCCCGTCGTTGTCCCGGCGCCGCCGGGACAGGCGCGCCGCCCTTTTTCGCGGCCGCAGAATGAGGCCACTCCTGTGGATACGCAAGAAACGGCTCGAGCCCTCAGATTCATGTCCGACGGCGATCAGCCGAAGGGCTTGCGCCCCCAAAGGATGCGCCGGATCAACGGGCGACATAGGGTTCGAGCATCCCGAACCACGCAACGAGAGCGAGGATGGCAAGCCCGGCCAAAGCTTCGATCGCGAGGCTGCGGCGCATCGCCGCCAAGGCGCTGGCTGGTCCGGTCTCGTCGATCTTGTCCGGATTGTCGACGGCCGAACGTAGGGCCGGAGTAAGGCGCCAGCGGTTCGCTGCCGCGAGACCGAGCATTAGGGCGAAAAGGACAAGCTTTGCGAGAAGCATCTGGCCATAAGGCGAAGCCAGGGACGATCCTATATTCTGGACCCCGACGATCATCTGCCCGTTCACCAGACCCGTCGCGGCGATCACGATCACGCAAATCGTCCCGACGCGGGCAAACCGATCGAGGCTCTGCGCCGTGGCGTCAACGTCGCGCTGGTCGGGCTGCCCACCGGGCCTGAGCAGCAAAAGGAAGGCGGCGATAGCGCCGAGCCAGACAGCGGCAGCGATCATGTGCAGCGCGTCGCTCGCGCGGTGGATCGTGCCGGCGAGGCCCTCGGTTGCCCCGGCATGGCCCGACCAGACCAAAGTGGCGAGGGCAATCGAGCCCGTGCCTGCGATCAACCATCCGGCCGCACCCGGTTTTCGCTGGAGCCACCAGGTCGCTGCCAGCGCGCCGGCCAGCGCGGCGATGCGCACAAGCCATGCCGTTCCCGCGTCGCTGTCTCTCACAATCGAAAAGACCATGTCCGCGTCGATCGCGAAGAGACCGACGCCCTGCATGCTGGCAGTCAGGATCGCCATCCCGGCAACCGAGACAAGCAATCCCAAGGTACAGAGCCAGCGGAGCGGTGCTGTAAAATCCCGCTCCTGTCCTTCGCCGGATCGCGACGCATAAAGCGGGAAAGCCGCCAGCCCCACGATAAGCATCAGGTTCGCGAACAGCGCGAACCTGACACCCATCATCAAGGCGTCGCTCACCGGCTTATTTCACCGTGAAGCTGAATTCACCGCCCATGCGGTGCGTATCCGCGCCGGCGGCCGACCATTTGACCTTGTAGCTTCCCGGGACGAGCGCGCGTTTGACCATCAGCATCGTCGATTTGCCGTCCTTGCCCATCATCGAGGTGGTCGGGATCTTCATCGGCGCGTGATTGGCCATGCCGGGCATGCCGGTCATCACCAGTTCGGTCTTCACCGTGGATGCGACGACCTTTTCGTTGAACTGCAGATTGACCGACGTCACCTTCGAGACGGTCGAATTGGCAGCCGGGGTGGAACCGACGAGCTTGGTGTGGGCGCTCGCGGCATTCGGCATGAGAAGCAGCGCGGCGGCGGCCGTGACAGAGGGGAGAAACGACTTGAACATAAAAACCTCCAATTGCGGGTCTGTCCTGCTAATACGCAGATCAACGCCGCGGCCCTCAGAAATTTGGCACCACTTTGTTGGAATATTTCTGAGGGATGTTGCGATCGTGCGCGTATGTTCTTGGGTAAGGATGGCGAGAAAGGCCGATGGACGAACTCCGGATTTTGAATGAAGCGCCGTTGCCGGCAGGGCTCGACACGCTCGACGATCGCGTCCTGTCCGCGCTTGCCGGGCGGCAGCGCGAAGCATCGGCAACGCGGCGCATGATGGCGCTCGCAGCCTTTGTTTCGCTGGGAGGCGGATTTGTCGCCGGTAGCGCCGTCATCCCGCCCGCCGTCGCCGCGAGCCCGATCACGCCGCTGATCCCGGCGAGTCCGCTGGCCCCCTCGACGCTCCTGGATTCGCGTTGATGACCTCGCGCCGTTTGTTGCTCTTCGGGCTGGTGGCCTTCATCGCCGCCCTTGCCGGCGTGCTCGCTGGACGGCTCATTGTCGAGACCCCGCGCGCAAGCGAAACCGAATTGCATTCGCTGCTCCACAGCCAGCTCAAGCTCTCGCCCGCGCAAAAAGTGAAGCTCGACCGGATCGAGGCGAAATTCGCGCTGCGGCGCGACGCGCTCGAACTCGACATGCGCGCCGCCAATATCCGGCTCGCGCAGGCGATCGAGGCCGAGCATGGCTATGGTCCCCGCGTCACCGAGGCCATCGACGAGACTCACCGCGTGATGGGCGAACTGCAGAAGGAAACGCTGCAGCATCTGTTCGCGATGCGCGTCGTCCTCGATCGCGACCAGGCGGCGATGTTCGACAAGACCGTGGTCAAGGCGCTGACCGCCGATGCGCGGTGAGCCTCGACCTCTCGTTTTGTAGCGACCGCGAGCTCGTCGCGCTTGCGCGAGCAGGACAACAGCACGCCTATCGGGAATTTCTCCGGCGCTACAAGGAGCCGATCTTCCGCCTGATCCGGAGCAATATCGGCGATCCCGACGAGGCGATGGATCTGACCCAGGAAGCCTTTGTCGCGGGCTTTGCGGCGCTTGGTCGTTATGACGCCGACCGGCCCTTTCAGACCTGGATAGCCCGTATCGCGCTCAACAAGTGCCGCGACTGGGCCCGGCGGCGCGCCGTCCGGTCCTTCTTTGCGCGCGCCCTCCCGCTCGAAAGCGCCCACGACGTCGCCAGCGAAGGGCCCGCTCCCGATGCCGAAGCCGCCGATCGCACCGAGCTCGCGCGCGTTCGCGCCGCGATGTTGCGCCTCGCGCCGAATCTGCGCGAGGTAATCGTTCTTCGCGGGGTCGAGGATCTCAGCCAGGCGGAAACCGCCGAATTGCTGCAGATCAGCGAAAAGACGGTCGAGACCCGGCTCTACCGCGCGCGCATGAAGTTGAAAACGCTGCTTGGCGAAACATCGGCGCGCGGCGCCGACTGAATGACGCACGGCGTGCCGGGTTTTTCGCTCCAATGGTTGAGGGGCGAGCGAGCGTGCCGCGTATAACTATTGAGACAAGGCAAGAACCGGGAATTTTATGCAGATAGACAGGCGTCGTTTCGTGGCTGGTGCATTGGGCGGAGGGACCGCGGCCGCGCTCGCACCCTGGTTTCCGGCCTGGGCGCAATCGGTGTCGCCCGGCATCGTCGCCCCGCTCCCTACGGTATCGGGCAATGACATCACCCTTCGCATCGCGCGCCAGACGATGCGGATCGACGGCAAGGTCAGCCGCGCGATCGGGATCAACGGAACGGTGCCTGCGCCGCTCGTCCGCCTCAAGGAGGGTCAGACCGCGCGCCTGACCGTCGTCAACGATCTTGACGAGGACAGCTCGATTCACTGGCATGGACTGATCCTGCCCTTCCAGATGGACGGCGTTCCCGGCGTCAGCTTCCCCGGCATTAAGCCGCGCTCGCAGTTCGTTTACGAGTTTCCGGTCGTCCAGTCGGGGACCTATTGGTATCACAGCCATTCGGGCCTGCAGGAACAGCTCGGCCATTATGGACCGATCGTGATCGATCCCGCGGGCGCCGATCCGATCGGCTATGACCGCGAGCATGTCGTCGTCCTCTCCGATCACAGCCAATTGTCGCCTGAGGCGATCTTCCGCAAGCTGAAGGTCAATCCCGGCCATTTCAACATGCAGCGCCAGACGCTCTCGGGCCTGCTCGCCGGCAAGGACCAGCCGCTCGCGGAACGCATCGACTGGGGCAAGATGCGCATGGATCCGACCGATGTTGCCGACGTCAACGGATCGACCTACAGCTTCCTCGTCAATGGCCATGGCCCGCGCGACAATTGGACCGCGCTCTTCAATCCCGGCGAGCGGGTGCGCCTGCGGATCGTCAACGCATCGGCGATGACGATCTTCAATGTCCGCATCCCGGGACTCAGGATGACCGTCGTGCAGGCCGATGGCCTCAACGTCGTGCCGACCGAGATCGACGAATTCCAGATCGCCGTCGCCGAAACCTATGATGTCATCGTGACGCCGGTCGAGGACCGCGCCTATACATTTGTCGCCGAGGCGAACGATCGATCGGGCATGGGCCGCGCCACGCTGGCGCCGCGCGCCGGCATGGCCGCCGAGGTCCCGCCGCTGCGCGAGCGACCGCTCGCGACGATGAAGGACATGGGCATGGGCGACATGTCGGGCGGCGCGATGGCAGGGATGGCCCATTCGGGCGGCGCGATGGCAGGGATGGCCCATTCGGGCGGCGGCGACATGGGCGCGATGCCGATGCCCGCGGGCGATCCCGCCTGCGCCCCCGAACATGCCAAGATGGGTCATTGCACCCCCGCAGGCGAAGGCGGTGCAATGGCGGGCATGGATCATGGATCGGGCGGCATGCAGCACAGCATGCGCGACTTCAGCGTCGCGCCGCAGGTCAAGCGCGATCCCAGCGTCCAGACGATCTCGCCGATGCCGACCGACCGTATGGGCGAACCGGGGCAGGGCCTCGACAATGTCGCGCACAAGGTGCTGACCTATCACGACCTCGTCGCGCTTGAGCGCAATCCCGATGTGCGCGCCGCCTCGCGCTCGCTCGACATCCATCTGACCGGCAATATGGAACGCTTCATGTGGTCGTTCGACGGCGTGAAAATGTCCGACCATCACGAGCCGATCCCGTTCATCGAAGGCGAGCGGGTGCGGATCAACCTGATCAACGATTCGATGATGAGTCACCCGATTCACCTGCACGGGCATTTTTTCGAACTGGTCACGGGCAAGGGCGATCGCTCGCCGCGCAAGCACACCGTGCTCGTCCAGCCGGGCGGCACCGCGAGTTTCGATTTCACCGCCGATGCGCTCGGCGACTGGGCGTTCCACTGCCACCTTCTCTACCATATGCACGCCGGGATGATGCGTGTCGTGAGCGTCCGCCCGAAGGGAGACGCAGCGTGATCCGTATCGCCTATCTCCTGTCGGGCATCGCGCCGCTGATGCTCGCAGCCCCCGCCATGGCGCAGCCGATGGACCATTCGATGCACGGGTCCGCGCCCGCGCCCTCGCCCACGCCTGCCCCGGCGACGCAGCCCGCGCCCGAAGCACCCGCTGAAGGGTCGGCGGAGCCGATGGACCATGGCGCGATGGAACGCATGGACATGGCGCCCGAGGCTTCCACCTGCGCACCCGAACATGCGGCGATGGGGCATTGTACGCCCGAGCCGGCGGCGTCCGACATGGGCGCGATGGATCATGCTGTGCAGCCGGCGTCCGATCCCGATTGTCCGCCCGAACATGCCCAAATGGGGCATTGCACCCCGAAGGGCGCAGCATCGGAGCCCATGGCCGGTATGGAAGGCATGCAGGCGGCGAGCAGCGCCAGCGGCACCGACCTGCCGCCGGGCGATGCCGCCGCACCCGCGCCGCCCGGCGACTGGTATGCCGATCGTATCTACCCCAAGGCCGCAATGGACCACTCGCGCCACGAGATGATGAAGGAGAATGGGGCGCAGACCATCGCCTTCATCAGCTTCAATCTCGCCGAATATCAGGCGCGCAAGGGCCGCGATGGTTTCCGCTGGGATGGCGAAGCCTGGTACGGCGGAGATATCAACCGGCTGACCATCAAGAGCGAAGGCGAGGGCGTCTTCGGCGAGGGCATCGAAGGCGGCGAAGTGCAGGCGCTCTACAGCCGCGCCATCGGCCCCTATTTCAATGCCCAGGCCGGTGTCCGGCAGGACTTCGGACCGGGTCCCGATCGCACCTATGCGACGATCGGCTTCGAGGGATTGGCCCCCTATTGGTTCGAAGTCGAGGGGGCTCTCTTCCTTTCGACCAAGGGCGATCTGCTCGGCCGTTTCGAGGGCTATTACGACCAGCGCCTTACCCAGAAGCTGATTCTCCAGCCGATGGCCGAATTCAATCTGGCCGCGCAGGACATTCCCGAGAGCGGCATCGGCTCCGGCCTGTCCGACGTCGAACTCGGGCTTCGTCTGCGGTATGAAGTCGTCAAAGAATTCGCACCCTATATCGGGGTCGAGTGGGCCCGCAAAGTTGGCGATACCGCTCGCTTTGCGCGGGCCGCGGGCGACGATCCGAACAGTGTCAGCTTCGTCGCGGGGGTGCGCGTCTGGTTCTAGCTGCGGGGCGGCGAAATGGCAGGAGAAACGGGATGAAACCGGCTTATCGCAGTCTCGCGTGGCAAACGCTCGCCGGCGGCGTCATCATGTATCTGGTGATGTTCGTGATGATCGACCGTCTGTCGAGCTTCTACAACAATCTCAACATGCTCTACATGACGCTGATGATGGTGGCGCCGATGGTCGTCCTGATGGTCATCGCCATGCCCGACATGTTTCCCGACAAGCGCCGCAACGCTCTCCTTCTCGGCGGCGCCGCGCTGGCTTTCGTCGGCAGCTTCGCTTTTATCCGCAACCAGACCACCATCGACGACACGGCTTTCCTGCGATCGATGATCCCGCATCACTCGGGCGCCATCCTCATGTGCGAGCAGGCAAGCCTCTCTGACCCGGAAGTGCGGGCCCTGTGCCGCGGCATCATCGCCGGGCAAAAACAGGAAATCGACCAGATGAAGCGGATTTTGGAGCGGAAATGACCATCGGTTCGTGTTGCAGCCGCCGAAGCCTGTTCGGGCTGATCCTGGGAGGCGGCGCGGTTCTGGCAGGCTGCGATAGAAAGGCACCGGCCGGACGCGCAACGACCGATCGGTCAAAAGCGCCGGCCGCACCCGATGACAAGGCGCTTCTCGTCTACCGCGATCCCGAGTGCGGTTGCTGCGAGGCATGGGCGGACATCGCGCGCGGGGCAGGCTATGCCGTCACGGTCGAGAACCGCTCCGACATGTCCGCGGTCAAGGCCCGCTTCGGGGTGCCGCAGGACCTGGCCTCGTGCCACACCGCCATCGTTGCAGGCTATGCCATCGAAGGCCATGTGCCGATAGCCCAGATCGCGCGGCTCCTCCGCGACAAGCCGTGCGGCATCGTCGGCATCGCCGTACCGGGCATGCCGCGCGGCTCGCCAGGGATGGAAATGCCTGACGGGAGCAAGGACGCATTCGACGTGCTCGCCTTCGACCGCGCTGGCGAGATTTCAGTATTTCCCGCGTAGAGGATGCGTCGTCGATCCTGCGGTTTGCGATTCTCGAAAAAAAATTGCTCGAAGGTGAGGGGTGGTCGCTTGGCGTGCGTATTATAGAGACCGACTATGCGCCCGAGATTCCGAGTTAACATATTGATCTTCAACGTAATTTTCTATTGACCTGTATATACATTTGATGCTCTCTGCGGTGGGTAACGCAACCAAAAGGGGGTTTCGCGATGAAGATCAGGACAGTTTTGCTTGCCGGCGCAGCAGTTTGTGCAGGCATTTCGGCACCGGCGCTCGCGCAGACCGAGTCGGCGCCTCAGGCAGGCGCGGATAGCGCCAGCAGCGGCAACGACATCGTCGTCACCGGATCGCGCATCCGCCGCCAGGATCTCGCGGGCGTCGGCCCGGCCACGGTCGTCTCCGCCGAGCAGATCGAAAACACCGGCGTCGTCAACATCGAGACCGTGCTCCAGCGTCTTCCCGCCAATGCGGGCTTCGCGGGCAACCAGACCTCGGCCTATTGGGCGAACAATGGCTATGGCACCGCGCAGGTCAATCTCCGCGGCCTCGGTATCAAGCGCACGCTCGTGCTGCTCAATGGTCGCCGTCTGGTCGCGGGCGGCACCGGCGCCAACTCGTCGCCCGACCTCAACATGATCCCGGTCGCAGCGCTCGCACGCACCGATGTCCTCAAGGACGGCGCCTCGGCGATCTACGGCGCCGACGCGATGGCGGGCGTCGTCAACCTCGTGACCCGCACCGACTATGAAGGTCTCGGCCTGAGCGTCCGCCAGGGCATTACCGAAAAGGGCGACGGCTCGGATTTCACCGCCGACCTGCTCTGGGGCATTCGCAACGATCGCGGCGGCTTCATGGCGGCGGTGACCTATCAGAAGACCAAGGCGGTCAATATGGCCTCGCGCGCACCCTGCTCGCTTGCCGAAACCACGCCGGGTACGCTTGGCTGCGTCAACAGCGCCTCGACGATCGGCGGCCGCGCGGTGCTACCGAACGGTCAGCAGATCAATTTCAACCAGGTGCTGGGCGGCAACGGCAACTTCTTCGAGCCGTACAGCGCCGCGAAGCATAATTTCAATTCGAACCCGTTCCTCAATGCGGTGAGCCCGGTCGAACGCGTCAGCACGGCCTTCTTCGCCGACTATGACCTCACCGACGATATCGAGGCGTTCGGCGAGTTCCTGTACACCTTCCGCAAGTCGAACCAGATCGCGACGCCGGGAACGCTGCGCAATCTCTCGATTGCGGCGAGCAATCCGACCAACCCGACGGGGCAGAATATCGTCCTCATCCAGCGCCGCCTCGCCGAGCCGGGTCCGCGCCAGTTCTTCCAGGAAACCGACACCTGGCAGGGCACGTTCGGCGTAAGGGGCAAGCTGTCGAACAATTGGGGCTGGGAAGTCGCCGGCGCGTTCGGCCGCAACACAGCGGTCGACGGCTCGACCAACATCGCCAATCTCGAGCGCGTCGCCAATACGCTCGATACCAGCAAGTGCAGCCTCGCCGCGGGGGCGACGATCCCGTGCGCCGATTATCTCGGCTTTGGCGACCTGACGCCCGAGGTTCTCGACTATATCCTGTTCACCTCGCGCGACCGCGGCGGCAACGAGCTGGCGACGGTGACGGCAGACCTGAACGGCGACCTGTTCAAGCTGCCCGCGGGGCCCGTCTCGTTCGCGGCGGGCGTGGTCTATCGCAAGGAGAAAGGCTGGCGCGATCCCGATCCGCTGACCGTGCTCGGTATCGCCAACACCAATCAGCAAAGCCCGATTTCGGGGACGAGCGTCGCCAAGGAAGCCTATCTCGAACTGTCGGTGCCGATCCTCGCCGACAAGCCTTTCTTCGAGGCGCTGACGCTCGACGGGGCGGTGCGCTATTCCGACTATGACCTGTTCGGCAGCGACTGGAATTACAAGGCGAGCCTCGACTGGATGATCAGCGACAGCTTCCGCCTCCGCGGCACCTATGGCACGGGTTTCCGCATCCCGAACGTGCCCGAACTGTTCGGCGGCGTGTCCGAAGGCAATTTGACGACCACCGATCCCTGCTCGCGCTACTCGACGAGCGGCAATGCGGGGCTGATCGCCAATTGTCAGGCGTCGGGCGTCCCCGCAAATTATGTCCAGCTCGGCACGACCATTCTCACCACCGTTGGTGGCAATGAGGATCTGAAGCCCGAAAGCTCGACGACCTGGACCGTCGGCACGGTCGTAACGCCCAAGGGCCTGATCCCGGGCCTATCGCTCACTGCCGATTGGTTCGACATCAAGATCAAGGACGCGATCCGCGCGATTCCGGGCTCGACGAAGCTTGCCATTTGTTATGCCAGCGCGAACCTGTCGCATCCCTTCTGCGATGATTTCACACGCAGCCCGCTGACGGGCGAGGTGACCTTCCTCTCCGCTCAGCCGATCAACACCGGTCGCGAGGAGATGAACGGCCTCGATCTAGGGCTCGTCTATGCGGGGGGCATCGGCAGCGTGAACATCTCGCTCGACGTCAACCTCACCTATCTCAACAAATATGTCGTCCTGCCCTTCCCGGGCGGCGCGCCGATCGATTTCGACGGCTTCATCGGCGGCGGCAACGGCGGCTACCCGAAATGGCGTGGCTATGGCGTGCTGACCGCCGAGAAAGACGGCGTCAGCGCGACCTGGTCGACCCAGTGGATCGGCAAGGCGACCGACTTCAATGCGGCACCCGGCGAAATCGGCTACAGCACGCCGAATGTCTTCTACCACAATCTCCAGGTCGCGTTCGAGATCGACGAGAAGACACGCTTCCAGGTCGGCGTCGACAATCTTTTCGATCGCAAGGCGCCCTATATCCAGAGCTTCACCGATGCGAACACCGACACGATGACCTACGACCTGCTCGGACGGCGCTTCTACGTCGGCTTCCGCACCGCGTTCTGAGGGTAGCGGTATGGCGATCCGTTGGCCGCTGCTTGTTCGGCGAACGCATAAATGGCTGGCGCTGGTGGTCGGCGTCCAGGCTTTGCTCTGGACACTGACCGGGTTTTACATGGTGGTCGTCCATATCGACACCATTCATGGCGATCATCTGGTGCGCTCCCCGGCGTCCCAGCCCTTCGACCTCGACGGCCTGGCAGCGCCGTCGCAGGTCGTCGCGGCTGCGCACGGCGTGTCCGAGCTTCGGCTCCAGCGCTTTTTCGGGTCGCCCGTGTGGCGCGCCGAGACGCCCGAAGGCCCCCGGCTCTACGATGCCCGCTCGGGCGCGCCGCTGCCTGCCCTGACCGAGTCCCAGGTCCGCGCGCAGGCGCGGCGCATCTATACCGGTGACGGCAAGATTGTATCGGTGCGGCTGCTGACCAAGGCGCCGCAGGAGATGCAGTCGCGCAAGCCGCCTTATTGGCAAGTCGAGTTCGAGGGCTGGAATCGCCCGACCCTCTATCTCTCTCCGCAGACCGGCGAACTGATTTCGCGCCGCCATGCCCTCTGGCGCGTCTTTGATTTCGCCTGGATGCTCCACATCATGGATTATGACGAGCGAACGGACGTCAACAATCCGCTGCTTCGTGTCGCCACATGGAGCGCCTTTGCCATGGCCCTGACCGGGGCATGGCTGCTGATCTGGTCGTTCAAGCGCCGCAAAGGGAAGAAGGCATGAAGAAGATTCGTCTCACCCCGCTTTTCTTCCGGCGCATCCACAAATGGGTCGGGCTGATCCTCGGGCTCCAGTTCCTGCTCTGGGCGCTCAGCGGCTCGGTCATGGCGCTGCTCGACAAGGACAAGGTCGGCGGCCACGGCAGCGGAATGTCGCATGCCCATCCGTTGCCCGCGGGCGAATATTATAACATCGCCGCCTTACCGCAGGGCGAGCCCATAACCGGCGTGGTGATGCGCGACCTTGGTGCTCAACCCATCTATGAACTCCGCACGCGGAAAGGCTTCCGGCTCGTCGATGCGACGAGCGGCGAGGTCGTTCGGGTCGACGAGGAAATGGCCCGCAGCGTCGCCTCGATGATGAACGAAGCGCCGATCCGCAAGGTCAGCGTGCTGGCGAAGCCGAATCTCGAAGCCCGCGATCATGAAGGCGCGATGTGGCGGGTCGATTTTGCCGATGCCGAGAATAGCAGCGCCTATGTTTCGCTCGACACCGCTCGCTTCCTTGTGATGCGCGGCGACACATGGCGAACGTGGGATTTCTTCTGGATGCTCCACAATATGGATTATGTGAACCGGAAGAGCTTCAACCATCCGCTGATCATCTTCGTTGCCTTCGGCGCCCTTTGGCTGTCGGGGACCGGCTTCTACCTGCTGTTCAAAAGCTTCAGCCGCGCCGATTTCCGCTGGCTGCGCCGCCGCCGCAAGCCCGTGGTGGTCACTCGAAGCGCCGCCTGACGCGTCAGTCGTCGATCGAGAAGGCGGCCGACAGCTCGAAGCGCGATCCCGGATGCGTTAGCCACGCGTGGCTAACGAGACGCGAATGGCTCCAGGTGCGGCGGGTCATGCGAAGCACCGGTTCGCCGTCCGACAGCCCAAGCATGCTGTGGGTCTGCGCATCGGGCATCTCGGCCCGGACGCGGTGCTCGACGCGTTCGAGCGGCGCGGTGCGCGTCAGATATTCGTTCGGCGTCGTCTGCGTGAAGTCCATACTGCCATAATCGGGAGCCGCCGACGCGAGCACGAAGCGCTCCTCGAGCTGGATCGGGAATTCGGCCTCGTGATGCACTATGATCGAATGGAACAGCTTTGTTCCGACCGGAACCTCGAGAAGCGCCGCCATTTCGGCATTGGCCCGAATCTCGTCATTCTGGACGACGCGCGCCCGATACACATGGCCGCGTTCCCGGATTTCTTCGGCAATATTGCGGATCTCGATCATCTGGCCGATCGGTTTCGGTTCGGCGATGAATGAGCCGCTACCGGCCCGGCGAACAACCACACCCGCGGCCTGAAGTTCACGGAGCGCCCGGTTCGCGGTCATCCGCGATACGTCGAATTGCTCGACGAGCTCGGATTCGGACGGCACGCGGTCGCCGGGTTTCAAATGACCATCGCGAACGGCGTCGCAAATGCTCTGCTTGATCGCGGCATAGAGCGGGGGCGCTGGGCCGTTGTTACTATCGGAGCTGCCATGGCCTGAGGGCGTCAAGCCATTTGCAGATTTTGATCCGCCAGCCGGCGAGCGCAAATTGGAATTCATCACCCGTCTATACAGCTTCGGGCAAACAGAATCCAACCATCCCAATGACAAATGTCTAATCTGCTTTGGTCCCGGGCAACTGCGCCAATTCGGCGGGAGTCACGACAGGCTCCATGTGCTCCTTGCGCTCCGAATAGCGGTCGACGAGCTGATCGGCATGGCCGCGCGTGAGCACGGTGAAGCGCACCAGCTCCTCGGCGACATCGACAATCCGGTCATAATAGCTCGACGGCAGCATGCGGCCCGCCTCGTCGAACTCGGCATAGGCCTTGGCGACGCTCGACTGGTTGGGAATGGTGATCATCCGCATCCAGCGGCCGAGGATGCGCAGCGTGTTGACACTATTGAACGATTGCGATCCCGCCGACACTTGCATCACCGCGAGCGTGCGGCCCTGCGTTGGGCGAAGCCCCTTATAGGCGAGCGGGAGGTGATCGACCTGTGCCTTCATGATGCCGGTGATCTGCCCGTGCCGCTCGGGGCTGCACCAGACCTGGCCTTCGGACCAGAGCGAATGCTGCCTGAGCTCCTCGACCGCCGGATGATCGTCGTCGGCGATCAGGTCGGGCAGCGGCAGGTCCGACGGATCGAAGATGCGCGTCTCGCAGCCGAACAGCTGGAGCAGGCGCGCGGTCTCCTCGACGACGAGCCGCGAATAGGAGCGTTCGCGCAGGCTCCCGTAGAGCAGGAGGATGCGCGGCGCGGGATCGAGTGGGCCGAGGCCGAGCGCGGGCTGCGACCGGATATATTCTGCGCTGAGCGCCGGAAGGTGATCGGGATCGGCGAGCGTGCGGAGGCGTGTGGAGACAGCGGGTATCATGGTTATTCCTGTGCGGGCGTGCTCGCGGGAAACCAGCGGCGGCCGAGCCAGAAGGCGACGCTGACGAGCAGGATAAGGACGGGGACCTCGACCAGCGGTCCGATGACCGCGGCGAAAGCCACCGGCGACGCGAGCCCGAAGGCGGCGATCGCAACCGCGATCGCCAGCTCGAAATTATTGCCCGCAGCGGTGAAGGCGACCGCGGTCGTGCGCGGATAATCGGCCGCGATGAGCTTGCCCATCCAGAAGCTGATGAGAAACTGCACGACGAAATAGATGGTCAGCGGGATCGCGATCCGCACGACATCGCCGGGGATCGTGACGATCTCATTGCCCTTGAGACTGAACATCGCGACGATCGTGAACAGCAGGGCCATGAGCGTGATCGGTGCGATTTTCGGCAGGAAGCGCGTCTCGTACCACTCATTCCCCTTGGCGCGCGCCAGCGTCTTGCGCGTGAGATAGCCCGCAAGGAACGGGATGCCGAGATAGATGAGGACCGCCTCGGCGATCGTCCAGAAGCTGACGTCGATCACGCTGCCTTCGAGCCCGAACAGCGGCGGCAGGATGGTCAGGAAGAACCAGGCATAGACGCTGAAGAAAAGGATCTGGAAGATCGAGTTGAAGGCGACGAGCGCCGCAACATATTGATTGTCGCCCTTGGCGAGCTGGTTCCAGACGATCACCATCGCGATGCAGCGCGCGAGACCGATCAGGATCAGCCCGGTCATATATTCGGGCTTGTCCGAGAGAAAGAGGACTGCGAGCCCAAACATCAGCACCGGACCGATGATCCAGTTCTGCACCAGCGAGATCGCAAGCACGCGCTTGTCCTCGAACACACGCGGCAGCTCGTCATAACGCACGCGCGCCAGCGGCGGATACATCATCAGAATAAGACCAATGGCGATCGGAATATTGGTCGATCCGACCGACATCGCGTCGATCGCGGCGGGCAGGCCTGCGAACGTCGATCCAAGCAGGACACCCAACGCCATGGCGAGGAAGATCCAAAGGGTGAGGTAGCGATCAAGGAACGACAGGCGTTCGCGCTTGGCGGGGGCTGACATGGCGATCCTCTCAGCGCTGGATAAGGTTGCCGTCGGCGTCGACGACCTGTTCGCCGTCTTCCTTGGCGAAGGCGCCGAGCTGGGCCGCCGGAAGGAGGTCGAGCACGACTTCGGAGGGGCGGCAGAGCTTGACGCCGAGCGGCGACACGACGAGCGGCCGGTTGATGAGCACGGGGTGCGCCATCATGGCATCGACGAGTTCGACATCGCTCAGTGCCGGATTGTCCAAGCCCAGTTCGGCGAACGGCGTTCCCTTCTCGCGAAGAAGGGAACGCGGCGTGATACCGACCCGGTCGATCAGCTGTTCGAGCAGCGCCCTTGCGGGCGGCGTCTTCAGATATTCGACGACATGCGGTTCGATCCCGGCATTGCGGATCATCGCGAGGGTGTTGCGCGACGTGCCGCATTCGGGATTATGATAGATGACGATGTCGGTGGTCATTCCGCCGACTCCGCCTGGTTGCTGGCACCGGCGGCGCGGCCGATTTCTTTGAGCTTTCGCTCCATCGCCATCTCGTCGATGCTGCCGTGCGGCAGCGCGAGAAACAGCGAGATACGGTTCTGTAGATAATGCAGCGCATGTTCGAATGCTACACGCTGACCGGGACCGTCAACCGCGGCAGGGTCTTCGATGCCCCAATGCGCGCTCATCGGGTTGCCCGGCCAGATCGGGCAGGTTTCGCCAGCCGCATTGTCGCAGACGGTGAAGATGAAGTCGAAAGCGGGGCTTCCAGGACCGGAGAATTCGTCCCAGCTCTTCGAGCGCAGATCTTTCGTCTCGAAACCAAGCTCGTCGAGAAGCGACAGCGCCTGTGGGTGGACATCTCCCTTGGGAAAGCTCCCCGCGCTGTAAGCATGGAAGCGCCCCTCTCCTAGCCGGTTCATCAGGGCTTCTGCTAGAATCGAGCGTGCGCTGTTGCCCGTGCAAAGAAACAGCACTTTGTAAGTCTTGTCGGTCATCGGCATCTCCTTAATCGCTGCAATGCGCCGAAATGCGCGTTTTGAAAGTCGTTCAGATAATTGTTGGCGTTAGACGTGCGCTGCCAAAGCATGCCTCAACTGCACGCTAGTTCGGCGAGCAGCGGCTCGCAGAGCTCGGCTCTCCCCTGGCAGCAATCCTTGGCGAGAAAGAGCATCAAGCCCCGAAGCGCATCGATTTCGGCCCGCTGGATAATATGCCGGCCGCGCTTTTCCGACTTCACCAAGCCGGCTTTTGCCAAGACTGCGAGATGTGTGGAGAAGGTGCTTTGAGACAGCCCTGACGCTTCGACGAGTTGACCAGTCGAAAGCCCCTCGGGTTCGCTCTGAACCAGCAACCGAAAGGCCTCAAGCCGAGTGGGATGGGCCAACGCGGCGAGAATGGGCAGGGCAGAATCGGACAACATGGATCGGTATTATCCGATGCTTTCGATGGCGTCAAATTGCATCGAGAATTGTCGATGGTTATGGTCGATCGATCATCCGGCTGCGGGGCGCTGCGTATGACGTTAGCGACGGCGGGCCGTCGGTCGTACCGAAAAATCGGCGGCTGAGAGTAAGCCGATGTCGCCGACATCGCCGCTACTGCGCCCGACCTGGCGCCACCAATATCATCGCTCCCGCACTTTGAGCTCAGTCCCGGCGTAATGTTGTGGACGTATCGCGATGTTCCTGCTGGTCTTGCGACCAGCGGCGCTCATGAACGTAACCTCGACTGTTATGGGCGCGGTCGATGCAAGGCCGAAGTGAAGCGGCTGTGTCCCTTGCGCGTTATAGCCCCCACCGGTCGAGACCTGGCGCGTCGCGAGAATCTTGCCCGCGGCGTCGTAGAGCCGCACTTCTGCGCCCATCCTCGTGAAGCGCCCGGCCTTGTCGAGGACGCGGACGGCGAGGCCGCGGCGAGCCGCCGCCTTGCCGAGATCATTGTGGAACAGGAAGTGGCCGCCGGTGTCGGTGTAACCGCGGGTCACCGACAGATCGAGCGCACCGTCACGATCATAGTCGATCCACTGGACACCGTGATCGGCGACGTTGAGCATGGAGTCCGGGGTCAGGATATTGGCAAAGCCCTCGCCGCCGAGATTTCGGTAGAGCCGGTTCGCCGGCTGCTGCTGACCCGACTTGCCGGTGTAGGCGGTAACGAAAAGATCGAGCCAGCCGTCATTGTCGAAATCACCCCATGCCGCACCGACGGCATGATTGTCCTCAGCGAGGCCGAGGCGCGGCGCGACGTCCTCGAAGCGTCCGTCGCCTTTGTTGCGGTAGAGGATGTTGACGCCGTAGCTCGTGACGAACAGATCGAGTTCGCCATCATTGTCATAGTCACCGACCGCGCAGCCGACGCTGCCGTCTTCGGTCGGACGGCCCGGGCGGTCCATGCCGAGCGCGGGAGCGACATCGACGAAGCGGTCGCCATCATTGCGCCACAGCGCGTCGGTCGCGCCGGCCTGGTTGGCGAGGAAGAGGTCGAGATCGCCATCGCGGTCGTAATCGAGCCAGCAGGCACCGACGGTTGGCCGCGGGTCGTCGCCCGCCTGCGCGGCGCCGACGCGCACGAAGCGGCCCGCGTCCTGGCGGAACAGACCATTGGGGCCGGCGCGGTCGGAAGCAAAAAGATCGAGGTCGCCATCGTTGTCGTAATCGACCCAGCTTGATTGCCGCGCCGAACGGCCGGGCGCGACGGGATCGAGATCCTGGGCGACGAAGCGGCGGCCAGTCTCATTGCGAAACAGGAGATTGGCTTCGGTCGCCTTGGTGGCGCCGGCGTAGAGATCGAACCAGCCATCGCCGTCATAGTCGCCCCATGACAGCCCGCGCATTTCGGCGCCGGAGACAGGAAGGCCCACGGCGGGTCCGATGTTGGCGAAGTTGCCGCGATCATTGCGGTAGAGTCGAATCTCCCCGCTCTTGATCGACACCGCGAGGTCGAGATCGCCATCACGGTCGAAATCGGCCCAACTGTTCGACAGCGAGCCGGGAACGCTGAAGTCCGCCGGCTGCACCGGCGTAAAGGCGGGTTCGGTCGTCCCGGCCGCCCCGCCGCCGGCAATGCCGGTCGACAGGACGGCCCAGGACAGGATCCGCATCAGTTCATCGCGCATGATGCGGACTCCAGTGGTTGGTTCAGGTCAGAAATCGAGCGAGATCCGGCCATAATAGTAGCCGCCATATTGCCCGAACGGTCCGGCGCCATAGGGCGCGAGCCCGATGGTGTTGGCGATGGTCGTGCGGTCGGGATAGACGTCGAAGATGTTATAGGCGCCCGCTGCGACCCGCAACTTCTCGGTCACGCCATAGGACACTTCGAGATCGGTGATCCACTTGGCGCCGAAGCTCTGGTCGTTGACGGGAAGGCCACCGACGAGATTGTCGAGCGACTTGAACTTGTCGTAGCGGGTTTCCTTCACGTTGATGGTGAAAGGCCCGGACTCGAAGTTGGCGCCGAGGATGAGCTTGGTCTTGGGGGTCGAGGTGAACCAGCCCTGGGTACGCCGGTCGAACAGGGTCAGGCCGAGGCCCGCGAGTTGGCTCGGGTTGGCGGCGATCTTCTTGATGTCGGTATCATTATAGTTGAACCCGACGCTCGTGCGCAGGCGTCCGGCGCTGCCGACGTCGAACGCATAGGTGCCGACGACATCGACGCCCCGCGTGCGGGTGTCGACGGCGTTGGTGAAGAAGCGCACCGACTGGTCGCCCGAAAAGCCGTTGGCGATCAGGATATTCCGGATACCCGTTCCCGACAACAGGCCGGTGAGGGTGATGCGGTCGTCGAGATCGATCTGATAGGCATCGACCGAGAGCGAGAGACCCGCCGCCGGCGTCAGCGTGAAGCCGAGGCTGAAGTTCTTCGACTTTTCGGGTTTGAGCGGCTGCGCCCCGAGCGCCTGCGCCACCGCCGAGTTCGTCTTCACGATCTTGGTAAGGACCGGGATATAGACTCCGCCGACGAGGTTGATCGACGTCGAGGTCTGCGCGAAGTCCTGCTGCGCGAGCGAGGGCGCTCGGAAGCCGTTGCTGAACGCGCCGCGAAGCGCGAGCCAGTCGGTCAATTCATAGCGCGCGCTCACCTTGCCGCTAAAGACGCTGCCCGAACTGTCGTCGAAATGCTCAAAGCGCCCTGCCGCGGTGACGAGGAAGCGCGGGCTGACGTCGAGCGCGAGATCGACATAGCCCGCCCAGATGTTGCGATTGATATTGGCCGCATCTTCGGGGGTTACTACGATCGCGCCCTGCGCGCCGACCTGGGCCGGGCGCCCGGCGAGCGGTCCGGTCGGATAGAAATATCCGCCGTTGCGGTAGCTGTCCACGTCGAGCGGCTTGGTCACGTAGGATTCGTAGCGGTATTCCGCACCAAGCGAGACCTGCAGCGCCGTGTCGCCGCCGAATTCGACCCGCCGGGTGAGGTCGAGATTGTTCGTCCACTGGTCGAACGCCGAACTGAAGGTCTTGAATTCGGTCGGGCTCGACGGGCCGATAGAGGCGTTGAGCGTATTGTCTGCGCCATTCTCGGCATAGTTGCGCCCGTAGGTGCTGCTGAGATCGATGTTCCAGCCCGCAGTTTCGCCGCGCAGGCCGCCGGTGAACTGGAAGTCGGTTTCCTTCAGCGTGTAGAAGGGTGAGAAACCGTCAGGATAGATCTCTATGATATTCTGGTTGCTGTTCGGTCGGCGGCCGGCCTGGCCGACGCTCGCGTCGCGATAACCGAACGTTCCGTCTGAATAAAATGTGACATTACCGAGCGGCAGCACGAGCGTCTGCGCGACCTTGACGTCCTTCACGTCGGGGAGGCCGCCGAGATAGGTGCGGCGGTTGGCGGTGAGTTCGCGCGGATCGGCCGCGCCGCCGGGCAGCGGGAAGTAGAGCGCGCCCGTGACGTCGGTGTTGCGGACGGCCGCCTTCGCCTTCTTGCCTTCGACCGAGAGGGTGAACGAGCCGCCGTCGCCGATCGCAAAGCCGTGCGAGACGCTGCCCGAGATCGTCTCGCCGTCGCTGCCGCTGCCATCGCGACCATAGCGCTGGCCGGCCTCGATCGACGCCTTGCCGCCCGAATCGTTGGTCTTCAGGATGACGTTGATCACGCCCGCGATCGCGTCTGAACCATATTGCGCCGAAGCGCCGTCGCGCAGCACTTCGATGCGCTCGATAGCGCTCGACGGGATGAGATCGAGATCGACCGGGTTGCCGCCTTGCGACGTCGCGCCCGAGTTGAAGTCGATGATCGAGCTGTTGTGGCGGCGCTTGCCGTTTACGAGCACGAGCACATGAACGCCCGAGAGGCCGCGCAGCCCGGCGGGGCGTGTCAGGCTGTTGAACGACGAGCTGCCGACCGTCGTAGACTGGAAGGACGGCACGAGCTGGGTTAGCGCATCGCGCAGCTGCATACCGCCGCCGAGCTTCTCGAGGTCTTCGCCGCCGATCACGTCGATCGGGGTCGGACTCGAAATCACGGTGCGGCCTGGGCCGCGGGTGCCGGTGACGATGATCTCGGACTGGGACGCCGTTTCGCCAGCGTCGTCGGCGGCGGTATCCTGCGCGAAAGCGGGCATGGACATGGCGGCGGCGACACAGGACGCCCCCACCAGCAGTCTCGTATATGTTTTCATGGTCTTGCTCCTAAACACGGTAAAATGTTCCCCCGATTGAACCTGCTGTTTTTTCGTTTTTCGCCGGTTTCGGCGCTTATCCTGCGGCCCTCAACTTGCGCTGCGGCGCGGCGGTGTCCTGCGAAAGGGTGTCGAGCCCTTGCCGCAAATCTGCGATGAGGTCATCCACCCTTTCGAGCCCGATGTGCAATCTTAGCAAGGGCCCGGGATAGTTGAGCTTGTGAGTCCGGGCCTTGAGCTGCGGGTCGACCGGAATGGCGAGGCTCTCGTACCCGCCCCAGCTGAAGCCGAGGCCGAAAAGTTCGAGCCGCTCGACCATCGCTGCGACCGCCAATTCGGATGCGGGGTGGAGAACCGCGCCGATCAGGCCGCATATGCCGGTGAAGTCGCGCTTCCAGACCGCGTGGCCGGGATCGCTCGGCAGCGCCGGGCACATGACCGAGTGAACTTCGGGTTGGTGCTCGAGCCATTGGGCGACCTGGAGCGCCGCGGCGCCATGATGGGCGAGGCGTGTATGGAGCGTGCGCAGGCCGCGGATCGCCATATAGGCATCGTCGGGCGACACCGCCCAGCCGGTCTCATAGCTCGACGCCGCAAGCAGATCGGCGGCGGGCCCCTTGGCCGCGGCGAGCCCCATGAACACGTCCGAATGGCCGCAGACATATTTGGTGAGCGACTGGATGCTGACATCGACGCCATGGTCGAGCGGCTTGAACAAAACGCCCGCCGACCAGGTGTTGTCGATCACCGTCATGATCCCGGCCTCCCTCGCCATCGCGGCGATGGCGGGAATGTCCTGCATCTCGAACGTCAGCGAACCCGGCGATTCGAGGAATATCACGCGAGTTGCGGGCGTGATCATCGCGCGGATCGTCTCGGCACTGTCGGCGGGATCGAAATAGCGCGCGGTGACGCCGTACCGCGCGAGCGTACCGGCGAGGAAGCGCCGGGTCGGATTATACACGGTGTCGCACGCCAGCACTTCGTCGCCCGCGGACAGCAACGCGAGCAAGGTGCCGGTGATCGCGGTGAGGCCCGAGGGATAGATGAATGCCTCGTCGGCACTTTCGAGGTCGCGAAGCGCATCGCGCAATGTCCGCTGGGTCGAGAGGCCGACACGACCATAGGTCACCTTGCCGCCATCGTAGAGCGCTTCGCAGCTTGGCAGGAGCACGGTCGATCCGCGCTGGATGACTGGGCCCGGCGTCCGCTGGAGCGCGTCGCACGGACTGTCGCCGTGGATCAGCCGCGTCTGCTCGTGAACCGTGCTGCAAAGCGTCATGTATCTTTTCTTTCTCAGATGGAATTGGAGAGGAGTTTCTGCCGCTGCGGCGACATGCCGTTGCGGTTCGCCGCGACGAGGTCGCTGCGGCGGACGACCGAGAGAGCCTTGGCGGCCTTGGTCACATGCTTTTCGATCGCGCTGGTCGAAATGTTATAGCGGGTCGCGAGGGTCTTGAGGCTCGACCCCTCGACGCGGATCGCGACAAGGATCTCCTGGGTGCGTTCGGGAAGCTGGCTGAGCATGTCCTCGACCGCGCGAACATCGTCCTTCGCCAGGAGAATACGCAGCGGCGACATATCATCGACGGGATGGTCGGGTTCGTCGAGCTGGCAGTGGCAGTCGATGCGTCGCGTCGTCCGGCGGCGATGGCGATCGATGAGGGCGGCCTGCGCGGCCTGGAAGAGATAGCATTTGGGGTGCGCGACCGCGGCGGCGTCGGCGCGGCGGATGATGCTGAGCAGAACATCCTGTAGGACGTCGTCGAGGTCGGAGGCGGGAACGCGGCGGCGGAGGTATTTTTTGAGCAGGGGGAGATGCGGCCAGAAGGCTTCTACGAAGTTGGGGCGAGCGTCGGTGGCTGTTGTAGGTGCAGCGGTGTCGACCGGCGGTCTCTCCGCTGGCGGGGAGACGAAATCAAATGCCTGCCAGACATCGTCCGTCGCGACGTTTTCATTCTCATAATCTGCCCCATAGGCGCTGAATGTCATCGTGCGTCCCCTTATGGCGACATTTTATGACATGAGAGCTGGGGTGAATTCATCACCGACTTTGACGGCAAATCGGCAAATCTTGGGATGTATAAACCACAAAATGGTGATTTATCCGATCAAATAATCTAACTCCCGCATGAACGACGCTGGTTCGGTCGAATCAACTGTCCCGGATTCGCCTTGAATTTGCAACAATGGCGGCTGGGGCGCGAAACTTCCTCGCAGTTTTGCTCTTTGGGCGATGGGGTATTCGGTTTGCACCGCGTCAAAGCCAAGGGGCTTCCCGCGTCGAGGAGGCAGGAGGAGTGGTCGCATGGCGAGAACCTGGCTCATATTGTCGGCGCTGGTCGCCGGGCTGGCGCTGGGTGTGGGGTGGACGCGGCTCGGGCTCGGCGGGCTTGCCGACGCCATGGCCATAGCCGACAGCGTCGGCGGGATCTGGCTCGACGGGCTCAGGATGACGATCGTGCCCCTTGTCGTGTCGCTCCTCATCACCGGGATCGCGAAGACGGTCAACAGCGCGCGCGGCGATCGCGTGGCGATGCGCTCGGTCGTCATATTTATCGCCCTCCTGTGGATTTCGACCGCCATGGCGGCCGTTCTCGTGCCCGCACTGCTTGACGCCTTTCCGATGCCCGCCGACGCGGCCCGGTCGCTCGCGGCGAGCCTCTCGAGCACTGCCCCGGTTGACGCACCGACGGTGGGGATCGCGGCGTTCCTGCGCTCGATCGTCCCCACCAATCCGGTCGCGGCAGCGGCGAATGACGCGCTGCTTCCGCTCATTCTTTTTACCGCGATCTTCGCGGTCGCGCTGGCCCGGTTGCCGGCCGCCCAACGCGAGCCGGTGACGGCCTTCTTCGATACGATCGCTAGCGCGGTGTTGCTCATCGTCGGCTGGGTGCTTGCGCTCGCGCCGGTCGGCGTCCTCGCGCTGGCTTTTGGCGTCGGCGCGCGTGCCGGCACCTCGGCGATCGGCGCGCTGGCCCATTATGTCGTGATCGTATCGAGCGCGGGTCTCGCTGCCTGGGCGCTCGCTTATCCGGTGGCCGTCTTCGGCGGTCGCGTTCGTCTTCTCGCCTTCGCAAAGGCAGTCGCGCCCGCACAGGCGGTGGCGCTCAGCACCCAGTCTTCGCTCGCCTCGCTGCCGCCGATGCTGAAAGCGTCGGCCGAGCTCGGCGTCGAGCGGTCGATCGCGCGCGTCTCGCTGCCCGTCGCCGTCGCGATCTTCCGGGTGACGAGTCCGGCGATGAACCTCGCGGTTGCCATCTACGTCGCACATTGGCTCGGCATTTCGCTCGCGCCATCGGCGATCGCGGCGGGCGCGGCCGTCGCGGCGATCACGACGATCGGTTCGGTTAGCCTGCCCGGACAGGTCAGCTTCCTGACCTCCATCGCGCCAATCTGCGTTGCGATGGGCATCCCGATCGAGCCGCTCGCCCTGCTCATCGCGGTCGAGATGATCCCCGACCTCGTGCGGACAGTCGGTAATGTGACGATGGATGTTGCCGCGACGACGGCGATCGCCCGCATGGGGCCTGCCCGGGACGGCGAGTTAGCGAAAGGCGAGGGGGAGGGCCCCCCGCGGCCCGTTTTTGCGACGGGTGCCGCCGGTGTCCCGGATTTAGAAGGAGAAAAGCCATGACCCGCGTTTCGCTCGACGATGCCGATGTCCGGATACTGGGTATACTCCAGGAGGATGCGACACTTTCGATCGCAGCGGTCGCCGCCAAAGCGAACATGTCGCAGAATGCCTGCTGGCGGCGGATCAAGCGGCTCGAGGAAAGCGGGGTGATCGCACGGCGCGTTACGATCCTCGACGCGAGCGCGCTCGGCCTCGATCTCACCGTTTTCGTGAGCCTGCGTGCGTCCGAGCATAGCGAAGCATGGCTCGACACGCTGAATTCGGCGATCCGCGACATTCCCGAAGTTGTCGAATTCTACCGTATGACCGGCGACGTCGACTATCTTCTCAAGCTGCGCGTCGAGAATATGGCTGCTTATGATGCGGTCTACCGGCGCATCATCCGTTCGATCCGGCTCACCGACGTGAGCTCGGCCTTTTCCATGGAAGAAATCAAGTTCACCACCGCGCTGCCGCTCACGGCGCGCCCGTCCTGATCCAGCAAGACGGGCGCGGCGCGGGCCGTTAGCGCGTGTAGCGCTTGCCGAGCTCGGTGGCGCGCGACGTCATCGGTTGTTCTTTGCCGGCGATGAAGATCGCGGTTGGCTGGGTGAGCGGTTCGAGCGGATCGCCGTCCCAGATCACGATGTCGGCGGCCTTGCCTGCCGCAATCGAGCCCATCTGGTCGGCGACGCCGAAGATGCGCGCGGGCGCGAGCGTGAGTGCTTCGATGCCGGCGGCGTAGGGCAGGCCGCGCGACACCGCGAGGCCGGCATTGTATCGCATCTCGCGGACGCGATGACCGGCGTCGTTGCCGCCGATCGCGATTTCGACGCCTGCAGCCTTCAGGATCGAGGCATTCTGTAGCGACGCCCCGAGCATGTCGAAGTTCGACGGGATGTTCGACGTCGGGTTGATGAGAACGGGGACCCTTGCCGCGGCAATCTCGTCCGCGACGCGCCAGGCTTCCTCGGCGCCGCTCAGGATGATCTTGAGCCTGTAGTCGCGCGCGAGCTTCAGCACCTGTTGGATATCGGCGGCGCGGTGGACGACGATGATCAGCGGCATCGTGCCCGCGAGCACGGGCCTCAGCGCCGCGACATCGGCCTGCGAGAGTTCGAAGGGATATTCGTCGCGCGGCGCCTGGCGCGCGAGGTCGAAAATCTGGCGAAGCTGCACGAATTCGGCGGCGCGCGAGCCCCCGACGCGCGCGGCGCCATCCTCGCCGAGTTCGAGCATCATGCCCACGCCCGGCCGGTGCAGGATATTGGCGCCCTCGCCGAGCGAGATCAGCGCCGCCTTGCCCGCGAAGGGCAGTTCGCGTTCCTTGTCGCTGTCGTCATAGTCGGGCATCACGACGGCGTGCGTGACGCCGCCGAGCCGCGCGATCGGGATCAGCGTCGAGGCCGGATTGAGTCCATATTGGACGTCGAACGAGGCGCTGATCCCCGAATTGCGCGTCTTGTTGTCGACCGAACCGTCGACCGAGCTCACCTCGAGCAGCCCGAGCGCGGTGTTCACCGCGATGAGACCGGGCGTGACGATCGCGCCGCGTGCGTCGATGGTGCGCATGCCCGTGGGCACTGCGACCCCGGAGCCGGCCGCGGCAATTCGCCCGTCGCGGACGACGACCGTGCCATTCTCGACTTCGCCCACCGGACCGGGGGTTACGATATGGGCGTTGGTGATGGCGAAAGTCTGCGCTGCGGCCGTGGGGGCGGCCGCAGCGAGGGCCAGGGCGAGGCCTGTGAAAACTGGGAGCCGTCGTTGCATCTCATTCCTCCCCGACCGGTTGGCCGATTTCAAAATCGCTTCTGTAGCGCGTTGCCGGATCGCTCGTGTCGAGGATGAGCGCGCCGTCGATGAAGACCTTCTCGGCGATCGCATAGACGCTGAACGGATTCTTGCTCCACAACACCACATCGGCCATCTTTCCGGGCTCGAGCGAGCCAGTGCGGTCGGCAATGCCCATGATCTTCGCCGGGTTGAGCGTGATCCACTTGATCGCCTCTTCCTGCGATATATCGATCCCCGCCCGCCGTCCGGCGGCGATCGCCACCGCGCTTTCGACGTTGAGGCGCTGGATCAGCCGCTGCTCGTCGGAATGGATCGCGACGCAGACGCCCGCCTTGCTCAGGATCGCGGCATTTTCCTCGATCGCGTCATAGGCTTCCATCTTGAAGCCCCAGCGCGTCGCCCAGGTTGCGACGCAGACGTCGTCGGCGACGAGCAGGTCCGCGATCTTATAGGCTTCCACCGCATGGTGGAAGGCGCGCGTCTTGTAGCCGAATTCGTGACCGACATCGAGCATCACCGCCATTTCGTCGGCGCGGTAGCAATGATTCTGGACGAGAATGTCGCCCTTGAGCACACCTGCGAGCGTCTCGAGGCCAAGGTCCCGCTTGGGCGCCTCGGCCGCCTCGCCGCGGGCGCGCTTCTTTTCATAGACGTCGACCTTGCGGCCATATTCGGCGGCGTCAATCCACGCGCGGCGGAAGCCGGCGACTTCGCCCATCCGGGTGGCGGGCGCGCGTCCGCGACTGCCGTAGCGGCCCTTCGGATTCTCGCCGCATGCCATCTTGAGGGTGTAGGGCGCGCCGGGGAACTTCATCTGCTGGACCGTGACGGCGGGGACATTTTTCACGCTGACGCCGCGACCGCCGAAGAGATTGGCCGAACCGGGGAGGATGAGGAGACTTGTGACGCCGCCGGCGCGCGCCTTGGTGAACACCGGGTCCTGCGGCCAGATCGAATGCTCGGCCCAGACATGCGCGGTATAAGGATCGATATTCTCATTACCGTCGGCGTGGCCCTGGACGCCGGGCGCCGGGAAGACGCCGAGGTGCGAATGGGCGTCGATGATCCCGGGCGTGACCCATTTGCCACGCCCATCGATGACGCGCGCGCCCGCGGGGACGGCGACGTCGGCGCCGACCGCGACGATCTTGCCCGCTGCCATCAGCACGGTGCCATTGTCGATCCGTGTCCCGGTGCCGGTGAGGATCGACGCGCCGACGATCGCGGTGTCGGCCGCGGGGCGCGGCGCATAGGTGCTGGCGAAGGGCTCGGGCACTGCGGCTGCCGGGGCGGCGGGCGGCGGCGGCGCGTCGGCGGGCCGGGCGCTCGATGCGGCGGCCGAACAGCCGGCGAGCAGGGCAAGGCCCGTGCCGAGAAGGAAGGCCCGCGCAAGGCGGGGCCCGCGCGGTGAAGGATTATTGTCCGAGGGCAGATATGTCACGCCTGGGTCACCTTGTCCGGAAAGCAGGGAAGGACGGTAATCGGCCGCCCCGCGCGGGGCGGGGCGGCCGATAGGGGATGCGTCAGAAATTCTTCTTCACACTCGCATACCAGTAGCGCGGGTTCGGCGAATAGAGCGAGCCCATATAGCCAAAGGCGCTCGAATCGAGCGGCGGCTGGGCATTGGTGATGTTGCGCACGCCGACGCGTAGCTGCGTCCCGTCGGTGAAGCCGCCCTTGAGGTCATACTGCAAATAGAGGCTTCCGGTCGTATAGGCCTTGAGCAGAAGATTCTCGCCGTTCACCGAAATATCATTGTCGAGAACGCTTCCGGTGTAGCTCACGAAGCCCCCGGCGGTGAACTGGCCGACCTTCCACGTCAGCGACGACGAGGCGCGCCATTTGGGCAGGCCGTCCTGGCGGACGAGGTTGCCACCCTCGGGAATGATCGTGTCGATGTTGATCAGGCCGGCGGCGCGCGCGTCGAGCAGCGTCTGGATATCCGGCGAGGCGTCGCGCGAATATTTGAGCAGATAGGCCGCGTTGGCGCTGAAATCGAAGGTGCCGATCCCGGTATCGCGCAGCGACAGGTTGAACCCGAAGTCGATGCCGCGCACCGTCTGCGGCTCGAGATTGCGGTAGATGTCGTCGACATATTGAACCTGTCCGACCGGCGCGATGCCCGTACCGGCGAACAGCGCGATGTCGTCGGCCGTCGGCGCAAGGCGGACGACATTGGGGTCGGTCGAGCCTTGCAGGCGCTGGAGATAGTCGTTGATCAGCGCGTTGCCCTCGCCATAGACGCCGACGATGCCTTTCTGCTTCACCTGCCAATAGTCGACGGTGAAGGTGGTGCGGACCTGCCCGGTGTTGAAGATCGGTGGCTGGAGCACGGTGCCGACGGTCCAGGTCGACGAACTTTCGGGCTTGAGATCTGGATTGCCCGCACGGCGGCCGGTGGTCACGAAGCTTTGCGCGCAATTGCCAAAGGTGGCGATGCGGCCGGCGCGCAGGTCCGCCTCGCAGCGGATATAGTCGGTGCGGCTGTTGCCGCGGGTCACGACCGTCGCATTGGTCTGCTCGAGATTGGGGGCGCGGAAGCCCTGCGCCCAAGATCCGCGGACGCGCCAGCCCTCGAACAGGTCCCAGGCGGCGGCGATCTTCGGCTTGGCGATGCTGCCAAAGTCCGAATAATGTTCGTAGCGGCCCGCGAGCTGTAGTTCGAGGCTGCGTACCAGCGGAATGTTCATTTCGGGGGCGATGAGGGGCACCGCGAGCTCGGCATAGGCGGCGAAGACCGTGCGCGAACCCTTGGTGTCGGGGGTCGGGCTGACGCCGAACAGGTCGCTGTCCTGGACGACGCCGGTGACTGTATCGGTCCATTTGATTGTGCCGTCGACGCGCTCGTCGCGGTCGTCGAGCTGCGAATCGCGCCGCACTTCGCCGCCGATCGCCATCCCGACATTGCCTGCGGGCAGCGCGAACAGGTCGGCCTTCGACGCCTTGAAGTCCCACATCGCGAGCGTCGCCTTGCCGCGGCGCGTGCTCTTGATGCGGATCGCGTCGAGCGCCGCCTGGTTGCTCGGGCTTGTGTCGATGCCGGTGGGATCGGCGGGATTGCCGCCATTGAAGGGGTTATAAGCGTCGGGGGTCGAGAGCGCGAGATTCTGCTGGAGCAGCGTCGCGCTGATCCCGTCCTGCACGTCGCGCACCGTCGCTTCCGAATAGACGCCCGCGGTCTCCCAGTTGAAGCCCAGCGCTTCGCCGCGCAGGCCAAGCACCGCGCGGAACTGGCGGTTGGTGACGTCGACCACGGTCGGCCCCATGTCGGTGAAGCGGTAGTTGGTCATCGTTACGGGCAGTCCGGCGGCGGGGGCATCGATGCCCGCGAGGCGGTTCGGATTGACCGCGCCATTGGCGAAGGCGACCGGGCCGAACGGGTTCCAGTAGTTGGAGGACGGGATCGACATCCGGATCGAACCGATGGTGAAGACGCTGTCCTGGATGCTGCGCGTCTTGCCCTGGTAGAAGCCTGCCTCGCCGAAGAGCGTCACCGTGTCGCTGAGGTCGTAATGACCCGCCGCGAACAGGTTGATGCGGTTGAGCCGCGGCGAGATCGAGATCGGATAATTGGCCTGCGCGTCCCAGCGCGTGTTGCGGTCGGCGGCCGTCGTCGCGCGGGTGCCATCGTCGATGCAGATATCGCCCGCGAGCGTCGCCGAGCAGCCGCCGTTAGCGGTTGGCTGGAGCGAGAAGACCCCGGCATTGGTCGTGATGTTCGTGCCCGCGCGGCGGACTCTCACGCCCGTCGTGAAATCGCCCCAGGGCGATAGCGTGCTGCGGTCGTCGAGCGCGTTGTTACCGGCGAAGACCGTGTCTGCGAATCCGGGGAAGTCGCGGTGGTCGGCGGTAGCGGTGAAATCCTGATCCTGCGAGGTCAGCGCGGTACGCCGCGTATAGTTGAACAGGATCGAGATATTGCCGCGGTTCTCTGCGAGATCCTTGCCGAGATAGCCCGAGGCGTTGAACTCGCGCAGCCCCGTACCTTCGCCGCCGCCATATTGAAGCGACAGGCTGCCGCCGTTGATATTGTCGCGCAGCACGGTGTTGACGACGCCCGCGACGGCGTCGGTGCCGTAAATCGCCGCGGCGCCGTCGCGCAGCACTTCGACGCGCTGGATGCCGTAAACCGGAATGGCGTTGGTGTTGTAGGTAATGACGGGCGCGAGCGATGCGCTCGCCTGGCTGCCGGGGTGTTGGACCACGCGGCGGCCGTTGAGAAGGACGAGCGTGTTGCCGACCCCGAGGCCGCGCAGGTCGACCGAGCCGATGTCGCCGCGGGCAAAGTTGCTGCTCGTCTGGCCGTTGCTGCTGTTGAAGGACACATCGCCCATCTGCGGAATCGAGCGGAAGAGCTCGTCGCCCGATACCGCAGCGGTTGCCGCGATCTGCTCTTCGCCGACGACGGTGACAGGCAGCGCCTCGGTGATTTTCGAGCCGGCGATGCGGCTCCCGGTGACGACGATATCGGAGGCGGCCGAGTCAGGCGCCTGCGCTTCCTCGCTGCCGTCGGCGGTCTCCTGGGCGAAGGCGGTGCCCGCCATCGCGAGGCACAATGTCGATGATGCCAGGAGCAAGGCCCGGCGGAGCGGCGTGTGAATCGAAAGCATGCAACTGTCCCCTTATTGTCGACCCGAAGTCGTCCTCCATGCAGGCGGATGGATCGTTAAGCGCCCATCTCATCCTGCGTTGACGCAACGCCGGTCGAATTCCCCACCGATTTGTGGCAGATAGTTTCAACCGGTTGCTTTGGACGGCAATTTTCTTCGGGGAGAGCCCTTAGCAGCCGAAGCAAGATTGTCTATTGTTTTAATCGACAATCTCAATGACGGCGTCGACCTCGACCGCAAAGTTGAACGGCAGGCGGTAAACGCCGATCGCCGAGCGCGCATGCTTGCCCGCCTCGCCGAACACATCGACGATGAGGTCCGAGCAGCCGTTCATAACGGTCGGTATGTCGTAGAACTCGGAGCCGGCCTGGACATAGCCGCCGAGCCTCAGGACGCGTGCGACGCGATCGAGGTCGCCGCCAGCCGCCGCCTTGAACTGGGCGATGAGGTTGATCGCGCAGAGCCGCGCAGCGATGATGCCGTCTGCAAGGCTGCAGTTGTCGCCGACCGTGCCCTTGATCCCGCCATTGGCATGGGTCGACAGCTGGCCCGAGATCTGCACGATATTTCCCGAGCGGGTCGATGAGACATAGTTGGCGACGGGGGGGCAGACGTCGGGCAGCTCGATGCCGAGGCTGGAAAGGCGGGATTCGATCTTGGACATGATTACTCCTTGGTAGCGAGAGAGGGGTGTTGTTCGGCGGGGGCCGGGTCACCGGCAGCGGCTTCGCGCGCCATGCGCCGGCCTTCCCAGCGGTCGATGACCGCGGCGGCGACCGAATTGCCGACGACGTTGGTCGCCGAGCGGCCCATGTCGAGCAGATGGTCGACCGCGAGGATCAGGAGCAGCCCGGCTTCGGGCAGCTTGAAATAGGCGAGTGTCGCCGAGATCACCACGAGCGAGGCGCGCGGGACGCCCGCCATGCCCTTCGACGTGATCATGAGCAGAAGCAGCATCGTGATCTGCTGGCCGATGGTCATGTCGATGCCATAGGCCTGCGCGATGAAGAGCACCGCGAAGGTGCAATACATCATCGACCCGTCGAGGTTGAAGCTGTAGCCGAGCGGCAGCACGAAAGAGACGATGCGGCGGTTGACCCCCTGCTTCTCGAGCTCCTCCATCGTCTTCGGATAGGCGGCCTCCGAGCTCGCGGTCGAAAAGGCGAGGAGGACGGGCGTGCGAATGCCGCGGAAGAGGCTTAGCGCGCGCGGTCCGATGATCGTGAGCGTAGCGAGGAAGAGGACAAGCCAGAGGACGCCAAGCGACAGGTAAAAGCCGCTGACGAAACCGGCATAGGTGACGAGTACGCCGGGACCCTGTGTAGCGACGGTCGAAGCGAGAGCGGCGAAGATCGCGACCGGCGCGGTCTTCATCACGAAGCCCGTCACCTTGAGCATGATCGCGGCGACCTGCTCGACGAGCGCGAGCACGGCGGGCGCCCTGTCGTCGATCGCCGCCACCGCCGAGCCGACGAGCACCGAGAAGACGACGATCTGCAGGATCTCGTTTTCGGCCATCGCCTGGACGATCGACTGCGGAATGAGGTGGGTCACGAACTGCTTGAGCGAGAAATCGCCCGTCGCGACGACCCCCGCAGCATCGCCTGTCGGCAGGTCGAGCGCGAGGCTCGAGCCTGGCTGGAGCAGATGAACCATGACGAGCCCGATCGAGAGCGAGACGATCGAGGCGCCGATAAACCAGCCCATCGTTTTCGCGCCGACCCGGCCGATCGCGGCGGCGTCTTCCATGTGCGCGATCCCCGCGACGAGCGTCGCGAAGACAAGCGGTGCGATGATCATCTTGATCAGGCGCAGGAAGAGGTCGGTGAGGATCGAGAGATTTTCGGCGATTTCGGCCGCCCGAGCGGCCGGGTAATGCGAATTGACAAACCAGCCCGCCGCGATGCCGGCGACCATGGCAAAGATGAGGATGAAGGCGAAAACTCTGTTCATGTCTGTCCCGTTCCGGCTTCGCCCCGGGCGGGGCGTACAGGAAGCAGAGACGCACGCGCGGCGAGGTTCCGCAGCGGCAACGCGGTCGACAAGCTCATTTTGTTGCGACATGGCGGGCGCGGACCGAACCACATGGTGGGGATATGGGCTGCCACTGCGTCAATGCAGAGCAGGGTGACATTCAGACAATCGAGGAGACGCGCGTGGCCAGTTTTCGGAAGATGCTCGTAGCGGGGACGGCGATCGCCGCCGGTCTTGGCTGGGCGAGCCAGTCGGTGCTTGCCGAGCCCGGCGGCGAGGTTGTCGCTGTCACCGGCGCGACAATCTTCGATGCGACGGGCAAGGATCCCTATCGCGGCACCGTCGTCCTGCGCGATGGCCGGATCGAGGCCGTTGGCCCCGACGTCAAGGTTCCGAGGGGTGCCAAGGTCGTCCGCGCTGACGGCAAGGCGCTGCTGCCGGGCTTCATCGACGTTCACACCCACTGGTCGCCATCGGGCTCGCCCGGCACGCTGCCGCAGATCGCGAATGCCTATCTTGCGAGCGGCGTGACGACGGTGAACGACTTCCATCAGCAGCCCGAAGCCTTTGCGCCGCGCCGCGCCTGGCTCGCCGACATTTATGCGCCGCACGTCAATTTCGTCGCGCGCATGAGCACGCCGGGCGGGCACGGGGCCGACTGGGGCGACACCAACACCACCAAATGGGTCGCGACCGCCGAGAGCGCGCGCCGCGAGGTGCAGGCGCTGCAACCCTACCGCCCCGACTATATCAAGGCGTTCGCCGATGGCTGGCGCTACGGTCAGCTGCCTGAGGAAACCTCGATGAATGTCGAGACGCTCGCCGCGCTCGCCGACGAGGCGCACAAGCATGGCCAGCGCGTCCTCACCCACACGGTGACCGTCGAGCGCGGCAAGCTCGCGGCCGTGGCCGGCATCGACGTGATCGCGCACAGCATCCAGGACGGGGTGCTCGACGCCGACGCGATCGCCCGGATCAAGAAGGCAGGCACCTTCTATGCCCCGACGCTCGCCATCTACCAGCTGAAGCCTGACGAAATGGGTCCCGGACGCAAGGACGATGACGCGACGCGCCTGCGCATCCGCAAATATGGCTATGCCGAGGAGAATGTCCGCAATCTCCACGCCGCAGGTGTCACGATCGCGGTCGGGACCGACGCCGGCATCGGCAGCGCAAAGCACGGCATCTCGACGCTCCAGGAAATGGAGCTGCTTGTCGCGGCCGGACTGACGCCGAAGGCCGCGCTGCTCGCGGGCACGTCGAACAGCGCGCTCGCACTTGGACTCGAAGGTGACCGCGGCACGATCGAGAAGGGCAAGCGCGCCGATCTCGTCCTGATCGACGGCAAGCCCTGGGAGACGATCGGCGACGTCGAGAAGATCGACCGGGTCTATGTCGATGGCAAGCTCGTCCATGGCGGCGGCGTCAAACTGCCCGCGGGCAACCTTGCCACCACGCTGCCTGCTGTGCCCGCCGCGGCTCTGATCGACGATTTCGAGCGCGCCGATGGGCGCAGCTCACTCGACACGCTCCGCCTCACCGACATGGATGGTGGCGTCGAGCGCTCGTCGGTGGTTTCCAACCGCGTCACCCATGCGGGCGGCGACGGCTCGGCGCTCGCCTTCGCAGTCCAGATGTCGCTCAAGGACAAGCCCGAGGGCGGCGTTCTCGTGCCCTTGAGCCGCGGTTCGGTGCGCCCGGTCGATGCCCGCAAATTTGCGGGCGTCCGGCTCGAAATGCGCGGCGCCGGCCGCTATCTCCTTGTCGTCAACACGCTCGCCGGCGAGTTCACCGCGCCGATCGACGCGAAGGAAGGCTGGTCCGAGCTGCGCGTGCCGTTTACCGCGCTCGTGGCGACCAAGCCCGGCCGCGGCGATGCGCCGTCCTGGCGCGGCGACGATCTCGTCCAGGTCGGGGTCGTCGTCCAGCGCGATGCCGGAGCGAGCGCCTGGGGCGAAATCGACAATCTCGGCTTCTACTGACGCGGCGCTCGCCGCTTCGGTTTTGGCTAGCTCTCCCGTCGGCGGCGCGCCGCACTGGCACCGCACCGGCATCGCGGTCCGCCGCGGTGCCGGTGCGGGTTTTTCGGTCAGAGCGTCTGGAGCAGGCGCTCGACGAGCCGGCGCCGGGGCTCGATCGACGAGATCAGGCAATATTCGTCGAGCGTATGCGCGCCGTCGCCATCGACGCCAAGGCCATCAAGCGTCGGAATGCCGAGCGCGGCGGTGAAATTGCCGTCGGAGCCGCCGCCGACCATCGGGACTTCGGCGAGCTCGAAGCCCAGCGCCGCGGCTTCGGCCCGCGCCGTCTCGAAGAGCTTGCCGACGCCATCGCTGCGTTCATAGGCGGGCCGGTTGATCCCGCCGCCGATCTTGAGCGCGACATCGGGACCGACCGGCTCAAGCCCGAGGATCGCGCGTTCCATCCGCTCGCCCTCGGCGGCGTTGGTGATCCGCACATCGACCGCGAAGCGGCACTGATGCGGCACGACGTTGATCGCCGTGCCGCCGCTGACCTTGCTCACTGTTGCGGTGGTGCCGCGGTCATAGTCGGTCATATCCTCGACCTTCAGAATCTGGCGCGCGGCCTCGCGGATCGCGCTGCGTCCGTCCTGGTGGCGCGATCCCGCGTGCGCGGGGCGGCCTTCGACTTCGACGTCGAACCAGCCGACGCCCTTGCGCGCGGTGACCGCCGCGCCGCCGGGCCGGGCGGGTTCCATCACGAGCACATGGCTCGACCGGCGGCCGAGGTCCTCGACGAGCGCGCGCGTGGTCGGGCTGCCGATCTCCTCGTCGGGCGAGAGGAGAAAGCGGATCGGCCGTCCGATCGCGGCGCCGAGGCGCGCGGCGTTGCGAAACGCCACCAGCGCCAGATAGATGCCGCCTTTCATGTCATAGACGCCAGGTCCGTAGAGCCGGTCGCCGTCAAGGCGCACCGGGAGCGCGCCCGCGAGCGTGCCGACCGGGTGGACGGTGTCGACATGGGTAATGACGAGGATCCCGGGCCGGTCACTGTCCGCACCGGCGTGAAGCACGGCGCAATCGCCAAGTCCGTCGCGGCCCGGGATACGTTCGATTCTGATCGGCTCGTTGGCGACTTCCTCGAGAATCATGTCCTGCATCGCGTTGATCGCGGTGGAGTCGTGGGTGGGGCTTTCGAGCGCGAGCCATTGGCTGAGCGTCGCGACCGCCTGTTCGTCTGATGTCATGATGGGCCTTCTTGTTGCTGAGTCGATGCCCGGCCGAAGGGCTTGACGACTCATAGGCGTTGCTGTCATCTCGTTCAACATGACAAATCAGGTTCACATATATGAACGATAGCGTTCGCTCGGCGTCGCGTGTGCTCGATCTTCTAGAATTGCTCGCTGGCGCCGAGGACGGGCTTTCGCTCGCCGAGGCTTGCGAGCGGCTCGGCGCGCCCAAGAGCAGCACCTTGATGCTGCTGCGCACGCTCGCCGGACGCGGCTATGCGGTGCGCGGCGAGGGCGAGCGCTACCGGCTCAACGAGAATTTTCGCAGTGGCGGTTTCGGCTGGGGCGGGCAGGCGGCGCGACTCGTCGCGGTCGCCGAGCCGGTGCTGCGCGAGCTCGCCGACACGATCGGCGAGACCGCGATCCTGGCCACGCTCACCGACAAGGGCATGGTGCGCCTGCTTGCCAAGGCGGTGACGCACGAAAATATCCGCTACGACATCGACCTTGGCCAGGAGCTGCCGGCCTATTGCACCGCGATCGGCCGCGTCCTCCTTGCGCAGATGCCGCGCGAGGCCCGGGCACCCTTCCTCGACCGTGTCGATCCGGTGCGGGTCACCCCGCACAGCTTGACCGACCGCGCCGCAATTGAGGCACGGATCGACGAGGCCGCGCGCGAGGGCATTTCGGTCGTTGCCGAGGAATATGCGCTTGGCGGGACGGGCGCGGCGGTGCCGATCCGGCTTGCCGATGGCCGCGTCGTCGGTGCGGTCAACGCGGGCTGCATCTCGCCGCGCTTCGTCGGCAAGGAAGAGACGATAGCAGACGCGCTGCGCGCCGCGGCTTCGGCCATCGCGGCCCGCCTCGACAATCGCGGCGCCGCATGAGCGGGCGCGTCCTTGTCTGCGGCGCGGGCGCGGTCGGCGGCGCGGTTGGCGCCGCGCTCGTCGACGCGGGCCATAGTGTCGACTTCGTGGACATGGACGAGGATCATGTCGCGGCGCTTCGCGACTCTGATCGCGGTCTCGTCATCGAAGGTCCCGTTCGCTCGCGGGCGGGCCCGGTCCGCGCCTGGCTGCCCGGCGAGCTCGCAGGGCGATGGGACAAGGTCATGCTCTGCGTGAAGGCGCACCACACCGCCGCCGCCGCCGCGATGATTGCCCCGCACCTCGCCGACAGCGGCTGCGTGCTCACTTTGCAGAATGGGCTGGCGGCGTGCATCGCCGCCGATGTGCTCGGGCGCGACCGCGTCGTCGTCGGCTTCGTCAATTTCGGGGCCGACCGGATCGGCGACGGAAGGATCATGCTCGGCAACCGCGGCGCGGTAGCGCTCGGCGAATGGGACGGGACAACGACCGTGCGCCTCGGTGAGCTCTTTCGGCTGCTCGGAGACTTCGAACCCGATGTGGTCGCGACACCCGACATCTGGGCCTTCATCTGGGGCAAGCTCGCCTATGCCGCGCTGCTCTTCGCCGAGGCGACCGCGACCGCGGGCATCGCCGCGACGCTCGACCGACCTGAACTGCTGCCGCTCTGGCGCGCCCTTGCCGGTGAGGCGATCCGGACCGCGCGCGCCGAAGGCGTCGAGCCCGCCGGCTTCAACGGGTTCGACCCAGCTGCGTTCGGACCGCGATCGCGCGCTGCCGAGAGCGCTGCGAGCATTCGCGCCATCGCCGATTTCTATCGTCGCGGCGCCAAGCCGCATTCAGGCGTGTGGCGCGATCTCGCGGTTCACCGCCGCAAGACCGAAGTTGATGCACAGCTCGGCATGGTCGCGGACATCGCGGCCGCGCGCGGTATCCCGACGCCCGCATTGTCGGCGCTGATCGCGCTCATCCACCGGATCGAGGGCGGCGCGGCGGTCCAGGACGACGTCCATCTCGCGGAGCTCGCCGATGCCCTCGCTGCCTGATCTTGTGGGCCGCACCGTCGCCGTTAGCGGCGTCGGCTCGGCCTTCGGCGTCGCGATCGCCGAGGCGTTTCGTGAGCAGGGCGCGCGGGTGTATGGATGCGACCTCGATCCCACAGGTTTTGAGGCGCTCGTCGCCATGGGTATCGGCTGCGCGGCGGTCGATCTTCGCGACCGCGCGGCAGCGGCAGGCTGGATCGAGGCAGTCGCCGACGAGGCGGGCGGCGTCGATATCCTCGTGAACAATGCCGGCGGCGTTGCCGGCCAGCAGCACCAGCCCTTCGAGACGCTGTCCGACGCCGACTGGGATATTGTCCTCGACATCAATCTCAACGCGGCGATGGCGCTGTCGCGTGCCGCCATCCGGCATATGGCAGCGGCGCGATCGGGCGCGATCGTCAACATTTGCTCGGGCGCGTCGCTGCGTGCATCGCTCACCGGCATCCAGGCCTATTGCGCCGCGAAGCACGCGCTTCTCGGGCTGACGCGGCAGCTCGCGTACGAACTCGGACCGCAGGGCATCCGGGTCAATGCCATCGCACCGGGCCTCGTGCTCACCGGCGAGGCCACGCGCCGCCAGTGGGAGGCCTATGGCCCCGAACGCCAGGCGGATATTCTCGGCGGCATCGCGATGCGACGGCTTGGCAGCGCGGAGGACATCGCGCGCGCGGCGCTGTTCCTCGCCTCGGACTGGGCTGGGTTCGTGACCGGACAGATATTGAGCATCGACGGCGGTATTCGGTGAAGGAGCGATCGTCATGACCGACGGGACGGCGCGCGAGCCCTGGCAATGGGAGGAAGCCGAATGGCGCGCCCGCGTGAACCGCGTGCGCGCAGGGCGCCGGCTTGCCCCGGCGGCCTGGCCGGACGGCAGGGGCTTCGCGGTCGCCATCTCGTTCGATAGCGATCATGAGACCAACGAGCTGCGCGATGGCGGCAACTCGATCTCGCGGCTGAGCTGGGGCGAATATGGCGCGCGTGTCGGCGTGCCGCGGATATTGGAGCTTTTGGCGCGCCGCGGCGTGCCGGCGAGCTTCTACGTGCCCGCGGTCGCCGCGCTGCTGCATCCCGAGGAACAGCGCCGCGTCGTCGCCGAGGGCCATGAGATCGGTCTCCACGGCTGGATCCACGAGCGCAATTCGGTGCTCCCCGAGGCCGCCGAACGCGACCTGATGCTGCGCTCGGCCGATACAATCGAGGCGGTCTGCGGAGAGCGAGCGGTCGGCATCCGCACACCATCATGGGATTTCGGGCCGGGCACGCTCCGGACGATCCGCGACATGGGGCTTGCCTATGACAGTTCCCTCATGGCCGACGAGGATTGCTACGAACTGTTGCTCGACGGCGAGGAATGCGGGGTCGCCGAGCTTCCGGTCGAATGGATCCGCGACGATGCGCCCTATTTCCTGATGGATCGCTTCGGATCGGCGCGTCCGCATCTTGCACCCGGCGACGTGTTCGACATTTTCCGCCGCGAGCTCGATGCTGCGTGCGAGGCGGGCGGCCTGTTCCAGCTCACCCTCCATCCGCACATCATCGCCGCGCGCTCGCGTATCTGGATCCTCGACGAACTTCTTGGCCACGCAGCCGCGCGCGGGGCCTGGTTCGCCACCCACCGCGACGTCGTCGCCCATGCGCGCGCCGCCGCGGCGAGCCCGGGATCGGGCGAGGAAGAAGCATGAACCTGTAAATGTCTGGTGGGGTCAACCCGCGAGGCTGCGTCTTAACCAACGAGGGCGGGCCTTTCAGGCCGAATCAAGCGCCCGCCCTCACTTCAAAGGAGCCGCTGTCCGCCATGAAAGCGAAACTGTCCTTCCAGTCGTCCCTTGCGAGGACCTGTCTCGGGGCCACGGCCGCAGCGGCTCTTCTTGCCCTGTCGGCGGCCTCCGCCGCGCAGGCGCCCGCCGGCGAGCCCGTCCCCAAGCTCAATGACCGCCGCCCTTTCCTCGGACCCGATGCGCGGACGAGCGAAGATCCCGTCCGGATCCCGATGAAGCCCGTCGCCGAGACCGGCCCCGAGCTCGTCATTCGCGGCGGGCGGCTGTTCGACGCGGTGAGCGGCAGCGTGCGCCCCGCGACGGTCGTCATCCAGGGCAATCGCATCAAGGCGGTGCTCTCGCCCGATGCGACCGGCTGGGGCGCCGACGCGAAGATCATCGATGCCGCGGGCAAAACCGTTCTGCCGGGCCTCATCGACATGCACACCCATGTCACCTATCCCGACCGCGCCTCGCCGTTCGACGAGCAGGGCAGCGAAGGGGCAGGGACGCTGCGCGGGCAGCGTAATCTCCGGTATTTCCTGGAATCCGGCTTCACTTCGGTGCGCGACCTCAATGGCGTCAGCAATGCGCCGTTCCTGCTCAGCCAGTGGAGCGCGGCCGACATGATCCCGGCACCGCGTGTGTTCGCGGCGGGCTGGATCATCACGGGGACCGGCGGCCACGCGACCGAGCGGCCTGTAACTCCAAGCCATGGCCCTGATTATGCGAAGGAGGTCGATGGTCCCGACGCCTGGCGCGGCATGGTGCGCAAGGCGTTCAAGGAAGGCGCGAGCGTTATCAAGATCGCGAGCCATTTCGCACCCGACGAAGTGCGCGCTGGAATCGAGGAAGCGCATCTGCTCGGGCTCAAGGTCACCTGCGACTGCGAGACCATCTATACCGAGATGGCTGTCGACGCGGGCATCGACATGATCGAGCATCCGTTGCCGCGCTCGGACGCCGCGATCGCCAAGATGGCGAAAAAGAAGATCGCCGCGGTGCCGACGCTGCAGGTCTACCAGAATCTGCTCGATCGCGCCGGCGGCTTCTATGGTTCAACTTCGCGCCGCTTCACCATGACCAGCCAGGGCAATTTCGACGAGTTCAAGAAGATGAAGGCGGCGGGCATCGTCATGGGCGTCGGCACCGATACGATCGGCGATGCGAGCCTGATGGTTCCGAACAGCTATATCGCCGAGCTCAAATGGTTCGTGCGCGGTGGCTATTCGGTGACCGACGCGTTGAAAGCGGGAACGATCGTCAACGCCCGCCTTCTCGACATGGGCGACGAACTGGGCAGCATCGAGCCGGGCAAGCTTGCCGACATCATCATCGTCGATGGCCGTCCCGACGAGAATCTCGACGATCTCGCGAAAGTCGAGCAGGTCATCAAGGATGGCCAGTGGCTGATCAGGGACGGCGAACTCGTCACCCCGCGTCATGTCTCGACCCCGCTCGTCAAGCCCTCGCCCCCGGCGGACGTGAAGTGACGCGCCCCGCGTCGTTTCCGGCAGTTTAGGGGAAGGCGCGCGATGGACGTGACCGAAGCTGCCGCCGGACGCATCGAACCGACGCGCCGCGAAACCGCGCGCGCGCTCGGCTCGGCGATGATCGGTAACTGGTTCGAGCTCTTCGATTTCATCATCTACGGCTATTTCGCGGCGCAGATCGGGCATGCGATGTTCCCCGAGGCCGACCCGGTGACGATCATCCTGTCGAGCTTTGCGACCTATGGCGTCGGCTTCATCATGCGGCCCGTCGGCGGCGTGGTGCTCGGCCATTTCGGCGACCTCCACGGTCGCAAGAGCGCGCTCGTCTTCACCATGTTGCTGATGGCGGGCGCGACCGGTGCCACCGGCCTCATCCCGTCCTATGCGACCATCGGGATCGCGGCGCCGATCCTGCTCGTCGTCTGCCGGCTCCTGCAAGGCTTTGCCGCCGGCGGCGAATGGGGCGGCGCGACAACCTTCCTCGTCGAATATGCGCCGGCGCACCGGCGCGGCTTCTACGGCGCCCTCCAGCAGCTCAGCACAAGCGTCGCGATCCTCTCGGCGCTCGGCACTTCGCTCCTGCTCAATGCGCTCCTCACCGAACAGCAGATGATTGATTGGGGCTGGCGCATTCCCTTCCTGCTTGGCTTCCTCGTCGCGCCGGTCGGCTTCTACCTGCGCCGAAGCGTCCGCGAGACGCCGCGCTACCGCGCGGCGAGCGAGGACCGTTCGGCAAGCCCGATCCGCGAGGTGATCGCGCATCACCGTGGCGCGGTCGCCAATGTCTTCGGCGTCGCGATCATCTGGTGCGTCGCGGGGTACACTTTTGGTGCCTTTCTTATAAGCTATGCGACCGAGCTTCTCCACATCGAGCGCGGCACGGTCCTTCTCGCGATAACCGCCGGCACGCTCGTCAATCTCGCCGTGATCCCGCTCGCCGGGCATCTCTCGGACCGCTTCGGCCGCAAGCCCTTTCTCGTCGCGAGCGCGGCGGGCTTCCTCCTCTTCGTCTTTCCGCTCTTCCACGCGATGGCGACCTACCAGGCGCCCTGGACCATCTACGCGACGGCGATCGCTGCGGGCATATTGAGCGGCCTCTACAGCGGCTGCGCGCCGACTTTCCTGTGCGAACTCCTGCCGACGCGAGTGCGCTATTCGGCGCTGTCGGTCGGCTACAATGGCGCGGTGATGCTCTTCGGCGGCTTCGCGCCCTTCATCGCGACCTTGCTCATCCAGCAGACGGGCGCGCTCGCGGCGCCCGCCTTCTACGTCATGTCGGCCGCCGCGCTGACGCTCATCTTCCTGCTTCGACTGAAAGCGCCCGATCAGGCCACCGCGCTCGATCGCTAGCCGCCAACTACCAACCAAGAGGGTCCCGACTTATGAAACGACTGGCTGCCGCCGCCGCCTTCGCGTGGCTGATGACGACGAGCGCCGCGATCGCCGGCCCCGTCCCGACGCCGAAGGAGGTGCTCGGGCACGACATGGGTGAGGACCGCTATGTCGCAAGCTACAGCGAGACCGCGACCTACTGGAAACGGCTCGCCGAACTCAGCGACCGGATCAAGCTCGTCGACATCGGACCGACGGTCGAGAAAAGGCGCCAGCTCATGGCGATCGTCTCGTCGCCCGAAAATCTCGCGATGCTGGGCAAATATAAGGATATTTCGGAGCGGCTCGGCCGCGCCGAGGGGCTGACCGATGAGCAGGCGCAAACGCTCGCCGCCGAAGGCAAGGCGGTAATCTGGGTCGACGGCGGCATCCACGCCAGCGAGACGCTCACCCACTCGGCGATCATCCAGCAGGTCTATGATCTGGTGAACAGCGACGACGCCGAAGCGAAGCGCATTCGCGACAATGTCATCATACTGTTCGTCGCCAACAACCCCGACGGTCAGGAACTGGTCGCCAACTGGTATATGCGGATCAAGGATCCCGCGAAGCGCGAGGCGGGCTTTGAGAGCCTGCCCAAGCTCTACCACCCCTATGTCGGCCACGATAACAACCGCGACTTCTACATGGCCGAGATGCCCGAGACGCAGAATATTACCCGCGTACTGTTTCGCGACTGGCGCCCGCAGGTCGTCCTCAACCAGCACCAGACCGGTCCCGCGGGCACCGTCGTCTTCATCCCGCCCTTCCGCGACCCGTTCAACTTCAACTTCGATCCGCTCGTGATAACGAGCCTCGAAGAAGTTGGCGCGGCGATGCAGTCGCGTCTCCTCGCCGAAGGCAAGCGCGGCGGCACCTCGCGCGACGGGGCTCATTACGACACCTGGTACAATGGCAATCTTCGCTCGATCTCCTATTTCCACAATGCGGTTGGCATCCTCACCGAGACGATCGGCAAGCCGGTGCCGATCGATATCGAGCTCGTCCCCGAGCGTCAGCTCCCGGGCAACAACCAGCCCGCGCCGATCGCGCCGCAGAAATGGCATATCGGCCAGTCGCTCGAATATAGCATGACGATCAACCGTGCGGTGCTGAGCTACGCCGCCGCCAACCGCGAAAAGCTGCTCTTCAACATCTACCGCATGGGCGCGAACAGCATCGCAAGTGGCAGCAAGGACAGCTGGACGATGACCCCCACGCGCATCGCCGAAATGCACGCCGCGTCGGCGGCGACCGGTGCGAAGCCCGTCGCGACGCGCACGCGCGGCAGCAGCTCGATCGACCCGCGCTTCTACCGCGAGGTCATGACCAATCCGGCCAATCGCGACGCGCGCGCCTATGTGATCGATCCTGCGCAGCGCGACTATCCGACCGCGATCCGTTTCCTGAACGCGCTCATCAAGCTCGGCGTCGATGTCGACCGGTCGAGCGCGCCGTTCACGGCGAACGGAAAAGATTATCCGGCCGGCACATATTTCGTACGCACCGCACAGGCGTATCGCCCGCATATCCTCGATATGTTCGAGCCGCAGGATTATCCTGAGAATTTCGAATATCCCGGCGGACCGCCGATCCCGCCCGCCGATGCGACAGGCTACACGCCCGCCTTCCAGATGGGCGTTGGCTTCGAGCGCGTGCTTGATGCGCTCGAGGTGCCGTCGACGCGCGTCGGCGCCATTCTTCCAAACCGCCCGGGCCGCATCGTCGGCGAGGGCAAGGCCGGTTATCTCGTCGGCCACGGCGCCAACAACAGCTTCATCTTGTCGAACCGCCTCCTGAAAGCCGGGCAGCCGGTCTCCTGGCTGACCGCGCCGCTAGGCGTTGCCGGCGGCCCGGCTGAACCCGGCGCGCTTTGGGTTCCGGCGAGCCCGGCAGCAAAACGCATCGTCGAGGCGGGCGCCGCCGAGCTCGGGCTCGATGTCGAACGCGCCGTGGCGGTCCCGGCGGGTGCCCGGACTGCGATGCGCAAGCCACGCGTCGCGCTCGTCGATATTTATGGGGGGCTGATGCCCACGGGATGGATGCGCTGGATTTTCGACCAGCATGAATTTCCCTTCACGATCGTCTATCCGCAGCAGCTCGACGCCGGAAAGCTTCGCAAGAATTTCGACGTCATCATCATGCCGCACGCGGCTTTCCAGCTGCAGGCGGCGCGCGCGAGCGGCGATGGCATGTTCCGCGGGCGCGGCGACGACAAGCAGCCGAAGCCCGAGGAAATCCCCGCCGAATATCGCGCCTGGCTGGGCACGGTAACCCCCGGCAAGACCATCCCGGCGCTGAAGGCCTTCGTCGAAGACGGCGGCTCGCTGATCGCGATGGGCGGGTCGGCGCAGGCGCTCGCGCAGGCGATGGACCTGCCGGTCGAGGATGCGGTCGCCGAAACGGTCGACGGCAAGACCGCGCGCCCACCGCGCAGTAAATTCTATGTGCCGGGGGCGCTCGTCGAAGCGTCGGTCGAACGCGCTTCGCCCTTCGCTTACGGCATGCCCGACAAGGTCGATCTTTTCTTCGACGACAGCCCGGTGTGGAAGCTCAAGCCGGGTGCGACCGGCGTCCAGGTCCCGGTGCGTTTTGCCGGTGTGCCGAAACTCAAGAGCGGCTGGGCGCACGGTCTCGACCGGCTCGATGGCGCAGCCGCGATCGTCGAGGTCGATCGCGGCAAGGGCCGGATCGTCCTGATCGGGCCCGAGGTGGCGCTCCGCGCGCAAACTCACGGTGCGTTCAAGCTGTTGTTCAACGCTATCTATCTGGGCGCGGGCCATGGCGCACGCTGAGGCGAAAACAAAGGCGCGCGCAGGGGGACGCAGCGAAATTGCTGCAGCGTCCGCGCGGGCTGTTGAGGCGCCCGCGAAGCGCGCGCACGCACTCCAGGATTTGAGCTGGCCCGAGTTTCGCGCGCGGGTCGCCGGCAACCCGCCGATCCTGCTTCCGCTCGGGAGCCAGGAACAGCAGGGGCCGCATGCGCCGATGGGCGATTATGTGCTTGCCGAGCGGCTCGCGCTGGCGGCTGCCAAACGCGCGGACGCGATCTGCGCGCCGGTGCTGCCTTTCGGTCATGCCGATTTCTTCCGCGGCGCGGCGGGCGGCGTCCAGCTTCGCGCGGCAACCTTCACCATGCTGCTCGAGGATATGGTCACCGCTTTCCTCGATCATGGTCTCAGCCATATCATCATTTGCAACGGGCACTCTACCAACGCGCCGCTGATCGCGCAGGTCGCGCAGAAGGTGCGGCGCGAGCGCGGCATCATGATCGCCTCGCTCAACCTCTGGCGGATGATCCCGGACAGTCTCTGGGACGAGGTGCATGGCACGGGAAGCGCGCGGGCGCGCGGGCATGGCGCCGATCCCGTGACCTCGGTCGGGCTGCATCTGACCCCCGAACTCATGCGCATGGACGCGGCGCGACCGGCGATGCGCTCGAACGTCTTCGGCCTGCCGTCGACGAGCCAGTTCGCTGGCGTGACCTTCGACGGCTTCGAGGTCGCGCTGCCGCTCGATGTCACCGAAGTGGCGGCAAATGGTGTCGGCGCGGGTGATCCGACGCTCGCTTCGGCCGAGGCCGGCGCGCGCTTCACCGACTGGATCGTCGGCGCGGTCGCCGACTTCATTGCGCATTTCCGGCGCTGCGACCCGGCGCGTCCGCACCTCGGGCCACAACCATCATGAGCGATCCGGGCGCAGACCCGGCGCTGGCAGCGGCGCGCGAGCAGCTTCTTGGTGCAGCGAAGGGCGCGGCCGCGGTGCGGGCCTTCTTTGATCCCGTGACCTCGACCATTTCCTATGTCGTACACGACCCGGCGACGATGCGCGGCGCGGTCATCGACAGCGTCCTCGACTATGATGCGGCCTCGGGGCGGACATCGACCGCGTCGGCCGAAGCGATCGTCGCGCATGTGCGCGAAGTCGGCATTGCGATCGACTGGTTGCTCGAGACTCATGCGCATGCCGACCATCTGTCGGCGGCGCCCTGGCTTGCGAAGATCCTCGGCGGCACGATCGCGATCGGCGAGCATATCCGCGACGTTCAGGCGGTGTTCGGCGACATTTTCAACGCCGGCCCCGAATTCCGCCGCGACGGTTCGGACTTCGGCAGGCTCTGGGCGGATGGCGAACGCTTCGCAATCGGGAGCCTCCCGGTCGCGGTGCTTCACGTCCCGGGCCATACGCCGGCTTGCGTCGCCTATGCGATCGGCGACGTTGTCTTCGTCGGCGATACGATGTTCATGCCCGACTACGGCTCGGCGCGCGCCGACTTCCCAGGAGGCGATGCGGCGCAGCTCTTCCGTTCACTGCGCCGCATCCTCGAGCTCCCCGGCGATACGCCGCTCTTTCTGTGTCACGATTATCTGACCGCCGATCGGCAGGCACATTGCTGGCAAACCACGGTTTCCGACCAGCGTGCAGAAAATGTCCACGCGCGCGACGGCGTTACGGAGGCGGAGTTCGTCGCGCGGCGCCGCGCACGCGACGCCGGGCTGTCGATGCCCGCGCTGCTGCTGCCCGCTGTGCAGGTAAACATGCGGGCCGGACGCCTGCCCCCCGCCGAGGGCAATGGCGTCGCCTATCTCAAGATACCTGTCGACCGGCTGTAAGCGCCGGCGGCCCCACTGACCCCCGGCGAACGGAGAGATTATGACCATCAGGACCCTGACCCCGACGCTTAGCGTGTCGCCGCAGATCGACCCCGCCGATGTCGCCGGGCTCGCCGCGTCGGGGATCCGCGCGATCGTCTGCAATCGCCCCGATGGCGAGGAAGCAGGCCAGCCCCCCGCCGCCGCCGTCGCTGCCGCGGCCGAGGCGCACGGCCTTCGCTTCGTCCACATCCCCGTCGTGCCGGGAACGATCGACGAGAGCGATGCCGCCGCGATGGCGCGGGCGCTTGCCGACCTCCCGGCGCCGGTGCTCGCCTATTGCCGGTCGGGCGCACGGTCCGAGCAACTCGCCGGCATGGCGACGGCATGGGGCGCCGATGGCGGCGTCGCGCGCTACGATGTCGTCGTGATCGGCGGCGGCAGCGCGGGGCTTGCGACCGCCGCGAGTATCCTGCGCCGCCGCAAGGGCGTGTCGGTCGCGATCGTCGAGCCGAGCGAAGACCATTATTACCAGCCGGGATTCACGATGGTCGGCGGCGGCATATTCGCGGCCGAGGCGACGCGGCGAGGCGAGGCGGGGCTGATCCCCGAAGGCGCCGAATGGATCTGCAGCACGGCCGCAACCTTCAACCCCGTGAACAACCGTGTCACGCTCGCCGACGGGCGGGTGATCGGCTACCGCGCGCTCGTCGTCTGTCCGGGGCTGAAACTCGACTGGGACGCAATTCCGGGTCTTGCCGGGGCGCTCGGTTCGGACGGCGTGACCTCCAATTATCGCTATGATCTGGCGCCCTACACCGATCGGCTGGTGCGCCGGTTACGCGGCGGCCGGGCGCTCTTCACCCAGCCGCCGATGCCGATCAAATGCGCGGGCGCTCCGCAAAAGGCGATGTATCTCTCGTGTCACCGCTGGGAGCGCGCCGGGCTGCTCGGACACATGAATGTGCAATTTCATACCGCGACGCCATCGCTGTTCGGGGTCGCCGCCTATGTCCCGGCGCTCGATGCCTATATCGCGCGTTACGGCATCGATCTGCAGCTCGAATCGCGCCTCGTGTCGATCGATGGCGCGGCGAAGGTCGCGATGTTCGAGCAGCGCCGCGGCGATACGGTGCGCCGTGTCGAAAAGCGTTTCGACATGATCCATGTCGTGCCACCGCAAGTCGCACCGGCTTTCATCGCGACTAGCCCGCTCGCCGCGCCTTCGGGTTTCGTCGCGGTCGACGAGGCGACGCTGCGCCACCCCGATCATGCCAATATCTTCGCGCTCGGCGACGTCGCCGCGACGACCAATGCCAAGACCGCGGCGGCAGCGCGCAAGCAGGCGCCGGTCGTCGCGCTCAACGTGCTCGCGGCGCTCGACGGCGCGCCCCCGGTCGCCGTTTATGACGGCTATGGTAGCTGCCCGCTCACCGTCGAGGCGGGCAAGATCGTGCTCGCCGAATTCGGTTATGGCGGCAAACTGCTGCCGACCTTTCCCAAATGGCTGATCGACGGGACGCGGCCTTCGCGCTTGTCGTGGCTGCTCAAGGAGAAGATTCTTCCGCCGCTCTACTGGCATGGCATGCTCAAGGGACGCGAATGGCTCGCGGCGCCCGAACGGCCCGGCGAAGGGGGGTGACGCTCGATACGCTCCAATATCTGCTCGGCGCGTTGTCGGGCGGGATCGTCGGCTTTACCCTCGGTCTTGTCGGAGGCGGCGGGTCGATCCTCGCGGTTCCGCTTATGGTCTATCTCGTCGGGGTCGCGAGCCCGCACGTCGCGATCGGGACGAGCGCGCTCGCGGTCGCCGCCAATGCCGCTTCGGGGCTCGCGCAGCACGCCCGCGCGGGCACGGTCCAATGGCGCTGCGGTTTCCTCTACGCGGCGAGCGGCGTCGTCGGCGCGCTTGGCGGATCGACCATCGGCAAGGCGATCGACGGGCAGAAACTGCTCTTCCTCTTCGCGTTGCTGATGCTCGCCGTGGGCACGCTGATGCTGCGCAGGCGAGGCGATCCGGGGATCGAGGGCGCAGCCTGCAATCGCCAAAATGCGCCCAAGGTGCTTGGCTATGGGCTCGGAACCGGTGGATTCTCGGGCTTTTTCGGCATCGGCGGCGGTTTCCTGATCGTGCCCGGGTTAATCGCGTCCACGAAAATGCCCATCCTCAACGCGGTCGGCACGAGCCTCGTAGCGGTCACCGCCTTCGGGCTGACCACCGCGCTGAGCTACGCCGCATCGGGGCTGATCGACTGGAAGCTCGCCGCGATCTTCATCGCAGGCGGCCTGGTCGGGGGCATAGCCGGGACCCGCGCAGCGCGGGCGATGTCGAGCAGGGGCGGACTGACCGTCATCTTCGCTGGGCTGATTTTCGCCGTCGCGGCCTATATGCTTGTCCGGAGCGCAGGCGCCCTCTTTGCCGGGACCGGCGGTTGATGTTCGTGCAGCCCGCCGCCATTCTGCCATTTCGCCTGCGTGCCGATCCCACGCCCCCTTGTTCCCTCGACCACGGAGACGCTTTGTCATGACCGCGCCGCCCCAAGGCTTCGCTCTCCAGCAGGAGCCAGGCGGTGGCGACGCGCCACCGACCGGGCTCGCCCGTTGGAAGCTCGTCGGACCCGGTATCGTCGTCGCCGCGACTGGAGTAGGCGCGGGTGATCTCGTCGCGACGCTCATAGCGGGTGCGCGCTTCGGCTATGCATTGCTCTGGGCGGCGGTAATCGGGTGCATCGTCAAGATTGCGCTCGCCGAGGCGACGGGCCGCTATCATCTCGCAACCGGGTCGACGATCCTCGAGGGCTGGCGCTCGCTCGGCCGCTGGACGAGCTGGTATTTCGGCATCTACATCATTCTCTGGGGCTTTGTGTATGGCGGCACCGCGATGAGCGCGACCGCGCTGCCGCTGTCGGCGCTCTTTCCCGACGTGCTGCCCTTCTGGGCCTGGGGCGGACTCTCGGGCCTGTTGGGGGCCGCGTTTGTGCTGCTCAATCGCTATGCGATCTTCGAAGCGGCGATGAAGCTGTTCATCGGCATCATGTTCGTCGTGGTGGTCGGGCTCGCCATCCTCGTCGCGCCAAACTTCGGGGAAGCACTGGGCGGACTCGTTCCGCGCCTTCCAGACGGATCGGTCATCTACACCCTTGGTCTGATCGGCGGCGTCGGCGGCACGATCACGCTCGCCGCCTACGGCTATTGGGTCAACGCCAAGGGTTGGCATTCGCCCGCATGGATGGGGATGATGCGGTTCGATAACCGCGTTGCCTATATCGTCACCGGCATCTTCGTCGCGGCGATGCTCATCGTCGGTGCCGAACTTCTCCATGCCGCGCAGATCAGCCTCGCCGGCGGCGACCGCGGGCTGCTCGATCTCGAGGCGGTACTCGCCGACCGGTTCGGACCGCGAGTGGCGACGATTTTCCTGATCGGCTTTCTTGCCACCACCTTCTCGTCGATCCTCGGCGTCTGGCAGGGCGTGTCGCTGCTGTTCGCCGACTTTGTGCGCAATATGCGCGGCACGCATGCGGCGGGCGACCGGACAGACCTCGAGACCAGCCCGGCTTTCCGCTTCTATGTGCTGTGGTTGACCGTTCCGCCGATGATCCTGCTCACGCTCGGCCAGCCCTTCGCGCTCATCATCGCCTACGGCGCGTTCGGCGCCTTCTTCATGCCGTTTCTCGCCCTGACGCTGATCTGGCTGCTCAATGGGCGCGCGGTCCCGCGCGAATGGCGGTCGGGCTGGCTCTCAAATCTCCTTCTCGCGCTGGCATCGATTCTGTTCGTGGTTCTTTGCGCACAACAGATCTGGTCGATGCTCTAGCGCGCGGCGACCGGCCTTTCGGTGACATAAGGTCAATCGAACCAGAGCTCCGAGAGCGGATCGGCGTAGGAACAAGGAGCCACCTTCACAAACACGCGTCGCGATTCACAGTTGATTGGAACCCGCTCGCGCTCGGCGCCTACGCCACTTCCTGTCTTTCTACGCCATTGGACGACGACACCAAAAGCTTGTTGAATTTGGCCGCTTAGTGCGTCTCTTACTCATTCCCGTCGAGCCGGGCGCTGTGCCCTGCTCCGAGAAACGGGATCCCCGATGGACGCAGAATCGATCCGGGTTGAAGCTCGCCATCGCAGCGAGCGCATGCTGAGCACGACGCTCGCTGCGATAGCCAAATGGCTCGCCAGTCCCGAGATCAGCTTCATGGGGGATGACCGTGAGTTCAGAAAGCTGCGGCGGAGGAAATGCGATGGAGCATGATGAGAAGATCATTCGGCTGAGGACGGTACTCGCGCGGACGGGCCTCTCGCGTTCGACACTTTACCGCATGATTGCGAGCGGTACGTTCCCGCGCCAGCAGCGGATCGGTATACAGGCGACCGGCTGGTATCAGTCAGAGGTTGAGCAGTGGATTACCGATCCGCTCGGCTACCGCACGCGGGAAGCCGTCTAGGCGGCCTACGCCACAAGATCCCCTGGAAGGATCGCACTCCATTTTGCCCCACTCAGATACGCACCCCATTGGGCAAGGAGCTTACGGCGCATGTCCAGGAAGGCTGCCCGGTTGTAGGCTTTGATGACAGCGTCGGGGATGACGTGGGACAGTGCCGCCTCCGCCACCGGCTCCGGAATGAAGGGCTGCTTTTCCGCAGCCCATGTCCGGAGGCTCGTGCGGAAGCCGTGCGGGACATATGGCTGGTCGTCATCGCGCATGACCTTGGAGATCGTCATGTCGCTGATCATGCCTCCCTTACGGTTAGCGAAAATAAAATCATCGGGACCGCGGTTCGGCAGGAGCAACGCAATCTTTCGCAGGATTGCCAAAGCGGGCTCATTGAGCGTGACGACATGAGCTTGGTCGGACTTTCGCATGAGCTCGGCGGGGCGACCCCATTCAGCGCGCTCGGTGTCGACATGGCGCCATTTGGCTTCGCGCACTTCGATCGAGCGAGCTCCCGTCGCTATGAGGAACCGAAGTGCAAGCCGGCCGACCGTCTCGCGCTCACCGAGCAGATGCGTCCAATAGCCTGGAACATCATCGTAGGGCATGGCCGGGAAATTGCCTCCCTTCTTGGCTTTGCCGGTAAGCGCGCGGACTTGCTCGCGAGGTGCCGCGTTGGCGCGCCATCCCTTCGCAGACGCGTAATCCAGCACCACGCCCACGCGGCGACGGACCTTTTTCGCCATTGCTGGCTTGGCCTTCCAAATTGGCGCGAGGGCGGTCGCAATGTCGTCTGCGGTTATTGCATCGACCCGCTTGTTACCGAGCAGCTCATAGGCGTGATTCTTGAGGGACGAGAGGAAGGCCTTCGCTTCCTTGTCGTTCCATCCATGAGATTGGGCTGCATGAGTTGCGTCCACCGCTTCCTTGAACGTCGGAGCGAGCTTGCGATCGCGCTTGAGTTCCGCGGCGGGGTCCTTGCCGGCCTTTGCGGCGTTCCGCAATCTGATCGAAAGCTCGCGAGCTTCCGCGAGCGTCAAATGGGTCCGGCCCTCGAGCGGAACGTCGTCGCCGACTTCCGAAGGTCTTCCAAACACCGTGAAGATGACGCCGCCAAGACCGATATCGCGTCGCTTGCCCCTCACTTGCACGCGCAAGATCCAGGAGCGGCAGCCCGTTCTTCCAACGAGCAAGTAGAGGCCCTTGCCGTCGCAGTGACGACCTTCTTTTGCCTTCTGAACAAACTTAGCAGTGAGACCGGCCATACATTCTCTACTAATGACCCCGAATCTCCTCCCTCATTTCCTCCCTCATTTTGGGCTGGTTAGGACGGGTTTCGGTGGGATTGCATGGTAGCAGAAAATGGCAGAAAACCTATGGTTTTTCTTAGGATTTGGCACCAGTTTGGACTAGTTGAGACGAAAAGTTATAATCCTCGCGGGGCATCCAGAGCTTCAATAAACTATTGAAATGCTGGGGGAGATCCTTCCTCCGTGCGTCTCCTTCCACATCTGCGATACATGCGCCAAACAAGTGGATCGCAAAATCAACTTGGACCGCTGCGTTGGCTGCAAAATGATTCGGCGCACCCTTGTACCAGAGGGTCTGCTTTGCGCCTCGATGTCGGGCGTTCGGCAGTTCCACAGCTAATCTGCAAAGCCGTCGTTCGTCTATTGTTTCCAGGGAGCCGCGGCGCACAGGTGCCGAACTTCCGCGCGGATCTCTGGGAAATGCATGCTATAGAATAGGGCTAAACGGCACGCGGTTTTGATCCCGCCTGGCATTCGGACGTCGCTATCGGTCTATATTGTTCGTCGTCAGCAATGCGTCGCGAACGGCGTTCCGCCCTGCCAGCAGGATGGCCGAGGCGGCGGCGAGCGCCGCCGTGGATACCGTGGCCAGTGACGCCGATAGCGACGCGAAGACATGATCGCTAAGTAGCCCGATGACGAGTGGCCCCAACCCCATGCCCAGCACCGTCACGACGAGCAGATACAGCGCCATCGCGCGTCCGCGCATCGTCGCCGGCGCCAGCAGCTGCACCGTCGTCGCCTGGAGTCCGCCAAGCATCGAGGACAAAAAGACGCCGATCCCGAGCAGGACGAGCACCGTCGGCGTGTGGGTCAGCAAATAGGCCGCCCCGAACGCCAGCGCTTGCAACGGCAAGGTCGCCAGAACCAGCAGGACTGGTGCGTGGACGATTCCGCGCCGCGTCATCCGGTCGGACAGGAGCCCGCCGCTGAGGACGCCGACAAAGCCGCATAGCCCGACGATCACCCCGAGCGAGAGGCCGATGTCGGGCGCCGCCATGCCATGTTCGCGCGCGAGCAGCGCCGGTCCCCACAGCATCGGGATATAGCCGGCGATGACGATCGAGCCGAAGCCGAGGAAGACCGTCGCAAAGGCCCGGGCGTTCGTCCGGATCGTCGCGAGCAGCACGCCGAAGCCCGGAACCTCGGCCCGCGCCGCCGTCCGCGGCGCTTCGCGCATCGTCGTGAGCAGTAGCAGCGCGAGCGGCAGGCCAAGCAGCCCGACGGCGAGCATCGCGAGCCGCCAGTCGCTGACCGTTCCCAGCGCGCCGAGCGAGACGCTCGTCTCTGCGGCCCAATCGGCGAGCATGCCGCCGAAACCCATCGCCAGCCCGCCGCCGAGCACGACCCCCGACGAATAGAGCGCGATAGCGAAGGCGAGCCGCTCGGGCGGGAAGCGGTCGGCGATCGTCGAGAGCGCGGCGGGCGACAGCGTCGCCTCGCCGACCCCGACGAGCGCGCGCATGACCAGCAGGCCCCCGAAGCCGCCGATCAGTCCGCTCCCAGCGGTGGCCAAGCTCCAGCCGATAAGGCCGAGGACGATCAGGTTGCGCCGGTTGAAGCGGTCGGCGGCCGCACCGAAGGGCAGGCCCAGCACGGTATAGAAGAGCACGAAGCCAAAGCCGACGAGCAGGCCGATTTCGGTATCGCCAAGATCGAATTCCGCGCGGATCGGTTCGGCAAGCAGACTGATGAGCACCCGGTCGAGGAAGGACAGGATATAGGTCAGCATCAGCAGCAGCACGACATAATAGCTGTAGCGCAGGTTCGGCGTCCCGGGCGCGGTGGCCCTCTGGTCCTGATGCTGCAATTCTGGCTCCTTCAGCCCGCAAAGGCGGTTTGGGCGTTAGCGGGTGACGATCGCGACCGCCGACAGGCCCGGCGCGCCATAGACATGGCTGTACCCGACCTTCGGATCGCGCGGCACCTGACGCGCGCCCGCGCGGCCACGCAGCTGCTGGACATTCTCATAGACCTGGCGGAGCCCCGACGCGCCGACCGGCTCGCCGCAGGCAAGGCAGCCGCCGTCGGTGTTGATCGGCAGCTTGCCGCCGATCTCGCTCCAGCCGTTGGCGAACCACTCCTCCTGCTCGCCGTCGGCGCAGAAGCCGTTCTCGGCCATGTGCATGATCTCGGCGCCGCTTTCGGTGTCCTGCAACTGCGCGACATCGACGTCACCGGGACCGATGCCCGCCTGTTCGAACGCGGCCTGGCTGGCGAGCACGGTGGGCTTACCGCCGGGCGGCGTGCGGATCGAGGGCGCGAATACCTCGAACGAGCCTTCGGGGCGGGTGCGAAAGGCGATGCTGTCGATCCGGACGCCGTCGCTTCCGAGCTCGCGCAGCTTCTTCTCGCTCGCGAGGACGAGCGCGACCCCGCCCTCGGCGGGCGAGCAGAACATATATTTGGTCAGCGGGTCGTTGACCATCGGTGCGTTCAGGATCGTCTCGAGATCGACCGGCGAGCGGCGCCACGCATGGTCGCACAGCGCGCCGTTGCGGAACGCCTTTTCGGCGACCCGGCCCAGCGTCTCGCGGCTGATGCCATGCAACTGCATGTAGCGCTGGATCTTGAGCGCGAAAAACTGCGTCGTCAGCATCATCCCGGTCTCGCCATACCAGGCGGGAAGACCATAGTTCGACGGCTTGGCGTTGAAGGCACCGCGCTCATGCTTGTCGAAGCCGACCGCGACCGCAACGTCGCACATGCCCGACGCGATGGCATTATGCGCGGACGTCAGCGCGCTGCCGCCGGTCGCGCAGCCATTGTGGACGTTGATGAAGGGCAGGCTGGTCAGCCCGAGGTCGTTGACCATGATGTCGGCCGACCCGGCGGCGACCGATCCGCCGCTGGCGAAACCGATGTCGGCCCATTCGATCCCCGCGTCGGCGAGCGCCTGGCGCAGAGCGAACACGCCCTGCGCGCGGCCCGACCGGTCCGGCGTGCGGCCAAAGGCATGGATGCCCGCGCCGATGATATAGACCTTGTCGCTCATGCGCGCTGCTCCGGACGAAAGGCATAGGTGCTCCGCCGGTCGTCGAAGGGGACGATCACGAGCTGCATCGGCATTCCGAGTTCGAGCCGGTCGATCGACGTGCCGACGATTCGGCTCTCGACGATCACTTCATTCGACAATTCTATATAACCGAGCAGAAAGGGCTCGAACGGCTCGGGACCGGCAAAGGGCGACTTGGGCTGAAACTCCTGGCTGGTCCACGACCAGAGGGTTCCGCTGGTCGCAAGCGCGACGCGTTCGAGCGGCTCCAGCGGCTCGTCGGGCAAGGGAAAGACGATTTCGCCATTGGCCTTCCGGCCGCCGATCAGGCGCGGTGGCGGGCCTTCGTCCCACAATCCTGCGGCGATCGGGGAAAGCCCCTGCGCGTTGTCCATATCCCCACCCATTCTCGTTGCGCCGGGCCTGATTACCTGTGCGGACGAATCATTTATATAACGCGCAATATATTTGCAACAAAATGGATGCGATGCCCGACGGGCGTTGATTCAGGCTGCGGCGCCCGCGAGATTGCCTTCGCGGATGGCGGCGAGCAGAAAGCGCGGCGCGTTGGCATCACCCACCAGCGATACCGCGACGCCGCTCTCCTGCAGCGCCTCGGCCAGGTCACGGCTCGGCCGGTTGCGCGAGACGAAGACGACCGTGTCGGCGGGCACGCTGAGCGTCGCGTTGCTGTTCGCGGGCAGGAAGGTCGGCGCGATCACGACATGATCGGGGCCGATCGACAGCGCGCGCATCCGCGTGTGGAGCGTGAACTTGCCTTCGTGCAGCCGGCGCAGCGCGGGCTCGGTCATCAAGGCGCTTTCGACCAGCGGGGCGAAGGAAATATGCCGCGTGATAAAGGTGACCTCGGCGCCGCGTTCGGCGAGATATTCGGCGCAGGCGATCGCTTCATAATGGCCGCTGTCGTCGATCACGACCGCCGACTTTCCGGGGGCGCGGTTGGGCGACAGGAACAGGTCGTTCGACGACAGCACATGCGGCTGCGCGAAGCCCGTAATCGGCTCGCCCGGATTGGACAGCTGGATGCCGTCCATGCGCGGCATCGAACCCGTGGCGAGGATGACCTTGTCGGGCGCCTCGGCGAGAATGTCGTCGATATCGAGATAGCTGCTGGTGCGGACGTCGACGCCAAGGCGATAGACCTCGTCCTGCAGCCAGACGAGGATGTCGCGGATGCCGGCGCGCGTCCGGGCGATGGCGGCGAGCTTGGCGCTACCGCCGAGGTCGGACTCGGCTTCGGCGAGAACGACCTGATGTCCGCGCAGCGCCGCAACGCGGGCGGCCTCCATCCCGGCGGGGCCGCCGCCGATGATCAGGATCTTCGCCGGCTGGTCGGCCGGCGCTAGCCGGTCGTCGCCCATCTTGAGCTCATAGCCCACCGCCGGATTGACGACACAGCCCATGCGGTTCGGGGGCGCCTGCAACTGGCCGATGCAGCCCTGGTTGCACCCAATGCACGGGCGGACCTGCTCGGGATGGCCGGCGAGCGTCTTTTCGACGAGATCCGGGTCGGCGATCGTCGCGCGGACCATCGCGACCATGTCGCCGTCGCCGGCGCGGATCGCCTGATCGGCCTCCTCGAGCGTGCGGTATCGCCCGACGACCATCGTCGGCACATTGAGCTGCGAGGTGATCGGGGTGGTGACGGGCATCTCGAACCCCATGGGTTCGTGCATCCCGCCGATCGTCTTGTCCATCGTCTGGAAGGTGCCCGACGAGATGCTGACATAATCGACGAGGCCCGCCGCCTCGGCCATTTGCGCGACCGCCAGATTATCCTCGACGCCAACCCCGCCCTCCAGCATGTCGGGCGACAAGCGGATGCCAACGGCGAAGCCGGCGCCGACGCTCGCGCGGATCGCGGCGAGCGCTTCCATCGTGAAGCGCGCGCGATTTTCGAGCGATCCGCCATAATCGTCGGTGCGGTCATTGGCATAGGTCGACAGGAATTGCTGCGGCAGGAAACCGTGGCCGCAATGGAATTCGACCCCCTCGCAGCCCCATTGTTCGAGCTTCGCCGATGCCGCCGCATAGGCGCCGACCATAGAGTCGATCATCGTCTTGGTCATCGGCACGGGGGCAACGCCGCTGGTCACGCCCGGCTGGTCGCACGGCGCCCAGGGCGGCGATCCGTCGAGCGTGCGGCCATGCTGGCCGGCGTGGAACAACTGCTGGAATACGCGCATGCCGTGCGGGCGCAGCCGGTCCATCATGCGCGGATATTTTTCGGCGAGCGACGGGTCGATCATGTTGAGCGCCGCGAGCGACGAGGGGTGTACCGACATCGCCTCGATCACGCTCAAGCCGACCCCGCCGCGCGCGCGCGCCTCGTGATAGGCGACCAGGTCGTCGCTCAGCGTGCCGCCGCCGATGGCGGTGGTGTGCGCCGAGCGAAAGACGCGGTTCTTGATCTCGACCGTGCCGATGCGGATCGGCGTCATGATATGCGTGAAGGCCATGGCTTTTCCGCTCCGTTCGATCAGGATGCCGGGTCGATGGCGACGATCATCTTCCCTCTGTTCTGGCCCGCGAAGAGCGACACGAAGGCGTGCGGGGCATTGTCGAGTCCGTCGACCACCGTTTCCTCCCACACTAGCTCGCCCGCCGCGAGGCGCCGCGCGAGATCGCCAAAGGCCTCCTTGCCGCGGTCGAACCACATGCCGACGTTGAGCCCGACGATCGTGATCCCCTTTTCGGAGATTTTGAAGAACTCGCCTGGACCCGCGCAATAATTGGGGGTGTTGTATTGCGAGATGGCGCCGCACACGACGATGCGCCCCTTGGGCTTCATCGCGGTGATCGCAGCATCGAGCGTCGGGCCGCCGACATTGTCGAAATAATGGTCGATTCCGGCGGGACATTGCTTCGCCAGAAACGCCGTAAGGTCGGTGGTGGCATAATTGGCCACCGCATCAAGGTGCAGCACGTCCTTGAGCCAGGCAACCTTTTCGTCGGTGCCGGCGGTGGCGATTACGCGGCAGCCGCGCCGTTTGGCAAGCTGCGCCGCGACCGAGCCGACCGCGCCCGCGGCGCCAGAAACGAAGACGGTCTCGCCGGCCTTGGGCTCCAATATATATTCGATCCCCGCATAGGCGGTGAGCCCTGTCAGCCCCAACAGGCCGAGATACCAGCTCGGGCGCCCGACGTCCGCCGCGACCGGCTGGACCGCAGCGGCATCGGCGACGAAGCGGTCGCGCCAGCCGAACTGGCTGGTCACCATCGTCCCGACGGCCAGCGCGGGAGCGCGTGAGGCCTCGACGATGCCGACGGCGCCGCCGGTCATCGCGTCGCCGACCGGCTTGGCGGCGCTGACGCCGTTCCGGTCGCTGAGCGCGAGGCGCATATAGGGGTCGACACTGATATAGCGATTGCGAACCTGTACCTGGCCTTCGCCCGGTTCGGGCAGCGGGCGTTCCTCGACCGCGAAATCGTCGACCGAAATATCCGCTCCCGGCCGCCGGGCCAGAACAACCATCCGCGCCTTTTCGTTCATCATATCATCCCGATCGATATTGGATGGCCCGCGCCAGGGGGCGCAGCGCCGATTGCCTCGTGCGGCGTCAGACGTCCCAGGCGACCGGCAGCTCGCCGATGCCGTTGAAGATCGGGATGCGGTGATCCTTCTTCATCGCGCCGTCGAAGCGCAAATTTGGAAGCCGTTCGAGGATGGTTTCGAGGAACAGCCGCGCCTCGATCCGCGACAGCGGCGCGCCGCGGCAGATGTGGATGCCATAGCCGAAGGCGAGATGCTTGCGGACGTCGGCGAGATCGCGGTCGAGGTCGAATTTTTCGGGGTTGGGGAACACTGTCGGGTCGAGGTTGGCGGCCGCCCACATCATCATCACCTTGGTGTCGGGCTGGATGGTCAGCGGTCCGACGGTGACTTCCTCGTTATTGGTACGGAACAGCCCATGGAGCGGCGATTCGACGCGCAGCGACTCCTCGATCGCGAGCGGGACGAGATCGGGATTCGCCTTCAGCTTCGCGAACTGCTCAGGCGAGCTCAGCAGCTGATAGAGCAGGCCCGACAGCAGGATCGTCGTCGTGCCGCTGCCCGCGGCGAGCAGGAAGTTGCAGAAAGCGAGAATCTTGTCGTCGGTGAGCCGGCGGCCTTCGATTTCGGTGGTGATGAAGCGGGTGAGCAGATTGTCGTCCGCCTGCGCTTCGCCCGACGCCAGCTTGCGCTTCACATCGGCCAGATGGTCCGACAGGAAGCTGTCGGCAAAGGCGTTGCGCGACGGCGGGCGCACCGGATTGGGCGCCAGCATCTGGCCGATCGAGCCGACGAAGCCCTCGCGATAGGCGTCGATCCCCTCATCGTCGATCGCCTTGCCGAACATGGCGAAAATCACCCAAAGCGGCAGTGGCTCCGAAATTTCCTTGTGAATGTCGCAGCGGCCGTTGGCGATGAAGCTGTCGATGCGCTCGTTGAGGAACGCCTTGATGCCGGGGATAAAGGATTCGAAATAGACCTTGGAAAAGGCCTTGCCGACCAGCCGCGCCTCGAACGTATGTTCGGGCGGGTCGACGCTGACGAGGACCCCGGGGGTCTCGGGCGACTGATATTGCAGCGCGGGGCCGAGCTTGCTGCTCCACAGCTTGGTGTTGGTGCAGGCTTTGACGATGTCCTGATGCTTGCCGATCGCGTAGAAATCGCCGGCCGAGGAATGCGCATAGGGGCATCCGCTCGCGTGCATCTGGGTATAGATGTCCTTGAAATTCTCGGCGAACGCCTCCGAATTCATGTCGACTTCGACGACGCCGTCGACCGGACAGGTTCTCGCCTCGCTCATTATGCTCGCTCTCCCTTTGTCGAAGGTTTCCGCCTTCGCACATCGCGTCTTTGCGCCCACCAAAACTATCACGCGCTTCATTCTTGTCAAGGCGGCGCATGGCGCTTTCCCGACCCGCGGCGCGGAAGCAGCTTTCGGAAAAATGCAGGAAAAATCGCAGATTGAACGTACAATCCGCGGGTAAACGCGCCGCCGGTCGGCACCTTGCCGCTTCCGCTTTGCGCAGCGGACGGCTTGCACGCCCGAAAAAAATATATCATACACTACTTTTGTCGGAAGGCATCGCAAATATGCGGGCCGGGCTGGCGGGGCACGCGGTCGCCGCGCTGTCCGCGGCAGCCGAGCATGTCGGGAGAGACGCATGAATTTCGAGCAATGCCGGCCACTGGTCACCGGCTCGTCGCGCGGTATCGGACGCGCCTTTGTCGATGCATTTCTCGATGCGGGCGTGCCGAAACTTTACGCCGGCGTCCGGAACGCGGAAGCGGCGGCGGCCGTCGCCGTGATCGACCCGCGCGTCCACCCCGTGGTCGTCGATACGACCCGGCCCGAGCAGGTCGAGCAGGCGGCGCGCCAGGCCGGCGACGTCAACGTGTTGGTGAACAACGCGGGCGTTCTCCATTATGCCGGCTTCCTGAGCGCGCCCGACCTCGACCAGGCGCGGCACGAGATGGAGGTCAATTATTTCGGCCCGCTCGCGATGGCGCGCGCGTTCGCACCCGCGCTGATCCGGTCGAAGGGCACGATCGTCAACATCCTGTCGATCGCCGCGCTCACCTATATGCCGCTTGTCGGTAGCTATAATGCGTCGAAGGCGGCGGCGCGTTCGATGACGCAAGGGCTGCGCGTCGATTTCGTCGGAGAGGGGGTCGCGGTCATGGCGGTCTATGCCGGCGGCTACGACACCGGGATGCATCTCGAAACCACCGACAAGACGCAGCTCAATCCGCCAAGCGTGCTGACCGGGGCGGTGCTCGACGCGTTGGCGAAGGGCGGGGTCGACGAACTTTTCCCCGACGCTGCGGCGCGCGGGCTGGCGCAGCGGTTGGGGTTGATCGCGGCTGCCTGAGAGTCATCGCGGACGGGAGGAACGGCAATGGCGGCTTTTGAGGGGCAGGTCGTGCTGGTTTCCGGCGGTGCGACCGGGCTGGGCGCGGCGACGGCGACCCTCGCGGCCGAGGCCGGTGCGCGCGTCGCGATCTTCGACGTCAACGAAGCCGACGGCCTGGCCGTCGCGCGCGCGACGGGTGGACGCTTCTGGCACGTCGATGTGGGTTCCGCGGACGAATGGACGGCGGCGGTCGCGGCGGTGACCGCCGAGCTGGGGCCGATCGGCTTTGCGCATCTGAACGCCGGCATCATGACCCGCCCGCTCGATGTGGCGCTGTCGGTGCCGCCGATCGAGGATTTCGCGCTCGGGCGCTACGAGGCGCTGCGCCGCGTTAATATCGACGGCGTGGTGTTCGGGTTGCAGGCGCTGCTGCCCGGCATGGCGCGGCGCGGCGGCGGGGCGATCACGATCACCAGTTCGATGGGCGGTCTGGCGCCGATCCCCTTCGACCCGATCTATTCGCTGACCAAACATGCGTTGGTCGGGCTGGTGCGCAGCCTGGGCGCGGCGCATCCGTCGGGGCCCGTGCGCATCAACGCCATCTGCCCCGGCGGCTTTACGAGCGATCTGTTCCCGCCGCAACTGCACGCGCCCGACAGCCTCACGCCGCAGGACGTGGCGATCGAGGTGCTCGATCTGCTCGCCAGCGGGGCGATCGGCGAAACGCGGCTGATGCTGAAGAAGGGGGTGCCGGCGCAGGCTGTGTCGCCGTCGCTCGGGCAATAGTCACTGAAGCTTTCGACAATGGCCGGAGCCTTGCCCGGGCGTGGGTAAGCGTGCGCCGATACGCGGGCCGCGCCGACCGGCGCCTCGCCGCCGCGCCGGGTAAAGAAAAAGGCGCCTCCCGAAGGAGGCGCCGAGTTTGCCCTAGAGAGTTGCCCGGGGTTTCTGTCAGAAGCGGAAGGTCGCCTGCAGCGTCACCAGCCGCGGGACCGGCGAGTCCGCCATGATGTCGCCCGCCGTGCCGAGCGGCTTGTCGGTCGTCGCCGGCGGATGCCAATTGCTGTCGAACAGGTTGGTCGCGATCAGCGCGAACTGCCAGCTGTCGTCGAGGCGGCTGAGGCGCAGCGACGCATTGACGATCTCGTGCGATTCCTGACCCGGCGAATAGGGAATCTGCCAGGCGGGGGTCTTGTTGTAGATATAGCCGTCTACGGTGAAGCCGACCGCCCAGTCGCTGCTGATCGGGGTTTCATAGCTGACCCCGACGATCGCCTGGAACGGCGCGGGGCCATAGCGCAGGCCCGTCATGTAGCGCGCCTTGCCGGTGCCGACCCCGGTCGAATAGCAGGCGCCGGGGGTCTTCGTCGTTCCGGGCGCCGCGACCGGAAGCACCGTCTGTCCGGCATAGCATTGCGCGCCGTCGAAATCGGTGAACTTGAGGTCGGCATAGGAGGCCGCGAGACGCAGCGTCAGGTCCTGCGACGCGCGGAAGCGGATCTGGCCCTCGATTCCCTGGTTGCGCGACCCGCCGGCATTCTGGGTGAAGAAGGACGTCGTTGTCGCATCGAAGGTCTGCACCTGCAGCCCGTCATAATTATAGCGATAGGCCGTGAGGTCGCCGGTCAGCTTTCCGCCGAGCAGCGACGCCTTGATCCCGACTTCGCCGCCCTCGACGGTTTCCTCGTCGAACAGGAACGGACGGTTCGGGTCGGGGAGCGTCGAATAATTGGCGACGGTCGACGGGTTCGATGCGCCGCCTGACAGATAGCCGGTCTTGTAGGCGCCATAGATGGTGACGTCGGGGGTCACCTTCCAGGTCAGCGTCGCTTCGGGCGACACATTCTCGCCCTCGAACTCGGGCTTGTAGCGGAAGCCGACGGGCGAGAAGGACGGCAGGCGGTTGAAGATGTTGCCGATATTCGTCGACTTTTCTTCGCGCGTCCAGCGGGCGCCGCCGGCAAGCTCGAGATTGTCGAGGATCGACCAGCGAAGCTGGGCAAAGGCCGAATAGGTCTTGCCGCGGCTCTGGCCGGTCGAGATCAGCGTGTCGTAGATGCCGTTGAACTCGCCGGGGCCGGTGAACGGGCCCAGCGCCGCGATCTTGGTGCCTGCGACATATTGCCTCCGTTCGTTCTGGTAAAAGAGACCCGCCGAGAAGTTGATCGGTCCGTCATAGTTGGAGACCGCACGGAATTCCTGCGAGAACTGCCAGCCCTTGTCGCGCTGCGTGTTCGTCGCCTGGCCAAAGACCGTATAATCGAAATTGTCGAACGCGCTGTTCTTGTAATCATAATAGCCGGTCACCGAGGTGAGGTCGATCGCGCCGACCGCGAGGTCGAGCGTCAGCGACGACAGCGACACGCGCGTCTTGCTGAACGGCTTTCCGTCCTCGGGGCCGTTGTAGAGGTTGCGCGTCACCTGAAGCGGCGGCAGTCCGTTCGACGTTATATTGTTGGCGACGCAATCGCCGAACGGGTCGGGAATGCCATAGGAGGTCGGTCGCGTGCCGCCGCAGTGGACGACCTCGCGCGTGCCCGATCCGCCACGGTTGCGTTCGGTCGAATAGAGCGACCGCAGCGTGACGGTGAAATTATCGGAGGGCTTCCACAGCGCGGTTCCGCGCACCGCGCTCGACTTGGTGCCGGGTCCCCATTCATATCCCGACCCCGGCAGGATCAGGCCTGCTTCGGCGGGGAACGGATCGGCGATCGGTTCGCCGACATAGCGCAGATAGCCGTCCTGCATCCGGCTGACGCGCCCTGCGACGCGCACCGCGAAATTGTCGCCGACGGGCAGCGTGAGCGCGCCTTCGATCGACGGCGTATTGGTCTTGAACTGATATTGCGCGGTTGCATAACCCTCGATCTCGCCGCCCAGCTTGGGCGTCGTACTGAGAATCGACACGACCCCCGCCGGGCTGTTGCGGCCGAAGAACAGCGCTTGCGGCCCCTTCAGCACTTCGATCTGTTCGAGGTCGAACTGCGCCATGGTGACGACGCGGCCGCGCGTGAGCTGGACGCCGTCGAAGTTCATTGCGACGGGCTGTTCGTTGCCGAGGTCGTTGGCGAGGTTGCCGACGCCGCGGATCGAAAAGCTGCCGCCGCTCGATGACGAGGGGGTGCGGGTCAGCTGGACGCCGACCACCTGATTGGCGATTTCGGAAAGGTCGCTGGTCGCATAGCGCTGTAGCGCCTCGCTCGACAGCGTGGCGGCCGCGACGGGGACGTCGATTAGCCGTTCCTGCGTCCGGCGCGCGGTGACGATGATCTCGTCGTCGCCTGCGGCACTGCGCTGGGCGGGCGCGGGCTTCGGCTCGCTATCCTGCGCCTGCGCGGCGACGGGACAGAGCGTTGCGATGGCGAGCAGCGAAGCGCCCCAGCCAAGCTTCCATTTCGACGCCCTGTCCATGGCGCCAGACAGATTTGACGGATTCGTCATGAATTGATCCTCCCTCTCCCAGTGCATCTTGCGTGCATCGCCTCCTAAATGGAGGACGTGTTATACAAATAGATGGTTGGATCGATTGTCAAGAGCGGAATCTCGGGAAATTCTGCAATAAATCCACGAAAACTGGGATTATTGAGAAATTATAACGATATGTATTTCGCGCGAAACCTGCGGTCGCGAAGGCCGTGCGGGCGAGGGAGGCGGAGGGAGGGCTTGGGCGGGTGGCCAACCCTCTCCACAGCCGGCTAGCGCTGCTCTTCGGGGATCGACAGGATCAGGCCATCCATGCCGTCGGTCACCTTGACCTGGCATGACAAGCGGCTGTTCTCGCGAACCTCGTTCGCGAGGTCGAGCATCGCTTCCTCAATGTCGGTGCGGGGCCCCGCCGCCTCTATCCAGTCGGCGTCCACATAGATGTGGCAGGTGGCGCAGGCGCACACGCCGCCGCAATCGGCCTCGATGCCGTTGACGCCATTGTTGATCGCGCCCTCCATCAGCGAAAGGCCGGCTTTGACGTCGACGATACGTTCGGAGCCGTCGGGTTCGATATAGGTGATTGTGGCCATGTATGATCCGTTGTTTCTGCTTCGTGACTGTGCGGGCCGGGTGGCGGTCAGGTCCGCCCGCGCCCGCGGTCGCTTCATTGCGCCAGCGGCTCGTTGTGGACCACGACGGCCTCGCCCGAAACGCTGTCGTCCTCGATGATCCGCCGCACTTCTTCGGCGATTTCCTCGGGCTGCAGCAGGCGGATTGATTCGAGGATCGGCTGGAGCCAGTCGGCATCCTTGGCGACGATCGGCGTGTCGGTGACGGCGGGGCAGAGCGGGATCACGCGAATCCCGAACTCGGCGTGCAGCGGCTTGCACGATTCCGAATAGGCGAGAATACCCCGCTTGGACGCGGCATAGGCGGGGTCCTTGGGCAGCGGGCCGAGCGCCGCGGTCGAGGCGGTGTTGATGATCACCCCCGGCACGCCGCGGGCGCGCAGGAAGCCGACGCCCATCTTCGTGCCGATCATCATCGCGATCAGGTTGATCTGCATCGCCGCGATCATGCGGTCGATATTATCGTCGGGAAAATCGGGCGGGCCGCCCATGATGCCGGCATTGTTGTGGATGATGTCGAGGCCGCCCGACCGCTCCTCGGCGCGCGCATACATCGCGATCGCCGCGGCGGAGTCCGACAGGTCGACCGTCTCGGTCAGCGCTTCGGCGCCAAGGCCCGCGACCTCGGCGGCAACGGCGGCAAGGCCCTCCGCATCGATATCGGCGAGGACGATCGTGCGCGCGCCATGGCGCGCGAGCATCAGCGCGCAGGCGCGCCCGATGCCGCCGCTCGCCCCGGTGACCAATGCGCGCTTTCCCCGAATGTCCATGTATCTCTCCCGAACGCGCCGTTGTTGTCAGGAAGAATGCGGTCCGTGAGTTGCGGCCCGGTCTTCCACTTCGGATATTTCTATATCGCGTGCTAATATCATTTGATCCGTCGAGGCAAGTGGAAACACATGCACCCCGGCGCGGTTATTTCAGCGGCTCCACTACCACCAGCCCGGCGCCCGCGATGCGCCCGCCCTCCATCTCCATCACCGCCTCGTTGATCTGCTCGATGGTGTAGCGCTTGCCGATCGCCACTCCGGGGGTGAAGCGCCCGGACGCCATCCACTCGGTCAGCGCGGCGATCGCGCGGTCGCGATCGAGCGGTTGGGCGTGTGCATCGGTCCAGGTGATCGCGGGGTCGAGCGCGCCGGGGTCAGGCGAAATCTCTTCGCGGCAGTCGAGGCCGCGCCGCGCGCCGGCCGCGCCGAGGTCGGCGCCTGCGGCGAGGCATGGATCCGCGCCCGCGGCGGCGGCGGCGGCATGGGCGTGGCCGGGAGCCAGCGCGATCACGGTCGTGACGCCGGCGGCGCGCAGCGCGGCGATCGTCGCGAGCGCCAGCCCGCCGCCTCCGGCGACGACGATGGGTTCACCGGCTCCGGATTTGACGGCCTGCGCCGCGAGCGTGGCGGCGACGAGCGCCGTCGCGCCGAGCAGGCCAAGGCTGTCGCGGTCGGCGCCGATGTCGCGCGGAAAGGCCGCGACATATTTTTCGTCGACCAGCGCGTTGGTCGTCCAGGTCGAGACCGGGCGTCCGGCCTCTGCCTGGCTGTCATCGGATGCTGTCCCGATGACGACCTGATCGCCGACTTTCACCCGCGTCACCGCCTCGCCGATCGCGGTGACGATTCCGGCGCCCTCGAGCCCCGGCACCAGCGGCTGCCAGCCGGGCTCGTCGGACCGCGCGAGCAGCGCGACGTCGGCGGGCGCGATTGTCGCAGCGAACATCTCCACCGCGACCTGAGACCCCGTCGGTGCCGGGATTTCGGCCTCCTCGATCGCCAGAAACCCGAAGGGTTGCAGTACCGCCATGCGCCCGAGGGTCATCAGTCCTGCTCCACGAAGCCGTCGAGAAGCTGGCGTACGCGCAGGCGTTCGGGGATGCGGTCGATGCCGATGATCCGGTCGAGCACCTCGGCCGAATTGTAGAGGCGGCGCTCGTTATAGCCGATGCGCAGCCCCGGCAGCCCGGGCGAGGAGAGCGACAGGAACATCGGCTCCATGTTGCGGACATCCTCTTCCATGATCGTCATCGGCGTCTGCAGCGTCGCCTGCCGCATCTGGTCGATCGCGGGGGTGTCCTCGCCCCAGTCGGGCACGAAGGAGGTCCATTCGAAGAATGTATGCGCGGGGTCGACCGGCCAGGCGGCGAGGATCGGCAGGCCGCGCGCCGAGGTCGGCGTCGTGAGATTGGGAAAGAGGCTGTAGGTCAGCACCGCGCCGTTGACGATCGGCTGCACCGTCCCGATCAGCGGCGTGCCGGTACCGATCAGCGATTCGCGCGCGCTGTCCGCCGCGGTTTCCCAGTCGGTCGGGCCCGCCATGCCCATCATTTCCTGCTGCCGCTTGGCAAAGGGGGTCACCATCCGCGAATGGCCGTGCGGGAACATCGCATGGGTCACGCCGCGCTGGTCAAGAGAGACGACGCCGTCATGATGGTGGATATGCTTGAAGTGATAGACTTCCTGAAAGGCTTCGGTCGCGACTTTCCAGTTGGTGCGCAGCAGCACGGTGGCGCGCGAGAACATCCGGAGTTTCGCGCCCTCATATTGCGCCATCTGCGGCACGACCGGACCCAGCCATTCGGGCAGCGGGATCGCGCCGGGATCGCGATTGACGAAGACGAAGCCGTCCCAGACGTCGCAGCGATATTCGGTGAGCTGGCGCTGGGCGTGCGGCACGCTTTCGAGCGTCTGGCCGGTGGGTACCGCGACGAGCCGTCCGTCGAGGTCGTAGGTCCAGCCCTTGCGTTGGCATTGCAGGACGCCGCCGGGCAGGTCGAAGTCGGGGAACTCGACCTGCATGAACATCCGCCCCGGCGCGTCGAAGGGCATTTCATGCTGGTGCGCGCCCGGGTCGGTCAGCGGCACCAGCGGCGCGTCGTTGGGACTCTGGTTGAGGAAGGCGCGGATTCGCCCCGCGGTGTCGCGGACGAGGACGATCGACGGCCCGCTATAGTCCCAGACCTGATAGCTTGCGGCGCGCGGCAGTTGCTCGGCGCGGCCCGCGTAGAGCCAGGTTCGCGCCCACATATGCTCCTGCTCGAGGTCGAAGAAGAGCTGTTCGGTGTAGCGCCCCGCCGGAATCACGGGCAGCTCGGGGAAGCCTTCGGGCAGTCCTTCGCGGTCGAACTCGGCCAGGATCTTGCCCTTGATCCGGTCCATGAGCGCCTGATCCATCGTCTCTGCTCCTCGCCCTGCTGTTCTGCGCCGCCGAAATCGCGTCCGGTGCGCCATGTTTTCGCGATCACTATATGAAAAGGGGAATGCGTGCTAGAGTTTGTTCGGAGAATGCGATACGGCTGGTGCGAAAAGAACAGCCGTCGCTGTCGTTCGGGAGATGATCATTGTCGTTGACGCTGCCTGCCGCGCCCCTGGAAGACGCAGCTCTTTCCGGGAATTTCGGAGGCGGGGCCGAGCTTTACGAACGCGAGCTCAAGCAGATTTTTGCCCGATTCTGGATGCCCGTCGGCCGCGCCGAGGAACTGGTTGAGGTCGGCGGCTATTTCACCTGGGACCGCACGCGCATCCCGACGGTCATGGTCCGGTCGGTCGATCAAAAGATCAGGGGCTATTACAACAGTTGCCGACACCGCGGCGCGCCCGTGGTGCGGACCCCGACCGGGCGCGCGCGCGCGTTTCGCTGTCAGTATCACAGCTGGACCTACGACACGTTCGGCAAGCTGATGGCGATCCCCGACGAACGCGACTTCGGCAATATCGATCGCTGCGCGCATTCGCTGGTGCCGCTGCGGCTCGCGGAGCTCGGCGGCTGGCTATGGATCGACCAGAGCGGCGAGGCGCCCGACCTAGAAGGCGCGCTCGGAGCCCTGCACCCGTGGCTCGAAGCGCGCACGCACTACCGGCTGGCCGGACGCCGGACGCGCGTGGTCGATGCCAACTGGAAACGCGTCGTTGCGCATCTGGGCGCGCGCGTCGTCGGCGCGCAGTCGCATTTCCCGAATATCTGCTTCGTCGAAGCCGGCGGCGAACTGTCCATGATGGCGGCCTGGCCTCGCGACGAGCAGACGACCGAGGTCGAACTGGTCCTGTGCGCCGCGCCCGATGCCGCCGAGCCGTCGTCCGACGCGCTCGATCAGCGGCTCGACGAGGTGCTGGCGGCGTTTGCGCCGGGGCGCGGGGCTGCGGAGGGGGTGCTGTCGGGCGATTTCGCAGGCGCTTGGTCGCGCGCGCTGGCGCCCGAGGCCTAGGGCGGGGCAACGGCCTTGGCGAGCGACGCTCCGGGCGGTCCGCCGCTGCGCGCCATGATGAAATTCTGGCCCGGCGCCGCGGTGCCCGCCTTGCCTGCGGGCGCCATCGCGGCGGGCGGCGCGGCCTTCGACTGGGTGGTCGAGCTGCCGGCGGCCTTGACGCCGGGCGATACCGCTGCGGACCTGCTCGCGCTGCTGTCGGGGGCCGAGGCCGCGCCGTTGCCGTCCGTGCGGCGGGTCCGCGACCATGCGGACCACGCGCCCGACGACCTGCCGCTGTGTCCGCCGCTGTCGCTCTGGCGCGCGCGCGACGGCTGGCTGCTCGTCCATACCGCGACGCGCGAAAGCTGGCGCAATTTCTGCGCCACCTTCCTCAACCGTTCGGCCTATCGCGATGTCGCGCCCGAGTGCGCCTGGTCCGACGCGGAGATCAACCGGCTCGCGACGGTCATCCTCGACACGCACAAGGCCGACGACGTGGTCGGAACCTGCCTGACCTATCAGGTCCCCGCCGCCGCCGTTCCCGGGTGGCACGACCGCGATCGCGGCGGCGAGAGCAGGGCGCTTGCCGAACAACTCGCCTGGGCGGCGCTGGGGCCGCCCTGTCCAGCCACAGAAGAAAGGGATGCCAGATGAGCGATGACCGGAGTTTCGAGGGCAAGACGCTGCTGATCACCGGCGCCAACCGCGGGTTGGGGGCGGCGCTGGTCGAGGCCGCCTGCGCGCGGGGGGCGGCCAAAATCTATTGCGGCGCGCGCGACGTCGCGCGCTTCGGATCGGCGCTCGCTCGTTTCGGCGCACGTGCGGTTCCGGTCGCGCTCGACGTGACGGACGACGCGCAGGTCGCCGCCGCTGCGAAGCTCGGCGATATCGACATCGTCGTCAGCAATGCGGGCGTGACGCATATGGTGCCGCTGCTCGAAACGACGCTCGCGGGCGCGCGTGCGACGATGGAGACCAACTTCTTCGGGCCGCTGCGGCTGGTCTATGCCTTCGGTCCGCAACTCGAAGCGCGCGGCGGCGGCTTCATTTCGATACTGTCGCTCGCCGCGCTCGTGCCCGCGCATGGCGCCGAACTGTACAGCGCCAGCAAGGCCGCCGGCACGATGCTCGGCCATGCGGTGCGCGGGGCGATGCCCAATGTCGCGGTCTCGCTCGCCTATCCGGGGCTGATGGACACCGACATGATGCGCAGTACCGACTTCGCGAAAACCTCGCCGCAGGAGATCGCGGCGAACATCCTCGACGGCTGGGCGAGCGGCGAAACCGCGCTGTTCCCCGACCTCCATTCGCAATATCTGCGCGACGCGTTCGTCGCCCGCCCGGCCGAAGTGCTGACCGACCCCTATGCGTTGATGCGCGATGCGCTGCTCCGCTATCTGGAAGCGAAGAGCTAGGCCGTCGTCCATTCCTCGGGCGCTTCGATCACCTCGCGCAGTTGCTGGAGCCAGCGCGCGCCGGTCGCGCCGTCGACGACGCGATGATCGCAGGTGAGCGTGGGCGCGATCACCGTCGCGACATAGGGCGCGCCGTCCACCACGCGATACTCCTCGAAGGCGGCGCCGACCGACAGGATGCACGCCTGCGGCGGATTGATGATCGAGGTGAATTCGGTGACGCCGAACATGCCGAGGTTGGAAATGGTCATCGTGCCGCCCGAATATTCCTCGGGCAACAATCGCTTGCGGCGGGCGCGGGCCGCCATGTCCTTCATTTCGGCCGAGATGGCGGCGACCGGCTTCTCCTCCGCGGCCCGGATGATCGGGGTGATCAGCCCGCCTTCGATCGCGACTGCAACCGCGATGTCGGCGTTTGCGTGGAGCAATATGCCCTTCGGATGATAGCTGGCGTTGATCGCGGGGTAGCGGGCGATGGCGATCGCCGCGGCCTTGATGATCAGGTCGTTGAACGAGATCCGGTCGTCGGAGCGGCCGGCGTTGATCGCCGCGCGCACCGCCTGCAGCCGGTCGACCTCGATCTTCGATTTCAGGGAGAAATGGGGCACTTCGCCAAAGGACTCGGTCATCCTTCGCGCCATGGTGCGGCGGATGACGTCGAGCGGCTGGACGATATAGCTGTCATCCAGGATGCCCTGTTTCCGGACCTCTTCGAGCAGCAGCGGATCGGCTTCGATCGATTGGCTCCAGGGCTTGTGGTCCAGCATCTCGGTCTCCCGTCCATATATAATATTGCAATGCGCTATATAATGTTGCGCGGCATGGCAAGATGGCGCGCGCGAAACATGATTGAAACGCACTGGCGAACCGTGCGAAATGTCGGGGGCGATCGGCAGCAACGGGCCGTGGCCGCACGATGTGTAAGATTGGCGGGACGGTCCCGGCAGGAGAGAGATTATGGAAGAATCCGTCGCCGGGCGCCCGACCAAATATAAGAGCGACAGCATCATGGAGCGGCGCGAGCGGATCCTGCGCGTCGCGCGCAAGATGATCGCCCAGTCCGGCGTCGCGGAACTCAGCGTTCGCGAACTGTGCGCGCGCGCGGGTATCGCACAGAAGACGCTGTATAATGCCTTTGGCAGCAAGGATCATGTGATCACGCTGGCGGTCACGCAATATACCCAGGAATTCAACAATTCCGTCTATTACAAATTCCCGCGCAAGACGCTCGAGGGGCAGATCGAGCGGATGATCAAGGTCCATTCGCGCAACACGCAGCTGCGATCCTATACGACCGCGATCATGTCGGTCTATAATTCGGCGCAATCCGACCGCGCGCTGCGCAACGCGGTACGGCTGATGTCGACCAATGCGTACAAGCCCTTCGTCGAGATGCTCGACGAGGAAAAGGGGCTCCAGGCCAAGGTCACGCCCGAACATATCACCGCCTATCTGACGACGAACACCTATGCGACGCTGACCGACTGGTGCATCGGCGATATCGAGGATCAACTGCTCGTCGAACGGGTTTGCGAGGGCTTTTTGATGATCGTCGCGGCCTCGACGCGCGGCAGGCACAAGGCCGAGGCCGAGCAGTGGCTGCACGACCTCCGGAACAGCCGGCCGAGCTGGATGACCTTCCGCAAGATGGCCGAGGTCGAGCCTGGCGAATTGCGCGCCGCTTTCCTCCAGACCCACAAGGCCAAGCAGCAGGGGCAGGGTGTCGCCGAGGCGTCGGGCGCGACGGCCGATAAGGCGGCTGGCGGCGACACGGCTGCGACGAAAGCCGGGAAGCGCGGTGCGGCGAAAACCGCGACCGCCACCCGCCGGTCCCCTGCGAAAAAGGCGGCCAGCGAGCGTTGAGCCTTGCGATCGTCCGGAGTCGCCGAACGGTGAACAAGCCTCTGGCATAATAATATAGCGTGCGCTAATATTTCTCGAACCGGTCCCGATGGTCGGGGCAAAATCGCACGCGTCCCGGTTGGCGCGCTCCGGCGGAGCGCGCCAGCGGCGAAGAGGGCGCGGCATCGAGGGAGAGAGATATGGGCAGCAATGGCAGGGTTGCGGGCAAGGTTGCGATCGTCACCGGCGCGGCGTCGGGCATCGGGGCGGCGATCGCCGAACGGCTGGGCGAAGAGGGCGCGCGCGTCGTCGTCGCCGACATCGATGTCGAGGCGGGCGAAGCGCTGGCGGCGAAGCTGGGCGAAGGCGGGGTGCAAGCGGTCTTCGAACGGCTCGACGTGACCAGCGAGGCCGATTGGCAGCGCGTCGTCCACGACACGCTCGGCGGCTTTGGCGGGCTCGACATCCTGGTCAATTGCGCCGGGGTCGCGGTTGGTGGCCAGGAGCTGTTGCAGCATGATTTTGCGAACTGGCGGCGCATCCTCGCGATCAACCTCGACGGGGTATTTCTCGGGCTGCGCTATGGCGGCGCGGCGATCGTCGCCAACGGCGGCGGCGCCATCGTCAACATCAGCTCGGTCGCCAGCAAGGCGGCGGTGATGCGCGGTGCAGCCTATTGCGCGTCCAAGGCGGGGGTTGCGCAGCTCACCAAGGTCGCGGCGCTCGAATGGGCACCGCTCGGCGTTCGCGTCAATTCGGTCCACCCGGGCTATGTCGAAACGCCCCTCGTCGCCGAACTGATCCGGCAGGCGCCCGACGCCGATGCGATGCGCGCCGCTGCGATTGCACGGCATCCGATCGGGCGGCTGGGCCTGCCGCGGGAAATCGCGAATGCGGTGCTTTTCCTTGCGAGCGACGAGGCTGGGTTCGCGACCGGCGCCGAGCTGCTGGTCGACGGTGGCTACGTCTTGCCCTGAGCCAAAGGCGCGCCGCAATAATTTTATAACATATAATACTATTCACTTTGGCCCGGCGCGATGATAGCGACCGGCCATGTGATTCCCGGTTCAACGAAACCGGGCGGCGGTCGGCCGTGGCGGCGGACCGCGAAGGAGAGGAGAGACTATGGCGCTCGCGTCGCATCGGATGGTCGCAATCGCTGGAGACGGTCTGGCACTCGCCGACGACCGGATTTCGCTGAGCTGGACCGAGCTCGACGCGATGCTGAACCGGGTGGTGAACGGCCTGCTTGCGCACCCGCTGGGACCCGAGCGCCGCGTCGCGGTCTTCGCGGCCAATTCGAGCGAAGCGGTGGTCGCCTATCTGGCCTGCCTGCACGCCGGCGTTTCGGCGGTGCCGGTCAACCCGAACCTCAAGGCCGACGAACTGGCCTATGTCCTCCGCGAATCGGCGGCCGAAATCCTGTTCGTCGGTCCCGAGACGGTGGACCTCGGCGGTGAGGTGGCGTGCGCTGTCGGCGGCGTCGAACTGATCGGCTGGCGGTGCGATGCGAAGGCCGGGGCGACCGCGTGGGAGGCGTGGCTCGCGGCCCAGTCCGACGCGCCGGCGCCCGACGACATGCCGCCGCGCCGTTATCTGCAGTTCACCTCGGGGACGACGGGCTTCCCCAAGGCGATCGATGCGGTCGACACGACGCTGCCGCAGGCCGACACGGTCGCGGGCTTCTTCGCGATGCTGCGCGAGTGGACCGCCGAACGCCCCGAAGGGACGCACCTGTGCCTCGGTCCACTCTACTTCAACGCCTCGTTAACCTCGGTCCGCATCCTCGGCGCCGGCCACCCGCTCGTCGTGATGACCAAATTCGACGCCGAGCGGGCGCTCGAACTCATCGAGCGATATCGCATCGTCACGACGCTGATGGTGCCGACGCATTTCAAGCGCCTGCTTTCGCTGCCCGATTCGGTGCGCGCGCGCTTCGATGTCGGCTCGCTCAAGGTGGTGACGCACACCGGCGCGGCGTGCCCGCCCGAGGTCAAGCGCGCGATGATCGACTGGTTCGGCCCCGTCCTCGTCGAGGCCTATGGCGGCACCGAAAGCGGGACGACCAACCTTATCTATTCGGACGAGTGGCTGGCGCATCCGGGATCGGTCGGCAAGACGATCGCACCCTTCGAGCTCGAGATCTACAGCGAGGAGGGCGAGCGGCTCGGTCCCAATGTGCCGGGTCAGATCTTCTTTCGCGACACGCGCGGGCGCGGGATCGTCTATCGCGGCGATCCCGAAAAGACCCGTGCGGCGCACCGCGAACCCGGGGTCTTCACGCTCGGCGACGTCGGCTATTATGACGAGGAGGGTTTCCTCTACATCACCGACCGCGTGTCGGACATGATCGTCAGCGGCGGGGTGAACATCTATCCCGCCGAGATCGAGCATCTGCTGGTCGCGCATCCCGATATCGTCGACGCGGTCGTCATCGGGGTGCCCAACGCCGACCTCGGCGAAGAGGCGAAGGCGCTGGTCATTCCGCGCGACCCGGTGACGCCCCCCCAAGCCGAGGCGCTGCTTGCGTGGCTGCGCGGCCAGCTCGCCGCCTATAAATGTCCGCGGACGATCGATTTCGTGAACGACGTCGGGCGCAATCCGGCGGGCAAGGTCAACAAGCGCCAGCTTCGCGCGCCCTATTGGCCGTCGGACAGGACGATCGGATGACGGTCGCGATCAAGCGCCGGATGGTCTCTTGCCTTCGCCATTTCTATAACGCATGATAGATTGTCAAAAAGATGATTCCGGGTATCGCCGCCGTGCGCGGGGACCCGAAAGACGAGGGAGGGTGAACGGATGGCCCAGCAACTGGACCAGGCCAATGATATCGACGGCGCGACTCTGATCGAGATTTTCCGCCGGTCGATGCGGGTCTACAAGACCGACGAACGGTTTCGGCAGATGCTGATGAGCGGCAAGCTGCGGCTCGTCTATTATCCGGTGCGCGGCCAGGAAGTGCTCTCGGCGTCGATGATGAGCGCGCTCAACATCGACGATTATCTGGTGACGACGTACCGCGGCGTGCACGATCAGGTCGCCAAGGGCATTCCGCTCAAGGATTTGTGGGCCGAATTCACCGGCAAGGTGACCGGTACCTGCAAGGGCAAGGGCGGCCCGATGCACATCACCGATCCCGCCACGGGTGTGATGGTCACGACGGGCATCGTCGGCGCCGGCCTGCCGATCGCGAACGGACTGGCACTCGCTTCGCAGGAATCGGGCGATGGCCGCGTGACGGTGGTCTGCTTCGGCGATGGTGCGACCAACATCGGCGCGTTCCACGAGGCGCTGAACCTCGCCTCGCTGTGGAAGCTGCCGGTGATCTTCCTGTGCCAGAACAATCGTTACGGCGAACATACCGCTTTTGCCGCCAGCACGTCGGCGAAACAGATCATCGACCGCGCGCCGGGCTACAGCATGGAGGCGGTGAAGGTCGACGGGAACAACCCCATTGAAATGTATAACGCCGCCAAGGCCGCAGTCGACCGCGCCCGCGCCGGCGAGGGGCCGACGCTGATCGAGGCGATGACCTATCGCATGCTCGGGCACACCTTCGGCGCCGATTTTTCCTATGTTCCGAAGGAGCTGCAGGATGAAGCGAAGGCCAATGACCCGATCCCGGCGTTTCGCACGCTGCTGCTCGATCGCGGGGTGAGCGAGGAAGAGATCGCGGCGATCGAGGCGGCGATCGATGCCGAGCTCGACGCGGCGGTCGAACATGCGCTGTCCAGCGAATATCCGGGCCTCGAGGAATTGAGGATCGACGTGCTGAAAGAGGAGATCCGCGCGTGAGCAACACCGACAAGATCAGCTTCGCGCAGGCGATCAACCAGGCACTCGACGAGGCGATGGCGGCCGATCCCAAGGTCATGATCCTCGGTGAGGACATTGCCGACGCACAGGGCGGCGGCGTCTTCAAGGCGACCAAGGGGCTGTCGACCAAATATGGCACCGGACGCGTCCGCACGACGCCGATCGCCGAACAGGCGATCATGGGCGCGGCGGTCGGCGCCGCGATCGCCGGCTATCGTCCCGTCGCCGAGATCATGTTCATGAACTTCCTGACCGTGTGCATGGACCAGCTCGTCAACCATGCGGCGAAGCTCCGCTTCATGTCGGGCGGCAAGACCTGGGTTCCGCTGACGGTGCGCTGCACCACCGGCGCCGGGGTCGGGTTTGGCGGCCAGCACAGCGACATGCTCGAAGCCTGGTTCGCGCATGTTCCGGGCATGAAAGTGGTGTCGGCGTCCAATCCCGCCGAGGCCAAGGGGCTGTTGCTGTCGGCGATCGAAGACGATGACCCGACCTTGTTCATCGAGGACATCATGATGTACTCGCAGCAGGGCGAGGCGCCCGCGCCCGGTTTCAAGGTTCCGCTCGGCAAGGCGCGCGTCCGCCGCGAAGGCTCCGACGTCTCGGTCATCACCTATGGCCGCCCGGTGCGGCTGATGGACGAAATGGCCGAGAGGCTGGCGAGCGAAGGCATCAACGTCGAGGTCATCGACCTGCGCACGATCGCGCCGTTCGACGAGGAAACCGTGCTCAACTCGGTCGCCAAGACCGGGCGCGCGGTGATCGTCCACGAAGCGATCAAGTCCTTCGGGACCGGGGCCGAAATCTCCTCGCGCATCCACGAAGAGCTGTTCAGCGACCTGAAGGCGCCGGTGCAGCGGATCGGGTCGAAATATTCCCCGGTGCCGTTCAGCCCGCCGCTCGAGCAGGCGTTCCTCTACAGCGAGGACGAGGTCACCACCGCGATCAAGCGGATCATGGGGTAAGCGCGCGGCCCGGTGGACCTGCTTCCCCGGCCTTTGGCGGGGAGCGGGCTGCCGGGTGGCGCATCCGCTTCAAAGGAAAATAGGTGCCGATCCACTACCCCGACATATTGAGCGAAGCGAGCGAACGGCGCTCCTTCTCCTACACGACGAAGGACGCGATCCTCTACGCGCTGAGCATCGGAATGGGCGAGGACGCGGGCGGATTGCCCTTCGTGTACGAACCGGGGCTGCAACTCGTGCCCACGGCGGTGACGGTGCTCGGCGGCAGCATCATGCCGCCGCTGGCCGCCGGGCCGGGGCTGCGGAAGAGCAGCTTCGATTTTCCGAAGGTCGTCCACGGCGAGCAGGAGATTCTTATCTATCGCCCGCTGCGGCCCGCCGACACGCTGTTCACCAGCACGCGCACGATCAGCGTCGAAGACAAGGGCGAAGGGCGTGGCGCGGTCGTCGTGACCGAGACACGCTGGACCGATGAGGGCGGCGTCGATGTCGCGGCGCTGGTCAACACGATCTTCGCGCGCGGCGACGGGGGGTTCGGCGGACCACGCGCCGAACGTGTGCAGCAGGCCGACGAGCCGGCGCGCGCGCCCGACATCAGCGTGTCGATGCCGACGCGGCGCGACCAGGCGCTGCTCTATCGGCTGAACGGCGACGGCAACCCGCTCCACGCCGACCCGGCAGTCGCGATGCGCGTCGGGTTCCCGGGGCCGATCATGCACGGGCTCTGCACCTTCGGCATGACCTGCCGCGCGATTTTGCAGCATGTCGTGGGCGGCGATAGCAGCCGCATCTTCAGCCACGGCGCGCGTTTCACGGCGCCACTGTTTCCCGGCGAAACGCTGCGCGTCGACCTGTGGGTCGATGACGATATCGTCGATTTCAGGGCGGTGGCGGTCGAGCGCGACGTCGCGGTCATCCGCAACGGCTGCACCGCGCTGCGGCCGGCCGCAGCGCGTTCCGAACCGGTGGCAGCCCCTGTCGGGGCGGCCGCACCGGGCCTTTCATGACATCATCATTGGGAGCGACTATGAAAACCGAAATCTGCATTCCCGGCCTCGGCGCCGGCATGTCCGAAGGCACGCTGGTCGAATGGCATGTCGACGATAGCGCCGACATCGTCGAGGGCGCGATCCTCTATACGCTCGAAAGCGAGAAGACCGCGCAGGACGTCGAAGCCCCCGTGTCGGGCAAGGTCCGGCGCATCGGCGTCGTCGGCGAGGTCTATCCCGTCGGCGAGGTTGTCGCCATCATCGAACATTGATCCGGGCTGCGCCGGATATCCGGACCCGCGGGTCCGAATGGAGGAAATATCGTGCTTCCTGAAGTGGTCACAGGCGAGGAAACCGGCACCGCGTTTCCGACAACGATCGAATCCTTTCGCAAGGTTGGCGCCGACTTTCTGACGCGCGCCTTTCATGCGGTGGGCACGCTGCCGGCAGACGACCGGGTGACCGCGATCACGCGCGCCGACGAATTCATCGGCGGCGGCATGGGGCGCAAATTGCTGCTCGATGTCGAATATGCGCGCGGCGACGGGCTCGCGCGGCAGCTGTTCGTCAAATTTCCGCTCGACGAGGGGCATCCGCAGCGCGAGATATTCACCTGGCCCATGCAGGCCGAGGTGCGCTTTTATCTGCTGTCGATCCAGACCCCGCTGCCGGTGCCGATCCCGACCGCCTTCTTTGCCGATTTCAACAGCGAGGCGCTGTGCGGCATCCTGATCACCGAGCGGATTGGCTATGGCGAGGGCGCTATCGAACCCGCGCTCGAGAAATGCCAGGATTTCCGGCTCGACGACCAGTTCGACCGCTATCTCGTCGTCAGCCGTGCGAATGCGGCGCTCGCGGGCGAGCATCGCGCGGGCAAGCTGGGATCGACGATCGCCGAGAAGTTCCGCTTCCCGGGGCCGCGGCAGATCGGCGGCGAACGCTTCCCGCACGATCAGGCCAATGTCGACCTGCGTATCGAACGGCTGCGCGCCTATGCGGAAAAGGCGCCGCACCTGCTGCCCAAGAATTTCGCGACCGATGAATTTCTCGATCGCTTCACGCGCGAGACGCGCCTCGTGATCGAACATCAGGACAAGATCTATGGCTATCTGAACGCCGCGTCCGATTTCATCGCGCTGTGCCACTGGAACATCAACATCGACAATGCCTGGTTCTGGCGCGACGAACAGGACCGCCTCGGCGTCGGCTTCCTCGACTGGGGCAGCGCAGGGCAGATGAACATCGCGCGGGCCTTCTGGGGCATGGCCTGCGCCGCCGAACTCGACCTGATGGACGCGCACCGCGAGGCGCTGATGGCGGCGTTCGTCGACCAGTATCGCGCCGCCGGTGGACCGCAGATCAGTCTCGACGAATTCCGCTTCATGTACCGCCTCGCGATCAGCGTCGATGCTTTCCACTGGATGATCGACGCGCCCACGATCGTCGCGACGCACCTCCCCGATTATCCCACGGTGCGCGACCGCTTCGACCCGCGGCTGCAGAATGTCTTCCTCGCGCGCGCGCAGCAGCATATCCTGACCGTCATGCTCAACGAATTTTCGTCCGCGAATGTCGAGGATGCGATCGGCGAGCTGCTGACGCGTGTCGGCGAAAGCGAACGCGCGCCGGCCTGAGCGCGCGACTTTCCGGCCGCGCGCTCAGGCCGTCCGCGTCACGCCCCTGCGGCTTCGCCCTCGGCGATGTAGCGGTCGATCATCAGGTGGAGCGCGCGAATCTTCTGCTCGGCATAGCGACCAAGATAGACGCGCCCGGTCTCCGACGCCTCGAGTCCTGCCTGGACCTGCGGCAGGTTGAGCATGTCCTGCTCGAAGACCGCGGCAAGCCCGGGCCCCAGAATGTCGTTCGCTAGCGTCATCGATTCATCGAGCCCGATTTCGAAGGCGGGGGCGGGGCGCGGACGCTCGCCGCTCGCCGGAACGGGCTTCAGGATCATGATGTCCATGATCGCCTCGTTCGGCGACAGCCCGTTGGGCCGCCAGCGATAGACGATGTTCGAGACATGGCCGGCCCAGAAGGCCATGTTCGGAAAGACGTCGTAGAGGATTGAATCGAGCATCTCGCCGTCGGTCGCGTCGCTATAGTCCTTGCCCGTTTCGGCGGCGAGATTCTCGCGCGCCATCGCCGCGAGTGCCGAGCGCGCCGTCGCGCCTTCGGGCAATTGCGCGCCGCCGTCGACCGCAATGCGCGTACGTGCGCCGGTCAGATGGCTGAAAATCTCCTGCTCGCTCAGCGGCGCGATAAAGGGGCTGGCGATCCCTGTGGCCGAGAATTGCCGCGACACATAATCGTTCGGACAGTCGAACTGGCTGTTGGCGTCTCCGATCCCGGGCAGGATCTGCGGATGGGTGGTGATGCTGTGGAAGGATTCGGCGAAGGCCTCCGACAGCGCCTTCCAGTTGCAGCGGCACTTTTTCTGAACCCAGATCGCGCGATAGCGGTTGGCGAAGTCGAAGCGTTCGAAGTCGGTCGCCAGCGGCGCGATGACGTCGAGCAGCGGCTTGGCGCCGGGATCGAAATTGACGAAGACGAAGCCGCCCCAGGTGTCGACGCGCGCTTCGGGAAGGCTGAATTCGGCGGGCTCGATGTGCGGGAAATCCCACGGGATCGGATTGCTCTTGTACGCGCCGTCGATCGCCCAGGTGAAGGCGTGGTAGGGGCATTTGATCTCGCTGCGGCATCCCTTGCCCGACACCAGCTTGCGCCCGCGGTGCAGGCAGACATTGTGCAGTGCCTTGATCGACCCGTCGTCCTGGCGGATCACGATCAGCGACTTGCCGACGACTTCATAGACGTGGAAATCGCCAGGCTTGGGGATGTCTTCTTCGCGGCACGCGAACTGCCAGGTTTTCAGCCAGACGTGGCGAACCTCCTTGGCGGCGAAGGCGGGGCTGCAATAGCGTTCGGTCGCAACGGTCATCGCGCCGTCGCCAAGCTGGCGGCCTTCGCGCATATAGGCGGGGATCGGGCGGTCCTCGCGTGCGAGCACGTCTTCATAGGAGTCGGCCGGATGCCGGTCGCCTCGGAAGTTCATCGCCTGATCGGTCATCATATGCTCCCGGATTGCTGCGCCGATCGACGGGGTCGCCAGCGTCTGTTCGCTGCCAAAGCTAGGTCGGGCGCGCAAGGTGAGTCAATTGATTTGTATAACGTGCTATCAAAATCAAAGAGTTTGGAGAGTGTGCTTCCCAAATCTTCCGGCATCTGCGATTCGTCGTGTTGGTTTTCTGCAAGCACGAACTTCTTTGCCGGCATACCAGCGCGATTCGGGCGCTTGCCTTGCTGCTGGTATCACCGATCTCCGCTGGTCGTTGGAAGACGTTTTCGCCAACATCGAAGAGTTGGCACCGGCCCCCCGCAAAGCGTGCGCGGCCACTTGCTGGTACTGTTGAGGATCGATCGGCTAACAGTTGCTGACGACGGGACTCCCGCTGCTGGAGGCGTTCGAAATCGAAACCAGGCTTACGGCAGTTGTTTCGGCGACCCAGGATGCACGCGAGGGGCCGCGCGCCTTCATGCAGAAACGGCGACCCGAATTTCGGGGCTGCTAAGCCGCTCGCGGCGCGGAGACATCACAGCCGGATTTGGTGAGGCGGGCATGCAATCTGCTGTGGCTCGGATGCACTTGCTCGATCGTACCCGCGAGCCGGGGACGGCATTCCCGTACCGGAGTCCATCCGGGCTGGCGGCGCCCCGTCGAGCGCCGCGCCCGCGTCGTGCCGCGATGCGGCGATGACCATCACCCCTTCGCGCAGCCTGGCGACCAATATGTCGGCGCGCGCCGCGTCGAGTTCGGCGACAAGCGCGACATGGAGGGTGTCGTCGGCGCGCCTGACGGTCATCGTCTCGGGGATCAGCGATCGCTGTGCGAACAGCCCGACAACGCGCAGGAGGGCTTGCGGGTCGTCCTGCACCCATATCTCGAATCGCTGGCTCAAGCCGCGATCCGGTCGACGCCGCCGATCAATCGTTCGGCCAGGCGGTCGGCGACCAGCGCGGGCGACCGGCGGTCGCGCGCCGCCGCCTCGAGCAGCGCCGCCACCCGCGGGCCGATCTGTGCGACGCGGGCGACGACATGGGCGCGATTTTCGCCCAGATATTCGGCCGACACGCTGATGATGCCGCCGGCATTGGCGACATAGTCGGGGACATAGGCGATGCCGCGCGCCAGCATCAGGTCGGCGACCTCGGGCGACGCCAGCTGGTTGTTGGCGCCGCCGCAGACGAGCTTCGCCTTCATCGCCGCGACGCTTTCGGGCGTCAGTGCGCCGCCGAGCGCGCAGGGGGCGAAGATGTCGGCCTCGACCCGATGAATGTCGGCGACATCGACGACGTGCGCGCCGAGGATCTTTTCCAGCCGATCGCGCCGCTCGGGATTGACGTCGGCGATCACCAGGTCTGCGCCGGCATCGGCAAGGCGGCGGCACAGTTCGCCGCCGACGTTACCGGTGCCCTGCACCGCGACGGTCAGCCCGCGCAGGCTCGATCCGAAAGCGTGCGCCGCACCGGCTTCCATCGCGTCGAACACGCCCTGCGCGGTCCAGGGCGAGGGATCGCCGCCCGCGCGTCCACCCTCGGCGGCCAGCCCCGCGACGTGGCGCGTCTCCGCGGCGATGCTGTGCATGTCGGAAACGGTCGTGCCGACATCCTCGGCGGTCACATAGGAGCCGCCAAGCTCCGCGACCGCGCGGCCGAAGGCGCGGAACAGCGCCTCGCGGTCGAAATCGCCCGCCGGGCGTCGCAGCACCGCCTTGGCGCCGCCGAAGGGCAGGCCGGCCATCGCATTCTTGTAACTCATCCCCTCGGCCAGGCGGAAGGCGTCGGCGCCCGCGGCGGCAAGGTCGGGATAAGGCCAGAAACGGCAGCCGCCCGCGCCCGGACCCCGCACGGTCGAATGGATGACGATGACCCCGTCGAGCCCCGATGCGGGATCCTCGAGCCGGACGAACTCGGCGGCGGGTGTCATGCGGGAAACCTGTACGACCATGGGATACTCCTCCTTGCGCGCCGCTTATCGCGCGGCTGGCGGGGAGAAACTTGCCTCAATAGCGTACGAATGCCGCTATTACCGGATGGATTATCTCGAAATTGTCAATATGTGAGTAGATATGACTGATCTTGATCCCTTCGAGAAAAAAATCCTCCGCGAATTGCAGCAGGACGCGAGCCTCACCACCGCCGAACTCGCCGAGCGCGTCGGGCTGTCGGCGACGCCGTGCTGGCGGCGGATCAACCGGCTCGAACAGGAGGGCTATATCCGCGCCCGCGTCGCGCTGGTCGACCGGCGCAAGGTCGGGCTCAACGCGCATATCTTCGCGCAGGTGAAGCTCAACGCGCATGGCCGCGCCAATCTCGACGAATTTGGCGCCGCGATCCGCGATTTCCCCGAGGTGCTCGACTGTTTTGTGCTCATGGGCAGCACCGACTTCATGCTGCGCATCGTCGCGAAGGACATCGACGCGTACGAGAAATTCTTCTTCGACCGGCTGAGCAAGCTGCCGGGGGTGCAGGAAATCAATTCGACGGTGGCCTTGTCGGAGATCAAGTCGACCAGCGCGCTGCCGATCGCCTGATTCCTGCCGTTCGGGCGGCTACGTAAGATCCTCCCTGTCGCGTAGCGATGGGGAGGTGGCGGCGGCGAAGCCGCTGACGGAGGGGCCGACGCCGTCAGGCGTCGTGCAAGCTTTCGGCTCCTCCACCACCGCCTGCGGCGGCGGTCCCCCTCCCTATGGCTCGCGGCCACAGGGAAGCTTTGATGCCACTCCCGCCCGAACCGGCCAAGCACCGTGCAAAAGCCTCGCCGTGCTTTCTGCGGCCAGTCGTGGCTTTCGCGCGGGCTGTCGCGGCGCTCTTGTCAATTAATTCAGTTGAATTATGTTGGGCGGATGTCGGGACGTAAGCCGAGTCGACCGATCCCGCCCTTTGAGACAAGAGAGGATCGTGCATGGCCACGCTGCCGCAGACCCCCGATATTTTCGAACAGGCCCGCTCGCTGGGCATCGCGATCTCGCCCGCGACGACGACGCTCGGCGCCGAAATCGCCGGGCTCGACCTCGACCGGCCGCTGACCGATGCTGAGGCCGAGCTGCTCCATGCCGCCTGGCTACGCTTCAAGGTCGTGTTTTTCCGCGATCAGGACATCAGCCACGAAAGCCATGTCCGGCTCGGCACCATGTTCGGCGAACTCGAAGGCCATCCGGTGATCCCGCATGTCGAGGGCTATCCCGAAATCCTGCGCATCGAGGGCGTCGAGGGGGTGCAGCTCACCGCCGAAACGCTCGCGCCGTTTCAGGCCTATAACAAATGGCACACCGACGTGACCTTCCGCCAGCAACCATCGATCGCCTCGATCCTGCGCGCGCGGGTGCTGCCGCCGCTCGGCGGCGACACGATGTGGGCCGACACCGCCGCGGCTTATGCGGGGCTGCCGCAACCGGTGAAGGACCGCATCGAGGGGCTCGAGGCCGAGCATGACATCGTGCGCAGCTTCGGCGGCCGCGTGTCGGAGGAAAAGCGCGCCCAGCTCGCGCGCGACTTCCCGCCGGTGCGCCATCCGGTGGTGCGCACCCACCCCGAAACCGGCGAGAAGATCCTCTACGTCAACTACACCTTCACCAGCCGCATCGTCGATGTGTCCGAGGAGGAGAGCGACACGCTGCTCAAATTGCTGTTCGACCGGATCAAGGTGCCCGAATATCAGGTCCGCTTCCGCTGGACCCCGAACGCCATCGGGATCTGGGACAATCGCTCGACCCAGCATTATGCGGTCGGCGACTATTGGCCCGAATATCGCGCGCTCGAACGGGTGACGGTGTCGGGCGACGTGGTGACGCGGTGAAGTTCGACGGCACGATGCTCCTGGGGCCACGTCCACGCTTTCGCACCGCGACCCGCGTCGCGATCGTCGGCGCCGGCTTTTCGGGCACCTTGCTCGCGATCAACCTGCTCGAACAGGATGATGTCGAGGTTCTGCTGATCGAGCGCGACCGCCGGCGCATGGGCGCCGGGGTCGCGTACAGCAGCCCCGATGCCGACCATCTGCTCAACGTCCGCGCCGGCAACATGAGCGCCTTCGCCGATCGCCCCGGCCATTTCTGCGACTGGCTCGCCGCGCGCGGGCTCGGCTGCGATAAGGCGTTCGTCAGCCGCGCGACCTACGGCCAATATCTGCGCGAAACGCTCGGGCTGGCGATGGAGAAATATGGGCGCCGGCTCCAACTGATCGACGACGAGGTGCTCGACATCGCCGAACATGGCGGCAAGGTCACCCTCGGCCTCGTCAACGGCGGGTTGATCGAGGCCGACAAGGTCGCGCTGGCGATCGGCAATTTGCCGCCGCACGACCATCCGGCGATCGCGCGCGGCGGGCTGACACCGCTGTATTATGTCGGCGACCCGTGGACGGGGCCGCTCGGCGAGGGGCTGAAACCCGACCAGACTGTGCTGGTCGTCGGCACCGGGCTGACCGCGGTCGATGTGGTGCTGCGGCTCGTCTCCAGCGGGTTCGAAGGCCGGATCGTCGCGATGTCGCGCCGCGGCCTGCGCCCGCATCGCCATGTCGATGGCCTCGCGCCGGTGCGGCCGGTGCTCGCCAAACCCGCCCCCGAACTGTCCGACCTGGTGCGCTGGGCGCGGACCGCGGCGCAGCAGGGCGACTGGCGCCTGACGGTCGATTCGATCCGCCCGATCACCCAGATGATGTGGGCGTCGGCCGATGCCGACAAGCGCGCGCGCTTCCTGCGCCACCTGCGCCCCTTCTGGGACGTCCACCGCCACCGCCTCGCCCCCGCGGTCGCCGACCGCATCGACGCGCTGATCGCCGAGCGCCGCCTCGTCTTTCGCGCCGGCAAGATCGAGGAGGTCGCCGCCGGGCTCGACGGGGTCGCGGTGCACTGGCGCCCGCGCGGCGAGGATCGCCCCCAGCGGCTCGATGTCGCGCGGATCGTCAACTGCACCGGACCGCAGGGCGACCTGCTCCGCGCCACCGATCCGCTCGTCCGCCGCCTGCTCAAACAGGGCCTCATCCGCCCCGATGCGCTGCGCCTCGGGCTCGACATCGACCGCGACGGCCATGTCATCAGCCGCGACGGGCGGCCCGCCGAGCATATCCTCGCGATCGGGCCGATGACGCGCGGCGATTTGTGGGAGGTCGTCGCGGTGCCCGACATCCGCAACCAGGTCAGCGCGCTCGCGCGGCGACTGGTCAACGCGCATTGGACCGGCGGCGAGGGGCTTTAGGGGCGCCTCTGGACTTTCGCGGGGGGCATATTATATACCGACCGTTATGGAACAGGATGTCATCTCCGCACCCAAGGGCCGCCCGCGCGAATTCTGCGTCGACCAGGCGCTCGCCTCGGCGCTCCACGTCTTCTGGGCCAAGGGCTATGACGGCGCGTCGATGACCGACCTGACCGAGGCGATGGGCATCACCAAGCCCAGCCTCTACGCCGCTTTCGGTAACAAGGAAGCTTTGTTTCACAAGGCGTTGGATCTCTACGAGCAGGAAAAGCTCGAATATGGCCGCACCGCGCTCGAACAGCCGACCGCGCGCAAGGTCGCCGAATATTATCTGCGCGGCGCGATCGAAATCCATGGCGGCGCCAGCGATCCCAAGGGCTGCATGGGGCTGATCTCGTCGCTCGCCTGCAGCCCCGAGGCCGAGTCGATCAAGGCCGACGTCGTCCGCCGCCGCGCCTCGTCGCAGCGGCTGCTCGTCGAGCGCTTCGAACGCGCCAAGGCCGAGGGTGATATCCCCGCGCATGTCGATGCCGAGGGGCTGACCAGCGTCCTTTATGCGCTGCTCCAGGGCATCACCGTCCAGGCCGGTGCCGGCGCGACCCGCGCCGAGCTCGAACGGCTGGTCGATACCAGCATGACGCTCTGGCCCAGTTCCTGACAAGTGCGCGCCTGAACGCCAGATTAAATTATTTCGTACCGGGCGGTATAAAACTCTTGACGCGGTCCTGATTCAGGTTATATACCGGACAGTACAGAAGGTGGCTTGGCGGTTCGGCCGGCTGCGAAGACGCGAAGGGAACGCCGATGCGCACCAGGACATGTAGAACCGCCTAGGGACCACCCGGGCAAAACAAACAGCATTTTCGCGAACAGGCGACGGACCCCGATTTTGACGCGGCGGACGAACCCTTTCGCGCATCCACAATCTCCCCTCGCCGGGCGCAAGCGTCCCGGGGCCTGAGCCCCCTTGCGCCCGGCACCCCCATCCAAGGAGGAACCGCCATGGCCTATCTTGCCGTCAACGAAGCGCTCGACTTCGCCCTTGCCCCCGCTCGTGTCGCCGCCCTTGCCCCCGTGGCGGCCTCCGCGGCGCCGAAAGCCCGTCCCGCAGGCTTTTCGGCGCTCGAATGGTCGGTCGTGATGCTTGCGCGTCACGACCGACCATCATCGCTCCGTGAGCCCGGCCGCATCGGCCGCCTGCTCGGCGCGCTGTTCGGCGACAGCTACAACCGCCGGCTCGCCGATCCGAAGCTCGAGGCGCTGCGCCGCATGGCGGTGCTCACCTGGCACCATGGCTATGCGGTGACGACGGTGCAGATCGACGCCTTCCTCGCTGCCGGATTCACCCCCGACCATTATGACCTGCTCGGCCGCCGCGTTGCCGACGTGCTCAGCACGCGCCTCTTCCGAAAGTAAGACCCATGAACATGCTCTCCCCCTTCGACCGCGCGAAAGCGCGGGAGGTCGAACTCGTCCCCGGTACTGCGGGCGCCCCCGCAAAGACCCCCGGCCGCTGGCGTCGCGGCCTGGCGGTTGGCCTGCCGCTCGCGCTCCTCGTCGCGGGCGGTTACACGCTCGCCAGCCGCGATAACGCCGCAGTCGCGGCGGCGCCGCTCCCGATCGTCACCGTCGCCGCGCCGCTAGTGCGCGACATCACCGAATGGGACGATTATGTCGGCCGGTTCGAGGCGAGCCGCTCGGTCGAGGTGCGCCCGCGTATCTCGGGCCAGGTTACCGCGGTGCATTTCACCGACGGCGCGATCGTCCGCAAGGGCCAGCTGCTCTTCACCATCGACCCGCGGCCCTATGCCGCCGCGCTCGCCGAGGCGCGGGCCGACGCCGCGAGCGCGCGCAGCGACCTCGAACTCGCGCGCGTCAACCTCGCCCGCGCCAACCGCCTGATCGCCGACGAGGCGGTGTCGCAGAGCGATCTCGACCAGCTGAATGCCAAGGTGCGCGCCGCTTCGGCGGCGCTCGCGGCGGCCGATGCCCGGGTGCGCTCGCGCGCGCTCGACGTCGAATTCACCCAGGTCCGGGCGCCGATCGGCGGCCGGATTTCGGATCGCCGCGTCGACGCCGGCAACCTCGTCGCGGCGGGCGAAGGCCCCAGCGGTAGCCTGCTGACGACGATCAACGCGCTCGACCCGATCTACTTCAACTTCGACAGTTCGGAGGCGCTTTTCCTGAAAGCGCAGCGCGAGCGCCAGGCCGGCGGCGCCGCGGCGCAGCAGGTCGAGATCCGCCTGCAGGATGAAAGCGACTATCGCTGGACGGGCCGCGTCGATTTCGCCGACAATGCGATCAATGCCAATTCGGGCACGCTGCGCGTCCGCGCGGTGATCGACAATCCCGACTATTTTCTGACCCCCGGCATGTTCGGCAATATGCGCCTCGCGCAGGGCGGCACGGTGTCGGCCTTGCTCGTTCCCGACGCCGCGGTGCGCACCGACCAGGCGCGCAAACAGCTGTTCGTCGTCGGCAAGGACGGAACCGTCGCCGCGCGGCCGGTCGAGACCGGCCCGCTCGTCGCCGGGCTGCGCGTCATCCGCTCGGGGCTCAAGCCCGGCGACCGGGTGGTCGTCCAAGGCATCCAGTTCGCCCAGCCGGGCGCCAAGGTGACCGCGAAGCCGACGGTGATCCGGCCCAGGGCCGCCCCCGTCGCGCCCGCCGGCGCGGGGCAGTCGCCCGCCGCGTCGCAGGCCACGCTGGCGCCGTAATCCGGCCCGCCGCGTCGGCTTCGTCCGGCGCGGCACCGCCAAACCCGATTGACCATTTTGCCGGCCCCCTTCGGGCCGAGGAGGCTCGCCATGCGTCTCAGCCATTTCTTCATCCGCCGCCCGATCTTCGCGGGCGTGATCGCGATCATCATCACGATCGTTGGCGCCTTCGCCTATTTCGGGCTGCCGGTGTCGCAATTCCCCGCGGTCGTGCCGCCGACGGTGACGGTCAGCGCCAATTATCCGGGCGCCTCGGCCGAGACCGTCGCCGACACCGTCGCGGCGCCGATCGAGCAACAGATCAACGGCGTCGACAACATGCTCTATCAATCGTCGCAATCGACCGGCGACGGCCGCCTGACGATCACCGTCACCTTCAAGCTCGGCACCGACCTCGACACCGCGCAGGTGCTCGTCCAGAACCGCGTCGGGCTCGCCGATCCCAGCCTGCCTGAGGAAGTGCGGCGACAGGGCGTCGTCGTGCGCAAGACCTCGCCTTCGTGGTTGATGGCGGTCAACGTCCTCTCGCCCGACGGTTCGCTCGACCGCAGCTATGTCTCCAACTATGCGCTGACCCAGCTCAAGGACCGGCTGACCCGCGTCGACGGCATCGGCGACGTCCAGGTCTTCGGCGCGCGCGACTATGCGATGCGCGTGTGGATCGACCCCGGCCGCGCCGCTGCGCTGAACCTCACCGCAGGCGACATCGTCACGGCGCTGCGCGAACAGAATGTCCAGGTCGCCGCCGGCACCGTCGGCCAGCCGCCCTTCGACACCGGCGCCGCGCACCAGCTCAGTGTCGAGACGCAGGGCCGTTTCAAGACCGCCGGCGAATTCGCGAACATCATCGTCCGCACCGCGCCCGACGGCGCGATCACGCGGCTCAGCGACGTCGCGCGCGTCGAACTGGGGGCCGAGGATTATGGCGTCAACGCCTATCTGTCGGGCCAGGATTCGATCATCATGGGCGTCACCCAGCGCCCGGGCACCAACGCGCTCGCCGCCGCCGAGGGCGTGAAGGCGCAGCTCGCCGCCGCCGCGAAAAGCTTCCCCAAGGGGCTCGAATATAAGATTATCTGGAACCCGACCGAGTTCATCAGCGAATCGATGCACGCGGTGCAAAAGACGCTGCTCGAGGCGATGATCCTCGTCGTCCTCGTCATCCTGATCTTCCTGCAGAGCTGGCGCGCGGCGATCATCCCGGTCATCGCCATCCCCGTGTCGCTGATCGGCACCTTCGCGGTGCTCGCCGCGCTCGGTTATTCGCTCAACACGCTGTCGATGTTCGGGCTGGTGCTCGCGATCGGCATCGTCGTCGACGACGCGATCGTCGTCGTCGAGAATGTCGAGCGCAATATGGAGCATGGCCTGTCCCCACGCGAAGCCGCGCACACCTCGATGGACGAGGTGTCGGGCGCGCTCGTCGCGATCGTGCTCGTGCTCTGCGCGGTGTTCGTGCCGACGACCTTCCTCACCGGCATCACCGGCGAATTCTATCGCCAGTTCGCGGTGACGATCGCCACCGCCACCGTCATCTCGCTGATCCTGTCGCTCACCCTGTCGCCCGCGCTCGCGGCGATGCTGCTCCGCCCGCGCGCGACTGAAGCCCCCGCCTCGGGCTGGCGGCGCTACGCCTGGCTTGCGGGCGACAAGTTCAACCGCAGCTTCGACCGGCTCAGCGACTGGTACGCGACGACCGCGCGCCGCATTGTGGCTGCCCCGCGCAAGGCTTTCATCACCTATGGCGGGCTGATCGCCGCGACCGCCGCGATCTTCTGGGCCACGCCTGCCGGCTTCGTCCCCGCGCAGGACCAGGGCTATGCGCTCGCCGCGATCCAGCTCCCGCCGGGCAGCTCGATCCAGCAGACCGACGCCGTGCTCAAGAAGGTGGTGAAGAAACTGCTCGAGGTACCCGGCACCGAGGCGGCTGTGATGTTCGCGGGCTTCGACGGCGCCTCGGGCACCCAGGCGTCGAACGCCGGCGCCGCCTATGTCACCTTCAAGCCCTTTTCGGAGCGTGCCGGCACCGACCGCACCGAGGCGAATATCGAGAATGACATGCGCGCCGCGCTCGCCGACGTGAACGACGCCTTCGTCTTCGTCATCCCGCCGCCCGTCATCCAGGGCATCGGCAATGGCGGCGGCTACCGCATGATCGTGCAGGACCGCAGCGACGCCGGCTATCAGGCGCTCGAACAGGCGGGCGGCCAGCTGATCGGCGAAGCGCATAAGCAAGGCGAACTCGCCAACGTCTTCACCCTCTACAACACCGCGACACCGCGCGTGTACGCCGATATCGACCGCGCCAAGTCCGACATGCTCGGGGTGCCGCCGGCGCGGGTGTTCGAGGCGCTGCAGGTCTATCTCGGTTCGGCGTACGTCAACGACTTCAACCTGCTCGGGCGCACCTTCCGCGTCACCGCGCAGGCCGAGGCGGCGGCGCGCGACGATCCGTCGGACATCGCGCAGCTCAAGACGCGCTCGAACAGCGGTCAGATGGTGCCGCTCGGCGCGGTCGCGACCTTCAGCGACCGGAACGGCCCCTATCGCGTCACCCGCTACAACCTCTTCCCCGCGGTCGAGGTCGACGGCGAGACCGCAGCCGGTTACTCGACCGGCCAGGCGATTTCGGTGATGGAAAAGGTCGCCGAGAAATTGCCCGCGGGCTTCTCGGCCGAATGGACCGATCTGGCGTTCCAGCAAAAGGCGGCGGGCAATGTCGCGGCGCTGATCTTCGCGCTGTCGGTGGTGTTCGTCTTCCTCGTGCTCGCCGCGCAGTTCGAAAGCCTGACCCTGCCACTGGCGATCATCCTGATCGTGCCGATGACCCTGCTCGCCGCGATGGCGGGGGTGAACCTGCGCGGTCTCGACAACAATATCCTGACCCAGATCGGACTCATCGTGCTGATCGCGCTCGCGGCGAAAAATGCGATCCTGATCGTCGAATTCGCCAAACAGGCCGAGGAACGCGGGGCGAGCATCGTCGAGGCGGCGGTCGCGGCGGCGCGCGCGCGCCTCCGCCCGATCCTGATGACCAGCTTCGCCTTCATCCTCGGCGTGGCGCCGCTCGTCTGGGCTTCGGGTCCCGGCTACGAGCTGCGCCAGGCGCTCGGCACTGCGGTCTTCTATGGGATGATCGGGGTCACCTTCTTCGGGCTGATCTACACGCCCGCCTTCTATGTCGTCTGCCGCACGCTCGGCGACCGCCTCGCCGCCCGCCGGGGCCGCGGCGGCCAGTCCGATCCCGTGCTCCAGACCGCCGAATAAGGAGAAAGCCCATGCGCACCCTTTTGCTCTCCACCCTCTCCGCGCTGACCCTTGCAGCCTGCGCGGTCGGGCCGGACTTCGCCACGCCCCCGTCCCCCGTGACGGCGTCCGGCCCCTTCCTCTCGACGAAAGTCGGCGTCACCAGCACCGCCCCCGCCGACGCCGACTGGTGGCGGCTCTACAACGACCCGGTGCTTGACACCCTCGTCGCCGACGCGCTCGCCGCCAACACCGACGTCCGCGTCGCGGTGGCGCGCATCGCCAAGGCGCGCGCCAGCCTGCGCGAAGTCCACGGCGACCGCCTGCCGAGCACCAACCTCGGCGCCGGCGCCACCTATGGCCGCGCCAGCGCCGGCCAGGTCCCGGCGGGCGCCGACCGCGAGGGCTGGCAGGTCGATGCCGGCCTCACCGTCGGTTATGAGGTCGACCTCTTCGGCCGCGTCAGCCGCGGGGTCGAGGCCGCACGCGGCGACGTCGCCGCCGCCGAGGCCGATGCCGACGCGGTGCGCGTCACCGTCGTCGCCGAAACCGCGCGCGCCTATGCCGATGCGGCCTCCTCCGCCGAACGCCTCGGGGTCGCCGAGCGGATCGTCGCCTTGCTCGACCAGTCGGTAAAGCTCACCGCGCGCCGCGCCGAGGTCGGCCTCACGACCCGCCTCGACACCGCGCGCGTCGCCGCCTTGCGCGACCAGCGCCGAGCCGACATCTCCGCGATCGCCGCCGAGCGCGACGCCGCCTTGTTCCGCCTCGCTACCCTCACCGGCCGCACCCCCGCCGACCTGCCGCCGATCGCCGCCGCGCGCACCACGACGCTCCGCCTCGACCAGCCGATCCCGGTCGGCGACGGCGCCGCGCTGCTCGCGCGCCGCCCCGATGTGGCCGCCGCCGAACGCCGCCTCGCCGCCGCCACCGCGCGGATCGGGGTCGCGACCGCCGATCTGTATCCGAAGGTCACCCTCGGCGGTTCGATCGGCCAGACCAGCGGCGGCCTCGGCGATCTGTTCGGCGGCGGCCCGCTGCGTTGGCTGCTCGGGCCGTTGATCAACTGGAGCTTCGGCAACCAGGAAGCGATCCGCGGCCGCATCGCGGGAGCCGAGGCTGATACCCAGGCCTCGCTCGCCACCTTCGACGGCACCGTCCTGCGCGCGCTCGAGGAAACCGAGACCGCGCTGTCGGGTTACGCGCATATGCTCGACCGCCGCACCGCGCTGCAATCGGCGCGCGACGAGGCCGGGATCGCGGTCAAGATCACCCGCGCCCAGCAACGCGAAGGCGCGATCGACGGGCTCGAAGCGCTCGACGCCGAACGCACCTTCGCCGAGGCCGAAGGCGCGCTGGCGCTGGCGGATGCAAGGATCGCCGACGCCCAGGTCGATCTGTTCCGCGCGCTCGGCGGGCGGTGGACGAAAGGCTGACCTAACGCCCAAAAACGCCGTCATTGCGACCCCGGCGAAAGCCGGGGGAGGCAATCCAGAGCGGTTTACGCCTACACTGGATTGCTTCGTCGCCTCCGGCTCCTCGCAATGACGAGCAATTTTTCTCCAATCCCTGCATCCACGGCGCACCCTCGTGCCGTCTACCAGTTGACCGGCCCCAACAGCCGGTCCTTGCGGCGACCGCGACGCGGTTCGCGGCCGGCCTTCCGCTCTCCCCGGGGCGGTCCGGCTCAGCGGCCTTGCTCGCGGTCGCCGCCTGTGGTTTCACCATGCCTTCGGGCATGCAGGGAGAAAGACGATGTTCCATCTTTTGGCCGCGACCCAGGCCGCTGCTGTCGCAGCCCCGCCGGCCGTTCCGCCCGCCGCCGTCGCCGCACCCGTCGCGATGCCCGCGCAATCGATCAGCCCCGCCGACGTCGCGGCCTATATCGACCCGCGCGATATCGCATCGTTCATGCCGCCGCCGCCGCCGACCACCGAGTTCGTCGCGGTCAGCGACAGCTTTTTCCGCCTGATGGAAAATATCACGATGGTCGCGCTGTTCGTCATCGGCTTTTTCCTGCTCGCGCGGCTCATCCATGCGTGGATGCTCCATCGCTCGATCCGCCGCGCGCTCGAGGCGAAATCGGACGCGGTCGCGCCGCTGATCGACAAGCTCAACAAGCCCTATGAACATCTCGGCGCACCGAACGGCGCCGCCGCCACGCCGAATGGCGGCGACGATCGCAACGCGCTCGTGCTGCTCGCGATCGGCCTCGCCATGGCGGGCTTCGGGCTGATCCAGGGGCATGAGGAATTGATCCGTATCTCGGCCGGCGCCGCGCTCTTCCCCGCCTTCGTCGGTATCGCCCTGCTCGTCCGCCGCCGCCTCGCGCGCGCCGCGGCTGCCGAGGAACGGGCCGCTGCACAAGGATGAGGACGCTCGCGATGAAGATTGGGCCCTCAACCAGCGCGTTGCCGGGGGAGACCGTGCCGCTTTCCAGCTCCTCGTGCTGCGGCACGAGGGGCGATTGCGCGCCTTCCTGTCGCGCGCTGCGGGCAGCGACGCCGACGGCGACGACCTCGCGCAGGAGGCGTTTGTCCGCGCCTGGCGCCGGGCGGGCGATTATCGCGGGCAGGGGAGTTACGCCGCCTGGGTCATGGGGATCGGCTGGCGCCTGTTCCTCGACCAGCGCCGCACCGCGAAACGCCGCGAAAGCCTCGCCTTGCGCGATGACGCCCCGACCAGCAGCAATCCGCATCCCGCGACCGACGCCGCAATCGACGCCGACCGGCTGCTCGCCACTCTCTCGGCGCCCGAACGCGCCGCGCTCACCCTCTGCTTCGGCCATGGCTGGTCGCACGGCGAGGCCGCCGAGATCATGGGCGTGCCGCTCGGCACGCTCAAATCTTTGGTCTTGCGCGGCCGCGCCAAGGCGCAGAAACTGATCGGCGAAGGAGGCACGGCATGACCGGGTCGGACGACAGTGCGATGGACGCGATGCCCGATGCGTTTCTGGCCGCGATGCTCGCGCCCCCGACGCGCCCCGGCGACCGCGCCTTTGCGGTGCAGGTCGACCGCGCGATCGACGCGCAGGCCGCCTATGCCCGCGCCCGCGCGCGCTTCTGGACGAGCTTCGCCTATGAGGCGCTGGCGGTGATGGCGCTGCTCGCCGGCCTCTGGCTGCTCTCGGGCACGCCGCTGCTCGCCCCGCTCGCCGGCCCGGCGCAATGGGGGCTTGCGCCGCCGCTGCTGCTGATCCTGCTATTGTGGTTCGGCGGGACGCAAAGGCTGCGCGGGACTTAGGGAAGGCTTCGGGCTGAAATTCCTCCCCATCGCTTCGCGACAGGGAGGGTCTTTCGGTCCGCCAACCACCCCAACCCCTGCAAGCCTTCAGCCGGCGGGGGCTGGAAAGACCAGAAAATCAGGCTTCGTCGTCGTCCTCGACCGGCTCGGGCGCGGCGGCGCGCGGCTTGCGGCCTGCGCGCGGGGCCGGCGCCGCGTCGCCCAGTCCCGCTTCGGCCGTGGCGCCGCCGATCAGCGCGTCGAGCGAGCCGCCGGCAAAGCCCAGTTCCTTCATCAGCCCGTCGATCACCGGCGCCTGCGCGCGATAGGCGAGCGCCGCCGACACCGCATTGCTGGCGAGGTTGCCGCCGCCGCCACCGCCATGGTCGCCGGTGCCGCCGCCCGATCCGCCGCTCCCGCCGCCATTCTGCGTGATCCCGTCGACCTGGACGATCTTGATCGAATCGATCGCCTCCATCGGCTTGGCGGCTTCGCGCACCACCTCGGGCAGCACTTTCAGCAGCGCCATCTTGGTCTGCAGCGAAATCTGGTTCGACGACAAGATGTTCGCCGCCTCGTTGATCGCGCGCTGGCCCGCGGCTTCGACCTCGAACCGGACGCGCGCCGCCTCGGCACGCAATCTCTCGGCGTCGGCTTCGCCCTCGGCTTCGAAACGCAGCGCCGCCGCGCGGTTCGACGCCGCTTCTTTCTCCGCCTCGGCCTGCACCTTCACCGAAATCGCCTGGCGCTCGGCTTCCTTCGCCGCCTCGATCAGCTCGATCCGTTTGGACCGCTCGGCGATCTCGGTCTCGCGCGCGGTTGCCACCTGTTCCTCGGCGGCAACCGCGACGGCGCGCGCCTCGTCCGCCTCGCCGCGCGCCTGGCTTTCCTCGCGGCTCTTGTTCTGGATCAGGATCTGCTGCTCCTGCCGCGCCAGCTCGACCGCCTGCTCCTGCGCGATGCGCGCTTCCTCGATCGCGCGATCGGCCTCGATTTGCTTGGCATCGACCAGCTGTTTGGCCTGGATGCGGGCGCCCTCGGCCTCCTGGTTGCGCTGCGCCTGTTCGCGGGCGATCTCGGCCGCCTGGACGGCGCGGCGCATCTCGACCTCGCGCTCCTGCTCCAGCCGCGCGAATTCATTGTCGCGGCTGATCTCGAAGCTGCGCTTGTCGGCCTCGAGGTTCTTGGTCTCGATCTGGACGCGCGTATCCTGTTCGATGTCGTTGCGCGCTTTCTTGCGCAGCTCGATCTGCTCGGTCAGCTTGGTCAGGCCCTCGGCGTCGAAGGCGTTATTGGCGTTGAAATGCTCGATCGAGGTCTGGTCGAGTCCGGTCAGCGACACCGATTCCAGCTCGAGCCCGTTCATCGACAAATCGTTCGAGCTGACCTGTTGCACCTTCTGCACAAAATCGGCGCGCTGTTCGTGCAGCTGGTTCATCGTCATGCCCGCCGCGACCGAGCGCAGCGCGTCGACGAACTTGCCCTCGACCAGGTCTTTGAGCGCCTCGGGGTTCATCGTGCGCAGGCCCAAGGTCTGCGCCGCCATCCCGATCGCGCCGGCATCGGGCCGGACGCGGACGTAAAATTCGGCCTTCACGTCGATGCGCAGCCGGTCGAGCGTGATCAGCGCATCGACATTCTTGCGCTCGACCGCCAGCCGCACGGTGTTCATGTTCACCGGCATCGTTTCGTGGAGCACCGGCAGCACCAGCGCGCCGCCGTTCATGATCACGCGTTCGCCACGAAATCCGGTGCGGACAAAAGCTATTTCTTTCGTCGCGCGGCGATAAAGCCGGGTGATGATCAGTCCCAGGATCAGCAGGACCGCAAGCCCGACGCCGGCGTAGATCGCAATTTCAATCATCATGGAATTTTACTGCCCCCAAAGCTTGTTTTCGGCCCCCAGAATCGGGGGCGCCATGGGGCAATCTTAAGGTCAGTCGAGGCGGGGTAAATAGAAATCGCCGTTTGAAAAGCCTTTGAATATTTCGCCGTCGCGCTTGACCAGCAAGATCGTCTCGCCGGTCTGGAATCGCTGGTCTGCGCTGTCGGGCTCGACCATGATCTGGTGCGGCTGGCCGTGACGGTCGGTGCATTTGGCGGGCGCCGGATTTCCCGGCGATGCGGTTCCGACGGTGATCGTCGCGCGCGTGCCGATCAATTCGTCGCGATCGATCGCGGTGGTCTCGATGCCCGGGAAGACGCGCGCGATCACCCGCGCCGCGGCGCCCGTCGGCGGGAGCGCGGCGACCGCGGCCACCGGCGCCGCCAACAGGCTGGTCGCGGGGCCGCCGGTCAGCGCCGTCAGCAGTTGCTGGAACCCCAGCCCCAGTGTCCCGAACAGCGCGAGGAAGACGACCAGCCACATCAGAAAGGGCACGCGCCCGATCCCCGCCCAGGCGAGTAGCGCCTCGGCCGCGCCGGCGTCGCCGTCATGGTCGCCGACATGCGCGCCATCGACATCGCCGACGACGCCCAGCGCCTGCACCGCGCCGATCAGCAACATCAATAACAGCGCGGCGCTGAAGATCACATTTTCGGAAGCGAAAAACTGGTCGAACATCCGGGACCTTGTGGCGCCGGCACTCGCGCTTGGCAAGCGATGCGCGCGTGCGGGCGCGGGTCAGCCGGCCAGCGCGACGGGGTCGTGCCGCGCGACTTCGATCCGGTCTCGCCCGGCACCTTTCGCCCGGTAAAGGGCCGCATCGGCGGCGGCGAACAACGACTCTGTCGCCGGGGGCGACGATCCGTCGATCAGGGCGATCCCGATGCTGGCGGTCAGGGTGATCGCGCGATCGTCGTCCACCTCGAACGGATCGTCACGCAGCGCGCCGAGGATGCCGGCGGCGATCCGGCTCGCCATGGCCCGGTTCGTCGCGGGCAGGAAGACGGCGAACTCCTCGCCCCCCATCCGGCCGAAATGGTCGCCGGCGCGCAGGCACGACCGGACGCGCCCGGCAAAGGACTGCAGCAACCGGTCGCCGGCGGCATGGCCGTGATTGTCGTTGATCGCCTTGAAATGATCGATGTCGATCATCAGGATCGCGGCGGGCTCGCGGGCATTGGCCAGCGAAGCCTGCACATCGTCCAGAAAGGCGCCGCGCGCGCGGGTCCCGGTCAGATGGTCATGCGCGGCGATATGGCGCAGCCGGCCGAGCAGCTCGTTGCGGTTTTCGGCGATGCAGGCGACGGTGACCGGCGCGATCGCGACCAGCGCGGCGCCGAGCCGGATCGAGATCATCATCATTTCCGCATCGACGCCGGTCCGCGAGGCGAGCACGATCAGCGCCCAATTGCCGTACAAGAGGGTCAGGATGGCGACGGTGAAGACGCGATAGGTCAAACCGCACCACAGCAGCGCCGGAACCGGAAAGGCGATCGCGCCCGGGCCGCCGACGATCGCCGCGAGCAGGCAGGACAGCGCCAGCGCGGCGATCGGAAGGATGCGCGCCGTCGGCAGCGCGCGCAGTCCGTCGCGCATGGCGCCGGGCAGCGCGCCGAAAGGCGGCGCGGCCAGCAGCAGCGGCAGGATCGTCACATAGTTGACGAACTCGGTCGCGAACCAGAAGGACCATCCCGACAACAGCTGCCGCCCGAACAGCCACGGATTGGCGACCGCTCCGATCACGCCGGCCACGGCCGCCCCCGCGGCGACCGTCAGGACGAGGAACAGCATCGACGCGGGCTGCCGCAGCCGGATCATGTCGGCGGGCCGGCGCGCATAAATGGCGGCGGCGGTCGCGATGCCCGCGAGGTTCGCGCTGTTGAGCAGCAGCGCCTTGGGCAGGCTGGCCCCGGTCAGCAGGTCGGCCGCAAGATAGGCGGCGGCGCCCGCAAGCCAGCCCTGCCATGTCCGGCCCGCCGGGACGCGGAGCAGGAAGGCGAGCATTATTGCATTGGCCGGCCACAAATTGGCAAGGAAGCCGATCGGGCGCGTGTAGATGCCGAACAGGCTTGCGGCGAAGACCAGCGCGAACAGGATCAGCGCGGCACGGCCCCGGCTGCCCCTTGTCCCCGCATCATCGCGCGTTCGCGGTCCGTCTGTGATTTCGTCCAACTATGCCTCCCGAAACCCGGTTCCGGAAAGCCGATGCTATAGGGTCATGGCGTTAACCGCCAGTAAGCCGCGTGGAATTTCAGAGGGTCGCGGGTCCGTCCTCGTCGCCGACACCCTGATATTTGAGCTGCAGATAGCGTTCGCGCGTCGCCAGCTTGTCGAGTTCGCCCGCCGCCAGGCTGCGTGCGGCATGACCGATCTCGCTTTCCAGCGTCTTCAATCCGCCGACCAAAGTCTCGTCGGGTGTCCGCCCCGCATGCGCCTCGCCGCGCAACCCGGCGGGAATCCGCTGATACCCCGCGACCAACTCGGGCAGATCCTCGCCGACGAGTTTGCGGATGTTCGACGCGGCGGGGCTCGATGCATCGAGCGTCTGGAGCTGCGGCGCGAGCAGGTCGAGCTGCACCCCGATGCCGTCGACCAGCGTGCGCGCCGGGGCGGGCAGTGCCGGACGCTGCGCTTCGAGCCAGATTTCGGTACGCCCCGCGAGCTGCTTCAAATCGGTCTTGGGCAGGTCGGCTTGGCGTGGTTCGGGGAAGGGCGAGCGGCCGAACAGCACCGCGACCCCGATCAGCAGCACGAGCAGCGCGAGCAGTCCGACGAAGCCGAGCGGCTGGATCAGCAACCCGAACACCGCGGCGCCGAGCAACACGACCCCCGCAGCGACCAGTATCCGTCCCAGCTTCTTGTACAGATGCTGGCGGCGCAGCGCGACGCTCTTGGTCCCGATCGGCCGCCGCCGCTCGCGCGACCGTTCGATCGCGGCATTGCCCAGCGCGCTGATCTTGTCGACCTCGCTCATCGTCATCGCGGCTCCGCTCACGCTTCGAGCGAGGCGAGCGGGCTGTCGGCGCCGCCGACGCTCGCCTGCGCCTGGCTCGCGCCCTCGGCGCGCGCGATATAGCCCTTCGACTTGGCGACCTCGCCCTCGAGCGACTGGACGGTGGTCTTCATGCTGTCGAGCGCCTTGAGCTTGAAGGTGTCGATCGCGTCCATCGTGTCATAGATGTTCTGGAACGCGCGGCTCAGCGTCTCCATCGGGATCGTGCTCGACGCGGCCTGTTCGTGGATGCGCGCGGTGTTGTCCTTCAGCATCTTCGATGTGCCGTCGATGATGTTCGCGGTCGTCGTGTTCAGCGCGGTGATCTGTTCGAGCACCAGCTTCTGGTTGGTCATCGCCTGCGCGACGGTGATCGCGGTCTTGAGCGCGCCGACGGTGGTCGTGCTCGCGCGGTCGACCCCCTTCACCAGCTCGATATTATTCTTCTTGACCAGGTCGAGCGCGAGATAGCCCTGCACCGTCACCGCCATCTGGGTCAGCAAATCCTGCGTCCGCTGCCGCGCATAGAAGAGCGCGTTTTCGCGCAGCACCTTGGCTTTCGCGGGATTGCTGACGTCGAGCTCGATCGCCTTCGATTCGAGCCGTTCGTCGAGCGTCTGGGCGATGTGGATCATCTGCTCGAGCTTGCCCATCGCCTCCCACAGCTTGCGGCGCTCGACGTCGATCGCGGCATTGTCCATCAACAGCTCGTCCTTGCCGTTCGACAAGGCGGTCAGCACGCCCGAGATATGCGACTGGGCGCTGCGATATTGCGCGAAATAATTGGTGACGCTGCTCCCGAAAATCTTGTCGAGAAAGCCGCGCTTCGACAGCAATTTGCCGTTCGCCGACGGGTCGAGCCGCTCGACGGTGTTGCGCAGTTCAATGAGGTTCATGCCGATGTCGCTGTCGCGGTCCATCGCCTTGATCGGCCGGTCGAGGAAGCGGTTCGACTGGTTTGCCGCCTCCAGCATTTCCTTGCGGCCCATATTGGTGATCTGGTCGATCCGCTGGCCGAATTCGGGGCTGTTTTCGTCCTGCGCGACCAGGTCGTCGATAAAGCCGTCGACGCGCTCTTCCAGCTTCGATTTCTGCTCGGTCGACAGCGAGACGAGGCCCGCGGCCTTTTCGGGCGACACCACGGGCACCGGATCGGGCGGGGTCAGCTTCAGTTCGTCGGTTGCCGTCGCGGTTGCGGTCTGCTCGCTCATTCGTCTTCCTTTCGGGCCCCCGTACCGCTTTCCTATATGGCACGCGGCACTGTGTTATTCAAGCATCACACTTGATCGACCCTGTTGAGCACCGGCGCCAGCCAGGCCGACAGGATCAGCTGCGCCATATGATAGACAAGGATCGGCACCAGCACCATGCCCGCGATGGCGGGCGGAAACAGCGTCGCGGCGAGCGGCGCGCCGACCGCGATGCTCTTCTGCGCCCCCGAAAACAGCAGGGTGATCCGGTCGGGCCGCGCGAGCTTCAACAGCGCGCCGACCGCCCAGGCCCCGCCGAACGCCAGCGCCAGCAACACCCCGACCACGCCGAACACGATCGCGATCTCGCGCCCGTCGAGCAATTGCCAGATGCCCGCGACCACCGCGGCCGAAAAGGCGACATAGACCGCGATCGCGATCGCGGTGCGGTCCATGACCGTCGCCAGCCCCTTGTGCGCCATCACCCATGGCCGCAGCCAGCGCTGCACCAATTGCCCCGCCACGAAGGGCAACAGCAATATCGCGACGATCCGCAGCACCGCCTCGCCGTGAATCTCCCCCGCGCTCCCGGCGAGGCCCGCGAACAGCAGGGGCGAGGCCGCGACCCCGATCAGGTTGAGCAAGGCTGCCGCGACGACGCTCGCCGCGACATTGCCGCCCGCCATCGAACTCGCCGCGGTTGCCGACTGGACGGTCGAAGGGAGAATGCCGAGGAACAGAAAGCCGAGTGCCAGCGTCGCGGGCAGGAAAGATGCGGTCGCCGCCTGCGCCCCCAGCCCGAACAGCGCCATGATCCCGAAACAGAAGGTCAGCGCGCCCCCCTGCAATTTCCAGTTGCGGATGCCGTGCAGCACCTCGTCACGCGGCAGGCGGACGCCGTTGAGAAAGAACAGGAATATGATCGCCGCGGTCGAAACCCACTGCGCCACCGGCACCATGCTTCCTCGCACCGGCAGCAGGCTGGCGAGCAGGATCGTCGCGAGGAGCAACGGAACGAAGCGGTCGGGGAAGATGCGCGCGAGCATCGGCGCGTGATGACGACGCCGCAGCGGCTTGGCAAGGTCCGATCAGAAGCGCGTCGACCAGTCGCTCGCCCACGCCGGTCCGTGGATCAGGAACCAGGTTTCGATCGCCTTGTCCCAGCCGGAGAGTACCAGCACCCCCGCGAGCAGCAGGCCGAAACCGAGCCATTGCTTGCCCCGGTTCGATGCCTTGCCCAGCCGGTCGCGCCCGCGCAGCAGCGCTTGCCGTCCGAGCAGGCCGATCAACAGCAGCGGGATGGCGATGCCGATGCCGAACAACAGCATCACTGCGCCGGCCTGCGCCAGGTCCTGCCCCTGGCTGGCGAGGAGCAGCGCGGCGCCGAGCGTCGGCCCGACGCACGGGCTCCACACCGCACCGAGCAACAGCCCGAGCCCGAATTGGCCGCCGATGCCGCGGCGCGGCCGGCCCTGGCTGCGACGGTTCGCCCAATCGCCGATCGGCGCCAGCAGCCGCGTCATCGCGCGCTGCGCCGACGGGACGATCAGGATCAGGCCGAAACCGATGAGCAACCACGCCGACACACGGCGGAATGCCGCCGGGTCGATGCCGATCGACACGCCGACGGTCGCGATGAGCAGGCCCAGCGCGGCAAAACCGGTGGCGAGTCCGATCGCCAGCGCCGCCGGTCCCCAGCGATGCTCGCTGCTCGCCGCGCCCAGCACGATCGGCAGGATCGGCAAGATGCACGGCGACAAGATCGTCAGCACCCCGGCGAGAAAGGCGGCGCCCAGCGTCAGCAGCATGTCGGCAGGTTCATGATCGCGGTCCGGCGCGCCGCTCAGCGCGTCGAGGCGACGAGCCGCGCGATCTTCGAGGGGTCGGTTTCACCGAGCAGGCGGCCGGTCTCGGTCTTGCCCTTATAGGCGATCAGCGTCGATTGGCGGGTGACGCCGAGCGGGCGCTGGACATCCTTCTGGCTGTCGAAATCGATCCGGAACACCACGACATTCCGGTTCGCGGGCAGCTTTTGCGCGGCGGCGATCCCCGGCTGCTGGCGTGCGCACACCGGGCACCAGGGCGCATGGACGTCGATCAGGATGCGCTGCCCCCTGGCGCGCGCCACGTCGAATGCCGGCTGGGTGAATTTCACGAACGCCACCTCGCTCTTGTCGGCGGCAAAGGCCGGCGCGACATGCGCGATGCCCGCGCCCAGCGGCGCGGCGGCGATCAGGGCGGCGAGGATGATGTTGCGGGTCATGGCGGGGTCCTTGGATGGTGCGGGGGTTTGAGTCCCCTTGTTCGCGGCCGCGCCGCAAGAGGTTACAGCGCTATGCCAACCGAACACTCGGATCCCGCCGTTCGTCCCGAGCGTCGTCGAGGGACATTGGCGCGGCGCAAAGCTGTCCCGACTTCGCTCGACACGAACCGAAACGGGGTTAGACACGCCCCATGCCCAATCTCCTCATCCTCGCCGCCCTCGCCGAAGAGGCCGACGCCCTCTTCCCCGGCACCGGCACCCCGATCCACGGGGCCTTCCCCGTCCGCCGCCTCACAACCCACGGCCACCGCATCACCGTCGCCACCTGCGGCCTCGGCAAGGTCAACGCCGCGCTCGCCGCCGGGCTGTTCGCGGCCGACGCCGACATCCTCCTGATGTCGGGCACCTGCGGCGCGCTCGGCGCCGAACCCGGCCGCGCCTATTGGCTCGCCGAGGCGGTGCAGCATGATTATGGCGCGAACGAGCCCGGTCTTTTCCGCCGCTATCGCGCCGGCGACTGGCCGATGGGCGAAGCGGGCGAAGCGCATTTCGCCGCGATGGCCGACCCCGGCCTCGGCCTGCCGCATGCGCGCATCGCCAGCGGCGACAGCTTCGTCGCCTGCCCCGATGCCGCCGCCGATCTGAAAGCCAGCCTCGGCGCGACCCTCGTCGATATGGAGGTCGGCGCGGTCGCACAGGTCGCGGCGCGCCTCGGCAAGCCCTGGGCCGCGATCAAGGCGGTCACCGACGATGCCAATGACACAAGCGGCGGCGATTTCCAGGCGAACCTCGTCCGCGCCGCGCGGGCTGCGGGGCAGGAGGTCGAGCGACTGGTCGCGATGCTGTGAGGCGCGCGCTGGTCGCCGCGCTGCTGTTGATCGTCGCCGCGGCCGCCGGCTGGGCGCTGCTCACCCGCTCGGTCGCCCCGATCATCGGCGTCGCGCCGCAAAAGGACGCCGATCTCTTCGCCGCCTGGCGCCTCGGCGCCGCGAAGAACGATGTCGTGGGAATCGAGGCCTATCTGAAAAGCCGGGGCGTCGCCGACGTCCTGCCGCTCGCCGACATCTTGCGCAGCGACGCGCGCTGGCGCCGCTGCAAGGCGCCCCAACCCTTCGCCGTCCCGCCGCGCGCGCTCTGGCCCGCGATGGTGCCGACCTTGCGCTATATCCGCGATGAACTGGTCCCCGTCACCGGGCCGGTGCGTATCGTGTCGGGTTATCGCGATCCCGTCGCCAACAGCTGTTTCAAGGGCGCGAAAGCGAGCCGCCACCTCCGCTTCGCGGCGCTCGACCTCGAACCGGTCGCGCCGCTGTCACGCGACGATCTGATCGCGCGCCTCTGCCCGCTCCACACCCGCACCGGCGCGCGGTTCGATGTCGGGCTCGGCATCTACGTGGGTAAGCGCTTCCACATCGACACCGCGGGCTACCGCCGCTGGGGCGCCGACTATCACGCCGCGTCATCGCCGTGCCTGAACTGACCGTTCCACCCCATCCGTCACCCCGGACTTGATCCGGGGCCTGCCTGTCTGAAGAAAAAGGCGGGTCCCGGGTCAAGCCCGGGATGACGAACGGCGGCAAGCGAGTAAATCGCGCGCCGCGAAAATCGCGCTTCGGCAGGCGGCCAAGGCGCGGTAAGTCGGCGCATGCGAATCGAAGGCAATTATAAAGACGATGGCTATGCGACGATCCGGGGCCTGATCCCGCCGGAGGTCGCCGCGAACCTGTTCCGGCAGATTGAGCTCGACCTGTCGGCCGCGGGCAAGAGTTTCGACACCTTTGCCAAGCCGCACCCGCTCTCCAAGAAGCAGACGATCGACATCTCCGGCCATTTCTACCGGCCGCTGACGACCTTTTTGTGGGGCCTGACGCCGATCGTCAGCGAACTGACCGGGGCGGACCTGCTGCCCAGCTACGACTATTTCCGCATCTATGGAAAGGACGACATCTGCCGGGTCCATTCGGATCGCCCCTCGTGCGAGCACAGCGTGTCGCTCACGCTCGTTTACAGCGACGCTGTACCCTGGTCGCTGGAGGTCGGGTCGGTGCCGGTGAAGGGCGAGGGGCCGTGCGTCGACGATTTCGGCGACGAACCCTTTACCGCGGTCGAGATGCAGCCCGGCGACGCCGTCCTCTATCGCGGCATCGACCTGCGCCACGGTCGCATGACGCCCAATCCCAACCAATGGTCGGCGCATCTGTTCCTGTTCTGGGTGGAGCGCGGCGGCCCGTTCGAGCAGCATGCCTTCGACGAGCAACGCCTGCGGTCGGAATTGAAGCGCGTCAGCAATCTGGACGTCTGAGTGCGGCGCCGGAACCCCGAACGCAGCCTGTGCCGGATGAAAGCGGACAGCCCGCCCACCCCTCACTCATAACTCAAATGCGTCGCTTTCCCGCGAAAGATCCAGTGCGACAGGATCGAATATCCCAAAATCACTGGCAGCACGAACAGCGCGCCGATCAGGATGATGCTCAGCGATTCGGGCGACGCCGCCGCCTGCCAGATGTCGAGCCGGTCGGCGATCAGATAGGGGTAGAAGCTGTACGCGATGCCGACGAACCCCAGTGCGAACAAAATGCCCGCGGTCGCCAGCGGCACCCATGACAATTCGTCTTTCTCGCGCAAGGGGCGGCGCAGGAAGATCGCGAGCCCGGCGAACAGCGTCGCGGCGGCGATCGGGATCGGCAGCAGCGCGATGATCTCGGGCAGGCGGAACCAGCGCGCGAAGATGCGCTCCGACAGCAGGGGCGTCGCGATCGAGATGATCGCCATCGCCAGCGCGGTCAGCCACAAAGTCACCTCGGCCCAGCGCACCGCGCGCTTCTGCAAATCGCCCTCGACCTTGTAGACCAGCCAGCAGGCGCCGACGAACAGATAGCCCGCGACCAGCCCGAGCGCTGCGAGCAGGCAGAACAATACCGACGACAGGCTCTGGTCGAACCCCAGCACATAGGCGCCGAGCATATAGCCCTGGCAGAGCGCGGTGAGCAGCGAGCCATAAAAGAAGGCGGCGTCCCAGCGATGCTTCTGTTCGGGCGGTGCCTTGGCGCGGAATTCGAACGACACCCCGCGCAGGATCAGCGCGACCAGCATCAGCACGACGGGCAGGTACAGCTGGGTCAGGATCAACCCATGCGCGACCGGAAAGGCGACGAGCAGCAACCCGATACCGAGCACCAGCCAGGTCTCGTTCGCGTCCCAGAACGGCCCGATCGACGCCACCATCAGGTCGCGGTTCGCGTCCTTCTCCAGCCGCGTCAGCATGCCGACGCCGAGGTCATAACCGTCGAGGATGACATAGAGCAGGATCGACAGGCCCATGAGGCCCGCAAAGATCACCGGCAGCCACCAGGGATCGACGAACGGCGTCATGGCGTCACTCCCTCTTCGAGCGGTTCGGCGGGACCGGGCGCGGCGCCGGGGATCGGGAACATCGCCTTCGCGTCGGGCGCCGCCTTGCCGAGCCGCGCGAGGCGGTAGAGCACCGCGATATAGGCGGCGAGCAGCACCACATAGACCGTAAGATACAGCGTCAGCGAACTCGCGACCATCGCGCTGCCGACCGGTCCCACCGCGTCGGCGGTCCTGAGCACCCCGGTGACCAGCCAGGGCTGGCGTCCGATCTCGGTGACATACCAACCCGCGAGCGTCGCGACCCAGCCGGCGAAGGTCATCGCGACGAGCGCGCGCGCATACCAGCGCGGCAGGCCATCGACCCCGCGCCGCCAGACATTCCACGCGCCGAACCACGATATCGCCAGCATCAGCACCCCCAGCCCGACCATGATCCGGAATCCCCAGAACAAGGGCGCGACCGGGGGATGGTTGCCTTCATAATCGTTGAGCCCGGGAACGACGCCAGCGGCTTCATGCTTCAGGATGAGGCTCGCGCCCGACGGCACGGCGACTTCCAGATGGTTGGTGCGCGCTTTCTCGTCGGGGATCGCGAACAGCACGAGCGGGACATGGCTGCGCGTCTCCCAATTGGCCTCCATCGCCGCGATCTTTTGCGGCTGATGTTCGAGCGTGTTGAGCCCGTGCATGTCGCCGACGAAAATCTGCACCGGGATCAGCAGTGCGGCGGCATAGAGGGAGGCTTTCAGCGTGCGCCGCACCCCTTCGCCGCCGCCGTCGCGCAGCCAGCGCCACGCCGACATACCCGCGATCAGGAAGGATACGGTGAGTGCCGAGGCGAGCAGCATGTGCATCAGGCGGTACGGCATCGACGGGTTGAAGACGATCGCCCACCAGTCGGTCGCATGGACGACGCCATCGCGGATCTCATAGCCGACCGGGGTCTGCATCCAGCTGTTGAGCGCGATGATCCAGAAGGCCGACAGCGTCGTGCCGCCCGCGACCAGGCATGTGGCGAGCGTGTGCACCCAGTTCGGCACGCGGCTGAACCCGAACAGCATGATCCCCAGGAACACCGCCTCGAGGAAAAAGGCGGTCAGCACCTCATAAGCGAGCAACGGCCCCGCGACATTGCCGACCTTTTCCATATAGCCCGGCCAGTTGGTGCCGAATTGGAAACTCATCGTGATGCCCGAGACGACCCCCATCGCGAAACTCAGCGCGAAGACCTTCACCCACAGGCGGTACGCGTCCATCCACGCCGCGTTGCCGGTGCGGTTGTACGCGAGTTTGAAGCCGAGCAGCGCCCAGCCCAATGCGATCGTGATCGTCGGGAACAGGATATGGAAACTGATGTTCGCCGCGAACTGGATGCGCGCGAGGATCAGCGGGTCAAGTGCGTCCATCGTCGTCTGCTACCCCCCGTTTGTGTCGAGCGAAGCCTGTCCCGAGCCTGTCGAGGCGGTCGAGACACCCTTCCCGCGGCCAAGCATGCGGTCCTTGAACTCGAGCGCTTTTACCACACGCTCGCCGAGCCGCAAAAGCTGGAGCAGCCGTTCGGTATCGAGCCGCTCCATCTCGGCATACCAGTCGGTGAGCAGCTCGATCTGTTCGTGCATCGCCGCGATGCGTTCCTGCGCGAAGCGGTCGGCGGGGTCGGTCGCGGGCTCCATCAGCAGCGCGCGCAGCGTCGTCAGCGTCGGGTCGATCTCGCGCTTCTTGCGCTCCTCGACGAGGGTGCGGAAGATCGCCCACACGTCGCGCGGGGTCGCATAATAGTCGCGCCGGTCGCCGGGCAGGTGCTTCAATTGCACCAGCCGCCAGCTTGCGAGTTCTTTCAGCCCCATCGAGACGCTGCCGCGCGACAGCCCCAGCGCCTCGCTGATCTCCTCGGCATGGCGCGGACCGTCGGCGAGGAACAGCATCGCATAAATCTGTCCGACGGTGCGGTTGATCCCCCAGCGGCTCCCCATCTCGCCGAAATGCAGGACAAAAGCCTGCGCTAGCGGGGAGAGCCGAAACGGCGGCGATGGAGAGTCGGGGGCGGAGGAGGGATCCACGCGACTCGTTATAGCGTGAATTTCTGAAGTTTCAATAATTATTGAAACTTCTTCGGCGCGCGCCACGCTCCGCAACACCTTCGCCAACTTCGGCAATTTCGTTGCGCTGCAACAAGGCTTCTGCTAGGCGCGCGCCGATCGCGGCAGCCACTGCCGCTCCCTCACAATCAAGGCCTTTCCGCATGTCTTTGCGCAACATCGCCATCATCGCGCACGTCGATCACGGCAAAACCACCCTCGTCGACCAGCTCTTCCGTCAGTCGGGCACCTTCCGCGACAACCAGCGCGTCGAAGAGCGCGCGATGGACTCGAACGATCTCGAAAAGGAACGCGGGATCACCATTCTCGCGAAGTGCACCAGCGTCGAATGGGGCGAAGGCGCCGACCTGACGCGCATCAACATCGTCGACACCCCCGGCCACGCCGACTTCGGCGGCGAGGTCGAGCGTATCCTCTCGATGGTCGACGGCGTCATCCTGCTTGTTGACGCCGCCGAAGGCCCGATGCCGCAGACCAAGTTCGTCACCGGCAAGGCGCTCGCGCTCGGCCTCAAGCCGATCGTCGTCGTCAACAAGATCGACCGCAGCGACGCGCGCGCCGCCGAAGTGCTCGACGAGGTGTTCGAACTGTTCCTGACGCTCGAAGCCAATGACGAACAGCTCGACTTCCCGATCCTCTACGCCTCGGGCCGCGGCGGTTTCGCGTCGGACAGCCCCGACGCGCGCGAAGGCACGCTCGAGCCTTTGTTCAAGACGATCGTCAGCCATGTCCCGACCCCGGGCCTGCCCGAAGACGGTCCCTTCACCTTCCTCGCCACGCTGCTCGACCGCGATAACTTCATCGGCCGCATCCTGACCGGCCGCGTCCAGTCGGGCACCGTCAAGGTCAACCAGCCGATCCACGCGATCGACATGGACGGCAAGGTGATCGAAACCGGCCGCGCGTCGAAGCTGCTCGCCTTCCGCGGTCTGGAGCGCGTTCCCGTCGAGGAAGCGCGCGCGGGCGACATTGTCGCGATCGCCGGGCTTTCGCAGGCGACCGTCGCCAACACTATCGCCGACACCAGCGTCAGCGAACCGATCGCCGCGCAGCCGATCGATCCGCCGACGCTGTCGATGCGCTTTGCGGTGAACGATTCGCCGATGGCGGGCCGCGAGGGCAGCAAGGTCACGAGCCGCATGATCCGCGACCGCCTGTTCCGCGAAGCCGAAACCAATGTTGCGATCCGCATCACCGAAAGCGCCGACAAGGACAGCTTCGAAGTCGCGGGCCGCGGCGAGCTCCAGCTCGGCGTGCTCATCGAAACGATGCGCCGTGAAGGCTTCGAACTCGGCATCAGCCGCCCGCGCGTGCTGTACGGCGAGGACGAGGCCGGCAAACGCACCGAACCCTATGAAACCGTCGTCATCGACGTCGACGACGAGCATTCGGGCACGGTCGTCGAGAAGATGCAGGTCCGCAAGGCCGACCTCACCGACATGCGCCCCTCGGGCGGCGGTAAGACGCGCATCACCTTCTCGGGCCCGTCACGCGGCCTGATCGGCTATCATGGCGAATTCCTGTCCGATACCCGCGGCACCGGCATCATGAACCGCCTGTTCGAGAAATATGGCCCGTACAAGGGCAATATCGCCGGCCGCCAGAACGGCGTGCTGATCTCGAACGGCAACGGCGACGCTGTCGCTTATGCGCTTGGCCCGCTCGAAGAGCGCGGCATCCTCTTCGTCTCGCCCGGCGAGGCGCTCTATGAGGGCATGATCATCGGCGAAAATGCCAAGCCCGACGATCTCGAGGTCAACCCGATGAAGTCGAAGCAGCTCACGAACTTCCGCTCGACGGGCAAGGACGACGCGATCCGCCTGACCCCGCCGAAACGCATGACGCTCGAACAGGCGATCGCCTATATCGACGACGACGAAATGGTCGAAGTGACCCCGAAGAACATCCGAATCCGCAAGGCGCTGCTTGACCCGCACGAGCGCAAAAAGGCCTCGCGCAAGAAGGAAATGGCATAAAATTCGAACCGGCGGCCCCTCAAAAGGCCGCCGGTTTTCTTTTGGGCGGCGGCGGCTTGCATCGCCTGCCGCTTTCGGGGAAGCTACCGCCCTGGCTTGAAGGGGAGCCCATGGCGATTGCGGTCGATACCACACCCGGCGACGGGACGAAGCTGACCCTGCCCGCGCGGCCCGAACCGCTGATCGTCGACCCGCGGGCGACCGCCGTCGTCGTGATCGACATGCAGAATGCCTATGCGTCGAAGGGCGGTTATGTCGACCTTGCGGGGTTCGACATTTCAGGTTCTGCCGGGGTGATCGGGCGGGTCGCGCAGGTGCTCACCGTCGCGCGCGGCGCGGGCATGCCGGTGGTCTATCTGCAGAACGGCTGGGACGCCGACTATGCCGAGGCGGGCGGGCCGGGGTCGCCGAACTGGCACAAGTCGAATGCGCTGAAGACGATGCGCGCGCGGCCCGAATTGCAGGGGCAGCTTCTGGCGCGCGGCGGGTGGGATTATGAACTGGTGGAGGCGCTTGCGCCGCAGCCGGGCGACATCCGGCTACACAAGACGCGCTATTCGGCCTTCTTCAACTCACAGCTCGACAGCACCCTGCGGTCGCGCGGCATCCGCACGATCGTCTTCGTCGGCATCGCGAGCAATGTCTGCGTCGAATCGACGCTGCGCGATGCGTTCCACCTCGAATATTTTGCGGTGATGCTGGAGGACGCGACGCATCATCTGGGTCCGGACTATGTGCGCGACGCGACCGTCTATAATGTCGAAAAATTCTTTGGCTGGGTGAGCAATGTCGCCGATTTCTGCGGCAGCATCGGCCAACAACCCCGGGGAGAAGAATAGTGCCGTTCGAACCGATCAACCCGCCGCAATTCCCGACCCCGATCGCGCCCTATTCGGCCGGCGCGAAGGCCGGGAACACCGTCTATGTGTCGGGCGTGCTGGCGCTCGGCGAGGGCGGGGTGGTGCTGCATATCGGCGACGCGGCGGCGCAGACGCGGCATATCCTCGATGTCATCCGGATTACCCTCGAGGCCGCAGGCGCGACGCTCGAGGATGTCGCGATGAACCATATCTTCCTCAAGGACTTTGCCGATTATGCGGCGTTCAATGCGGTCTACGCCGACTATTTCCCGGGCGCCAAGCCCGCGCGCTACTGCATCAAGGCCGAGCTGGTGAAGGCCGACTGCCTCGTCGAGATCGCGAGCGTCGCGCACATTGGCTGAGGCGGCGGGCCTCTATTATGAACTTCACGGGGCGGAGGATGCGCCGCCGCTGATCCTGTCGCCGGGGCTGGGCGGATCGGCCAGCTATTGGGCGCCCAACCTCGCCGCACTTGCAGCGGATTACCGCGTCCTGCTCTACGACCATCGCGGGACGGGGCGCAGCCGTCGCGATTTGCCACCCACGACGTCGGTCGAAGACATGGCGGCCGATGTGATCGCGTTGATGGACGCGCTGGATATCGGGGAGGCGAGCTTCGTCGGCCACGCGCTTGGTGGCATGATCGGGATCGAACTGGCGATCATGACGACGCGGATCGACCGGCTCGTTGTCGTCAACGGCTGGCGCACGCTCGACCCGCATACCGCGCGCTGCTTCGACGTCCGGCTCAACCTGCTTTGGGGTAGCGGCCCCGCCGCCTTCCTCCATGCCCAGCCGCTGTTCCTCTATCCGCCCGACTGGATTTCGGCGCATGATGCCGAACTGGTCGCCGAGGCCGAACAGCAGCTCGCGCATTTTCCCGGCGCCGCGACGGTCGAAAAACGCATCGCGGCGGTGCGCGCCTATTCGCCCGCCCTGATCGACATGACCGCGACGCCGGCATGGCTCGTTATCGCGACGCGCGACGATATGCTCGTGCCGCTCGCCAGCGCGCTCGATGTCGCGGCGCCGGTCGGCTGGGCCGAAACGCACATCTTCGATTGGGGCGGCCACGCCTGCAACGTCACCGATCCCGAGACTTTCAACCGCGTCGTCCTCGATTTCCTCAGGAGATAAGCCATGCAAGTCGGCGTCTTTGTTCCCATCAACAACAATGGCTGGCTGATCAGCGAAAACGCGCCGCAATATATGCCGAGCTTCGACCTCAACAAACAAATCGCCCAGGCGGCCGAGCGGCACGGGCTCGATTTCCTGCTGTCGATGATCAAGCTGCGCGGCTTCGGCGGCAAGACCGAGTTCTGGGAATATGGGCTGGAAAGCTTCACGCTGATGGCGGGGCTCGCCGCGGTGACCGAGAAGATCAAGATCTATGCGACCTGCCCGACGCTCGTCATCCCGCCCGCCTTCGCGGCGCGGATGTGCAACACGATCGACAGCATCAGCCATGGCCGCTTCGGGCTCAATCTGATCACCGGCTGGCAGCGCCCCGAATATAGCCAGATGGGGCTGTGGCCGGGCGACGAGCATTTTCGCAACCGCTATCAGATGCTCGACGAATATGCCCGCATCCTGCGCGAATTGTGGGAAACGGGGCGGAGCGATTTCAAGGGCGACTATTACCAGATGGACGATTGCCTGGTGCGCCCCACGCCCGAAGGCGACATGAAGATCATCTGCGCCGGCTCGTCGGACGAGGGCCTCGCCTTCTCGGCGCAATGGGCGGATTACGCCTTCTGCCTCGGCAAGGGGGTGAACACCCCGACCGCCTTCGCATCGAACAACGAGCGGCTCGCGGTCGCGACCGCGAAGACCGGGCGCGACGTGTCGGTGTTCGTGCTGGTGATGATCATCGCTGCCGAGACCGACGAAGAGGCGATGGCGAAGTGGAAGTCATACAACGACGGCGTCGATGTCGCGGCGATCTCGTGGCTGATCGATCAGGGCGCCGCCGACAAGCACAACAGCACCACCAACGTCCGCCAGCTCGCGGCGCCCGAAGGCGCGGTGAACATCAATATGGGGACGCTCGTCGGCAGCTATGCCAGCGTCGCGCTTATGCTCGACGAGATGGCCGAGGTGCCGAACACCGGCGGGGTGCTGCTGACCTTCGACGATTTTCTGGAGGGGGTCGAGGCGTTCGGGACGCGAATCCAGCCGTTGATGAAGAGCCGCGGCGGCTGACGGTCCATCTTTCCGCCACAAACGGTCAGCAGACTGCGCGCGGGAGGAGCCGCCATGAAAACATCGATATGGATCATCGCGCTCGCGGCAAGCTGCGCCGCTCCGCTGCACGCCCAGACGGTTGGCCCCGCGCCGCACATGAATGGAATCGGCCCGGTTGAAATGGGTGGCTTTGCGGGCGCGCGCATCCGCATCTCGCTGGGCGGAAGTGGACGCGAGAAGCCGATGATCCGCGCCGGCCTGACCATCGCGCCGATGCAGCATAGCGGCGGCAGCGACCTTCGCAGTCCCAATTGGCGGATCGGCGAGGGGCTGGAGTTCGGCTTTCGCGGCGGTGATGCCGCACCGCAGCTTTCGCTCGCGGGGCTGCGGCTGACCCCGGCGCGCTATACCCCCGGCGGGCGGCCGGCGGACAAAAACCGCAACAATCTGTCGGGCGGCACGACGACGGCGCTGGTCGTGGTCGGCGTGCTCGTCGTGGTGGGCGGGGCGCTCGCGCTTTCGGCCAGCGGCGACCCCGATAACTGCACCGGCGGCGAGTGCAACAACAACTGATCGTCCGGTAATCTCGCCGTCGATCAGGCAGGCGCTGCCAGTTTGGCAATGATTTTCGACGCAAAACCGGTCGGCAAACACCCATGCCGGCCCTAATGGCAAATGCGGCTTAACCCTCTTTTCACGGGCAAGACCTAGGACGGGCTGCGAGGGACCACTCGAAACTGGGCGGCCCTATGCATATGGTCCATGAAATGCGGCGACTGCGCGCCGAACATGCGGCCCTCGCCACCCTTTCGCGCTTCCTGATGGATATCGCCGCCGCGCCGCAGCCGCCGCGCCCGACCGAACTCGCCGCGGTGCGCGGCATGTTTCGCGACACGCTGGTGCGTCACCTGAAATGCGAGGACTGGGTCCTCTATCCGCGGCTTCTGGCGAGCGGCGATGCCGCCCTGAAACGGCTGGCGGGCGAATTCGTCCACGAGACGGGGCATCTGGCCGAAGAGTTCATGGCCTATGACGCGCGCTGGACGGCGGAGAATGTCGCAGGCGACTGGCCGGGTTTCTGCCGCGAAACCGAGGCGATACTCGACGCGATCGGAATGCGGATCGAGCGCGAGGAGGCCGATCTTTATCCCGCCGCCGAGCGGCTCGACACAGTGCAGCGTCGCACCGCGCGCGCCTGACGGCCATTCCGCGGCCTAGCGATCGCGGTTGGTCACCAGCGTAAAGGGCGCCCAGCTCGCCGGATGCGCCCAGTGCGGCTGCCATCCCTCGACCACCGACCCGTCGGCGCGCTTGCCGGTGCGCACCGCCTCCATCGCCAGCGCGAGCGCGGTCGCCGGGGTCGCGTCCTTGTTCGCGAGCGCTTCGACGGTCAGTGCCGCGGTGGCGTCGTCCGCGACGCGCCAGTGGCTCGCCAGCAGATTGCCCGCCCCCGCATAGAGGAAGCTGCGCGCAAGGCTCGACAGCGATTCGCCGCTGGCGCCCGCCTCGACCCCGGGGGTCGCGGTGTTGCACGCCGACAGCACGACCCAGCGCGCCGACAGCGACAGCGCCGCCGCCTCGCTGGCGGTGAGCAGGCCGTCGTCGGTCGCGCTCGCCTTGCCCGGCGGGGTGAGGACGAGACCGGGCTCGGACCCGGTGCCCATTTCGCCGGGGAGCAGCCCGTGCGTCGCGAACACGACAGCGATCGCGCGGGGCAGTTCGCGGTCGGCCTTGACCGCCGTCTCGGTCGCGTCGCGGCCGAGGCGGACGCCGCCACCGCGTGCGATCGCCGCCGACAGCCTGGTCAGTTCGGTGACGGTGCCGGGCAGCGGGTCGAGTTTGCGGAGCTTGTCGACCGACGCCATCGTCTTGTCGCCGCTCGCCAGCGTCAGCCCGCCGCCGCGTACCCCGACGCCGCCACGCTTGCGCAGCGTCCCGTCGGCGCCCCGCGCGCCGGCCTTGCCGTTGCCGACGAGGGTCGGCGCGCCATAGGCGACCAGGTCGGGACGGCGCGAAGCGGGCAGCGCGCCGCTTTCGCGCGAGGCGAGCGCGAGCGCGCTGACCGAGGGCAGGGTGACGAAGCGATAATGTTTGGCGAGCCAGTCGGTCGCGGCAAGGTCGGCCTCGGCGCCGCTTTCGGCCTCGCCCTCCGGCTCGCTCGCGACCAGCGCAGCGAGCGGCAGCCCCGCCACCGGCCCGCTCGCGACGGTGTAGATGCGTCCGCCTTCGGGCAGCGCGGCCGCGACCGGCGCGATCAGGCGCTGGTAGAGGCGCCAGGCCGCCGCACGGTCGTAGCGCGGATAGCGTTTGTCGATCGGGCTGGGGCCGCCCTTGTCCTCGGCGGCGACCAGCGCGTCATAGTCGGGCAGCGAGCAGGTATTCTCGTCGATCCGGCATTTGAGCCGCGCGACGTCGGCGGCAACGGGCGCCGCGCCGTCGTCGAAGCGGTGCCACCGCGCGCCCTGCTTCGAAATGGCGAAAGCATAATGATGCCCCTCCGACGGCAGCAGCATCAGCACCGCCTCGTCGGGCTCAAGCAATGCCTGCACCGCCGCAACGTCGATTGCCTTGGGGGTGACCAGCGTCGCATAGTCGGGAAACTCGGCGGCGATGCGCGCGTCGAGCGGCGCGAGCCGCGCTGCCGCCGCATCGAGTTCGGAGCGGAGCGCTCCTGCCTTGGCCTCGTCCTTGCCGAGCGCCATGTCGCGATAGCGCTGGTTCAGCGACACCACCGCCTGCGCGGTGTCCTGTCGCTGGCGAACCAGTTCGCCGAGGGAGCCGGTGCCGGCCAGATTGCGCGCGGCGGCCTGGTTGATCGCGTCGCCGGCATCGGTGAGCGTCAGGTCCTGCGCCGCGAGAAAGGCCTGATCCATGGCGCTATCCTGATTGCGCGCGGCCCAGCCGGCGAACATCACCATGTCGAAGGCGCCCGATTGCGGGTTGCGGCGGGTTCCGCGCGCGACCGCTTTCGCCAGCGCCGCGACGGCGGGATTGGCGTCGTCGGTGGCCAGCCCGGCCTCGCGCCGCTGACGAAGCCGGTCGGCGGCGTCGATCGCCGCCGTCAGCCCGTCGGCCTCGCGCCCCTTCACCTGCGCGCGGGCACGGGCGAGGGTGGTGAGCAGGATGATCGTATCGGTCTTGGCGTCGTACCAGCCGCCGCCGCGTTCGGCCGCGAGCTGGAGCGGCAGCGCCTCCTCGAAATAGGGCAGCGATTCTTCAGCCTTGCCCTGCCCGAGCAGCGCGAGCGCGAAATTATAGCGCGATTTCTGGGTGCCGATGTCTTCGCGGCCCTGCAGCCGTTCGCCCTCGGTCGCGGCGATGCGCCCCGGACCCTCGGCGGCGGCGAAGCGACCGGCGATATTGCGGTAATAGCTGATCTGGTTGTTCGCGAACTGGCGCTGATAGTCGTTATATGCGGGACCCGCCAGCATGACGAGCAGTGCGTCGAAAGCGCGATCGGACTCCTCGTCGCGGCGCACCAAATTCAGGGCCTCGGCATAGCGCAGTTGCAGTTCCCAATTGTCGACCGTCATCCCCGCCGCCTCGAGCTCGGCATAGGTGTCGTCGAGCGCACGCGTGACCTCGGCATAGCGGCCCTGTTCGAGCAGTTCGCGGCCATAGATTTCGAGGCTGACGCGGGCGCTGCGGGCCGGGGATGTGGTCAGCAGGCCATGCTCGGCGGCACGGCGATGGATCAACCGCGCGTGCGCCAGCCGCTCCTCATAAGACAGGCCGAGGCTCATCCAGTCGAGGAAGAATAGCTCGCTCTCGACGTCCTTGGCGGCGGCGGCGCGGGTGGCATAGCCGCGCATCTTGTTCGTCACCCGCTGGTAATCGGCGTCGCCGGGGTCGCGGTCGTCGCGAAAATAGATCCACAGCCCCGTATCGGCGCTGAACGCGTTCCGCTCCGACAAGCGGGTGCGATATTGGGCGACAAGGTCGACGAGCGCCAGCGCGGCCTGAACCTGCTCCTCGCCATTTGCCTTTTCGAACCGGGCGATCACGTCGGCAACCAGCGTGTTCGCCGCCTCGTCGCACGGGCCGCCGTTGTCGGCGGGGCAGGGGGGCGGTTCGACCGCGAAGGCCGGCAGGGTCGATGCCGCGAGCATCGCGGCGCTAAGGGCGAAACCCGCCCGGCGTATCGTCATGGTTCATTCCCCGATACGCGACCCGGACGTGCTCATGCCAAGCTTTGCCGCCGCTCGCAAGCGAAGGTGCGAAGATGACAGTCCTCGTCGTCATCCTGTCATCGCCGGGTCATGCCTGTGCCGCTGCGCCGCAATATCGCCTCCCTAAAGCCGCGGCGCATCCCGGCGCCATTTCGGCGCGGGCAGAGGGGACTATCGATGAACCAGATTATGAGCCGCCGCTTGCGCGCGGGCGCCGCGCTGATCGCCATGCTCGCGGCGACGCCGGCCTATGCCGCCGACGCGGCGGACGGCGCTGCCGTCGATGCCGGTCCGGCCGAAGAGATCGTCGTACTCGGCACCGGCCAGGCGCGCCAGGTGCAGGAACTGGGTGCCGCGGACATCGCGCTCGATGTCGCGGGGATCAGTCCGCTGAAGGCGATCGACAAGCTGCCGGGCGTGAATTTCCAGTCGGCCGATGCCTTCGGCGCCTATGAATGGTCGTCGCGCATCTCGATCCGCGGTTTCAGCCAGAACCAGCTCGGCTTCACGCTCGACGGCATTCCGCTCGGCGACATGAGCTATGGCAACCATAACGGTCTGCATATCAGCCGCGCGCTGATCAGCGAGAATGTCGGCCGGGTCGAGGTCGCGCAGGGCGCGGGCGCGCTCGCCGCCGCTTCTTCGAGCAACCTCGGGGGCACGATCGAATTCTTCTCGCGCGATCCCAAGGCCGACATGGGGGTCGAATTTTCGGGCACCTATGGCAGCGAGGATACGAAGCGCGGCTTCGTCCGCCTCGACAGCGGCGAAATCATGTCCGGCGGCCCGATGCTCGCGGTCAGCTATGCCTGGCAGGATGCCGACAAGTGGAAGGGCGACGGCGTCCAGCGCCAGCATCAGGTCAATGCGCGCCTCGTCCAGCCGGTCGGCGACGGCAAGCTGTTCGGCTTCGTCAATTATTCGGACCGCGCCGAAAACGACTATCAGGACCTCAGCGCCGAAATGATCGGCCGTCTCGGCTATGACTGGGACAATTATGCCAAGGACTGGGACCTCGCGGTCCGCGTCGCGCAAGTCTATCAGAACCAGGTCACGCGCGCAGCGTTCAACGCTGGTGTCGCCAACGGCAGCCTGCCGCTGGGTGCGACCTATACCGCGCCCTATCCGGGCGCTGGCGAGGCCTTCCCGGCGCCGATCCTGACCGTCGACGATGCCTATTATGACGCATCGGGGCTGCGCAAGGACTGGCTCGCGGGGATCGGCGGCGACGTGCCGGTCACCGACAACTGGACGCTGAAGGCGACCGGCTATTATCACAGCAATCGCGGCCGCGGCCTGTGGTTCACCCCCTATGTGACCACGCCGGGCGGCGCGCCGATGACGATCCGTACCACCGAATATGCGATCGAGCGCTATGGTGTCGTCGCGTCGAGCGAGTTCAAGATCGGTGCCAATACGCTCGATCTCGGCCTGTGGTACGAGGACAATGATTTCAACCAGGCGCGGCGCTTCTATGGCCTCGCCAACACCACCGGGGCGCCGAGCCGCGGCAGCCTGAAATTCCCCAAGGATCCGCTCGCGACCCAGTGGGAATTCGATTTCAAGACCGAAACGCTGCAATATCACGTCCAGGACACCCTCGACCTCGGGCAGGTCCAGATCAATGCGGGCTGGAAGGGACTCAAGGTCACCAACGAGGCTAGCCCGGTGGTGAGCGGCGGGCTCGCCTCGGGGCGCACGGTGGCGAAGGACTGGTTCCTGCCGCAGGCGGGTGTGCTGTTCCGCCTGAACGACGATAACGAGCTGTTCGCGAGCTACACGCAGAATATGCGCGCCTTCGAAAGCTCGGCGACGGGCGGGCCTTTCGCGACGACGCAGGCGGGCTTCGACGCGCTCGACCTGAAACCCGAAACCTCGACCACCTATGAACTCGGCTTCCGCACCAAGTCGCCCGTCTTCCAGGGCGTCGTCGTGGGCTATTATGTCGACTTCAAGGATCGCATCATCGCTTTCGCCAACGGTTCGGGCATCCAGGGCAATCCTGCGATCCTGCAGAATGTCGGCGACGTGCGGTCATGGGGCATCGAGGCGGCGGGGACCTTCCGGGTCACCCCCGACCTCTCGCTCTTCGGTTCCTACGCCTATAATGACTCCGAATATCAGGACGATGTCGTCAACGCCGCGAACGTCGTGATCGCGGCGACCGCGGGCAAGACGGTGGTCAATTCGCCCCGCCATCTCGCCAAGGGCGAGATCACGTGGGACAATGGCAATATCTTCGCCCGGGTCGGCGCCAACTATACGTCGAAGCGCTATTATTCGTTCGAGAATGACGCCGCTGTGGGCGGGTTCGTGATCGTCGACGCCAGCATCGGCTATCGCTTCACCGATGGAATGCTCGGCGGCCTGACGATCCAGGCCAATGCCACCAACCTGTTCGACAAGGCTTATGTCTCGACGATCGGCACCAACGGCTTCGCCAACCGCGGCGACAGCCAGACCCTGCTCGCGGGAGCGCCGCAGCAGTTCTTCGTGACGCTGAAGGGCGACTTCTGACGCGGGCTGAAACGCCTTCCCGATTGACGATGATGGCGCGGCCCCGCTAGGGCCGCGCCAATCTTTTTATGGGAATTGCTTTATGACCGATACGCCGCCCGACCATATGTCGACCAACCCGCGCTCGCCCCATTTCGACATGGAGGTGCTGCAACGCGGCATCGGCATCCGCTTCAAGGGCAAGGAGCGCACCGACGTCGAGGAATATTCGATCTCCGAAGGCTGGATCCGCGTCGCCGCGGGCAAGTCGAAGGACCGTTTCGGCCAGCCGATGACGATCAAGCTGTCTGGCGAGGTCGAAGCCTGGTTCGAGGATGTCGTCGCCGACAAGGCGGACGACGCCCCGTCCGAGGACTGAGACGCGCCGGCCCACCTGGCGCCCGCTACAAACGAAAAAGCCCCGGCTCGCGCCGGGGCTTTTTCGTTTGTAGCGGTGCCGGTGCCTTTACTGGCCGAGCGACGCGGCGACCATTGCGAGGCCGTTGCCCGGGGTCCAGTCGTTGCTGGCCCACACCGGAGCGTCGAAGCTCGGCGCCTTGCGCGGCGCGGCGCCCTGGCCGGGATAGATGAAGCCCTGCACCGGGTTGGCGCGCAGGCCGAGGTCGCCGATCGGGGCGTACCACACGCGGACCATGCTCCAGTCGCCGGCGCTGCTCACGTCGACGACGCGCACGTTGCGTTCGATCTGGCCGCGGCGGCCGTTGATCGGCGACCAATTGGCATGGTCGATCAGGATTTCGCGGTCGCCGACGATCTTCTTCACGACGGCGACATGGCCGATCGGCATGCCGCGCGTGCCGGCGAACGCCATGACCGCGCCTTCGCGCGGTTCGTCGCCGCGGTCATACTGGCCCGCAGCCTGCGCCCACCAGGTGCCGGCGTTGCCGCGGATATCGACGCCCGATTCGGCGCGGGCGAACGGAACGCACTGGAGGTAGTTGGCGGCGGCGGCGGGGGTGCTGGTCAGGGCGGCGGCAAGCATCATCAGGCATGCGACAATGGCTGCTGAAAAGCGGCTGGCTGACATGGAAAGCGACCCCCGTTTGGCTTGTGTTCAAGCGTTGGAGCGTCTCTGCCACGGCTTTCGCCGCAAACCACCCGCCGCGCGACGAACTGCATCGGACGCGGGGTGAACCGGGGAACCTTTTGAAAGGCGGTTCGATTCGTCGCCGGACTCGCTCGCCTCGCCGCGTCAGGCGGCGGCGCTGGCCTGGCTGGCGGTCGGACGGAACAGCGTCAGCACATCGGTCGCCGGCATCGGGCGGCCGTAATAATAGCCCTGGATGTTGCGGCAGCCGAGCGCGCGAATCGTTTCAACCTCTAGTTCAGTCTCCGCGCCCTCCGCCGTCGTCGACATGCCGAGGCTGTCAGCGAGCGCGACGACGGCGCGGATGATCGCGATCGATTCGGTGATGCCCTTGGCGGCGCCAACGACGAAGCTGCGATCGACTTTGATCGTCGAAAATTGGGTCTTGCGCAGATAGCCGAGCGACGAATAGCCGGTACCGAAATCGTCGAGGCTGAGGCGGATGCCGAGTCCGATCAGCTGGTCGAGCAATTGCGCGGCGCCGCCGCCGTCGCGCAGGAACACGCTTTCGGTGACCTCGATCTCGAGCCGTTGCGGCGGCAGGCCGCTTTGCGCGAGTGCCGAGACGACGACCGAAGCGAAGGCGGGGTCGGTCAGCTGTTCGGCCGACACGTTGACCGCAACCTTGAGGTTCGACGGCCAGCGCATCGCTTCGTGACACGCGGTACGCAGCACCCATTCGCCGATCGGTGAGATCAGGCGGCTGTCCTCGGCGAGCGGAATGAAGCGGCCGGGCGAAACATTGCCGAGCTTCTGGTTGTTCCAGCGAATCAGCGCTTCGAAGCCGTTCAGCATTCCGTCCTCGGCGGTGACGACCGGCTGGTAATAAAGTTCGAACTCGCGCCGTTCGAGCGCGCCGCGCAATTCCTGTTCCATCACGCGCCGTTCCTCGGCCTGGGCATGGAGCGAGGCGACATAGGCGGCGACGACGTTGCCGCCCTTGTCCTTGGACTTGTAGAGCGCCAGGTCGGCGTTGCGGGTCAGCGTCTCGACCGTAGCGCCGTCCTGCGGCCCGACCGCGAAGCCGATGCTGGCACCGACGAACAACTGGTGATTGTCGACCACATAGGGGCGGCTGAGCGCCGCGATGATGCGCTGGCCCAGTGCTTCGGCATCGCTCGCGGTCGGCACATGGTGGAGGATGATGGCGAATTCGTCGCCGCCCAGCCGGCCGCAGGTCATGCCGCGGTCCATCATACCCTTCAGCCGCGCCGCGACCTGCGCCAGCAATTTGTCGCCGACGGGGTGGCCGAGCGTATCGTTGACCGCTTTGAAGCGGTCGAGGTCGAGCATCAGCATCGCGCAGCGCGTCTTGGCATCGATCGCATGGTTCAGCGCGCGCTCGAGATCCTCGTTGAGGCTGAGCCGGTTCGGCAAGCCGGTGAGGTTGTCGAAGCGCGCCATCTTGGCGATCTGTTCGGCCGAGGCGCGCTGTTCGGTGACGTCCGATCCGACCCCGCGAAAGCCTAGGAACTTGCCCGCTTCGTCGAGGCGCGGTGACGCCGACAATTCCCACCAGCGCGGCGCGCCGTCGATGGTGACAGGGACGATCAGGTTCGAAAAACTCTCGCGCCGCTTCATCCGCTCGGCCATGTCGTGCAGGCTCTTGGGGAAGTTCCCGGTCTCCCACGCATCGCCCGACAGCGCCTGAAGCAGCGGCAGGCCTTCGAGCTGGTCGGCGGGCGCTCCGATCGCGAAGGCGAGGCGCGGCGAGACATGGACGAGGCGGCGACTGTTGTCGGTCTGCCACAGCCAGTCGGCGGAGGTTTCCTCGAATTCGCGCAGCAGCAGGCTGACCGTCTCGGTTTTTTCGTGCAGTACCGCTTCGGCTCGGCGAAAGCGGATGTGGCTTTGCCCGAACCGAATGCAGAAGCCGGTGAGCATCGCGCCGGCGGCGATCGCGACCCCTGCGTGCGCGGGCGCGCCGGCGAAGACCAGCGCCCCGGCCGCCGACAGGCTGACCGGCATGATGAAGAGCAGGCATGCCATCGGCAGCGTGTGCGCGACGATCGCCAGCGTCAGCATCATCAGCAGCGCTACGGTCCACATCGACAGCAGGTGATCGAGCGAGGGGTGGAGGCCCTGGAGCCAGAAGGGCGCCGACCAGACGACGGCCGAATAGATGGCGTGCCGGTTGCAAAGGTTGAACTCGGCGGCGCCCGTGTGGTGGATTTCGCCCAGCGGCAGGCGGGAGACGACCTGCCAGGACCAGAGGCTGAACAGGATCGTCGCGATCGCCCAGCCGCCGACGACCGCCATTGGGACCGCGCTCACCATCGTCAATACGGCGACGATCGTCATGCCGAGCCCCATGACGAGGCGCAATTTTCCCTGGCCGCGCAACGGCGCGAGCTGCAGGCGCCGCAAATCGCCGATATCCTCGTCGCGCCGGTTCAGCCCGAGCAGCGCACGCGCAGGAATATCGTCGGTCGGAATCGGATCATTCGCCACCCTGGTCACGGGACCGTTCTAGCGAAAGCGGGTTACCCGAACGTAACCATGCGCGAACGGCTGATCGCTTTTTTGGTCCCCGTCAGGGACGAAAATCAGGCGGCGATCGCGAAGGGCTGGATTTCCCCGGCCAGATATTGCGCCCGCGCCTTCGACCGGCTGAGTTTGCCCGAACTGGTACGCGGCAGCGTGCGCGGCGGGATCAGCTCGATCAGGCAGTTCATCCCGGTGATCGCGCGGACGCGGTCGCGGATCGTCTCGCGCAGCAGCGCGCGCTCGGCGTCGTCGCTGGTGCGGCACTGGACGAGCACGGCGGGGGTTTCCTCGCCGCCCGGCGCGGTGATCGCGAAAGCGGCGATGTCACCCGATTTGAAGCCGGGCAATTGCTCGACCGCCCATTCGATATCCTGCGGCCAGTGATTCTTGCCGTTGATGATGATCATGTCCTTGGCACGGCCAACGATGTATATGTAACCATGGGATAAATATCCCATATCGCCGGTGTCGAGCCAGCCATCGACAAGGCAGGCGGCGGTCGCTTCGGGGTCGCGATAATAACCGGTCATCAGCGACGGGCCGCTGCACCACACCTTGCCGACGGTCTGGTCGGGCAGGCTGTTGCCCGCCTCGTCACGGACCTCGATCACCATGTCGCGTGCGGCGCGGCCGCAATTGACGATCGCACGGTAACGGGTCGGGCGGCCGGCGTCGTTAGCGGCGCCCGACAGCTCGGTCTCCTCGACTAGTTCGACGACGATGCCCTCGCCCGGCGGCATGATGCTGACCGCGAGCGTCGCTTCGGCGAGGCCATAGCTCGGCAGGAAGGCGCTTGCCTTGAAACCCGCGTCGGCAAAGGCATCGACGAAGCTCTGCATCACGTCGGGGCGGATCATGTCGGCACCGTTGCCCGCAACGCGCCAGCGCGACAGGTCAAAACGGTCGGCGACATGCGTCTGGCTCGACACGCGGCGCGCGCAGATATCGTAACCGAAGGTCGGCGAATAGCTCAATGTCGTGCCGCTATTGCGGCTGATCAGGTCGAGCCAGGCGAGCGGTCGGCGTGCGAAATCCTCGGTCTTCAGATAATCGACCGACACCTGGTTGGCGACCGGCGAAAGCAGGCAGCCGACGAGGCCCATGTCGTGATACCAGGGCAGCCACGAGACGCAGCGGTCGCTGTCGCGCACTTCCATGCCGTGCGAATGCGCGGCGAGATTGTTGAGCAAAGCGGCGTGGGTGACCGCGACGCCATGCGGGAAGCGCGTCGAGCCGCTGCTATATTGGAGGTAGCAGGTCTCGTTGCTGTTCTGCGCGGGCAGGGTGGTCTGCGGCGCGGGACGGGCGGCGAATTCGCTCCAGTCCATCGGTGCGACGCCCTGCTTCTCGGCGGCCTCGACCGCCATCGCGGCGATCTCGGGTGGGAAGAAGAGCATCGTCGGGTCGCAGCTGGTCAACTGAACGACGAGCTGGCCGACATAGCTGTCGCGCCCGCCGAAGCTGGTCGGCAGCGGCAGCGGCACCGGCCAGGCGCCGGCATAGATGGTGCCGAAGAACAGCGCGGCGAATTCGGCACCGGTCTCGGCGATCAGCGCGACGCGATCGCCGGGCTTCACGCCCGCGGCGATCAGACGGTACGCGGTCTGAAGCGAATCATGCTTCAGTTCGCTGTACGGATAGGGGCGCACCAGACGCCCGCGCGGATCGTGGAAATTGAGGCCGCGGGTGCCGGTCGCGGCATAATCGAGCGCTTCGCCGATGGTGGCGAAGTCCGAAAAACGGCGCGGCTGGAAACATTCGGTCGGCGTCGGCACGAGCGCGTCCGCCGAATCGGTGATGGTGTCGGTCATAGAAGCTCCGGCATCCCGCGAAGCGGGGCGCGCGGCAACAAGCATGTCATCTTTCTGTGTCATACGTGCTGCGCGATCCCTTTATCGTTGGAACAAATCGCCTATTTTCAGGCTATGATGCCCGATATGGCGGCGCTGGTCGTTCTCAATCAGGCCCGACTGTGGCATAAACATGGCATATGGCCAACCGCCGCGCTTCCTCCGACCGGGCGAAGAGACCCCTCGACGCGGCGCGGCTCGACGAGCTGGCGCTCGCCTATGTCGCGCGATTTGCCACCAGCCGCGCCAAATTGGCGCGCTATCTGTCGAGAAAGATATGCGAATCGGATTGGGTCGACACCATCGACGGACCGGCGGCCTGCGCGGCGGCGGTCGCGAAAATGGACCGGCTCGGGTTCGTCGACGACAAGCAATATGCCGGCATGCGGGCGGGCGCGATGACGCGGCGCGGGCTGGGTGTGCGGCGGGTGAAAGCGCAATTGTGGGTCGACGGCATCGATTCCGCGGATTCGGTCGCGGCGATCGCGACCGCCGAGGGCGCGGCGCTGTCCGCAGCGCTCGGTTTCGCGCGCCGTCGCCGCCTGGGTCCCTATGCCAGAGAGGCGATTGCCGATCCGGCGCAGCGCGAGCGGCACGTGGCGGCCTTTGCCCGCGCGGGCCATTCGCTGGCGCTCGCGCGGCGCATCCTCGCTACCGCGCCCGGCGACGAGGCCGCGCTGGACGACGAAGCGGGGCTCGATTAGGAGCGGACCCTTACCGGGACGGCGAAAGGATAGGCCGATGCGTGCGTGGATGACCGCTGTTGCTCTTGTCATGGCCCTGCCGGTAGCAGGCTGCGGCGGCGAATCGGACAGCGCGCAGGCCGGCTCGATCCCGCTCACGATCAAGGCCCCCGACAAGACGCATGTCTTCACCGTCGAGGTGGCGCGCACCCCGGAGGAACAGGCCAAGGGGTTGATGTTCCGCACTAGCCTGCCCGAGGGTGGCGGCATGCTGTTCCCCTTCGAAAAGCCACGCTTCGCGAGCTTCTGGATGAAGAACACGCTGATTCCGCTCGATATGCTCTTCATCCGCGCCGACGGCAGCATCGACCGCATCGCCGAAAACACCATCCCCGAAAATCTCGAGCCGGTAGTCAGCGGCGGCGAAGTGAGCGCGGTGCTCGAACTCGCGGGCGGCACCGCGGCGAAGCTGGGTATCGACGAGAGTGCCGTCGTCACCTGGAATGATAAATGATCCGGCGCGCTTGTCGCCATTGGCGCTTGCGAAACGGCGCTGCTTGCCTGTAAACGCGCGGCCATGGGCATGTTAGGCAAGATTTTCACCTGGTGGGACGGCGCGACCGTCGGCACGCTGCTGAACAGCTGGAAAACCGGCGAACAGGTCGGCGAGGACGGCCTTGGCAACCGCTATTTCCGCGCGCGCAAGGGCGACCGCCGCTGGGTCCTCTATAATGGTTCGAATGACGCGAGCCGGGTGCCGCCCGAATGGCATGGCTGGCTGCACGGCACGTTCGACGACCTGCCCGCCGACATGCTGCCCGCGCCGCGCGCTTGGGAACAGCAAGCGACGCCGAACCTGACCGGTACCGGCACCGCCTATCGCCCGGCGGGCGCGCTCGAACGCGGCGGCAAGCGCGCTGCCGCGACCGGCGATTATGAGGCCTGGCGCCCCGGCGCCGAGTGACCGACGCGATGGCGCGCCAGCTTCCGACCGCGCTGATCGCGCTTCTGGCCGCGACCGCGCTGACCGCCTGCGACGGCAAGCCGTCCAAGGCCGGGGGCAGCGCCACCGTCCCGACGATCGCCAAGTCCGAACGCGTGCCGGCCGAAGTCGGCGGGATCGAGGGCGCGACCCCGATGGCGAGCCGCGTCGCGGTGGTCGGCCTGCTCAACAAGCGTAACGGCCTCGTCCGCGATCTCGAGATGAAGCCCGGCGAATCGGCGCGCGTCGGGCGCGCGATCGTGCGGCTGCGCGCGTGCGAACAGACCGCACCGTGGGAAGATCCACCCGAAACCGGGGCTTTCGTCCAGCTGACGGTGCAGGATCAGCGCGACGACAAATGGTATCGCGTCTTTTCGGGCTGGATTTTCCGCGAGCGGCCCGACCGCAACATCATCCAGCACCCGATCTACGACGTGTTCGTCAAAAGCTGTGCGATGACATATCCCGGCGGCGAACCCGTCGCGCGTCCCTCGGCCAAGGCCGCCCCCAAGGCGTCGAGCGCGCCCCAGTCCCCCGCGACGAACGGCGGCGAGGGTACGCCGGAAGCGGCAGCCCCGGCGCCCGCCGCCAAGGCCGCGCCGCCGTCGGTGCCCGCCCCGCCCGCCAACACCGAATAGAGCCGCGCCAGATAGTCGCGCTGCGGGATTTCGATCGCGCCGAGCGATTCGAGATGCGGGGTGATGAACTGGCAGTCGAGCAATTGCCAGCCGCCGGCGCGAAGCCGTGCGACGAGATGCGCGAGCGCGACCTTCGACGCGTCGCGGACGCGGCTGACCATCGATTCGCCGAAAAAGGCGCGGCCCAGCGTGACGCCGTACAGGCCGCCGACCAGTTCGCCCATTTGCCAGCATTCGACGCTGTGCGCATGGCCTAGGCGGAACAGCCGGTCGTAGCTCGCCTTGATCACCGGGTTGATCCACGTCGTCGGCCGGTCGTCGGCGGGCTGGGCGCATAGCGCGACTATGTCGGCGAAGGCGCGATCGGTGGTGACGTGGAAACGTTCGCCTGTGATCGTCTTCTTCAGGCTACGCGAGAGGCGGAAGCCGTCGAGCGGCAGGATCGCGCGCAGCCGCGGCTCGACCCAATGGACCGACGGGTCGTCCGCCCCGTCGGCCATCGGAAAGAGTCCCTGCGCATAGGCGCTGAGCAGCAGCGCAGGGTCTATGGTCTCGATCGGCTTCAGCTTGCGGGCTTCACGAATTTCAGCGTCATGCGGTCCGATTCGCCGATCGCCAGAAATTTTTCCCGGTCCTTGTCGCCCTCGCGCAAGCTGGGGGGCAGCGTCCACACCCCGCCGGGATAGTCATGCGTATCCTTGGGATTGGCGTTGATGTCGCTTTCGCCGACAAGCTTGAACCCCGCCGCCTCGGCAAAGGCGATGACCGACGAGCGCTTCATATAGCCGCTTTTTTCCTCGAGCGCCGAATCCATCGCTTCGGGCAGGCGATGTTCTTCGACGCCGAGCACGCCGCCGGGCTTCAGCATCGCGAAAATCTGCTTGAACGCGTTCGCCGTGTTATCGGCGCCGTCGAAGCGCCAGTTGTGGACGTTGCGAAAGGTCAGCACGACATCGGCGCTGCCGTCGGCGACCTTGGGATTGGTGCCGCCATTCGGGAATTCGGCGAGCTTGACCGCGCCATAGGTGCCCGCATCGCTTTCCTGCTTCGCCTTGACCCGGTTGAGACCCTTTTCCCACGGCGCGGCGACATAGAGGGTGCCGCCACCCGCCTTGGCCAGCGGCGCGAGGATTTCGGTGTACCAGCCGCCGCCGGGCCAAAGTTCGACGACCGTATCGCCGGGCTTCACGCCAAAGAAGGCGAGCGTTTCGGTCGGGTGGCGATAGGGGTCGCGCGCGACATTGGCCGGGGTGCGCGTCGGCGCGGCGACAGCGGTCGCGATCGCATCGCCGGGCCTGGCCGCGGCTTCGCTCGCGGCGGCGTTGTGCGCGGGGGCGCTGCACGCGGCCACGACGATCAGCGCTGCACTTGCAACGGCACGGAAATCACGCATATCGGACACCTCTCTCGGGGACGGGCCGGTTCTGCCGACCCTGTTGGGGGGGATGGTCATAGTGCGAAGGGAAGGCGTCAGATGCAAGTGTCCATGCTGTCGGTGAGCATCGGCGCGGCGCTGCTGTTCGGCGTCGCCGAATTCGCGGGGTGGCGGCGCAACAACCGCCGCGACGTCGACAAGGTCGGCTTCATGCCCTGGCGCGGCATCGCGCTCGTATCGGCGTGCGTCGCGCTGTTCGCCTTTGCCTTCTGGCTGATCCAGCGATGACCGCGCTGCCCGCGATCGACATCGCCCCGCTGCTCGCGATGGACGATGCCGCCGCGGTCGAACGCACCGCCGCCGCGATCGGCGCGGCGAGCGCCGACTATGGTTTTTTCTATGCCGAGGGCCATGGCATCTCCGATGCGCTGTTCGACCGGCTGGAGGCCGTAAGCCACCGTTTTTTCGCGCTGTCCGAGGCCGAGAAGGCCGAAATCGCGATGGCGCATGGCGGCACCGCATGGCGCGGCTGGTTCCCGCTCGGCGGCGAACTGACCTCGGGACGGCCCGACCGCAAGGAGGGGCTGTATCTGGGCGAGGAACTTGGCGAAGGCGATCCGCGCGTTGCGGCTGGCTGGCCGCTGCACGGCGCCAATCTGTGGCCGACACGCCTGCCCGAATTGCGCCCTGCGGTGGAGGAGTATCTGGCGGCATCGGTCGCCGCAGCCGAGGCGCTGATGCGCGGCATGGCGCTCGCGCTGGGGCTTTCCGCCGATCATTTCGCAAACGAACTGACGCGCCGGCCAACCTTGCTCTTCCGCATCTTTCACTATCCGCCAGGCGGCGAAGCTGACGATCTGGGCGTCGGCGAACATAGCGATTACGGCTTGCTGACCCTGCTCGGGCAGGACGCGCATGGCGGACTGGAGGTGCGTGCGGCGGACGGGTCGTGGATCGCAGTGCCGCCGCGCGGCCATGCCCTTGTCGTCAATATCGGCGATATGTTCGAACGGCTGACGCGCGGGCGCTTTCGCTCCGCGCCGCATCGGGTGATAAAAGCATCGGGGCGGGAACGGCTGTCGTGGCCGCTTTTCTACGACCCTGATTTCGCAGCTTCGGTCGACCCGCTGCCGGTTCCCGCGACAACGCGGCTGTTGCCGCGCTGGGACGGCGCCGATGTCCATGCGGCGGGCGGCAGCTATGGCAACTATCTGATCGGCAAGGTCGGCAAGGTGTTTCCCGCACTCGCCGGGAAGCAGCTCCGCGAACTGCCCTAGAGGCAGGCTTCCAGATAGGGCTGGTCGAAGCCATACTGGCGCGCCTTTTCCAGCGTGTAGGGGCGCAGGCCCATCGCGCGATATTCGCCGATGATCTTGCCGTCCTTGTCCTCGTCGAGATATTCGAACTTGAACAATTCCTGGGTGACGATGACGTCGCCTTCCATGCCGATCACCTCGGTGACGTTGGTGACGCGGCGCGACCCGTCGCGCAGGCGCTTGATCTGGATCACCATGTCGACCGAATCGGCGATCTGCTTGGAAATCGCTTCCTTCGGGATCTTCACGTCGCCCATCAGCACCATATTCTCCATACGGCCCAGGCACTCGCGCGGGCTGTTGCTGTGGAGCGTACACATCGACCCGTCGTGACCGGTGTTCATCGCGGCGAGAAGGTCGAAACATTCGGCGCCGCGGACCTCACCCATGATGATGCGGTCGGGGCGCATACGCAGCGCGTTCTTGACGAGGTCGCCCATGTGGATCGCGCCATTGCCCTCGAGGTTGGCGGGACGCGTTTCGAGCGGCAGCCAATGCGGCTGTTGCAGGCGAAGTTCTGCGGCATCCTCGATGGTCAAAACCCGCTCGCCGGGGTCGATCATCTTGGACAAGGCGTTGAGCATCGTCGTCTTGCCCGAACCCGTGCCGCCCGAGATGACGATGTTAAACCGGCTCGCGCCCGCGATCTTCAGCGCGGTGCACATCTTCTGGCTCATCGCGCCCCACTGGCACAGCATGTCGAGCGTGATTGGCTTGGCCGAGAATTTACGAATCGAGATCGCGGTGCCGCGCAGACTGAGCGGGGGGACGATCACGTTGACGCGGCTGCCGTCCTTCAGGCGGGCGTCGGCGAGCGGCGTGGTCTGGTCGACGCGGCGGCCGACCATGTTGCAGATGCGCTGCGCGATCTGGAACAGATGCTGTTCGTCGCGAAACTGGATCGGGGCGATCATCAGTTGCCCCTTTTTTTCGATATAGGTCTGGTACGGGCCGTTGACCATGATGTCCGAAATGTCGGGGTCGGACAGCAATTCCTCGAGCGGCCCGAAACCGAGCAATTCGTCGACGAGAACCTTTTCAAGCGCGAACTGTTCGCGGCGGTTGAGCGTGATCCGCAGTTCGGCGAGCACCTCGAGGATGATCGGACGGAATTCCTCGGTCAGCTCGTCCTTCGACAACGTCGCCGCGGCCTCGGGATCGACGCGTTCGAGCAGGCGCGGCAGCACCTGTTCCTTGATCTTGTGGACGCTCGCTTCGAAACCCTGCGCCTTTTCCGGCTCCATCGCCTCGGCGCTCGATCGCTGGTTCAGCCGGTCCATCGCCTCCATTTCGGGGCTGAGCGAAGACGGTGCCGATTCGGGCAGGGGAACGGCGTCGAGCGCGGGAAACTGGCCGCCGCCCGAGGAACCGGGCCCGCCCTGCATCGGCTTCGCCACGCCAAAGGCGGGGCGTCCTGCGGTACCGGGTCGGCGTCCGAATGCACTCATTGCTCTGTCCTGCTTCCGAATCATGTCCATGCGGTGTGTCGCGGCCGAAGCATGCGAACCCCCAATCGACACGGTGAATAGATCGGAAACTTTGACATTCTCCTAATGCCGGGAAGGCATGGGCTACCCCTGACGCAACGACGCCCGCATCCGGGGGGATGCGGGCGTCGATGATTCCGAAAATGTCTGCGGCGGGTCAGCCGGCGGTGACGTGCTCGGCGAGGACGGTCAGCCCGGCTTCATTGACCTCGGCAAAACCGCCTTCGACTTCGATCGTCTCGGGCGCAGCGCCCTGTGTCGTGTAGATGGTCAGCGGGCCGTTGCGCAGCGTCGCCATGAAGGGCGCATGGCCTTCGAGCACCGAAAAGTCGCCTTCGCTGCCCGGTACGGTGACCATATAGACATCGGCGGTCCGCTCGAGGCGGGCGGGGGTTACGAGTTCGAACTTCAGAGCCATTTTACTTCCTTAGACCCCTCCCGCTTGGGGAGGGGCATAGGTTCCTTACGCGTCTTCGGCGAGCTTCGCGGCCTTGGCGACCGCTTCGTCGATGCCGCCGACCATGTAGAAGGCCGCTTCGGGCAGATGGTCATATTCGCCGTCGACCACCGCCTTGAACGACTTCACCGTGTCTTCGATCGCCACGAACTTGCCGGGGATGTTGGTGAAGACTTCGGCGACGTGGAACGGCTGCGACAGGAAGCGCTGGATCTTGCGCGCGCGGGCGACGACCAGCTTATCTTCTTCCGAAAGCTCGTCCATGCCGAGAATCGCGATGATGTCCTGAAGCGACTTATACTTCTGCAGCGTTTCCTGAACGCGGCGAGCGGTTTCGTAATGCTCCTGGCCGACGATCGCGGCGGTCAGCACGCGGCTGGTCGAATCGAGCGGATCGACCGCCGGATAGATGCCGAGTTCCGAAATCGCGCGATTGAGCGTCGTCGTCGCGTCCAAGTGAGCGAACGAGGTTGCCGGGGCAGGGTCGGTCAAGTCATCCGCGGGAACGTAGATGGCCTGCACCGAGGTGATCGAGCCCTTGTTGGTCGAGGTGATGCGTTCCTGCAGCGCGCCCATGTCGGTCGACAGCGTCGGCTGGTAACCCACGGCCGACGGAATACGGCCGAGCAGCGCCGACACTTCCGAACCCGCCTGGGTAAAGCGGAAGATGTTGTCGACGAAGAACAGCACGTCCTGGCCTTCCTGGTCGCGGAAATATTCGGCGATCGTCAGGCCCGAGAGCGCGACGCGAGCGCGGGCGCCCGGGGGTTCGTTCATCTGGCCGAACACCAGCGCAACCTTCGATCCCTCGGGGGTCGGGTTGCCGTCGGCGTCCTTGGCGATAACGCCGGCGTCGAGGAATTCGTGGTACAGATCGTTGCCTTCGCGCGTGCGTTCACCGACGCCCGCGAACACCGACGTACCACCATGGCCCTTGGCGATGTTGTTGATCAGTTCCTGGATGAGCACGGTCTTGCCGACGCCCGCGCCGCCGAACAGGCCGATCTTGCCGCCCTTTGCATAAGGCGCGATCAGGTCGATGACCTTGATGCCGGTGACGAGGATGCTGCTTTCGGTCGACTGATCGACGAATTCCGGGGCCTTGGCGTGGATCGGCGCGCGCGTGGCTGCGTTGACCGGGCCGCGTTCGTCGATCGGCTCGCCGATGACGTTGAGGATGCGGCCGAGCGTCTGCGGGCCGACGGGAACGGTGATCTGCGCGCCGGTGTCGGTCACGGGCTGGCCGCGGGTCAGGCCGTCGGTTGCGTCCATCGCGATGGTGCGGACGGTGTTTTCGCCGAGGTGCTGCGCGACTTCGAGGACGAGGCGGTTGCCGTTGTTCTCGGTTTCGAGCGCGTTCAGAATCGCGGGCAGGGTACCGGTGAACTGGACGTCGACGACGGCGCCGATGACCTGGGCGATGCGGCCCGTCGCGGTGCCGGTGCTCGCGGCCTTGGGAGCGGCCGCCTTCTTCGGCGCAGCAGCCTTGGGCGCGGCGGCCTTTTTGGCGGGAGCCTTCTTTTCAGCGGGTGCGGTAGCCATGGTCTTCTTCCTTGGGTTGATCGATTAGAGCGCTTCGGCGCCCGCGATGATTTCGATAAGTTCGGTGGTGATCGCCGCCTGACGCGTGCGGTTGTAGATGATCGTCAGCTTGTTGATCAGGTCGCCCGCGTTGCGCGTCGCATTGTCCATCGCGGTCATCGACGCGCCCTGTTCGGACGCGGCGTTTTCAAGCAGACCCTTGAAGATCTGGATCGTGATGTTGCGCGGCAGCAGGTCGGCGAGGATCGCTTCCTCGTCGGGTTCATATTCGACCGCCGCGCCGCTCGATGCCGGAACGTCGACCGGGGCGGGAACGGGGATCAGCTGCTGGCCGGTCGCTTCCTGAAGCAGGGCCGAGCGGAACTTCGAATAGAAGACATGCGCGACATCGAACGCGCCCGCTTCATAAAGTTCCATCACCTTCGCCGAAATCTCGTGCGCCTGATCGAAGCCGATGTCGCGGATGCCGGTGGTTTCGTAATTCTCGATGACCTGGCCGGGGAACAGGCGGTTAAGCACCGGACGGCCCTTGCGGCCGATCAGGTAGAAGAGGACCTTCTTGCCCTGTGCCTGCAGGTCTAGCGCCTTGTCGCGCGCCGCCTTGACGATGTTCGAGTTGAACGCGCCGGCGAGGCCGCGGTCGCTGTTGAGTACGACGAGCAGGTGGGTGTCGCTCTTGCCCGTGCCGGCGAGAAGTTTGGGCGCGCTGTCCGACACGCCAACCTTCGACGCCAGGCTGGCGACGACGCCTTCGAGGCGCGTCGCATAGGGACGCGCGGCTTCGGCGGCCGCCTGCGCCTTGCGCAGCTTGGCCGCCGCGACCATTTTCTTGGCCTTGGTGATCTTCTGGGTCGATTTGACCGAGTTGATCCGCCCTTTGAGTTCTTTCAGGTTTGCCATGAAGGCCCCTATATTTCGTCACCCCGGCCAAAGCCGGGAGGACGGAAACCTTTTAAGCGAAAATCTTGGCGAACGCTTCGAGCGCGGCAACCAGACCCTTCTTGGCGTCGTCGCCAAGGTCCTTGGTGTCGCGGATCGTCTTGAGCACGCCGGCATGGTCGCTGCGCAGATTGGCGATCATCGCCGCTTCGTAACGCGAGACGTCGGTGGTCGCGACATTGTCGAGATAGCCGTTGGTGCCGGCGAAGATCGACGCGGTCTGCTCTTCGAACGGCATCGGCTGGAACTGCGGCTGCTTCAAAAGCTGCGTCAGGCGCGCGCCGCGGTTGAGCAGCTTCTGCGTCGACGCATCGAGGTCAGACCCGAACTGCGCGAAGGCTTCCATTTCGCGATATTGCGCCAGCTCGAGCTTGATCGAGCCCGACACCTTCTTCATCGCCTTGGTCTGCGCGGCCGAGCCGACGCGGCTCACCGACAGGCCGACGTTGATCGCCGGGCGGATGCCGGCGTTGAACAGGTTGGTTTCGAGGAAGATCTGGCCGTCGGTGATCGAAATCACGTTGGTCGGGATGTACGCCGAAACGTCGCCCGCCTGCGTTTCGATGATCGGCAGCGCGGTTAGCGAACCCGAACCATTGTCGGCGTTCATCTTTGCCGAACGCTCGAGCAGGCGGCTGTGCAGGTAGAACACGTCGCCGGGGTAAGCTTCGCGGCCCGGCGGACGGCGCAGCAGCAGCGACATCTGACGGTAAGCGACGGCCTGCTTCGACAGATCGTCATACACGATCACGGCGTGCATGCCGTTGTCGCGGAAATATTCGCCCATCGTGCAGCCGGTGTACGGCGCAAGGAACTGCAGCGGAGCGGGTTCCGACGCGGTCGCGGCGACGACGATCGAATATTCCATCGCGCCATTTTCTTCGAGCTGGCGGACGATCTGCGCGACGGTCGAGCGCTTCTGGCCGATCGCGACATAGATGCAATAGAGCTTCTTGCTCTCGTCATCGCCCGCGTTGGCTTCCTTCTGGTTGATGAAGGTGTCGATCGCGACGGCGGTCTTGCCGGTCTGGCGGTCGCCGATGATCAGTTCGCGCTGGCCGCGGCCGACGGGGACGAGCGCGTCGAGCGCCTTGAGGCCGGTCTGCACGGGTTCGTGAACCGAGGTGCGCGGGATGATGCCCGGCGCCTTGACTTCGACGCGCATGCGCTTCTCGGCCTTGATCGGGCCCTTGCCGTCGATCGGGTTGCCGAGGCCATCGACGACGCGGCCGAGCAGGCCCTTGCCGACGGGAACGTCGACGATCGTGCCGGTGCGCTTGACGGTGTCGCCTTCCTTGATCTCGGCGTCGCTGCCGAAGATCACGATGCCGACGTTATCGGCTTCGAGGTTGAGCGCCATGCCCTGCACGCCGTTGGCGAATTCGACCATTTCACCGGCCTGGACGTTGTCGAGGCCGTGGACGCGGGCGATGCCGTCGCCGACCGACAGAACCTGACCGATTTCGCTGACCGTGGCGTCGGTGCCGAAATTGGCGATCTGGTCCTTGATGACCTTGCTGATTTCAGCGGCGCGGATTTCCATTGTTTAGCCTTTCATCGCCTGTGCGAAGCTATTGAGACGGGTACGGATGCTGCCGTCGATCAGCTGGCTGCCCAGCTGGACGACGAGGCCGCCAAGGATGGCGGGATCGACGGTCGTGACGACGGCGACATCGCGGCCGACACGGGTTTTGAGGTTCGCGGTCAGCTCTTTGAGCTGATCGGCGGAAAGCGGATGCGCGCTGGTGACCTTGGCGGTCACTTCGCCGCGGTGATCGGCGACGATCGCGTCATAGGCGTCGATCATCTTGGGCAGATCGGCGAGACGGCGATTGTCGGCGAGCACGCCGAGGAATTTTGTCGTCAGCGAATCGAGCTTCATCGCCTTGGCGACCGCCGATATCGCATTGGCGGCATCGGTGCGGCCGACGACCGGGCTGGCGATCAGGTCCGACAGGTCGGCCGATTCGGCAAGGCCCGCGCGCAGCGTCGCAAGGCTGCCCGCGACCGCGTCGATCGCGTTCGATTCGCGGGCCAGATCGAACAAAGCGACCGCATAACGGCCCGCGAGGCCCGCCGTGATGTTGCCCTGAATGCCGCCGGAATTCTCCACGCGTGAAAGTCCTTTGTTGCTATCCCGTGGGGGGATGGGTCGCGCGGCTTTTGGCGGATATTCGAAGAATACCCCCGCAGCGAAGTCGCGGCGCGCCTAGCAACGATTTTGCTGCAATGCAAGGCGGGGGTGGGGGCTAGTTGCAGGCCGATCGCGGAATCTTCGCTGCGGCTTCGGCGCGCATAGCTTCGAACCTTTTTCTTACGGCTGCATCTGCCCGCTTGTCGTCGCGGGGGGAGGCGCGGTGTGCGTCTTTGGCGGCGGCAATCAAGTCGTCGGTTTGCCCATAGGAACAGACCGCACCGTCGCCATAAGGTTCATGCACCCAGAAATCCGCAAGGCAGGCGTCAGGACCAAATTTCGGATAGCATGTTCGAGAGACATGGACTGGCAGGGCAGGGGTTTCAGGGCCTCCGGCGGTTTCAAGCGAATCAGTTGCTGACCCGAGTGCCCGATCTGCTCCGCTGCTGTCGTGTCCTGCCAGCTTGCACATGCAGGATTGAAACGCGAGCTTCTCGATCCGGGCGAATTCATCGGTGGGGCGTTCTTCGGCGCTGGTTTGACGCGAATCTGTGCCGTCGCACGCGGCGAGCAAAAGGAGGGGCGTCAGCAGGATAGCGACGACGCCAGGGTTCGCTTGCATTCTGATTCCCCTCCCATAAACCCGCCGCACGACTAACATGGGAGACAATGATGGGCGAGATGATCCGGATGACGATGGACGATGGCGCCGAGATTGCAGTCTATCACGCCTCGCCCGAAGGCGAGCGGCGCGGCGGGCTGGTGCTGATCCAGGAAATTTTCGGGGTCACCGACCATATCCGCGAACTGTGCGACGAATATGCCGCCGACGGGTACGAGGTGCTCGCCCCAGCGCTGTTCGACCGCGAGCATCCGGGGTTCGAGAGCGACTATTCGGGCGCGCAGTTCGAACGCGCGGTGCAGCTGGCGCGCGAGCTTCACCCCTTCGAGCAGAGCCTGAAGGACGCGCAAACCTGCATCGACGCGTTGAAGGGCAAGGGTCCCGTCTTCATCACCGGTTTTTGCTACGGCGGCTCGGTCGCCTGGCGGATGGCGCAGATCAGCCCCGACCTCGCCGCCGCATCGGCCTATTACGGCAGCCTCGTCCCGACCCAGTTCGCCGACCAGGCGCCCGCTTGTGCCACCATCGCCCATTTCGGCCGCTTCGACGCGGGCATTCCGATGGAAGGGGTCGAGACGCTGATCGCCAAGAACCATCCGACCGCGCAGATCTTCGTCTATGACGCCAACCACGGCTTCAACAGCGACCGCCGCAAGGATTATCACGAACCGAGCAGCGAGCAGGCGCGCGAACGCACGCTGATGCTGTTCAAGGCATGCGGGGGGTGAGGCTCGTCTTCCTCCACGGCCCCGCAGCGAGCGGCAAGCTGACCGTGGCGCGCGAGCTTGCCGCTCTGACCGGGCTGCCGCTGTTCCACAACCACCTCGTCGTCGATGCGCTGCTCGCGGTGTTTCCGTTCGGCAGTCCCGGCTTTGTCGAACTGCGCGAGCGGATGTGGCTCGACGTCTTCGCCGCGGCTGCGGCCGAGGATCGCTCGCTCATCTTCACCTTCCATCCCGAGGCGAGCGTCGCACCCGATTTTCCCCAGCGGGCGGTCGCGCTGGTCGAAGCCGCGGGCGGGCAGGTCGATTTCGTCGCGCTCGACTGTGCGCCCGCGGTGATCGCGGCGCGGGTGGAGGCGCCGGCGCGGCAGGCGTGCGGCAAATTGTCGTCGCTGGCGCTGCTGCGCGAACTCGAGGCGGCGGGCGCGTTCGATTATCCGCCGCTGCCCGCGCCCGCGATCGCGATCGACACCGGCGCGGTCGCACCGGGCGAGGCTGCGGCGCGAATCCGCACCGCGCTGGCGCTCGACATCGCGTCGGCGTGAGGATCGCGATCAACCTGCTGCTCTTCCTTCTCGTTTTCGCGCTCGCGGTGACGGCGATCCTTTATACGCAGCAACGTCGTCTGCTCTTTCCCGCGCCCGCCCACTATCCCCTCGATCCGCCGCAGGGCTTTCGCCTCGTCCACACGCGAACCGACGATGGCCTGCGCCTGTCGGCTTTTTATCGTCCCGCCGCGCCGGGGCAGCGCACGATCCTCTTTTTCCACGGCAATGGCGACACTCTGTCCGGCGCGATTCAGGCGACGCGCGGGCCGGCGGCGAAGGGGGCGGGACTGCTGCTCGCCGAATATCGCGGCTATGGCGGCAATCCGGGGTCGCCGGGCGAGGACGGGCTGTATCGCGACGGCGAGGCGGCGGTGCGCTGGCTCGTCGAAGCGGGCGTGGCGCCGCACGATATTGTCATCGTCGGCAATTCGATCGGGTCCGGGCCGGCGACCGAGATGGCGCTGCGCCACGATGTCGCGGCGCTGATGCTCGTATCGGGATTTTCGGACCTGCCCGCCGTGGTGCGCAGCCAGTTCGCCTTCATCCCCGGCTGGCTGGTGCGCGACCGCTTCGACAATGCCGCGAAGCTGCCGCGCGTAAAGGCGCCGGTCTTTCTGATGCATGGCGACGCCGACACGTTGGTGAAGCCCGACAATCTTGCCCGGCTGCGCGCGGCGCGGCGCGATGCGACCGTCGCACTCGTTGCCGGCGCGGGGCACGAACTTGCCTATGGCGCACCGGCCCAGGCGATCCTGACCGACTGGGTCGATACGCTGCGCTGACCCGCGGCTAACCCGATCGTTACCAGTTCGCGCGATGATCGCCTTTCGGGAGGTGACGATGTCGTTCGCTTTTGCCTTGATGCTGCTCGCGGGTGCCGATTTCGGACTCGATCCGGCGTGGAAGCCGGTTGCCGATCCGCTCGCCCCGGCGCGCGCCGGAAAGATTCAGTGCCACGATCCCGATCCGGCCGCGCGCACCTGCCGCTTGATGACCTGGTTCGACACGCGCGCCGACGGCGGCGTCGCGGTGCGGCAACTGACCGCGCTCGCCAATGCGCCGACGCTCGCGGTCGAGGCGCGCTTCCGGCTGACCCGCGAGGGCGATGCGCTCTGCGGCGTGGTCGACGACGCTTATATGGCGGGCTTCCGCATCGTCAGCAGCCGGGCGCCGCATGCGCCGGTGAACGACAAACGGCTCATCCTCCTGTATCGCGATGCGCTCGTCGCGACCCTGTGGAAGCGCAAGACCTGCGCTTATGAATATGCCCGCGCCGACGACCCGATGCAGCAGGAAGTCGGCACCGTCGACGGCGAGTTCGCCGGCGAGTTGATGAGCCAATATCTGTGGATCGACCCCGGCGCTGGCTGGCGGCTCAAGGCGCCGGGTTGACCACTGCGCCCTTCGCCAGCTTCTGGCACGAATAGACCAGTCGCTCGTTCGGGCTCGCGGGCAGCACCGAACGGATCGCATCCTGCTGCGTGGCGAGCGCCGCGAGCTGGTCGGGCGCGACGCTGCAGCCCTTGATCTCGACCCCCGCACGCACCTCGCGGGCCTTCGCCATCGTCTCGGCATCAAGAAAATAGCGGTCGACGCGATAGTCGGTCCCGGCGCCGTCGATCGACGCGATCGTCACCGTCGCCTCCTCATTGGGGACCAGGATGCGCTGCCAGCGGCCGTCGCTGCCCTGCGCATATTGGGTGCGGCCGTTGACGCAGCCCGAGGTGCCGATCGCGACGGGAACGTCGGGGGTTTCGGACATGGTGATGCGGCTGCGGTCGGGGCGGATCGTGCAGAGCAGGTTGCCCTCGGCGAGCGCGGCGGGGGCAGCCGCGCCGTCGGCCGCCTTCGGATCGGACGGCAGCTCGCCATGCGCGTCGGGGCGCGTCGCGAACAGGATCGCGGCGGCGAGCACCAGCACCCCGCCCGCGGCGCCGGCGATCCTGGCGTTGCGGACATTCTTCTGGCCGTGGAACATCAGCGCCGCCCCCGCCGACAGCGCGCCGATCACGAAGAGAACGCCGGCGAGCGCCATGCGATTCTCGCGCGATGCCTGGGCCTCCTCGTCGGCGCGCGTTTCGCGCAGCTGGCGGTCGAGCGCCGCCGCTTCATTCTTCGCCGCATTCGCCTCGGCCTTGGCGCGCGCGTCTGCATCAAGCGCGGCGCGGTCGCGCGCATCGGCCTCGGCGAGCGACAGGCACGGGGTGCCGATGCTGCCGAAGCTCTGGCTCGCGTCGGTCAGGAATCGCGTCAGTTCGCGGTTGGCGATCGCGAAGGAAAAAGGCGAATCGCCGTCGTCGGCGCGTGTCATTGCATTGTTGATGCCGACGATGCGGCCGCACTGGTCGAGCAGCGGCCCGCCCGAATTGCCGCGCGCGATCTTGGCGGTGTGGACAAGCATCGCGACCCCGTCGACGCCCTGGGTGTTCGACAGATTGCCCTCGCTGCGCACCGGGGTGCGCGGGGTGATATAATCGCCGGCGCCCTGCGCCGTTGCCGCGTCGACATTGCCCGGATATCCCAAGGCGACGACATCGGCGCCCGATTCGAACGGCCCCGAATAGATGGCGGCGGCGGGGACGCGCCCCTCGGTGATCTCGATCAGCGCGAGGTCGCGCTTGGTGTCGATCGCGATCAGCTTCGCCGCATAGCTTTTTTGTCCTTCCGACGGGACGACGCCCAGGGCGACATTGTCGGGGTAGCGCGCCGCCGATTCGACGACATGCGCGTTGGTGACGATGCGGGTGGGAGAGATGGCAATGCCGCTGCCATGGCCGAAGCCGACGACCTCGCCGTCGACCATCGCGACGGTGACGACGCGCACGACGCTCCGCGACGTGGCGCTGATATCGTCGGCGCGCGCGGGCAGGGTGAGGGACAGAAGGGCGAGCAGCAGCGCAAAGAGGCGGGTCATGCCGCGCAACCTAATCGGGTGGGGCGGGAAGGCAAGCGGGGCTAGATATATGGCCGCCACATCGCCATCCACGCGCCGGCGCTGCCGGCAAGGATAATGACGCCGCTGACGGTCAGCAGCGCGGCAACGCCGTTTCTCGCGGTCGTAGTCCCATGCGCCCCGGCACGCAGATAGAGTTCGGCGACGGCGAGCGGCAGCAGTGAATTGGCGAAGGCGAGGAAGATGTCGAACGGGCCGTCCATCGCCTTGCCGATCCCCGCGCCGCCGGTCGCGATGCCCCACACCATATAGCCGACGCGCATGAACCACACCGCGCTCGCGACGACGAACAGCCGGATCGCCCAGCGCCGATGGTCGACGAAGCGGCGGGCGCGGGCGCTGCGCCATGCCATCGCGGCAAAGCCGAGGATGAGCAGCGCGTCGAGCGTGATGCCGATGCCGCCGGTCAGCGTCAGCCAGGTGCCGCGCCCCCATGTCATCCACAGCCCGCCGAGCGCGAGCGTCAGCGCGCTCACCAGATAGAGGCGCCCGTTCCAGCGATGAAGGACCGGCCAGCGGCTGCGGATCGCGGGCACCAGCTGGACCAGCCCGCCGAAGGTGATCAGCGCCGCCATCAGCACATGGACCGCGAAGAAGAGGTTGCCCGCGGTGTCGCCCGCGACGAACCCCATGATCAGCGGCTTGCTGTTCCAGGCCGCGAAATCGCCGGACAGCGTCGCCGGATAATAGAAGAGCAGGATGAAGGCAACGAACAGCATCTGTCCCGCCGCGATCGTCAGGTAGCAGAAGGTCGCGGCGCGGCCGAGCCAGTCGGCGCCGCGCGCCGGCCTGGTGGATGCGAAGGATGCGTCGATGGTCGCCATGCTGCCGACTCCCCTGTTTCGGCAGGAGAGTGGTGGATCGATGTCAGTGTGTCAATGTTATAATACAGCAATACGGCCCATGGGCGAGAATGGTGGGTTTTGGTGGAAAGGCGATGTTCGGCTGTTCCACAACCGTCACCCCGGGCTTGACCCGGGGCCTGCCTGATCTTGAAGAAAAGGCGGGTCCCGGATCAAGTCCGGGATGACGGAGGAGGGGGCAACGGCGGCAGAAATCCGCCCCAAAACTACCCCCTCCACTCATCCGACGCCCGCTGCGATGTTTGAACGCAAGCATCGGGACGCAGGCTTCGCGGCACGCGGGCATAGGGGTTTCAACGCAGTGAAAGGACCCCCATGACCTATCAGATCACCGGGCTCAGCCCCGATCCCTTCGCGCCCTATTTCGCGATGGACGATGCCGAACTGGCGGTGCACGGCGCCCGCCGCGTCACCGCGGGCGCCGACCGCGGCTTCCCGTGCCGCATCAGCCTGCAGGATGCGCGCGCCGGCGAGGAGCTGATCCTGCTCCACCATGTCAGCCATGACGTCGCGACGCCGTACCGCAGCGCTTATGCCATCTATGTGCGGCCGGGCGTCGAAGCGGCGACCTATGTCGATGCCACGCCGCCGGCATTCGAAGGCCGCCCGCTCGCGCTCCGCGCCTTTGACGCGGGCGGCATGCTGCAGGACGCGCGGCTCGCGGGACCGGGCGAGGCCGACGCGGCGATCCGCGACCTGTTGGCGGGCGATGCCATCGCCTATATCGACGCGCATAATGCCGCGCACGGCTGCTTCGCCGCGCGGATCGAGAGGAAGTGACCATGGCCTTCTCCACCATGACCGATGACGAGCGCTGGGACGCGGTGCAGGCGCGCGACAAGGCCTATGACGGCCGCTTCATCACCGGGGTGCTCACCACCGGCATCTATTGCCGCCCGAGCTGCGCCGCGCGCCATCCCCTGCGCCAGAACGTGTGCTTCTTCGCCGATGGCGCCGCGGCGAGGGCGACCGGCCTGCGCCCGTGCAAGCGCTGCCTGCCCGACGACGTCGCGCGTGACGAGGGTGCGGTGATCAAGGCGATCGCCGCGATCAAGGGCAGCGAGGAGCCGCTCGCACTCGCCGATCTCGCCGCGCGCACCGGCTATTCGCCGACTCATTTCCAGCGCGTCTTCACCCGCCACACCGGCCTGTCGCCCGCCGCTTACGCGCGCGCGCTGCGCGAGGAACGCGCGCGGCAGGCGCTCAGCGAGGGCGCCCGGGTGACCGACGCGATCTACGATGCGGGCTTTTCGGGGCCGTCGCGTTTCTATGACAATATGGAGGGACGCATGGGCATGACGGCGTCGGCTTGGGTCAACGGCGGCAAGGGCTCGACGATCCACTGGGCGGTGGTGCCGACCAGCCTCGGCGAGATGCTCGTCGCGGCGACGACAAAAGGCGTGTGCCGGCTGAGTTTCGCCGAGGGGCGCGAGGCGCTCGAGAAACGCTTCCCCGCCGCCGAGCTGATCGAAGGCGGCAGCGATTTCGCCGCGCTCCTGAAAGAGGTCGTCGACGCGGTCGAGGCGCCGGTGAACGGCTTCGATCATATCCCGATCGACGTGAAGGGCACCGCGTTCCAGGAAGCGGTGTGGCGCGAGCTCAGGAAGATTCCGGCGGGCGAGACGCGCAGCTATGCCAACATCGCCGCGGCGGTCGGCAAGCCGAAGGCGGTGCGCGCGGCGGGCAGCGCCAATGGTGCGAACAATGTCGCGGTGCTCATTCCATGCCACCGTGTGCTACGCAGCGACGGAACGCTCGGCGGCTATGCCTATGGCCTGCCGATCAAGGAAGAATTGCTCAAGCGGGAGAGTTTCTGATGTCTGACAAGATTGCGGCTTTCAAGGCGCTCCATATCCCCGGCGATCCGCTGATCCTCGTCAACATCTGGGACGCGGGGAGCGCGAAGGCGGTCGCCGCGGCGGGCGCCAGGGCGATCGCCACCGGCAGTTACGGCGTCGCGGGGGCGCAGGGCCGCGCCGATGGCGAGGATTTCCCGCTCGAAGATGTGTTCGAAAATCTGGCGCGCATCCTGTCGGTTACCGACCTGCCGGTCACGATCGACATGGAATCGGGTTATGGCGCCGACCCCGCGGCAGTCGGCGTCTCGGTCGCTCGCGCGCGCGAAGCCGGCGCGGCGGGGATCAACATGGAGGACCGGTTGCCCGGCGAGACCGCCCTGCTGCCGATAGCGGAGGCCGCCGCGCGCTACCGCGCCGCCGCCGACACCGGCATTTTCGTCAACGCGCGCTGCGACACCTTCCGCGGCGCCGATGTCGCGCAGGATGGCGACACACTCGTCGCCGCGACGCTCGAACGCGCGCGCGCTTATGCCGACGCCGGCGCGGGATCGCTGTTCGTGCCCTTCCTGCTCGATCCGAAATGCATCGGCGCGATCTGCGACGCCTCCCCGCTGCCGGTGAACATCCTGCGCGGCAAGGGCGGCCCGACGCACAAGGAGCTTGCCGCGCTCGGCGTCGCGCGAATCAGCCACGGCCACCAGCCATGGGCGGCGGCGATGGCGTGGCTCACGGCGCAGGCGAGCCAAGTGCTGGGCGGCGCCGAACCCGATTATTGAGCGGGGCCGACACCCGCAAAACGCTTGATCATATCGGACGCCATGGCGGTATCGGCGCCTCCGTGCGGCATGTTCGCGATCGGTTGCAGCAGGGCCACGACATCGGCTTTGCGGTTGTCGCGAAGATAAAGTTCGAGGAGGGCCATGCGCCACGCGCTGTTGGCCGGCTCGATCGCCAGCGCCCTGGCCAGATATTGTGCGGCTTGCGATGATGCGCCCTCCGCCTCGCGGACATTCTCGAACATCGCGACGAGCGCATCGACATTGTCGGGTTCAGCCTTCAACACGCCCTGCAGTGTCGCGCGCGACGCGGCGACCGTCTGCTGAAACTTGGCCGGCGGCCCTTCGTCGGCGCGGCGCGTCATCAGTCGCGCCTGCAGGATCCGGTCTTCGGCCGTCGTGCCGGCGGGGTCAAGCAGCGCCGCGATGTCGTCGCTGCCGACTTCGTCGCTGTCCATCAGCAGGAAGAGTTTCGCGACATATCGGCCGACCACGCGATCGTCGGGATTGCCTTTGGCGAGATCGAGGGCCTGGCGGCTCAGCGCGGCCGTCGCTTCGGTCGCGTCGCGATGCTGGCTGATCTGCGATCCGCGCCGATACATCTCGAGCCGCAGGCCGATCAATCCGACCTCGCCGGGGCTGAGCGGGCGGAGCTGAATCGTCGATGCGTCGGCGGGCGCGACGGTCACCTGCTTTTCCGGCGGAAGTCCGTCGGCGAACCACGCCGCTACATCGCGATCGAGCTGCGCCGGCCCGCCCGCGAACAGGCTCGGGTCGGGCTTTCCATTCCGTCGTGCCGTTTCCAGATAGGCCTTGATTCCCGGCGCCTGCGGACCGCCCATGAAATAGTGGCTCGTGATCAGCCAGCCTTGCGCATAAAAGCGCCCGATCTGCTCGTCGCCCTGACGAAAGTCGGGCATGACGCCCATCCTTGAAAAGGGCAGTCCGCCGAGCTTGAGGAGAATGATCGACGCTTCCTCATGCGGCGCGCCATAGCGCATGATGCCATCGGACCCGCGATGGGCGGTCTCGAAGAAGCTCGCCAGCCCCTCGATGAACCAGCCCGGATATTGCCGGCCCAGATGCCGGACCATGAAATAGTGGGTATATTCGTGCCGCAGTGTTCGTGTCGCGTCATAGGGCGAATATTCGGCGGTATCGCGCGCCGGCAGCAGCGCGAAATTCTCCATCGGATTGGCATTGAAAAAGCCGGCCGCCAGCGCGGGCATACCCGACTCCGCGACGAGCTGCGCATGGTCGCCATAGATGATCATTTCGATCCGGCGCCCGCGCCCCGGCCCGGTCACCCCGAGTATCTGGCGCAGCAGCCGGTCATGGTCGAGCAGCTGGACGCCGAGCGCGCGCAGCGCTTCGGGTTCCATGTCGGCCTGCAGCGCGAATTCGGCGGTTTCGATGCGCTGCCATTCGGCGTGTGCGGGCGGCGCGAAGGCCAGCAGCAAAAGCGCCGCGAGCAGGGCCCTCATTCGGCCGCCGCCGCGTCGCTCTTGGCCTTGCTCCGATCGCGCATCGCTTCGAGCTGGTTCAGTAAGTCCTCGCCGCCGCCGCCGTGTGGGTCGAAGGCGACCGACTTTGCCAGCTTGATGGCCGGTTCGAAATCGCCCTTGTTGGCGAGAGAAAAGGCATATTCCATGCGCAGCTGGATATCCTCGGGCGCCAGCGAAAAGGCCTGCGCAAGCCCCTGGATGGCGATGTCGGGCGGCATTACGCCCTGATCGACGAAGCTTCGGAAATAGGCGTAGAGCGGTACCGGGTCGTCGGGATTGGTGCGATTGGCATGCGCGATCGGCTTGCGCACCTCGCGCCAGGCGGCGGCGGTGAAATCATTCTTCTTGTCCATGTCGAGCGCCAGCAGCCGGCCGAGCAGGACATTGGCGCGGACATGATCGGCGTCGAGCGCCAGCGCCTTGTCGGTCGCCGCCCGCACGGCGGCCAGATCGCGCTCTTCCTCGTCGATCTCCCATTCGGCCATCGCCAGCTCGAACCAGGCATTGGCATGGCCGGGGTGCAGTGCGGTCAGCCCCCGCAACTGGTCGCGCACCCTGACAAGGCGTTCCTTGTCGCGGCTCGCGCTCATCCGTTCGAGCCGCAGATCGATCAGCGCATCTTCGGCCGCCACCAGCGGCGTGATCGCGATATTGCCGGGGATAGCGATCGGTTCGAGCGAGGTGCGATAGGTGAGCGGGCGCAGGGTGTAGCGATTAAGATCCTTGTCGAGCTGCGCGAGATCGCCGAACGCCTCGACCGCCGCCTTCTTCGCCTCCTCGCCGCGATTGATCGCTTCGATATATTTGGTGAGCTGCCCGGCGCGCGAGGCGTCGTTGTAGAGCATGTGCGTCAGGATCCACGAGCGTCCGTAATAGACGTCGACCTGGCCCGAATTGCGCATCGCGCCGGGCTGGACGAACAGCAGTTTCTCGGCCGGTATCTTCGGCATTTCGAGCAGGCCATAGGCGCGGCCATAGGCTGGCCGGCCGATTTCGGCCTTGCCCTCGCGGTTGAAATCGACGGTCGAATAATATTCGGCGAAGCCCTCGATGAACCATGCGGGGAAGGCCGCATGGACATAGCGTTTCATGAAATGATGGCCATATTCGTGAAACAGGGTCTGCTGCGATTGCGGGGTGCCCAGGCCGCCGCCCAGATCCTCGCGATGCGACACGGCAAAGCTGCCTTCGGGGTCGGGGCTGTAAAAACCGGCGATCGACGAACCGCGCTTGCCCGACATCAGTCGCCCGGCATCCTCGGCACGGGGCAGGAGGTAGATGGTCAGCCGGTTCGGCTCCTTGCCCCCCGGCACCTTGAAGCGAAAGCGCAGCGTCGCATCGAAGCGTTGCAGATTCTCCGCGAAATCGCGCAGCGACCGCTCATTGCCCTCGCTGTAGATGATGAAATTGTCGGTGTCGGCGCGCAGCCATTTGGCCTGTGCGCCCGTCGCCGCCAGCGCCGCGATCAGCGCCAGCGCCGCCATTGCCCCCTTATGCATGTCTCATCCCCCGGCACACCCCTCTGCCCGGCCATGCTGCCAAGCAGGCGGCGGGCTGTAAAGCCCTGACCCGTCAAACGAAACTATAGGGGTCGATGTCGATCGCCAGCCGCGCCTTCGACGGCCAGTCGATCTGGCCGACCCACTCGCGGATCGTGCCTTGCAGGTCGAAGCTGCGCGGCGCGTGGAGCAACAGGCGGAAACGGTGGCGGCCGCGCAGCATCGCGAGCGGGGCGGGGGCGGGGCCATAGACGGCAAGACCCTCGGCGACCGGGGCTTTCTGCCCCAGCCGCTGCGCGACGCCGCGCGCGACTTCGATATCCTCCGACGAAATCACCAGCGCGGCGAAGCGGCCATAGGGCGGGGCGCCGGCGTGCTTTCGCGCCGCGGCCTCGGCGGCATAGAAACCGTCGCGGTCGTTCGCGACCAGCGCCGCCATCACCGGCGCGTCGGGCACACGCGTCTGGATCAGTACCTCGCCGGGCTTCACCCCGCGCCCGGCGCGCCCCGCGACCTGCGCGATCTGCTGGAAGGTGCGCTCCGACGCGCGCAGGTCGCCGCCGTCGAGCCCGAGGTCGGCGTCGACCACCCCGACGAGGGTGAGGTTCGGGAAATGATAGCCCTTGGTGACGAGCTGGGTGCCGATGATGATGTCGACCAGCCCGCCCTCGACATTGTCGACGAATTCTGCGGCTTTGGCGGGCGACCAGAGCGTATCGCTGGTGACGATCGCGACGCGTGCCTCAGGGAAACGCAGGCGCACCTCGTCAGCGACGCGTTCGACCCCGGGTCCGCAGGCGACGAGGCTGTCCTCATCCTCGCATTCGGGGCACAGTCGCGGCGGCGGCATGACATGGCCGCAATGATGGCAGGCAAGGCGGTGGACGAGCCGGTGCTCGACCATCCACGCGGTGCAGTTCGGGCACTGGATGCGGTGGCCGCAGGTGCGGCACAAGGTCAGCGGCGCGAAGCCGCGGCGATTGAGGAACAGCAGGCTCTGCTCGCCCTTGGCAAGCCGGTCCGCAAGCGCGTCGACGAGCGGCGGCGCGAGCCAGGTGCCGCGATCGGGCGGGTCCTGCCGCATGTCGATCGCGGCGAGATCGGGCAGCGTCGCGCCGCCGAAGCGCGCGGGCAGCTGGATATGGCGATAGCGCCCCGCCTCGACCATCGCGAGGCTTTCGAGCGCCGGGGTCGCACTCGCGAGGACCACCGGCAGCCCTTCGAAATGCCCGCGCATCACCGCGACGTCGCGCGCGTGATAATGGACGCCATCCTCCTGCTTGAAGCTTGTTTCATGCGCTTCGTCGACGACGATCACGCCGAGCTTGGCGTAGGGCAGGAACAGTGCCGAGCGCGCGCCGATGACGATGCGCGCGTCACCGTTCGCGATGGCATGCCAGGCGCGGCGGCGCTCGGCCGAGCGGAGGCCTGAATGCCACCCAACCGGCTCGCAGCCGAAGCGCGCCGCAAAGCGGGTCAACATCGGCTCGGTCAGCGCGATTTCGGGGAGTAGCACCAGCGCCTGCTTGCCCGCGTCGATCGCGGCGGCGATCGCCTCCATATAGACTTCGGTCTTGCCCGACCCGGTGACCCCGTCGAGCAGCAGCGTCTCGAATTTTTCGGCTGCCACCGCCGCGATCAGCCGCGCCGCCGCCGCTGTCTGTTCGTCCGACAGGTCGGGCGGCGCGAAGGCCGAATCGGGAGCGGGATAAGGCGCGTCGGCCGAAACCGCGACCGCCTCGAGCGCGCCGCTGTTCACCAGCCCGCGCACCACCGCCTCGCTGACCTCGGCGAGCGCCGCGAGTTCGCGCACCGTGCCCTGCGAGCGGCCGATCATGTCGAGCGCGACCGTCCGCTGCGGGGTCATCCGCTTGGGCAGCTCACCCGTCGCGCGATATTCGATGATCGGGCGCCGCGCATCGGCGAAGGCGACCCCGGGCAGCACCATGCGCAGCACCGACCCCGGCGGCGCGAGATAATAGTCGCTCGTCCATTCGACCAGCTTGCGCAAGGGTGCCTGCACCGGCGGTACCGGCACCACCTCGAATAAATTGCGCAGCCGGTTGTCGCCGACCGGATCGGGGGCACCGAAGCTTTGGTCCTCCCAGATCACCCCGCCGAGTCGGCGAGGCCCGAGCGGCGCGACGACGACGCTGCCGAGCGCGGCCTCCATGCCATAAGGCACCCGGTAATCGAGCGGGCCGAGCGCGGCGGTGAGGAGCAGGGTGCGGGCACGGGTCATGGGGTCGGGCAGGATATAGGGCTGCCGGTAAAATAGGAAAGCGGTGTGGAGGGTGACAGTCGATGGCGTCTGCCTTGCCAAGGGATAGATTTATCAATTCTTCCCCGAATCACCGGGAGCACCTACGTTCGGGAGCTAGATTTTCTCAAGCTGAGTGGGGAGGTTCGGATGACCAGTTATGTGATGAAGGATGCGAATCCGGACGATTTTGACACGATTTATGCCACCCATCCCGCCTTACCGGACACCTACATTGGATATGCGTTGGACGATGGAACGCTACATCGCGTACCCGTCGTACTATGGGCTGTATTATCAAATGGCTCACCTGAGCCGATATCAATGGATGGCGTCTGGGGTGGAACAAGCCAAGATAACAATTTCGTGATTTTTCCTGACGGGCACTGCGCACGCTACGAGCAATGTTGGGATACGATTGAGGAGGCTATTGCAGCGTTACGCAAAAAGTCGGCTTAGCCGGTCACCAGCGCCGCCTTCTTCGCTGGGCGCTTCGCGGGCTTCGGACGCCTGAACCAGAAGCTCCACACCGCGAAGCTGCCGAGCATAGTCATCGCGAGGCCGGAGAGCGTCATCAATATCCGCCAGCTCCAGCCGCCGACCTTCGATGCATGGATCGGGAAGGCCATGTTGAACGCCTGCGCGCCGCCGGGCATCGCCAGCGCATCGCGCGCGCCGAGCACTTCGCCCGTCGCGGCGTCGAACCACAATGTCGAACGGCCGTTGGGCAACCATTCGGCCTGCTGGCGCATCCGCAGCATGATCGCGTCGCCGGGCTTGCGCGGCAGCGACAGGATGCGGAACTCGGCATCGGGAAAGCGCCGTCGCGCTTCGGTCAGCATCATGGCATAATCGGGTTTCGCGGCGAGCGGGCCGCCGCTGTATTTCGGCGGCTCGATCGCCCTGGCGGCCTCGACCGGCGATCCGAAGGGGGCGATCATCACCATCGCAAAGGGACGGAAGATCATCATCGTGCCGGTGACGACCGAGATCAGCAACAGCGGTGCCATGACCACGCCCAGGTCGCGATGCTGCATCACGATCGCGGGGCGGCTCATCCGCTTCGGCCACAGCCGCAGCCTGAAGGTCTTTCGCGTCCGCCACCACAGGACGACGCCTGAAATCACGAAGAACAGGCCGGCCAGCCCGGCGATGCCGATCACCCATTCGCCGCTGTCGCCCGCGAACAGATGATGATGGAAATCAAAGATCCACAGCTCGGGCCGCTCCCACTGGCTCGCCCAGCGTGTGACGACCTCGCCCGACTGGCTGGCATAGGCGCCCGCCTCCTTGCCGAAGCGGAGCTGGTGGAGCCCGAAACGCTCGTCGGCATAGATGATGCCCTGTGCGCCGGGCATCGCCATCAGTCGCTCGGTCGTCGCGGCGACCGTGGGCAGGTCGCCGCGTAGTGCGTCGCCGGTGCCCGGCAGCCCGATCCACAGATGCTCATAGAGCAGGATCGTGCCCGACAGCCCGAGCAGCGCGAGGACGAGGCCGAGCAGGCCCCCGGTCCAGCGATGGAGGGTGTCGAGCAGCGTCATCATGTTAGAAGCGATAGTCCCAGCCAAGCGTGAAGGTTCGCCCGCGTCCCGCAAAGAAGGCAAGATTGTCGGTCGGCAGCCGCGTGTCGCTCGAATAGTCGATGTAGAATTTGTCGAACAGGTTCTGGACGCTCAGGCTGAGTCCGCCAAAGCCGGTCTGGTACCGGATGCTGGCATCGGTGAGGTTGTAGCCGCCGAAATTGTTGCGCTGGTCGGGGTTCACCTTGCCGTGGAAGCTCTTCGACAGGAAGAATTGCGTCTGCACCAGCGCCGAGAGAGGCCCCTTGTTGTAGCTCGCGTTGAGGTTCAGGCGGTCGGGCGAGATGTTGGTGCCATCGAGGTCGGTGTCGACGATCCCATCGGGGTTCGCGCTGTCGCTGTCATACCGGCCCTGCAGATGCGCATAGCCGACGCCAAGCTTCAGCCCGTCGATCGGCATCGCGACGCGCAGGTTGAGTTCGAGCCCCTCGATTTCGACGCGTTGGCGCTGGACGTCGAAGATGCGGTCGGGCCGCGCGATGAGCAGCTGGCCCTTGTCGCTCGACGACCAGAAATAGGTCGCGCTGGCATCGAGCGGGCCGCGCTTCAACTCGACGCCGATCTCGCGGTTGTTCGATACGATCGGCGAGATGTCGAGGAAGCTGTCGAGGTCGACCCCGGTGCGGTTCACCGCGCGGGTGATGCGACCGATGTCGGGCACGGTGAAGCCTTCGGCGTAGCTCGCATAGGCGCGGATGCCCGCCCATGGCTCGACGATCACGCCCCCGTTGATCAGCAGGTCCTGGAACTTGGGCTTGCCGCCCGCGACGTCGACGCCGCCATAGGTTGCGGCGCCGCAGTTGGTGGTGACGGTCGCCGAGCAGGCGACGAAGGTGGTCGAGGCGAGCGTGTGATAATCATCGATTTTGATCTTCACATTTTCCCAGCGCACCCCGCCCGCGAGGCGGACGAGACCGTCGAACAATTTGAGGTTCGCCTGGCCGAAGGGCGCGAGGCTGCGGAAATCGCTCGGCGGTACCCAGACGCGCCCGGTCGCGATCAGCGCCTGCTCGGTCTTGTCGACGAGCGCGTCGAAACCGACCGTGACGGTCAGGTCCTCGAAGCCGGGGACCGCACGTTCATAGCTGAGCTTGGCACCCAGCTTGCGGCTGCGGTTCTGCGACTGGTCGAACAGCGTGCCGACGGGAGCGAGCGCGGGATCCTGAAAGGTCGCCTGTGTATTCACCTCGCCGCCAAAGGTGTCGCGGCTGCGGTTGAAGAAGATCTGGCTGACGAAATTGCCGCCGCCCACGTCGGTGTCGGTTAGCGACAGCGCGACGCTTTCGGTACGGTTCTGCGCCGCTTCGCCCGGCGGGGTGCCGCGCACCGCGCTGGTCGGCACGCCGGTCAGGCGGTTGCCGGCGAGCGCGACATAGTCGCCGTCGCCCTTGAGCTCGAAACGGCTGGCGGTCAGGTCGAGACGCGCCGTGGACGAAAGTTCGTAGCCGAGGCGCGCGAACAGCGAGAGCGTTTGCGAATCCTGCGTCTCGCCTTGCGTCAGGTTGATACCGATACGGCGGCCGTCGCCGTCGTAAAACGCGCCGCGCCTTTCGAATGCGGCGCCGACGGTCGCATCGAAGCGGCCGGCCTTATACTGGACGAGGCCCGCGACCTTGCCGCCCAGCCCGTCCTTGCTGAAGCCATCGTCGGCTGTGCCCTGCAGCAGGAAGCGACCACCGAGACCCTCGGTTCTCGGCGCGCCGACGGTGACCTGGTTGACGATGCCGCCGGTGCCGCCGACCCCTTGCAGCGCGTTCGACCCATAGATCAGCTCGACGCGGTCGATGAAGAAGCCGTCGATGGTGAAGCCATCGCGACTGCCGTCGCGCATCGGGGTCGACTGCGGGATGCCGTTGATCGCATAGAGCGGCGAGCGGCCGCGCAGCGTCTCGCCCGCGCCCGAGAGCTTCTGGCGCGTCGGTGAGAAACTGGGGGTCAGGCTCGATACCGCGTCGGTGATCGATCCCGATATCGCGATCTGCTGGTCGAGCGTGTCCTTGCCGATGATGTCGATGGTCAGCGGCAGGGCGTTCGGCGGCAAGATGGTGCGCGCCGCTGTGACGACGATCGTGTCTTCACCTGTCCCCTTGTCGGTCGCGGTGTCGTCCTGCGCGACGGCGGGGAAGGACAGCATGGTGCAAGCCAGCATGGCGGCGGCAAATTTGCGATTCATTCTCAGCTCCTGTTTGCAAGAGCCGCTAATGCGAATGATTTGCATAGGCAAGAGAAAAGCCCGAAGAATCGCTTGGCAGGCGGCTTTGTCGCCGGGCCGTGGAAAATTGGCCACACCAGGGAAAGCGCGCTATCAGCCTGACCATGCGCGAGAAGGAACTGCGTTTCGCCTTGATTTGCTACGGCGGCATCAGCCTCGCCGTCTATATGCACGGCATCACCAAGGAGGTGTGGCGGCTCGCCGCGGCGTCGCGCGCCTTCCACGACGGCGGTCCGCTCAGCGGCGTCGGGACTGTCTATCGCGACCTGCTCGCGTCCATCGCCGAACGCAGCACCATCCGCCTGCGCGTGCTCGCCGACATCGTCGCGGGCGCCAGCGCGGGCGGGATCAACGGTATCTTCCTCGCACGCGCACTCGCCACCGGCCAGTCGCTCGACCCGCTCACCGACCTGTGGCTCGACGATGCCGACGTCGATCATCTGATCGACCCCGACGCGCGGCCTTTGTCGGCGGCGACCAAATTCTGGGCGGTGCCGATCGCCGGCTGGATGATGAAGAAGCGCGGCAATGTCATCGACCGCACGGTGGGCGAAGGCGCGCAGGACGAGGTGCGCGCGAAGCTGTCGCGCTTCGTGCGGGCGCGCTGGTTCGAACCGCCCTTCGGTGGCGAGACCTTTTCGAACCTGCTCCTCGATGCCTTCGACGCGATGGACCAAGGGCCGCGCGGACCCGCGCTGGTGCCGGCGGGGCAGCCCGTCGACCTGTTCGTTTCGGTCACCGATTTTGCCGGCCACCGCGTCTCGCTGTCGCTCAACAGCCCGCCGCGCGTGACCGAGGACGAGCATCGCCTGATTCTCCATTTCCGTCAGGACAGCCGTGCCGGCAAGGCGCTCGACGACGTCCCCGGCCTCGCTGCCGCGGCGCGCGCAACCGCGAGCTTTCCGGGCGCATTCCCGCCCTTCACCCTGCGCGAACTCGACCGCGTACTCGACAAGCGCGGGATCGCCTGGCCCGGCCGCGACGGCTTCATCCGCGCGCAGCTGCCCGCAGGCGGCGAGGCCGATCCCGCCGACCGCGTGCTGATCGACGGCTCAGTGCTCGCCAACGCGCCTTTCCGCCCCGCGATCGCCGCGCTTAAACAGCGCCCGGCGCGGCGCGAGATCGATCGCCGCTTCATCTATATCGACCCGAAACCCGATTATCGCTCGATCAGCTTCGGCAAGCCCGGCGAAACCGCGGAGGGCGATGCCCCGCGCCTGCCCGGTTTCCTGCCGACGATCCTCGGCGCGATGTCTGAAATCCCCCGCGAACAGCCGATCCGCGACAATGTCGAGGCGATCGAGGGCATGTCGCGCCGCATCCGCCGGATGCAACATATCCTCGACGCGATGAAGGTAGAGGTCGAAGAGCAAGTGGCCGCGCTTTTCGGCACCACCTTCTTCCTCGACACCCCGACCACCGCCCGGCTCGCCAAATGGCGCGCCAAGGCGCAGGAACAGGCGGCCGAACGCGCGGGCTTCGCCTTCTCGCCCTATGGCCACCTCAAGCTGTCGGCGATGGTCGAGGACCTGGTCGGCATCGTCGATCGCCTCGCCCCGCCCGAAGGCGACATCCATCGCCGCAATCGCCGCCAGCAGCTCTGGGACGAGGTGCGCGCACGCGGGCTCGACCGTATTTCGGGCAGGCGCGGCGCGGGGGCGAGCAATGACGCCGTCACCTTCTTCCGCACCCACGATCTCGGTTTCCGCGTGCGCCGCCTGCGCTTCCTCGCGCGCGAGCTCGACCGGGTGGTCGAGGCGCAGCGCGATTCGCGCGACCCCGCGTGCGACGCGATGCGCGACACCATCTACGACGCACTCGGCGTCTATCTGGAGCGCGAGGGCGACAGCTGGTTCGCCGATCTCGATATCTCGGCCGACGCCGATGCCGGCCAGTGGATCGACGCCATCGCCGCGCGCCGCGACCTGATCGGCGCCGACGCCGCCGCCGACGCGCTGATCGCCGAGGGCCTCGGCGCCCTGCCCAAGGACGACCGGCGCGCACTGCTGCTCGCCTATCTCGGTTACCCCTTCTACGACATCGCGACGCTGCCGCTGCTCCAGGGCGAGGGGTTCGACGAGTTCGATCCGATCAAGATCGACCGCATCTCGCCGTCGGACGCCACCGCGATCCGTAGCGGCGGCGCGGCGGCGATGCTCAAAGGGATCGAGTTCAACAGCTTCGGCGCCTTCTTCAGCCGCGCCTATCGCGAGAACGACTATCTCTGGGGCCGCCTCCACGGCGCCGACCGGCTGATCGACATCGTCGCGTCGAGCGTAACAGGCGATGCAGCGCTGCCCGCCGACGAACTGAAAGCGATCAAACACCGCGCGTTCCACGCGATTCTCGACGAGGAGGAGGAGCGGCTGCCCAAGGTCGCGGCGCTGATCGCGGAATTGCGGAAAGAAATCGGCTGACCACAAATGTCATCCCCGCGAAAGCGGGGATCCAGTGCGTGATTCGGCTTTCTTCACCCCTAGGTTCCCGCTTTCGCGGGAATGACGATGTTATGACATTCGCGGCGACCGCGGCGCGATCAATCCGTCAGATCGTCCCACATTTCCTTGATCCGTCCGAAAAAGCCCTGACTCGCGGGGCATTCGTCGCCGGTCTCGGTTTCGCGGAATTCGGCGAGCAATTCCTTCTGCCGCGCGGTCAGCTTGGTCGGCGTCTCGACGTCGATCTGGACGACCAGGTCGCCATGGCCGCGGCCGTTCAGCACCGGCATGCCGGCGCCGCGCTGGCGCAATTGCTTGCCCGACTGGATGCCCGCCGGGATGCGGATGTCGTGCTTGGCGCCGTCGAGCCCCGGGATGCTGATCTCGCCGCCGAGCGCCGCAGTGGTGAAGCTGATTGGCGCGCGCGTGAACAGCGTCGTGCCCTCGCGTTCGAAGACCTTGTGCCGCGCCATGTGGAGGAAGATGTAGAGGTCGCCCGGCGCCGCGCCGCGCGCGCCGCTCTCACCTTCGCCCGACAGGCGGATGCGCGTGCCTTCGTCGACCCCGGCGGGGACGTTGACGGTCAGCGTCTTGCGCCGATCGACACGGCCTTCGCCATGGCAGGTGTTGCAGGGATCGGCGATGACTTCGCCCGCGCCCTGGCAATTGGGGCAGGTGCGCTCGACCATGAAAAAGCCTTGCTGCGCGCGGACCTTGCCGTGGCCGGCGCAGGTGGTGCAGCGGTTGGTCTGGGTGCCGGGCTTGGCGCCCGATCCGTCGCAGCTGTCGCAGCGCGCCGCGACATCGACCTGGATCTCGCGGGTGACGCCGGTGAAGGCGTCCTCGAGCCGGATTTCCATGTCGTAACGCAGGTCGGCGCCGCGCGCGGGGCCGCGTTGCTGGCGCCCGCCGCCGAAGGCCGAGCCAAAGATCGATTCGAAGATATCGCCGATATCGCCGAAATCGGCATTGCCGCCCGCGCCATGCGGCATGCTCTTGCCGAACCGGTCATAGGCGGCGCGCTTCTGCGGATCGCGCAGGCAGTCATAGGCCTCGCTGATCGCTTTGAAGCGGGCCTCGCTGTCGCCGCACCCCGGATTCTTGTCGGGGTGATATTTCATCGCGAGCTTGCGATAACTCGCCTTCAGCGTCGCGTCGTCGGCGGTGCGCTCGCATTCGAGCAGTTCGTAATAATCGATGTCGAGCGACATAACCCAAATGCCCCCTCAGCCCCGCCGCGCGTCTGGCGCGCGGCGGGGAGAGTTTCTTCTTACTTCTTGTCGTCTTCGACTTCCGAGAATTCGGCGTCGACGACATCTTCGTCGGCTTTCGGAGCCTCGCCATCGGCGCTGGGGGACGCCGCGGCCTGCTGCTCCTGCTCATAGATCGCCTGCCCGAGCTTCATCGCGACCTGCGCGAGCGCCGCCGACTTTTCGGTCATCGCGGTGGCGTCGCCGCCTTCGACCGCGGTCTTGGCTTCGGCAACCGCCGCCTCGATCTCGGCCTTCAGGCTCGCGTCGACCTTGTCACCATGCTCGCGCAGCTGGCTTTCGGTCGAGTGGATCAGGCTTTCGGCGTTGTTCTTCGCCTCGGCGGCCTCGCGGCGCACCTTGTCTTCCTCGGCGAACTGCTCGGCATCCTTGACCATCTGGTCGATGTCGGCGTCCGACAGGCCACCCGACGCCTGGATCTTGATCTGCTGTTCCTTGCCGGTGCCCTTGTCCTTGGCGTGGACCGACACGATGCCGTTGGCGTCGATGTCGAAGGTCACCTCGATCTGCGGCACGCCGCGCGGCGCCGGCGGGATGCCGACCAGGTCGAACTGGCCCAGCGCCTTGTTGTCGGCGGCCATTTCGCGCTCGCCCTGGAACACGCGGATCGTCACCGCCGACTGGTTGTCGTCGGCGGTCGAATAGACCTGCGACTTCTTGGTCGGGATCGTGGTGTTGCGGTCGATCATGCGCGTGAACACGCCGCCCAGCGTCTCGATGCCGAGGCTCAGCGGGGTGACGTCGAGCAGCAGCACGTCCTTGACGTCGCCCTGCAGCACGCCCGCCTGGATCGCGGCGCCGATCGCGACGACTTCATCGGGGTTAACGCCGGTGTGCGGTTCCTTGCCAAAGAAATCCTTCACGACCTCACGCACGCGCGGCATGCGCGTCATGCCGCCGACGAGCACGACCTCGTCGATCTCGCTCGCCGACACGCCGGCATCCTTGATCGCCTTCTTGCACGGCTCGAGGGTACGCTTGACCAGGTCTTCGACCAGTTTCTCCAGGTCGGCGCGGGTGATCGTCTTGACCAGATGCTTCGGACCGCTCGCGTCGGCGGTGATGAAGGGCAGGTTGACTTCGGTCGTCGCGGCCGACGACAGTTCGATCTTCGCCTTTTCGGCGGCTTCCTTCAGCCGCTGCAGCGCCAGCTTGTCGCCGCGCAGGTCGATGCCTTCGTCCTTCTTGAAGGTGTCGGCGAGGAATTCGACGACCTTCGAGTCGAAATCTTCACCGCCGAGGAAGGTGTCGCCGTTGGTCGACTTCACCTCGAACACGCCGTCGCCGACCTCCAGGATCGAGATGTCGAAAGTGCCGCCGCCAAGGTCATAGACCGCGATCGTCTTGTTCTCGGTCTTGTCGAGGCCATAGGCGAGCGCCGCCGCGGTCGGCTCGTTGATGATGCGCAGCACTTCGAGGCCGGCGATCTTGCCGGCGTCCTTGGTCGCCTGGCGCTGGGCGTCGTTGAAGTAAGCGGGAACGGTGATGACCGCTTGCTCGACCTTTTCACCCAGATAGGCTTCGGCGGTTTCCTTCATCTTCTGCAGGATGAACGCGCTGATCTGCGACGGCGAATAATCCTCGCCGCCGGCCTTGACCCACGCATCGCCGGTCGGACCCTTGACGATGGAATAGGGGACGAGTTCCATGTCCTTCTTGGTCATCGGATCGTCGAAGCGGCGGCCGATCAGGCGCTTCACCGCGTAAATGGTGTTTTCGGGATTGGTGACCGCCTGGCGCTTCGCGGGCTGGCCGATCAGCCGCTCGCCGTCCTTGGCGAAGGCGACGATCGACGGCGTCGTGCGCGTGCCTTCCACATTTTCGATAACCTTGGGTTTGCCACCCTCCATCACCGCCACGCAGCTGTTGGTGGTGCCGAGGTCGATCCCGATCACTTTGGCCATAGTTTTACACGTCCTTCATTGTCTCATTGGCGCCCTGAACAGGCACGCCTGGATAGGTTTCTGGCCGCGATATAGGTGCGCTAATCCTTGGCACAAGGACTCATTGGCCTTATCGGGGACAGGAAATTGCCCCTGTTTACGGAGACCCCCGATGAAGTTCTTTGCCCGCCGTCTCTTCCTCGGCGCCACGCTCGCCGCCACCGCGCTCACGCTGGCCGCGTGCGAGGAGAATATGGGCAAGGGGCCGGTGCTCCACATTTCGGGCGGTTCTATCGAAATGGGGGCGACGCCCGACCGGCCGGCGGTCGGTTATTTCACGGTGAAGGGCGGCGATGCGCCGGTCGAACTGGTCGCGGTGTCGGCCGACCTCGCGCAGCGCATCGAGATGCACGAGAGCGTCCGCGAAAACGGCATGATGACGATGAAGTCGATCGACCGCGCCCCGGTCCCGGCGCGCGGCACGCTGGAATTCAAGCAGGGCGGCAAGCATCTGATGATCTGGAACGTCAACCCGGCGGCGGTACGCGCGGGCAAATTGTCGCTCGTCTTCATGTTCACCAACAACGACCGGATCATCGTCGACCTGCCGATCAAGAACGCCTCGACCGCGGCCAGCGGCGGGGCGCCGATGGACCATGGCGCGATGGGTCATGGCGGCGAGGCTGCCGGCAAGGCGGCGGACGCGGCAAAGAAATAAGCGGGAATGGAGCGCGCCGGGCGCCGCCTGACCGACGGAGAGGTCGCGCTCGCGCGCAGCGTGTTCGGCGACGCGATCGATTATGACGCGGTGCGCATCCGGCACCGCAAATGGATCTTCTTCCAGCCGCGCCAGATCGTGATGGCGCCGATGGGGCATCTGCATTTCCACCCGCGCGGCGACGTCTATTGCGACGATTTTTCCTGTCCGGTCAGCGATGCGACGCGTGCCAAGGGGCTGTTCATCCACGAAATGACGCATGTCTGGCAGGCGCAGCAGCGCGGCCGCTGGTACCTCGTCTTCATGCGCCACCCCTTCGCGACCTATGACTACAGCCTCAAACCCGGCTGGCCGCTGCATCGCTACGGGCTCGAACAACAGGCGGAGATCGTGCGCCATTACTGGATGCTGAGCGAGGGCATGACGATCGGCGGCGCGCCGGGGGTCGAGGCCTATCGCGCGATATTGCCCGCCGAATGGAAGGCGATCGTGTGAGCGATTTCGAATTCGTCTTTGCGCTCTACAGCCTGCTCCTCGGCCTTTCGATGGTCGAACTGCTGAGCGGCCTCGGACGCGCGCTGGAAACGCGTTTTGCGGCCGAGGAAAGCCGCGAAAAATTCGCGATCGGCTGGCTGACCCCGTTGCTCGCGATCTTCGTCATGCTCGACCTGCTCTCTTTCTGGCAGGCCGCATGGACGGTGCGCGAGAGTATCGCGGTGTCGGGCCGCACGCTGATGGCGGTCGCCGCCTTTGCCAGCCTCTATTTCCTCGCCGCGCGGCTCGTCTTTCCCTCGCAGCCCGAGGGGTTCGCCAATCTCGACACCCATTATTTCCGCGTCCGCCGCATCGTCCTCGTGCTGCTGCTCGTGCTGCTCGGCGCGCAGCTTGCCTTCTATCTGTCGCATCCGGTGCTCGTCGCCGCGTTCAAACACCCGCTGGTGTGGGGGCTGACCTTCATCCTCGCCGGGCTGATGGTCGCGGCGATGTGGGTGAAGGGCGTCCGCGCCAGTATCGCGATTCTGTCGCTGCTCGTCGCGCGCTATGTCATCGTCTATCTGTTGTAAGGAGAGCCGCCGATGCCCGAAGTCCTCGACCGCTTCCGTTCCTCGACCTGGGGCTGGCTGCGCGGCACCCTGCTCGGCTGGCTGACCCTGTTGCTCTGCCTCGTCGGGGTCGGCTTCATCATCATCGCCGCGATCTGGGTTCACAACCTCGCGGTCACCTACGAACTGACCGAGGACCGGCTGATCCTGCGCAAGGGCATTTTCGTGAAGAGCATCGACGAGATCGAACTCTACCGCGTCAAGAATGTCCGCATGGACTTCACCCTCGTCAACCAATGGGCCGGGATCGGCACCATCGGCCTCGATTCGAGCGACGAGACGACGCGCGACGGCCCGCTGGTGATCCCGCACATCGAACGCGCCGCCGAGCGGCGCGAGGAACTGCGCCGTCTGGTCGACGCCGCGCGCCAGAAGCGCCGCGTCCGCGAACTCGACGTCGCGAGCGACCTGCTCTGACCTTGCCTTCTCTCCCGACGATCCTGCGCGCCGTCCCGCTGCTGCTCGTCGCCGCTTTGGCGGCCTGCGCCCCGGACGGATACAGCGAGGAGAAGCGCTATCCGCTGCCGATCGGCGAGCTGCGCGACCATCTGCTCAACCGCAACTATGTCCCCGGCAGTATCGAAGGCATGCCGGGCTGGCAGGTCGAAACGAGCCTCCTCGATGCCCGGATGATCGTCTGGCGCATCCACTTCGATGGAAAATGGGAATATAACTGCTTTACCCAGATGACGCCGGGCGATGCGGGCCGCGACGAGACGCTGGTCCGGACCCATTGCGTGACCCCCGCCAATGATCTGCCCGATACGCCAACGAGGGAGCGGACGATCGCCCTGTCGAAAATGATCGACCGGATCCTGACGTCGGTGACCAATCCTTTCGAAAAGAAACCGGGGCCCGAAGGTAGAAGCCTCTAGCCAAGCGCGCGCTGTTCGTCCTATGTTCCGCATATGGATATCGTTTCGTTGCTCGTTGCCCTTGTCGCCCTCATCCTCGGGGGGCTGATCGGCTGGCTGTTCGCCGGGCGGCAGGCGGGAGCGCTGAAGGCCGAGCGCGACGGACTTTCGGAGCGCTTCAGGATTGCGGTGACCGATCTCGCGGCCGAGGCCGAGGCGCGCAAGGCCGCCGACCTGCAACTCGCCGGGCTGGTCAGCGAACAGCGCGCGCGCGATGTGGCGCATGATGCGCAGATCGCGCAATTGAAGGACGCGCAGGTCGCGCTCACCGCGCAGTTCCGCGAGGTCGGGCAGGCGATGCTCGATGGCGCGCAAAAGACATTCCTCGAACGCGCCGACGCGCGCTTCAAGGAGAGCGAGGCGACCACGGGGCAGCGGCTGCAAGGGCTGCTCCACCCGGTCCACGAACGGCTCGAAAAATATGAGCAGGCGGTCGCCAAGGTCGAGGCGGAGCGCCAGAACGCCTTCGGCCTGCTCCACGGCCAGATCGAATCGATGCGCGCGGGCACCGAACGCGTGTCGAGCGAGGCCGCAAAACTGGTCAACGCGCTGCGCAACGCCCCCAAGGCGCGCGGCCGCTGGGGCGAACAGCAACTGCGCAACGTACTGGAGAGCTGCGGCCTCAGCGAACACGCCGATTTTCAGACCGAGGTCAGCGTCACCGATGGCGACGGCGGAAGGTTGCGCCCCGACGTCGTCGTGCGCGTGCCCGGCGGCCAGAATCTCGTCATCGATGCAAAGGTCTCGCTCAACGCCTATCAGGACGCCTTCGGCGCGGTCGACGAGGGTGAGAAGGCGCTGCATCTTGCCGCGCACGCCGCCGCGATGAAGGCGCATGTCAACACCCTCGGCGCCAAATCCTATTGGAACCAGTTCGACGACACCCCCGATTTCGTCGTGATGTTCGTCCCCGGCGAACATTTCCTTGCGGCGGCGCTCGATCAGGATCCGGCGCTGTGGGACTATGCGTTCGAGCGCAAGGTGCTGCTCGCGACCCCGACGAACCTGATCGCGATCGCGCGCACCGTCGCGGCGGTGTGGCGGCAGGAAAAGCTCGCCAACCAGGCGCGCGAGATCGCTGCGCTCGGCAAGGAGCTTTACGCGCGCATGTCGGTGATGGGGTCGCACATCGCCAAGGTCGGGCGGAATCTTGATCAGGCAACGGGCGCCTACAACAGCTTCGTCGGCAGCTTCGAAAGCCAGGTGCTGACGCAGGCGCGGCGTTTCGAGGCGCTCGATATCGAGACCGGCGACAAGGAAATTCCGGCTTTGCCGGTCGCCGAACAATCGGCGCGCCCGCTCGCGAAACTGGCCAGCGCGCCGGCGGCGGTCAACGACGCGGGTGAATAGCGCTGATCCCTGACACTTGGAGGGGTCACGCCGTCCAGCGAAGCCGTGCGAGGAAAGCGGTCAGTCGCTCGCACGCCGCACCTGGTGCGACGAGCCTTTGCCACTGACGCTCTGCGATCGGCGTATCGATGTAGCGGAAATCCACCAGCCCGGACCGCAGCGGCGAAATGCGAAGATAGGGCGCTGTTTGAGGGTGGGCGTCGGATTGCTGGATGCACAAATCATGCATCGAGGTCCAACCGAACAACATGGTGCCAAGCGGTCCGTCCGATATCAGTGCCGCCACCTGCGCCACGCCGGCGAAAGCGCTCTGGAAGGCCTCGTCGTCAAACCTATGTTGGCGGTAAAACGCTGCGATATCGGCCCACGATTGTTGCATGCCTTGCGTCTGCAATGCTCTCCGCTTGCTGTCAAATGACCCCGGCTGGTGCGTCAGATCACCCGCTTTAGCACCGCCGTCCGCCCCTCGGCGCCCGTTAAAATCAGCGTGCCGTCGCTCGGGAAGCTCAGGCTTACCGGCCCGCGCATGAGCGCGAAGAAGGCGTTCTCCTGCGTCATGCCCGCACCCGGACACGCCATTTCGGTCGCCATCAGCGGACCGGCGGTCAGTGTCTGTCCGTCGCGTTTATAACCGCCCGAAAAGCGGTTGCAGCCCGCGCTGCCGCTCAGCCTTGCGCCTTCGAAGGCGAGCGACGTCGGCCGGTCGCCCGCGACCGCGACGCCGCCGATCGAGACGAAGGTCCAGCTTGTCCCCGCCAGCACGGCCGGCGGCAGCACCCCGCCGCCGCAGCCCTTCACCGTCTTGCCCTCGGCGGTCAGCGTCACCGTGTCGCGATAGCGCCGGTCGCTCATCCCGTCGCTGCATTCGCCATGGGTGATATCGACGGTCAGCCGCGGCGTCACATAGCGCTCGCCGTTGAAGCTCGGCCGCGCGCCGGGGTTGGCGACGACGATCTTGGTGTCGCCGTAATCGCCGTCGTAGTTGAGCATCCCCGGCGTAATCTCGAGCGTCCAGCCGGGCTCGGTACCAAGCGCGAAATAGGCGGCGGCCGGCGGAGCGCCGGGTCCCTGCGGTGCATCGGCGGGGGGAACGCAGGCGGTGAGAAGTAAAAGCGGGGCGAGGGCGGGCAGGGTGATCTTGGTCATGCGGACCTCCTGGACCGATCGGGCTGATCGACCGATGAACGAGAACCGCCCGCTATCGGTTCCGCCGCTGGTTCAATACCTCATAGGCCATGACCGCCGCCGCGACCGCGGCGTTCAAACTGTCGGCCTTGCCGAGCATCGGCATTTTCACCCGCACGTCGGCCGCCGCGGCATAGTCCGCCGGCATCCCCTGCGATTCATTGCCGATCAGGATGAAGGTCGGCGCCGCATAGCGCACCGCCTGATAATCCTCCGCTCCGTCGAGCCAGGTCGCGACCAGCTGCCCGGGGCCGCCACGCAGCCAGGGCAGGAAGTCTTCCCATCGTGCCTGCACCAGTTGCTGGGTAAAGATCGCCCCCATGCTCGCGCGCACCGCCTCGACCGCATAGGGATCGGTGCTCTCGTCGAGCAGGATCAACCCGCCCGCGCCGACCGCGTCGCCGGTGCGCAGCATGGTGCCGAGGTTGCCCGGATCGCGCAGCCGTTCGGCGACGAGCCAGATCGGCGACGCGCCGCGGTCGATATCGGCCAGCGACGTCTTCGGCTCAGCGTAAATCGCGACGATCGCCTGCGGATTGTCCTTGCCCGATAGTTTCGACAGGATCGCCGGCGTGGTGTCGACCACTTCGCCGCCGCCCGCCAGCGTCGCGTCGATCAGCGCCTGCGCCAGCGGATGCGCCGCACCCTCGGGGCCTAAGAACAGCCATAAAGGCAGCACGCCTGCCTCGCGCGCCTCGGTCGCGATACGCAGCCCTTCGGCAAGGAACAGCCCCTCGGCGCGGCGATGGCGCTTCTCGCGCAGCAGCCGCATCCGCTTGACCAGCGGATTCGACAGGCTTTCGATGGTGGAACGGCGGCCCGCTTGGGTCATGCCGTCAATCCTCGCCGAAGCTGTCCTTGACCAGCCCGACGAGCTTGAGCAGCGCCGCGTCGGCGCCGTCGCCGCTGGTGTGGATGGTGATCGAATCGCCCTTGGCGGCGCCCAGCATCATCAGCCCCATGATCGAGGTGCCGTTGACGCGGCTGCCGCCTTTTTCGACCTCGACCGACACGGTCTCGGGCAGGCGGCTGACGAAGGTGACGAACTTGGCGCTGGCGCGCGCGTGCAGACCGCGCTGGTTGGTGATTTCGACCGTCTCGCTGTTTTCGTTCATGAACCAACCCCCAGCATTTCGGATGCGACGGAGATATATTTCTGGCCCGCCTCTTTTGCGGCGATCACCGCCGGGCGGATGTCCATGGTCTTGCGCGCGCTTTCCAGCCGGATCAGCATCGGCAGGTTGACCCCGGCGATCACTTCGGTGCGCCCGGGCTCGAGCAGGCTGATCGCGAGGTTCGACGGGGTGCCGCCGAACAGGTCGGTCAGCATGATGACGCCGCGGCCTTCGTCGACCTTGCGGATCGCGTCGGCGATTTCCTTGCGCCGCATCTCCATATTGTCGTTGGGACCGATGCACACGGTGGCGATCGCGCGTTGCGGGCCGACGACATGCTCCATCGCGGTCACCATTTCCTCGGCGAGCCGGCCATGGGTCACGAGGACCATCCCGAGCAGCGGCAATGCTTTGTCAGTGGGCATGAAGTGCGAGACCCTTATGCTTGTTTGCCGCCGGACGCGGGAGATGCGGACGGGGGCTTGCCCTCAAGCCCATCTTGCGGGGCGGAGTCAAGGTTGCGGTGGGTGACCGTCGGCGCATGACCCGCCGACCGTAGCGTCTGGGCAACACGTTCGGCGACATGGACCGATCGGTGGCGCCCTCCGGTGCAACCGAACGCGATGGTGACATAGCTTTTGCCCTCGGCGCGGTAGCGCGGCAGCAGCGCCAGCAACAGTGCCTCGATCTGGCCGACGGTCGCCTCATAGGCGGGATCGGCCATGACATAAGCGGCGACATCGCCGTCGAGTCCGGTACCGGGTTTCAGTTTCGGGTCCCAATGCGGGTTGCGCAGATAGCGCATGTCGAACACCAGGTCGGCGTTGCGCGGCAATCCGCGCGCGAAGCCGAAGCTCAGCACGCTCAGCACCGGCTCATCCTCGCCGCTGTCGCCGAAACGCTGGCGGATTTCCTGTTGCAGGTCGTTGCTGCTGTAATTGGTGGTGTCGACGACATGCTCCGCCCAGCGGCGCAGCGGCTCCATCATCTCGCGTTCGCGCGCGATGCCGTCGGCGGCGGGGCGGTCCTCGGCCATCGGGTGGCGGCGGCGCGTCTCCGAAAAACGGCGTTCGAGTTCGGCCCCGGCGCAATCGAGGAACAAAGTGTCGATGTCGCGCCCGCCCGCTTCGCGGAGTTGCTTCATCCGTTTGACCAGCGGCGCGGGTTTGAACCCGCGGCTGCGGCTGTCGATGCCGACCGCGAGCGGACGGCCTTCACGGCCTTGCCCGGCAGGGGCGTCGAGCAGCGCGTCGAGCAGCGCGACTGGCAGGTTGTCGACGACCTCCCAGCCGAGGTCCTCGAGCACTTTCAGCACCGTCGACTTGCCCGCCCCCGACAGGCCGGTGACGAGCAACAGGCGCGGGTCGCGCGTCTCCTTCATGCCCCGACCCCCAACCGGTCGAGCGCCATCAGGATCTTGATCGGTGCCGATGCCTCGAATCCCGAAATCAGCACTGCGGGCAATTCGACCCCCGCGACGACCTCGACCTGGTTCGCGGGCGGCATCCGCTCGGGCCGTTCGGACAGGCGCACCGCGATCGCGAGCGGAACCGGGCCGGTGAAGGGCTGCTCGACGATGCCGATGCCGCGCACCTCCAGCTTGCCGGCGAGGATCGCGGGCGGGCGGCACCACAGGCGGCCGCGGTCGAACCAGATGTCGCAGCGGTCGTCGGCGACCAGCCGCGCGCCGCGATCGATCAGCCGCAGCGCGAGGTCGGACTTGCCCTGTCCCGAATGGCCGAGGATCAAAATGCCGCGACTCCCCGCCGCGACGCAACTCGCGTGGATATTGACGATCTGGGGAGCGGTCCGGCGCGGCAACATGGGGCGCAGGCTTACCGGCGTGTCAGCGGCGGGGCAAGGCGATTGGGTCGGGGCTTACGCCGCGTCGTCATTGCCCTCGGCGGCGGGAAGGGTGATCAGCAGGCTCGCGCCCGGCTGGCCGTCGTCGCGGTCGCGCGCGGCGATATGCCCGCTATGCCCCTCGACGATCGTTCGTGCGATCGCGAGCCCCAGCCCGCTGTGCCGCCCGAACGCCTCGCCGTCGGGGCGCTCGCTGTGGAACCGGCGGAAAATGGCCTCGCGCTGCGACGGTTCGATGCCCGGGCCGTCGTCGTCGACCCCGATATGGACGTCGTTGCCCAGCCGCGTCGCGCGCACGCAGACGAGGCCGCCGGGGGGCGAAAAGCTGATCGCATTGTCGATGACATTGTCGATCACGCGCTCGAGCCGATGGCCGTCGCCCATCACCAGCGTCGCACCCTTGCGCGGGCGGGCGAAGGCGATGCGCGGATGCGGCAGGTCGGTTCCCTCCGCCCTGGCCGCCCGCGACACGAGCATCGATTCGATCATCAGCCCCAGGTCGATCGGCTCGAAATTGGTGCGCGACAATTGCGCGTCGATGCGGCTCGCGTCGCTGATGTCGGTGACCAGCCGGTCGAGCCGCCGGACATCCTCGTCGGCGATTGCCAGAAGCTGGGCGCGTTGCTCGTCGGTCTGGACGCGCCGCAGCCCCTCGACTGCCGAGCGTACCGAGGCGATCGGGTTCTTCAGCTCGTGCGTCACATCGGCGGCGAAATGCTCGCCGGCGTCGATGCGTTCGCGCAGCGCCTGCGTCATGTCGCTCAGCGCGCGCGCCAGCGTCCCGATCTCGTCGCGGCGGCTCGGCAGGCGCGGCACCACGACCTCGCGCGCGCGGCCCAGGCGAACGCGCACGGCGGCGCGCGCGAGCTTGCGCAGCGGACGGACGATCGTGCGCGCGAGGAAGAGCGAGAGCAGGATCGAGGTCATCAGCACCAGCGCGACCACGACCGCGAGCCGGAAACGTTCGGCGCGCACGGTGCGCGTGATGTCGCGCGCGTTCAATGTCATCAGCATGACCTGCGGGGTGTCGAGGTCGACGATCCGCGTCGCGCTGAGCAAGGGCGTGCGTTCGGGGGCGTAGCGGAAGCGGGTGGTGGCCTGGCCGCTCCGCATCGTCTCCGTGACCTCGGGCCAGGATGGGCCACGGTCGGTCGCGGGTTCTTCGAAATCGGGATAATTGGGTGCACCGACGATCCAGTCGATGCCGCGGTCCATCGCGCGCGCGGCGTCGCGTTTCCACGGCTGCAGGTCGGGATCGCGCAGCGTATAGGTCGGCGGACCATGATCAAAACTGTCGTCGAGCCGGTCGCCGCCGCGCGCATAGAAGCGCAGCCGCGATTCGGTCGCACGCGTGAATTCGTCGATCAGGTGCCGGCGCTGGTCGGGGCGTGCCGCCTCCAGCGCCTCGTCGAGCATCGCGAGCTGCTCCTTCATCACCTCGATTCGCGTATCGACCAGCCGGCTGCGATAGGTGTCGAGATAGAAGAAGCCGCCCGCGAGTAGCGCGATCGCGACGATATTGACCGCCAGGATGCGCGTCGTCAGCGACCAGCGCGCCGACCAGACGAGCGGCTGGTCCTCGGCGTCGCGCGCGGGATCAGCTTTCGTCGGCAAACCGGTATCCCGCGCCGTAAAGCGTCGCGATCGCGTCGAACTCGGGGTCGACCTCGCGGAACTTGCGCCGCAGCCTTTTGATGTGGCTGTCGATCGTGCGGTCATCGATATAGACATCGTCCTGATAGGCGGCGTCCATCAACTGGTTGCGGCTGCGCACGATGCCGGGGCGGGCCGCCAGCGTTTCGAGGATCAAAAATTCGGTGACGGTCAGCGTCACGTCCTTGCCGTCCCATTCGACCTTGTGGCGCGCCGGGTCCATGCGCAGGCGGCCGCGGGTGATCGGGTCGGCGACGGGCTCGTCCTCGTCGCCCGGCGCGTTCTTGTTGAGCTCGACGCGGCGCAGGATGGCGCGGATGCGCGCAATCACCAGCCGCTGCGAGAAGGGCTTGGCGATATAGTCGTCGGCGCCCATCGCGAGGCCGAGCGCCTCGTCGATCTCGTCGTCCTTGCTGGTCAGGAAGATGACGGGCAGCTGGCTCTTTTCGCGCAGCCGGCGCAGCAGTTCGAGTCCGTCCATGCGCGGCATCTTGACGTCGAAGACGGCGAGGTCGGGTGGATTGTCGATCAGCGGCTTCAGCGCCGCCTCGCCGTCCGAATAGACGCGCGTGACAAAACCCTCGGCCTGCAGCGCGATCGACAGGGATTGCAGGATGTTGCGGTCGTCGTCGACCAGCGCGATGGTTGCCGTCATGCTCTTTCCATATGGGCGGGCGTCCCGGCAACTAGCCGATCCGTGGCCTCGCCACAACCGCGGCGGCGGCGCTCGGGTTCCGTAACGGCACCGGCATGGCGCCGCCGCCGATACCCAGCTTTAATCTTTTGACCTCATCCTTCATCCTCGCTAACGCGGCCGGGAATTTACGGAATCGGCGTCACGTCGGCACCCATGAAAATGCGGGCCTCCCCTTATGCTCGGCAGGCCTTGCATACCTATGCAGTGGGGCTGCGGCGCGGTTGGGAAAGGCAAGAACATGACGAAGATCATCATCGGCAATGGCGCCGTTGAAACGCAGGCCGCGGTTGCCGAAAACTGGGGCACGTCGGCGCTGATCGAGGATGCCATCCGTCATGGCGAAGGCCTGCTCGCCAAGGACGGCCCGCTGGTCGTCGCCACCGGCAAGCACACCGGGCGCAGCGCCAAGGACAAGTTCATCGTCCAGGACGACGAAACGCGCGACACCATCTGGTGGGGCAAGACCAATGTGCCGATGACCCCCGATCATTTCGCGGCGCTCAAGGCCGATTTCTTCGCGCATCTTGCCGATCGTCCCCGCCTGTTCCGCCAGCAGCTGTTCGGCGGTTCGCAGCCCGAACATCGCGTCGCGGTCCAGGTCGTCACCGAATTCGCCTGGCACAGCCAGTTCATCCGCACCCTGCTCGTCCGCCCGACCGCCGACGAACTGGCGGCCTTCGCGAGCGAATATACGATCATCGACCTGCCGAGCTTCCGCGCCGATCCGGCGAAGCATGGCACGCGCACCGAAACCGTCGTCGCGGTCAATTTCTCCGAAAAGCTCGTGCTGATCGGCGGCACGGCGTACGCCGGCGAGATGAAGAAGTCGGTGTTCGGCATCCTCAACTATCTGCTCCCGGTGAAGGGCGTGATGCCGATGCATTGTTCGGCGAACATCGGTCCGAACGGCGACACCGCGGTCTTCTTCGGCCTCAGCGGTACCGGCAAGACGACGCTGTCGGCCGACGCTTCGCGCACGCTGATCGGCGACGACGAGCATGGCTGGTCGGACACGGCGGTCTTCAACTTCGAGGGCGGCTGCTACGCCAAGATGATCCGCCTCTCGCCCGAGGCCGAGCCCGAGATTTTCGCGACCACCAAGCGCTTCGGCACGGTGCTCGAAAATGTCGTGATGGACCCCGCGACGCGTGAACTCGACTTCGACGATGCGACCCTCGCCGAAAACAGCCGCGGCAGCTACCCGATCGATTTCATTCCGAACACCTCGGAAAAGAACATGGGTCCGGTGCCGCAGACGGTCATCATGCTGACCGCCGACGCTTATGGCGTGTTGCCCCCGATCGCGAAACTGACCCCCGACCAGGCGATGTATCACTTCCTCTCGGGCTACACCGCGCGCGTCGCCGGCACCGAAATCGGCGTGACCGAGCCCGAGGCGACCTTCTCGACCTGCTTCGGCGCGCCCTTCATGCCACGCCACCCGTCGGTTTACGGCAATCTGCTCAAGGAACGCATCGCCAAGGGCGGCGTTCAGTGCTGGCTCGTCAACACCGGCTGGACCGGTGGCATGGCGACGATGGACGGCATCAAGCGCATGCCGATCAAGGCGACCCGCGCGCTGCTCAACGCCGCGCTCGACGGCAGCCTGAACGATGTCGAATTCCGCAAGGACCCCAATTTCGGCTTCATGGTTCCGGTTGCGGTTCCGGGCGTCGATTCGGGTCTGCTCGATCCGCGCGAGGCGTGGAGCGACAAGGCGGCCTATGACCGCACGGCGCAAACGCTCGTCGGCCAGTTCATCGACAATTTCGCCCAATTTGCCGAGCATGTCGACGAAGGCGTCCGTCAGGCCGCACCGCAGGCGGCTGTCGCAGCATAATTGACCCGGAAACTTCCGGGTGCTCATTCACCCGGAAGGACCGGACCGATGACCACCGACTATAAGCCGCGCCTTTTCGTGCGCGACGAAGACATACACGCGCTCGGCGAGGGGCTGCTCGCCTGCGCGCTGCCGCGCACCGCCTGGACGCACGAGGCGCATCTGGGCGCCTGCCTGTGGCTGCTGACCGAACGCCCCGACATCGACATCGACGCCGAGATCGCCGGCATCATCCGCCGCTTCAACACCAGCGTCGGCGGCGTCAACGACGACACGCAGGGCTATCACGACAGCATCACCCGCGCCTATGTCGCGGGGGCACGGCTGTTCCTGTCGGAGACGGCGGAGACGGGACTGACGGCGCGCGTCAACGCGCTGCTGCTTTCGCCGATGGGCGCGCGCGACTGGCCGCTGCGCTTCTACAGCCGCGACCTGCTCTTTTCGGTGGCCGCGCGGCGGGGATTTGTGCCACCGGACCTCGCGCCGCTGCCTGCGGCGTGATAGCATCGCGCCGGTTTCTCGCCAAAGGAGCGTAAGACATGAGCATCTTGGACAATATTCTCGGCCAGATTTCGGGCAACGACACGGTGATCAACCTTGCGGCAAAGGTCGGCCTGTCCCCTGAGCATGTCGAATCGGCGATCGCGGCGCTCGCCAAGCAGCACCCGATGCAGGGCGACACCGCCGAAGGTGCCGCTGCAGCAACCGGCTTGCCGCTCGAAAAACTGCAGGAAATCGTCGGCCATATCGGCGGTGAAGGTTCGCTCGGCCGTTTCGCGACGATGCTCCAGCAGGACGGCGCTTCGGGCATCCTCGGCGCGCTCGACCGCGATGGCGACGGTAACCCGCTCAACGACCTCGGCGGCATCGCGGGATCGCTGTTCGGGAAGAAATAAGGGTGCGCGCCGGGGTTAGAGGGCTATCCCCGGCGTCCAGCCGCTCGCCGCGAGAAAGGCGGCCGGGTCCTTCATCTCGATGATCTCGCGCAGCGCCGCCGCTTTGTCGGGCGCGCGGTTGTAATAGCTTTTGACGATTCGATAACCGACCCAATAGCCAAGGTCGCCGGGCCAGCCATCGCTGCCTTGCTTGTTATAGAGCCAGCGCGACCCGATGGCTTTCTCGTCCTTCTCGGCAAGGAAGGCGGTCTCCAATGCCTTCTCGCGCCCCTTGGCCCATTGGTGAAGCAGCGGATAGCCGACCGAACCGGACATCAGCTCGCCGACGAATTCGGCGACCCCTTCGCCCAGCGCTGCCCGCAACACCTTTTCTTCGGGGTCCTCGACTTGCGCAAGAGGTTGCTGCGCATGGACATATTCATGCGCAATGACGTGGACAAAGCGGTCTTCGTCGTCGGCTTCGATGAATGTTGCGGCACACAGGGCTTCCAGCCCGATGTAGAGGCCGTTGGCGTTCGCGGTCCCGGCGGTCGATGCGCGGCCGATCGCGATGGTGATCGGCGGAAACTTCGCTTGCGGATAAAGCGCGGCGAGCCTGTCGGTTGCGGCGATGAGGCGCGGGCGGACGCCGCCGAGCTTCGCCGCGCAGCCGCGCGCGTCGTCAAAGACCTGTCGCTTGTCGCGCAACGCCGTCGCCAGCCGCTCGGGGGTGATCCGGCGCAGCGTCATAAACTCGGCGAACCCCGGCGTCGGCTCGGCAAGGTAGCGGGCCGCAAGCAGATCGGGCTGCCCGGCGATCGCGGGATCGTCGTAAAGCGCGAAAAAGCGCTCGACGTCCGATGTGATAATCGCGACCCGCGGCGGCGGGGCATCGGCGGCCTGTGCCGCGCCCGCCAGCAGTAGCGCCGCCAGGGCGGCGGCCGTCCGGCGCATCAGCCTTTCGCCCCCGCCACATATTCCGCGACATTCTGCGCCAGCACGTCGAGCGGCACATTGCCGCCTTTGACCACGACATCGTCGAAATCGCGCAGATCGTATTTCGCACCGAGCGCCTTTTGCGCCAGCCCGCGCTGGCGCACGATCTCGCTATGCCCGACCTTGTAGCCGCAAGCCTGCCCGGCCCAGCTGCAATAGCGATCGACCTCGCTCGATACTTCGAGCGGGTTCGAGCCATTCTCCTTGACGAAAAACTCGACCCCCTGCTCGCGTGTCCAGCGCTTGGCGTGCAGCCCGGTATCGACGACGAGGCGGCAGGCGCGGAAGGCGAGCGACTGGAGATAGCCGAGCCGCCCGACCTCGAAATCGTAGTAGAGGCCGAGTTCGTCGGCGAGCTGTTCGGCGTAGAGCGCCCAGCCTTCGCTATAGGCGTTGAACGCCAGCATCGTGCGGATCAGCGGCATCTGGTTGGCATATTCGCCCTGCCAGGCGTGGCCGGGGATCGCTTCGTGCATCGCGAGGTCGGGCAGCGAATATTTGCTGTGCAACTCGGTGGTGCGCAGGTTGATCCAGAATTTCCCCGGGATCGTGCCGTCGATCGATCCCGCGCCGCCATAGGCTGCCGGTGCCCCCGGCTCCTCGGCGAGCGGCAGGCGCTTGACCTCGACATTGCCCTTCACCAGCGTGCGGAAGGCGCGCGGCAGCTCGGCGCGGATCTTGCCGAGCCAGGTCTGGATATAGGCGACGATCTCGGCGCGGCCCGCGTCATTGTCGGGGAATTTATATTTGGGGTCCTTGGCGAGCGCGTTCATGCGGTCGCCGACCGAGCCTTGCGTATAGCCGATCTTGCGCAGGATCGGGTCCATCTGACCGTGCAGCGTGGCGAGCTCGTCGCGGCCCATCGCGTGAACCTCGTCGGGGGTCATCCGCGTCGTGGTGCTGGCGCGCAGGCCCCAGGCATACCATTCGTCGCCGCCCGGCCGCGCCCACATACCGGCATCCATCGTCGCTTTCGGGCGCTGCGCCTTCATCTCGGCCAGCTGGCGTTCGAGCGCCGCGGCGACTGGCCCCGTGACGATCGCCCCCGCGCGCTGGCCCCAGTCGCCGGCGATCCCCGCCGCCTTCGTCCGCGTGGCGAGGCTGTCGACCATGCCGCCGCCCGCCTTGGCATCGGCAAGGCTCGCTTCCATCTGCTTGACCGCCTTGTCGATCAGGAAGGCGGGGGCAATCATGCCCTGGCCGCCAGCCGATTTCAGCCGCTCGGTCTCGCCATCGAGCACGCCGGGAAAAGCATTGAGCCGTGACAGATAGGCTTCGGCGTCGCCAGCGCTCTTCACCGGATGATCGCTGTCGAGGAATTTGGGAACGTCGAGATAGGCACCGACATTCTGGATCACGACATAGGGGGTGTTGCGCCAGCCGCCGACCGCGACGTCGCCATAGGGCAGGGCAAAGCCGTCGAGCGCGACGCTGTACGCGCTGTCGACAACCGCCAGGCTGGTGCGTGTCTTATGGTCGAGGCCCGCCTTGTCGAAAGCGCGGACACGCGCGAGGTCGGCCTTCAGTGTCTCGGTGAGCGCCTTCACCCCCGTCGGCGAGCGATCGCCGAGCTTGCCGCGTTCGGCGGCGCGCGCGCCGGTGTCGATGCCGAGCGAGGTCGCGCTCTCGGGCGACTGCGCGAGCAGATTGTCCGCGATCGAGGTCAGCAGCGCGTCCGCCGCGCTCGGGCGCGGGCCGGTGATGATCGTTTCAGCGACGGCGGAACCGGCAACGGCGAAGCTCGCGGTGCCGGCACCGAGCGCGGCGAGCGTGTGGCGGCGGCTGACGGGGGTGGAAAGACTGTCGTGCACTTGGCGGCTCCCTGCGACTTTGTTTCTTCTGAAACCTGTCTAGGCGGCGCCGCGCGGGGGTCAACGAAAAGGGGTCGGGAAAGCCGTTGGCTCGCCCGACCCCCGTCGAAAACTATGGTGCGTTTGTCAGTCGGTGAGGTCGGCGGGCACGGTGCCGCCGTTCGCGGCGAGTTCGCGCATGACCGCCTTGATCAGCCAGATGTTCATTTCGGCGCTGCCGTCGAGCGCGCCGGTATAGCCAAGCTCGGTCGCCAGTTCCTTGCGGTTGGCCAGGCTCGGGTCGAGGTCGAGCAGCTTCATCAAATCGACGATCGAGGTGCGCCAGTTGAGATCCTGTCCGGCGTTGGCGGCCTGTGCGGTCAGGATCGCGACGACATCGACGTCGCTGATCGCCACGGGGGCGGCTGGGACGGGCTGCGGCGCGGCGGGGGCGCTGGTGGTTGCGGCGACGGGGGGAGCAGGCACGGCGGCCTCCGCCTTCTTGCCGAAAATCGCGTCTTTGATCGAACTGAAAATACCCATGATGATGCTCCCACTTGTGGCGGCGATGCGGACCCCGGGGGCGGAGTCGCACGGCCGCAGGTTAAGCTTGGCCACAGCGAAATGACAGCCGAATGAACGGCTCGTCCTCCGCCCGCGCGCTGCTATGATAATGCGCGGGCGGGCAGTTCGATCCCGCGCCGCTATGGGAGCATAAAACCATGAATCTGACCGATATCCTCGCCCAGGCCGGCGGCATCGAATCGATGGCGAAGGAATTGGGCGTCCCGCCCGGACTCGCGAAACAGGGCGCGGAGGCGCTGCTCCCGGCGATCCTCGGCGGTTTCAAGAAACAGGCGCAGGGCGGCGGCGGGATCGAAGGCCTCGGCGGGCTGCTCGCCGGTCTCGGCGGCGGAGGCCTGCTCGACGCGGTACTCGCGCCGCAGGCGACCCCGGTCGAACAGGGCAATGACGTGCTCGGCCAGATCTTCGGGTCGAAGGATGTCAGCCGCTCGGTCGCGGGCGACGCGGCGGCGAAGACCGGAATCGACGCCGGCACGCTCAAAAAGATGCTGCCGATCCTCGCGATGCTCGTTGCGGGTTATATGGCGAAGCAGGGCGGCAACGAAGGCGGCGGCGGGCTGACGGGCGGTTTGGGCGGCATGCTCGGCAATGTGCTGGGTGGCGCATTGGGTGGTGGCGCGGCGCCTGCCTCGGGTAGCAGCGGCGGCGCGTTGGGCGGGCTTGGCAGCCTGCTCGACCTCGATGGCGACGGCAACCCGCTCGACGACATCATCGGCATGGCCGGCAAGCTCAGGGGCTAAAGCTCAAGCCCTCTCCCCTTCAGGGGAGGGGCTCAAGGCTCACGCCGCCATCAGGCGCAGTTCCTGACGAAAGTCCTCGTCCACCCCGATGCGGCTTCGCATCGGGGTGACGGCGCCATCGCTGTCGCCGTCCCCTTCCTCGAACAGCGCACACGCGGCTTCGCCGCCGCGCGCGAGGCTATAGCGCTGGGCGATCTGGCCGGTCGGCCGGAAGCCGAGCTTGCGCAGCACCGCGCCCGACGCCGGATTGTCGGTGAAGTGGCCGGCGGTCAGCCGGGGCAGGTTCATCGCGCGCGCGATGCGGATCAACTGGCGCCCCGCCTCGGTTGCGAAACCCAGCCCCCAATAGGGGCGGGCGATCCAGTAACCCATTTCCAGCGTGCCGTCTGGCGCGGGCGAAATGCCGCAGCCGCCGACGAGGCGCGGCGACCCGCCCGTGCGGTTGAAGATCAGGAAACGCGGCTCGGCAGGGTTGATCGGCTTGGCGAGGAATTCCATCGCCTGTTCCTCGCGGTACGGCCAGGGCGCGGTGGCGAGGTTGCGGACCACGCCTTCCTCGCCGATCGCCTTGGCGAGCGCCGGGGCATCTTCCTGCCAGCCGGGCCGCAGCAATAATCTTTCGGTTCTTGCGAACATCGTCTTCACTCCCATTTGCCTGTCGCCCTGGCGCCAGATGGTGACGCTTTGACGACAGGCGATGAAGAGGGAGATGATCGGCCCGATTTTCGCGCCCGTTCGCCGATGGTGGCGCCATGCGCCGGAAAACGGGCAAGAAAAAAGGGAGACCGGGGGCGACCCGTCTCCCTCTTTTCGAACTTTGTTTCCGCTGGCGCGGAAAGGACCGTTCCGGGTCATCCCTTGGTGGACGACCCTGGAAGATCGTCCTTATTCGGCAGCTTCCGCCATGGCGTCGACCGACACATATTTGCGGCCAAGCTTGCCATCATGGAATCGGACATGGCCTTCGGCGGTCGCGAACAGGGTGTGATCCTTGCCCATGCCGACGTTGACGCCCGGATAGACGCGGGTACCGCGCTGACGCACGATGATGTTGCCGCCGATCACTTCCTGACCGCCGAACTTCTTCACGCCAAGGCGGCGGCCGGCTGAGTCGCGACCGTTGCGCGATGAACCGCCTGCTTTTTTATGTGCCATGACTGATGCTCCTTAGTTCGTTCGAGAGGCCGAGCCGCGTTGCCGCGCTCAGGCGTCCTTCTTGGGGGCTGCCTTCTTGGCAGCGGGCTTCTTGGCGGGCGCTTCGGCAGCGGCTTCGGCCTTCGGGGCAGCAGCCTTCTTGGGCGCGGCGTCCTTCGCGGGAGCAGCCTCTTCCTTCGGAGCGGCTTCCTTCTTCGGCGCGGCCTTCTTGGCTTCGCCGACGGCGAGGATGCGCAGCAGCGTCAGCGACTGACGGTGGCCGTTGCGGCGACGGTAGTTGTGCCGGCGGCGCTTCTTGAAGACGATGACCTTTTCGCCGCGCGTCTGGGCGATGATCTCGGCCGAAACGACGAGGCCGTCGGCGCTCTTCACTTCGCCGCCGTCACCGGCCAGCAGGATGTCGCCGAGCGACACGGTGTCGCCAGCTTCACCGGCGATCTTCTCGACGGCGATTTTGTCTCCGGCGGCGACGCGATACTGCTTGCCGCCCGTGCGCACGATTGCGAACATGGTCTTCCATCCAATCAAAAAACTAAATCACCCGCGCACCAGTCCCCTGCCAAGGCAGGCGATTTTTCCGGCATGCGGGAAAGTCAGGCCCACTAACGAGCCAAGCCCGAGCTGTCAACCGCATATTACCGTCGTTTTTGCGGTTTTTGGCAAGGCGGGGCAGGGTTGCGGCGCTCAGCCCCGATTCGCCCCTTGCCGCCCGGCGCCCGCCCCCATATCAGGGGCGGCGATGAAGCGCTTCCTTCTTTTGCTCTCGATCGCCGCGGCGCCGCTGGCCTTGTCGGCCTGCGCGGCGGCGCAGGCGCCCGCCGCCCCGTCGCTCGCCAAGCGCGCGGTCGAGGGACGGCTCAACGTCGCGCCGACCCCTGTCGTGGTGCCGCCGCCGGGTCCCTTGCCCGCCGATCTCGCCGGCCGCCTCGCGCGCTGGGAATCGGATGGCGCCGCCGGACAGCAGGCCTTCGCCGCCGAACGCGATGCCACGGCTCGGCTGGTCAATGCCGCCGCGGGGGCCGAGGTGGCGAGCGAGCGCTGGGTCGTTGCCGAACAGGCGATCTCGCGCCTCACCGCTGCGCGCGCGCCGATCACCGGCGCGCTCGCCGACATCGAACGCCTTTATATCGAGCGCAGCGTCGACGAGGCGATCGACGGCCTGCCCGACATCTATGCCCTGCGCGACCGGTTGTCGGAGCAGGTGTCGGCGCAGGATGCGGTGATCGAGGCGCTGAACGCACAGCTGCCGGGGGAATAGGCGAACAATCCTCCCCATCGCTGCGCGACAAGGAGGATCGGTCCTCAATTCAACCCATGCTTCTTCAGCGCATGGCGGATCTGGTCGTAACTCAGCCCCAGCGCCTCGGCGGCGATCTTCTGGTTGAAGCGGCAGCGCGCCATCGTGTCGGACAATATCTGCTTTTCATAGGCGTCGACCGCCGCGCGCAAATCGCTGACCGTGCCCGACGGCGGCGCGACGGGCGCGGGCGCCGTGTCCGATAGCGCCGTCGATGATTCGGCTTTCGCCGCGACCTTGCGCACCGCCGGCTGCCAGGGGCTCGCGAAGGGATCGAAGCTCAAGGCGTCGACCGGCTTTTCGGGGTCCGCCCAGCGATAGATGGCGCGCTCGATCACGTTGCGCAGCTCGCGGACATTGCCCGGCCAGTCGTGCCCCTCCATCGCCGCGAGCGCGCGCGGACCGAAGCCCGGCCATTCGTCCCAGCCGAGTACCGCCGCCATGCGCTGGCCGAAATAGGTCGCGAGCACCTCGATATCGCCTTCGCGCGCGCGTAGCGGGGGCAGGGTGATCACCTCGAACGACAGCCGGTCGAGCAAATCGGCGCGGAACCGATTGTCGTCGACCAGTGCCGGCAGATGTTCGTTGGTCGCCGCGACGATGCGCACATCGACACGCAGCGGGCGCGACGATCCGACACGCGTCACCTCGCCATATTCGACCGCGCGCAGCAACCGTTCCTGCGCCCCCATCGACAGGGTGGCGAGTTCGTCGAGAAACAGCGTGCCGCCGTCGGCTTCCTCGAAGCGTCCGGCGCGGGTGCGCGTCGCACCGGTGAAGGCGCCCGCCTCGTGCCCGAACAACTCCGATTCGATCAGCGTCTCGGGCATCGCGGCGCAGTTCATGATGACATAGGGCTTGTCCCACCGCGTCGACAGGCGGTGGAGGCGTTCGGCGATCAGTTCCTTGCCGGTACCGCGCTCGCCGATCACCAGCACCGGGCGGTCGAGCGACGCGGCGAGGCTGGCGCGCTCGACCGAGTCCTGAAAGGCCGCCGACTGGCCGATGAATTGGCTTTCGCGTTCCATTCCCAATGATTGGCAAAATTTCCCGCTGATTGGCAAGTCAAATCGGCGCGAAAGGGCATTTCAGTGTGAAGTTGGGCTGTTTTGCGCCCTTCGCCGCAATTGGCACGCTCTCTGCATTACATCATACGAACCGGCGCAACTCGCACCGGTGCAGCGAAAAAGGGACTGACGATCATGAAGCCGATTTTTGCCCAAACCGCCACCTTCGCGCTCAGCGCGCTCGGCGCTCTGGCGATCCTCGTCGGCGTGATCGACCAGCCCCAAGTCGCCTTCGGCATCGCCGCTTCCCCGGGCGGGATGGCGATCGCGGCCGCTGCAGCAACCCCGGCGGTCAGCCAGATGGCTTGACCGGCACTGGTGCCGGGGCACTCTCCCCCCTTGCCCCGCCCCGGCACCAGCATTTTTAAACACGCAAGACGTTTCGATCAGGAGTTTAGTCACATGGGTATTTTTTCACGCACCCGCGACATCATCGCCGCCAACGTCACCGACCTGCTCGACCGCGCGGAGGATCCCGAAAAGATGATCCGCCAGATCATCTTCGAGATGAACGAGACGCTCGTCGAAGTCCGCGCCTCCGCCGCCCGCACCATCGCGGACCAAAAGGAAATGCGCCGCCACATCACCAAGCTCGAAAGCCTGCAGGACAGCTGGAAGGAAAAGGCCGAACTCGCGCTGTCGAAGGACCGCGAAGACCTCGCCACCGCCGCGCTCGTCGAAAAGCAGAAGGCCGGCGACATGGCCGAGCGGCTGAAGAGCGAAATTTCGGTGCTCGACGACGCGCTCAAGGGTTATGAGAACGACATCGCCAAGCTGCAGAAGAAGCTCAGCGAAGCGCGTGCGCGCCAGTCGAACGTCTCGACCCGCCTCGAAAGCGCCGAGAATCGCTACAAGCTGCGCGAGATGACCAACGGCGACCGGGTCGAAGACGCCTTCTCGCGCTTCGAAATCCTCGAACGCCGCGTCGACGAGGCCGAAGGCCGTGCCGATGCGCTGGGTCTGGGTTACAAGAAGTCGCTCGACGAAGAGATCGCCGAACTCCAGGCCGCCGACAAGGTCGCCGACGAGCTCGCCGCGCTCAAGGCGGCCCAGGCCAGCAAGAACTAAGGAGCCGGACCGATGGAAGAAGTGATTATCGTCCCGATCGTCATCGGCACTCTCTTCCTCGGTCTGCCCTGGCTCATCCTCCACTATGTGACCAAGTGGAAACAGGCCAAGACGCTGACCGGAGAAGATGAGCAGCTGCTCGACGAACTCTACGACACCGCCCGCCGGCTCGAAAACCGGCTCCACACCGTCGAACGCATCATCAGCGCCGACCATCCCGATTTCCGCCCCGCGGTTCGCAGCGATGAAGATCTGGCGCAACTCGAAAACCCGACCAGGAGGAACTGAGATGTCTGCCAGCCGCACCAAATTCTACCTCGACAAGCAGAACGCCAAATGGAGCGGTGTGTGTTCGGGGATCGCCGACTACAGCGGGGTCGATGTGCTCTGGGTCCGCGTCGGTGCCGTCCTCCTCACCCTGATGGGCGGCTTCCCCTGGACGCTGATCGCCTACTGGATGGTCGCCTGGATGGGCACGCCGAAACCCTTCGCGCTCTATGGCTCGAACGAGGAAGCGAAGTTCTGGCAGGGCGTGCGCTCGAACCCGACCGCGTCGACCCGCGACATCCGCTCGCGCTTCCGCGACATCGATCGCCGGCTCGCCGACATCGAACTCTACTACACCAGCCACAACCGTCGGCTCGCCGACGAGATCGACAGCCTGCGCTGAGCGCGATTGTCGGCAACAGGGAGAAGACAGATGAATTTCGGTGGTACCGGTTTCGTCCTCGCCATCATCGCCTTGTCGATCGGCGGCTGGATGTTCACCACCTGGACCCGCGCCAAGCACGGCTATCCGGTTGAAAATGAATGGGGTGGCACGGTTCATCGAACCGACCCCGACGCTGATCGAAAAATCGCGCTGCTCGAAGGCGACAATGCCAAGCTCGCCGAGAAGATCGTCCGGCTCGAAGACCGGATCTCGGTCCTCGAACGGATCGCAACCGAAACCAATGGTCAGTCGGCGCAACTCGCCGATCAGATCGACCGGCTGCGCTGAGGGGAAAAATCATGAATCTCGATGTACTCAACGCCATCGCCCCCGTCGCCGCCATCATCGGCATCACGACGGTCGGCGGCTGGGTCTTCACCACCTGGCTCCGCGTCAAGAACGGGTATCCGCTCGAGAATAGCTGGGGCAAGGCGGTCTATCCCAAGACCGGCGACGAGGCGATGGAACGCATCAAACTGGTCAGCCAGGAAAATGCCCAACTCCGCGCCGAACTGGGTTCGGTCAAGGACCGGCTCGCGGTGATCGAGCGCATCGTCACCGACGAGAGCGGCCGGCTGGCGAGCGAGATCGAGGCGCTGCGGCGCCCCGCGAATTGAGGAGTTGAACGATGAGCGGCGGATTTGTCCTGGGTTTCTTCTTCATCGTCGTCGGGCTGCCGGTGATCTTCGGGATCGGTTTTGCCGCCTATGAGCGCCACCTGAAGTTCAAGGAACGCCAGCTCCAGGCGATCACCAGCGAGACGGCTGAAAAGGCGGCGCAATATGCCGCGCACACCGAACGGCTGGAACAGCGGGTTCGCGTCCTCGAGCGCATCGTCACCGACAAGGGCGTCGATGTCTCGGACGAAATCGAAAAGCTGCGCGACGCGCCGCTCAACTAAAAAATATTCGAAAGGATCCCCCCATGAACCCCTTTGAAATGGTTATCGGCATCGTCCTCATCGTGACGATCGGCAGCATCATTCGCGCCAAGCACGGCATCCGCCGCGACAACCGGGGCAATGAATATTTCGTCGGCGCGCCCGCCAAGGACGATGCCGAGACCAAGGCGCTGCAGGCCGAGATTCGCACCCTCAAGGACCGCATCCAGGTGCTCGAACGCATCGCCACCGACAACAATCGCGCCGCCACCCTCGACGAGGAAATCGAACGGCTGCGCGACCGCTCGCAAATCTGATCGCCAGAACACCGATCGCCGATAAAGGAGCCAAGCTCATGGCCTTCATCACCCCCGACCTCACCGCTGCGGCGGTTGCGCTCACCGCCCTGACCATCGTCAGCATCGTGGCGCTGCGCGGCTGGCGCGACTGGATCCAGCTCAAGCGCGAGGAACTCGCCGCCGGCCACGCTCCGATGGCGCAGGACGCGCATGTCCCGCACGCCGGATCGCGGATCGAGATCGCCGACCTCAAGGAACGGCTGCGCAAATTGGAAGCGATCGCCGCGGGCGTGGATCTCTAACGATCCGTCGCCCCCGCGAAGGGTGCCGGGAGTCACGTGCCTCCCGACACGGCCGGTGGAGAGGTAGCGCAAGCCCGATTGCGGCCCCCGCCTTCGCGGGGGCGACGGGAAGCACCCTTCCCAGACCTCCCCAAATCTGTCAGGGCCGCCGCCATGCGCAGCCTCGACGATATTTTCGAAGAATATGACTTTCTCGACGGCGACGATCGCTATCGCCTGCTGATCGACCTCGGCCGCACCCTCGAGGCGATGCCCGATGCGCTCAAGACCGACGCCACGCTGGTGCGCGGCTGCTCGGCAAGCGTCTGGGTCTACCCCGTGCCCTCTGACGACGGCCGCCTCCACTTCCTTGCCGACAGCAATGCCGCGATCACCAAGGGTATCGTCGCGCTTGTCCTTGCCGCGGTGCAGGACCGGCCGGCGAGCGAGGTCGCCGCGATGGACGTCACCGCCGCGCTCGCCCCCTTCGACCTGACGCGCCAGCTGTCGTCGAACCGCACCCAGGGCGTCCCCAACATGATCGCGCTCGTCCAGGACACCGCCCGCCGCCTCGCCGGCGCCTGAGCGAGCCGTAGCGGGCGAGGGCGGACCTATCCGACCCGTTCCCCGGCGAAGGCCGGGGTCCAGGGCGTGATAATGCAACGCCGCCTTTCCACCGCTCTGGGCCCCGGCCTTCGCCGGGGAACGGAAATGGCCGATCGGCCTCTCCCCACCGCAAAGCACCCAAAGAAAAGGGCGCGGGAGTTTCCTCCCGCGCCCCGATCTTTTCCCCTTTTGTCGTACGATTAGAATTCGTACGACACGCCAACCTTCAGGCGCCACACCGACGACGACACGTTGATGCCGTTGTCGGCCGCGAAATCCGCCGCCCCGTTGGCGCCGGTGATAACGTAACGGCCCTGCGAGTCGATGCTGCTGACCGTGGCGATGTCCTGCAGACCCGAGAAGTTCCGGCGATGCTGGACGTTCCAGCCGTTGTCGAGGAAGTTCAGGAAGTTGTCCATCGTGGCGTAGAGCTTCAGCTTGTCGTTCTTGCCGAACAGGCGACCCGGACCGGGGATTTCCTGCGAGAAGGACAGGTCCATGTCGAAATACCAGTCGTTCGAACAAGTGTTCCGCGAGATCGTCTTGCCGAGATACTTCTTCGCGCAGCCGAGCCCGCTCGCAAGGTCGACCAGTTCCTGAACCGCCGAGTTGCGCGATCCGCTGACATAGGCTCCGGTCGGGCTGCTGACCTGCGGCGCGATGTTCGGATCGTTGATCCCCGTCGGCAGATAGATCAGCGAGTTGTTAGAACCCGAGTCCGCGTCGTTGAACAGACCGCTGCCGCCGAAGGTCAGGCTGTACGGACGGCCCGAACGCGCAACGAAGCTGATCGCGAAGCGCGTCGACAGATCGTCGAAGAATTCTTCGCGGAACGCGAGGCGCGTCGAGATATTGTGCTTGCTGTTGAAAAAGCCACGCGATGCGGCGGGGTTCTGGCGGTCGAACGCGGCGGTCAGGTCATAGTTCGACCCGGCCGTCGAGTTGTACATGTTCCGCCGATCCTGCGAGTCGGTGTAGCTGTAGCCGAAGTTGAAATCGACACTGCCGTTCTCGGTGAACAGCCCGCCGTCGAAGGTCTTCTGCAGGATGAACGACGCGATATGGCTGCGGAAACTGCCCGCGTTGGTCAGCATCAGTTCGTCGTCGCGGCTGGTGTTGAAGCAGACTGCGTTGACGTTCTGATATACGGGGCCCGGGTTCAGGCCAACGAGCTTCGCGGTACAGCCCGCGACGTTCGGGTCAATCGCGCGATAGAGCGGGCGACCGTCGATCGTGTAGCCGTTGATACCGAGCGCCGGGTTAACCGTCTGCGACAGGTCGACGATGGTGAACGGATTGCGATACTTGCTGTAGATATAGTCGAGCGTCAGGTTCCAGCCGCTGAAGAAGCCCGAGGGGGCAAGGTTCAGTTCCGACGTGAAGCCGATGTTGGCGCGCAGCACCGTCGGCATCTTGATGTTCGGGTTGATCGACTGGGTGTCGCCCAGACCGCGCGCGGCGCTTGCCGAGGCCGACGACTGGAAGCAGGTCGGGACGCCGGTGAACTGGCCGTTGACGACCACGTCGAGCTGCTGGCCCGGCGCGAGGCCGCACGCCGTATCGGCCGTCGTGCCGGTCGCGAAGCCGCGGCCATCGTTCTGGAAGGCGTTGCCGAACCAAACGACCGGGTCGCCGCCCGAGAAGATGCCGACGCCGCCGGTCAGCTTCGGCCGGCCGAACACCGCGAAATCGTCGAAGTCATAGGTCAGCGCGAGGCGCGGCATGATTACCGGCGGCAGGTTGCTGAAGCTGGTGTTGTTGGGGATGCCGTACCGCTGCTGGAACACGGGGTTCAGCGCCGGGCGGCCGCCGTCGTACCAGTCCATGCGCACGCCGAGCACGGCGTTGAGCTGGCTGCTGATCTCCCATTCGTCCTGCGCGAAGATCGAATAGTTGCTGCGCGTGAACTGGGCGGCGGCGTCGTTGACGTCGCCGGTGGCCGAGAAGTTGCCGAACGCCCCGAAGGTACAGCCGTTGACCACGTTGACCGGGGTGGTCGAGGTCGTTGCGGTCGTGCAGAGCGGGTTTGCGCCGGCAGGGCGGACGCCCGGCGAGAGCAGGCCTGCACGCAGGTCGTCGATGTTGCGGAACACCAGCGTGCCCGTCGCATTCTGGACGAACAGGTTGAACAGGTCGGCGCGGTTGAGTTCGGCCCCGACCTTCAGCGTGTGCGCGCCGGTCACCAGCTTCGCAACGGCGCGATACTGGTCGATGTTGGTGCGCAGGTCGTTCGCCGAACGCGAGTTGCCGGGTCCGGCAAGAATGGTGCCATCGGTGCCGGTGGCATTGTCGATGCCGACGATGATGCGCGGGATCGGGCTGCCCGATTGGGCTTCGCCGCCGCCGACCGGATCCTGGCGATCACGGACTTCCGAGCGCGAATAGCGCAGTTCGGTCGAGAATTCGTCGGTCCACTGCGAATAGAGGCGTCCCGAATAATAGTTCGACTTGGTACCGCTGGTATAGAAGGTGTTCAGGCCGATCGCCTGCGGCGACGAGCCGGTGAACAGGTCGTCGGGGCGGGTCGAGCCTTCCTCGAGGCGCTGATAGGTCAGCTCGAGACGATGGTTGTCGTTGATCTGCCAGTCGAGGCGACCGAAATAGCGATCGTTCTTGTACGGGCGGTTGGTGACCAGCGGGCCGGTCTCGATGCCATAGACGTCGCTGAGGACATCCGAGATGGCGTTGAACTGATCGAGCGAGATGCCGGTCTGCGGATTGGCGTAGCCCGCGCCGGTCGGACCATCGTCCTGCGACTGGCCGGCTTCCTGATGCTCATAGGCGCCGAAGAAGAACAGGCGATCCTTGATGATCGGGCCGCCGAGCCAGGCGCCCCAGCGCTTCTCGGGCTTGACCGGTGCAACCTTGGGGATGCCGGGCAGTGAATCGCCACGCATGCCGTTGTCGGAATATTCGAAGAAGCCGCCGAATTTATAGTCGTTGGTACCCGACTTGGTGACGACGTTGATCGCGCAGCCGGTGAACTGGCCGTAATCGACGTCGAACGGGGCGAACTGGACCTGCGTTTCGCGAACCGCGTCATAGGGGATCGGGGTCGACGAACGCGACGAGAAGCCGGTGTCGTTCAGGCCGTAGATGTCGCCCTGGCTGATGCCGTCGACGGTGAAGGCGTTGCCGCGGTCGTTGCCACCGAGGCACGAGACGCGATCCTGGCCCGAGCCGCCGTCATCGCGGTCGAGGCTGACGCGCGGATCGAGGCGGATGATGTCGCGGATGTCGCGGTTGAACGACGGCGCGCTTTGCAGGACTTCGGTGGTGAAGCTGGTGCCCGGGCCGACCGCGAGTTGGGTCACGCGGACGCGGGTGCCGGTGACGACGATCTCGCCGCCGCCCGATGCCAGCTGGAACCGAAGGTCGGTGTTGCCCTGCAGGGTGGTATAGATTTCGCTCAGCGACTGGCCTTCAAAGCCATCGGCATTGGCCGAAACCGAGTAAGGTCCGCCGGTGACGAGGCCGCTTGCGGTGAAGCGGCCGTCCGAACCGGCGACGATGGTGCGCGCGGCGCCGGTGCGGGTGTCGGTGATGACGACCGTCGCGCCGCTGACCGGCGCGCCGTTGTCGTCGCTGACCTGGCCCTGGATGCCGGTCGTGATCTGCTGCGCCTGCGCAGGCGCGGCGACGACGGTCGCCACGCTCATAGCCATCAGGCTAGCGGCGATCGAATAACGAAGTTTCATGAAAGTCCCCTTTGGTGTGCATTCGGCAGGCGCACGATCTTGGGGCGCGCCTCAACCTGCGAGCGCCCCTGAAGCCCGCATGTGGCACGATTGTGACAGCAAATGTGACAGTGCAAGCCGCGCGCGGCGGGCCGCGGGGCGTGGCAACGAAAAAGCGCGAATTTGCGTTGCGCCCGCCGACTTATCCACAAGCCGCGGTGCGTTTTTCCGGATGACTGTTGCTGCAATGCAACATCGTCGGCGCGCGCCGATCCGGCGCGCGCCGCGACTCAGGCGGCGTCGCCGGCCTCTTTCGCCTTGTCGGCATAGACGCGCACGGGGTCTTTGCGGCCCTCGACGACATCCTTGTCGACGACGATCTCGACCACGTCGGTCAGGTCGGGCAGGTCGAACATCGTGTCGAGCAGGATCGCCTCGACGATCGAGCGCAGCCCGCGCGCGCCGGTCTTGCGTTCGATCGCCTTTTTGGCGACCGCGACCAGCGCGTCGTCGGTGAAGGTCAGCACGACCTCTTCGAGGTCGAACAGCTTGCGATACTGCTTCACCAGCGCATTCTTGGGCTCGCCCAAAATCTTGACCAGCGCGTCGATGTCGAGATCCTCGAGCGTCGCGATGACGGGCAGGCGGCCAACAAATTCAGGGATCAGGCCGAATTTCAGCAGATCCTCGGGTTCGATATTCTTCAGCACTTCGCCCATGCGGCGCTCGTCGGGGCCGGCGACATGCGCGCCGAAACCGATCGACTTGCCCTGCAGGCGGTCGCCGATGATCTTTTCAAGCCCGCTGAACGCGCCGCCCGCGATGAACAATATGTTCGTCGTGTCGACCTGCAAGAATTCCTGCTGCGGATGCTTGCGTCCGCCCTGCGGCGGCACCGACGCGGTCGTGCCTTCCATCAGCTTGAGCAGCGCCTGCTGCACGCCTTCGCCCGACACGTCGCGGGTGATCGAGGGATTCTCGGCCTTGCGGCTGATCTTGTCGATCTCGTCGATATAGACGATGCCGCGCTGCGCCTTTTCGACATTATAGTCGGACGACTGGAGCAGCTTGAGAATGATATTCTCGACATCCTCGCCGACGTAGCCGGCCTCGGTCAGCGTCGTCGCGTCGGCCATGGTGAAGGGCACGTCGAGGAAGCGCGCGAGCGTCTGTGCGAGCAGGGTCTTGCCGCTGCCGGTCGGACCGACGAGCAGGATATTCGACTTCGCCAGTTCGACCTCGTCGCCGCGGCCCGAGTTGGCGAGGCGCTTGTAGTGATTGTGCACCGCGACCGACAGCACGCGCTTGGCGGTGTTCTGGCCGATGACATAATTGTCGAGATGCTGACAGATTTCGAGCGGGGTCGGCACCGCGCCGTCCTTGCGCGCGGCGACACCGCCCTTGATCTCCTCGCGGATGATGTCGTTGCACAGCTCGACGCATTCGTCGCAGATGAAGACGGTCGGCCCGGCGATCAGCTTGCGCACTTCATGCTGCGATTTGCCGCAGAAGGAGCAATAGAGGGTGCTCTTGCTGTCGGAGCCAGAGAGCTTGGTCATAAAATTCCTTTTGGGGTCGTGCGAAACGCCGCAAAACCCATGCTGGCGCCGCCCCCGCTGGAGGCGCCGCCGATCATCCTAGCCCCCGCCAACCCAATTACAATATGGCAATTGGGTGACATTGGCACAATGTCCCGGCTAGCGACTGGCGGCGAACGGGGCGTCAAGAAACGCGGTTACCACGTCCTTGCCGCCCGTTCGCCTGTGTCATTTCAGGGCGTCGGCCCTTCGCTCACTTCCTTGGGCGCGTCGTCGCCCGGGGCGCCGGGACGGCGGTCGAACACCTGGTCGACGAGGCCGAATTCCTTGGCCTCTTCGGCCTCGAGGAACGTGTCGCGGTCCATCGCCTTTTCAATGTCTTTCAAAGACTTGCCGGTGTACTTCACATACAGGTCGTTCATCCGCTTGCGGATGCGCAGGATCTCGCGGGCCTGGATCTCGATGTCCGACGCCATGCCGCGGGCCCCGCCCGAAGGCTGGTGGATCATGACGCGGGCGTTGGTCAGCGCGACGCGCATGCCGGGTTCGCCCGCAGCGAGCAGAAAGCTCCCCATCGATGCGGCCTGACCGACGCACACGGTGCCGACGCGCGGCCGGATATATTGCATCGTGTCGTGAATCGCCATGCCCGCCGTGACCACACCGCCCGGCGAGTTGATGTACATATAGATGTCCTTCTTCGGATTTTCCGATTCGAGGAACAACAGCTGGGCGGTGATCAGCGAGGCCATCTGATCCTCGACCTCGCCGGTGACGAAGATGATCCGTTCGCGCAGCAGGCGCGAGAAAATGTCGAAGCTGCGTTCGCCGCGGCTCGTCTGCTCGACGACGACGGGAACCAGGGCGGCGAGCGGGTCGATCATGGAAAATTCGTCCTTCGTTATTCGGGATGCCGCGTCAGGAATCGACGGGCTGGCCCCTCCGCTGCCTTACATCGGCGCCAAGCAGGACGGTTTCAAGGGGGCAAAAGGGGCGGACATCGTGCCGCCCCGGATCGCAATCAGTCGCCTTCGCCGGGTTCGGCGGAGAAGAGCTTCTCGAACTTGCCTTCGACGCCCTTATACTCGTCGGCGTCGGCGGGGCTGTCCTTCTTGACCGTGATGTTCGGCCATTCGGCGCTGAACTTGGTGTTGATTTCCAGCCATTTTTCCAGCCCGCTCTCGGTGTCGGGCAGGATCGCTTCGGCGGGACATTCGGGTTCGCACACGCCGCAGTCGATGCACTCGTTCGGGTTGATGACGAGCATATTCTCGCCTTCGTAGAAGCAGTCGACGGGGCACACCTCGACGCAGTCCATATATTTGCACCGGATGCAGGCGTCGGTGACGACATAGGTCATGGGTTGGCTCCCTCGGTCGGCGGCATCGCGCCGCCTGTTTGTTGCGATTCCCCGCCTCCTATGCCGCGCGGCGGCGACGCGTCAACGCTTTCGGGTAGTTGCGAATCACTCTCACTCGATAGGCGCGCCGCCGCCGTTTGACGGCACAGCTTTTCTGGTCGCGTCGATAGATTAGTTGCCGATGGCCGACGTGTCGCTGCCCAGCCGCACATAGCAGGCTTGCGCCTCGGATGCGGGGCCGCGGCGGTCGGGGAGGGCGAGCAGGCGGACCACCTCGATCCGCTCGCCGACCGGCAGCACCAGGACCTGCCCCGCGTGGACCGGGCACGAGGCGCGCGTCACGCGCCGCCCGTCGAGCCGTATATGCCCCGCCGCGACGATCGCTTGCGCCAGACTGCGTGAACGCGCCAGGCGCAGATACCAGAGCAGCTTGTCGAGCCGGATGCTCCCCGTGGCGCTCGGGTGGGTCATTCAATCCTTCCGCGCATCCGCCAGCATCGCGGCGAGGCCCGCGAAGGGGCTGTGCGGTGACGGTCCGCGTCGTGCCGGGCGGTCGGGGCGATCCGGCCGTGGCGGCGGGGGCGGCGGCGCGCCGCCCGGTTTGCCCGTCTTGTGCCGCTTGTCCTTGCGCGGCTTGGCGGGCGCCACGACGGGCTGGCCGGTCTTCGCCGCCGCGTCGGGCCGCGCCGGGTGCGGGCGCCGGCCTTGCTTGCGGCGCGGCTTCTTGTCGCGGCCGCGATGTCCCGACCAGCGCCAGCGGTCGAGTTCGGGCTCGCCGACACTGCGAAAGCCGAAGGCCTGGAGCAGCCCGCGCCGCGCGCCGGTGTCGAGTCCCAGCGAGGTCGCCAGCGCCGGGTCGATCGCGAAGCCGGCGGGCGGCGGGGCCGACGCGACCTCGTGTCCGCCATGATTCTCGTCATGCTCGTCGCCACCGGCGATCGGTGCCGGCGGCTTGGCCTCGGCCTGCAATCGCGCCGCGTGCGCCTGGCGCGCCAGCCGCTCGGCCATGTCGATGCGCAGCCAGCCTTCGCCGCAGCGGCGGAACCCCGCGATGCCGAGCCCGACGACGGGGCCGTCCTTCTGCCACACCGCGCCATGCGGCGGCAGCACGGGCAGGCGCCCACCCTGCTGCGCGGCGAGCAAGGCGGCGCGCCAGCGCACCGCCTCGGGTTTCAGCAGCAAGGGGTGGAACAGATCGAGCGAGCCGATCGTCAGCCCGATCTTGCGCAGCAACGGGCGTTCCTCGGTGCTCATCGCGGCGAGTTGCTCGTCGACGCCCGTGCGCGCAACAAAGCCGCCACCATCCACAAGCGCCGCCAACAGCGCGCGCGTGCGCGGCGGGGTGAACAGGTCGCCGGCGGCTTCGCCCATCGCCGCAAGCGGGCCGGCGTGGCGTGCGAGCTGCGCCGCGACGAAGCGCTGCAATCGCTCGACGATCGCCTGCACCTGCGGCACTTCGAGCCGGCGCAACGCCGGTTCGATCAGGATCGCCGGCTGGACCAAAGTCGGCCCCTTGGCGAGCGTCGCGACGACATCGCCGTGCCAGGCGATTTGCGGCGTCTCGCCCGCCACGCTGACCAGCGCCAGCGCCGCATCCTCGCCCTCGGCGAGCGCGGTCGCCCGCCGCGCCATCTCGGCGCGCAGATGCTTTTCCGCCGCCGCGAGCAGCAGCCGATGGTCGCTCGCACGCGCCTGCGCATCGACCTTGAACTGAAACCCTTTCAGTGTCCCGATCGCCTCGCCGTCGACCGCAACGGTGCCGTCGGCGCCGACCGCGACCGGCAGCGCGGCGTGGCGCTGCCCTGCATCGCGGATCAGCAGCGCGAGCCGCCGGTCGACGAAGCGCTGCGCTAGGGCGGCGTGCAGCGCGTCGGACAGCCGCGTCTCGAGCACTTGCGTCTGCGCGGTCCAGCCCGCCGCATCGGCGATCCAGTCGCCGCGCTGGGCGATGAAACAGAGCGTGCGCACCGCCGCGATCCGGCTCGCGAGCTGGTCGATGTCGCCCTCGACGATGTCGAGCCGTGCCAGCTTCTTCGCGAACCAGTCGGGGTCGATCATCCCGTCGCCGTTGGTCCGCCACTGCCACAGCTTGAACACGGTGCGGCTATGATGCTCGGCGCCGAGCTGCTCGAAATCGGGCAGTCCGCACGCATCCCACAATCGCGCCACCACATCGAAGTCGCCGCCGCGCGCGCGGACCTCCATGTCTCCCGCCAGATGTTTGAGCACCGCCAGGTCGACCGCCTCGGGCGCCGCGCGCAGGCGGGGGTGCGACGGCGGCTGCGCGAGGTCGGCGAGCAACTGGTCGAGCGTCGCATAGCCCGGGTTGGGCTCGCGCCAGTAGACGCTCTGCAGCGGCGGGAAATGATGCCCCTCGATCGCGTGGATCTCCTCGGGGGTGAAGCCGCCCTGCGGCAGGCCGACGGTCCCGAATGTCCCGTCCTGCTGGTGCCGCCCGGCGCGTCCGGCGATCTGCGCCATTTCCGACACCGTCAGCCGCCGCAGCCGCCGCCCGTCGAATTTCTGCAGGCTCGCAAAGGCGACATGCTGGACGTCGAGGTTCAGCCCCATGCCGATCGCGTCGGTCGCGACGAGGTAATCGACCTCGCCGGCCTGGAACATCTCGACCTGCGCGTTGCGGGTGCGCGGGGACAGCGCCCCCATCACCACTGCGGCGCCGCCCGAAAAACGGCGCAGCATTTCGGCGATCGCATAAACCTCCTCGGCCGAGAAGGCGACGACCGCCGAGCGTTTGGGCAGCCGCGACAGCTTGCACGTCCCGGCATAGCTCAAGGTCGAAAAACGCGGCCGGGTGATGATCTCGGCCTCGGGCACCAGGTCGCGGACGAGGCCATGGATGCTCGCCGACCCCAGGATCATCGTCTCCTCGCGGCCGCGGGCGCGGAGCATCCGGTCGGTGAAGACGTGGCCGCGTTCGGGGTCGGCGCCAAGTTGCGCCTCGTCGATCCCGACGAAGGCGACGTCGCGCTCGATGGGCAGCGCTTCCATCGTGCCGAGCAGGTAGCGCGCGTCGGGCGGCATGATCCGCTCTTCGCCGGTGACCAGCGCGACCTGCTTCGGCCCCTTGATGTGGACGACGCGATCGTAAACCTCGCGCGCCAGCAGGCGAAGCGGAAAGCCGATCATGCCGCTCGAATGGGCGGTCAGGCGCTCGACCGCCAAATGGGTTTTGCCGGTGTTGGTGGGGCCAAGGACGGCCTTGACCGGGCTGGATGCGGGAGACGACATTTTCTTAATGGCCAAGCTGGCATGGCCCGCGTTGCGGTGCAACAGCGGATCGACGGATGGCGCCGTGAAAGGTCATTTTCTTTTGTTTCACGTCATATCCCACCTCGGCCACGGCTCGCCGCAAGCGCTTTCGTGCCCCGGCCCATTAAATTGACTTTAACGACCTTTCTTTACAGACGAGCAGTCGGAAACAACATCGGCGGCGTTCGCGCGGGAGGCGGGAGCGGCGATCCGAGTGGGGGTTGCAGTCTTGTTCCAGCGTCACGAACCCATCGCGGGCATGACCGGCAATGCCGCCGCGCTGTCGATGACGCAGGCGATATCCTTCGGACGCAACGGCGTCGTCGACCCCGCCCCCGACCTCAAATGGCATGAAGGCTGGCGCGACCGGCTCGCCAATCTCGACCTCGCGCCCGACCTCGGCGACGATATCGGGTCGCGGACATGGTGGCGCGGGCTCGCGACGCTGACCGCGCTGTGCGCCGCCGCCATTTCGACCTTTCCCGGCATCCAGCCGCTGCAGGCCGGCGGCGCCCCGGCGCTCGCCGCCGCCGATTTCAACGAAGCCCGGGCGCAGATGATCGTACCGCTCGCGCTCGGCGGCGACACCGGGCGGCACATGGCGGCGACCGACGCCGTCCGCCCGCTCACCCAGACCCCCGAACGGCCGCAAATCGAACTCACCGCCACGCTGGGCAGCGGCGACAGCTTCGCGCGCCTGCTCGAACGCTCGGGCGTTGGCAGCGCCGATGCGCAGGCGCTCGCGAGCCAGGTGTCGGGCGCGGTGCCGCTCGCCGACATCGCACCGGGCACGCGCATCGACCTGATCCTCGGCCGCCGCGCCGCGCGCACCATGCCGCGCCCGGTCGACGCGCTCGCGATGCGTGCACGCTTCGACCTGCGTATCGAGATGGAGCGCGTCGATGGCCGCCTCGTCATGCGCCGCATTCCGATCGCGGTCGACGCGACGCCGCTGCGCATCCGCGGCCGCGTCGGTGACAGCCTCTATCGCTCGGCGCGCGCCGCCGGCGCCCCGCCCGAGGCGATCCAGGCCTATCTCCGCGTCATCGGCAAACAGATTTCGGTCGCCAGCGATGTCCGTGCCGGCGACGAATATGACATCATCGTCGACTATCGCCGCGCCGAAACCGGCGAGAGCGAAGTCGGCAAATTGCTCTATGCCGGACTCGTGCGCGGCGGAAAGCAGAAGCTGTCGATGATCGAATGGAATGTCGACGGCCGGGTGCAATGGTTCGAGGCATCGGGCGCCGGCGAGACGCGCGGCGGTATGGTCCGCCCGACCAACGGCCGCCAGACCTCGGGCTTCGGCATGCGCCGCCACCCGATCCTCGGTTACAAGCGTATGCACAGCGGTGTCGATTTCGGCGGCGGCTATGGCGCCCCCATCTATGCGGTCAGCGACGGCGTGGTCTCGATCGCCGGACGCCATGGCGGCTTCGGCAATTTCGTCAAGCTCAGCCATGGCGGCGGCGTCGGGACCGGTTACGGCCATATGAGCCGCATCGCGGTCCGCCCCGGCCAGCGCGTCAATCGCGGCCAGGTGATCGGCTATATCGGTTCGACCGGCCTCTCGACCGGCCCGCACCTCCATTTCGAAGTCTATCGCAACGGCGTCGCGGTGAACCCCGCGACCGCCAGCTTCGTCACCCGCGCGCAGCTCGAGGGCAAGGCGCTCGCCGACTTCCGCGCCCGTATCCGCCAGCTCACCGCGGTGACTCCGGGCGCCGCGCTGACCCCGGTGGCAGCGAAGCAGGCCGAAGCGCCGAAGCTCGGGAGCCTGTCCGACGTTGCATCGAAACGCGTCGGCGGCGGCATCTGACCAGCTTACCCCTCCCCCCGAAGGGGAGGGGCCTAAATAGCCAATATCCATTGGCCCTGTGCCATCACCCCGCTATGCACGCGCCATGACTCGCGCCGCCTTTCCCGACCTCCGCCTGCGCCGGACCCGCCGCACCGCATGGAGCCGCGCCATGGTGCGCGAAAATCACCTCACCCCCGCCAACCTCATCTGGCCGCTGTTCGTTTGCGCCGGCGAGGACGTCGAGGAACCGATCGCCAGCCTGCCCGGCGTGTCGCGCTGGTCGGTCGACCTGATCGTCGAACGCGCGGGCGAGGCGATCGCCGCCGGCATCCCGTGCCTCGCGCTCTTTCCCTATACCGAGGCCGATCGGCGCAGCGAGGATGGCGCCGAGGCGCTCAATCCCGACAATCTCATGTGCCGCGCGGTGCGCGCGATCAAGGCGGCGCATGGCGACGCCATCGGCGTGCTGACCGACGTCGCGCTCGATCCTTACACCAGCCATGGGCAGGACGGGCTGGTCGACGATGACGGCCGCGTCCTCAACGACGAGACGGTTAACGTGCTCGTCGGCCAGGCGCTGAACCAGGCACGCGCCGGTGCCGACATCATCGCGCCCAGCGACATGATGGACGGCCGCATCGGCGCGATCCGCGCCGCCCTCGAGGGCGAGGGTTTCGGCCATGTCCAGATCATGAGCTATGCCGCCAAATATGCCTCGGCCTTCTATGGCCCCTTCCGCGACGCGGTCGGCTCGCGCGGCCTCTTGAAGGGCGACAAAAAGGGCTATCAGATGGATCCCGCCAACGCCGAAGAGGCGCTGCGTGAGGTCGAAATGGACCTTGCCGAGGGCGCCGACAGCGTCATGGTCAAGCCCGGCCTGCCCTATCTCGATATCGTCCGCGCGGTGAAGCAGCGCTTCGAAGTGCCCGTCTTCGCCTATCAGGTGTCGGGCGAATATGCGATGATCGAGGCGGCGGCGGCGGCGGGCGCGGGCGACCGCGACGCGCTCGTCCTCGAAACCCTGCTCGCCTTTCGCCGCGCCGGCGCCTCGGGCATCCTGACCTATCATGCGCTCCACGCGGCGAGACTGCTTGGCGCATGATCCGCTCCGCCTGGGCCTTTCCGACTGAGCCTTTCCGTTTGAACAAGGGACCGACCCGATAATGACGGCAACACCGCGGCGCTGGCTTTTTGTGCTGACCATCCTGGTCGGCAGCTTCCTTCTCTTCCAGGTTCAGCCGATGGTCGCGCGCATGGTGCTGCCCAAATTGGGCGGTGCCCCGGCGGTGTGGAACAGCGCGATGCTGGTCTATCAGGCGCTGCTGCTCGGCGGCTATGCCTATGCGCATTGGCTCGGTCGCTTCCAGGTGCGGCGCCAGGCGATGATCCATGTCGCGCTGCTGCTGCTCGCCGCGCTGTGGCTGCCGATCGGCATCGCCGCCATCGCGCCGCCGGCGCCGGGGCAAGAGGCGCTGTGGGTGCCGCTCTTGCTGCTCGCCTCGATCGGCCCGGTGTTTTTCGCGGTCTCGGCGCAGGCACCGCTGATCCAGCGGTGGTTCGCCGCGGACACCCGTGCGGGCGATCCCTATTATCTCTACGCCGCCTCGAACCTCGGCAGCTTTGCGGGGCTGATCTCCTATCCCGCGCTCGTCGAACCCAATCTGCCGCTCGCGGCGCAAAGCTGGGGCTGGACCGCCGGCTATGCACTGCTTGTCGGGCTCGTCGCTGCCGCTGGGGCGGCGCGCTGGCGCAGCCATGCGGTCGCGGCCGCCGATACCGCGCCCGTCGCCGACGAACCGCGCCCGACGCTGCGGCGCCAGCTCCACTGGCTGCTCATTGCCGCCGTACCGTCGGGGTTGATGCTGTCGACGACGACGCACCTCACCACCGACATCGTCGCCATGCCCTTGCTGTGGGTGCTGCCGCTCGGCCTCTATCTGCTCAGCTTCGTGGTCGCCTTTTCCAACGCCGATCCCCTCAAGCAGACCTTCCGCGTGCTCGCGCCCGCGGTGCTGCTGATCGCGGGCGGACAGGCGCTGCTCAGCACCGGCGGCGGGTCGATGCTCGTCGCGCTGATGAGCCTCGTCATGCTGTTCGTCGTCGCCACCGCGCTCCATGACTATCTCCACCATCTGCGTCCCGCGCCGCAGCATCTGACGCTCTTCTATCTCGTCATGTCGGCGGGCGGCGTGGTCGGCGGCCTCTTTGCGGCGCTGTTTGCGCCGTTGCTGTTCGACTGGGTCTATGAACATCCCTTGCTGGTGCTCGCGGCGGCCGCCTTGCTGCCGCTGCCCGCCTTCCTGCCGTGGAACGAGTGGCTGAAGGTCCGGAGGCCTTTGCCCTTCGTCATCGCCATGCTGCTCGTCGCCGCCTTCGCCTGCTGGAATCTGGCGCAGGGCTGGGATGGCACCTTCCAGGGCAGCAATGGCCTTTGGGCGGGGCTGATCCTGCTCATCGGCCTGCTCGTCATCGGCTGGCGCTGGGCCTATGTCACCGCGCTCGCGCTGTTGATGTTGGGGGTCGGCGGGGTCGATACGCTCGAAAAGGGCGAGCATGGCATGCGGACGCGCAGTTATTTCGGCGTCTATACGGTCACCGACGACCCGCAAAATCATCAGCGGCGCCTTGCGCACGGCACCACGCTGCACGGGCTTCAGAACACACAGCCCGGACGCGAGATCGAACCCACCACTTACTATGGCCATCAGTCGGGGGTCGGGCTGACGCTCGACAAGGCCAGCGAACTTGCCGGCCCCGATGCCGCGGTCGGCATCGTCGGGCTGGGGGCGGGCACGCTGTCCTGCTATCGCAAGCCCGGCCAGCAATGGACGATCTTCGAGATCGACCCGGTGATGGTCGACATCGCGCGCGACCCGTCGAAATTCACCTTCCTTTCGAAATGCGCGGGCGACACGCCGATCGTCATCGGCGACGCGCGACTGCAGATCGAAAAACGGCCCCCGGCGCAGTTCGATATCCTTGTGATCGACGCCTTCTCGTCGGATGCGATCCCCCTCCATCTGCTGACCGAGGAAGCGATCGGCATTTATGCCCGCGCGCTCAAGCCCGACGGGGTGCTGCTCATCCATATCTCGAACCGGTTCTTCGATCTGGAACCCGTGCTCGCGGCTGAAGCCAAGGCGCGCGGGTGGACCGCCGCGATTCGCATGGATACCGCCGGGCAGGACGATCCGACGAGCGCGCTCACGGGGTCGAACTGGGTCGCCTTTACCGCGACGCCGCAGCGGATGGTGCAGTTGACCGGGGGCATCCGTCCGCGCGAAAAAGCGTTCGACAACGGCGTCTGGGTACCGCTCGAGGCACGCGAGGGATTTGCGCGATGGACCGATGATTATGCCTCGACTCTGCCGATCCTGATCTGGAAGAATATCATCGGAGGCCGCAGCGAATGACTCGAACCGACATCAGCATCATCACGGTCAACGGCAAGACGCCGCGGATCGACCCCAGCGCCTTCATCGCGCCCGGTTGCCGGATCATCGGCGACGTGACGATCGGCCCCGACGTCAGCATCTGGTATAATTGCGTGCTGCGCGCCGATGTCAGCCATATCGTCGTCGGCGCGCGCTCGAACATCCAGGACGGGACCGTCGTCCATTGCGATGGCCCGATGCCGCACCGCCCGGAAGGCTATCCGACGATCATCGGCGAGGATGTTCTGATCGGCCATCTCGCGATGGTCCATGGCTGCGTGCTGGCAGACCGGGCTTTCGTCGGGCTGAAAGCGACGGTGATGAATGGTTGCCGGATCGGCAGCGATGCGATGCTTGCCGCGGGGGCGCTACTCACCGAGAATAAGGAAATCCCCGGCCGCGAACTGTGGGCGGGTTCGCCCGCGCGCCGCGTGCGCGAGATCGGCGACGAACAGGCCGCGGGCATGCAGGCCGGCGTCGCGCATTATGTGCTCAACGGCCGCATGCACAAGGCGGCGGTCGAGGGCGAATAATCTCCCCTCCCGCTTGCGGGAGGGGTCGGGGGAGGGCCTGTTTCGCACAAGCCCACGGCCCTCGACATGCCCTCCCAGTATCAGGTCGGATGTGCCCCCGGCACATCCTTGATCAGCCGGGGGCTGATCAACCTGAAACTCCCCTCCCGCAAACGGGAGGGGGATCAAGATCAGCTGAAGTTCACCATCGCATAGAGCATCGGGATCGACAGCAGGGTGTTGGTCCGCGAAAAGATCATCGCGGTCTTCGCCGAGGCCGCCTTGGTCGCATCGTCGGCCGCGACGATGCCCAGCGCCTTCTTCTGGTTCGGCCAGATCAGGAACCAGACGTTGAACGCCATGATCAGGCCGAGCCACATGCCGACGCCGATCAGCTTGTACGGATCCTGCAGCGTCAGCGCGGGAACGAGATATTTGGCGTGACCCGCGATCGCGAGGCCCAGCACCACCGTCGCGGCGGCTGCCCAGCGGAACCAGAACAGTGCGGCCGGCGCGATATGCTTCGACACGCCGGGCTTCAGTTCGGCCGGAATCTTGGGCATCGTCGGGATCTGGACGAAGTTGAAATAATAGAGCAGCCCGATCCACAGCACGCCGAAGAAGGTATGCAGCCAGCGCATGATCGCATTGCCCGCGGCGATGCCGTCCTCGAAATTCTGGCCGTTGAGGCCGAGCATCAGGATGATCGCGAGCACCAGGCCCGCGCCCAGCACGGCGTGCAGATTAGCGAAAAATTTGTCCATGAAAGTCCCCCTCGCTTGTTATGAGGCGCGGCGCGACCCGGTGCCCGGGCAAGGCTATGCCAGCGACGGGGGCAAGGCTCAAGCTTGCTGCATAGGATCCTCCCTGTCGCGAAGCGATGGGGAGGGGGCCGCTCGCGAAGCGAGGGGTGGAGGGGCGGGCAACCTTGCGCCATAGCCCCTCCGTCAGCGGCTACGCCGCTGCCACCTCCCCATGGCTGCGCCACAGGGAGGATTGGCTGGTCAGTCCTTATCCGTCGCCGCTTCCTCGGGCAGCGCGAGGCCGTTCTTGATCATCACTGGCAACTGGGTCAGCGTGAACAGGAAGGAGAGGGCGGTGATCCCCCACACCTTGATCGTCAGCCATGTGTCGAAGCTGAACTGGCCCCGCTGGATCAGCACATACATGATGTGATTGGCGACGCCGAGGGCGAGGAAGAACAGCCCCCAGTTTCGCGACAGCAGCATCCAGCCGCGCTCGGTGATCCCGTCGAGCGCCGACTGGAGCAGATATTTGAGCATCGGCTTGCCCGCGAAATAACCGCCGAGCAGCAGCGCGGCGAAGGCGCCATAGATGATCGTCGGCTTCATCACGATGAAGCTTTCGTCGTGGAAATAGACGGTCAGTGCGCCGAAACCGATGACGAGGATGCTCGACAGCCACAGCATCGGCGAAATCTTGCCCAGCTTCCACTTCGATATGATCATCGCGGCGACGATCGCGATCATGAAGGCGACGGTGCCCTTGATCGCCGCCGTGGTCGCGGCAAAGGCGCCGGTGCCGCCCGAACTCAGCTTGTAGACCGCGAAGAAGATCAGCAGCGGGGCAAAGTCGATCACGAAATTGAGCCAGCCATGCTTGGCGGGTGGCGGCGCGGGAATGGCCGCGGGGCCGGTCGGCAGTTGCTCGAGCGTGTCGCTCATCTGATATTTCCTGCAATGATGCCCGCGATCTCGTCGGCATCGAACGGACGAAGATCGTCGATGGTTTCGCCGATGCCGATCGCGTGAATGGGAAGCCCGTGGCGCTCGGCCGCGGCGACGAGCACGCCGCCGCGCGCGGTGCCGTCGAGCTTGGTCATGACGAGGCCGGTGACCCCCGCGACCTCGCGGAACACATCGATCTGCGCCAGCGCATTCTGCCCCGTCGTCGCATCGAGTACCAGCACGACATCGTGCGGCGCCGCGGGGTTCAGCCGGCCGAGCACGCGCTTGATCTTCTCGAGTTCGTCCATCAGCTCGCGCTTGTTCTGTAATCGCCCGGCGGTGTCGACGATCAAAACGTCGATACCCGTCGCGGTCGCCTGCTTCACCGCGTCGAACACGATCCCCGCGGCGTCGCCGCCCTCGGAACCCGCCATGATCGGCACGCCCAAGCGTTCGGCCCAGACCTTCAATTGGCCGATCGCGGCGGCGCGGAAGGTGTCGCCGGCGACCAGCATCACGCCATAATCCTGTTCCTGGAACAGATGCGCCAGCTTGGCGATGGTGGTGGTCTTGCCCGACCCGTTGACCCCGATCACCAATATGACCTGCGGGCGCGGAAAGGCGTCGATCTCCAGCGGTTCGGCGACCGGGCGCAGCACTGCGGCGATTTCCTCGGCGACGATACGGCGCAACTCCTCGGTCCCGCTCGCCACCGCATCGCGTCGCGCCGCCAGCCGCTCGCGGATCCGCCCCGCCATCGCGGGCCCCAGGTCGGCGGTGATCAGCGCCTCTTCTATGCGGTCGAGATCGTCCTCGTCGAGCCGCGCCTTGCCGGTCAGCCCCGCCAGATTTTCGCCCAGCTTCTCCGACGTGCGCTTGAGCCCGCCGAACAGCCGCTCGCTCCAGCTCGCGCCGCTCATGCTGCCAGCTCCGCCGTCAGCCGGTCGCCGTCGCGCGCGCCGATCCGCACCGGCACGATGCTCCCCGGCATCGCGTCAGCGTCCAGCATCAGCCCCGCAAAATTCTCGCCATGGCCGCTCCGCCCGTCGCGTTCGACCAGCATATTCGTCCTCATTCCTGTCAGTCCGTCCATCCAGTCATGCCGCCGCCGCGCATTGGCTTCGCGCAGTATCGCCGCCCGTTCGCGTGCCACGGTCCGTCCAACCTGCGGCATCCGCGCGGCGGGGGTCCCGGCGCGCGCGCTATAGGGAAAGATATGGCCAAAGACGATGTCGCATTCGTCGATCAGCGCCAGGCTGTTCGCGAACATCGCGTCATCCTCGGTCGGGAAGCCCGCGATCAGGTCGGCGCCGATCGCAATCTCCGGTCGCGCCGCCTTGAGCCGCGCGACGAGGTCGACGACCTCGGCCCGCCGATGCCGCCGCTTCATCCGCGTCAGCACCATGTCGTCGCCTGCCTGCAGCGACAGATGGACGTGCGGCATCAGCCGCGTTTCGCCGGCCAGCAGCGCGAACAGCGCATCGTCGATCCGGTTCGGGTCGAGCGACGACAGCCGCAGCCGTTCGATCGGCAGCGCCAGCAACGCCTTGATCAGCGCGGCGAGCGTGGTGCCGCTGTCGTCGCCATAGCTCGCCAGATCGACACCGGTCAGCACGATCTCGCGTTGCCCGCGCGCCAGCGCGAGGCTCGCGCTTTCGACCACGGCATCGACGTTCGCCGACCGCGCGGTTCCGCGCGCGATCACCGTCGCGCAAAAGGTGCAGCTGTGCGAACAGCCCGTCTGCACGCCCAGAAAGGCGCGGGCATGGTCGGCACCCGACAGGGCAGGGGAATAGCTCTTGCTGCGCGCGACCGGCGCCCCGGCGCCATAGCTCTCGGTCAACCCCTTGGCGTCGTTGCGCACCACCCGCGCACCCAGTGCCGCAAAGCGTTCGCCTTCCAGCTCCGCCGCGCAACCGGTCACCACCACATTCGCCTCGGGCCGCTCGCGCAGCGCGCGCCGCACCGCCTGGCGCGCCTGCCGCACCGCTTCGTCGGTGACCGCGCAGCTGTTGAAGATGATCGTATCGCGCGCGCCGGCCGCCGTCGCCGCCGCGCGCACCGCCTCGCCTTCGGCGATGTTCAGCCGGCACCCGAAATTGACGACGTCAAGCCCGCCGCCCAACACCGCAACGCTCATCCGAACTGCGCCCAGTCGGTCTCGCCCTCGAACACCCGCGTCGCGGCGCCGCTCATCACGATCGGCTCGCCCGGCGCCCAGCGGATGATCAGGTCGCCGCCGGGCAGCGACACCGTCACCGGCGATTTCACCTTGCCCGCACGGATCGCCGCGACCGCGGTCGCGCACGCGCCGGTGCCGCACGCCTGCGTCAGCCCGACGCCGCGCTCCCACACGCGCAGTTGCAGCCGGTCGGGACCGTCGAGGCTCGCGACATTGACGTTGACGCGCTCGGGGAACAGCGGATCGGTCTCGATCCGCGGCCCCAGCTCGCCCAGGTCCACCGCATCGGCCTCGGGCACGAAAAAGACGATGTGCGGGTTGCCGACATTGACCGCCGCGCCATGCTCCAGCTCGTCCCACGCCACCGGCATGTCGCGCGTGTCCATCGGCATCGCCAGCGGGATATGCTCCCAGTCGAATTCGGGTTCGCCCAGCACCACCTCGGCGCCGCCGTCAGCCGGCGTCACGCGCAGCATGCCACCCAGGGTCTCGATCACCGCGGGTTGGCCGATCAGCGTCGCGACACAGCGCGTCGCATTGCCGCATGCCTCGACCTCGCCGCCGTCGGCATTGAAGATGCGCATCCTCACGTCGGCATGGGTCGACGGTTCGAGCAGGATCAGCTGGTCGCACCCGATGCCGTGGCGCCGGTCGGCGATCGCATGCGCGCGCGCCGGGGTCATCGCGACGGGCGCCGCGCGCGCGTCGATCACGACAAAGTCGTTGCCCAGTCCGTGCATCTTGGTGAAGCGATCCGCCATATCCCGCGCATGTAAGGCGGCAGGGGCGTGAAGTCTAGCGAGGCGGGACTATTCCAAAGCCTTGTCATTGCGAGCGGAGCGAAGCAATCCACGGCGCCCTTGCGCAACTCTGGATTGCCGCGTCGCCGTCGGCTCCTCGCAATGACGATTGGAGTGATGGAGGCGTTACGCCGACTTCCGCCGCTCGTCTTCGCTCGCGCCATCCTGTTCGGGCACCAGCGGCGAACGCAGCAGGCCGCGGTCGGCGAGCAGCTTCGCCGTTTCCGCTGCCGACACCGGCTTGCCATAATGCCAGCCCTGCGCCTTGGCGCAGCCGAGCCGGGTCAGTTCGATCGCGGTCGCCTCGTCCTCGACCCCCTCGGCGGTGATCGGCATCGCCAGGCTTTCGCCCAGCCGGACGATCGCGACGACGATCGCCTGCGCATCGGGGCTGCCCTGCATCGCGGCGATGAAGCTGCGGTCGATCTTGATCCGGTCGAACGGCAGCGCGCGCAGGTGCGACAGCGAGCTGTAGCCGGTCCCGAAATCGTCGAGGCTCAGCGACACGCCCTGGTTCTTGAGGCTGGTGACGATCGAGCGCACCAGCGGCAGATTCTCGAACAACGAGCTTTCGGTGATCTCGACCTCGAGCTGGCTCGCGGGGAATCCCGTCTCGACCAGCAGCTTGGTCAGCTTCTGGCTGAACCAGGGGTCCTTCAATTGCTGCGGCGAGATATTGACCGCCAGCGTGATCGACGGGTCCCACCCCTTGGCGATCTCCATCGCGTGGCGCACGACCCGCAACGACAGCTCGCCGATCAGCCCGCTGTCCTCGGCGACCGGGATGAAGCGGTCGGGCTCGATCATGCCATGTTCGGGTGAATCCCAGCGCATCAGCATCTCGAATCCGACCAGGCGGCCCGTCGCGATGTCGACCTGCGGCTCGAAAAAGGGCACGAATTCGTCGCGCGGCATGCCGCTGCGGATGCCGGTCTCGATCTGGTTGCGGACCTGTACCGCCATTTCCATGCCGGCCTCGAACCAGCAGAAGCGGTTCCGTCCCTCGTCCTTGCAATGATACATGGCGATGTCGGCCTGACGGACCAGCGTATCCATCGTCGCGCTCGCCTCGGTCGCGAGCGCGAGCCCGATCGACGCGCCGATGCGGATCTGCTGCGCATCGTGGATCACCGGTTCTTCGAGCACGGTGACGAGCTGCGCCGCCAGCGCCTCGATATGCGCCTTGCCCGCCGGATCGAACATCAGCATCGCGACGAACTCGTCACCGCCCAGCCGCGCCATCAGCGCGCTCGGCGGCAGCACGCTGGCGATGCGTTCGGCGGCGACCTGCAACAGGCGGTCGCCCGCGGCGTGGCCATGGATGTCGTTGACCGTCTTGAAATGGTCGAGGTCGAGCAGGAACAGCGCGACATGGCGCTGCTCGCCCGCGGCCTCGACGACCAGCGCCTGCCCCTGTTCGAGCATCGCGCGGCGGTTGAGGAAATTGGTCAGCGGATCGGTGTCGGCCAGATAGCGGGCGCGCTGCTCGGCCTCGGTGCGTTCGCGGATCTCGCGGTGCAGGTCGTTGTAGCGGCGCCAGCCGAACAGGATCAGCGCGATGTTGAGGATCAAGGTCGCGGCGAGCACCTGGTCGGCGCCGCCGCCGATGCCCGACAGAGCGCGAACGACCGATTGCATGACGCTGCTGCCGGTGCCGACGAACAGGATGATCGCGGCGACGACGATGCCGCCCGCGACGACGTCGCGCTTCGCGCCGTCGGCGCGGTCGGGTTGTTTGGGCGCAGCGGCCGTCGCCATATTCGCATTTCCCCACAGACAGCCGGTCTTTTGCGCCCCAAGCGGTGAAATTTGCGTTAAGTGTGGGTCATTCCAATCCTCGGCATGGCTTCGCCACAGGGAGGAGCTGACTTGCCTTTCCCCGCCCTTTCCCGTAAGGGCGCCCCGTTCCACCGCATTTTGCGGCGGGGCATACACGACATCCGCGACGGAAAACCTGTCCACGGATACCGCTGGTTGGCGAGGTTTCGCTCACCGGCGTGTTTTGCGTTGCGGGCGTCGTAGCAAGGATTTTGGCTGTGTTCGATAGTCTGAGCAACCGGCTTGGCGATGTTTTCGGAAAGCTCCGCGGTCGCGGTGCGCTGACCGAGGCCGACGTGCGCGCCGCGATGCGCGAAGTGCGAATCGCCCTGCTCGAGGCCGACGTCGCGCTGCCCGTCGTGCGCAGCTTCGTCGACCAGGTCACCGACCTCGCGATCGGTCACAATGTCCTGCGTTCGGTCACCCCGGGCCAGCAGGTGGTCAAGATCGTCAGCGACGCGCTGACCGAAATGCTCGGCTCCGAAACCGCCGAGCTCGACCTTGCGGTCACGCCGCCCGCGGTCATCATGATGGTCGGCCTCCAGGGTTCGGGTAAGACGACGACGACCGCGAAGATCGCGAAGCGCCTCAAGGAAAAAGAGCGCAAGAAGGTGTTGATGGCGTCGCTCGACGTCAATCGCCCTGCCGCGCAGGAACAGCTCGCCGTCCTCGGCGCCCAGATCGACGTCGCAACGCTGCCGATCGTCGCGGGGCAGCAGCCGGTCGAGATCGCGCAACGCGCGCTGCAGGCCGCGAAGCTTCAGGGTTTCGACGTGCTGATGCTCGATACGGCGGGCCGCCTCCATGTCGATCAGCAGCTGATGGACGAGATGCAGGCGGTGTCGCGCACCGCCAATCCAGCTGAAACCCTGCTCGTCGTCGACAGCCTGACCGGGCAGGATGCGGTGCAGGTCGCGCAGCGCTTCACCGATCAGGTGCCGCTTACCGGCGTCGTCTTGACCCGTATGGACGGCGACGCGCGCGGCGGTGCCGCGCTCTCTATGCGCGCGGTCACCGGCAAGCCGATCAAATTCGCGGGTACGGGTGAGAAACTCGACGGGCTCGAACTCTTCCAGCCCTCGCGCATCGCCGGCCGCATCCTCGGCATGGGCGACGTCGTCAGCCTCGTCGAGCGCGCCGCCGAAACGATCCAGGCCGAAGAGGCCGAGGCGATGGCGGCGAAGATGGCCAAGGGCGTCTTCGACCTCAACGACCTACGGACCCAGCTCAATCAGATGCGCCGCATGGGCGGCCTCGGCGCGCTCGCCGGGATGATCCCGGGGATCAAGAAGGCGCAGGTCGCGATGGCGCAGGGCGGCGCCGACGACAAGATGCTCATCCACTTCGACGCGATCATGGGCTCGATGACCCCCAAGGAGCGCGCGAAGCCGGAAATCCTGACCGCGAAGCGCAAGATCCGCATCGCCAACGGCTCGGGCACCAATGTCCAGATGGTCAACAAGGTGCTCAAGATGCACCAGGAAATGGCGACCGCGATGAAGAAGATCCGCAAGATGGGCGGGCTGAAAGGCCTCGGCGCGCTGTTCGGCAAGGGCGGCATCCCGGGCATGGGCGGTGGCGGCATGGGGGGTGGAGGCGGTGGCCTCGGCGGCCTGCCCGGCCTCGGCGGCGGGGCGATCCCGCCCGAACTCGCCAATCTCATGAACAAGAAGAAGTGATTTTAACCGACAACCGAATTTGAATCAGAAAGAAGGAATTACATCATGGCTACCTCCATTCGCCTGTCGCGCGGCGGCTCCAAGAAGCGCCCCTATTACAAGATCGTCGTCGCCGATTCGCGCGCGCCGCGCGACGGCCGCTTCATCGAGCGCATCGGCAGCTACAACCCGCTGCTCGCCAAGGACAATCCCGAGCGCGTCAAGCTTGACGCCGAGCGCGCCAAGCATTGGCTGAGCGTCGGCGCCCAGCCGAGCGACCGCGTCGCCCGCTTCCTCGACGCCGCGGGTGTCCAGGAACGCGCCGCGCGCAACAATCCGAACAAGGCGGTCCCGGGCGAAAAGGCCAAGGAACGCGCCGAGGAAAAGGCTCAGAAGATCGCTGACGCCGAGGAAGCAGCCGCCGCCGCTGCTGCTGCTCCGGCTCCCGAGCCCGAAGTCGTCGAAGAAGCCGCCCCGGTTGCTGAAGAAGCGCCCGCCGCTGAAGAAGCCGCCGCTCCCGAGGCTGCTGAATCGGACGCGACCGGTTCGGTGAAGAGCGAAGCGACCGCCGAAGCCGTCGCCGACGCGGTGGCCGAAGATGTCCCCGCCGACGCGACCGCCGACGATGCCGCCGCGATGGCCGAACAGGCCGCCGAAGGCGGACCGGCCGAAGAAGCTCCGGCTGCTCCGGTCGCTGAGGAAGCGCCCGCAGAAGAAGCCGGCGAAGAAGAAGCCAAGGCCTGATCTTGGCTGACGCGAACCGCCCCGTCACCCTCGCCGCCATTGCCGGCGCGCATGGGGTGCGGGGCGAGGTGCGGCTCAAACTGTTCGGCGAAGGCGCGGAGACCCTCCGCGCCTTTTCCGCCTTCAGCGCAGGCGAGCGCATCCTGACCCTGAAATCGATCCGTCCTGCCAATCAGGGCGCGGTCGCGATGTTTGCCGAGGTCACCGACCGCAGCGGCGCCGAAGCGCTGCGTGGCACGTTGCTGACGGTCGCGCGTTCGGCGCTGCCGCCGCTGGGTGAGGGCGAATATTACCATCATGACCTCATCGGCCTGCCGTGCGTCTCGACCGACGGCGCCGCGATCGGCACCGTCGTCGCGGTCGATAATTTCGGTGCCGGCGACATTCTCGAGATCGAGAAGCCCGCTGAGGCAGGCAAGAAGCCGCAGCGCTTCATGGTCCCGATGAACGCGCGGGCGGTGCCCGCATGGGATGCCGATAACGTGACCGTCGACGCCGCCTTCGTCGAATAGGCCCGGCGGCGCATTTTGCGCTTTCCTACATTATCGCGCTGTGCGAGCGTCGTTTTCGGTGCTTTTGCCGTGTCGGAACGCGGTTCGCGGCAACCTTCGGCACCGCCCGCTTAAGGGCACAAAGGGCACAAAATCATGCGCTGCATGCGGGGCTTTTGTGACTTTAAGCGAGATTGAAGCAAGCTTGGCGCGACAAACGGGGGAGACTGCCATGCGTTCGAGATCGCGAATCGCCCTTGCCGCCCTGTTCGCGGTGGCGTCGCCCGCCGCCGCACAGGACCCCGCCCCAAAGACCCTCGAGCAACTCGCTCCCGACATCGACGCGCGCTTTGCGACGTTTCAGACCGACGCCCACATTCCCGGGCTCGTCTATGGCGTCGTCCAGAACGGCAAGCTCGTCTATGTGAAGGGCCTCGGCGTGCAGGATCTCGACGCGCGGCGCCCGGTCACCCCCGACAGCCTGTTTCGCATCGCCTCGATGACCAAGGCGTTCACCGCGCTGTCGATCCTGAAATTGCGCGACGATGGCAAACTCCGCCTCGACGACCTCGCCGAAACCTATGTGCCCCAGATGAAGGGCTGGACCTATCCGACGAAGGACAGCCCGCGCATCCGGATCCGCGACCTGCTCCAGCATGTCGGTGGTTTCGTCACCGACGATCCCTGGGGTGACCGCCAGCAGGTGCTGCCGCAAGCCGAATTCACCAAGATGATCGCCGCGGGCGTGCCGTTCAGCCGTGCGCCGCAGAGCCAACATGAATATTCGAACTTCGGCTATGCGCTGCTCGGCCGCATCGTGGCCAAGGCCTCGGGCATGGCCTATACCGACTATGTCCGCAAAACGATCCTGACCCCGCTCGGCATGACCGCGAGCGGTTTCGACGCGCCCCATGCGCCGAAGGACAAATATGCGCTCGGCTATCGCTGGGAGAATGACGCATGGGCGCCCGAACCCGAAATGGTCGATGGTGCCTTCAACGCCATGGGCGGCTTGCAGGTCAGCGCCAATGATTATGCCAAATGGGTCGCCTTCCTGCTCTCGGCCTGGCCCGCGCGCGACGATCCCGACACCGGCCCAGTCAGGCGGTCGACGGTGCGCGAAATCGCGCAGGGATCGAACTTCACTTCGGTCGTCAATCGCATCGGCGCGAGCGGCGCCGACGCGTGCAAGCAAAGCCTCGCCTATGGCATGGGCTGGCGCGTCGCGCAGGACTGCGACCTTGGCCTCACGCTCGCGCACGGCGGTGGCTATCCCGGCTATGGCAGCCATGTGATGCTGATGCCTGACACCGGCACGGGGGTTTTCGCGCTCGCCAACCGCACCTATGCTGGCCCGTCGGGTCCGGCGTGGGACACGGCCGTGGCGATGGACAAGGCGGGACTGCTCGTCCGCCGCGACACACCGGTGTCGCCCGCGGTCGCCGACATGTTCGCCGCGACGCGCGCTGCCTATGACGCGGGCAGTTTGAAACCGCTGGACGGCAAGCTCGCGATGAATTTCCTGCTCGACCGCTCGGCCGACAACTGGACCGCCGAACTGGCGAAGTTGAAGGATCAGGTCGGCGCTTGTCCGACCGCCGAACCGCTCGCGCCGCTGGGCGCGATGTCGACCGCTTTCCGCCTCAATTGCGAAAAGGGCAAACTCGACGGCACCCTGCTCCTCGCCCCGACCAGCCCGGTCATGATCCAGGCGTGGCGTCTGCGGGTCGTGCCCGGCGACCACCCATGATCTTCATCCTGACCTTTGTCGTGTTGGTCCCGATCGCCGGGGCGGTCGTGAGTTGGTGGCTGCTGCGCCGGTTGTCGCCGCCGCTGGTCTGGCTGGCCGGCATGCTGACGGGCGTTGCCCCTGCCATCTTCTTCACAAATGCTCTCCTTGGCAGCGCGGGCGCAAACGACGATCCCGATCCGTTGCTGTTCCAGAAGATCGCGATTGGCGCGGCGGCGCTGGTCGTCTTGCTGACTCTCGCGGCGCTCCAATTCGCGGCCCGGCGTTCGGAATGACGTCCGGTTAGGCCGCCTCGATGAACACGACCCGGTCGCGCCCGCTTTCCTTGGCGGCGTACAGGTTGATGTCGGCCGACTTCATCGCCGCGCCGAAACTCGTCTCGCGCGCGATATGGACAAGGCCCATCGATGCGGTCACCGGCCGTTTCAGCGTCGGCACCATCTGCGCGATATAGGCGCCGACGCGCTGGCGCAGCCGCTCGGCCTCGCCCGCGACCGCGCTCGCCTCGCAGCGGAATAGCAGCGCGAATTCCTCGCCGCCGATCCGCGCCGCCATCGCGCTACCCGATCCCAGTGCGACCCCGGCGGCAAAGATCACCCGGTCGCCGACGTCATGGCCGTGGCGGTCGTTGATCGCCTTGAAATGGTCGAGGTCGACGATCGCGATCGCGACCGGCGTCTCCTGTCCGTAACTTTCCTCGATCGCGCGGCGGTTGGGCAGACCGGTCAGCGGGTCGGTGTGCGCGATGACGCGCATCGCTTCGGCCTGGGCCTGCGCTTCCGTTCGTTCGCGGCGCAGACGGATCAGCCGGTCGAGAATGCCGAGCGCGGTGAGCATCACTTCCAACCCCAAAGCGGGAAACAGCAGGAACAGGAAGGATTCGAACGGTGTCTGCAGCACGATATCGTGGAACAGGCTGACGCCGTAAACGCCGCCGATGCCGCTCCACGCCGCCGCTTGATACCGCGCCGTGCGGCTGCCGCGCAGCAGCGCGATCGCCACCGTCGTGACGCCGATCGTCAGCATCGTCACCAGAAACAGGCTGCGCAGCGTGAAGTACAGCCCCGGCGGATCGGCCATCACCGTCACCGGGGTCGTCAGCAGGATCAGGAAGGGCGGCCATCCCAGCAGCCGATAGAGCCGCTTCGGGATCGTCCCCGGCTCCAGATAGGCGCGCAGGAACGGCCCCGATACCGCGACGCCCAGATCGAAGAACAAAGTGATCCACACCTGCCGCGCAAAGCTGTCGGGGGTGAAAAAGCCTCCCATCGCCAGCGGTGACAGCCCGATCGCTAGCGCGAAATAGGCAAAGGCGCGAACGCTCTGCCAGATCAGAAACCGCTCGCGCAGCAGCGCATAGAAAGCGGCATTATAGGCGAGTGAGAAGAGCAGCAGCCCGAGGAAGATGCCGGTCAACACCCCGTCCCAAGTCATCACCGTCGCGTCGGCGAACGAGGACTGCGCGTGCGCGGGCACCGCGGCGCCCAACAGCACCGCGCCCATCGTCAACGCCCGCGCCCATCGCGCCATCTTGTCCCCCTGGTCCGAGTGGGAGGAAATTAGGCGTCAAGCCGCTGATTTTTGGTTAACGGAGGGTTGGATTTTGGTGGTTTGCGGAGGGAGGGGACGGGGTTGCGAGCGCTACGACGGCAGCCGCCCGCTACCATCCATGCCCATGAACGCGCCCGGCGAGGGACCACCGGGCGCGTTCATGGGCATGGCCTGGTGAACAGGATCGTCAGCCGATCCCGATCCGGGCGCGAAGGCTCGCGGTGCGGTCGTCGCGGCGCCGGCGCAGCCGCGCGATCGCGCCTGCCAGCGAAGCAAAGCCGCGATCGATATCGGCGCTGAAACGCGGCTGCGCGTCGTTCCAGTTCCGCATCCAGAGTTCGTCCTGCATCGTTCGTCTCCTGTGTTTCGATGTTCTCCAGATGCGCCTTTGGCCGCTCCGTCGCCAACAAAAGCTTTGCATCATCTCATAAGGGCACCTTATGTAGCGCGATGCCCAAGCTGCCGCCCCTCGCCGCCGTCCGCACCTTCGAAGCCGCCGGTCGTCTGCAGAACTTCTCGCGCGCAGCAGAGGAACTGGGAATGACGCAGGCCGCGGTCAGCTATCAGGTCCGCCAATTGGAGGACCGTCTCGGCCGCGCGCTGTTCGTGCGTGAAAAGGGGCGGGTGCGGCTGTCCGAAACAGGGCAGCGGCTGCTCCCCGCTGTCTCGGGCGCCTTCGCCGCGATGGGCGACGCCTTCGCCGCTTTGGATGACGACGAGGCCGAGGTGCTGACGATCAGCGCCGCGACGACCTTCGGCGGCACCTGGCTCAGCGCGCGCATCGGCCGCTTCCAGCTTCGCCACCCCGATCTCGCGGTCCGTATGTCGATGACCAACGAAATGGTCGATTTCGACGCTTCGAACGTCGATGTCGCGATCCGCGTCGGCGGCGGCGCCTGGCCGGGGCTACGCGCCGACTTTCTGTTCCGAAGCCATGTGACGCCGATCTGCTCGCCGGCGTTTCGCGACGCCAACGCGATCGCGGCGCCCGAAGACCTGCTCCGCGTCGATCGCCTCGCCCCCAACGATCCGTGGTGGGCGGGCTGGCTCGCCGCCGCCGGGGTCGGCACCCCGCCGCAGGAACGCCGCGGTATCGAACTCGACAGCCAGTTGCAGGAGGCGAGCGCGGTGCAGGGCGGCTATGGCATCGCGCTGATGACCCCGCTGCTGTGGCAACTCGAACTCGCCAGCGGCCGCATGGTCGCGCCGTTCGACACGCTCTACCAGCCCGGCGGCGCCAACTTTCTCGTCCACCGCGACAACCGCGTCGGGGTGCGCAAGATCGAACGCTTCCGCGAATGGCTGCACGAAGAGATGGAGATGGATCGCCACCTGCTGCCCGAGGCGCTATGGCAGCCGTTGCCATGACCTTCGCCGCCGTCCCCCTGACCCTCTATCCCGACATGTTCCCCGGCCCGCTCGGGCACAGCATGGCGGGTCGCGCGCTTGAGGCCGGGGTGTGGTCGTGTGCGCCCGTCCAGATCCGCGACTTCGCGACCGACAGGCACCGCACCGTCGACGATACGCCGTCGGGTGGCGGCGCCGGCATGGTGCTGAAGGCCGACATATTGGCCGCCGCGCTCGACCATGCGGTGGCGGCGAACCCGGGCCTGCCGATCCTTGCGATGACCCCGCGCGGCGCACCGGTCACCCAGGCGCGGGTGCGCAGCCTCGCGGCGGGTCCCGGCGCGATCATCCTGTGCGGGCGGTTCGAGGGATTCGACGAGCGCATCTTCGACGCGCGCCCGATCGAACAGGTGTCGATGGGGGACATCATATTGTCGGGCGGCGAGATGGGGGCGCTGCTTTTGCTCGACGCTTGCATTCGCCTGATTCCCGGCGTAATGGGCGCGACTTCCAGTGGGGACGACGAATCGTTCGAGAACGGTTTGCTCGAATACCCCCACTATACCCGACCTGTCGAATGGGAAGGGCGCACGATCCCCGAAGTGCTGCGATCGGGGGATCATGCGAAGATCGCCGCCTGGCGGAAACAACAGGCGGAGGATCACACACGGTTACGCAGGCCGGACCTTTGGGAGCGTCATGTCGATGCTCGGGACCGACCTGCCTCTGGCGCGCGGCAGAAGAAGAAGGAATAGAGGCATGAACCTCATCCAGACGATCGAAGCCGAAGAAATTGCCAAGGCGGCAAAGACCATTCCGACCTTCCGTCCCGGCGACACGCTGAAAGTCGGCGTCAAGGTGGTCGAAGGCGAACGCACCCGCGTCCAGAATTTCGAAGGCGTGTGCATCGCACGCTCGAACAAGGGCATGGGCTCCAACTTCACCGTGCGCAAAATGTCGTTCGGCGAGGGTGTCGAGCGCGTGTTCCCGCTCTATTCGCCCAACATCGACAGCATTACCGTCATCCGCAAGGGTGCCGTGCGTCGTGCGAAGCTTTACTATCTTCGTGGCCGCACCGGCAAATCGGCGCGTATTGCGGAGCGCCGCGATTACCGGCCGGAAGCCAGCGAGGGCTAAGGGAGACTTTCCCAACCCCAAGCGAAAACAGCTTTCCAAAACGACCGGTTCCGCCAAAGCGCAGAGCCGGTCGTTTTTCATTTGGGCAACGCAAATTCATGCAGCAGTCCGCGTCCTTTCAGCCTTCACGGCGCGCTCTTATCGGCGCGGGGCTGTGCTTTGGCGCTTTCGGACTGTCGGGCGGGGCGCTGGCGGCGACCACCGCCGAGCGGCTGGTTGCTGCCGCCCGCAAGCAGGTTGGCGTGACGCTCGCCTATGACCCCGCTTACACCGTGCTGCCCTTCCCGAACGGCGACGTGGCGCGCGCCAAGGGCGTGTGCACCGACGTCCTGATCCGCGCCTATCGCGACGCGCTGGGGGTCGATCTGCAGGCCCTTGTAAACGCCGACATGAAGGCCGACTTCGGGGCCTATCCGAAAAACTGGGGGCTGCGCCGTCCCGACCGCAACATCGACCACCGCCGCGTGCCGAACCTCGCGACCTTTTGGACGCGCCAGCGCGCGCGGCTGCCCGTCTCGACCGATCCCGCCGGCTGGCGGCCGGGCGATATCTTTACCGCGATGACTGGCGGGCGCTTTCCGCACACCGGCGTCGTTTCCGACCGAACTAACGCAGCGGGCCGCCCGCTGATCATCCACAATATCGGACGCGGCGCCCGCGAAGAGGATGCCTTGTTCGACCACCCGCTGACCGGCCATTTCCGCTGGAAGGTCTGACCATATTTCGAGTTTTACGCTGAGGAGTGTTTTCATGGGTTATCGTATCGTTGTCGCGGGCGCGACGGGCAATGTCGGGCGTGAGGTGCTCGCCATCCTGTTCGAACGCGAATTCCCGATCGACGAACTGGCGCTGGTTGCCTCGTCGCGCAGTCAGGGCCTCGACATCGAACTTGGCGATACCGGCAAGACCGCCAAATGCCAGAATATCGACAATTTCGACTGGGCCGGCTGGGACATGGCGATCTTCGCGATCGGCAGCGACGCGACCAAGGTCCACGCGCCGAAGGCGGCGGCGGCGGGCTGCGTCGTGATCGACAACTCGTCGCTCTATCGCATGGACCCCGACGTGCCGCTGATCGTGCCCGAGGTGAATCCGGACGCGATCGACGGCTATACCAAGCGCAACATCATCGCGAACCCGAACTGCTCGACTGCGCAGATGGTCGTCGCGCTCAAGCCGCTCCACGATGCCGCCACCATCAAGCGCGTCGTCGTCTCGACCTATCAATCGGTATCGGGCGCAGGCAAGGCGGGCATGGACGAACTGTGGAACCAGACGCGCCAGATCTTCGTCGGCGACGAAAAGGACATCCAGAAGTTCACCAAGCAGATCGCCTTCAACGTCATCCCGCACATCGACAGCTTCCTCGACGACGGCCAGACCAAGGAAGAGTGGAAGATGGTCGTCGAGACCAAGAAGATTCTCGATCCCAAGATCAAGGTGACGGCGACCTGCGTCCGCGTGCCGGTGTTCGTCGGCCACAGCGAGGCGATCAACATCGAGATGGAGAATGAGCTGTCGGCCGAGGATGCCCAGCGCATCCTGCGCGAAGCCCCCGGCGTCGTCCTTCACGACAAGCGCGAGGACGGCGGCTATATCACCCCCGTCGAATGCGTCGGCGACTTCGCGACCTTCGTCAGCCGCGTCCGCGATGATCCGACGTTGGATAACGGCCTGAATCTCTGGTGCGTCAGCGATAATTTGCGCAAGGGCGCCGCGCTGAACGCGGTGCAGATCGCCGAACTGCTCGGGCGCCGTCACCTGAAAAAGGGCTGAGCCTAATCCTCCCTGTCGCGAAGCGATGGGGAGGGGGACCGCCGCGAAGCGGTGGTGGAGGGGCCGAAACCTTGCACGACGCCTGACGGCGTCGGCCCCTCCGTCAGCGCTTCGCGCTGCCACCTCCCCATCGCTTCGCCACAGGGAGGATCGCATTGCCGACCGCAAAGCGTTCGGGCTATGCCGCTGCCATGACCACCCCTTATCGCTTCACCCACGCCATTGTCCGCACCCCCGCCCCCTCGGCGATCCACGGCATCCGTGCCGACGGCGGGCCCGACCCGGACTTTCCGGCGCTTGCTGCGGAACATGAAGCCTATGTCGCGACGCTCCGGGATCTCGGCCTCGCCGTCACCATCCTGCCCGCGCTCGACGCCTTCCCCGATGCCCTGTTCGTCGAGGATGTCGCGCTGACCTTCCCCGAGGGCGCGATCCTGCTCCGCCCCGGTGCGGCCACCCGCGCGGGCGAGGTCGCGTTTATTGGCGACGCGCTCGCCGCGCATCATCCCCGACGCCTCTCCATGACCGCCGGTCATGTCGATGGCGGCGACGTGCTCCGCCTCGCCGACCGCGTCGTCATCGGCCTCTCGGCGCGCACCAACCGCGCGGGCGCCGAGGAACTGGCGACGCTTCTCGCCGACCTCGGCTACAGCGCCGAAATCGCCGACACCCCGCCCGGCGTCCTGCATTTCAAGACCGGCTGCTCGCTGATCGACGCGGGTACCATCCTCGCCGTCCCCGCGCTCGCCGACTGCCCGCAATTCGCGGGACTGGAGGTCGTCGTGACCCCGCCGGGCGAGGAGGCGGCGGCGAACCTTCTCCGCATCAACGACACCATTCTCGTCGGCGATCGCTGGACCGCCACCCACGCGCTGCTCGCCGCGCGCGGTCACGCGATCCGTCCGCTTCCGACGACCCAGATCGCACGCATCGACGCGGGCCTCAGCTGCATGTCGCTGCGCTGGTGATGGGGCCCAGGCCCACCCACCAGTTTCCGTTCGTGTCGAGCGAAGTCGAGACACGCCGCAGGCGCGCACGAACGATGGGCATCTCGACTTCGCTCGATGCGAACGGATAAGGGGATGATCACTACCCTCCCGCGCGCCCAGAAACAGCTCCTGGCCCTTCTCGCCGCGCTGCTCCTCCTTGCCCAGATCGCGCAGCCCTATCCCGAGGTCGCGCTGCTCCAGCATATCCCGACGCTGGTCTTCCTGCTCGCCTCGCCCTCGCTGCTCCGCCGCTGGCCACTGTCGACCGCGGCGTTCGCCTGCATCATCGCCTTCCTCGCGCTCCACACCCTCGGCGGCCGCTATGCCTACAGCAACGTCCCCTATGACGATTGGGCGCGCGCGCTCACCGGCACCACCCTGTCGGACGCCTTCGGCTGGACTCGCAACCATTATGACCGCCTCGTCCATTTCGCCTTCGGCGCGCTGTCGGTCGTCCCCGTCGCCGAGATCGCCCGCCGCTGGGGCGGACTGACCCCGCGCGGTGCCATCCTCGCCGTGCTTGGCTGGGTGCTCGCCATCTCGTGCCTCTACGAAATGTTCGAATGGCTGCTCACCATCGTCGCGGCGGGCGCGACCGCTGATCGATACAACGGGCAACAGGGCGACATCTGGGACGCGCAAAAGGATATGGCGCTCGCCACCCTCGGTGCGATACTGGTTCTCGTCACCCCCTCCCGCGGCAGGAATTGAGCGATGCGCAACGTCAGCACCCTCGTCATGATCGGCATGCTCGCCGCGTGCAAGCCCGCCGCCGACAAGGCGCCGGTGGATGCCGACCCCGTCGCGCCTGCGGTCCCCGAGGCAAAGGCCGATGGGCCGAACGCTGCGACCACCGCGATCAGTCTCGATGGAGAGGGCCTGCGCTTCATCGACAAGAATAATGGCAAGACCAGCCTGCTCGCCTTCGGTGCGCCACGCGCGCAGGCCGAAGAAGCACTGGCGCGCGTCGCGGGTACCCTCGACGACCGCAGCACCAACGAGGAATGCGGCGCCGGCACGATGGAGTTCACCCGCTACGACGCGATGACCCTCAATTTCCAGGACGGCAAGTTCGTCGGCTGGTTCCTCGGTAACGAACCCGGCGCCGACCTATATTCGACGATGAGCGGCATCGCCATCGGCACCACCCGCGCCAAGGCCGCAGAGTCGGTCAAGCTCGTCGCGATCGAGGACAGCACGCTTGGCGAGGAGTTCACCCTTGGCGAGGGTCAGGACAGCATTGGCGGTATGTTCGCCGCGCCCGGCGAAGCGGCGAAGATCGACGCGCTGTTCGCGGGGATGAACTGCTTCTTCCGCTAACCTGCCTTGTGGAGCAAGCTGCGCCATCCTTTCCTCTGAAAGGCCGAGGGCAAGGTCCGCTTTCTGCTCCAAAGCCGACTGTCACGCATTGCGTGCCATCAGCCCGCCGTCGACCGGGATCACCGCGCCGGTGATGTAGCTGGCGGCGGGGAGGACGAGGCTGAGCGTCATATGCGCGACTTCCTCGGGGTCGCCGTACCGACGCAGCGCGGTGCGGCGTTTGGCGAAGACCAGCTTGTCGGCTTCGGCCACCGTGTCGGTCATGCCGGTGTGGATCGGGCCCGGGCAGATGCAGTTGACCGTGATGCCCTCCTTGCCAAGATCGACCGCGAGGCCGCGCGTCAGCCCGGTGACACCCGTCTTGGCGGCGACATAGGGCGTATCGCCGGGTGTCGCGCCCAGGCCCTCGGTCGAGGCGATGTTGACGATACGCGCGGCGTCGCTTTGGCGGAGGAAGGGCAGTGCGGCGCGAACCATGCGCTGGTGCGCGGTGAGCAGGATCGCCACGGCGCGGTGCCAGATACCGTCATAATCGTCGGCATCGAGCGGGCAGAAGGCCGAGATGCCGGCATTGTTGATGAGAATGTCGATGCCGCCGAAATGCGCGGCGATGTCGGCGACGACGGTCCTGATCGCGTCGCCATTGGACACGTCGAGCGCGAAGGCTTTGGCGTTCCCGCCCGCCTCGGCCGCCACCGCCTCGCACGCGGCGAGATCGAGGTCGGTGACCGCGACCTTGGCGCCTTCGCTCGCGAGCAGCAGCGCGGTGGCGCGGCCCATACCGCTCGCGGCGCCGGTGACGATCGCGACGCGGCCGGCGACCGAGCGTGAGCGGTTCGGCGCCGCGCTCACCGGAAGGGCGGTTCGTTGAAGGCGCGGAGTTTGCGGCTGTGGAGCTTGGCGCCCTCGTCGCGCATCGTCTCGCAGGCGCGGATACCGATCTGGAGATGCGCGGCGATCGCTTCTTCATAGAAGCGGTTCGCCTGGCCGGGCAGCTTGAGCTCGCCGTGGAGCGGCTTGTCGCTGACGCAGAGCAGGGTGCCATAGGGGACGCGGAAGCGGTAGCCCTGCGCCGCGATCGTCGCGCTTTCCATGTCGATACCAATCGCGCGCGACTGCGAGAAGCGCAGCGCGCTGTCGGTGTAGCGCAGCTCCCAGTTGCGGTCGTCGGTGGTGACGACAGTGCCGGTGCGCATGCGTTTTTTCAGGTCGGCGCCGCTGGTGCCGGATACGGCTTCGGCGGCGCTGGCGAGCGCCTGTTGCACTTCGGCGATCGGCGGAATCGGGATTTCGGGGGGCAGGACCGCGTCGAGGATATGATCGTCGCGCAGATAGGCGTGGGCGAGGACATAGTCGCCGATGCGCTGGCTGGGGCGCAGCCCGCCGCAATGGCCGATCATCAGCCAGGCCTCGGGGCGCAGCACCGCGAGATGGTCGCAGATCGTCTTGGCGTTCGACGGGCCGACGCCGATGTTGACGAGGGTGATGCCGCCGCCGTCCGGGGCGATGAGATGATAGGCGGGCATCTGGTGCCGGCGCCAGGCGCTGTCGGCGACGAGCGCGCTCGCGTTGACCCCGGGCTGGTCGACATAGAGGCCCGCGGCGCCGGCGAGCGCGGTGTAGCGGCCCTGGCCGACCTGCGCCCCCGCCCAGGAGACGAACTCGTCGACATAGCGGTGGTAGTTGGTGAACAGGATGTAGCGCTGGAAATGCTCGGGCGCGGTGCCGGTGTAATGGCGGAGGCGCGCGAGGGAGAAGTCGGTGCGCAGCGCGTCGAACAGCGCGAGCGCCTGCGGCGCCGCGGGGTCGCTGCCGAACAGCCCGTCGGCAAGCTCGTCGCCGATGTCGGCGAGCTCGGTGGTCGGGAAGTGACGTGCGAGTTCGAGCGGGGTGACGCGCCCCATGTCCGACCCGTCGCTGGCGTCGAGCACATAGGGAAAGGGGATTTGCTGCCCGGTGCGCGTCACCGACAACTCTACGTCATAATGGCGGACGAGCAGGTTGAGCTGGTCGCGCAGATAATCGGCGAACAGGTCGGGGCGGGTGACCGTGGTGACGAACTCGCCCGCGCGCTCGAACTGGCCGAAGGCCAGATTATGCGCGGTCTGCCCCTCGCGCTGTTCGCCGGTCGTGACGAGGCGGAGCGCCGGATAGTCGAACAGCCCGGTCGCGGCGGCATCGGCCGGCGGCAGCGTGCCGTCGCGGACATAGGCGGCGATCGCCGATTTGAGATTGGAGACCGAGGTGCGGAACTTGTCCTGGAGCTCGGCGATGATCCCTTCGACGAGGGCGGCGGGATCGGCGATGTTCTGGTTTTGCGATGAGGATGTCATCGCGACGCTGTTGCACGAAAATGTGACAAAAGGGAAGGGGCGGCCCGCGAACAGGCCGCCCTCCCGTATTTTCTCAGAGCTGCTCGAGCATATGGTCGGCGCTCGACACCTTGAATTCGCCGGGGGCTTCGACGTTGAGCTGTTCGACGACGCCGTCGTTGACGATCATCGAGAAGCGCTGGCCGCGCTTGCCCATGCCAAAGGCCTGGCCGTCCATGGTGAGGCCGACCGCTTCGGCGAAATCGCCATTGCCGTCGGCGAGCATGGTGACCGAGCCGCCGGCGTCGCCATTCTTGCCCCAGGCGCCCATGACGAAGGCGTCGTTGACCGCGGTGCAGACGATCTCGTCGATGCCCTTGGCCTTCAGTTCCTCGGCCTTTTCGACGAAGCCCGGCAGGTGCTTGGCCGAACAGGTCGGGGTGAAGGCGCCGGGTACCGAGAAGAGCGCGACCTTGCGGCCCTTGAAATAATCGGCGGTGCTGACCCGTTCGGGTCCGCCTTCGGTCACCTTGACCAGCGTCGTTTCGGGCAGCTTGTCTCCGGTCTGGATCGTCATGTTTTCGTCCTCTCAGCGGGGGGAATCGGGAGCGCAGACATTGGGTGGCGACCGGCCCGAGTCAAGCGCGGCGGATAAATTCACGCGCGCGCTGGACCGGGCCGACGCGGGCGGGCATGGTGCGGTCATGGAAACGGCTCCCCCCTGGTTCACCGGCCAGCTGCTCCTCGCGCTGCCCGGCATCGGCGACCCCCGCTTCGAGCATATGGTGATCGCGATGATCAGCCATGACGAAGAGGGCGCGATGGGTATCGGCATATCGGACCCGATCGCGGGCATGACGGTGGGCGCGGTGCTCGACCAGCTCGAGATCGCGCACGATGGCGACCCGCTCGACCAGCCGGTGTTCCTCGGCGGCCCGGTGGAACAGTCGCGCGGTTTCGTTCTGCACAGCAAGGACTGGGGCGGCGAGGGCGCCATCGAGGTCGCGGGGCGCTGGACGATATCGAGCTCGCACGACATTTTGCGCGCGATCGGCGAAGGCCGCGGCCCGTCGCGCTGGCTGGTCGCGCTGGGCTATGCCGGATGGGCGGGCGGCCAGCTCGAGGACGAGATGGTGCGCCACGGCTGGCATGTGACGCCGGGCAGCGACGCCTTGCTGTTCGACACGCCGCCCGAAAAGCGCTGGCAGGCGGCCTTTGCGGAGGCCGGGATCGATGCGCGCCTGCTGACGACCGAGGGCGGCGAGGCGTAAGCGAGACGTTCCCAAAACGCGTCGCCCCCGCGAAGGCGGGGGCCGCTATCGGCATTGCACAAGGCTGCCAGCGGCCCCCGCCTTCGCGGGGGCGACGGATTTGTTTCAGCGTGCCAGCGCGAGCAGCGGGCGCCCTTCGTTGAGATTGGCGAGCGCGGTGCGGGCGGCCCAGCGCGAATCGACATAGCGGCCGTTGGCGAGTTCCAGATCGTAACGGATCGGGCTGTCGATCGCCGCGCTATAGGCGGTCGCGGCGTCTGCGGTGCGACCCAGACGAGCATAAGCGGTGCCAAGATTGATCAGCCGCGATGGGTCGCGCGCATCGAGCGTCGTTTCGCCGGTCAGCTTGGCGACCGCGGCGCGATTGTCGCCGGCCTTGAGTTCGGCATAGGCCACCGGCAGGATTTGCGAATCGGCCTGCGGGCCGGTGACGACGATGATCGACTGGGCGGTGGCAGGGGTCGCGAAAGCAAGAGCGACGAGCGGCAGCAGAATTTTTTTCATCTTTATATCTCCCCGTAACTTGGGGTGATTTTCTGCCTGCTTCGCACAAAAGTCAATATTTTCAGCCATTTGTAACATAGCTGTCACAAAAGCAGATTAAGCTTATCGCGAGGCGCATTATAAGTCAGGATTTTCAGAATCTTGGGTGTTGCGACTCGCTGTCACACGAACGGCAGGCCGATTGTCACAATTGCGCCGGTCGAAATTTTTTTCGCGAGGCTGTGCGATTCCGCGCGTCCTGATTCGCGTCCGCACGTCGCCGGTGGATGGCCCCGGACTTGCGATATAAAGAAAAGTTTATATTTGATCCGGGCGGCGCTTTGGGCTAGGGCGCGCAACATAATTACGCGGTCGTTTGCGAGCGGGCGCACCCCATCTGACAGGAGAAATACCCATGGCCACTCTCGCCGCCGACACCCGTGACTATGTGGTCGCCGACATCGAACTTGCCGATTTCGGGCGCAAGGAAATCAACATCGCCGAAACCGAAATGCCGGGCCTGATGGCGCTGCGCAGCGAATTCGGTGCGTCGCAGCCGCTGAAGGGTGCGAAAATCGTCGGGTCGCTGCACATGACGATCCAGACCGCAGTGCTGATCGAGACGCTGACCGCGCTCGGCGCCGAGGTCCGCTGGGCGACGTGCAACATCTTCTCGACCCAGGACCATGCCGCCGCCGCGATCGCCGCGTCGGGCGTGCCGGTGTTCGCGGTGAAAGGCGAAAGCCTCGCCGACTATTGGGACTATGTCGGCCGCATCTTCGACTGGGGCGTGGAAGACGGCACGACCTGCAATCTGATCCTCGACGATGGCGGCGACGCCACGATGTTCGCGCTGTGGGGCGCGAAGCTCGAAGCCGGGCAGGCGATGCCGGCGCCGGAGAATGAAGAAGAGATTGAAATGCAGCGCGCGCTGAAGGCGTTCGTTGCCGCCAACCCGGGCTACCTGACGAAGACGGTCAAGGCGATCAAGGGCGTGTCGGAAGAAACGACGACCGGCGTCCACCGCCTGTACCACATCGCCAAGAAGGGCGAGCTGCCCTTCCCCGCGATCAACGTCAACGACAGCGTCACCAAGTCGAAGTTCGACAACCTCTATGGCTGCAAGGAATCGCTGGTCGACGCGATCCGTCGCGGCACCGACGTGATGCTCGCGGGCAAGGTCGCCACCGTCGCCGGCTTCGGCGACGTCGGCAAGGGCTCGGCGCAGTCGCTCCGCAACGGCGGCGCGCGCGTCCTCGTCACCGAAATCGACCCGATCTGCGCGCTGCAGGCGGCGATGGAAGGTTTCGAGGTCGTGACGATGGACGAAGCCGTCAAGCGTTCGGACATCTTCGTCACCGCGACCGGCAACGCCGACGTCATCACCGCCGAGCATATGGCGGGCATGAAGAATATGGCGATCGTCTGCAACATCGGCCACTTCGACAGCGAGATCCAGATCGCGGCGCTCGCCAACTACAAGTGGACCGAAGTCAAGCCGCAGGTCGACCTCGTCGAATTCCCCGACGGCAAGCAGATCATCATCCTGTCGAAGGGGCGCCTCGTGAACCTCGGCAATGCGACCGGCCACCCGTCGTTCGTGATGTCGGCGAGCTTCACCAACCAGACGCTGGCGCAGATCGAACTGTGGACGCGCAGCGAGCAGTATAAGAACGACGTCTATGTCCTGCCCAAGCATCTCGACGAAAAGGTCGCGGCGCTGCACCTCGAAAAGCTGGGCGTGAAGCTCAGCCAGCTGAGCCAGAAGCAGGCCGACTATATCGGCGTGCCGGTCGAAGGTCCGTTCAAGCCCGATCATTATCGCTATTGATCGAAGACGGGGCATGCGCCCTGCCGTTCGGGCAATCCTCGTCATTGCGAGGAGCCGGGGGCGACGCGGCAATCCAGAGTGGGCGGTAACCGCCCTGGATCGCTTCGCTCCGCTCGCAATGACGACGTGATGAGACGAAAACTGTGGACGGCGCGCCCATCGGAAGGTGGGACGCGCCGTTCCGCTGTGACATGCGATTGAAACATGCACCCATCGCCTTTAGGGCTGGCTATCATGGCAAGGGCGTCGGTGGCGGAAAAGCGGGAGCGTGACGGAGGATGAGCGGCGCGCTGTCCCCGACCCTGACGTTCGCGCTCGGCGGCTTCGCGGCGCTGTGGCTGCTGCTCGGCATCTGGGCGGCGGGGCGCGGGCTGGCGATGCAGCGGCGATCGGCCTTTGCCGCGGCGCAGACCGAGCGGCTGGCGAGCCTGATCGAAGCTTCACCCTATCTGCCCGTCGTCGTGCGCGGCGACTGGCGCATCGAGGCGAGCGAGCGGCTCGGCCGCTGGCTGGGGCTCGAACGCGGCCCCCGCAATTTCGACGAATTGTGCGGGCTGGGCGCGGGCCTCGAAACCCCCGACCATGACGCGCTGCGGCAGGCGATCCTCGGCGCGCAGCGCGGCGCCAAACCCTTCACGATGAGCCTGCGCCCGCAAGGCGGCTCGCGCACGATTCTGGTCCATGGCGGTCCGGCTCCGGCGGCGATCGGCGGGTCGGGCAGCGTGCTGCTGTGGCTCGATGATGCGACCGAAAGCCTGTCGTCGCAGATCGCGCTCAAGTCCGAACGCGACGAGGCGATGGCGGCCTTCGAGGCGCTGTCGGGGCTGATCGAGGTCGCGCCCTTTCCGATGTGGTTCCGCGACCCGCGGCTCGAACTGGCGCTGGTCAACCAGGCCTATGTGAATGCGGTCGAGGCGAAGAGCGCCGATGTCGTGATCGACCAGGGGATCGAACTGCTCGAACCCGTCGCCGGGGTAAGCGCGGGCGAAGCGGCGCAGGCGGCGCGTACCGCCGGGGCGGCGCAAATGCGCACCGTGCCGGTGACGATCGCGGGCGAGCGGCGGATCATGCGCGTCGTCGACGTGCCGCTGACCCCGGCGGGCGGCAAGCCGATCGGGGTCGCGGGCTATGCGATCGACGTACAGGAACTGGAGAGCGAGCGCGGCGCGCACCGCCGCTTTGCCGAGACGCAGCGCGAATTGCTCGACCGGTTGTCGGCGGCGGTCGCGCAGTTCGGCCCCGACCAGGGCCTGATCTTCGCGAACCAGCCGTTCCGCCGCATGTTCGACCTCGACGCCGACGCGATCGCCGAAACGCCGGCCCTCGCGCGGCTGCTCGACGCCTGGCGCGACGCCGGGCGGACCCCCGAGGTGCGCGATTATCCCGAATGGCGGCAGGCGCATGTCGACTGGTTCGCGCAGGCGGAGGCGAGTGAGGAGGAGTGGCTGCTGCGCGACGGGACGCATCTGCGCGTCGTCGCCCAGCCGACCCCCGACGGCGGGTTGTTGCTGATCGCCGAGGACCGCACCGAGCAGGTCCAGCTCGCCGGGGCGCGTGACACCTTGCTGCGCGTGCGCACCGCGACCTTCGACAATCTGTTCGAGGCGGTGGCGGTGTTCGCCCCCGACGGGCGGCTGCACCTGTGGAACCAACGATTCCGCCGCCTGTGGGGGGTCGACGAGCCGACGCTGGCGGCGCATCCGCGCGTCGATACGCTGATGGGCGGGCTCGCCGACCGGCTGGCCAAGCCGAACCAGATCAGCATCGTGCAGGAGGTGATCCGTGCCGCGACGCTGGAGCGGACGCAGCGCGTCGGTGAGATCCGGTTCAAGGACGGGCGCCATTTCGACTTCGCCGCGATCCCGCTGCCCGACGGCAATGCCTTGCTGATCATGCTCGACGTCAGCGACAACCGGAAGATGGAATCGGCGCTGCGCGAACGCAATGAAGCGCTCGAGGCCGCCGACAAGGTCAAGACCGCCTTCCTGTCGCGGATGAGTTACGAGCTGCGCACGCCGCTGACCTCGATCGGCGGCTTTGGCGAGATGTTGCAGGCGGGTTATGCCGGCAAGCTCGCCGAAGGGCAGCAGGCCTATGTCGATGCGATCATGGAATCGGTTGGCGTTCTCGGGCGCCAGATCGACAATGTGCTCGACCTTGCGCAGGGCGAGGCGGGCACGCTCGCGGTCGAGCGCGCGCCGGTCGACGTCGCGGCGCTGCTCGGTGGGGCGCTGGCGGAGGCCAAACCCTTTGCCGCGGCCGAAGGGGTCGAACTGGTCGGCAATATCTCGGCGGCGCTCGGCAGCATCGAAGGCGACGCCGCGCGGCTGTCGCGGCTCGTCGCAGGGCTGCTCGACAACGCGGTCCGCTATACCGCGCCGAGCCGCAAGAAGGGCGGACGCGTGCTGCTCCACGCCGACGGCGATGCCAGGGGCGTCGATATCATCGTGTCCGACAATGGCCCCGGCATGCCCGATGCGGTCGCCGCGGTGACCAAGGGCCAGCAGGCGGGGACCCAGAGCGGCGGCATCGGCCTCGCGCTCGCCCGCCAACTCGTCGCCGCGCACGGCGGCACGATGGAGGTGGTGAGCGAAAAGGGCCAGGGGACGCTGGTCCGCGTAAGTCTGCCGCGCGGCGCATGAGCTTCCGTACCGACTACAGCCTCGCCGAAGCCGAGCGGATCGGTGCGGCGATCGGATTGGCGCTGATCCCCGGCGACGTCGTGCTGTTGTCGGGCGATCTCGGCGCGGGCAAGACGACGCTGGCGCGCGCGATGCTCAAGGCGCGCGGGCTGGCTGGCGAGGCGCCGAGCCCGACCTTTGCGATCGTCCAGCCCTATGCGCCGCCCGAGGTCGACTTGCCGATCGCGCATGTCGATCTCTACCGGATCGAGGACGAGGACGAGCTGATCGAACTCGGCCTCGACGACTATGTTCATGACGGCGCGTTGCTGATCGAATGGCCCGACCGGCTGGGCCAAACGGGCTGGGCCGGTGCGCTGGCACTGACGATTTCCGGAAGCGGCGACGCGCGCGTCTTGACAGCCGCGGTGCCGACGTCTTGGGGGAGCCGATGGCCGCTCCGATGATTCCGCCCCCCCATGCGCCCGCCTTCCTCGCCGCGCATGGCTGGGGCGACGCGCAGATATTGCCGCTTGCTGGCGATGCGTCGTTCCGGCGCTATTTCCGCGTCGTCGGCGAAGGCCGTCAGGCGGTGCTGATGGACGCGCCGCCACAACAGGAAGACTCGCGCCCGTTCATCGCGATCGCCGAATATCTGTGTGAGCAGGGGTTGAATGCGCCGACGATCATCGCGCGCGATCTGGAGCAGGGATTGCTGCTGATCGAGGATTTCGGCGACGTCCGGCTGCGCGAGACGATCGACGCAGCGCCGCAGGACGAGATGGCGCATTATGCCGGGGTGACCGATTTGCTCGTCCATTTGCACGCGCAACCGCCGATGGCGGGCCTGCCGGTGCATGGGCTCGATCAATGGATCGACGAGGTCATGCTGTTCGCCGACTGGTATTGTCCGGCGCTGGACATCGACGTCGATCGCGACGCGTTTCGCGCGGCGTGGGAAGCCGCGCTGCTGCCGGTCGAGAAGGACGGGCTGCCGCGCGTTACCGTGCTGCGCGATTTCCATGCCGAGAATATCATGCTCGTCGCCGGACAGACGGGCGTCGCGCATTACGGCCTGCTCGATTTCCAGGACGCGCTGATCGGCCATCCGGCCTATGATCTGGCCTCGGTGCTCGAGGATGCGCGGCGCGACGTGACCCCGGCGGTCGAGGCGGCGATGCTCGCGCGCTATCAAGGGGCGACCGGGACCGACATCGAGCATGGTTATTGGGCGCTCGCCGCGCAGCGCAACACGCGCATCCTGGGGGTGTTCGTGCGGCTGTGGAAACGCGACGGCAAGCCGGGGTATCGCCAGTTCCAGCCGCGCATGTGGGGTCTGCTCGAACGCGACCTCGCGCACCCGGCGCTCGCCCCGGTGCGGGCATGGTTCGACGAGAATATCCCCGCCGACAAGCGCGCGGCGGCGTGGGAAGAATTCGAGGCATGACCACGAAAATCGAGAGCGCGATGGTGATGGCGGCGGGGCTGGGCAAACGCATGCGTCCGCTCACCGCCACCCGGCCCAAGCCGCTGGTCCGTGTCGCCGGCAAGCCGCTGATCGACCATAGCCTCGACCGGATCGAGGCCGCCGGGATTCCCCACGTAGTGGTCAACGTCCATTATCTAGCCGACGCCCTCGAAGCGCATCTCGCGGCGCAGAAGCGTCCCTTCACCATCGCGATTTCGAACGAGCGCGACCGGCTGCTCGAAACCGGCGGCGGCATGATGAAGGCGCTGCCGCAACTGACCGGCGACCCGATCCTGATCGTCAACAGCGACAATATCTGGACCGACGGGCCGCAGGACAGCATCGCGCAGCTCGCGCGCCACTGGGACGAGGCGCGGATGGACGCGCTGTTGCTGGTGATCCCGCAGGCGAGCGCGACCGGGCATGGCGGGCGCGGTGATTTCCATATGGACCCCAATGGCATGCTGTCGCGGCGCAGGCCGGCGCGGATTGCGCCCTTCGTCTATACCGGCATCCAACTGGTGTCGCGGCGGCTGCTCGTCGATGCGCCCGCGGGGCCGTTTTCGACCAACATCTTCTGGGACCGCGCGATCGCGGCGGGGCGGCTGTTCGGGCTGTCGCACATGGGCCGATGGTTCGACGTCGGCACTCCGGCGAGCATCGCGCCGACCGAAGCCGCGCTGACGGAGGTTTGACCACCGTCCGTTCCCGCTTTCGTCATAGCGCGCACGGCGAAGCAATCCAGAGTTGCATAAACCGCTCTGGATTGCTTCGCTGCGCGCGCAATGACGGGTTTTGACTCTGATGGCTGATGCCAAGCCCACCATCTTCTCGATCCCGGTCCACCGGGCGTTCGCCGATGCGCTCGCCGCCGGGCTGATCGCGCGTTTCGCCGATGGAGCGCTGGGTCTCGCCGAGGGGTTGGTCCTGCTGCCGAGCAATCGCGCGCGCAGCGCGGTGCAGGCGGCGTTCGTGCGCGCGGGCGGGCAAGGCCTGCTGATGCCGCGGCTTGTCGTGATCGGCGATGCCGACCTCGACGAAGAGGTTGCGCTGGCGCTCGACCCGATCGACGAGAGCGGGATCCTGCCGCCCGCGATCGACCCGCTGCGACGGCGACTGATGCTCGCGGCGCTGATCGAGAAGCACCAGCCGGCGGGCGAGGAGGCGATCACCGGCGCGGCGGCGTTCCAGCTCGCCGAAGGGCTGGGGCGGGTGATCGACCAGCTTCATTATGAGGAGGTCGCGCCTGCGCGGCTGGGCGAGATCGCGGCGGTGCTCGGCGACCTCGCGCAGCATTGGCAGGCGTCGTGGGCGCGGCTGCGGCTGCTCGTCGAGCATTGGCCCGCCGAACTCAAGCGCGCGGGGATGATCGACCGCGCCGAGCGGCGCAACCGCCTGCTCGACCGGGTCAGCCACGGCTGGCGCGTCGCGCTGCCGGCGCGCTTCGTCGTCGCGGCGGGGATCACCACCGCCGCGCCGGCGATCGTCCGGCTGCTCCGCACCGTCGCCGACATGGAGCGCGGCATGGTCGTGCTGCCGGGGCTCGACCTCGGCATGGCGGAGGAAGAATGGGAAGCGCTGGGGCCGGTCGCCGCCGACCCCGACAATCCGGCGCGGCCGCTGGAGACGCATCCGCAATATCATCTGAAACTGCTGCTCGGGCGCATGGGCGTTGCGCGCGGCGAGGTGCGGACGTGGGAGGGCGTGTCGGCGTTCGACGGACCCGAGGCGCGCGCCGGTTTCGTGTCCTTGCTCTTCGCGCCCGCCGCCTACACCGCGCGCTGGCAGGACAAGACCGACCTTGGCGCCGAGATCGCTGGGCTGTCGGGCGCGGTGTTCGCCGACGACGGGCAGGAGGCACAGGGCATCGCGCTGATGATGCGCGCCGCGGTCGAGACGCCGGGGCGCACCGCGGCGCTGGTCACCCCCGACCGCGCGCTGGCCGAACGCGTCGCGAGCGCGCTGGCGCGCTGGGACATTGCGGTCGACGACAGCGCGGGGCGGCCGCTGGCGAAGCTGCCGCCGGGAACCTTGCTGCTCGGGCTCGCCGAGCTGGCGGCGCGCTTCGACCCCGTGCGGCTGCTCACGGTGCTCGGCCACCCGCTGGTGCGCAAGGGCGAGGCGCGGCTGGCGTGGCTCGACCAGGTCCGGCGACTCGACCTGCTGCTGCGCGAGCCGGGGCTGACCCCGGGCTGGGACGGCGTGTCGCTACGCCTCGCGCTGCTCACCGCCGACAGCAAGGCGCGCGCCCATGGCGCGGCGGCGGCGTTGCACGACTGGTGGGGCGAGCTGGTCGCGGGGCTGGGCACGCATCTTGCGCCGCTCAGCGCCGGAACCGCGGTACCGCCGACGACCCTGCTCGCGGCGCTGCAGGCGGCGCTCGGCTGGCTGACCGGCGACGCGGTGTGGGCGGGTCCGGCGGGGCGGCAGCTTGCCGACCTGTTCGACCGTTGGGCACTGGCAAAGGGCGCCGGGCCGGCGCTCGTCATGCCGGGCGATTTTCCCGCGATGCTGGCCGACCTGCTCGGCGGCGAAAGCGTAAGGCCGCCTTATGGCGGGCATCCGCGGCTGTTCATCTGGGGGCTGCTTGAGGCGCGGTTGCAGCGCGCCGATGTGATGATCCTCGGCGGCCTCGACGAAGGGCGCTGGCCACAGGCGCTGAGCCCCGATCCCTGGCTCGCGCCGGGCATCCGCCGCCTGCTCGGCCTCGCGGCGCCCGAGCGGCAGCAGGGCATGGCGGCGCACGATTTCGCCGGGGCGCTGGCAGCGCGCAAGGTGGTGGTGACGCGGGCGCAGCGCAGCGGCGGCGACCCGGCGGTCGCCTCGCGCTTCTGGCTGCGGCTGAGCGCGCTCGCGGGCGAATTGCCCGCCGCGCAAATCGGCGGGCAAGTGGTGACGGCGCTGACCGCGCTGCTCGATGTCCCGCCGGGCGATCCGCACCCCGCGCCGCGCCCCGCGGTCGTGCCGCCGCCCGAGGCGCGGCCCGACAAGATCAGCGTCACCGGGGTCGACCAGCTCGCGCACGATCCCTTCGCCTTTTACGCGGCGAAGATCCTGCGGCTGAGCGCGCTCGATCCGCTGAGCCAGGGCCCCGACGCCAAATGGTTCGGGACACGGGTGCACAAGCTGCTCGAGGATTGGCAGCGCGCCGGGATGACCGAGGCCGCGCTGGAGGCGGAGCTCGCGGCGCTCGCTGCCGACCCGGCGCTCGATGCGCTGGCGCGCGCCTTCTGGTTGCCGCGCATCCTGCCGTCGCTGCGCTGGGCGGCGGAGCGGGTGTGGGCCGAGCGAGAGGCGCGCTGGCCGGTCGCGAGCGAGGTCAAGGGCGCGATGGTCGTCGATGGCATCCGGCTGCACGGCAAGGCCGACCGCATCGACCAGCTCGCCGACGGCAGCCTCGCGATTGTCGATTATAAGAGCGGTTCGGCGCCGTCGGGCACCGCGGCGGCGGCGGGGCTCGACAACCAGCTCGGCCTGCTCGGGCTGATCGCCGAGGCGGGGCAGGCCGACGGACTCGACGCGGCGCCGGTCGGAGCCCTTGAATATTGGAGCCTGAAGCGCGACCGCGCGAAGGGCGAAGAGGGCAAGGTGTCGGCGACGCATGGTTCGCGGCGCGAGCTGAAGAGTGCCGAAGAAGCTGTCGAACGCGCGGCCGAAGCGCTCGCCGACCTGACGACACGCTTCCTGCTCGGCGCCGAACCCTTCGTTCCCGGCGATGCCGCGAAGCGGTACAGCGATTTCGATCAGCTGATGCGGCGCGACGAGTGGTTCGGGCGCGACGACGGGGGCGCGGCATGACGCGGCTGTTCGATCTCGATCCCGGCCAGAGCGCCGCCGCGAACCCCGACGATCATGTCTGGCTCGGCGCCTCGGCGGGCACGGGCAAGACGCAGGTGCTGTCGGCGCGGGTGCTGCGGCTGATGCTTGGCGGCGTGTCGCCCGAGGCGATCCTGTGCATCACCTTCACCAAGGCGGGGGCCGCCGAAATGGCGCACCGCATCCACGAGCGGCTGGCCCTGTGGGTGCGCATGGACGACGGCGATTTGCGGCTCGACCTGCGCGCATTGGGCGCCGATTGGGACGCGGCGGGGATCATCGATCGCGCGCGCTCCTTGTTCGCAACGGTGATCGACAGCCCCGGCGGCGCGATCCGGGTCCAGACGATCCACAGTTTCTGCCAGACCCTGCTTGCGAACTTTCCATTGGAAGCGAAAGTCCTGCCGGGGTTCCGTCCGCTGGAGGATAGCGAGGCGAGCGCGTTGCAGCGCGAGGTGCTGGGCAAATTGCTCGGGCAGAAGGATGGCGATGGCGATGCGATGCGCGGCGTAGCGGCGATGCTGGCGCGGCGGATGGGCCAGGATGCCGCGATCGCTTTTCTGGTGCGCTGCGCGGGCAGTTTCGGTGCCGCCAACCAGCCGCGCCTGTCCCCGAAGGCGGGCGATGTGCGCGACGCGCTGGGGCTGCCGCAGGGCGATCCGGCGGCCTTTCAGATTGCGGCGCTCGAGCACGGGCTGGTTGCCGATGCCGATATCGCGGCGGTCGCCGCAAGCGGGCGGGGATGGGGCACCAAGACCGGCGAGGCGCGCGCCGAACTGATGGGCGACTGGTCGCGCGTCGATGTGGCGACGCGCGGCGCGATGCTTGTCGCGCTGCGCGGCTGCTTTGTCACCGGCACCGGCGACCTGCGCGCCGACTTCGCCAAGGAAACGGGCAAGATGCACGATTGCCTCGGCGCCGCGACGCGGATCGTCGGGGCGGTCGATGCGCTGGTCGCGACTGCGGCGGCGATGGCGGTCGCCGACGACCTCACCGCGGCGTGGGATTTGGGGAGCCGCTTTGCCGAGGCCTATGCGCTCGCCAAGCGCGCAGCGGGGCTCGCCGATTTCGACGATCTGATCGGCATCGCGCTGCACCTGCTCGGGCGCGGCGATTTCGGCGACTGGGTGCGGTTCAAGCTCGACCAGCGTACCGACCATATTTTGGTCGACGAGGCGCAGGACACCAATGCGCGGCAGTGGGCGATCATCCTGTCATTGGCCGAGGAATTTTTTGCCGGGCAGGGCGCGAAGGACGAACGAGTCCGCACGATGTTCACCGTCGGCGACCGCAAGCAGGCGATTTTTGGTTTCCAGGGCACCGAGCCCGCGGCGTTCGAGGCGGCGCGGCTGCGCTTCAGTCAGCGCGCGGCTGAGGGCGAGCGGCCCTTCAAAGGTGTTGATCTGGTCACCAATTACCGATCGAGTCCCGCCGTGCTCGACGTGGTGGACCAATGGATCGCAGCAGGCGCGACCGAATTGATGGGGCTCGACAGCGGTGAAAAACAGCCGCTGCCTTTCAAGAGTGCGCATCCGGGGCGGGTCGAGCTGTGGCAGCCGCTGCCGGTGGGCAAGGCGCTCGATATCGCCGACGAGGAGGAGGCGGTCGAGGCCGAGAGTGAGGACGGCGAAGGCGCGCCGAGCGCCGACAGCCTCGCCGCAGCGAGCGATCCCGCGAGCCTGCGGCTGTCGCGCGCGATCGCCGACGAGGTGCAGGACTGGATCGCCAACGGCAAGGACGGGCGCAGCGTCGCGCCGGGCGATGTGCTGATCCTCGTGCGGCGGCGCCGCGACCTTGCGGCGCGGATCGTCGCGCGGCTCCAGTCGCGCCATGTGCCGGTCGCGGGCGTCGACCGCTTCGCGCTGACCCAGCCGCTCGCCGTGCAGGACCTGCTCGCGGCGATGCGCTTTGCGGTACAGCCGCTCGACGACCTCAACCTTTCGGCTTTGCTCGTCTCGCCTTTGTTCGGCTGGTCGCAGGAGGCCTTGTTCGGTTTTGCCCATGGGCGGACGTCGTCTGTATGGGCGGCCTTGCGGGACCGCCGCGACGAGGTTCCGGCAGAAACGATGACGGCGCTTGGCGAGCTGCTCGGCATGGCCGATTTCACCACGCCCTTCCGCTTCCTCGATCGCGTCCTGTCGGGGCCGATCGACGGGCGGCGCAAACTCTATGCGCGGCTGGGGCGCGAGGCGCGCGACCCGATCGACGAACTGCTCGCGCAGGCGCTGGCCTTTGAGCGGCTCGAGGTGCCGTCGCTGCTCGGCTTCCTGACGCGGATCGACGCGAGCACCGCCGACATCAAGCGGCAGACCGAGGCGCGCAGCGACGTCGTGCGCGTGATGACCGTCCACGGGTCGAAGGGGTTGCAGGCGCCGATCGTCATCCTTGCCGATGCGACCGACGATCCGGCGTCGAAACGGCTGAGCTTCGACCTGTCGCTGAACGGCTGGGACAAATTGCCGGCCTTCGCGCTCGGCAAGGAGGAGCGTTACGGCAAGGTCGCCGAGGCGCATGATGCGAAGGCGCGTGCCGAGCTGCAGGAGCATTGGCGGCTGCTCTATGTCGCGATGACGCGCGCTGAAGAATTGCTGGTCGTCACGGGCATCACCAAGACCGCCGATCGGACGCTGCCCGATAACAATTGGCACGGCGCGGTCGATGCGGTGATGGAGGGCATGGGGCTCGGCTGGGAGGATGCCGGGCCGCGCTGGGGGCAGAAGCGCGTCCATGCGGTGCAGGCGAAGAAATGGGCGCGCCCGGCGAAGGCGAAGGGGCCGGTCGTCGCGCCGGTGGTCGTTCCCGACTGGGCGCAGCGACCCGCCCCCGATGAGGCGCGGCCGCCGCGACCGCTGGCGCCGTCGGCGCTGGGCGACGACGATGTCGCGGTGCCGCCGCAGGGGACGGCGCGCGCCGATGCTGTGTCGCGCGGGCTATTGCTCCATTCGCTGTTCGAGCGATTGCCGCCGGTCGCCCCGGCGCGGCGGCGCGCGGCGGCGCTGCACTGGCTGGGGGTGCAAGCGCCCGACCTCGATGCGGCGGCGCATGAGGCGCTGATCGACGAGGTGCTGGCGGTGATCGAGGATCCGGCGCATGCCGCGACCTTCGGCCCCGGGTCGCTCGCCGAAGTGCCGCTGTCGGCGGTGGTCGACGGAGCGGTGGTGGCGGGGATCGTCGACCGGCTGCTGGTGACGGGCGATCTGGTGACGGTGGTCGATTACAAGACCGGGCGGCATGTGCCGGCGTCGGCGGGCGAGGTCGCGCCGGCGTACCTTCGGCAGATGGCGGCCTATCGCGATGCGCTCGCGGTGATCTTCCCTGGGCGGCGGGTTGCGGCGGCCTTGCTCTACACCGCGGGGCCGACGCTGATCTCGCTCGACGATGCGGTGCTGGCGCCACACAAGCCGGGCTTGCTGGCAACCAAGGCGAATTTGCCGGGTTGAGGACTTGAGCCGGACGCGCCGACTGCCTAGCTTGGGACCAAGCAGATTTTCAGGAGACCTTAGATGGGTACCAAAGCGATTACCGACGCGAGCTTCCAGGCCGACGTCCTCGACAGCGACACCCCCGTGCTCGTCGATTTCTGGGCCGAATGGTGCGGCCCGTGCAAGATGATCGGCCCTTCGCTCGAAGAAATTTCGGACGAACTCGCGGGCAAGGTGGTGATCGCCAAGCTCAACATCGACGATCATCCCGATGCGCCGGGCAAATATGGCGTGCGCGGCATCCCGACGATGATCCTGTTCAAGAATGGCGAGATCGCCGACACGAAGGTCGGCGCGGCGCCGAAGAGCGCCCTCAAGGGCTGGCTCGAAAGCGCGCTGTAAGAGCGCAATCTTTCAACCCGTTCGCATCGAGCGAAGTCGAGATGCCCATCGGGGGCACACGTCCTCCCGACGTCTCGACTTCGCTCGATGCGAACGGGTTTATTGATATTCAGGTCAGCGGAATCATCACCTGTTCGGCATAGCCCGGGCGTTCCCTGATGCGCGCGTACCAGTCCTCGACATGCGGTAGCGAGGGCCGCTCGATGGCGAGCGAAAACCAGGTGTGGGTGTAGACGCCCATCGGAATGTCGCCGACGCCGAAGTCGTCGCCTGACAGCCAAGGCGACCGCGCCAGCGCATCCTCCAATATCGCCATCTGTTTCGCGCAGCGAGCGGCGCTTGCGGCAATGGCTGCGGCGTCACGCTCGACAGGCGTGCGGCGGACAAGATTGAAGAAGGCGTCGCGCTGGGCGTCGGCATAGCCGATCTGCCAGTCCATCCATTTGTCGCCCACCGCGCGGGCGGCAGGATCGGCCGGCCAGAAGCGCGTCCCGCCATACTTTGCCGCGAGGTAGCGCAGGATCGCGTTCGATTCCCACAGGGTGACGTCGCCGTCTTCGATCGTCGGGATCAGGGCATTGGGGTTTTTGGCGCGATAGGCGGCATCCATGCCGAACTGCCCGCCAACATCATGGCGGATAAAGTCGATGCCGAGCTCGACCGCGAACCAGGCGACCTTCTTTACATTGTGGGAGCTGAGGCGGCCCCAGATCGTCAGCATCGGCTCAGCTCCGGTAGTCGGCGTTGATGCTGATATAGCCGTGCGTCAGGTCGCAGGTCCATACGGTCGCGCGGCCGTCGCCGAGGCCGAGGTCGGCGCCGATGCGGACTTCGAGGCCTTTGAGATGTGCCGCGACGGGCGCTTCGTCATAGCCGTCGACGGGCAGGCCCTGTTTCGCAACCCAATGGTCGCCGAAGCGGATCGCGAGCCGGTCGCGGTCGGCGGGTTCACCGGCCTTGCCCACCGCCATCACGACGCGGCCCCAGTTGGCGTCCTCGCCCGCGATCGCGGTCTTCACGAGCGGTGAGTTGGCGATGGCGAGCGCGACGCGCTTGGCGCTGTGATCGTCGACCGCGCCGCTGACCTCGATCTCGATGAATTTCGATGCGCCCTCGCCGTCGCGCACGACCTGGTGCGCGAGGTCGAGTGAAACCTGTCGGATCGCCGCGTAGAGCGCGTCGGCGCCGGTGTCGTCCCACGATTCGAGCGGGGCGTTGCCCGCCTGGCCGGTGGCGAAGAGCAGCACGGTGTCGCTGGTCGAGGTGTCGCTGTCGACGGTGATGCTGTTGAAGCTGGGGCCGGTCGCCTCGCTCAGCATCGCCTGCAGCAGCGACGGCGCGACCGCGGCGTCGGTGAAGATGTAACCGAGCATCGTCGCCATGTCGGGGGCGATCATGCCTGATCCCTTGACGATACCCGCGACCTGCACGGTGCGCTCGCCGATCACCGCGCTCGCGGCCGATCCCTTGGCGAAGGTGTCGGTTGTGCCGATGGTCTCGGCGGCGTCTTCCCACGAACAGGGTTCGGCGGTGAGCGCGGCCGCGACCCCGGTGCGCGCCTTGTCCTTGGGGAGCGGGACGCCGATGACGCCGGTCGAGCTGACGAAGACGTCGGTCGGTGCGCAGCCGAGATGGTCGGCGACTTGGCCCATGATCTGTTCAACCGCCTCGCGCCCGCGATAGCCGGTGAAGGCGTTGCTGTTGCCGGCGTTGACGATAAGGGCGCGGGCCGAACCATCCTTGACCTGTTCGCGGCCGAGTTCGACTTCGGACGAGCAGCAGACATTGCGCGTGAAGACGCCCGCGACGGTCGTGCCCGGCGTGAGTTCGACATAAGTGAGGTCGCAGCGGTCCCAATTCTTGTACTGCGCGCGCGCGACGCGAAGGGTGACGCCGGCGATGTCGGGGAGCGCGGGAAAGGCGGCGGGGGCGAGCGGAGAGCGGCTGGTCATGATGGGGGTGCGTGTAGCTTTCCGGGAGGCAAAGAAAAACCCCTCCCTGACAGGGAGGGGTCTTCAATCCTCCCTGTCGCGAAGCGATGGGGAGGTGGCAGTCGCGTAGCGGCTGACGGAGGGGCCTTGGCGCGGGCGTCGCTGGCCCCTCCACCACCGCTTCGCGGCGGTCCCCCCTCCCCACGGCTTCGCCGCAGGGAGGATTTTTTCGACTTACGCCGGAATGCCGCTGATCGCCTTGATTTCCATGAAATCCTTGAGGCCGAACAGCCCGCCTTCGCGGCCGTTGCCCGACGCCTTGTAACCGCCGAACGGCGCGCCCGGCGCGGGGCCCCAATTGTTCACCGCGACCATGCCGGCGCGCAGTTTCGGGGCGACGTCGGCGGCCTGCGCCGGGTCGCCCGAGATCACCGCGGACAGGCCATATTCGGTGTCGTTGGCGACCGCGATCGCTTCGTCGAGCGTGTCATAGGCCATGACGGTGGCGACGGGGCCGAACACTTCCTCGTTGGCGATGCGCATGTTCGGGGTGACGCCCGAGAAGACGGTGGGCTTGATATAATAGCCGCGGTTGACGTTGGCGGGCAGGCCGGTGCCACCGGTTTCGAGCGTCGCGCCCTCGTCGATCGCCGACTGGATCAGGCCCTGGATCTTGTCGAATTGCGCCTTGTTGACGACGGGGCCGATGTGACCGCCTTCGGTCATCGGATCGCCGACCGAGGTGCCGTCGAACATCGCCTTGATGACCCCGATCGCTTCGGCCTCGCGCTCCTTCTGGACGAGGATGCGAGTCGGGGCGATGCAGCTCTGGCCGGTGTTGATCAGCACGCCCTGCACCGTCGGGGGCAGCACGGCGGCGAGGTCGGCGTCGGGCAGGACGAGGTTCGGCGACTTGCCGCCGAGTTCCTGATGGACGCGCTTGACCGTGTCGGCGGCTGCCTTCGCCACGAGGATGCCGGCGCGGGTCGAGCCGGTGAAGCTGACCATTTCGATGCCGGGGTGCGACGAGATCGCGTTGCCGACGGTCGGGCCGTCACCCTGCACGAGGTTGAACACGCCCGGGGGCACGCCCGCAGCGTCGAGGATTTCGGCGAAGATGGTCGCGTTGCCCGGGCATTCTTCCGAGGGCTTGAGCACCATGCAATTGCCGCCGGCGAGCGCGGGCGCGACCTTCAGCGCGATCTGGTTGAGCGGCCAGTTCCACGGCGTGATCATGCCGACGACGCCCATCGGTTCATAGACGACGGTGTTGGCGCCATGCTGTTCCTTGAACTGGAAGTCCTTGAGCGCCGCGATGGTGCCGAGGAAGCCGCCGAGCCCGGCGGGCGCCTGTGCGGCGGCGGCGAAGCTGACCGGCGCGCCCATTTCGGCGGCCATCGACTTGGCGAGATCGGGGATGCGCTTCTTATATTCCTCGACGATGCGGTTCAGCAGCTCGAGCCGTTCCTCGCGGCTGGTCTGCGAGAAGCTTACGAAGGCCTTTTTCGCAGCTTCGACCGCGGCGTCGACGTCGGCGGCGGTGCCGAGCACGATCGTCGTCGTGGCTTCCTCGGTCGAAGGGCTGATGACCTGATGTTCCTTGCCGCCCTGGCTATCGACCCACTGGCCGCCGATGTAATTTTGTTTCAGGTGCGTTTCGAAGTTGCTCATTTTCTCTCTCCCATCGGCGGTTCCGGATACGTATCGGATTGCTACCTAATGACGGCGGCGAATGAATCAAGCGCGGTCTGGCGCTAAATTTGGCGCGGTCAGCGCTTTTCGGCGGCGAGGCGCGACATCAGGATCGCGGCGCGGGTCGCCTGCCGCTCGATGCTCGGCAGGTCGACCGCTTCGCCGGGGGCATGGTCGCCGGTCGAATAGGGGCCGAGGCCCGCGAGCCCATCGACATCGGCGGCGACGAAGCTGATGTCGCCGGCGCCGCGCTTCAGCGGATCGAGCGCCGCCATTTCGGCGAGGCCGAGGTCGCGGTTCACCCCGTTGAGTTTGGTCAGCAGCGCGCGGTTGCCGTCGGTCGGCGCCATCGGCGGATAGCCGCCGGGGTCGAAGGCGAGCGTTGCGCCGGTGCCGGGGGCATGCTGCGCGACGATCGCCGCCATCTTCGCTTTCACCCGCGCCGCCTGTTCGCCCGACAGGGTGCGCAGGTCGCCGCGCGCGATGGCGATCGGCGCGATGATATTGGTCTTGCCGCTGACGGCGGCGCGAATGCCGCCCGCGTCGAGGGTCGCGTCCTGCCCGCCCGCGATCAAGCCGACGTTGAAAGTGAGGTTCGGTTCGGGAAGCTCGGTGCGGAAGCGTGCGATGATGCGCGTGAGTTCGTAGATGGCGCCGTCGCCCGCCGCGGCGCTGAAAATGCCCGAGCTGTGCGCCGACTTGCCGGTCGCGGTGACGGTCCAGCTTTCGGAAGAGCGCCGCGCGACCGAGCCCATGTCGGCGCCATTGTCGCGGACGAGGCCTTCGAAATCGAGCGCGACGTCGCTGCGCTTGCCCGCCTCGATCAGGTCGGCGCGCGCTTTCTCGATCGGGTCGCCGGCGTCTTCCTCGTCGCCGGTCATATGGATTTCGATATTGGCGTCCTTGAGTGTCCCCGCCGCCTTCATCGCGCGCAACGCCGCGACGATGACGACCATGCCGCCCTTGTCGTCGCCCGCGCCGGGGCCCTCGCCCATATCGCCCTTGTGGGTGAATTTCTGGAAGGGCGAATCGGGTTCGAACACGGTGTCGAGATGCGCGATGAGCAGCAGGCGCTTGGCGTCGGGCTTGCCCTTGTGCACCGCGATAAGGTGGCCGGCGCGTTTGGTTTCCGGGGTCGGTTTCCAGACGACGGTGAAGCCCAAGGGTTCGAGCTCGGCGCGCATCATCACCGCGACCTTCTCGACCCCCTCGAGGTTCAACGAGCCGCTGTTCTGGTTGACGAGCTTTTCGAGCAACGTGATCGAGCGTTCCTGCTCGGCGGTGACCGTCTTCGCCATGGCCGCTTCGGCCTTCGACAATTTCGCCTGTGCCGCAGGGGCGAGCACGAGCGACGCGGCGAGGAAGGCGGCAAGCGGCAAGGATTTCATGAAGGAGGCTCCTGAGGGGGGAGCCGCATAGTGGCGTGCGATGTCCCGCGCCGCAAGTCCGCGTCAGGCGGGCTCCTTGACCTCGTCGAAATCCTTGAGCTTTTTCAGCGCTTCATAGGCGATCGCGTGCAGCTTTGCGGTGTTGACCGCGAGGCCCTCGGTATCGTGGCCGGCGAGATCGTCGACGTGGAAGACGACGCGCGTCTTGTCGGGCGCCAGTTCCTCGAGGGTGAATTTGAGGCCGGTGGTCACGGCACCGTCGTCGATGCTGTAGATGATGTGCATTTCGCGTGGGATTTCCATCGCGACCGCATATTTGATCTTATAGGCGTCGGGGCGCTGCTTGGGGACGACCGCCGACCATTCGGGATCGCCCTTTTCGACCACCAGCTCGTAGAGCTTGGTCGAACCGCCATTGGTGACCAGCGGCAGCCCGGTGTTGGTGCCGTCGCCGAACATCTTCTTGAACACTTCTTCGCGCGGCGCCGCGACGACTCGCGTCTGATTGACCAGCTCGAGCGCCTTGCCGCAGCCCGCAAGCAGCAGCATCGCCGCGATCACCGTGAAATTCCGCATCATGGACTGTGCCCCTGCCCCTCGTGCGCCCGCTGTAGCAGCCGCGGGTTAGGAAAGCGTAAGCGGAGCCTGTAAAGAGTATTTGACAGGTGGAGGTCTGCGACTGTAAAGAGCTCTTGACAGGCGAGAGGATGGTCGTTGGAAAATCGGGTGCGCGATCATCGCGAAGCGGCGGGGTGGAGCCAGGGCGAGCTGGCACGCCGGCTGCAGGTTTCGCGGCAGACGATCAACGCGGTCGAGACCGACAAATATGACCCCAGCCTGCCGCTCGCGCTGCGCATGGCGACCCTGTTCGGGGTCGAGGTGCGGGTGTTGTTTATCGATCACTGGACGCCGGAGAAGGAATGATGACGATGGCCCTGGCAAAGGATGGACGCGGCAAGTGGCGCAAGACGGCCATGAGCACGGCGATGGGCGCGCTGGTCGGCGCGGCGGCGATGTCGGGCGCGCTGGCGCTGGCTGGCACCGACCTGCTCGACGCGATGGGGCCGTCGCGAATCGCGCTCGCCGGGGTCGGGCTCGTCTATTTGCTGATGGCGGCGATGGTGGGGTTCGGCGTCGCGGCGCCGCGCGCCGGGGCCAAAGTGCTCAATGTCGCCGATGCCGACGAGCTGCGCGACGATCGCACCAACCTGCTCTTTTCGACCATCGTCATGGCGCTGCTCGGCGCGACGCTGGTGCTGCTCGCGGTCGCCCGCGGCCCCGATTTCGCGGCCGGCCTCGTCCCCGCCGGCGTCGCCTTCGCGGTGCTGGCGCTGATGCTGGCGGGCGGCGCGCTGGTCAGCTGGCTGTGGCGCGACCGGTTCGACGAACTCGGCCGTCAACTCGGGCTCGAGGGTGCATCCTGGGCCTTTTATCTGAGCTGGATCGTCCTGTCGCTGTGGGGCGCCGCCGATTTCCTGGGTCTCGGCGTGCGGCTGACGTCGGTCGACGTGGTGACCATACCCGCCGCCGCGCTGTTGCTCGGATCGTTCGTCGCGATCGGGCGGCGGGGGATGATGGTCCGATAGGCCGGTCAGGGCTTGATCCCGTAGCCCGCATATTCGGCATCGATCCGCCCATGCTGTAGCCGGGCCAGCGCGAGGTCGGCCTGCGCGCCTTCGCGGTCGTTATCCCGCAGCCGGACAATCGCGCGCATGAACAGCGAGGCGGGCAGGTCGGGGCTGATCTTGAGCGCGGCATCGAGGTCGGCGCGCGCCTCCTCCATCCGCCCGAGGCGATAGAAGACCATCGCACGGCTATCGAGCACCGATGCCGGCGTGTCGGTGAGTTCGATCGCACGTGTGCAATCCTTGAGCGCGGTGTCGAGCTGGATCGACCGCGTGCCCTTGAGCCAGCACATCTGGTTGAGCAGGCTCGAATCGCCGGGCCGGTCGGCGAGCGCGGCGGTGAGCAGCGATATCCCCTCTTCGGCGCGGCCCGCCTTGCCGAGCAGGTCGGCCTTGGTCGTCGTCCAGCCGCGCTTGTCCTTGGCGAGCGACATCTGATCATCGGCGAGCGCGATCGCTTCGTCAAAGCGCTCCATCTCCCCCAAAGTCGCCACCTTCCACCCCAGCGCGTCTTCGGACGCCGGGTCGAGTGCCAGCGCCTCGTCGACGTCGACGAGCGCCTTTTCGAATTCGCCGAGCTGGAAATGAACGCTCGAGCGGCTGAGATAGGCACTCGCGTCGCCCTCGCGCCGGATCGCCTCGTCAAGGTCGGCCAGCGCGGCGCGCGGTTCGAAAATGTCGATGTTGAAGGTGGCGCGATTCAGATAGCCGGCGACCGCGTCGGGATCGTCGTCGATCGCCTTTTGATAGGCGGCGAGCAGCGGCCCGAGGCGCTTGTCCTTCTTGGCGGCGGCGATTTCCTCGGCGGGCGAAGGGAAGCCTGCGGGGGCGCGGAGGATGAATTCGCGCTGCTTGGCGGCGGCGACCTGCGCGCGTGCGGCGGGCAATTGGTTCGCCGCGATCTCGGCACCGCTGTTCCAGATCGTCTCGGTCTGATCGAGCCGGTTGCCGGCCAGCTTCGCCTCGCGCCGCATGCCGATGCCGGCGATCGTCAGGTCGGCGGCGGTATCGCCTTCGATCGTATAGCCGGGGCGCGGCGGCAGCTTTAGCGTGAGTTTCTGCACGATGAGGCTCGGCGCGGCCCCGGCGAGCGGAATGTCGCGCCACGCGGCGCGGGTGCGGTCGGCCTTGATCTCGAAATCGGCGATCAGCCCGTCGAGATTGACATAGGCGCGCGGCTCGTCGCGCGACCATGGCTGGCTGCCGATGCCCGACGCGCGGATGGTCGCGATCCCCCGTGCCTCGTCGAATTCGATCGACCGGGTATGGATCGTACCGCCCTCGATGAAGCTGCCGAGCGCCCGCCGGGTGAGGCCGCGCAGTTGTTCCGGCGTCGTCTGATCCTTCATGCCGCCGATCCGCGCCGCGAGTTCGCCGCGCATCGTGAAGGAGAGGTCGAAAAGCGGCGGAAAGGCGAGGCCCGCCGACTGGTCATAGGTCAGGCTCAACGAAAAATCGGGCCGCGCCGGTTTCCGCACAGGCAAGGGCAGCAGGTCGTGCCCCGCCGCCGCGACCGGCAGGACGTAGCCGAAGGGCGGCACGTCGGCGAGGTCGTCGATATGGATGCCCGCGGTCGTGCCGTCGAGCCAATAGTCGGTGCCGTCGATCCGCGCCTGCACGACGACATGGTCGAAGACGCCGAGCGCGGGCAGGCGGGTGGGCAGGAGGTTGCCGTGCTGCGAACTGACGAACGCGGGCTGCGCGTCGATGCCGAGCCGGTCGAGAACCGCGAGCAGGAGCAGCGTCTTGGCCTTGCAGTCGCCGTATCGCAGCGTCCAGGTCTGCTCGGGTGTCTGCGGCACATAATTGCCGTTGGCGAGGCCGTTGTAGAGATAGCGGATTTCGTTCTGGACGAAAGCGAGCGCGGCGGCGGTGCGCGCCTTCGGGTCGCGGTTCGCCCGGGCGATCTTGTCGATCTCGGCGGCGAGCGTGCCGCCCTCCTTGATCGTGCCCTTTGTCGCATAGAGCGGCGCGGTGGTACGCGACAGGTCGTTCCACGTTGCGAAGGTCGAAAATTCGAGGCCCGGCGGCCGCTTGAAGCGCAGCGGTGCATCCTCGGGCATCTCGTCCTGCTTGATCACCGGCTGCGTCTGGGTGAGGCTATGATAGCCGCCCTGGTCCTGTTCGACCGGGGCGATGCCCTTGCCGAACGCCTTCCATTTGATCGGCAGGCCCTGCGGCCACAGTACGCGCACCGACCCTTGCGCGATCGACGCCGGCTTCGCCTCGACGTCGACCATCGCCTCGCTGTTGCCGGCCAGCACGTCGCTGCGCTCGACGATCGTCGCCGAAAACCGGACGATGTCGCCGACGCGCAGATCCTCGATCGCCGCGGTGCCGGTGAGCAGCCCGTCGATCGTCTTCTGCTCGAAATCCTTTTCGCGGCGCAGCACAGTGAGCTTGAGGCCCTGCGCGAGCAGGTCGATCGTCGCGCCGCCACGCACGATCTGGAGCCTGTGGACGATCAGGTCGTCGCGGTCGGGGTGCCAGACGAACTGCAGGTCATTCCAGTTGCGCAGCGCGTCGGCCGACTGGATGCGAAAGGCATGGTCGCTGAAGGTCGAGCGCTTGTCGGCCTCGATCAATATCTGTTGGTCGCTGAGCAGCCAGGGCGTCGCGGCATCGCCCGCGGGCAACGGTCCGCCGTTTTGCACCACCCATTCGGCGGGCGCCGAATAGAGCGGCGCGTCCGCCGCGAAAGCGGGCGCGGCGAGCGCCAGACAGGTCCCAGCAAGAAAAACGGCAATCGAACGCACGAACAATACTCCCCCTGATCGCGTTCATCTAGCTTGGATCATGGCGGTTACCAATGTCTTTGCAATGACGGGCGGCGGGAAAAGAAACGGCGGGATGAACTCTGCGCCTCCTTAAGGTCACAAAGGCCCCCGGTCGGCGGCTTCATTCTGTGCCCTTTGTGCCCTTAACGGGCGCGGCGGGTTCGCGCAGCGCGGCGTGGACGAGCGCCATGTCGGGGCCGCCGGTCACATCGACGGCGCCGCCGCGTAGGATGCGTACCGTGGTGATGCCGTTCAGCGCGCGGTCCATCGCATAGTCGAACATCCGCCCGCGCCCGAGATCGAGCGCCTGGTCCCAGGCGTGCGCGAAGCCGTCGGCACCGTCGCGATCACGCAATTTATAGGCCGAACGGCGGCTCATCCCGACGGCTTTCGCGGCGGCGCCGATGGACCCCATCGCCTCGAGCGCGCGGATGAAGCGTTCCTGCGTCAGCGGGGTCCAGCCATCGGCGCGGCGCCGCTGCTGCGGCACGGGGGCGAAGGCGAGGATAGTGCCCTCGAGAATGGTGGTTGGGCGAGTCGGGTCGGTCATCTGCCAGTTTGAAGCATGGCGGGGTAAATTAGGAAAGGGGGTAGGGCGGGTTGCGTGACGAAATAGGATTTCGGGGAGCGGGCGGCCGCGGGCCAGCCTCTTCGTGCCTTTGCGCCTTTAGGTGAACCAAATAAGGTCGGGGCTGTCGGCTTGGCCCTTTTGGAACGGTAGCGAGCGATCGATTGCTGCCTCATCTCGCACATTGTCATTCCCGCCAAAGCGGGAAGCCAGGGATGGGCCAGCTAACGGACGCTCTGGGTCCCCGCTTTCGCGGGGATGACAAAGTAAGAAAGCTGCAATGTCCGCTTCCCACCCCAACGCCGACATTCTCCGTTGCGCCGCTCGCACCACGAACAATAAGGGCGCCCGGTCCCCCCGAACCGGGCGCCCCCCTTGGCAACGCTGATCGCGTGGATCAGGCGCTGTAGTACATGTCGAACTCGACCGGGCTCGGGGTCTGTTCGACGCGATAGACCTCGTCCCACTTCAGTTCGACATAGGCTTCGATCTGGTCCTTGGTGAAGACGTCGCCCTTGAGCAGGAAGTCATGGTCGGCGAGCAGCGCGTCGAGCGCTTCGCGCAAGCTTCCGCAGACGGTCGGGACTTCGGCCAGTTCCTCGGGCGGCAGGTCGTACAGGTTCTTGTCCATCGGGTCGCCCGGGTGGATCTTGTTCTGGATGCCGTCGAGGCCCGCCATCAGCAGCGCCGAATAGCAGAGATAGGGGTTCGCCATCGCGTCGGGGAAGCGGAATTCGACGCGCTTCGACTTGGCGCCGGCACCATAGGGGATGCGGCACGAGGCCGAACGGTTGCGGCTCGAATAAGCGAGCAGCACCGGGGCTTCGAAGCCGGGGACGAGGCGCTTGTAGCTGTTCGTCGTCGGGTTGGTGAAGGCGTTCAAGGCCTTGGCATGCTTGACGACGCCGCCGATGAAATAGAGGCACATGTCGCTGAGGCCCGCATAGCCGTTGCCGGCGAAGAGCGGCTTGCCCTTTTCCCAGATCGAGATGTGGGTGTGCATGCCGCTGCCGTTGTCGTCCTTGATCGGCTTGGGCATGAAGGTCGCGGTCTTGCCATAGGCATGGGCGACCTGGTGGACGACATATTTGTAAATCTGCATGCGGTCGGCGGTTTCGGTCAGCGTGCCGAAGGTCAGGCCGAGTTCGTGCTGCGCCGCGGCGACCTCATGGTGGTGCTTGTCGCACGGCAGGCCGAGTTCGAGCATGGTCGAGACCATCTCGGCGCGGATGTCGACGGCGCTGTCGACCGGCGCGACGGGGAAATAGCCGCCCTTGGCGCGCGGACGGTGGCCGAGGTTGCCGCCTTCATAGCTGCGGCCGGTGTTGGTCGGCAGTTCGATGTCGTCGATCTCGAAGCCCGACTTGTTGTAGCCGGTTTCGAAACGGACGTCGTCGAACATGAAGAATTCGGCTTCGGGGCCGACATAGACGGTGTCGCCGATGCCGGTCGAGGCGACATAGGCCTCGGCGCGCTTCGCGGTGGTGCGCGGGTCGCGGGCATAGCCTTCGCCGGTCGACGGCTCGACGATGTCGCAGAAGATCACGAGCATCGGGGTCGCCGAAAAGGGATCGTCATAGACCGCGTCGAGGTCGGGCATCAGGATCATGTCGGATTCGTTGATCGCCTTCCAGCCTTCGATCGACGAGCCGTCGAACATCAGCCCGTCTTCGAGTTCGTCCTCGCCGAGGACCGAGGCGACCATGGTGAGGTGCTGCCACTTGCCCTTGGGGTCGGTGAAGCGCAGGTCGACCCACTCGATGTCGTTTTCCTTGATCCGCGCGATGATATCCTTGGGCTTCGTAGCCATCGTCTATGCTTCCTTCTTGCGAAATGGTCCGGCGTGCCGGGGGTTTTCGGGTTTTCGAAAAGTGCGGAGAATTTAGAGCGCGTCCTCGTTGCGTTCGCCGGTGCGGATCCGCAGCGCGGTTTCGACCGGGATGACGAAGATCTTGCCATCGCCGATGCGGCCGGTCTGCGCGGCGGCTGCGATCGCCTCCACCACGCGTTCGGCCATCGAGTCCTCGACGATGACTTCGAGCTTCACCTTGGGCAGAAAGTCGACGACATATTCGGCACCGCGATACAACTCGGTGTGACCCTTTTGCCGACCGAAGCCCTTGGCCTCGGTGACGGTGATGCCGCTGACACCGACTTCGTGCAGCGCTTCCTTCACTTCGTCGAGCTTGAACGGCTTGATGATCGCCTCAATCTTCTTCACGCTTCTCGTCCCCCTTTGGGCTGGCCGCCGCCCCTTGCGCATCGAGCCGGATCAGGTCGGCCTGTCCGGTTCGCCGTCGAGTCGGTGCGGTGTCCCGCCATCTTGCACCAATCAAAAGCCGTGCCAATTGGCGAATCGCAGGGTTTCACCAAGAATTTTGAAAGCATATTGCGCCGCTGCCCAAGGGGTGGGCAGCGGCGCAATCTTGCTGCCTAAAAAAGCGGCAGATCTGCATTTTGATCCTCCCCGTCGCGTAGCGATGGGGAGGTGGCAGTGGCGCAGCCGCTGACGGAGGGGCAATGACGCACCCGCGCCGCCCCTCCACCACCGCTTCGCGGCGGTCCCCCTCCCCATGGCTGCGCCACAGGGAGGAATGGTCTATCAGCGTCCCATCGGCGCCGCGGTGTCGGCGATGTTGGCCTTGGTCCAGATCGAGCGGTCGACGACATAGGCGCGGATCGCCTCGGCATCTTGCGGCGTGAGCACCTTGGCGAAGCTGACCATGCCGTTGTCCTTGAGCGCCCCGTCGATGATCACGCCCTTCCAGGCATCGGCATTGCCCAGCAGGCCCGAGACGCGCAGGTCGGGGGTGAAGCCGTTGCCGATCGCGCTGTCGCCGTGGCAGACCATGCAATAGCGCCCGAAATGCGCCTTGCCCGCCGCGACCTGCGCCGCGGTGCCGAACTGCGCCGGCGGGTTCCAGGCGAGCGCCGCCGTTGCGGGCAGGGCGGGGAGCTTTGCGGTGCCGCCGATTTTCATGACGACGAGGCGCGGGATGTTCGGCACCTTGCGCGTGACGCCCCCGGCAACCCCGGCGACGAGCGGGAAGGCGCCGCCCTTGCTGGTCATGAACGCCACATATTGGACGCCGCCGACGCGGAAGGTCGAAGGCGCGCTGACGATCCCCGACTGCATGTCGAGGTCGAGCAACTGCTTGCCGGTGTCGGCGGTGTAGGCGCGGAAGCGGCCGGTGCTGGTGCCCTGGAAGACGAGGTTGCCCGCGGTGGTCATCGTGCCGCCGTTCCACGCCGCCGGATAATCGACCGCCCAGGCGACCTTGCCGGTGCGCGGGTCGAAGGCGACGAGGCGGCCGGTGGTCGCGGCGATGGCGGCGCGGAAGGCGGCCTTGTCGTCGGGCAGCATCGTCTTGTTGAGCGAGGTGCCGACGTTGAAGCCGAGCACCTTGCGCTTGTCGAGCTCGTCCATGTCCTGGAGATAGCCCTGCGGAATCTGCTGCGCCGGGATGTAGACGAGACCCGTCGCCGGGTTGTAGCTCATCGGGTGCCAGTTGTGCGCGCCGAGCGCCCCGGGGATCGCGATGAAGGGCTTGCCGGTCTTGTAGAAGCGCGCCTCGGGATTCTCGATCGGGCGGCCCGTCGCCATGTCGTAGCCGGTCGCCCAGTTGATCCCGTCGACGAAAGGCTTGGCATCGATCAGTTTGCCGCTCGTGCGGTCGATGGTGAAGAAAAAGCCGTTCTTCGGCGCATGGTACAACACCTTGGTCGGCTTGCCGCCCACCGCCTGCTCGGCGAGGATGATCGGCTGGGTCGCGGTATAATCCCACGTCTCGGCCGGGGTTTCCTGATAATGCCATTTATATTTGCCGGTCGACGCGTCGAGCGCGACGACCGAGGACAGGAACCAGTTGTCGCCTTCGCCGTTCGAACGCTCGCCGTGGTTCCATGGATTGCCGTTGCCGACGCCGAGGTAGATCTGGTCGAGATCCTTGTCGTAGACGATCGCGTCCCACACGGTGCCGCCGCCGCCCGACACCTTCCACTCGCCCTTGTCGGACCAGGTCGCGTTGGCCTTGCTCGCGAAAATGTCGTCGCTGACCGCGCCGTCCGCCTTCTTCTCGGGGTTCGGTGCGGTGTAGAAGCGCCAGCGTTCCTTGCCGGTGTCGGCGTCATAGGCGGTGACATAGCCGCGCACCCCGAATTCGGCGCCGCCGTTGCCGATCAGTACCATGTCCTTCACGACGCGAGGGGCGCCGGTGATGGTGTAAGGCTTTGACGTGTCGAAGGTCTGCGTCGACCATAGTTCCTTGCCGGTCTTGCGGTCGAGCGCGATCAGGCGGCCGTCGAGCGCGCCGACGAACAGCTTGTCGCCCCAGACGGCGACGCCGCGGTTGACGACGTCGCAGCAGGCCGAAACCGCGCGTTCGCCGGGAACCTTGGGGTCGAATTTCCACAGCAGCTTGCCGGTCGCGGCGTCCCATGCGCTGACCTTCGACCAGGCGTGGCTGACATAGAGGGTGCCGTCGACGACGACCGGGGTCGCCTCCTGCCCGCGCGCATCGTCGAGATCGGCGGTCCAGGCGACGCCGAGCTGGCCGACATTCTTGTCGTTGATGTCGGTGAGCGGGCTGAAGCGCTGTTCGTCGTAGCTGAAACCGATCGCGCCCCAGTCGTCGCCATTGCCGCCGGTCTTGAGCAGGGTCTCGCTGGCCTGTTCCGCCGCGTCGAGTGATCCGCCGCCGCTTGCGCTCTCATTCTTTGATGCGTTGCATGCCGCCAATGCCAGCAGCGCGCCGCCCAGCAGCGCGACCGAAAAGACCCGTTTTGCCATCCCATGCTCTCCCGTTCGACGCCTATGCTTGACGTTAACGTCAAGACTGCGCCCGAAGGGCGTAGCGTGCAAGCGGGAAAATGGGGGCGGAGGGGGTGGGGCAACTGAGCCGGTCGGGAGGGTGTTCCCCGGCGAAGGCCGGGGTCCAGAGCGAAATGGGGCCGGCGTTGCCTTGTAACGCTCTGGACCCCGGCCTTCGCCGGGGAACAGCTTAGCGGTTTACTGCCAAGGCGGGGCGTTGAGGCCCGTCGGACTCGCGGTGAAAATCTCGCACCCCGTCTCGGTGATGCCGATGCTATGTTCGAACTGCGCCGAAAGCGAGCGGTCGCGGGTCACCGCGGTCCAGCCGTCGGCGAGCATCTTGACCGCAAATTTGCCGGTGTTGATCATCGGTTCGATGGTGAAGAACATGCCGGGGCGCAGTTCCGGCCCGGTGCCGGGGCGGCCGGCGTGGACGACTTCGGGCGCGTCGTGGAACATCTGGCCGAGGCCATGGCCGCAGAAGTCGCGGACGACCGAATAGCGGTGTTTCTCGGCGTGGGTCTGGATCGCATGCGCGACGTCGCCCATGCGGTTGCCGGGCTTCGCCTGCTCGATGCCGAGCATAAGGCATTCATAGGTGACCTCGACGAGGCGCTTGGCCTTGATCGGGACATCGCCGACCAGATACATGCGGCTGGTGTCGCCGTGCCAGCCGTCGATGATGCTGGTGACGTCGATGTTGACGATGTCGCCATCGCGCACCGGCTTGTCGTCGGGGATGCCGTGACACACGACATGGTTGATGCTGGTGCAGCAGCTGTGGGTGAAGCCGCGGTATCCGAGCGTCGCCGGAATACCGCCACCGTCGAGCATCATCGTGCGAACGAGGTCGTCGATCTCGGCCGTGGTCACACCCGGCTGGACGAAGGGGACGAGCGCGTCGAGGATTTCAGCCGACAGCCGCCCCGCCTTGCGCATCCCGTCGAAGCCCGCCGCGTCGTGCAGCTTGATCGTGCCGTCGCGCACCGGGGTGGGCGCGCCGGGCTCGCGGGTGGTCACGGAGACATAGTCGTACATGAGGGTGATATAAGCGCGGAGGGCAGAAAAAGCGAGAGGGTGGACGGCTCAGGCTTTGACGAGATGGTCACGAAACCAGCCGACCAGCTCGTCCTCGGCAAGCTCGCCCGCAGCGAGCGCGAGAAACGTCACAACCAGCTCGGCGTCGGTGACATCGAGCCAACCGCCGTTGCGTATCACAAAGGTTTCGCTGACGACTGCGGCCGTTCGCTTGTTGCCATCGACAAAAGGATGGTTTCGCGCAATTCCGAAGGCATAGGCCGCGGCAAGGGCCGCCAAATCCGGTGTCTCATAGACGGCAAGATTTTGCGGCCTTGCCATGGCGCTTTCCAGCAGCGTCGCATCGCGGACCCCGATGCCGCCGCCATGTTCGGCGATCTGTTCCTGGTGCGCCGCCAGAGCAGCCTCCAGCGACACCCACTTCCAGTTCATGGATCTCGCCTACTTTGCCAGTTCGCGTAGTGCACGCTTGCGGCGCGCCATGACTTCACGTGCCACCGCCATCTCTTCCTCGAAATCGACGTCGAAGGGTGCGAGTTCGATACCGCGTTCGGTATCACGCACCGACAGCATGTCGCCCTGCGCTGCGCCCAGTCGAGCGAGTAGCTCCTTCGGCAGGATGACTGCGGCGCTGTTGCCGACCTTGGTAATTTTGAGCGGCGTGTTCATACGGTCGTTATAACAACGCGGCGCTGCGATTTCAAGGTCCTTGCACGGAAGGCCTCAGGACGCCCGGCTGAACAGCCCGAACAGTCCGCCGCGCGGTGCTTCCGGAATTGCGATCGCGTCGGGGTCGTCGCCGATCTTTTCGGCGCGCTGGCGCTGCCAGGCATAGAGCAGCATCTCATATTCATGGTCCGACAGTTCGTGCGACGGGCGGCCGTCGCCGAGGCCGGTGATGCTGTGGAACACCGCGTCCTGCGCGATGCTGAGGTCGATGAACGCCTGCTGCTTGTCGGCGCGCAGCTGGCGGCGCGTGATCACGTTGCGACGGTCGCGCCATTCGGCGATTTTCATTTCGGTTTCGGCCTGGAAGCGCGCCCGGTTCGCCTCGTCGCGCGCGTCGAGGATCGAGGCGATCTTGTCGTTGCCGGCGTGCGCGGTTTCGCACCAATAGCCGGCTTCATACCAGGGATCGACGTCGTGCGCGCCGCCGAGCAGCACCATCGGGCGGGGCAGGCCCTCGTTCGTCGCGTCGCGGACGAGCGCCTGATGGAAGCGCAGGGTGATGAAATAGCGGCCGAGTCGGTCGGCGACGACATCGACCGGCGCGGGTTCGCCGAAGGGGATGCGGCCGGGGGCATTGGCCGAGATCGCGCGATAGATGCGGCCGAGCCCGACGACGGTCAGGCTGTTGACGATGTCGCGAAACTCGCCCTGCCAGGGCGTGCTGGTGTCGGCGGCGGCGGCGTTGATGTCAGTAAGGTCGCCGTCGCCGAACGGAAAGGCCTCATCGTCGTAGAAATTGACTTCGAGCGGCCAGGCGTCGTCGTCGGGTTCGCAGTGCGCCGACAGGTCGACACCGATCGCGGTGACGGGGCCGGCGGCGGCGTGGCGTTCCTCGTCGCGCAGCACATCGGCGGCGAGTTCGTCCCAGCCGGTGACCCGCACCGCCGACAGCGGCCGCGCGAGGCAGAGCGAGGTGATCGGATGGACATGCGCGAGCAGTTCTTCGGTCAGGAAGGCGTCGAGCTCGTCGAAATTGCCGCTGCGCATCACGCTGTCGAACCAGCGGTCGAATTCGCGGAGCATATTCGCTTCGCCCAGCCATTGCTGCAATTGTGTCGTCATCGTCTGCCCCGGTCCCCCATTGTCAGGAGCGGCGGGCATAGCAGCAGGGGGTTGCGATCCGTTTAACGCGCGTCGCTATCGCGCGGGCGAAGGGGAGCCGATTATCTGGGCGCAGTCCTTCGCGTGCTCATTTCGACGGATCAGGAAAGTTTCGTCTTCGCCAGAGGGGACAGCTGAAATAGCGGCTCCACAAACCGACCAGATGGCGCGAACTGCACGTGTGAAATCGGCCCGGGTAGTACCGGAAGCCATGCGAAACGGCGCGAAATAGCTGGGACCAATCGCGCCGCGAATTCCCGGTTCATAACGGACGACGTCTCGCGCGGTAATCGCCGTGCCCTTTGCCGAATAGAAACGACCGTCCTTATAGACCGGAATTTCCGTTGGTTCGCCGGTGAGCGTGCCATTGAAATCGAATTCCATCGACGTCAAAGCTTCTGTTTCGAAACGGAAATCGACGCCTGGCTCGCGCGGCCACAGCCACCACGCGGCCCATATTGTCGACAATAGCAGTCCTGCAAGCAGAACGGGGCGCCTGCGCTGCCGCACGCGCCCCGCTGCTATCATTCAGCCGTCTTTTTCGCAGCGTCGGCCTTGGGAGCCTTCGCCTTGCCCTTGCCCGCCTTGGGGGGCGCCGAGACGATTTCGAAGGTCAGCGGGTTGCCGACCTTGGCATCGTCGCCGGTCTTCATCTTCACCTTGACCTCGCCGCCATGGACGAGCTTGCCGAACAGCAATTCCTCGGCCAGCGGCTGCTTGATCTTTTCCTGGATCAGGCGGCCCATCGGGCGGGCGCCGTACAGCTTGTCATAGCCCTTGCCGGTCAGCCATTCGCGCGCGGCCTCGTCGAGCTGGATATGGACGTTGCGGTCGGCGAGCTGCATTTCGAGCTGGAGGATGAACTTGTCGACGACGCGCGCGACCACTTCGGGCGGCAGATAGCCGAACGGCACGATCGCATCGAGGCGGTTGCGGAATTCGGGGGTGAAGAGATTCTTCACCGCTTCCTCCTGCACATCCTCACGCGTGAACGCGCCGAAACCGATGCCCTCGCGCGCCATGTCGCTGGCCCCCGCATTGGTCGTCATGATCAGGATGACGTTGCGGAAGTCGACCGTCTTGCCGTGGTGGTCGGTCAGGCGGCCATGGTCCATCACCTGCAGCAAGATGTTGAACAGGTCGGGGTGCGCCTTTTCGATCTCGTCGAGCAGCAGCACGCAATGCGGATTCTGGTCGATCGCATCGGTGAGCAGCCCGCCCTGATCATAACCGACATAGCCCGGAGGCGCACCGATCAGGCGGCTGACCGAATGGCGTTCCATATATTCGGACATGTCGAAACGCTGGAGCGGGATGCCCATGATCGACGCAAGCTGCTTCGCGACCTCGGTCTTGCCGACGCCGGTCGGCCCCGAGAAGAGATAGTTGCCGATCGGCTTCTCGGGATCGCGCAGCCCCGCACGGCTGAGCTTGATCGCCGACGACAGCACTTCGATCGCGGTGTTCTGGCCGAACACGACGCGCTTCAGGTCGGTTTCGAGGCTGGCGAGCGTCGCCTTGTCGTCGGTCGACACCGACTTGGGCGGGATGCGCGCCATCGTCGCGATCACGGCCTCGATCTCCTTGGCGGTGATCGTTTTCTTGCGCTTCGACGGGGCGACGAGCATCTGCATCGCGCCCACCTCGTCGATCACGTCGATCGCCTTGTCGGGCAATTTGCGATCATTGATGTAGCGCGCCGACAGGTCGACCGCGGCGTTGATCGCATCCTGCGTATAGCGCACCTGATGATGCGTCTCGAACGCGCTGCGCAGACCGGCGAGGATTTTCTTGGTGTCCTCGAGGCTCGGCTCGATCACGTCGATCTTCTGGAAGCGGCGCAGCAGCGCGCGATCCTTTTCGAAATGATTGCGGAATTCCTTGTAGGTCGTCGAGCCGATGCAGCGGATGACGCCACCCGACAGTGCGGGTTTCAAGAGGTTCGACGCATCCATCGCGCCACCGCTGGTCGCGCCGGCGCCGATCACCGTGTGGATCTCGTCGATGAACAGGATCGCGTGCGGCAGCCCTTCGAGTTCGGTCACGACCTGTTTCAGCCGTTCCTCGAAATCGCCGCGATAACGCGTGCCCGCGAGCAAGGCGCCCATGTCGAGCGAATAGATGACCGCGGGCAGCAGCACCTCGGGCACGTCGCCTTCGATGATCTTGCGCGCGAGACCTTCGGCGATCGCGGTCTTGCCGACGCCGGGGTCACCCACATAAAGCGGGTTGTTCTTGCTGCGGCGGCAGAGGATCTGGATCGTGCGATCGACCTCGGCGGTGCGGCCGATCAGCGGATCGACCTTGCCGACCTTGGCCTTTTCGTTGAGGTTGACGGTGAACTGGTCGAGCGCGGTCTCTTTTTTGTTCTTGGCGTCGGCCTTGTCCTTCGTCTCTTCCTTTTCCTCGGGCTCGGCCTGCGGCGAGGGCTTGCCGCCCTTGCCGACGCCGTGGCTGAGGTAGGAGACCGCGTCGAGGCGCGTCAGGTCCTGCTGCTGCAGGAAATAGACGGCATAGCTTTCGCGTTCGGAGAAGAGCGCGACGAGGACGTTGGCGCCGGTCACCTCATCCTTGCCCGACGACTGGACGTGCAGGATCGCGCGCTGGACGACGCGCTGGAATCCGCTCGTCGGCGACGGGTCGCTGTGTCCTTCGACCTTCAGGCTGTCGAGTTCGGTGTCGAGATAATGGACGACCGCCGATTGCAGGTCGTCGAGCGCGACGCCGCAGGCGCGCATCACTTCGGCGGCATGATCGTCGTCGATCAGCGCGTAGAGCAGATGCTCGAGCGTCGCATATTCGTGATGGCGCTCGGAAGCCGCCTTCAGCGCATTGTGCAGGGTCTTTTCGAGGCTCTCCGAAAAGGACGGCATAGGCTTATCTCCTTGGGGACAAGCCGGGGAGAGGCCCGCCCGATAGGCACAAGGTGGCGACGCCGCCGCCAGCCTGCAAGGGAAAAGCGGTCGGTGGCATGAATTTGCGCAGATCGGGGTTGGAATATGGTTAACGCGTTGGGGATTGGGGTGGGAAGCGGACCTTGCCGATCCTCCCTGTCGCGCAGCGATGGGGAGGTGGCAGCCCGAAGGGCTGACGGAGGGGCCGACGCCGTCAAAGACTGGCGCGCGGCCGCGGCCCCTCCACCACCAATTCGCGGCGGTCCCCCTCCCCACGGCTTCGCCGCAGGGAGGATTTATGCCCGCAACCGGTCGTCAGCCGTCATCCTCACCCGCCCGGTCGACCATATCCATGAAATCGCGGGCCAGATCGCGCTCGGCCGCGTCCTTGAACGCGATATCGAGGTCGGGCGCGACGCCGAGCATGTGCATCAACGCCCACAAGGCAAAGCGGCGGCCGGGGTTGGTTTCGAGGCCGAAATCGACGCGCATGCGTTCGGTGCCCGCGGCGAGCGCCTCGGGGTGGATCGCCGCAAGGTCGGCGGTGCCGAAATAGCGGGTCAGCTGGTCGTTGAAATCCATGGCGCCTTATGGAGGGAGTCCGGGCCGCGCGGCTAGCTTTTCTTGAACAAGGCGTCGGCGCTCAGCTTGTGGCTCGTCGCAAAGCTGATCCGCGCGCGCGTCCGTTCGATCTCTTCCTGCAAGACGACGATGCGGTCGTTCAGTTCGTCGACCGACAAGGGGTCGAGCGGCTGCTTGGTCAGCGCCGCCAGCACATCGTCGCGGCGGCGGGGTTCGTTGTCGTCGTCCATCGCCCGGATCCTTTTGTCCTCATGCTGTTGATCGGCGGCGAAGTTGTTGACCCGCCGCCCCGCGCTGTCAATAAGGCGCGCCTGTGGGAAGCAGGGGGACCAAGACGTGACCAGCGTGCCGGAAAGCATGACCGCCATCGCGATAAGCGCGCCGGGCGGCCCCGAAGTTTTGGTGCCCGAAACGCGCCCCGTGCCGCGACCGGGACCGGGCGAGGTGCTGATCCGCGTCGCCGCAGCGGGGGTCAACCGCCCCGACGTGCTGCAGCGCATGGGCTTTTATCCGCCGCCGCCGGGGGCATCGGACCTGCCGGGGCTGGAGGTCGCGGGGACGATCGTCGCGGTTGGGCCGGGGGGCGACCCTGAACAGCTGGGGCAGGCGGTGTGCGCGCTGATCGCGGGCGGCGGCTATGCCGAATATTGCACCGCGCCGGCGGGCAGCTGTTTGCCGGTGCCGAACGGCTTTTCGATGGCCGAGGCCGCGGCGCTGCCCGAAACGGTGTTCACCGTGTGGCACAATCTGTTCGAACGCGCCTGGGTGATGGAGGGCGAGACGGTGCTGGTCCATGGCGGCACCAGCGGCATCGGCACCACCGCGATCGGGCTGTGTAAATTGTTCGGCATCAAGGTGATCGTGACCTGCGGCAGCGCCGACAAATGCGCCGCGGCGACCGCGCTCGGCGCGACCCTCGCGGTCGATTATTCGAACGACGACTATGTCGCGGCGGTCAAGGCATTCACCGACGGCAAGGGCGTCAACGCCGTGCTCGACATGGTCGGCGGCGACTATGTGCCGCGTAATCTCGAATGCCTCGCCGACGACGGGCGCCATGTCACCATCGCTTTCCAGCGCGGGGCGAAGGTCGAGATCGACATCAGCCAGATGATGCGCCGCCGCCTGACGATGACCGGATCGACGCTGCGCGCGCGCAGCGCCGACTTCAAGGCGGCGCTGGCCGACGAAATCCACCGCACATTGTGGCCGCGCCTGGCGGAGGGCGCGTGGAAGCCCGCGATGGACCACACCTTCCCGCTCACCGAAGCCGCCGCGGCGCACGCGCGGATGCAGGCGGGCGCGCATGTCGGGAAGATCGTGCTGACGGTCGAATGAGGCCGCCGCGCCTGTGGTTGACATAGGCGACGAGAGCCATCACCGGGCGTTCCGGGTGCGGGGGCATCGGTTCCGGAGGTGATTTTGGCTGCGCATTCGCTCTTTCTCGAAGACCTTGAAATCGGGCAGGTCTGGACTGGCGGTCCGATCGAGATGACCGAGGCGGACATCATCCGCTTCGCCCGCGAATATGACCCGCAGCCGATGCATGTCGATGCCGAGGCAGCGGCCAGGGGACGCTTTGGCGGCCTGATCGCCAGCGGCTGGCATGTCGCTGCGGTCGTGATGCGCGAATTCGTCGATTCGGCGCCCTTCGGCGACACGCCGCTGCTCGGCCTCAAGGTCGACGACCTGCAGTGGCGGAGCGCGGTGCGGCCGGGCGATCTGCTGTCGATCCGGCGCGAAATCATCGATGTTCGCCGGTCCGACAGCAAACCCGATCGAGGGGTCCTGACCATGTTGATGACCGTGACCAACCAGCACGGCGCGGTGGCGATGTCCTTTGTCAACCTGATCCAGATACCGGCGCGCCAGGCCAGTTAGCCGCGCGGAAAGAGCCTTGGGGGCATTATGAGCGAGAGACCGATCCTTCACGAATATGCGGCGAGCGGCAATTGCTACAAGATCCGGCTGACCGCGGCGCTGCTCGCCTATCCGATCGAACGGCGCGAATATGACATCATCGCCGGCGAGACGCGGACGCCTGCGTTTCTCGCGAAGGTCAACCCGAACGGGCGCATCCCGGTGCTGCAGATCGGCGACAAATTCCTGCCCGAAAGCAATGCCGCCTGTTTCTGGCTCGCCGACGGCACACATCTGGTGCCGCACGATCGCTTCGCGCGCGCCGACATGCTGCACTGGATGTTCTGGGAGCAATATAATCACGAGCCCAATGTCGCGACGCTGCGCTTCTGGATGAAATGGATCGGCGAAGCGAATTTGAGCGATGTGCAGCGGGCATTGGTGCCGGTGAAGCAGGAAGCGGGGGCGGCGGCGTTGGCGTTGATGGACGAGTATCTGGCGGGGCGCGACTGGCTGGTTGGCGCGGGACTGACGCTCGCCGATATCGCGCTTTATGCCTACACCCATGTCGCAGAGGACAGCGGGTTTTTCGCACTGGCGGACTATCCGGGGGTGCAGGCGTGGATCGCGCGGGTCGAGGGCGAGCCGGGTTTCGTGGCGATGGGGGATTAGTGGGAAGGCCGTATCGGACGGTTGCGGATAAATCCCGTTCGACACGAACGGAAATGGAGAGTGGTCTGGAAACCGCTCCAAGTCCGACATCTGCCCCGCCAATCCCCGCACTTGCCCCTTTTTCGAAACCGGCATATAGCCGCTGCCAATGTCCGGCCGCCCCGCGAGGGGCGGCCCTTATTATTTGCGCTTTTGGAGAGCAGTCATGGTCAACCCCGACGCCACCCCGTTGATGCCGCATGCGACCGCCGCCTGGCTGGTCGACAACACCGGCCTCACCTTCGTCCAGATCGCCGATTATTGCGGCATCCACATCCTCGAAGTGCAGGCGATCGCCGACGAGACCGCGGCGACCAAATATACCGGTCGCGATCCGGTTCGCGCGCACGAACTGTCGATGGACGAGATCGAAAAGGGTCAGAACGACCCGAACTACAAGCTCAAGATGAGCAAGCAGGCGCAGGACACGATCCGCCGCACCCGCGGCCCGCGCTACACCCCGGTCAGCAAGCGCCAGGACAAGCCCGACGGCATCGCGTGGATCCTGAAGAACCATCCCGAGGTTTCGGACGGCGCGATCGGCAAGCTGATCGGCACCACCCGCAACACGATCGGCGCGATCCGCGACCGCAGCCACTGGAACAGCGCGAACATCGTCGCCAAGGACCCGGTGACGCTCGGCCTCTGTTCGCAGCGTGAACTCGACGCGCTGGTCGCCAAGGCTGCGAAGAAGGCCGGTATCGCCGCGCCGACCGACAATCGTTTCGAGGGCGACCGCGAGGCGCTGCTCGAGGAACTGCGCGCCGAGCGCATCGCCGCGAACGAACTGCGCGCCGCCGAGGAAGCCAGCGAAGCCGCGCTTGCCGCCGCGAACGACGAAACGGCGGCATAAGGCGTGGCGTCGGTCAGTGACGAAGAGGGTATTCCGGCGGCCAGCGGTTCGCCGGATGCCTCGCTGACCCAGGACGACAGTTTCACCGCGACGAGCCGCGCCGGGTTGACCTATCCCTGGGGCGACGCCGCACCGGGGGTGGGCGAGACGATCCGCATCGCGCCGGGAATCCGCTGGGCACGCATCCCGATGCCCGGCTCGCTCGGCCATATCAACAGCTGGCTGCTCGACGATGCTGCCAGTGACGGGGAGGATGGCGTCGCGGTGGTCGACACCGGCGTCTGCTTGACCATCTGTTCGGACGCGTGGAAGGCGCTTTATGCTGGCGCGCTTGCCGACACGCGGATCACCCGCGTTATCGGCACCCACCTGCACCCCGACCATATCGGCCTTGCCGGCTGGATCGCGAAGAAGAAGGGCGTCCAGCTGTGGATGACGCGCGGCGAAATGCTGACCGCGCGAATGATCGTTGGCGACACCAGCGACACGGCGCCCGACGAGGCGCTGGCGCAGTCGCGCGCCGCCGGTTGGGACGAGGCGGCGATCGAGCGGCAGAAGAGCGAGGGCTGGGGCCGCTTCGGCCTGATGGTCTATCCGCTGCCGCGCAGCTACCAGCGGATCAAGGACGGCGATGTCCTCGACATGGGCGCACACCAGTGGCGCGTCGTTGTCGGGTCGGGGCATAGCCCCGAACATGCGTGCCTGTGGAACGAGCGCGAGGGCGTGCTGGTGTCGGGCGACCAGGTGCTGCCGCGGATCAGTTCGAACGTGTCGATCAATATCACCGAACCCGGTGCCGATCCGCTGGGCGAATGGCTCGATTCGATCGACAAGCTGATCGCGACGGTGCCCGGCGACGTCCTGACCTGCCCCGCGCATGGCGAACCGTTCAAGGGATTGCACGTCCGGCTGATGGCGCTGCGCGACGAGCATCGCATGCGGCTCTATAATCTGGCCGAGGCGATCGCGAAGGCGCCGATGCGCGCGGTGGAGTCCTTCCCGCTGCTGTTCAACCGCCCGATCGGCCCGGATCAGCTGGGCATGGCGACCGGCGAGGCGCTCGCGCATCTGAAGCGGCTCGAGGTCGAAGGGCGCGTCCGGCGTGAGGATCGCGACGGGGTGTGGTGGTACCACGGCGTCGCGTGACCGCGCGCGGCGTTCTGATCGCCGCGCTGCTGGCGGCGACGACGCCGCATGTAATGGCGACCGAGCCCGCCGCCGCCCCAACCGCGACAGGCGAAACCACCGACGAGATCGTCGTCACCGCGCGCCGGTCGGGCGCCCCGATGTGGACGATCAAGACGCCGACGGGCGCGGTGATCCTGGTCGGCGAAATCCGCAACGTGCCGAAAGCGACGCCATGGCGTCCCGAGCGACTGGAGGGCGCGACCGAGCGCGCGCAGCGGGTCATCCTGGGGACCAAGGCGAAGGTGTCGCCGGGCGACATATTGCGGCTGATCTTCAAGGGTGGCGGACTGACCAAATTGCCCAAGGATCGCGTCGCCGCAGACTATCTCGACGTGCATCAGATCGCGCGGCTGCGGGCGCTCGAGGCGCGGTTCGATCAGGATTATGCGCAGAAGAATTTCCTGATGACCGCGTTCGATCTGCTCGCGAAGCGGCTCGCCTTCAACCGCGACACGGCCGACGACGCGTCCGATATCGTCCGCAAGGCGGCGAACCGCGCCGACATTCCGGCGCAGCCGGTGGGCGAGATGCGCGGCGAGGACATGCTCGACAATCTGTTCGCGGCGGCTCCCGAAACGCATATCCCCTGCCTCGACGCGGCGATGACGGCGACCGAGGCCGGCGGCGATATCGTCGCCGCGCGCGGGCAGGCGTGGACCGAGTTCGACGTGCCGGCGGTGATGGCCAACCCGCTCGAAAGGGCGCTCGGGCGCTGCTGGCCATGGACCAACGACGGCTTCGGCCCGGCGCTGCGCCAGCAGTGGGTCGGCGCGATCAATGATGCGGCGGCGAAGCCCGGCGTGACGCTGGCGGTGGTGCCGTTGCTGGTGCTCGCCGAACCCGACGGGGTGCTCGACCGGCTGCGGGCGCAGGGCCTGCCGATCGTCGGGCCGGCGTGGACCGCGCCTATTTCGGCCGGTGCATCACCCAGCTGAACGCCATCGCGTTGAAGATGGTGTAGAGGCCGTAGAGCAGAAGCCCGGTGAACCAGTTGCGCGTCGCGATCGCCATCGCGCCGACGAGCAGCAGGAACTCGAAGACATAGGTGATATTCGGGCCGACCTTGTCGGTGAACGGCCGGAGCATCTCCTGCACCAGCGGGTCGTCGCTTTCCATGAACGCGCGGTGCATCGCGAAATTGCCGATGCCGGCGCCGAAAATGGCGATGATCGCGATCCACATAGGTTTGCAAATGGGACAGCCGGGGTGGAAATGCCAGCGACTTTCGGGTTATAGGGCGCCATCGAACGTGCGCAGGCCCGCGCGATCGGTCGAACGAACCCGGCTTCTGCCCCCAAGCGAAGGACGTCTTCGGTGACCTCTCTCCCCCGACTGGCCGCGCTTTGCCTGCCGCTCGCCCTTGCGATTCCGCCCGCGCATGCGGCACAGGATCCCGCGATGCCGCTCCAGCCCGACCCGGCGCTCGCCGACCCGTTGCTGGTCGAACCGCTCCCGCTGATGCTCATGGACCCCGACCCGCCCTTGCCCGATGCGGTGCGCGCGATGATCGACGCCGCCTTCGCGAGCGGCGAGGACAGCGATGTCGAAGCGGTGGTCAGGCTCGCCCGCAGGACCAATCCGGGCAGCCGGGGCGAGATCGACGCGCTGATCGCCTATTACCGGAGCGCGAACCCCGCGGTGGTGCCGCCCGATCCGGTGAGCGACATGCTGACCGCGGCCATCGCGAGCGGCAAGGACGCCGATGTCGAAGCCGTCGCCAAGCTGGCGAAAGCGGCCAATCCCGACGACGCGGCGGAAATCGACGCGCGGGTCGTCGCCTATCGCGCCGAGCGGCAACGGCTGAAGGACGAAGCGGCGGCGGCGGTGCGCGCCAAATTGGCGGCGGCGAAATTCTGGGAAAACTGGAAGGGCGAGGGGCAGATCGGCGGATCGCTGAGCACTGGCAACACCAAATCGGCGGGGCTGAGCGCGGGGCTGGCGCTGGCGCGCAAGGGGATCGACTGGACGCACAAATTGCGGTTGCAGGCCGATTATCAGCGCACCAACGGCCGAACCTCGATCGAACGTTATCTCGGCGAGGTCGAGCCGCAATATCGCCTGAGCGACCGCGGTTTCGTCTATGGGCTGGGGCGCTGGGAGAAGGATCGCATCCTCGGCTATGACAGCCGCTGGAACCTGTCGGGCGGGCTCGGTTACAAGCTGATCGACAGCAAGTCGGTGGCACTCAGCCTGAAGGGCGGGCCGGCATGGCGACGCACCGATTTCGTGCGCGGCGACATCGACAATGAACTGACCGCGCTCGCCGGACTCGACTTCGGCTGGCAATTGTCACCGACGCTGCGGCTGACGCAGGTCGCCTCGACCGTCGTCGGCGAGGCAAACAGCTCGACCAGTTCGCTGACCTCGCTCAACGCCAAGCTGAGCGGAAAATTGTCGGCACGGATCGCCTATTCGGCACAGATCGATTCGAGCCCGCCGCCGGGGGTGGAGAGCGTCGATACGCAGACGCGATTCACGTTGGTGTACGGGTTTTAGATCAGCGTCATTGCGAGCGAAGCGAAGCAATCCAGGGCGGATTCCGCCCACGCTGGATTGCCGCGTCGCTTTGCTCCTCGCAATGACGAAGAGCGAGAACGGCCAGCTAGTCGAACACCTCCGCCCCGCCGATCGTCTCGCCCTCCGCCAGCAACCCGACCCCCGGCACATGGTTGAACTCGATGCGGATGCCGTCGGGATCCTCGAACAGGATCGAATAATAGCCGGGCGCCCAGGGTTCCTCCTGCGGGCCGTGGACCAAGACGATGTCGCTGCGATTCTTGAGGAATTCATGGATCGCATCGACCGCGGCGCGGTCGCGCAGGCGGAAGCAGGCGTGGTGCAGCCCCGGTGCGCCCTGGTCGAAGCGCTTGCCGGCGTTCTCGGGGCTGCCGGTGCGGATGCCGATCGCGGTGCGCCCGCCGACGCCATAGAGCATCGCGTCGCTGTCGAGTACGATCTTGAGATCGAGATAGGTGATGACGTCGCGCCAGAAAGCCGTCGAGCGGGCGAAGTCGCCTGCGGTCAGGATGACGTGCGCGACGCCGTTGAGGTCGGTCATTTGCCCCTCCCTATTTGATGGCGGCGAGGGTGTAGAGGAACTCGGCGAAGCCCATCGTCGCATCGACCAGCCCCGCGACCTTGGGGTTGGTCGAATCGATCAGATAATATTCGTTCGGCGCGTGCGCGCCGCCACCGTGGCCGGTGCCGAAATGGCCCGCCGGGATCGACACCGGCGGCGCGGTGAAGGTCGCGCCGGGCCAGCTGCCCGCGAGCCGCGCGTTGATGTTGGTCGCGATGCCGAGTTTTTTGTAGGTCGCGAGCTCGGTGCGGATGAGGCGGCTGTCCTCGGCGACCTCGGTGGGGTCGTAACCGCCCGACACGTTCATCTCGACGTCGGTGAAGCCATGTTTGTCGAGATGCGCGCGCAGCTTCTTTTCGGCCTCGGCGCGCGTCTGGTTGGGGACGAGGCGCAGGTCGAGCTTGGCGACCGCGCGGCCGGGCAGCACGGTCTTGCCGCCGGGGCCGGTGTAACCCGCGACCAGCCCCTCGATATTGACCGTCGGTTCCTGCGCTAGGCGGATCAGCGCGTCGTCATATTTGAGGTTGTCGATCCAGACATTGACCCCCAGCGCCTTTTTGTCGGCGGCTTCGTCGGCGGTCTTCGCGGCTTCGCGGATCAGCGTCTTTTCGCGGTCGGTGAGCGGGCGGACATTTTCGAACCAGCCTTCGATCGCGGGGGTGTTGCCGTCGGGAGTGACCAGCGTTTGCAGCGCCTGCACCAGCCGCCAGGCGGGCGAGTCGATCATCGCCTTGAGGCTGCTATGCACGTCGCCCTTCGGGCCGCGGCCCCATTTCTCGCCGCTCGCGACCAGTTCGAGTTCGATGATCCCCTTCGATCCCAGGTTGACGTCGACCGCGCCGGTCTTGTCCTGCGACGGGAAGGGGATGAAGATGCCGTCGCATTTCTTGAGCGCGGCAAGGACATTGGGCTTGGTCGCGACCTGGCGGAAATGCGGCGAGCCGATCTCTTCCTCGCCCTCGCAGATCAGCACGATGTTGACCGGCAGCGTCGCCTTGGCGGCGCGGATCGCGTGGAGCGCGGCGAGGAAGGCCGATTCCGGGCCCTTCTGGTTGGTCGCGCCGCGCCCGACGATCGCGGTTCCGAGGCCTTCCTTGGCGACGAACTTGCCCTCGAGCGGCGGCGACGACCATTCGGCGGGATCGAACTGTTTGACGTCATACATGAAATAGATGCCGAGGGTGCGTTTGGCGCCGACGTCGATCGTGCCGAAGACCCCGGGATGGCCGTCGGTGGGCACGATCTCGACATTGGTGAAGCCCGCGTCGCGCGCGAGCTCGGCCATATAGGCCGCGCCCTCGGGCATGTTGCGGTTCTCGGCGGCGATCGAGGGCAGCGCGATCCAGTCGCGCAGCCGCTTGATCGAGGCTTCCTTGCCCGCCTCCGCCGCCTTACGGATCTCGGCCATCGGGCCGGTCGCGGCGAGCGACGGCAGCGGGCGCATCAGCATGGCGCCGGCGCCGAGCATCGCGGTGCCGCGAATCACGTCGCGGCGGTTCAAGCGGTCGAAGGTGCGGAAATCCATGCTGCGTCCCCTATGCGGTTTGGCCCCGGGCAAGTCTGGACGAACTGGCGTGGAAGGCAAGCTGGCGATTGACGATCGGCGCGGGGCGAGCCTAGCCTGATCCGCAAGGGAGGGCCGAGCGATGGATTTTGCTGGCAAATGCGTCGTGATCACCGGCGGCGCGACGGGGATCGGTTTTGCACTGGCGAAGCGGCTCGGGGTCACGGGGGCGAAGCTGATATTGTGCGAACCGCGCGAGGCGAAGCTGGCCGAGGCCGTGGCGGCGCTGGCGGCGCTCGGCATCGATGCGCGTGCCTTCGTCGGCGACGTGACCGATGCAGCTTCGGTCGAGGCGCTCGCCGACTTCGCCTGGGCGGCGCATGGCCGCGCCGATGCGATCATCGCCAACGCCGGGGTCGGCGGGCCGCGTGCATCGGTGATCGATTGCGATCCGGCGGCGGCGCGCGCCTTGTTCGAGGTCAATTTCTGGGGGGCGTGGAACTGTATCCGCAGCTTCGGGCGCCGTTTTCAGGCCGACGGGCTTCCGGCCGGGATTTATGCCACCGCGTCAGAAAATGCGCTGTTCAACGCGGTGCGCGTGAAGGGCGGGGCCTATGTCGCGAGCAAGCATGCGGTGCTGGGGCTGATGGATATGCTGCGGAACGAGGTGTCGTCCGCGATCGAGGTCGGCGTGATCATCCCCGGCTGGGTCAAGTCCGACATGACGCGCCATGCCGAGCCCGCGATGGAGGCCGATGCCTTTGCGGCGCGGATCGTGCCGCAGATGGAGGCGGGGCAATTCTATCTCGTTAGCCACCCCTATAATGTCGTGCGGATGGAGGAGCGCTGGGCCGAGGCCTATGCGGCGTTCGCCGATTATGCGCCGCGCGAGGAAGGCGACGAAGCGATGGACGTGCAAATGGTGATCGAAAGCGGCGCGGCAGTGAAGCGCCGCGACTAGGGCGCGGTGCCCGCCGCAAAGGGTTTGGCGTCGCTCACCCATTCCCAGACGCAGCGGCTCTGCGGTTTCAGCTTGAGCGCGGCATTGAGCTTGTCGACCGCGCCATCGGGCAGGGCCGCGATCCATGCGCCCTGATCGGTCCACAACCAGGCGAAGCGGCGGCCGACCTTGGCGGCATCGAGGTGCAGCGCGAGGGCGTGCTGGATGTGGCTGCTCGCATATTTGACGTCGCCGTCATAAGCGATGGTAAGCGGCGCGCCGTTCACGGTCAGGGCGATGCGGACGGGCATGATCCTCTCGGCCGGCGGCCAGACGGCGTCGATGGCGACATCGGCGATTTGCAACGCGCCGCCCGCGAGCCGGTCGAGGTCGGCGATCTGTCCGCGCAGATAGGCTGAATCCTGCTCGGTCTTCGAATCGAGCATCGCGAGATTGGCCATGAAGCGCGCGGGGTCGGTGCCGGGATGATAATGGCCGAGCTCACCCAGCGCAGCGAGGATGGTGTCGGGCTTCACGCTCTCGTCCATGTCGGCGACGCCGGGAAAGAAGAGCGCGGGATCGGGCACCTCCGGAGCAAAGACGCCATGTTCGGCCAGGACCACCACGGTCTTGCGCACCGCCACCTTGCGCGCGGGCGAGAGGTCGGGCGGCGGCGCGCGCGGCACGATCGGCGGCTGCGGTGCAGCGCGGCGACGGGCCAGGCCGGCGAGGTCGCGGAGGAATGACAGGATCACCGCCGCGCCGCCGGTGATGAGGCCGCCCATCAGAATCGAGAAAAACGCTCGCGCGCCGGTGCTGGTGCCGGGGCCGAAGGGTACGGCGAGGAAGAACAGCGCCGCGCCGCCGATGGCGACGGTGAACCAGATCGGGAAGCGGCTCATGGCCGCTGGACCTTATGCCTTCTCCAGCAACCCTTCGTCCTTGATTCGCCTTTGCCACAGCGCCGGGGCGTTGACGTGGACGTTCTGGCCCTCGCTGTCGACCGCGACGGTGACCGGGAAGTCCTGCACCTCGAATTCGTAGATCGCCTCCATGCCGAGGTCGGCGAAGCCGACGACCTTGCTGCCCTTGATCGCGCGCGCGACGAGATAGGCGGCGCCGCCGACCGCCATCAGATAGGCGCTCTTGTGCTTCGCGATCGCCTGCGTCGCGGCGGGGCCGCGTTCGGCCTTGCCGACGCAGGCGAGCAGGCCCTGATCGAGCATCATGTCCATGAACTTGTCCATGCGCGTCGCGGTGGTGGGACCTGCGGGGCCGACGATTTCCTCGCCGACCGGATCGACCGGGCCGACATAATAGATGACGCGGTCCTTGAACGCGACGGGCAGCTCTTCGCCCTTGGCGAGCATCTCGGCGATGCGCTTGTGCGCGGCGTCGCGGCCGGTGAGCATCTTGCCGTTGAGGAGCAGGCGGTCGCCCTGCTTCCAGCTCGCGACGACTTCGGGCGTGAGATTGTCAAGGTCGACGCGGATCGCCGCCTGGTCGGGTTTCCAGTCGATCTGTGGATAATCGGCGAGCACCGGCTTTTCGAGATAGGCGGGGCCGCTGCCGTCGAGGGTGACGTGCGCGTGGCGCGTCGCGGCGCAGTTGGGGATCATCGCCACCGGCTTCGACGCGGCGTGGGTCGGCCAGTCGGCGATCTTGACGTCGAGCACGGTGGCGAGGCCGCCGAGGCCCTGCGCGCCGATGCCGAGCGCATTGACCTTTTCATACAGCTCGATGCGCAGTTCCTCGGTCGGGTTCGACGGACCGCGCGCGAGCAGCTCGGTCATATCGATCGGGTCCATCAGCGACTGCTTGGCGAGCAGCATCGCCTTTTCGGCGGTGCCGCCGATGCCGATGCCGAGCATGCCCGGCGGGCACCAGCCGGCGCCCATCTGGGGCACCATTTCGAGCACCCAGTCGACGATGCTGTCGGACGGGTTCAGCATCTTGAACTTGGACTTGTTCTCGCTGCCGCCGCCCTTCGCGGCGACGTCGATCACGACCTTGGCGCCGGGGACCATTTCGACATTGAGCACCGAGGGCGTGTTGTCCTTGGTGTTGACGCGGCTGAACGCCGGGTCGGCGAGGATCGAGGCGCGCAGCTTGTTTTCGGGGTGGAGATAGGCGCGGCGCACGCCCTCATCGACGACCTGCTGCAGGCTGCGGGGCGAGTCGAGGCGGCAGTCCATGCCCCATTTGATGAACACGGTGACGATGCCGGTGTCCTGGCAGATCGGCCGATGCCCTTCGGCGCACATGCGGCTGTTCGACAGGATCTGCGCCATCGCGTCCTTCGCGGCGGGCGAGACCTCGCGCTCATAGGCGGCGCCCAATGCGCGGATATAGTCCATCGGGTGGAAATAGCTGATGTACTGGAGCGCGTCGGCGATGGTTTCGACGAGGTCGTCCTCGCGGATGATGACGGTGTTCATGGGTGCAGTCCCCTTTGCCCTGTGTCAGGATTCGCCCGTGTCCCTAGACCCGCCGCGCCGCGACGAAAAGAGGCTAAGGGTCCGTACTCCCTTACAGCACCGTCGAGGCGCCCAAATGGCGAACAGGTCGGACCGAAAGGTGCGCCGGGAAGGCTGGTTGCCTTTCCAAGCGGCTTTCGGTTCGAGATGGAAGCCATTTGGACGTCCCGAAGGGATTTGACCAAAATGGCCCATTGCTTCGTCGAGAAGTCTCGAAATATTGACATATGTCTTCGCCTTCTCTCCTCGCAGTGGGCCATTTTGCCTCAAACCTCGACGGTGCTGTAAGGGAGTACGGACCCTAAATATCTTCCTTTCGGCGCCCGAAATGGCGGCGCTTGCCGGGCGCCAGCGAAATTTCGGGTTCGTCGCGATCGGCGGCGCGGCGGTGCGGGGTTTCGGGATCGAAATTGACCAGCGGCTCGCGGCGAACCAGCGCATACCACGCGCCGATCGCCGCCATGACGAGCAGCGCGAACCAGCCGGCGCCGATCACCGCGGTCAGCGTCCAGCCAAAGCCGGCGGGGGCGATCAGCGCCATGATCGTGGCGAGGCAGGGGATCAGGACAAGCGTGCCGGCGAACTGCCACCATCGCCCCATCTGCACCATGGCATAGCCGATCGCGACATTGGTCAGGGTGAGCGCGAGGAATTTGGCCGCGACCGGCCAGGGCAGGCTGGCCATGGCGGGCGAATAATCGCCCAGCGTGAAGGCCGCCTGGATGTCGAACAGCAGCCAATTCTCGTAAGCGTCGCAGAGCGCGGCGACGATCGGGAGTAGGGTCGCGGCGAGCAGCCAGCGCAGCCTGAGTTCGCGCCACAAGGCGAAGCAGCCGCAACCGAGGAAGGCGGCGTAGAGCAGCATGAACAGATAGTCCTGCTCGTTGCCCGCGCGCATCGCGGCGAGGCGGGCGACCTGCAACGGATCAGCGCTGGTGCCGAAGACCGCGAACAGATCGGCCTCGCCGCGTGCGAATTCGAAGGCGATGACCGGCGCGCCATAGCCGGGGTGGATCGCCGCGGCATCGGCCGGGAAGACCCGCCCGAGGTGAAGGCCGAACAGGAGCATGGCGGCCCCCATCGCGACGGTCAGCACCCACCAGCGGGTCGGGGCGGGCGGGCGCGTGCGCTGCGCCTCGATCCAGCGATGGAGCCCCCCGCCAGCCATTTACGGGTCCGGCGGGGTGCGATCGGGGCGCCCTATTGGCACTCGGCGCATTTGCCGCGCACTTCGATCACCGGGCGTTCGGCGGCAAAGCCGGTCGCGTCGGCGGCGGCGCGGACGCCGTCGGACAATTTGTCGTTGTCGATATGAACGGCGGACCCGCAGCTGTCGCAGATCAGGAAGATGCAGTCGTGGAGGCAACCGGGATGGCTGTTGGCGACAAAGGCATTGGCGCTTTCGACCCGGCGGACGAGGTTGTTCGCCACGAACAGGTCGAGGATGCGATAGACGCTGTTCGGCGCGACGCGCTTGCCGCGGTTCTTCGACACGATGTCGGCGATTTCATAGGCGCTGGCGGGCTTGCCGATCTCGGCGACGGCGTCAAAAATCTGCGCGCGCATGTCGGTCCAGGCTTCGCCCGCAGCCTCGAGCGCGGTCTGCGCGGCACTGGCGAGCGAGGCGCCACTGGCCTCGACGTGCGGATGATCATGCTTGCCCATCGGCGTTTCCTTATGCGCGTGGCCGAAATGGCGCGCGCCAATCTGCCTAACTGGGCACAATGTAGGCTCTTTGCAGGGGTGCCGCAAGCGGCGGACCGGTCCGTTTCGGCGCGCTAGTGCCGCGCCCGCCGGTTGAGGTCGTGGCCGAGCGCGACGATCGCGACGCCGATCATCGTCGCCAGCACTTCGCTGCCGTCATGCGGCCGCGACAGCGCGCCGCCCATCATGCCCAGCCCGAAACTGCCGACCGCGAAGGGCATCATATAGCCATGGCTGAGCACACCCGAGACGAGCGTGATCAGCGCGAAGCCGATCGCGACGACGAGGCCGACTTCGTGGAACAGGTGATTGTCGAACATCACCCCGCCGACCGAGGCGATCGAGGCGAAAAAGACCGTCGTCGCGAGGCAGTGGACGAGGCACAGCCCCGACAGGCCCATCGCCAGCTGGTCGCCCGACAGCGAGGTCAGCGGCTTCGAATCGCGCGCAGCCCGAACCAGCGCGCCGAGGCGCGTCGTGGCATGGTCGTGGCTGGCGACGTGGGTCACCCGATTCTCCGTTGGGGCAATTGCGATGGTGGATATGGCATATCATGACAAAGGTTACAATGTCTCATTGTCACAAGTCGCCGCTCGCCTCAACTTCGTCACCCCCGCGAAGGCGGGGGTCCAGCTTTTTCAGCCGTTGAGGGTGTCGAACAGGTCGAGCCAATCTGGATTGCTTTCCTCGATGAGGCGAAACTTCCAGTCGCGATTCCATTTCTTCATCGCCTTCTCGCGCCGGATGGCATCACGGATGTCTTCGTGCCTTTCCATATAGACGAGCCGTTTCACGCCATAGAGACGACAATGTTCGGCACCTTTGTCGTCGCGATGCTGCATAACGCGATGGGGAAGGTAAGCAGTGACACCGATATAGGTCGTACCGCGGTAGCGATTGGCCATGATGTAGACGTAACCACCTTTGGCCATTCGCGGGCTCCCTGAAGAAGCTGGACCCCCGCCTTCGCGGGGGTGACGAAGAAGAGGGAGAGCGAGATCAGCCTCCCTCTTCCGCCCGCAAGGCCTTGCGATCGAGCTTCCCGATCATCGTCTTGGGCAAATTCAGCCGCACCTCGACCGCGTTCACCCGCTCATGCTTGCCGAGCTGCGGGTTGAGCCAGGCGGCGAGCGCTTCGCCCGAGACGTCGAAGCCGTCCTCGAGCGTCACGAACGCCTTGGGCGCCTCGCCGCGATAGGCGTCGGGGACGCCGAGGACGATCGCTTCCTTGACCGCGGGATGTTCATAGAGATGCGCCTCGATGACGCTGGGGTAGACCTTGAAGCCGCCGACCGCGATCATGTCCTTCAGTCGGTCGACGATCCGGACATAGCCGTCTTCGTCGATCACCGCGACGTCGCCGGTGCGCAGCCAGCCGTCTTCGGTGAAGCTGTCGCCATCGGCGTCGGCGCGGTTCCAATAGCCGCGCATGATCTGCGGGCCCTTGACGACCAGTTCCCCCGGTTCGCCCGCCGGGGCGTCCTTCATAGGGTCTTCCTTGTCGACGAGACGGATGTGCGTCGCGGGCAGCGGCTGGCCGATCGTCCCCGCCTTGACCGGGCCGGCATAGGGGTTGGTCGAGACGACGCCCGAACTTTCGGTGAGGCCATAGCCCTCGACCAGCGAAGCGCCCGTGGCGGCGACGAATTTCTCGCGGAGCTCGGCGGGCATCGGCGCCCCCCCCGAAATGCAGACGCGCAGGCTGGAGAAGTCGGTCTTCGCGAGGTCGGGATGGTCGAGCAGCGCCTGATACATCGTCGGCACGCCGGGCAGCGCGGTCGTTTTTGTGCGGGTGATCGCCTCCAGCGCCTGTTTGGCATCGAAACGCGGCAGCATCGCGATCATGCCGCCGTTGAGCACCGTGCGGTTGAGGACGCAGGTGTTGGCGAAGACATGGAAGAAGGGGAGGACGCCGAGGATGCGGTCGTCGGCGTCGTGATCGGGGTCGATGCTGTTGACCTGCCGCGCGTTGGCGGTGAGATTCTGGTGGGTCAGCATCGCGCCCTTCGGCGTGCCGGTGGTGCCGCCGGTGTACTGGATCAGCGCGACGTCGGTTTCGGGATCGATCGTTGCGGGTTCGTAATGGCCGTCATTGGCGACCAGCGCCGAGAAGCGGGTGACGCGGCTGTCGTCGGGCAGCGCCGAGACCTCCTTGCGGCGCAGCATCCGGTAGAGCAGCGACTTGGCGCCGGGCAATCCGCCAGCGACCGACCCGACGATCAACTGTTTCAGGCTCGATCCGTCGAGCACCTTCAAGGCGGTCGGCAGCAGCGCGGTCGCGCTCATCGTAAAGAGGATTTCGGTACCCGAATCCTCGACCTGCGCCTCGAGTTCAGTCGCGGTGTAGAGCGGCGAGAAATTGACCACCGTCGCCCCGGCGGCGAGTGCGCCATAATAGGCCGCGACATAATGCGGGACGTTGGGGAGGAAGAGGCCGATGCGCGTGCCCTTGCCGATGCCGCGTTCCTGCAGGCCCCTGGCGACGCGGGCGACCCCGTGCGCGACCTCGTTGTAGCTGAAATGGCGTCCCATGAAATCGAGCATCGGCGCATCGCGGCGCTTCGCGATGCTTGCGGCGAGCATGTCGGGGAGCGAGAGCGGCGGGAAATCCTGGTCCCAGGGCGTGGGGTGGTTGTAATTCGTCGACCAGGAAAAACCGCTATCCATCTCTATGCCAGATCCTTTTGCTCGGGGGGAAGCTTCCTGACACTAGGGTAAGCAAGCCAGTGTCGCAACAGGGCCAGCTTGCGGCGCGGCGGCGCGGCGGCTAGGCAGGGGCGATATCGTCCGCACGCCATATTTCAGGGGGTTTCGATGCTGCATCCGTCTTTCCGGCTGATCGCGCCGCTCGCCATTATCGCGACCGTCATGGCGGTTCCGGCCGTCGCCAAGGACAAGGCGCCGCCGCCGCTTCCGACGCAGATTCAGGAACTTTACGCGTGCCGCGACATCGGCGACGCCGCCGCGCGCCTTGCCTGTTTCGACCGCGAGGTCGGCGAACTGTCGGCGGCCGACCAGGCGAAAGAAATCACCTTCACCGACCGCGAGACCGCCAAGAAGACGCGGCGCGGGCTGTTCGGCTTCTCCTTCCCCAAGCTCGGCGGGATTTTCGGCGGCGACGAGGACGAGATCAGGGAAGTCGAAACGACGATCCGTTCGGCGAGCATCGACCGGTCGGGCAAATATACGCTGGTGATGGAGGACGATGCGGTGTGGGTGCAGATCGACACCACCAAGCTGCCGCGCCAGCCGAAGCCGGGGCAGAAGGTCAAGATCAAGACCGCGACGATGGGCAGCTATTTCGCGACGATCGATGGCGGCCGCACCATCCGCATGAAGCGCGACCGCTGATCGTGGCGGACGGCGGGGGCGACCCGCCGGGTCGGAGATGACCGACGCCGCCGCCTTGCCGCTCCCCGGCCCGGGATGCGCGCCCTTCGTCCTGCTCGACGATGCGCGCGTCGAGGATGCCGTGGCGGCGCGGCTGTTCGCCGATCCGGTCGAGATTTTGCACGCCGACGGCGCCGCCGAAATCCCCGCGCTGCTCGACGCGGTCGAGGCGGCGGCGGCGCGCGGTCTGCATGTCGCGGGCTATCTCGCCTATGAAGGCGGCAAGGGGCTGGCGCCGGCGTGGCGCGGCGGTGCGCCCGCAGGCGACGGCACGCCGCTCGGCTGGTTCGGCCTGTTCGAGCGGGTCGAGCGGATCGACGCCGATGCCGTGTCGGCGCGGTTGCCCGATCCGGCGGCGAGCTGGATCGGCGCGGTCGAACCGGGAATCGCGCGCGCCGGTTACGAGGCCGCGGTCGAAGCGGTGCTGGCCTATATCCGCGCCGGCGACATCTATCAGGCGAACCTGACCTTTCGGGCCGCGGTGCCGGTCATCGGCAATCCGCTCGCGGTCTATGCGCGGCTGCGGCGGACGGCACGGGCGGGCTATGGCGGCTTCATCTGGACCGGCGAACAGGCGATCGCGTCGCTGTCGCCCGAGCTGTTCTTCGGCTTGCGCGGACGCGAGGCGATCGCGCGGCCGATGAAGGGGACGGCGGCGCGGCTGGCCGATGCCGAGGCCGACGGGGCGGCGGCGCGACTGCTTGCCACCGATCCCAAGCAGCGCGCCGAAAACCTGATGATCGTCGACCTGATCCGCAACGACCTGTCGCGCGTCGCGCGGCCGGGGTCGGTCGCGGTGCCCGACCTGTTTCGCGTCGAAAGCTTTCCGACGATCCACCAATTGGTGTCCGACGTCACCGCGACCTTGCCCGCCGACAAGGGCGCGGTCGACGTGCTGCGCGCCGCCTTCCCGTGCGGATCGATCACGGGCGCGCCGAAGGTGCGCGCGATGGAGGTCATCGACGAACTGGAGGCGAGCCCGCGCGGGCTTTATACCGGCTCGATCGGCTTCATCGAGCCCGGCGGTGACGCGGCGTTCAACGTCGCGATCCGCACGCTTGTGTTTCCGGCCCCCTGTCTGCCGCTATCCGGCTTGCAGGATGGGCCGATTCGCGCCACGCTGGGACTGGGATCGGGCATCGTCGCCGACAGCCTGCCGTCGGAGGAATGGCGGGAGTGTCTGGCCAAGGGGGAATTTGTGGGGGCAGCGCGCGAAAGTTTCGACCTGATCGAAACGATGCTTTTCGATCCTGTCGAGGGGGTGCAGCGGCTTGAGGGGCATCTGGCGCGGATGAAAGCGAGCGCCGCCATGCTCGGTTTTACCTTCGACCGGCACGGCGCGCGCAACGTCCTGCAATCGGCGACTTTCCGCCTGCGCAGCGCGGCGCGAGTGCGGATGCGGCTGGCGCCGTCGGGCGCGCTCGCGGTCGAGGTGTCGCCGCTGCCGCGCCTCGCCGAACTGCCAGTCCCCGTCGCGGTGCGGCCGGCGCCGATGGCTGCCGACGATTTCCGCCTCGTCCACAAGACCAGCCTGCGCGCCGCCTTCGACGCCGCGCGCAGCGAGGCCGGAACGGCGGAAGTGGTATTCGTCGACGAACCTGGCTTCGTCACCGAGGGCAGCTGGAGCAGCATCTTCGTCGAGCGTGCCGGCCAACTGCTCACCCCGCCACTGTCGCTCGGGCTGTTGCCCGGGGTGCTGCGCGCTGAGCTGATCGAGAAAGGGCGCGCGGTCGAATCGCATCTGCGCCTCGCCGACCTCGCCGATGGTTTCTTCATCGGCAACAGCTTGCGCGGGCTGATCCCGGCGCGGCTCGCCGACGGGACTCAAACCCAGTCGCCGGGATGACGGGCGCAGTTTAGGCCTGCATAGGTAAATTATCCCCGCATCGCCTTGCGATTTGCGGGCGGAAGCTTTAGGCGCGGCCCCGCGCAATTTTCTGCCAAATCGCTCGCTTCCAGTGCCAATCAGGGGACGCTTTCCATGTCGACCTTTCCGCCCCATGTCTCGGCCGCGCTCGGCCGTATCCAGCCTTCGGCGACGCTCGCGATGACCGCGCGGGTGACCAAGCTGAAAGCGGAGGGCGTCGACGTCATCGGCCTCAGCGCCGGCGAACCCGATTTCGACACGCCCGATTTCGTCAAGGAAGCCGCGATCGAGGCGATCCGGGGCGGCCAGACCAAATATACGCTCGTCGACGGCACCGTCGCGCTGAAGGACGCGATCCGCGGCAAGTTCCGCCGCGACAACGGCCTCGATTTCGGACTCGACCAGATTTCGGTCAACGTCGGCGGCAAGCACACCCTGTTCAACGCGCTCGTCGCGACGGTCGATCCGGGCGACGAGGTGATCATCCCCGCGCCCTATTGGGTCAGCTATCCCGACATCGTCGCCTTCTGCGGCGGCACGCCGGTAATCGTCGAAGGAACGGCGGCACAAAACTATAAGATCACCCCGCAGCAGCTCGACAAGGCGATCACCAAAAAGACGCGCTGGGTGATGTTCAACTCGCCGTCGAACCCGTCGGGCGCCGCCTATTCGGGCGAGGAACTCGACGCGCTCGGCGAGGTGATCCGTCGCCACCCGCATGTCATGGTGATGACCGACGATATGTACGAGCATGTCTGGTACGCCGACTTCGCCTTCACCACCTTCGCGCAGCGTTGCCCCGATCTCGCCGACCGCATCCTGACCGTGAACGGCTGTTCCAAGGCCTATGCGATGACCGGCTGGCGCATCGGCTATGCCGCCGGTCCGGCGTGGATCATCAAGGCGATGGCCAAGCTGCAGTCGCAATCGACGTCGAATCCCTGCTCGATCGCGCAGGCCGCCGCCGCCGCCGCGCTCGGCGGGCCGCAGCAGTTCCTCGACGACCGCAACGCCGCGTTCCGCAAGCGCCGCGACATGGTGGTCGCGATGCTCAACGACGCGCCCGGCCTCAACTGCCCGACGCCCGACGGCGCCTTTTACGTCTATCCCGACGCGAGCGGCTGCATCGGAAAGAAGACCCCCGACGGCAAGCTGATCGACACCGACGAGGCGCTGATCGACTATTTCCTCGACAGCGCCAAGGTCGCGGCGGTGCACGGCGGCGCGTTTGGTCTGTCGCCGGCGTTCCGCGTGTCCTATGCGACGTCGGAAGCGGTGCTGAAGGAGGCCTGCGTGCGCATCCAGCAGGCGTGCGCGGCGCTGAGCTGATTTTGCTCCCCTCCCGCAGGCGGGAGGGGCAGCTGTTTCTGAACCCCGGACAACCAGCCGGTTCACCGGAAAGTAAGGCCTGCCGCCTAAAGGTGACCCACGTCACTGCACGACGGCTCGGGGCGCGTCATATCGTTCGGTGTAACCAACAAGGCTTCGGCCACGAACGATAGATATGACAGGACAAACCGATGCTCTCCATGATTCGCTCCGACTGGTTTCCGACCATGCTCGCAGGCTTCGCCATCGGCGGGCTGCTCGTGATGATGCAGCAGCCGGCGCTCGCGATGACGCTGTGAAACCGATCCGGATGAATTTCGCCCGCCATGTCATCGTAGCGCTGGCGGGGGTCGTCATCTTCACCCATGTCTGGCCGGCGCAGGCGGAGACGGTGGTCAAGCTGCCCGCGGCGGCGGTCGATCCGGCGGTCAAGGCGAAGCGCGCGACCGCGGTGCTCGCCGGCGGCTGCTTCTGGGGCGTCGAGGGCGTGTTTTCGAACGTCAAGGGCGTCGTCTCGGTCGAATCGGGCTATCATGGCGGCAGCGCCGCGACCGCGAAATATGAGCTGACCCACGACGGCAAGTCGGGCCATGCCGAGGCGGTACGGATCGTCTATGACCCCACGCAGGTGAGCTATGGCACCCTGCTGCGCGTGCTGTTTTCGGTCGTCGCCGACCCGACGCTCAAGAATCGCCAGGGTCCCGACACGGGGACCCAATATCGCGCCGCGATCGTGCCGATGGACGCGACCCAGCGCCAGGTCGCGACCGCCTATCTGTCGCAGATCGGCAAGGGCAAATTTTTCGCCAAGCCGATCGTCGTGCCGGTCGAGACCTACAAGACCTTCTATCGCGCCGAGGCCGGTCATCAGGATTTCATGAAGCGGAATCCGTCGAACGGCTACATCGTCCGCTGGGACGCCCCGAAGCTCGCGGCGTTCAAGCGACTCTATCCCAATCTCGTGCGGGCCACCCCGGCCCCCTGATCCGGCGAAAGGTTCCGCCGCTCATCGTGCGCAAGGAATCGTTCGTCGCAAACCGCTGGTCGCCGCACACCCGGTGCGGGACGGGTGAAACCGGCCAAAAAGGCCGGGATAGAATGACGGTCGCAGTCGCTTCGGGGTTTGAATGAAAGTCGATTTTTCGGGCAAGGCGGCGTTCGCGGTTCTGATGGGAGCCATGGTGCTCGCGGGTTGCGTCAGCAGTGCTGCCGTGGTGCCAACGCCGCGCGCGGTGCCGCCGACCAAAAATCCCCCGGGCGCGGTCAGCGTGCCGATCGGGCCGCCGGTGCGCAGTTCGACGCCGACGCCGCAGCTTCCCGCTGACCCGGGCTTCCGCCGTGCACCGGCGGGTCTCGACGACCGAATCTTCCAGATCTGGAAAGCCTTTCCCGGCAAGACCGGAATCGCGGTGCAGCGGATCGACGGTGAATGGACGCTCGCCCAGCGCGGCGCCGAACTGTTTCCACAGCAGAGCGTATCGAAATTCTGGGTCACGCTGACCGTCCTCGACGCGGTCGACAACGGCCGGCTCAGCCTCGACCAGAAGGTTCGTATCGGCCCCGAGGATCTCACCGTCTTTCACCAGCCGATCGCGGCGCGCGTCCAGTCGCAGGGGGCGGTGACGATGACCGTCCGCGACCTCATCGAAACCGCGATCACCCACAGCGACAACACCGCGAACGACAGCCTGCTGCGCACCGTCGGTGGTCCCGACGCGATCCGGCGCTTCATCGACAAGAAGGATCTCGGCGCGATCCGCTTCGGTCCCGGCGAGCGACTGCTGCAGGCCGGCACTGCGGGCCTCAAATGGCAGCAAAGCTATTCGAACGCGCGCAATTTCCAGACCGCACGCGCGGCCTTGCCCGAGGCGACGCGCAAGGCGGCGATGGACGCCTATCGCGCCAATCCGCCCGACGGGGCGAGCCCCGTTGCGATTGCAGGCGCGCTCACCCGGCTGGCGCGCGGCACTTTGCTGTCGCCCGAATCGACCCAATATATGCTGGGCGTGATGAGCCGCACCAAGAGCGGGCCGCAGCGCTTGAAGGCCGGACTGCCCGCTGGCTGGACCTTCCTCCACAAGACCGGTACCGGCCAGGATTACAAGGGCATGACCGTGGGGTATAACGACATCGGCATCGCGACTGCCCCCGACGGCACCCGTTATGCGATCGTGGTGATGATGGGCGAGGCGACGTCGCCGATCCCGGCGCGAATGGCGACGATGCAGGCGGTGTCGCGCGCGGTCGCTGAATTTCATGGAAGATAGAGCGATGAAAAAGCTGTTGCTGGGTCCGGTGCTGGTGGCGCTGACGCTGACGGGTTGCGCGACCCCCGAGACCCGGCTGCGCACGGGACTCGTCGATGCCGGCCTGTCGCAGCGCGTCGCCGGATGCATGGCCGAACGCATGGTCGACCGGCTGTCGCTGGTGCAACTGCGACGGATCGGCTCGCTCGCCAGCCTCAAGGACAAGAATGCCAGCGACCTGTCGCTCAATCAATTCCTGCACAAGGTCCGCGCGCTCAAGGATGCCGAGATATTGGCGGTGACGACGAGTTCGGCGGCGGTGTGCGCTTTTGGCTGAACCGCGATCGCCATCCCGGCCTGCGCCAGGATGACGAAGGGTAGGTTTGCTCGGCCCAGCGGAAAGAATCTCTTGTCGCCCCGGGGGTAGCCTTGCCTGCGAACTTGTGCTTAGGCGGCGCCAATTCTCCCCGCCCCAGACTCGAAAGGCCCGGCAGACCTCATGAACATCCACGAATATCAGGCGAAAGAACTGCTCGCAAAATTTGGCGTCGCCATCCCCAAGGGCATCGCCGCGATGAGTGTTGAAGAAGCCGTCGCCGCTGCGAAGCAGCTTCCCGGGCCGCTCTATGTCGTGAAATCGCAGATCCACGCGGGCGGCCGCGGCAAGGGCAAGTTCAAGGAACTCGGCCCCGACGCGAAGGGCGGCGTCCGTCTCGCCAAGACGATCGAAGAGGTCGAAGCGCATGCGAAAGACATGCTCGGCAACACGCTGGTGACGATCCAGACCGGTGAAGCCGGCAAGCAGGTCAACCGCCTCTACATCACTGACGGCGCCGACATTAAGCAGGAATTCTACCTCGCTTTGCTCGTCGATCGTGGCTCGAGCCGCGTCGCGGTCGTTGCCTCGACTGAGGGCGGCATGGACATCGAAACCGTCGCGCACGACACGCCGGAAAAGATCCACACCATCACCATCGACCCCGCCACGGGCCTGCAGCCGCACCACGGCCGCAGCGTCGCCGCGGCGCTTGGGCTGTCGGGCGACCTCGCCAAGCAGGCCGCGAAAGTGCTCGCCGGGCTTTATGACGCCTTCCTCGCGACCGACGCCGAGCAGATCGAAATCAACCCGCTCGCGGTGTGCGAAGGCGCGAATGGCGACGAACTGCTCGTCCTCGATGCCAAGGTCGCGTTCGACGGCAATGCGATGTTCCGCCACAAGGACCTCGCCGAGCTGCGCGACCTGACCGAGGAAGACCCGGCCGAGGTCGAGGCGTCGGAATATGACCTCGCCTACATCAAGCTCGACGGCAACATCGGCTGCATGGTCAATGGCGCCGGCCTCGCGATGTCGACGATGGACATCATCAAGCTCAACGGCGAATTCCCCGCCAACTTCCTCGACGTCGGCGGCGGCGCGAGCAAGGAAAAGGTCACCGCGGCGTTCAAGATCATCCTCAAGGACCCCGCCGTGAAGGGCATCCTCGTCAACATCTTCGGCGGCATCATGAAGTGCGACATCATCGCCGACGGCATCGTCGCGGCGGCGAAGGAAGTGAATCTGTCGGTGCCGCTGGTCGTCCGCCTCGAAGGCACGAACGTCCAGGAAGGCAAGGACATCCTGGCCAACTCGGGGCTGCCGATCGTCGCGGCCAACGATCTGGGCGATGCGGCACAGAAGATCGTCGCCGAGGTTCGGCGGGTCGCGTGAGAACCCGCACCCCCTCCACGAAGAGGGGGTGCGGGACTGCCGGTTGACGTTTACGTAAACGCCAATTATGGCGCAGTGCACAATTTTTGAGAGGAGCTTTAAAAGCCATGAAAATCCTCGTCCCCGTGAAGCGGGTGCTCGATTATAACGTCAAGCCGCGGGTCAAGTCCGACGGCACCGGCGTTGACCTGGCGAATGTCAAAATGTCGATGAACCCGTTCGACGAGATCGGGGTCGAAGAAGCGATCCGCCTGAAGGAAAAGGGCGTCGCGACCGAGATCGTCGCGGTTTCCGTCGGCCCGCAGAAGGCGCAGGAAACGCTGCGCACCGCGCTGGCGATGGGCGCCGATCGCGCGATCCTGGTGCAGACCGACGATGCGGTCGAGCCGCTCGCGATCGCCAAGATCCTGAAGGGCATCGCCGACGCGGAGCAGCCCGGCCTTGTCATCCTTGGCAAGCAGGCAATCGACGACGACAACAACCAGACCGGCCAGATGCTCGCAGCGCTCACCGGCTGGGCGCAGGGCACGTTCGCCAGCGCGGTCAATGTCGACGGCGACAGCGTCAACGTGACCCGCGAAGTCGACGGCGGCCTCGAGACGGTGAAGCTCAAGCTTCCCGCCATCGTCACCACCGATCTTCGCCTCAACGAGCCGCGTTATGCCTCGCTGCCGAACATCATGAAGGCGAAGTCGAAGCCGCTCGATACCAAGACCCCGGCCGATTACGGCGTCGACACGACGCCGCGCGTCAAGGTCGTCAAGGTTTCGGAGCCGCCGGTTCGCTCGGCCGGCGTCAAGGTCGCCGATGTCGATGAACTGGTTGCCAAGTTGAAAGCCATGGGAGTGCACTCATGAAAACGCTCGTTTGGGTCGAACATGACGGTTCGTCGGTAAAGGACGCCACGCTCGCGGTGATCACTGCCGCATCGAAGCTTGGCGAAGTCCATCTGCTGGTCGCCGGTAGCGGCGTCGATGGCGTCGCCAAGGAAGCCGCGCAGATCGCCGGCGTTGGCAAGGTGCATGTCGCCGACAACGCCGCCTTCGGACACAATCTGCCCGAAAATATCGCACCGCTGGTTGCCGAACTGATGGCAAGCCATGACGCGTTCCTCGCGCCCGCAACGACGACCGGCAAGAATGTCGCACCGCGCGTCGCTGCGCTGCTCGACGTGATGCAGATCAGCGAAATCCTGTCGGTCGAGGGCGAGAACACCTTCACCCGCCCGATCTACGCCGGCAACGCGATCGCGACCGTCGAAAGCTCGGACGCCAAGCTGGTCCTCACCGTTCGCGGCACCGCGTTCGAAAAGGCCGCGACCTCGGGCGGCTCGGGCACCATCGAAGCCGTGGGTAGCGGCGGCGACGCCGGCCTCTCGAGCTTCGTGGGCGCCGAGATTGCCAAGCAGGATCGTCCCGAACTGACCTCGGCGAAGATCATCGTGTCGGGCGGCCGCGCGCTCGGTTCGAGCGAGAAATATCAGGAAGTCATCGTGCCGCTCGCCGACAAGCTCGGCGCCGCGCTCGGCGCCAGCCGCGCCGCGGTCGATGCGGGCTATGTCCCCAACGACTATCAGGTCGGCCAGACCGGCAAGATCGTCGCGCCGCAGGTCTATTTCGCGATCGGCATCTCGGGCGCGATCCAGCATCTCGCCGGCATGAAGGATTCGAAGACGATCGTCGCGATCAACAAGGACGAAGACGCCCCGATCTTCCAGGTCGCCGACTTCGGCCTCGTCGCCGACCTGTTCAGCGCCGTTCCGGAGCTGACCGGCAAGATCTGACGATGACCGGCGATCATCCCGGCGTGCCCGGTCTCGGCGATGCCCCCTTCAACGCGGGCGGCCGACGGGCAACGCGGAATGACGCGAATGACGAAGCGGTCGGGGGCGACGACGCCCTCGACCGCTCGTTGATTCTGGCGAGCGTCGCGCGCGACGCACGGCTCGACAAGAAATTCCTGCTCCTGATCATCCTCGCTGCCGCGATCGCGACGCTTGGCCTGCTGCAAAGTTCGACCGCCGTGGTCATCGGCGCGATGCTCGTGTCGCCGCTGATGGGGCCGATCATGGGCCTCGGCTTTGGCCTGGCGACGATCGAAAGCCATTTGATCAAACGCTCGCTGGTCACGCTCGCGGCGGGCATGGCGGTGGCGATCCTTGTCGCGGCGCTGATCATCTGGGTCTCGCCGATCGCCGACGTTACGCCCGAACTGCGGGCGCGGACCCAGCCGACGCTGCTCGACCTCGGCGTCGCGGTCGTTGGCGGTATCGCCGGCGTCTATGCGATCATGCGCAAGCTGTCGGGGGTGATGGTGGGCGTCGCGATCGCGACTGCGCTGGTGCCGCCGCTGTCGACGGTCGCGTTCGGACTGGTCACCGGACGAATGGATTTCGCGCTCGGCGCGTCGCTGCTTTTCCTGACCAACACGCTGGCCATCGCCTTCGCCGCGACGATCGTCGCCCGCCTCAACCATTTCGGTCCGTCGCTGACGCGGCAGCATACGGCGATGCAGGTCGTCGGTATCGTCGGGGCGCTCGGGGTTTTGTCGATCCCGCTGGCGCTGTCGCTCAACTCGATCGTCCGCGAGATCGGCGCGCGCAATGCCGTGCAGAGCGAGCTTGGCGGCCTGCTGGCAAAGGACGACCGGGTCGACAGCCTGAACGTGCGGATCGAGGATGACGCGGTCGCCGTCGACGGTGTGGTCCTTGTCGACCGCTATGCGTCGCAGCTCGACAGCGACCTCGCACGGAAGGTGCGCGCCAAGCTGAAACGTGACGTGCGCGTCAGCATCGTCCAGATCCGGCAGCAGAGCAATGCCGCGGCGCAGGTCGAGGAACAGCTCAACCGCCGCCTTTCGGCACTCGAGCAGCGCGAGGATGACAGCCGCAACATTCTGGCCGGGCTGACCGTCGGCGAGCTGGTGCCGCGCGACCGGGTGCTGATCGACGCACAGGCGCGCCGCGTCGTCGTCGCGCGCGACCGCGAGGCCGAAGGCGAACAGGTCGCCGCCGCGATCGACCGCATCATGGCGTCGGTGCAGGCGGGACACCCGCAATGGCTGATCCAGAATGGTGCGCTGACCGAGGCCGAAACGCCCGAAGAGCCGGCGGCGGCGCCCTGATCGGCTTGCAGACCTATTCAACCGCGGCGCGTGCTGACGAACGCGGTTCAATCCGATAGACGGAGCCTAAGGCCCGCCAGGAAGGGCCGTGGGAGATGGCTTCATGCGGACCGCGCGAATAGCACTGGCTCTGGCTGCGGCAGCGGTCGCGCTGCCGCCCGCCATATTGCCCGCACAGGCGCGGACCGCGACCCCATCGCTAAGCATCGACAAGGCGCGGATCGACGCGGCGCTCCAGCGGATGATCGCCAGCGACCGTGCGGGCGGCGTCTCGGCGCTGATCTGGCAGGACGGGCGCGAGGTCTATTTCGGCACCGCCGGCATGGCCGACCGCGCCGCGAACCGCCCGATGCGTCGCGACACGATCGCGCAAATCTATTCGATGACCAAGCCGGTGACGGGCGTCGCGTTGATGCAGCTATGGGAGGCGGGCAAGGTCCGCCTCGATGACCCGCTGTCCAAATATCTGCCCGAATATGCGAGCATGCGCGTCTATGCGGGCAAGGACGATGCGGGGCAGCCGCGCTATGTTGCCACCGAACGGCCGATCACGGTGCGCGACGTCCTCCGCCACACTGCGGGCTTCGCCTATGGCGCGGGACCGACTCCTGCGCACGACGCCTATGTCGCCGCCGCGCCGCTCGCGCTCGACATCGACCTCTCCGAGGCGAACCGCCGCCTTGCGACCGTGCCTTTGCTGTACCAGCCGGGCAGCCAGTGGGAGTATAGTATCGCGGTCGATGTGCAGGCGGCGCTGGTCGAGAAGCTCTCGGGCCAGCGTTTCGCCGACTATGTCCGCACCCATATCTTCGAACCGCTGAAGATGACCGAGACCGCCTGGCGCCAGCCCGACACGCGACTGCCGCGCTTTGCCGCCATGTACGAGAAGCGCGACGGCAAGATGGTGCAGCAAGATGCGGCGACCGCGCAGGTGCTGAACTTTCGCGATCACAAACTGACCCCCGGCGGCTTCGGCCTCGCCTCGACGCTCGACGATTACCAGCGTTTCGCGCGCATGCTGCTCAATGGCGGCGAACTGGATGGCGTGCGCATCCTCAAACCTTCGACCGTCAGGCTGATGGCGAGCGACCAACTCGACCCGGCGATCAAGGAGCGCTCGTGGTTGCCGAGCAAAGGCAATGTCGGGTTCGGCTTCGACTTTGCCGTCCGCAAGGGCCAGCCACTGACCGCCGAGGAAAGCCGCGGCGCGGCGGGAGAATTTTTCTGGGACGGCATGGCCTCGACCTTGTTCTGGGTCGATCCGGCGAACAAGCTGACCGCGGTCTTCTTCGTCCAGACTTTGCCCTATGACGGAACGCTGCATCGCGATTTCCGCGCGGCGGTCTATGGGCCGGCTTACAAGGGGCCCATGGGCGACTGAGAGCGATCCTCCCAGTCGCGTAGCGATGGGGAGGGGGACCGTTCGCGAAGCGAATGGTGGAGGGGCCAGCAACGTCGCGCCATAGCCCCTCCGTCAGCGCTTCGCGCTGCCACCTCCCCATGGCTGCGCCACAGGGAGGATCGGCGTTATCGTCATCCTTTTGTCATCGAGATGACGTTGAGCGGACCCAAGGAGATTCTGCCATGCCCCAATCCGACAAGCGCGCGTTGCTCGCCGAAGGTCTCGCCGCCGGCGACGATGATGCTGCGCTGCAGGCGCGGCTCGTCGGCGCAGGGGTGTCGGCGGCATCGGCGAAATATGAAATCGACCGGCTCGGCAAGGATCCGATGGCGGCGATGCTGCGGCGGCAAGCCGCGCGGATGGCGAAGCAGGGCTGGCTGTTCGCGAACCAGGAACGGCTGGCGCGCGAGGGGGAGGGCGGTTTCGTCCTCGATACGCTCGCCGCGCCCGACCCCGATTTCTTCTATCGCTACCATTATGAGGCAGGGCGTCCCGCGAAGCTGACCGGACTGATCAACCATTGGCCGGCGTTGACGCGCTGGTCGCTCGACCATTTTGCGGCGCTCGCGGGCGATGCGGTGGTCGAGGCGCAGGTCGAGCGCGAGCGTGACCCCGATTACGAACTCGCCAAGGACGACCATCGGCGCCTCCTACGCTTCGGCGAATTCGTCGACTGGCTGCGCAAGGACGAGGCGAGCAACGACATCTATCTGACCGCCTACAACAGCGGCACCAACGCCGCGGCGCTCGGGCCGTTGTGGGACGATTTGGCGCCGATCGAACTGCTCGATACCGGTCGGACCCGCGACGGGTTTTTCTGGCTCGGCCCCCGGGGCACGCTCACCCCCTGGCACCACGACCTCACCAACAATCTGCTGGTGCAGGTGCTGGGCCGCAAGCGCGTGCGGATGGCGCCGCCCTGGGCCTTTGCGCGGATGAAGAACAGCCGCCACTGCTTCTCCGACTGGGCCAACGAGCCGTTGCCCGCCGGGGCGGGCGATGCCGATACGCCGCCGGTGCTGGAAACGATCATCGGACCCGGCGAATCGATCTTCCTGCCCGTCGGCTGGTGGCATCAGGTCGAGGCGCTCGATTTGTCGGCGAGCATGAGTTTTACCAGCTTTCGTCGGCCGAATGTCCATGTAGAGGATTACGCATCCTATGGAGAAATAGCCTGATGTCCCTCGTCCTCATCACTCGCGACGACGGTGTCGCCACCGTCACCCTCAACCGCCCCGAAGCGATGAACGCGCTGTCGAAGGCGCTGCGCGCCGACCTCGCCGCCGCGATGCGCGAGGTTGCCGGCGACGACAGCATCCGCGCGATCGTGTTGACCGGGGCGGGGACACGCGCGTTCACTGCGGGGCTCGATCTCAAGGAATTGGGCGCCGACACGAGCAACCTCGGCGCCGCCAACGCGACGGGTGCCGACGAGAATCCGGTCAAGGCGATCGAGCTGTGCCCGCAGCCGGTGATCGGCGCGATCAACGGGGTCGCGATCACCGGCGGGTTCGAAGTCGCGCTGGCGTGCGACATCCGCATTGCATCGACCAACGCGCGCTTCGCGGACACCCATGCGCGGGTCGGGGTGATGCCCGGCTGGGGGCTGTCGCAGAAATTGTCGCGGCTGATCGGCATTGGCCGCGCGAAGGAATTGTCGCTGACCGGCAATTTCCTCGATGCCGAGACAGCCTGCGCTTGGGGCCTCGTCAATCGGGTGGTCGCGCCCGACGACCTGCTGCCCGCCGCGCAGGCATTGGCGCGCGATATCGCGAGCGCAGACCCGGCGATGGTGCGCGCCTATAAGGCGTTGATCGACGACGGCTATGCGCTGCCCTTCGGCGCGGCGATGGCGCTCGAGCAGGAGCGCTCGTCGGCGGCGAACCGCAGCGTCAGCGCCGACGAAGTCGAGGCGCGGCGGATCGCGGTGATGGAGCGCGGGCGCGAACGCGCGGGGTGACGCCCTCTACTGCGGAATTTTCCACATGATGCGGCCGAGGTAATAGCCGGTCACCGGCGCGCCCGCTGCGTCGCGCGCGGGCTCGAATTTGGCGCGTCGCCGGATGAGCGGGCAAGTGCCGTCGTCGAGATTGGCAAAACCGCTGCTGCTCGCCACGCGGCACTCGCTGACATTCCCGTCGGTTCCGATCGTGACGAGGAAGCCGACCTCGCCTTCCTCCCGCGCGCGCATGGCCGATGAAGGATAGTCTGCGTTTGTTGCCCAGTAGCCCGGTACGTTTGCGGGCTTTGCCGACACGGGCGCTGCGCGCACGGTCGACGTATCGACGCCCGCCTGCGCGAGGATTGCGTCATGGCAGCCGCCGAGTTGGCGAAAGGCCTCACCCGCCCCCGACCAACTCAGTTCGGCGTCGAACCTGCCGCTTGAAAACCGGAAATTCTGGTCATCCTTTACAAGCGGCGGCAGGTAAAAGTCATGCGCGTACCATTGTAGCAAGCGTTCTTTCCGGTTCGGTACGGTGCCGGTTTGCGCATCGAATTCGCGTGCGGCGTCCGATCCCGCCAGCGCCAGCTCGACCTTTCCGGGGCGGGTGTCGCGCAGCGCCGTCGCGCTGGCGAGCGTGACCCGATAGGTCGCGAGCGAGAAGGTCGTCTGGAACTGGACGAGCAACCGTTCCTCGCCGACCGTGAATTCGCGCGACAGCGTGCATTGCGTCGGCTGCTGGTCGAGCCGCGCCGGTCCGGCTGGCTGCCACATCGCTGGCGCCGCGGTGGCGGTGCCCGTGACGGTCAGAGCGGATGCGGCGAATATTGTGAGGAGCATAGATCGCATGGCCCGATGTTCGCCATCGCCGGGCAAAGGTCAAGCGCCTGTTATCGGGGTGGTAACCGCATTTGGCTAAGGCGGCATGCGGAGGGCGATGCATGGCATTCACGAGCGACTATCAGCAGCGGCAGATCCGCGACGGCGAACTGCGCCGCTTCGACCGCTGGTTCGTCGAGACCGCGATGGGTCCTGCCTATCGCGGGCGCGACGGGCGGGTGCGCGGGGTGAAGGCCGAAGAGGTCGCGCGCTGGCGCGCCGATCTCGAGACGCATATCGATGCGATGATCGCGGGGCTGCCGTTCCAGGCGCTATGGGCGGTCGGTGGGTTGCTGACGGTGGTCTTCCTTGGCGGCTGGCTGCTCGATCTGCTCGCGATCGAGCCGCGCTTTCATGGCCCCGCGATCGGCCTCGCGATCTTCATCGTCGAGGCCGGCACGATCGGGATCGAGGCGTGGGATTATATCGGCGGCTGGCGCGAGCGGCGCGACGCCATCGAGGCGGCGGTCGCGGCGCGGGCGCCGCTGCCGATCGATCCGCAGAATATCGCGAGCGGCCATAACTGGTATCAGATCGGGGTCTATGTCGTCATCGCGCCGGTGATCCTGCTCGCGATGTTCGGGCATCTAGGCGGCGACACGATGATCGAGAGCATCCAATGGGGCTGGTTCCTCGCCGCGGTGCCGCTGGCGTGGGGGCTGCACTTCGCGGCGAAATGGCACGACCGGCGGACGAAGGGCCGCTTGCGGCGTTAAGGTCCGCCGCCGGATTGCGCGCGCCAAAACAGCGGTGTAGCATCGCGCCATGGGAAGCAGGATGGGAATGGCGGGCCTTGCCTCGCTGATCGTGGCGGCGCCGTCGATGGCCGCCGAGAAGGCGCCGGTCGAACTCGCGCCGACGACCCCGTGGAATGTTCACTATGCCGATGACTATTGTCGGCTGGCGCGTTTTTTCGGCGAGGGCAAGCAGCGGGTCATCCTGTCGATGGAACAGGGCGAGCCGGGCGACGGCTTTCGGTTGACGCTGGCGGGGGCGATTCTCGACGGGCCAGGCGGCAAGGACGAAGCGTCGATCGCATTCGGCGAGCTGGGCGAGCAGAAGCTCCAGTTTTTCCCGGGGACGGTTGGCGACGATATGCCGGCCTGGATTTTCAGCGGCAACATCCGGATCCGCCCCTATTCGACCGACGACGGCCGTTTTGCCGCCAAGCATGGTTATTATCCCGATTCGGCGGGACCCATCAGCGAGGCCGACAAGGCCGCGGCGGCCAGCCTGCTGATCGGACGGCCGCTGCGCCAGCCGGTGCGGTTGAAGACGGGGCCGATGAAAGCCGCCTTTACCGCGATGAACAGCTGCACCGACGAGCTGCTCGAGCATTGGGGAATCGACGCGGCGCGGCACCGCGAACGGTCGCGGTCGGCGATGCCGGTCGGATCGCCGGGAAAATGGTTGAACAGCAACGACTATCCACCCGCCATGCTCGCGAAGGGCCAACCGGGTCTTGTGCGTTTCCGGCTGTCGGTCGGTGCCGATGGGGTTCCCACCGCTTGCCATATCCAGCGCTCGACCAACGGCAAGCCATTCGACGATGCGGTGTGCAAGGGCGTGATGCGCCGTGCGCGCTTTGAGCCAGCGCTCGACAAGGACGGGCAGCCGCTGGCGTCCTATTATGTCAACGCGGTCCAGTTCCAGTTCTGACCGCCCGTGTAGGCGCACTTCGTTCGTTGAAAGCCGAAAACGGCTTGCGATGATCCGAAAAGCTTAGCATCGGAAAGTAATGACCGATCTCGACACCCTGCTCGCCGCTTTCATGACCCGCGCCGTCGGCCCCGGAACGCTCTCGGGCCTCGGCCGCCTGTCGGGGGGCGCGAATATGGAAAGCTGGGCGTTCGATTTCGCGGGCGAACCCTATGTGCTGCGCCGCGCGCCATCGGCCGAATATATGGCCGACCGGCCCTATGGCCATGTCACCGAAGCGGCGCTGGTGATGGCCGCGCATGCCGCCGGGGTGAAGGCGCCCGAAGTCGTCGGCGTGCTGGCGGACGGCGACGGCATGGGCACCGGCTATGTGATGAAGCGCGTGATCGCCGAGGTGAACCCGGCGAAGATTCTCGCGAGCCCGCCGCCATCGCTCGTCGCCGACCTGGGGCGCGAACTCGCGCGCATCCATGCGATCCCCGCCGAAACCATTCCCGACGCGATCCCGCATATGGACACCGCCGCGGCGCTCGCCGAATTGAAGGCGCGCTTCCTGACCTATGGCGGCGACCGCCCGGGAATCGCGCTCGCGATCAAATGGTGCGAGGATCATCTGCCCGAACCGGCGCCGCCGGTGCTCGTCCATGCCGACTATCGCATGGGCAATATCATGGTCGATGCCGACGGGCTGGCGGTCGTACTCGACTGGGAACTCGCGCATCGCGGCGACGCGCACGAGGACCTCGCTTTCGGCTGCATGACCGTGTGGCGTTTCGGCGGGCTCGAAAACCCCGCCTTCGGGGTCGGCAGCCTCGAGGAATATTTCGCGGCCTATGAAGCCGCGGGCGGCACCCCCGTCGACCGCACCCGCTTTCGCTTCTGGCTGGTCTATCGGACGTTGTGGTGGGCACTCGGCTGCCTGCAGATGGGGCAGGCCTGGCGCAGCGGTGCCGACACCACGGTCGAGCGCGTCGTCGTCGGGCGGCGCACCGCCGAACAGGAACTCGACCTCGTGCTCCTGCTCGAAGAGGAAGCGCCCGAGGCCGAACGCGCGCGCGCGCTGCCGGCATCGCCGCCCGCCGCCGCCGCACCGGCGGGCGAGCCGACCAACCGCGAAATCGTGCAGGCGGTGCGCGACTGGATCGAGGGTGCGATCAAGCCGCGCGCCGAGGGCCATGCCAAGTTTGAAGCGGTCGTCGCGATGAACGCGCTGGGCATCGTGATGCGCGACCTCGATGCCGGGACGCGCGCCGAGGATGCGGCCTTGTCCGCCGCCTTGATGGCGGGGACGACGACGCTCGCCGAACCCGGCCTGCTTGCGAAGTTGCGACGCGCAGCGATCGACAAATGCGCGGTCGACAGCCCCAAATATGCCGCGCTCGGCGCGGCGCGCAACCTCTGGGGCGGATGATCGCCACAGAGCATCCGCTCTGGATTGCCCTTCGCGAGTATCGCGTCGGTCCCGCCGACGCCGCCCTGACCTTCGAGGCTCGGCTGGCCCGGGAAAATGGCTGGTCCGCCGCTTTTTCCGAAACGGTGATGGACGAATATCGCCGCTTCCTGTTCCTCGCCATGACCGCGGGCCATATGGTCGTGCCGTCCGACGCGGTCGACCAGGCGTGGCACCTGCACCTTACCTATAGCCGCGACTATTGGGATCGCTTGTGCGGTCAGGTGTTGGCGGCGCCGCTCCACCATGGCCCGACCAGCGGCGGCGCCGAGGAAGGCGGGCGTTATGCCCATTATTACGCCGAAACACTGGCGAGCTATGAGCGGCTGTTCGGCACCCTTCCGCCCGAAAAAATCTGGCCCTCGGCGTGGCGGCGCTTTCATGTCGACCCGCACGCGCGTCGCGTCGCGCTCGCCGATGTGTGGATCGTGCCGCGCCGCACCCTTCGCCTTGGCGCCACCGCCGCGGCTGTGATAGCGCTGGCCGGGGTCGCGCTGTGGGCATGGGGATGAGGATGCGCCGGAGATGAATCCGCTCGATTGGGACCCGCTGGCCTTTATCGGCATATATTTCCTGTTGTTGATGATCGTCGGACCGGTCGCCTGGCTGCTGCCGCGGCTGCTTCGTCCTGCGGGCCGGGTGCAGCGACTGCGCTACCCCGACAGCCTCGCCTATCTTGCCGGCCGCGAGGCGCGCTTTGCCGACACCGTCGCGACGCGCGCCGTCGCGTCGGGTGCGATCGCGGTCGAGGGCAAGATTTTCCGCACGGCGGACGGGGCGGCGTCCTCGGGCGCCGAGCGCGCGATCCTCGCGCTGCGCTCGCCGTTCGGCTGGGACCATATCGTTGCGGCGTTGCAGCCCGAAGCGGTCGCCCTGCGTCGCCGGCTCGAATCCGCAGGCCTGCTGCTCGATCCCGACGAGCACCGTCGCCTGCGGCTGCTGGCGATCGCGCCCTATGCGGTGCTGTTGCTGTTCGGCGCGATCCGACTGCTCGCCGACATCGCGCGGGGCGGCCCGCTTTTCGTGCTGTCGCTGCTGATGCTGCTGACGCTGATCCCGCTGGCGATCCGCTGGCGCTTCGTCAGCGACCAGACGCGCGCCGGCCGCGCGGCGGTCAAGGACGCGCGCCGCGAGCATCAACGGCTGCGGCGCGCACCGACGCGGCGCGAAAGCGACCTCGCCGTCGCGCTGTTCGGCACCGGTGTCCTCGCCGGATCGGAACTTGCCGCCTTCTACGCGCTGCGCAACCCGCACAACTCGCCCGAGGGCTCCAATTCGAGCGGCAGCTGCGGCAGCAGCTGCGGCGGCGACAGTGGATGCGGCAGCGGTTGCGGCGGAGGTGGAGATTGACGCGCCGTCGCGCGACCAAAAGATTAGCTAACGAAGCATATTGCCCTTTTGCCGCGCGCCGAACGCTGGCAAGGCGGAGGTGACAGCCATGGGAGAAACAAGATGGATTTTGCCGTACCGGCCGATTTGCAGGCCTATCTGGACGAACTCGACGCCTTCATCGAGGCCGAGATCAAGCCGCTCGAACTCGCCGACGACAATATCCGTTTCTTCGACCATCGCCGTGAACATGCGCGCACCGACTGGGACAATCAGGGCCTGCCGCGCCACGACTGGGAACAATTGCTGAAGGCGGCCACGCGCAAGGCCGATGCCGCGGGCCACTGGCGCTTTTCGGCGCCGAAGAAGTACGGCGGCAAGGACGGGTCGAACCTGTGGATGGCGGTGATCCGCGAGCATTTCGCCGCGAAGGGCCTCGGTCTCCACAACGACCTGCAGAACGAGCACAGCATCGTCGGCAATTTCCCCTTCGTCCAGATGTTCGAGCAATTCGCGACGAGCGAGGAGCAGAAGCAGGAGTTCATCCTCGGCGGGTTCGAAGGCAAGCGCCGCACTGCCTTCGGCCTGACCGAACCCGATCACGGGTCGGACGCGACGCATATGGAAACCCGCGCGGTGCGCGAGACCCGCGACGGGGTCGAGGGCTGGCTGATCAACGGGCGCAAGATGTGGATCACCGGCATGCATGTCGCAACCCACTGCGCGACCTTCTGCCGCACCGACGGTGAGGACGGCGACGCGAAAGGCATCTCCTGCCTGCTGGTGCCCACCGGCACCCCGGGGATGACGGTCGATGAATATATGTGGACCTTCAACATGCCGACCGACCACCCGCGCATGACCTTCACCGATGTGTGGGTCCCCGACAGCGCGCGGCTCGGCCCCGTCGGCGGCGGGCTGTCGATCGCGCAGAGCTTCGTCCACCAGAACCGTATCCGGCAGGCAGCATCGTCGCTGGGTGCGGCGGTCTTCTGCATCGAGGAAAGCGTGCGCTACGCGCGCGAGCGCAAGCCGTTCGGCGAGGCGCTGGCGAAGAACCAGGCGATCCAGTTCCCGCTCGTCGAACTGGCGACGCAGGCCGAAATGCTGCGCCTGCTGATCCGCAAGACCGCGTGGGACATGGACAATATGCCGCACAAGGAAATCGAGCGGAACCTGTCCGACAAAGTCAGCATGTGCAATTACTGGGCGAACCGCCTGTGCTGCGAAGCCGCCGACCGCGCGATGCAGGTGCATGGCGGCATCGGCTATTCGCGCCACAAACCGTTCGAGCATATCTATCGCCACCACCGCCGCTACCGGATCACCGAGGGCGCCGAGGAAATCCAGATGCGCAAGGTCGGCGCCTATCTGTTCGGCTATCTCGGACCGCGCCGGGAAACGCTGGGCAAAATCTGACCGGGCTATGGACTCTCCTCCTCCCGTTGCGGCATGATACGTCGCAAATCGAAACGGGAAGAGGAGAGAGCCATGGCCGAGGCCGATCGCAAGCCGGAAGCAGCGCCGTTCCGCGTATATCGGGGCATCGATGCCCCCGACCTCAATGAGACCGAAAAGATGACGCTCGCGGGGCTGACCCCGATCGTCGAGGCGGGCATCGGCCGCTGGGTCGCGGCCGGGGTGGGCGAGGGCAATGTCACCAAGGTGCTGTTCGCGCTGCCGCACATGAGCCTGACCTATGCCTGGTTCAAAAGCGGCTTCGCGCTGCCGCTGCACAGCCACGACGCCGACTGCCTCTATTATATCATCGCCGGATCGCTCAAACTCGGGACCGAGGAGCTGGGCGCGGGCGACGGCTTCTTCGTCGGGCGCGACGTCCCCTATACCTACAAGCCCGGACCCGAGGGGGTCGAGGTGCTCGAGTTCCGCACCGTCGATGCGTTCGACATGAAATTCCAGGGGCGGACCGAGGCCTATTGGGACAAGGTCGTCGCGGGCATGGATGCGGCGCGGCCGAACTGGAGCGCCGAAAAGCCGCCGTCGCAGCACTGACGCGTCAGCGCTTGCGAACGAACTCCGCGCGCAGCACCAGCCCCTTGATGCCGTCGTGGCGGCAGTCGATTTCCTGCGCGTCGCCGGTCAGGCGGATCGACTTGATCACCGTGCCGACCTTGAGCGTCTGGCCCGCGCCTTTGACCGTCAAATCCTTGATCAGCGCCACGCTGTCACCGTCGGTGAGCAGATTGCCGACCGCGTCGCGCACCTCGGGACCTGCCGATGCGGCAGCATCGCGCGCCGCGATATCGCTTGCGGACATCCATTCGCCGCTCGCTTCGTCATAGACATAATCATCGTCGGCCATGTTGGTCCCTATTTCGGTTTGCGGAAGCGTAGCGCGAACTGGTCGGTCTTGCCGCGAATGGCGGGGTCGAAGACGTTCGTGGTGCGCGGATCCTCGGGGCGTTTATAGATGTCGCTCGTCGCATCAAGCCTGAAACCCGCCCGGGTCAATGCTTCGACCACCGCGGCCTGGTCGATCCGGTGCAGGCTGTCGGACAAGGTCGTGCCGCTGCCGTCGGCGGCGCTGTGATCGACGACGACGAGCGTCCCGCCCGGCTTGAGCGCCGCGAACAGCGCCGCGCTCGCCCTGGCACCGGTCCCTTCGGGGAAGGGTTTGAGGTAGAGGTCGTGGAAATTCTGCACCGTGATGATCGTGTCGAGCGGCACCGGAAAGGCGGGCGCGGCGAACGCCCCGCCGACCGCGTCGACATTGGCATAGGCGGCGTCGACCGCCGCCTGATCGTCGCCATACTGTTTCTTGAAGGCGATGAATTCGGCGGGCTGGAAGGCATAGACCTTGCCCTCGGGGCCGACCGCGGCGGCGAGCAGTCGCGTGACATACCCGCCGCCCATCACATAGTCGCCGACCGCCTCGCCCGGCGCGATCTGGGCGAAGGCAAGCAGTTCGGCGGGTTTGCGCGCCGCGTCGCGCTCGCGATCGGTCGCGGGGCGGGCGGGGTCGGCAAGCGCCGCGGCATAATTGGCGGTGGGCGGCGGCGCGGCGCCGTCGGCGGTGCATCCCGCGAGCAGCAGGGCGAGGGCGAAGGGGGCGGCGAGCTTGCGGTTCATGGCATCGACTCCTTGCTGGTATCGCGCGACTCTAACGGCTCGCCGGGGTGCTGGCGCGCGAAATCGGTCAGGGCAGCGCGGGCGGTCCGGCGCGCGGCTGGAGCTTGAGGCCCGCGAGCAGCGCCGCCGGATCTGGACAGCCGGGCGACGCGGCGACGCCGATGATCGGGTCGATCGCGACCGACAGGCCGAGCCGCGCCGCCTGCCGCTGATATTGGTCGCGCAGCACCGTGCCGGTGCGCGGGAAGTCGGTCCGCACGCCATCGCCATATAGATAGCGCACCGGACCGATGGTGCGTGCGCGTTCGGCGAAAATGCTCTTTTCCGCCGCCTCGACGTCGAGTTGCTGGACGATCATCGTACAGGCGCCGCCGGCGGCACGAATACGAAAGGGTGCCGCTTCCCACGGCCGGCTGCTCGTCAGGCCCGCCGTGGCGAGCCGCGTCTCGATCGCCGCCGCCAGCCGTTCGCGGTCGGGATAGACGTTGCGCGGCAGCCACAGCAATTTCGCCGTGACAAGCGCCACGGCGAGCAGCGCCGCGCCGATCAGGATGCGATCAGCGCGCCGCAAAATCGGGGTGACGCGCGACGGCGGTGCCGACGATCGCGGCGGTGACGAGCAGCGAGGCCCAGCCGAACAACATCATCCCCGCGCCGCCGTGCAGATAATCGTAGAGGTTGGGATGGCGTGCGATCGTCGCGAGGCGGATGCCGTTGACGACGATCGTGCCGAGCATCGCGATCAGCGTGGCGATGACGAGACGGCGATCGAAGCGCAGTTCGAACAATTGCGCCAGCGTCACCGCGAGCACCCCGGCGAGCGAGAGATTGGTCAGCGACGAGCAGTTCTGGCCGACCGTGAAAGCCTGAGATCCCGCCTGGCCGAAGATGTTGCCGTCGGCATTGCCGCCCGCGAACAGCGCGGCGATTTGCGCATCGAAGGCGAGCAACTCGCTGCCGAGCAGCTTCAGGATCAGCGGACCCCAGAGCAGATGGGCGCTGAGAGCCAGTGCAACCAGTCCGATCCGCCGCGCGCCCGATGCCGGTTCGGAGCGCAGCGCCAGCCATGCGCCTGCGCCAAAGACCGCCGCCGCGCCGAGCGCAGGGAGCGGCAGCAGCGCCGCGCCGACCATCGCGGCGAGGACCGGCGCGTCGCCGCGCCGCCAGGCCGATCGGCCATCATCGTCGCGCGCGATCGCGCATATCGCGAAGGCGGCGAACCAGACGATCGCGCTGACGCCGAACAATTCGAAAAGCGACGGGACGAGGCCGCGATGCGCGACCGCCGCGCCGATGCGCGTGCTCAGCGCCGATGCGATGACGATCAGCAGCGCGGCGGCGAAAACGACACTGCGCTCGATCCGTCGCGGCGAAACCGCTGCCGCTGCGGTCATCGCCGGTTTAGCGGCTGCGACGGCGCTTCAGGAACAGATAGCCTGCGGCGACGGCCGCCATCGCTGCGGCACCGACGCCGGCTTCGGGGCCGGGGGTCGGGGCAACGCCGGCAAAGGCGGCGGTCGGGATTGCAAGAAGAATGGTGACGGCCAATGCGCGCATGATCGAAGCCCCTCGGAAAAATAACGTCGTGCCGGAATCGTAGCGAGCGCTTGCCACGGCGGCAAGCGGCTTTACCGCTTGGCACGATGGAGCAGATATTCGCACGGGAGGTGATGGCGTGGGCGCCCTTTTCGATGGCCGGCGCTTTCGTTGCGGATGCCTGCGCCGAGGCGCTGTTCGGCACGCGCGACGATGCGGGGGCGGGGTTGCGGCGCCCGGCGACCAATTTGCTGCTCGGTATCCTCGGCCTGTTGCTCGCCGCGCTCGTGCCGGTCAGCCTGATCGCCTTTGCCGCATGGGCCGGACGGGAAGGGACGGCGCCCCTGCCGCTACCGTCCGCGCCGCTCGCGCTCGCGCTGCTTGTGACGGTGTTGCTGCGCAGCCTGTCGGCCTATTGGGCGCACCGCGCCTCGCACCGCATCGGCTGGCTGTGGCGGCTGCATCGCGTCCATCACAGCGACACCGGGGTCGATGCGACGACGGGGTTCCGCCATCATCCGGTCGAGCAGTTCGTGTCGTTCCTGTGCGCGCTGCCGGCGATCTGGCTGTTCGCGCTGCCGCCGACGGCGGTCGCGATCGCTGAACTCGTGCTTCTCGTCGCGGGTATCGCCGAGCACGCCAATATTCGTGCCGAGGGGCGTGTCTGGCGCGCCGCCACCTGGCTGTTCGCGACCCCCGCTGTCCACCTGATCCATCACAGCAGTCGGCAAGTGCAGACCGACAGCAATTATGGCTCGCTCTTTACCGTCTGGGATCGCCTCTTCGGCACCTGGCGCGATCCCCATGTCGAACGCGTCGAGACGCTGGGACTGGGACCCACGCATGATCGCGATGCCGACCGCTGGGACCGGCAGCTGCTTTCACCCTTCCTTCGCGATGTGCCGCCCGGCTGATTGTCCTCCGGTCGCGAGGCCTTGGCATATCGAATATCCGTGATAGGTTTCTCCCTGAAACGAAAAAATCGGGAGAGTGGACATGCATGATCTGGTGATTCGCGGCGGCACCGTCGTCGATGGAACGGGCGGCGACGCCTTTGTCGCGGACATCGCGATCGACGGCGACCGGATCGTCGCGGTGGGCGAGAATCTGGGCAAGGGGCGCGAGGAAATCGACGCCGCCGGCAAGGTCGTCACCCCGGGCTTCGTCGATGTTCACACCCATTATGACGGGCAGGCGACCTGGGACGCCGAAATGGCGCCGTCGAGCTGGCACGGCGTCACCACGGTCGTGATGGGCAATTGCGGCGTCGGCTTCGCCCCCGCCAAGCCCGACCGCCACGAATGGCTGATCTCGCTGATGGAAGGCGTCGAGGATATTCCGGGCACCGCGCTCGCCGAAGGCATGTCGTGGGATTGGGAGACCTTCCCCGAATATATGGACGCGCTCGAAAAGCTGCCGCGCACCGTCGACGTCGCGTGCCACGTTCCGCACGGCGCGGTGCGCGCCTATGTGCTCGGCGACCGCGAAAAGCCCGGCGCGATCCCGACCGAGGCGGACATCGCCGAAATGTCGCGGATCGTCGAGGAAGGCGTGCGCGCCGGCGCGCTCGGCTTTTCGACCAGCCGCACCGTGCTCCACAAGTCGATCGACGGCGAACTCGTCCCTGGCACCACCGCGACGGCCGAGGAACTGGTCGCGATCGGCCGCGCGATGGGGCGCGTCGGGTATGGCGTGTTCGAGATGGCGAGCGACATGAAGCGCGAGTGGAACGAGTTTCAGTGGATGGGCGACCTCAGCCGCGAAACCGGGTTGCCGGTGACCTTCGCCGCGCTCCAGTCGATCGCCAAGGAACTGCCGCTCGAGGAGCAGATCGAGGAGATGCGCAAGCAGAACGCGACCGGCGCGAACATCGTCGCGCAGATCGCGCTGCGCGGCAATGGCGTCATCATGGCGTGGCAGGGTACCGTGCATCCGTTCCGCTTCAAGCCGGCGTGGAACGAAATCATCGACCTGCCGTGGGAGCAGCAGCTCGCGCATCTGAAGGACCCCGCGTTCCGCACCCGCATGACGCAGGAAGCCAATATCTGGCCCGAAAGCGATATCCTCGACTTTCTGAAGGTCGTCGCCGAGGGCTGGCCGGTCCATTTCGAGATGGACCCCGATTTCAACTATGAGCCGCGGATGGACGAAAGCATCGCGCATCGCGCTGCTGCGGCGGGCGTGACGCCGTCCGAATATGCCTATGACCTGCTGATGAAGGACGATGGCAAGGGCTTCATCTATTTCCCGATTTTGAACTACCGTGACGGCAACCTCAATTTTCTCGAGGACCTGCAGGCGGCCGGCGACACGGTGAACAGCCTGTCCGATGGCGGCGCGCATTGCGGGACGATCTGCGACGCGGCGTCGCCGACCTTCATGCTCCAGCATTGGGTGCGCGACCGCAACGGCAACCGCATCGGGCTGGAACATGCGATCAAGCGTCAGTGCCGCGACACCGCGGTGCTGTACGGGCTGGAGGATCGCGGGGTGCTCGCGCCGGGCTATCTCGCCGACCTCAACATCATCGACATGGACGCGATCAAGCTGGGCAAGCCCTGGCTTGCTTTCGACCTGCCCGCGGGCGGCAAGCGCCTGCTGCAAAAGGCCGACGGCTATGTCGCGACGATCAAGTCGGGCGAAGTGACCTTCCGCGACGGCGCGATGCAGGGGCCGACCCCTGGCGGCGTGATCCGCGGACCGCAGCGCGTCGAACTGGCGATGGCCGCCGAATGAGGCGCGCGTCGATCGGGGCAGGCGCGGCGCTCGCCGCCGCGCTGCTGCTCTCCGCGTGCGGCGGTGATGCCGCGCCCGCCAACAAGGCGCCGACCGCCAAGGATGCCGAGGCCTATCTGACCAAGCGCAAGGCGGCCGTCGGCGAAAAGGTGCTCAAGGCCGACCTCAGCGCGCAGGCCGATGGCAGCTTCGAAGGCAAGGCGACGATCCAGGCCGAGGGCGCGGCGCCGGAGGAATGGGATTGCTCGGTGCGGATCGCCGACGCGCTCGGCAGCGGTACGGCGAGCTACGGCTGCTTTCAGAAATAGCGCGGCGGAGCCGCTTTTCAGGAGATACTTCATGGTGAAGGCCATGCGCCTCGGCGCGCCCGCGTCGCTCGACAGTCTGGCGGTCGCCACCCTCCCCGATCCGGGCGATCCGGGTCCGGGCGAGATCCGCGTCCGGCTGGCGGCATCGTCGCTGAACTTCCACGACTTTGCCGTCGTCGCCGGGATGATCCCGACCGCCGCCGGGCGCATCCCGATGTCCGATGGCGCAGGGACGGTCGAGGCGGTGGGTGAGGGCGTGACCGACTATCGGGTCGGCGACCCGGTCGTATCGCTCTTCTTCCCCGAATGGACCGACGGCGCACCGCCTGCGGGTGCCTTTACCAAAGTGCCGGGCGACGGCATCGACGGTTATGCGCGCGAGGTGGTGGTGACCCCGCAGCACTGGTTCACCCGCGTGCCGCAGGGCTGGTCGGCGGCCGAGGCGGCGACGCTGACCTGCGCGGGCCTCACCGCATGGCGCGCGCTGTTCGTCGACGGGGCGACCCGGCCGGGCTCGACCGTGCTGATCCAGGGCAGCGGCGGGGTGTCGGTGTTCGCGCTGCAATTCGCCAAGGCGGCGGGCGCGAAGGTGATCGCGACCAGCTCGTCCGATGCGAAGCTCGACAAGTTGAAAGTGCTCGGCGCCGACGAACTGATCAACTACAAGGAAGAGCCGAAATGGGGCGCGAAGGCGCTCGAGCTGACCGGTGGGCGCGGGGTCGACACGGTGGTCGAAATCGGCGGCGCGGGTACGCTCGACCAGTCGATGGTCGCGGCGCGCGTCGGCGGCCATGTCGCGCTGATCGGCGTGCTGGCCGGCATCGCCGGACCGGTGCAGACCGCGCTGCTGATGGGCAAGAATTTGCGGGTGCAAGGGCTGACCGTCGGCAGCCGCGCGCAGCAACTCGCGATGATCGACGGCGTCGAGGCGAATGGCATCCGGCCGGTGATCAGCGATCATTTCCCGCTGGAACGGCTCGGCGACGCCTTCCGCCACCAGATCGCCAACGCGCATTTCGGCAAGATTGTCGTCGATATCTAGCCGAGCGCGGCGAGCGTCCGCTCCACATCGGCGACGCCATTATAGGCATGGAACGACAGACGCAGGATCGTGCCGCGGAAATCGGCGCGAAGATCGTGCCGGTCGAGCGCCTCGGCAACGCGCGGCTGGTCGGTGCCGGTATCGATGCAGAGCGTCCCGCCGACAGCGCCTTCGGGCCAGCTCCACCCGGGGGTCTTCGGTTCCAGCGCGTCGCGCAGCATTGCTTGCAGCGTGCGATTGTGCGCGCCGATCGCATCGACGCCGATCGCCGCGATCTCGCCGATCCCCGCCGTCGACAGGATGAACGGCGCGACATCGGGGGTGCCGCCCCACCAGCGCCGGGCGTCGGGGGCGTAGCGAAAGTCGGCGATGTCCATCTCGAAGGGATTTTCGTGGCTCCACCAGCCGCGCTCCATCGGGTCGAGCGCCGTCCGGTCGTGCGGGGCAACCCACAGCCAAGCCGCGCCGGGACCGCCGCACAACCATTTGACGCTGGTGCCGATCACGGCATCGGCGCCCCATGCAGCGGGGTTCACAGGGACGATGCCGACCGACTGCGCGCAGTCGGCGACGCAGCGCGCGCCGGCGGCCTTGGCGGCGCGCGCCACCGCCGCGATATCGGTCAGCGCGCCGCTGTTCGAACTGACATGCATCGCGACGACGAGCGCGACGCTGTCGTCGAGCGCTGCGGTCCAGCTCGCCGGGTCGCGCACATCGGTATCGACGGGCAGGTAGCGCGTCGTCCAGCCCGCCGCCGCCAGCCCGCTCGCGACATAGCCGATCGTCGGAAAGGCGCTCGGTGCGAGCAGGATCGTGCGGCGGTCGGTGGCCTGTCCAAGCGCCGACAGGTAACGCGACAGCGCGGCGCTGACGTTGGTCGCCGGGCACAGGTCGCGTGCCTCGACGCCGATCAGGCCGCCAAGCGCGGCGCGCCAGTCGTCGATCGCGGCGAGCCAGTCGGGCCAGGCCTCGCCGGTCTCGCGCCACGGATGGAGCAGCCGCGCCTGCAGCGCGTCGGCTGCGGCGCGCGGCTGGCAACCGACGCTATGGCTTTTGAGATAGACGCTGCCGGACGGCAGGTGGAAGCGCGCCGCGACCGCGGGCTGAAGCAGCGCGGGCGTCACAGCCCGCTCCCGTGCCCCGCCGCGCCGCCGCTGATGCTGTCGCGCTTGACGCCATATTCGGCGCCCCAGCGGTCGGTCATCTCGGCGCGGATGTCCCAGAGCTCGGGGAAGAAACGGTGGCGCGCGCCGGCGTTGAGCAGTTCGACCGGACGGCCTTTCAGCGACTTCGACCCCATGCCGATCGAACGGTGGATCAGGGTGATGTGATGGGCGCGGAACAGCTGGAACAATTCGTCGAACTCGACCAGCGCCTCGGCGACCATATAGGCTTCGTCGTGCTTGTAGCCGGTGTCGTAGACGTCGGCGATGCTGCGGCCCGTCGGGTCGAGATAGGCGGCCTTGTAGCGCGCCCATAACGGCTGTGGCAACGTGAGGAGCAGCTGGAAACCCGGGCTTTCCTGCCCTGACCCGTTGCCGAGCTGGAGGCGGATCGACTGATAGTCGAAGGGACTCATCGTCTCGAGCAGCGACAGCTGGTCGGTCATCATCCGCATGATGCGATTGACCCGGTCGAACAGGCTGAGCACGCGCATCGTCTCGCCTGCGGCCATATGGCCGTCGATCTCGGTGAGGGTGAAGGCCATCAGCTTCATCCACAATTCCTCGACCTGGTGGACGATCTGGAACTGCAATTCGTCGGGGGTGCAAAGTTGGGCGAGCGGTTTCTGGCAGAGCAGCAGGCGGTCGACCGCGAGATAGACCCCATAATCTTTCATGTCGGGGGTTTCGATGCGGCGGTGGGTTTCGGTCTTGTCGAGCATGGGCTGATCCCTTGCGAAAATGGCACGGAGGAACGGACGGCGCGCGTCGTGGCGCGCCGAAGGTGTTCAGCCGCGCGGCGCGACCCCCGCCGGGGGACGTCGCGGCGAACCCGACTGGCCGAGCCACAGCAAGGGCGCCGCGCGCTTCATCGTGCCAGCAGGTCCGAGGGCAGGGTCGGCTCGCCGATGATCAGCGCGAAGCGGCGCCAGATTTCGTCGCGGTCGGGGTCGCCGCGCTCGATATAGGCGCGGACGATTTCCTCGCCGAGGCCATAGTTGATCACATAGCTGCGATATTGGTCGGTGAAGCTGACCGACTGTTCGGCGCGCGCCGGCGAGACGAGCAGATATTTTTCGGTGAGCTGGACCGCCGTGGCGCGGTCGATGACGCCGTCGAGATATTGCTGGGCGATCGTCAGCCGCGCCCCGGTCAGCGCCTTCATCGCGTCGAGCAATTGCCAATAGCGGTCGTCCGACGGCGGCTCGATGCCCGCGAGCGGCATCAGAACGTCACGCTCGGTGTCGGGGCGCGTCTGGCCGGGGAAGGCGAGATCGATGCCGTAGTTCGCGGTGCCCTCGGCGATCAGGCTCTGCGGGCTGTACAGCGGATACACGCTATACTCGATCCAGCCGCGCCCTTTCACCATCTGCTCCTCGAGCTTCATGTTGAGGAGGTGATGGCCGGGGTAACCCTCGTGGCAACCGAGGTCGAGCGCGCGCGACAGGCGGATCGGCAGGTCGGTGTTGACCTGGATGATGCTGTGATAGCCGCCCTGGTAATAATTATAGCCGCTCCAGCTTTTGCCGGTGACGAACTGCAATTCGAAACTGTCGCCCGGCGCCAGCGCGACATGCGCGACGGTGCGACCGCGGCAGCGCGCGATGGCGGCCTCGAACACCCCCTGCAACCTGTCCTTGGGGATGGTGAAGCGGTCGAGATAGGCCTCGACCCGCGTCGCCAGCGCGCCTTCGCCGGGAACCAGCGCATCGACCGTGGCGAGCGCCGCGTCATAGCTTTTGAGCGGCTTCAGAACCGGGCGCACCCCGAACAGGCGCTCGGCCTCTTCGGCAAAGGAGAAACGTGCGCCGCCCATCATCATCAGCCGCGTCTCGGCGGCGCGGAGCTGCGCCGCGAGGAAGGCGCGGCGCTGGCGCTCGATCGGGTCGGACAGGTCGGGTGCGATCTCTTCGAGCTTGGCGATCAGCTGGCGGGTCGAGACGAGCAGCGCCTTCTGGTCGCGGGGCGCCGCGGTCGATGCGTCGAGCAGGCTCTGCGGGCCATAATAGGCGTCGATATAGCCTTTCTCGTGCGTGCCGATTTCGAGGCTGAGCGAGACATAGGCGGTGGCGATGGCGTCGACCGTCTGACCCGCGAGCGTCGCGGCGGCGGGGTCGACCGTGGCGGCCGAGCGCACCGGCCAATCGGCGGCGGGCGCGGGCGGCGGGGGCAGGTCGGGTGATGCGGGCAGCCCGGGTGCCGATCCCGACGGCGGCGGCAGGGCGGTGAGGCCCGGAATGATCGTCGCCCGTTCTTCGCCATTGGCGTCGGGCCGGGCGGCCGGCGCGCCCGAAGGCGGCGGCAGCGCGGTCATGCCGCGCACGACCTCGACCCGGCGCACGTCGACTTCGGGCACCGCTGCTTCCGGCACCGGGGCTTTCGCAGCAGTGTCGGGCAGCGCGGGGTTGCGCTCCGGGCCGGCGGGGCTGTCCTGCGTCTTGCGTGCCTCGACCGTGCGCTTCATCTCGGGGTCGAGCGCATAGCAGCCCGACAGCGTCGAGGCGGTCAGCATGACGGCCAGAGGTAAGCGCAGGCGGTGCATCATGCGGAAATCGGCTCCGAGGTATCGCGGACGTCGCCGTCGCCGACGATTTCGTCATCGCAGCTGGCTTCGACCGCGCCATGCTGCGGGTGCAGCGGCGCGAAGCGCAGTACCGCATAACCGGCGAGCGCGGCAACCAGCGAACCCATCAATATGCCGATCTTGGCTTCCTCGATGAGCAGCGCATCGCCGGGGAAGGCGAGGCCGCCGATGAACAGGCTCATCGTGAAGCCGATACCGCACAGCAAGGACACGCCATAGATTTGCAGCCAGGTCGCGCCGCGCAGCTTGCCGGCGATGCCGAATTTCACGGCCAGCCAGACGCTGCCGAAGATGCCGATCTGTTTGCCCAAAAACAGCCCTGCGGCGATCCCAAGTGGGAGCGGAGCGAAAATCTGTTCGGCGGTGAGGCCCGAGATATCTACCCCGGCATTGGCGAAGCCGAAAAAGGGCACGATCGCGAAGGCGACCCACGGGTGCAACGCATGTTCGAGGCGATGGAGCGGCGAGGTCGCGCTGTCGGGGGCCCCGGGCGTCCGCTCGAACGGGATCGCCATCGCGGCTAGGACGCCGGCGATCGTCGCATGCACGCCCGAGAGCAGCATCGCGTACCAGAGCAGCACGAACAGCAGCAGATAGACGAGCAGGCTTTTGATCCCCATCCGGTTGCAGACGAACATCAGGGCGAAGACCGCTCCCGCCGCCGCGAGTGCGACGAGGTTGATCTTGGCGGTATAGAAAAGCGCGATGATCGCGACCGCGCCCATGTCGTCGACGATCGCGACGGTGACGAGGAACAGCTTGAGCGAGGTCGGCGCGCGCTTGCCGAGCAGCGCGAGCACGCCGATCGCGAAGGCGATGTCGGTCGCCGCCGGGATCGCCCAGCCTTGCGCGAGGCCCGGCGTGCCGCCGGCAAAGGCCATGTAGAGCAGCGCCGGCACCGCCATGCCCGCCGCCGCGGCGATGAAGGGCAACCGCCGCCGGTCCCAGCTGGCGAGCCGGCCGTCGACGAACTCGCGCTTGATCTCGAGCCCGACGAGCAGGAAGAAGATCGCCATCAGCCCGTCGTTGATCCACAGATGGACCGTCATCGGGCCGAGCTTGTCGGACAGCACGGGGCCGGTCACCGCATGGATCGCGTGGGAATATGTCTCGCCGAAGGCCGAATTGGCGATCAGCATCGCCAGCGCCGCCGCGAAGATCAGCAACATCCCGCCCGCGCTCTCGCTTTCGAGGAAATCGCGCAGGGCGGAGGTACGTGTCGAGCGGCGGGTCATAGGGTGAGAGCGGCTTCTTCGGTGGATTGGAGGGGCCTCTCCTAGCGTGCGATGGCGGTCGCGTCACCCTTTACCCGCCGCGTGTTTTTGACTAGTTCCAGATGCTTGTGGCGCCTGACGCCACAGGGGGGCGGGGCATATGGGGCTGTCGACCGCAGGGCTGGAAATGCTGGTCGCGCTGGCCAGCCACGAACTGATGCTGTTCGCGTCGGTCGGCATATTGGTCATCGGTTTCGACGATCTGTTCTTCGACATATTGTGGTTCGTCACCCGCGACCGCGATGCCGCGCCGCGCTATCTGCGCGATCATCGGCCGCAGGCGCCACTCGCGGGGCCGCTCGCGATCTTCGTTCCGGCCTGGGACGAGGCGAAGGTGCTGCCCGCGATGATCCGGCGGACGCTCGCCGCTTGGCAGGGCGAGGATTTCCGCATCTATCTCGGCTGTTATCCCAACGATGCGGCGACGCTGTTCGCGGTGTCGCCGCTGGTCGCGGGCGACCCGCGCCTCCGGCTGGTGATCGGCGATGCCGAAGGGCCGACGACCAAGGGCGACAACCTGAACCGGTTGTGGGCGGCGATGGGCAGCGACGAGCGGGTCGAGGGCATATGGTTCGCGGGCATCGTGCTCCACGACGCCGAGGATATCGTCCACCGCGGCGAGCTCGCGCTCTACCGCGCCGAACTGACGCGCCATGCGATGGTGCAGATTCCGGTGCTGCCCCTGCTCGGACTCGGGCAGCAATGGGTCGCGGGCCACTATGCCGACGAATTCGCCGAGGCGCACGGCAAGGATCTGGCGCTGCGCACGCGGATCGGTGCGCCGCTGCCCTCGGCCGGGGTTGGTTGCGCGCTGACGCGCCACGCGCTGACCCTGTTGTCGATCACCCGCGGCGGTCAGCCCTTTCGCGCCGACAGCCTGACCGAGGATTATGAGGTCGGGATCCTCGTGGGCACCTATGGCCTTGGCACCGCGTTCGTCGCGGCCATCGACGACGCGGGCGACTGGATCGTGTCGCGCGGCGCTTTCCCCGAAACGATCGAGACCGCGGTGCGCCAGAAATCGCGCTGGATCGCGGGGATCGCGCTCGCGGGATGGGACCATCTCGGCTGGGCGGGGCCGCAGGACGGCGGCTGGCGTGCCCGCTGGATGCTGTGGCGCGATCGCCGCGCTCCGCTCGCGGCGCTTGTCCTGCTCGCCTCCTATGCCGCGCTGGTCGTCGGCGCGGCGGGCTGGATCGGCCATGCGCTGTTCGGCTGGCAGGCGCGTCCGCCGGGGGCGATGCTGCAATATCTGATGGGCCTGTCGGCGACATTGCTGCTCTGGCGGTTGGGCATGCGCGGCCATTTCGCGGCGCGCGCCTATGGCTGGCGGCAGGGGCTGCGGTCGATCCCGCGCGCCTTTGTCGCCAACATCGTCGCGATGCTCGCGGCGCGGCGCGCGGTCGCGGTCTATTGGCGCATGCTCCGGTCGGGGCGGTTGGTATGGGACAAGACACCGCATGGCGAGCGCGACGCGCTGCCGGTTCCGGCGCTGCCACCGGGGCGCAGCGGGTGACGGGCGTCATCATCGCCCGCCACACGCGCCGCGACGCGCGGTCGCTGCGTTTCCTGTTGCTCCTGCTCGGCGGCTGGACGCTGGTGCGGGTGATGGCGCACTGGAACCCAGCGATCCCGTCGCCGCCACCCGGGATGCCGCCTCCGCCATGGGCGGGCGAGGCCGTGCCTGCACCATGGGCGACCGCCGAAGCGACGCCCCGCGCCGTGCCGGCTTCGATGATCGCTGCGGGCGGACGGGAGAAAGAGCGGATGTCGCGCCCGCTGCCGCAAACCCCGGTCGCGGATGCCGACGCGGCCAGCGGCGAATGGAGTGGCGGCGATCGGCACAATCTGCGGCTCGCGCTGATGGCGCGATTGCTGCCGCCGCAAGTCGGCGGCGCCTCGGCCGCCGCCTTTCCGGTGGGTGCATCGGCGTGGGTGACCGCGCCGCTGCCGGCGCGTGCCGCGCCGCCCGGCCGCGGCCAGCCCTTCTGGATGCAGCGTCAGCTTGCCGGCTGGTCGCTCGGCAGCTGGGCCTATATGCGCAGCGGGTCGGGCGATGCGCCGCCCGGCGGCATCGCCGCGGCGAGCCAGCTCGGCGGCAGCCAAGCCGGCGCGCGGCTCGCTTTTGGTTTCGGCGACAGCGGGCGCGTGCGCGCCTATGGCCGCGCGACGCTCGCGCTCGCCGAAACGCGCCAGCGCGAACTCGCCTTCGGCCTCGCTTTCGCTCCGGCCCGGCACCTGCCGCTCGATGTCGCGATCGAGCAGCGTGTCGCGGCGGGAAGCGGCGGGCGCACCGCGCTCGCGGCGATGGTCAGCGGCGGGGTCGGCGATGTCGCCTTGCCGCGGCGTTTCCGGCTCGAAGCCTATGGGCAGGCCGGAATCGTCGGGGCACGGCGGCGCGACGGTTTTGCCGATGCGGCGGTCGTCGTCGACCGCGAAATCGCCCGGAACCCGCAGGCCAGCCTGCATCTCGGCGCGCTCGCGGCGGGGTCGGTACAGCCGGGCGCGGGGCGGGTCGATGTCGGCCCGCGGCTGACGCTGCGCCTGCCCGAAGTCGGCGAGGGCAGCCGCCTCGCGCTCGACTGGCGACAGCGCGTCGCGGGCGATGCAAAGCCCGACAGCGGCCTTGCGCTGACGCTCGCCGCCGACTTCTGATTTTTCCCGATTTTCCGCGCCGCGGCGATTCCCCACGGCATGAAACTGGTCTAGGGTCGGCGCAGCCGCTCCGTCCGGGGCGCATTTTCGCATTCGGGGCCCATGGATCTCTACCTTCCTGTCGCCAATTTGTCGGTCAATGCGCTGGTCATCATTCTGCTCGGCGGCGGGGTGGGTTTCCTGTCGGGCATGTTCGGCGTCGGCGGCGGTTTCCTGACCACGCCGCTGCTGATCTTCTATGGCATTCCGCCGACGGTCGCGGCGGCATCGGCGGCGACGCAGGTGACCGGCGCCAGCGTGTCGGGTGCGCTCGCGCATCTCGAGCGCGACGGGGTCGACCTGCGCATGGGCGCGGTGCTCGTCGCGGGCGGGCTGATCGGCTCGCTGATCGGTGCGGCGCTGTTCGAACTGCTGACCGCGTGGGGGCAGATCGATACGACGATCAACATTCTTTACGTGGCGCTGCTCGGCTCGGTCGGGTCGTTCATGGCGCGCGAGGCGTGGGGGGCGCTGCGGGCGATGAAGGCGGGGGTGCCGGCCCCGGCGCGCAAGCGGCGCCACCATCCGATGGTCGCCAACCTGCCGCTGCGCTGGCGCTTCTATCGCTCGGGTCTTTATATTTCGCCGCTCGCGCCGCTGCTGCTCGGGATGGCGGTCGGCGTGCTGACGATGCTGCTCGGGGTCGGCGGCGGCTTCATCATGGTCCCGGCGATGATTTTTCTGCTCGGCATGGGGACGCAGGTCGTCGTCGGCACCTCGCTGTTCCAGATATTGTTCGTGACGATCGCGACGACGATGGTCCATGCGATGACCACCGGCGCGGTCGACATCGTGCTCGCCGGGCTGCTGCTGATCGGCAGCGTCACCGGGGCGCAGGTCGGCGCGCGTTTCGCGCAAAAGGTGAAGCCCGAATATCTGCGCATGGCGCTCGCGGTGATCGTGCTGCTCGTCGCGCTGCGCATGGCGGTCGACCTCTTCATCCGCCCCGAAGAAATCTACACGGTCCAGTGACCCGCGTCTGCGCCTTCCTGCTGTTGCTGGCTGCGACCTTCTTCGCGACCGGCCCGGCGCGCGCCGACGATCCGCGTCTTGTCCCCGACGTGTCGAGCCGCGCGATCGACATCCAGTACAGCTTCACCGGCGAGGAATTGCTGCTGTTCGGCGCGATCCTCTATCCCGGCCAGCGCCTGCCCGACGACCGCGCCGACATCGTGGTCGTGCTGAAGGGGCCGGTGCGCCCGATCGTCCTGCGCGAAAAGAAACGCGTCGCGGGCATCTGGGTCAATGCGAACAGCATCCGCCTGCGTACCTCGCCCGGCTTCTACGCGATCGGCTCGTCGCGGCCGATCGATCAGCTGGTCGACGAGCGCACTGCGGCAATCTTCGAGCTCGGCCTTACCAACCTGTCGATGTCGCCGACGGGCTTTTCGGAGGCTGCCAAGCTCGAGCGTTTCGAAAACGGGCTGATCGACCTTTATCGCCGTCTCGGGCTTTTTTACGAGAATCCGGCGGCGGTCGAAATCAGCGAAGGCGTGTTGTACCGCGCGCGCATTCCGGTGCCGGCGCGGGTGCCGGTCGGAACCTATCGCGCCGAAACCTTCCTGATCAGCAAGGGGCGCGTACTCGCGGTCGCGTCGCGCAACGTCGAGATCCGCAAGGCGGGTTTCGAACGCTTCGTCGCGCTTGCGGCGCAGCGCCATGGCTTTCTCTATGGGCTGGCCGCGGTCGCGCTGTCGCTGCTTCTCGGCTATGCGGCGTCGGCAGCCTTCAAGCGGCGCTAGCCCCTCGATTTCGCCGATCATAAGCGCTTTCTTTACCATCAGCTGCGATACCGGTGTCCGGGGTCACGAAACGACACAGGCGGGGCAGTTTTGATGGATATGCAAGGTGGCGGGTACAAGGCCGGGGAGGCTGCGCCGGCGCAGCACGTCCGGCTCGCCGGTGGCGTTGCGACCGCAGCGCCGGTCAACCCGGCGGCAGTACACCATCGCGACGACCTGTTGGTCGGCGAAGTCATCGATATTTCGGGCTCCGCTTCGCGCATCCTGCTCGACGTAGGGGCGCTGCAGCGTCTGTCGGATTCGGGCGATCCGGCGGTCGCCATGGCGGGCCAGGTCGGCGCGCAGATCAAGGTTCGCGTCGGCAATGTCTGGCTGCTCGCCAGCATCCGCGACCAGCAATTGCACGAGCGCAGCGAAGGGCTGATCCTTGCCTCGATCGACTTTCTGGGGGAAGGCGACGAAGAAAAGCTGACCGGCCGCATCCACAATTTCCGCCGCGGCGTCACCCGCTATCCGATTCCCGGCAGCCAAGCCTATGCGGCGACCAGCGCCGACCTCAAGCAGATCTACGCCGCCGACGACCGCGCGCATGTCGAGATCGGAACCGTCTATCCGACCAAGGATATTCGCGGGTCGCTCTATGTCGACGCGATGCTGGGCAAGCATTTCGCGCTGCTGGGATCGACCGGCACCGGCAAATCGACCAGCGCCGCGCTGATCCTCCACAAGATTTGCGAACAATCGCCGCAGGGCCATATCGTGATGATCGACCCGCACGGCGAATATTCGGCGGCGTTCAAGAACACCGGCGCGCTGTTCGACGTCGACAATCTCGCCATGCCCTATTGGCTGATGAACTTCGAAGAACATTGCGAGGTGTTCGTCACCAGCGAGGGCCGCGATCGCCAGGGCGACTGCGATGTGCTCGCCAAGTGCCTGCTGATGGCGCGGCAGAAGAACCGGCTGGCCGAGGGCATGACCAAGCTCACCGTCGATTCGCCGATCCCCTATCTGTTGTCCGACCTGCTCAACATATTGCAGAACGAGATGGGCCGGCTCGACAAGGCGTCGTCGAGCGCGCCCTTCATGCGGATCAAGGGCAAGATCGAGGAAATGCGTGCCGACCCGCGTTATAATTTCATGTTCTCGGGCATGCTCGTCGCCGACACGATGGCCAATTTCATCGGCAAGATTTTTCGCCTGCCGTCGGACGGCCGGCCGATTTCGATCATCGACGTGTCGGGGGTCCCCTCGGACATCACCGCCGTCGTCGTCGCGGTGCTGTCGCGCCTGACCTTCGACTATGCGATCTGGTCGCGCGGCGAGCCGCAACGCCCGATCCTGCTCGTCTGCGAAGAGGCGCATCGTTATATTCCCGCCAAGGACGTCGGCCAGGGCCAGGCGGTGCGCAAGATCCTCGAACGCATCGCCAAGGAAGGCCGCAAATATGGCGTCTCGCTGGGCCTGATCACCCAGCGCCCGTCGGATCTGGCCGAAGGCGTGCTGTCGCAGTGCGGCACGATCATCTCGATGCGCCTCAACAACGAACGCGACCAGCATTTCGTCAAGGCGGCAATGCCCGAAGGCGCGCGCGGCTTCATCGATTCGATCCCCGCGCTGCGCAACCGCGAATGCATCATCTGCGGCGAAGGCGTCTCGATCCCGATCCGCGTCTATCTCGACACGCTCGAAGAGGACAAGCGCCCGGCGTCGAGCGATCCGCTCTTCTCGAAACTATGGCGCGAGACCGGCGGCGAGGCCGAGATTCTCGAGCGCGTCGTCAAGCGCTGGCGCAGCCAGGGACGATAAGCTTCCAAGCATCGTCATTGCGAGCGAAGCGAAGCAATCCAGGGCGGGTTACGCGACTCTGGATTGCCGCGTCGCCTTCGGCTCCTCGCAATGACGAGGCTTTGTTGGTCGATGCCGCTTACGCCACCGCGGGTTCCCACAATTCGATCGGATTGCCTTCGGGATCGAAAACGCGCGCAAAGCGGCCGAGGCTCGGGTCATCCCATTCGGGTTTGGTGATCACCTCGTCGCCCGCGGCGCGAAACGGGGCGAGCACGGCGTCGAGGTTGTCGACGCGCAGGTTGATCATATGCTGCCGGTCGGCTGGGAAATAGTCGCTGTCGGCCTTGAAGGGTTCGAAGACGAGCGGCCCTGCCGCGACGTTCCACACCCATTCGTTGGGCGCGACGCTCTCGTCGGCGCTGCAACCGCCGCCGATGCCCAGACGCTCGCGATACCAGGTCTTGAGCGCGACCGGGTCGTTCGACCGGAAAAACAGCCCGCCGATGCCCTTCACATGTCCCATGACAAACCTCCCTGTCGGTGATGGGGGCAGGCTAGGCCGAACGGGTCAGCGAATCCACTCTCCGCTCTTGTTATATTCCTCGCGGACCTGTCCCGACTGGTTGAGCCGCGGGTCTGCATAGGTTTTCGCGGGCGCGGCAGGTGTCGCCACCGGGGTACCGATCGCGCGTTCGCCTTGCGCCATCGCCTGCGGCGTCGGCGCGGGGGCGACGTTGGGCAACGGCGCGAGCGTGCCGCTGCCTTCGGGAAGCAGGCCCGTCGGCGCGGCGCCCTGGCCCTTCAGGATCGCGAGCTGCTGGGCGACCGGCAGATAGGGGCCGGGCACCGGCTCGCGGCCGAGATACGGCGCGCGAAAGGCGTCGGGCATGCCCCAGCGGCCGCGCCAGCGGTGGAAGATATGCGCGCCGACAATGTTGGTCATCACCAGGCTCTTGCCCCAGCGCGGCCAGATCGCCTGGGTGTGATAATGGGTTGCGAGGCCGACGCCGGGAAAGACATAGCCGCCGAGCGCCGCCGCCGCGATGCGGCTGGCGCGCAGCCAGTTGTCGCGGCTCGGCGCGCGCGCCATCGCGCCGTCGCAACTGAAGGTGAACTGACACACCCCGGCGCGCTGCGATCCCTGGAACACGACGCCGCAGATCGTGTTGGGAAAGCTCGGATGGCGGGCGCGGTTGACGATGACCTGCGCGACCCCGCGCATACCGTCGTCGCTTTCGGACGCGGCTTCGTAATAGATCGCCGAGGTCAGGCAATAATGGGCGCGTTCGCGGTCGAGCGCGGTGACGCCGCGAAACACATAGGGTTTGGCGGGCGGTCCGACGAAGGCCTCCTGGCGCAGCGTCGCGGGATCGACCCCGGGGGTTGCGGTCGCGTCGGCCCATCCGACGCTGCCCGGATCGGGAAGCGTCGGGTCGAGTTTTAGCGCGTCCTCATAGTCCCCGGCGTTCATGATCGCCCAGCGAGTGGGGTCGTAGACTTTGAAAGTCAGCGGGACGCTGACGCTATAGGGGCCGGGGACATAGGCGCGCAGCTGCCCCGTCGTCGCGACGAGCGCGAAGCAGGCGAGCAGGCTGGCAAAGGCGAGGCCGATCCACCAGCGTCGCCGGGGTCCACGCGGCGCGGCGTCGCGCGCCGGGTCGAGCCAGGGCGATCGCGCCGAGAGGTTGAATTCGGGCTTCATGCGTCAAATGCGTCTCGTGCCCCCCTTCGCGACCGATTCGCGCGGGGTCCGGCAGCCTGTCTTATGCCGCGAGGTGCGAACAAAATGTTGCGCGGCGCCGAGGGTGTCCCGCACGGGGACAGGATTGTATCGCATGCTTATGCCCCGGGCGGTGCGGTGCCGTGCCGCCGGTCAGCTTTCGCCGACCCCGAATTTCGCCATAACCTCGGCTCCGGTCAGCCGTTCGCGCGTCCCGGTGAACGCATAATAGGCGGGTTTTTCGTCGATGAAGATTTCTTCGACCATGGCAAAGCCATCGGCGCCGCCGAACAACCCCGCGGTGAAGGAATAGCTCGCTTTCGGCTTATAGAAAAAGAACAGGTGCGTCCCGCATTGGCGACAAAAGCCGCGCTCGGCCCATTCGGAGGAGGCATAGCGGCCGATATGCTCGGCCCCCTCGATCTCGGGGTCGGTGACCATGCGCAACGACAGCAGGGCGCTGCCGCCCCAGCGCCGGCACATGCCGCAGTGACAGGCATCGACATGCGGTTCGGGCGGCGTCATCCGCACCGTCACCGCGCCGCACAGGCACTGGCCTTCGAGTTTGTTTGCCGCCGTCATAGGAGCCTCCGTTCGCCGCGCTCGCGGTTTTTTAGCAAGCGTCATCCAAAAGGGAAATGCTGCCGGCCGTTAGGCGGTCGTTGACGCCGGCGGGCTATGGCATCGCCATGACCGGCACCGCCATTCCCAGCTATCGGCGCAGCGCGCGAACCGACTACCGCATGTGGCTGCTGCTCGCCTTCGGCCTCGCCTTTTTCTGGGCGGGGTCGGCGATCGATCAGGCGGATAACTGCAGCGCGGACGGCCGCGAGTGCGCGCCCTGGCTGGTGCCGCTGGCGCAGGGTTTCGGGGCGCTGGTCGGACTCGGCGCCGCGCTCAACATGCTCGCCAACCCGAGCCGTGGCAGCTTCGTCGATCCCGCGACCGGCGATCTTGTTTGGTGGCAGGGACGGGTTGGCGCGTCGGGTGGCGACGAAGGGCGCATCCACCCCTCGCGCATCGGCAAGATCCGCATCGTGCGGCAGGACGAGAGCGATGACGCGGTGTCGCTTTATGATCTCGAGGGCGAACGGTTGTTCTGGTTCGATGCTGAGGTCATTCCCTGGCCTTATGAGCGCTGGGCCGAACGGCTCGCGGGGCAGTGGCCGCATATCGTGGTGGAAACAGAGGGCTGACCGGACGTGATCAGGGCCTGACGACGACCAGATCCGAAAAATCGATTGCCATCAACGCGTCGTCATCGTCGTATCGCGTCAGATTCGCATCGGTGTCGAGCCGGTAGATGATCAGCCCCAATTCGCGAAGCGTTCTCAGCATTGCCCGCGCCTTTTCCGCGTCCAGGATCGGGGGCACGAACTCCATCAGCATCTTCAGATTTTTCGACCGCGCCAATATCTCGCGCGCGCCGTCGATGATTTCGGGTTCATGACCCTCGGCGTCCATTTTCATGAAATCGATCCCGGGGCAGCCGTGCATGACCGCGTCGAGCGTGTCGACCGGCACCGCGACTTCGTGCGAGGCGCGTCCCGTTTCGCGTTCGGTATGTTCGACAAAGGCCGAGGAGATGTCGCGGATCGTCGAGGTCGCCTCATAGCCCGGAAAGACACGCAGCATCGCCTCCCCCTGACGATTCGATAGCGCGATGCGATGGCGGCGGGCGATACCGCCAAAACCATTGTTGTGCAGATTGTCGGACATCAGCGCATAGGCGGTCGGATTTGGCTCGAACGCCCAGAGCTGGCCACCCGGCTGCGCGCGCCACGCGCCGAGTACCGAATAAAAACCGGTGTTCGCCCCGACGTCGACGACGACGTCGCCGGGCTGGATCAAGGAAACGAGCAGTCGGCTGTTGTGCGGTTCGACCATCCCGAAGTGGAGGATGTTGGGCGTGACGATCATGTCGCGGGTCGACGCGAGAAAGCTATGCCCGGTCCACAATTGGGTCATCACGATTTCCCGCCCCATATAGACCCCCGACATCGGGTTGGCTTTGGGCGGAAGCGGCCCGAAATCGCTGGCTCCATCGATCAGGTCGGCAAAGGGCCGGGGCGCGGGCGAGCTGGCGTTTTGGGCTTGCATGTCGTTAGCATAACAGCTTGCGACATAGGAAGTCGCGGAAAAATGGTATGAAAATGGCGGTACCAAAAGGGCCGCGGTCGCTGGGTGGAATTACGAAAAGGCAAGGGGGGAAGGCGTTGATGGGCGCCGCCATTTGGTATGGCGATGCGGGGTTGGCTCCGGGCCTCCACAGCCGGCGGCATTCCCCCTTGCCCGAATCCCCCGCACCGCCTATATGCGCCCTACTTCTTGACATGGTTAGCCAGTTGGGACGTCGGGGCCGCGGGCCGCGGCGGCTATTCCCGCATGGTTTTCCGCCCAACCGTTTTGAAAGACCCGCTTGGCCGATCTCGACGTTCTCAATGCGATCATCGCCCCCGAAGCCGAAGCGCTCGGCCTTGCGCTGGTGCGCGTCGCCTTTTTTGGCGGCGAGAGCGATCCGACGCTGCAGGTGATGGCCGAACGGCCGGAGACGCGCCAGCTGACGATCGAGGATTGCGCCGAATTGTCGCGCCGCATCTCGGCCCAGCTCGACGCGCTCGAGGAAGCGGGCAAGGACCCGATCGAGGTGGCGTACCGCCTCGAAGTGTCGTCGCCCGGCATCGACCGGCCGCTGACCCGCCACAGCGACTTCGCCGACTGGGCGGGGCATGAGGCGAAGGTCACGCTCAAGGAAAAATTGAACGGGCGTCAGCGTTTCAACGGGCTGCTCGCCGGGATCGATGGCGATGACCTCGTCACCATCGTCGACAAGGAAGAGGTCGAGCACAAGCTGCCGTTCGACGCGATCGACACGGCGAAGCTCGTCCTCACCGACAAATTGATTGCCGCAACCATCCCGCTGTCGCTCGACGGCGCGGACGAACTGGAAGAAGAAGGACAGGACTGATGGCCACTGCCATTTCCGCCAACCGCGCCGAGCTGCTCGCCATTGCCAATTCGGTGGCCAGCGAGAAGATGATCGACAAGGGCATCGTCATCGAGGCGATCGAGGAAGCGATCCAGCGCGCTGCGCGCGCCCGCTACGGCGCCGAGAACGACATCCGCGCCAAGCTCGACGTCCAGACCGGCGATCTTCGTTTGTGGCGCGTCGTCGAGGTCGTCGAGACCGTCGAGGATTATTTCAAGCAGGTCGATCTCACCGCCGGGCAGAAGCTGCAGAAGGACGCCCAGCTCGGCGACTTCATCGTCGACCCGCTGCCCGCAGTCGATCTGGGCCGCATCGACGCCCAGTCGGCGAAGCAGGTGATCTTCCAGAAGGTCCGCGAAGCCGACCGCGAACGCCAGTATGAAGAGTTCAAGGACCGCGCCAGCGAGCTGATCACCGGCGTCGTCAAGTCGGTCGAATTCGGCCACATCGTCGTCAACCTCGGCCGCGCCGAAGGTGTCATCCGCCGCGACCAGCAGATCCCGCGCGAACTGATGCGCGTCGGCGATCGCGTTCGGGCGCTGATCCTGTCGGTGCGCCGCGAAAACCGCGGCCCGCAGATTTTCCTCAGCCGCGCACACCCCGACTTCATGAAAAAGCTGTTCGCGCAGGAAGTTCCCGAAATCTACGATGGCATCATCGAGATCAAGGCCGCTGCCCGTGACCCGGGCTCGCGCGCCAAGATCGGTGTGATCAGCTATGACGGCTCGATCGATCCCGTCGGCGCCTGCGTCGGTATGAAGGGCAGCCGCGTCCAGGCGGTCGTCCAGGAAATGCAGGGCGAAAAGATCGACATCATCCCCTGGTCCGAAGACACCGCGACCTTCGTCGTCAACGCGCTCCAGCCCGCGACGGTGCAGCGCGTCGTGATCGACGAGGACGACGGCCGCATCGAAGTCGTCGTTCCCGACGACCAGCTGTCGCTCGCCATCGGCCGCCGCGGCCAGAACGTCCGTCTCGCCAGCCAGCTGACCGGCAGCCAGATCGACATCATGACCGAGGCCGACGCGAGCGAAAAGCGCCAGCGCGAATTCGTCGAACGCTCGACGATGTTCCAGGAAGAGCTCGACGTCGACGAAACGCTCGCGCAGCTGCTCGTCGCCGAAGGCTTCGGCGAGCTCGAGGAAGTGGCCTATGTGTCGCTCGACGAGCTGGCGAGCATCGAAGGTTTCGACGACGAACTCGGCCAGGAACTGCAGAGCCGCGCCACCGAAGCGCTTGAGCGCCGCGAAGAGGCCGCGCGCCAGGAACGCCGCGGCTTGGGTGTCGAGGACGATCTCGCCGAAATCCCGCACCTGACCGAAGCGATGCTCGTCGTGCTCGGCAAGGCCGGGATCAAGACGCTCGACGACCTCGCCGACCTCGCCACCGACGAACTGATCGCCAAGAAGCGTCAGGACAATCGCCGCGGTCCGGCGCGCGAGCGCACCGAGGACAAGGGCGGCGTGCTCGGCGAATATGGCCTGTCCGAAGAGCAGGGCAACGAGATCATCATGGCGGCGCGCGCGCACTGGTTCGAAGACGAACCCGCAACCGGGGAGGCCGCTGATGCGGACCCCGCACAATGATCAACTGAGCGAACCAGACCGCGCTGGTCGGCGCGGCCAGCATGTGCCCGAGCGGCGCTGCGTCATCACCGGCGAGGTTTCGCCGGCGGAGAAACTCGTGCGCCTCGCGCTCGGTCCCGACGGCAGCATCGCGCCCGACGTCCATGGCAAGGCGCCGGGCCGCGGCGCGTGGATCGGCGTCACCCGTGCCGAGCTCGAAGCGGCGCAGGCGAAGGGCAAGCTGAAAAGCGGGCTCGCGCGTGCGTTGCACGAGGGCCAGTTCACCATCCCCGACGACCTCGGCGCACGCATCGCGGCGCAGCTCGAACGCGCGACGCTCGACCGGCTGGGGCTCGAATCGCGCTCGGGCACCTTGCTGAGCGGCAATGAAAAGATCGAAACCGCGGCACGCAAGGGCCAGGTTCGCCTGCTCCTCCATGCCAGCGATGCGGGCGAGGACGGGCGCAAGAAACTGGCGCAGGCGTGGCGGGTCGGCGAGGACGATGAGGGCTCGGGCCGCGAGGGACGGGTCTTGCCGGTGGACCGCGGCACCCTATCTATGGCATTGGGGCGCGAGAATGCGGTGCATCTGGCGATAACCGATGCCCGCGCCGCGGCGCGTGTGCTTGCGCATTTGAGCCGCTGGCAGTTTTTCACAGGATGGAGTAGGGACGCGGCCAACCGCGATTCCGACCCGCACAACCCGTCGTCCGACGATGGGGCAGAAATTGGGGCGGGGCCAGATGGCACTGCCGCTTCGGACGCGTTTTGAAGGAATGATGGTTTTCGATGAGTGACGAACAGGACAAACCGACCCTTACCCGCAAGCCCCTGGGGCTGAAGCGGACGGTCGAGGCCGGACAGGTGCAGCAGCAATTCAGCCACGGCCGCCGCAATACGGTGGTGGTCGAGGTGAAGCGTCGCCGCGTGCTCGGTCGTCCCGGCGAAGCCGCGCCCGAGCCGGTGGTCGAAGAGGTTCAGGCCGCTCCGGCGCCTGCGCCCGCCCCTGCGCCGGCCCCTGCGCCAGTTCCCCCCGCGCCGAAGCGTGCGAGCGAGAATGACAGCCTGATGTCGCGCCAGGAGCGCCAGGCGCAGCTGCTGCGCGAGGCCGAAGAGGCGCGCATGAATTCGCAGGAAGAAACGCGCCGCCGCGAAGAGGCCGCGCGCGTCCGCGCCGCCGAGGAACAAAAGGCCCGCGCCGAAGCGCCGGTGGCCGAACCCGTCGCCGCGCCTGCGGTCGAAGCGGCACCCGCCGTGGAAGCGCCCGTCGCCAAGGCCGAGGAAGCCGACGCGGCACCGGCACCGGCACCGGCATCTGCGCCGGCCCCCCGCGCCGCGCCGAGCGCGGCCCCCGCGCCGCGCCGCTTCACCCCGGTCGAGGCGCCGAAGCGTCCCGAACCCAAGCGCCCCGAACCCAAGGCGAACCGCGGCGCCGACAACCGCCGCCAGTCGGGCAAGCTGACCGTCACCCGCGCGCTGAACGACGACGAGGGCGCCCGCGCGCGCAGCCTCGCGGCGCTGAAGCGCGCCCGCGAAAAGGAAAAGCGCTCGCACACCACCTCGTCGGGTCCGCGCGAGAAGCAGGTCCGCGAAGTCGTCGTGCCCGAAAGCATCACGGTCGCCGAACTGGCCAACCGCATGGCCGAAAAGACCAGCGACCTGATCAAGGCGCTGTTCAAGATGGGCGTCCCGTCGGCCAGTACCGACACGATCGACCAGGACACCGCCGAACTGCTCGTCACCGAATTCGGGCACGAGATCACGCGCGTCAGCGAAGGCGATATCGACATCCGCCACGACGAGGATGTCGACGATGCCGATCATCTGAAGCCGCGCGCACCGGTCGTCACGATCATGGGCCATGTCGATCACGGCAAGACCTCGCTGCTCGACGCGCTGCGCGGCGCCAATGTGCAGGCCGGCGAAGCCGGCGGCATCACCCAGCATATCGGCGCCTATCAGGTGAAGACCCCCGACGGCAGCCTGGTGACCTTCCTCGACACACCGGGTCACGAGGCGTTCACCGAAATGCGCCAGCGCGGCGCGAACGTCACCGATATCGTCATCCTGGTGGTCGCCGCCGACGACGGGCTCAAGCCCCAGTCGATCGAGGCGATCAAGCATGCGAAGGCGGCCGGCGTGCCGATCATCGTCGCGATCAACAAGGTCGACAAGGAAGGCGCCAACCCGCAACGCGTCCGCGAACGCCTGCTCGAACATGAGCTGGTGGTCGAGGAAATGGGCGGCGACGTGCAGAATGTCGAAGTGTCGGCGCTCAAGAAGACCGGCCTCGACAAATTGCTCGAAGCGATCGCGGTGCAGGCCGAGATCATGGAGCTCAAGGCCAATCCCGACCGCGCCGCCGAAGGCACGGTGATCGAGGCCAAGCTCGACAAGGGCCGCGGTCCGGTGGCGACGATCCTCGTTCGCCGCGGCACGCTCAAGGTCGGCGACATCTTCGTCTGCGGTGCCGAAAGCGGCCGCGTTCGCGCGCTGATCGACGACAAGGGGCAGCAGATCAAGACCGCCGGTCCGTCGATGCCGGTCGAGGTGCTCGGCCTCGGCGGTGTGCCGATGGCGGGCGACATCCTCACCGTCGTCGAGAACGAGGCGCGCGCGCGCGAAGTCGCGGCCTATCGCCAGGAACAGGCGACCCGCAAGCGTACCGTTCAGGCACCGGTCAGCCTCGAGGGCATGTTCGAGGCGCTGGCCGACAAGACCAATGTCATCCAGTATCCGGTGGTCATCAAAGGCGATGTGCAGGGCAGCGTCGAGGCGATCGTCAATGCGCTCAACAAGCTGTCGACCGACGAGATCCGCGTCCGCGTGCTCCATTCGGGTGCTGGCGCCATCACCGAAAGCGACGTGACGCTGGCGGCGGCGACCAAGGCGCCGATCATCGGCTTCAACGTCCGTCCGAACGCCAAGGCGCGCGAGATCGCGAAGCGCGAAAAAGTGCGCTTCCTCTATCACGACGTCATCTATCACCTGACCGACGAGATCCGGAAGGAAATGGCGGGCGAGCTGGGTCCGGAGCGGATCGAAACCGTCGTCGGGCGTGCCGAGGTCAAAGACGTCTTCCCGGCCGGCAAGCGCGACAAGGCTGCGGGTCTGCTCGTGCTCGAAGGTGTCATCCGCAAGGGGCTGCACGCACGCCTCACGCGCGCCGACGTCATCGTCTCGGCAACGACCATCGCGTCGCTCCGCCGCTTCAAGGACGACGTCGCCGAAGTGCGCGCCGGTCTGGAATGCGGTGTCGTGCTGTCGGATACCAACGACATCAAGGCCGGCGACAACCTCGAAGTGTTCGAAGTCGAGATGCGCGAACGGACGCTGTAACGGCGAGGTGGCATGGCCGGGGAAGGCGCGGACCAGCAGGACGGCGACGAGGCGGGGTGGGAGCGCGAGGCTCTCGGATGCCTCGGCGACGGCTGCTTGTTCGGGTGCCTTCCTCTCGGCGCGGCGCTGAGCGTGGTGTTTGTGGCGGCGGGGCACGGTCTTTGGCAGGCCGTGCATCCCTATTTCCTTGTGTGAGGCTCTCGATATCGCTCGTTACGTCGCCTTGTTCGGCAGCATCAACGTCGGCGGCAACCGGCTGAAGATGGTCGACCTGCGCTCGGCGTTCGAGGCCGAGGGCTTCAGCAATGTCGAGACCGTCGTGGCGAGCGGCAATGTGCTGTTCGACCATGATGCGCGGCCGACGCGCGGGCTTGAGGAAAAGCTTGGCCTGATGGTCGACGACCGCTTCGACATGACGAGCGCGGTGCTCGTGCGCGACCGGGACGAGCTGGCGTCGGCGATTTCGGACAATCCGTTCGCGGGCACGAACGAGGACAAGTTCGTCCATACGATGTTCCTGACCGACCAGCCGACCACGGCGCAGTTCGAGCAGCTGGTCGGCGATCATCTTGGCCGCGGGGGCGAGAAACTGGCGCTCGGCAAGCGCATGCTGTTCCTCGATTATGGCGACGGCGTCGCCGACAGCAAGCTGACCGGGGTTTTCATCGAAAGGCGCTTGGGATGCAAAGGCACCGCGCGTAACATGCGCTCGATCGCACGGATCGTCGCGAAACTGGACGAAGAGGCAAAGGGTTAGGCGATGAAGACCGAAAAGGACAAAGGCCCCTCGGTCCGCGCGCTGCGCGTCGGCGAACAGGTGCGCCACCTGCTCAGCGAAATCCTCGCGCGCGGCGACGTCCATGACGATGTGCTCACCCGGCATCCGGTGAGCGTCACCGAAGTCCGCATGTCGCCCGACCTGCGCCACGCGACGGTGTTCATCAAATCTTTGCTCGGCAAGGAAGAGGAGGCGGTGCTCAAGGCGCTGCGCACCAACACCGCCTGGCTGCAAAAGAGCGTCGCCGAAAAGATGCGCATGAAATATGCCGCGAAGCTGAAATTCCTGAGCGACGAAAGCTTCGACGAGGCGAGTCATATCGAAAAATTGCTGCGCGATCCGAAGGTGGCACGGGATTTGGAGGACAGGGGCGCCGAATGACCACAATCCCTACGCCCCAATCCAACGAAATTGGTGGCGAGACTTTGTGGGAATTGCTGCTGGTCGGACCCGGCCCCCGTCCTACTCAAGAGACCGACAAGTTGCTGGAGATTCTCAATCGGGGTCTATGGGCGCAGTCGCAAGGCACCGATTCCGATGGCGATTGGGATGAGGTCGAGCCGATGTCCGAGTGGCGATATTGGTATCATGCCACACGTCCCGAGTCTGACCAGCGTTTCATTGTCGAAGCGATCGGTGAGGTCCCGCTGACCTTTTCGATAAATTCCACCAGCACCGAACTGACCACGGTCGTCGCTCGTTTTTTCCGCGATCATTGTGGCGGAGCGCTGGTAGCCGATGCAGAGCTATCGACGCGATTAAGGACTATTTCCCCTTCTTGATCCCCGCCGCCGCCTCCAGCTCGACCAGCGCTTCCTCCAGATAATCGATCATCCGCTGCGCGTGCGGCACGCTGCGCCGGCACGCGGTGATGCCGAAGTCGATATTCTCGAAATTCGACACCTGGGTGATGTTCATCGCCATGCCGTCGACGGGGATGCTCGCGGGGTACATGCCGTCGAGGCGCGCGCCGTTCCAGTACATCTGCTCGCGCGGGCCGGGGACGTTGGAGATCGTCACCGAATAGGCCGGGAATTTGTCGGCGGTGCGGGTCAGCGCGGTGAGCATCATCGGAAAGCTGGTGATCGCGGTATAGAGCTGGATCTGCGACGCGGTCATCGCGCGCAGCTGCGCCTTCGCCGAATTCATCGATTCCTGGATCGCCGCCATGCGCGTCGCCGGGTCGTCGATATGCGTCGCGAGGTTGGCGGTTACCGACGCCACCGAATTGCCCGAATCGATATCGTCCTTGGGCCGGATCGACACCGGCGCCATGGCTTTCAGCGGCTTGTCGGGCAGCTCGTTCAGCGACTGGAGATATTTGCGCATCGCGCCCGCGCACATGCCGAGCACCGCGTCGTTGATCGTGCCGTCATAGGCCTTGCCGACCCGCCGTACGCGTTCGAGCGACCAGCTCTGCGCGACGAAGCGGCGCGCACCGGTGATGTTGCGGTTGAAGCTGGTGCGGGGCACCCCGGCGAAGGGCGTGACGAGTCCTTCGCCGCCGAGCCCCACCATCGCCGCGACATATTGGTTGAGCGCCTTGGTCACCCCGACGCTGTTGCCCCATTGCTCCTTCAGGAAATCGCCGATCGCCGCGATGTCGGTCAGGCTGGGGCGCTGCGCCTTTTTTGGCTGCGGGAATTTGCGCTTATAGGCTTCATAGGCCTCGACCGAGAGCGGCGAGGCGGTGCGCCGTTCCTTGGGGTCGGGCGACAGCATCGAATTATAGAAATGGATGCTCGCCGCGCCGTCCATCAGCGCGTGGTGGATTTTCTTGAAGGTCGCGATCTGCCGGTTGGGCAGGCCCGAGATCAGCGTAATTTCCCACAGCGGCCGCGTGCGGTCGAGCAGCCCCGAATGGAGCCGCGAGGCGAGCTCGAACATCTCGCGATAGCGGCCGGGCTTGGGCAGCGCCGAGGCGCGGACATGGTAATGCATGTCGATGTCGCGGTCGGGTTCGAGCCGGATCGGCCCATATTGGCCGAGCGCGGTCAGCTTCAAGACTTCGCTGAACGGCCGCCGCAGACCTTCGGACTGGCGGAGCAGCGCAAGCTGTTCGTTCAGCCAGTCGGTCTCGTCGACATCGTCGGGCAGGGTGTAAAGGTTGATGCCGCCGATGTGCATCGGCATCTCCCGGCTTTCCCCCACCAGAAACATCGCATCGCTGATCGGCATCAGGCGCATCGGCAGCTCTCCCCACTGATTGTGCTGCGTTAATTGTGCGCAGCATGGCAGGGGGGCGGGGGGAGTCAAGCGGGTGGTCCGCGCCATTTAGTTGACATCGTCAAATAACTGGCGCATCGAATCGCCATGCCATCGGTCAACCTTCCCCAGCCGGACGATCAGGCGCCGGCACCCGACGCCGCCACAGCCGCGCTGCGCCGTTTCAACCGCTTCTACACGCGCTTCGCCGGGGTGCTTGGCCCCGGCTATATGGGCAGCGAGCTGTCGCTGATCGAGGCGCGCATCCTCTATGAAATCGCGACGGGGCAGCCGATCGTCTCGAAGCGGATCGTCGAGACGCTGTCGGTCGACCCCGGCTATCTCAGCCGCATCCTGCGCCGATTTGCCCAGCAGGGCTGGATCGCGCGGACGCGCGGTGTCGACGCGCGTGAGCATCCGATCCGGCTGACCGCCGCGGGCGAGGTGCTGTTTTCGGACCTCGATCGCACCACCGCCGCGTCGACATCGGCAACGCTCGCGCATCTGTCGCGCGACGAGCAGGCCGGGCTTGCCGAGCGACTGGCATGGATCGAGGCACGGCTGGCGGGTACGCCGCTGCCGCCGCCGACCGTCCGCCTGTGGCGACCGGGCGACATGGGCCTGATCACCGCGCAACAGGCGGTCTATTATCGCCACGCCTATGGATGGGGCGATGCGATGGAGGTGCTGGTCGGTGAGATCACGAGCCGCTTCGTTCGCGATTTTCAGGCCGGCCGCGAACAATGCTGGGTCGCCGAACGGCATGGCGAACTGCTCGGCAGCGTCTTCCTCGTCGCCGAGTCGGACAGCGTGGCGCGGCTGCGCCTGCTCTATGTCGACGCCGCGGCGCGCGGCCATGGTCTCGGCCGCGATCTCGTCGGGCGCTGCATCGCTTTCGCGCGCGGCGCGGGCTATGCCGAACTGGTGCTCTGGACGCACACGGTCCTCGCTCCGGCGCGCGCCATCTATACGGATCTTGGTTTCGTCATCGAAAAGGTCGAGACCCACGACGAATTCGGCAAGCCCGAACAGAGCGAGCATTGGCGGCTCGCGCTTTAGACCCTGACAACTGGTACAAGGCCGGCGCCCGCGCTATTGGGCGCCATGGCCAAGCTCTATTTCTACTATGCAAGCATGAACGCCGGCAAATCGACGACGCTGTTGCAGGCGGATTTCAACTATCGCGAGCGCGGCATGGAAACGATGCTGTGGACCGCGGCGCTCGACGACCGGTACGGCGCGGGGCAGGTGACGAGCCGCATCGGCTTGATGGCCGAGGCGCATAAATTCGACCCCGACAGCGACATCGCCGCCGCGGTGCTGTCCGAGAACCGCCAGCGCCCGCTCGCCTGCGTTCTCGTCGACGAGGCGCAATTCCTGACCAAGGCGCAGGTGTTCCAGCTCGCGACGCTCGCCGACGAGGCCAATATCCCGATCCTCTGCTACGGCCTGCGCACCGATTTTTCGGCCGAGCTCTTCCCCGGGTCTGCCGCCCTGCTCGGCATTGCCGACGCGCTCGTCGAGCTGAAGGCGGTGTGCGAATGCGGGCGTAAGGCGACGATGAACCTGCGCGTCGATGAGGCGGGCCGCGCGGTGGTCGCGGGCGCGCAGACCGAGATCGGCGGCAACGACCGCTATGTCGCGATGTGCCGGCGCCATTTCATGGCGAAACGGCGCGAGGCCGCGGCGGCGCTGGCCGATGCTTGACCGCCTCTATGTCGAACTCGCCGATGGCGACCTCAAACTCGTCAAGCTGGCCGAGGCGCATCGAGACGCGCTGCGCATAGCCTGCGCCGCCGATGCCGATATCTGGCCGATCTATTCGTCGAGCTTCGGCCCCGGTCATTTCGATGCGAGCTTCGATACGCTGATCGGCAAGGGCGGCCGCATGCCCTATGCGATCTTCGACGGCGACAGGCTCATCGGCATGACCGCCTGGCTGCGCCCCGATATGTCCGCGCAGACGGTCGAGGTCGGCAACTCCTATATCCATCCGGATGCGCGCGGCACCGGCTTCAACGGGCGGGTGAAGCAGTTGATGCTCGACCATGCCTTCGCGGTCGGCATCCGCCGCATCGAGTTCCGCATCGACGAGCGCAACACGCGCAGCCAGGCCGCCGTGGCGAAACTGGGCTGCACCAAGGAGGGCACGCTGCGCTCGGAACGCATCACCTGGACCGGATATGTGCGCGACACCGCGCTCTGGTCGCTGCTCGCGGATGAGTGGGTGGTGCGCTAGGGTCAGCACCGGTTCAGACTCGGCCTGGTAGGGGGATGCCATCATGAAACAGAAACTCGCACTCTCCCTGGCCGCCTTGCTGCTCCCCCTTTCGGCAGCGGCGGCCGCCGAGCCGGAGGCGCCGCGCGAAATCGGCGTCGAGGCCAGCATCGCCTTTCCCGCTTATGGCACCGTCCGCAATTTCGAGGCCGACGGCGACGACGGCATCTGGATCGAGGACCAGCGCCGCGACTGGTATTATGCCAAGCTCACCGGTTATTGCCCCGATTTGGATTTCGTTCAGGCGATCGCGATCGACACGCGCGGCACCGCACGGCTCGACAAGTTCGGCGCGATCATCGTCAACGGCCAGCGCTGCGCTTTCACCTCCTTCGTCACCGCCGAAAAGCCGCTGCCGCGCAAGCAGCGGTTGAAGCTGGCCAAGGAAGCGAAGGCCGCCGCGAAAGCCGCCGAGTCAAATTGACGCTGGCGGCGCCGCGCCATAGAGCGCGGCGATGAACGGCTGGATCATCCTCGACAAACCCCTGGGGCTCGGCTCGACGCAGGCGGTCGGCGCGGTCAAGCGCGTGTGCCGCGAGGCGGGGCTGGGCAAGGTCAAGGTCGGCCATGGCGGGACGCTCGACCCGCTCGCGACCGGCGTGCTTCCGATCGCGCTCGGCGAGGCGACCAAGCTGTGCGGGCGGATGCTCGACGCGAGCAAGATTTACGACTTTACGATCCGCTTCGGCGTTCAGACCGATGGCCTCGATGCCGAGGGCGAAGTCGTCGCGACGAGCGACGTGCGGCCGACTTTGGTCGAAGTGGAAGCGGTGCTGCCGCGCTTCACCGGCCCGATCGAACAGGTGCCGCCAGCGTACAGCGCGATCAAGATCGACGGCCAGCGGTCGTATGACCTGGCGCGCAAGGGCGAAGCGGTCGAGATGAAGGCGCGGGGCGTTACGATCTATTCCCTTCGTCATGCCGGACATGATCCGGCATCCATTGCGGCGACGGAAGCATGGACCCCGGATCAAGTCCGGGGTGACGATGACGGGGGAGCGCGGCTTAAAGAAATCACCCTCACCGCGCATGTCTCCAAGGGCACCTATATCCGCAGCCTGGCGCGCGATATCGCACATGCGGTCGGCACCGTCGGCCACGTTACGATGCTCCGCCGCACCAAGGCCGGACCGTTCGATCTGGAACAGGCGATTTCGCTGGACAAATTGAACGCGTTCGGCCAAGGCGCCGCGCAATCAGAAGTCATTCTGCCGCTCGAGGCAGGGCTGGTCGACATCCCGGCTCTGAACCTTTCCCCGGAAGCGGCAGGGGCGATCCGTCAGGGTCGTGTCTGGACCGGGGTAGCTACGGACGACGGGCTCTATTGGGGACGCGACGACGACAATCGTCCGATCGCCCTGATCGAGGCTTTGGCGGGAACGCTGAAGGTCGTGCGCGGCTTCAATCTTTAAGCCATGATGTTCGAGGAACAGATATATGTCGATTACCGCCGAGCGTAAAACCGAAGTCATCAACGACAATGCCCGCACCAAGGGCGATACCGGGTCGCCGGAAGTCCAGGTCGCGATCCTGACCGACCGCATCAACAACCTGACCGGTCACTTCAAGGCGAACCACAAGGACAATCACAGCCGCCGCGGGCTGCTGATGATGGTCAACAAGCGCCGCAGCCTCCTCGACTATCTGAAGAAGAAGGACGAGGCCCGCTATCAGGCGATCATCGCCAAGCTCGGCTTGCGTAAATAAGAGTTTCTGGCGGCCCCGGATTTCCGGGGCCGCTGTCATATTGGCTGTCCGCAAAAATGCGCGACGCCACTGGGCCGCTCCCGCATCCGGCGGGACCGCCATTGGGGCATAAAAGCGCCCCGCACCGCCCCGGGCCGGATTGCCCGGAACAGAGGCCCCGCCCGGCATAGGGCCCGGCGGGCAAAGGAAATCACATGTTTGACGTGAAAAAAGTATCGATCGAGTGGGGCGGTGAAACGCTGACCCTCGAAACGGGCAAGGTTGCCCGTCAGGCCGACGGCGCGGTTGTCGCGACGCTCGGCGAAACCGTCGTCCTGTGCGCGGTCACCGCTGCCAAGACGGTCAAGGAAGGGCAGGATTTCTTCCCGCTCACCGTCCATTATCAGGAAAAATATTCGGGCGCGGGCCGCATTCCCGGCGGCTTCTTCAAGCGCGAACGCGGTGCGACCGAAAAGGAAACCCTGGTTTCGCGTTTGACCGATCGTCCGATCCGTCCGCTGTTCCCCGAAGGTTTCTATAACGAGATCAACGTCATTGCGCAGGTTCTGAGCTATGACGGCCACAACGAGCCCGATATCCTAGCGATGGTCGCCGCGTCGGCCGCCCTCACCATTTCGGGCGTGCCCTTCATGGGCCCAATCGGCGCCGCGCGCGTCGGTTATGTCGATGGCGAATATATTCTGAACCCGACTGACGAACAGGTTGCCGCCGGCGATCTCGATCTCGTCGTCGCCGCCACCTACGACGCGGTGATGATGGTCGAATCCGAAGCGAATGAGCTGTCGGAAGAGGTCATGCTCGGTGCCGTCCTGTTCGCGCACGACGCGTGCAAGGAAGTCGTCAAGGCGATCGTCAAGCTCGCCGAACAGGCTGCCAAGGATCCCTGGGACATGGCCGAGCAGGCCGACCTGTCGGCCGCCAAGGACAAGCTGAAGAAGCTGATCGGCAAGGACATCGCCGCTGCGTACAAGCTGACCGACAAATCGGCCCGCTCGAACGCGCTGAACGAAGCCCGCGCCGCCGCCAAGGCCGCCTTCGCCGACGCCGCGCCGCAGGACCAGATGGCTGCCGGCAAGCTGATGAAGAAGCTCGAAGCCGAGATCGTTCGCGGCGCCATTCTCAAGGACGGCAAGCGCATCGACGGCCGCACGACGACGCAGATTCGTCCCATCCTCGCCGAAACGCACTTCCTGCCCCGCGCACATGGTTCGGCGCTGTTCACCCGCGGCGAGACGCAGACGATCGCGACCTGCACCCTGGGCACCAAGGAAAGCGAGCAGATGATCGACGGGCTCAACGGCCTGTCCTACTCGAACTTCATGCTGCACTATAACTTCCCGCCCTATTCGGTCGGCGAAGTCGGTCGTTTCGGGGCGCCCAGCCGCCGCGACATCGGCCATGGCAAGCTCGCCTGGCGTGCGCTGCACGCGGTGTTGCCGACGAAGGACGAGTTCCCGTACACGATCCGCATCACCAGCGACATCACCGAGTCGAACGGCTCGTCGTCGATGGCATCGGTGTGTGGTGGTTCGCTCGCGATGATGGACGCCGGCGTGCCGATCAAGCGCCCCGTCTCGGGCATCGCGATGGGCCTGATCCTCGAAGGCAAGGACTATGCGATCCTGTCGGACATCCTCGGCGACGAAGATCACCTCGGCGACATGGACTTCAAGGTCGCGGGCACGTCCGAAGGCATCACCACGATGCAGATGGACATCAAGATCGCGGGCATCACCCGCGACATCTTCGAAGCCGCGCTGAACCAGGCCAAGGAAGGCCGCGCACACATCCTCGGTGAAATGGCCAAGGCGCTCGGCGAAACCCGCAGCGAACTGTCGGCGCACGCCCCGCGCATCGAAACGATGCAGATCGACAAGTCGAAGATCCGCGACATCATCGGCACCGGCGGCAAGGTGATCCGCGAGATCGTCGCGACCACCGGGGCCAAGGTCGACATCGACGACGAAGGCCTGATCAAGATCTCGTCGAGCGACCTCGACCAGATCGAGGCGGCCCGCAAGTGGATCAGCGGCATCGTCGAGGAAGCCGAAGTCGGCAAGATCTATGACGGCAAGGTCGTCAACCTCGTCGATTTCGGGGCGTTCGTGAATTTCATGGGCGGCAAGGACGGTCTCGTCCACGTCAGCGAAATCGCCAACGAGCGCGTCGAGAAGGTCTCGGACGTCCTCAGCGAAGGCCAGGAAGTCAAGGTCAAGGTCCTCGAGATCGACCAGCGCGGCAAGGTTCGCCTGTCGATGCGCGTTGTCGACCAGGAAACCGGCGCCGAGCTCGAAGATACCCGCCCGGCGCGCGAACCCCGCGAGCCCCGCGGCGATCGTGGTCCGCGCCGTGACGGCGGCGACCGTGGCGATCGCGGCCCGCGCCGCGACGGTGGCGGCGGTCGCGACCGCGGCCCGCGCCGCGACGGCGGCGGCGAAGGTCGCAGCGATCGGGGCCCGCGCCGCGAACGCAGCGAAGGTCCGGAAGATCAGGGTCATGTGCCCGACTTCCTGAAGGACTAAGCTCTTCGGAACAGGAACAAGGAAAGGGGCCGCGAGAGCGGCCCCTTTTTCTTGCCGGTCGCGTCGGTTCGCAGCGCCGATCGTCAGGTGCAATATACATCCTGCATCGCTTCGATCAGCACGACGAGTTCCTGCGCGACGGGCAGGGCGCGGGGCTCCTCGGCGACATCGGTGGCCTTGGCCAGATTGCCGCGCACCTGTTTCAGCTCCTTGCACTCGCTCTTCTTGGCGCTGCGGGTCGTGCTATTGTCCTTCAGGTGGCTGAACAGGCTGCGATAAACGCGGCACACACCGATCAGCTGCTGGCCCCAATAGGGGAATTGGAATCCCTGGCCGATCACCGTCCCCGTCACCCCGTCGCAAGCGCCATCGAGCTGCCCGGGGTTTACCGCGCCGATCGCCGCGACGATGCGTTCGCCGCGGTCGGCCCAATTGCGCCACCCCGCCGCCTTGTCGGCGGCGGAGGCCAGCACGGGCGATCCCGCCAGGACCAGTATCGCGGCCATTCGCATCATCGAACGCAGAACCCCAAGCATCATTGCACAAACTCCCTCAAAAGATGGCGCCCGCTTGTCATTGTTCCGCTTGGCAGAATTGTAGGTTCCCGACAGCTGGCGCGCGCTCGCGCGATGCTGGTGCGCTTGGCCTTTCAATCGCCGAAGCGGCGAACGCCGGCAGCTTGCCCCACCCGGCCGCCTGTGCAATAGGCGCCGCCCCTTGCGACATCCCCGACCCTGCACAGGATAGATCATGGACAGCAATATGGCCGCGACCGCGCTCGGCCTCGATTTCGGGACGACCAACACCGTCGTCGCGCTCGCCGACGGACAGGGTGGTTCGCGGCTCGTCGATTTTGCGGGCGAGGAAGCGACCGGCCCCGTGTTCCGCTCGGCGCTCTGTTTCTGGGAGGAAGAGCGCGCCTGGCAGGGGGTCGCATCCGAGGCGGGGCCGTGGGCGATCGCCGAATATCTCCAGTCGCCGCTCGACAGCCGCTTCGTTCAGTCGTTCAAGAGCGTCGCGGCAAGTCCTTTGTTCGAACGCGCGCTGATCTGGGGCAAGCCCTTTCGCTTCGAGGATATGGGGCGGCTGTTCCTCCAGCGGCTCGTCGCCCATGCCGGAGGCGCGCTCGCCGACCGACCACGCCGCGTCATCGTCGGCCGCCCGGTCGAATATGCCGGTGCCCGGGCCGACCCGGCGCTCGCGCGCCAGCGCTACGACGCGATGCTCGCCGAGTTCGGCGTCGAGCTTTTCTACGTCCACGAACCGCTCGGCGCCGCGCACAGCTATGCGTCGCGGCTGACCGAACCCGCGACGATCCTCGTCGCCGACTTCGGCGGCGGCACCACCGACTTTTCGATCGTCCGCATCGCGGAGCCGGGCGCGCCGCGGCGCTGTGTGCCGCTCGCCTCGTCGGGGGTCGCGATCGCCGGCGACCGGTTCGACCGCCATATCGTCGACCGGCTGGTGCTGCCTTTGCTCGGCAAGGGCAGCCATTATCGTTCGTTCGACAAGATCCTCGACATCCCCGGCGGTTATTTCTCCGACTTTGCCGACTGGTCGCGCCTCGCGCTGATGCGCAACCGCCGCACGATCGACGAACTGCGCCGCCTGCAGCGCGACGCGCTCGAACCCGACCGGATCGAACGGATGATCGCGCTGATCGAGCATGAGCAGGGCTTTCCGCTCTACGACGCGGTGGGCCGGGTCAAGCGCGCGCTGTCGAGCGCGGACGAGGCCGAGTTTCATTTCGCGGGCGGCGGCGTCGATATCACCGCCGCGATCCGCCGCGCCGATTTCGAAAGCTGGATCGCGGGCGACCTCCGCAGCATCGAAGCCGCGATGGATAGCGCGCTTGCCAAGGCGGGCGTCGAACCCGCCGCCGTCGATCGCATCTTTCTCACCGGGGGCTCGTCGCTGATCCCCGCGATCCGCGCGATCTTCGACCGCCGCTTCGGCGCCGAGCGCATCGCGACCGGCGGCGAACTGACTTCCATCGCGCACGGCCTCGCGCTGATCGGTGACGAGACCGACCCGGCCGAATGGGCTGCCTGATGCGCTTATTGCGCCGGCGCGGCCACCCCGAGTTCGGTTTTCAGGAACGCGACGATCTTCGGCCAGCTGTCCGCGCGCGCCGCGGCATTGCCCTCCTTGGACCCGCCCATCTGGCTCCAGTTCGCACGTGCGGCGTCGTCCGTGAAGGGCGCCCCCATCACGCCGTGCCCGGCATCCTTGTAGCGCAGCACGACGGTCTGCGGTCCGCCCGCCTTCGCCGCGCGCGCGACGATCTGGTCGGTCATCGGGCAGCTCGGCCATAATTTCTCGGCCTCGCCGCAGACCAGCATCAGCTTGCCCTTGAAATTCTCGACCGGGATGATCGCGGCGGGATTCTTGTCCAGCTCCTTCAGGCCGTTCTCGAACACCGGCATCAGCCCGCGCGCATCGGGCTGGCCCTTATAGGCAAGGTGGGGGAGGGGTTTGCCGTTGGCGCTCCACGACGAACTGAATGAGCCGAGCAGGTAATTTTCCCCCGACATCCCGTCCCACACGACGCTCGACGGCATGCCGAGCACCGCGGCGCGGATGCCCGGGGTGCGCGCCGCGACGAGCAGTCCCGCCTCGGCACCCTTCGAATAGCCGATAATGCCCAGCCGCGACGCATCGACCCCGGGCTGTTTCTTGAGCCAGTCGAGACCGCGCGTGAAATCCTCGAGCGGGATATTCTTGAGCTTCGCGGGCTTGCCCGGCGCGTTGTGATAGGCAAGCTGGAGCGTGCTGAAGCCTTGCGCCTGAAGCAGCAACGCCGCCGCCTGCATGTCCTTGCCCAGCCCGCCCTCGGACCCACCGAGCAACAGGATCGCGGGGTGCGGAACCGCCCCGGCGGCGGGATAATAGTTGGCGAAGATGCCGTTCGCATTGATCCGCTGCCCGGTCGGGCCGGCGTCGGCGATCTTGGCGGGCGACGGTGCGCGGGTGAGCATATAGGCAAAACCGCCGCCGCCGACCACGACCAGGGCGCCGACGACGGCCGAAATGATCTTCCATTTGCGCTTCATCATCGACCCTTATCCGTTGCTCCATCGTCGATATGGATCGGCGGCACGGATAGCCAGAAGAAAAGGGGCCGCACGCGGCGGCCCCGTTCCGATCTCGCGAACGTGGGGATCAGCGCGCGAAGCGCTCGGCATAAGCGGTGCGCAACTGGGCCCAATTGTCCCAATGCGGTTTCGCCGCCGTGCCGCGCAGCTTTGCCTCCAGCACGTCGACATGCGCGTGCCAGCCGGCGCTGACGTTGAGCAGCACCGCCGGGTCCTCGACGCGCTTGTGGACCAAAGTCAGCAGCACCTCGTCGCCCTTTTCGGAGAGGGTGAAGGTCACCCCGCCGGTGCTGCCCCAGCTGATGACCAGCTTGCGCGGCGGGTCGATCTCGATCACCTCGCACGTCATGCTGTGCTCGGCGCCCATGCCCTCGGGCCGCTCGCCCGGCGGATCGGTCAGCTCGTCGTTGCGCCAGGTCAGCGTCACCGGCGCGCCGACCTTTTCCTCCATAGCGCCCGCCGCAAGCCATTGGCGGCGCAGCGCGCCATCGATGATGTAGGACCAGACGCGCTCGATCGGACCGGGCAGGACGCGCACGACCGTCAGCGTCGCGGGTTCGGTGAGCACGCCATAGGGGGCGTCGGCAAGCATGTCGGTCATCGTCAGTCTCCTTCTTTCCCGGGGAGGGGTTTCTTCGGCGGGGGCGAGGCGGCATCTTCGGCGCGCAGCAGCGCTTCCAAAGTATCGAGCTGGCTGGTCCAGAAGCGGCGATAGATGCCGAGCCACTGGTCGGCACTCATCAGCGGCGCCGGATCGAGGCTGCACATATGCGTCCGCCCGCGCACCTCGCGGCAGATCAGCCCCGCGGCTTCGAGCACCTTGATATGCTTCGACGCCGCGGCGAGCGACATGGCGAAGGGTTCGGCGAGTTCGCCGACCGAGCGCTCGCCCGTGGCGAGTTCGCCCAGCATCGCGCGCCGCGTCGCGTCGCCGAGCGCGTGAAAGATCGTGTCGAGAGTCTGCGAATCATGTTCAACCATGTGGTTAAATATGATTCGCAGATCCCAATTGTCAACCCATTGGTTGAATATAGAATGGCACGGCCTTCAGCCGAGCGGTGCCACGGCGCGCGGCCGCCGGTCGGGACCCATGGCGACAAAGGCGAAATTGGCCTCGGTGACCTTGTTCGCCTCGTCCGAATGCCGGTCGCGTGCCCAGGCTTCGACCGCGACCTGCATCGACGTGCGCCCGACCTTCAGCAGCCGGGCATAGACCGACACCTCGTCGCCGACGAAGACGGGGCGGTGGAAGGTCATGCCCTCCACCGCGATCGTCACCGCCCGGCCGCGCGCATGGTGCGACGCGACCGAGGAGGCGGCGAGATCCATCTGCGCCATCAACCAGCCGCCGAAGATATCGCCATAGACATTGGCGTTGGCGGGCATCGCGGTGACGCGCACCGCAGGGGAACCATCAGGCTGCATCATAGGCCCCCTTGACGCGCAGCCGCTGCGCCGCGGCGACCATCGCGATGAGGGCGGGGCGCACCTCGTCCCATTTGCGCGTCTTGAGCCCGCAATCGGGGTTCACCCAGATCTGCTCGGCGGGCAGACGCTGGCTCGCGAGTTTCAGCAATTGCGTCATCTCGCCCTCGGCGGGGGTGCGCGGCGAATGAATGTCATAGACACCCGGGCCGATCTCGTTTGGATAGGCATAGTCGGCGAAGACGTCGAGCAGCTCCATCTGCGAGCGCGCGGTCTCGATCGAGATGACGTCGGCGTCCATCGCGCCGATCGACGCGATGATGTCGTTGAACTCCGAATAGCACATATGGGTGTGGATCTGGGTGTCGTCGGCGACCCCCGACGCCGACAGGCGGAACGCCTCGACCGCCCAGTCGAGATAGGCTTGCCATTCGCCGCGGCGCAGCGGCAGCCCTTCGCGAAGGGCTGCTTCGTCGATCTGGATCACTGCCGCGCCTGCGCGCTCGAGGTCGAGCACCTCGTCGCGGATCGCGAGCGCGATCTGGCGGCAGCTCACCGCGCGCGGCTGGTCGTCGCGCACGAACGACCAGTTCAGGATCGTCACCGGACCGGTCAGCATGCCCTTCATCGGCCGGTCGGTCTGGTCCTGCGCATAGCGCCACCATTCGACCGTCATCGGCGCCGGGCGCGACACATCGCCATAGAGGATCGGCGGCCGCACGCAGCGCGAGCCATAGCTTTGCACCCAGCCACTCTGGGTGAAGGCGAATCCCGCCAGCTGCTCGCCGAAATATTGCACCATGTCGTTGCGCTCGAATTCGCCATGGACCAGCACGTCGATCCCGATTTCCTCCTGCCACTTGATCGCGGCGCGCGTTTCGAGGCGCAGATATTGGGCATAGGCGGCATCGTCGATCTCGCCCTTGCTATGCGCCGATCGCGCCTTGCGAACCTCGGGGGTCTGCGGGAAGGAGCCGATCGTCGTCGTCGGAAAGGCGGGCAGGGCGAGCCGGTCGCGCTGCAACGCGCGGCGGTCGGCGAAGGGCGAGCGACGCTCGACCATCGCCGCGTCGATCGCCGCCATGCGTTCCTGTACCGCCGGGTCGTGGATGCGCGGCGAACTGCGGCGCCTCCCGGCGGCGGCACGCGCAGCGGCAAGCGCGTCGGCCACTGTGTCCTCGCCTTCGTTGAGCGCCCTGGCGATCGTCGCCAGCTCGCCGATCTTCTGCACCGCAAAGGCCAGCCATTGCGCGATTTCGGGATCGAGCCGCTTTTCGAGCGCGAGGTCCACGGGCGTGTGGAGCAGCGAGCAGGACGGCGCGACGATGATATCGCGCGTCGCGGCGATCGGCGCGATGCGCGCCAGGATCGTATCGAGATCGGCGCGCCAGATATTGCGTCCGTCGATCACCCCCAGCGACAGCAGCATCGCCTTCGGCACGCGGGCGCAGATCGCGCCAAGCTGTTCGGGCGCGCGGACGAGGTCGATGTGCACGCCGTCGACCGGCAGTCCCGCGACGAGCCCGAGATTCTCGCCGAGGCCGCCGAAATAGGTGGTGAGCATCAGCTTGACCCCGGCGCCCGCCAGCCGCGCATAGGCGTCGGCGAAGGCGGCATGTTGCGCATGATCGAGGTCGAGGACGAGGCAGGGTTCGTCGATCTGGACCCAGTCGGCGCCGGCATCGGCAAGCGCGGTCAGGATTTCCGCATAGACGGGGAGCAGGGCGGGGAGCAGCGACAGCGGCTCGACCCCGCGCCCCTTCGCCAGCATCAGGTAACTGACCGGACCCAGCAGCACCGGGCGGGTGTGATAGCCGAGCGCCTTGGCCTCGAGAAACTCATCGACCAGCCGTGTCGACGACAGTCGAAAGACCTGCCCCGCTTCGAGTTCGGGCACCATATAATGATAGTTGGTGTCGAACCATTTGGTCATTTCCTGCGCGGTCGCGTCGAGGCTGTGGGTGCAGCCTTGATGGCCGGCGCCGCCCTGCGTGCCGCGCGCCATCGCGAAATAGGTGTCGAGGCCGACCGCGGCGCCGTCCCATCGGTATCGCGCCGGAATCGCGCCGACCATCGCCGAGGTGTCGAGCACATGGTCGTAGAGCGAGAAATCGCCCGAGGGCAGGACATCGGCGCCGAGCGCGCGCTGGCGCGCCCAGGTCGCGGCGCGCAGCGCGGCGGCGCCTTCGCGCAATTCCTCTTCATCCTTCTTGCCCGCCCAATAGCCTTCGAGCAGGAATTTCAGTTCGCGGCGCGGGCCGATGCGGGGGAAACCGAGCGTGGCGACGGTGATGGCCATGTCTTCAAACCTTGCGTTGGGCAAGGGACGGGCCGGACCACAAGCAACGGCCGATGCGTCCGGCAGGACAAGCCCGGGCGCAGCCATGCATGCGACCAGACCGGACACCCCGCCGGAGGACGTTATCTGACGAGGCAGGTCTCCTGGCTCACGGATCGACGCGGGGGTCTGGCCTTCCCGGTTCCTTGCCGAACCAGTGACACGTATCGACCACCGCTCACCGCTTACAGTTGCGGGGGCAGCGCCGGCCTTGCCCCGAAAGGCGCACCGGCTTCCCGTCTTAGCCCCATGTCCTGCCGGACGCGGGGAACCTCGACCAGCCTAGAATAGCTCCGACCGGCGAGCTGTCAATACGCATATAAAGATTTCTTTATATGTTGATCCGCGCACCACCCGCCGTTGCGAAGGGGGTCGCCAGCGTGATGGTTTTTCGCTTATGCTGGCGCGATGCTGACGATGATCCTTCCGGCGCTCGCGCTTGCGGCCCAGGCCGCCCCGGTCCCGCCCCAGACGACGCAATTGCCGCCGCCGATTCCGCCCATCGCCGGCCCGGCCGCGCCGCTGGTCGAGGTCGATACGCGCCCCTTTGTCGCACTTACCACCGACCTCGGCACGATCGTCGTGCGGCTCGAGGACAAGCGCGCGCCGATCACCTCGGGCAATTTCCTGCGCTATGTCGACGGCAAGCGCATGGACGGTTTCAAATTCTATCGTGCAACGCGCAACTGGGGTCCGGCGAACCAACTGGTCCAGGCGGGCAACCGCGGGGACCCGCGCACCAACTTCGCGCCGATCGCGCACGAGCCGACGACGACGACCGGACTCACCAATTGCAAGGGCGCGCTGTCGATGGCGCGGCTCTACCCCGGCGACGCGACCAGCGACTTCTTCCTGCTGCTCGGCGACATCAAGGGTTTCGACGCCGATGCGCCTGGCGGCGACGGCGCGGGCTTCGCGGTGTTCGGCGAAGTCGTTGCTGGCGCCGATGTCGCGGAGAAGATTTTCGCCGCGCCGGTCTCGCCGACCGCGGGCGAGGGGGTGATGCAGGGCCAGATGCTCGACCCGATGGTGACGATCAAGACCGCACGCCGCGTTCCGGCGCCCGCGAACGCGCCGGCGGGTTGCGTGGTCAAAGCGCCGTAATTCCGCGCCGACACCCCCATCATTTATTTTGCGTTCATCCGCGCTGTGGCTATACCGCGCCCATGACTCAGCGTCCCACCCTGCGCGCCTCGACGCGCCTGCTCGCCGCCGCCCTTGTGATCACCCCCCTGCTGGCCGCTTGTGCCGGGGGCAGCGGCGTCAAAAAGGACACGCGTTATGTCGCGCGCGACGTCAACACGCTGTACCGCGCGGCGCAGGACCGGCTCGACCGGAACCAATATGGCCTCGCCGCCGCGCTGTTCGACGAGGTCGAGCGCCAGCATCCCTATTCGCCTTGGGCGCGCCGCGCACAGCTGATGAGCTCGTTCAGCTATTATATGGACCGCGAATATGCGCCGGCGATCGAGGCTTCGCAACGATTCCTGTCGATCCATCCGGGCAACAAGGACGCGCCCTATGCCTATTATCTGATCGGGCTCAGCTACTATGAGCAGATCAGCGACGTCACCCGCGACCAGAAGATCACCCAGCAGGCGCTCGCCGCCTTGGGCGAAGTGATCCGGCGCTATCCTGACAGCCGCTACGCCGCCGACGCGCGGCTCAAGGTCGATCTGGTGCAGGACCACCTTGCGGGCAAGGAAATGGAAATCGGCCGTTTCTATCAGCGCAGCTCGAACTGGCTCGCCGCGTCGATCCGCTTCCGCGAAGTGACCGAAAAGTTCCAGTCGACGAGTCACACCCCCGAGGCGCTCTATCGCCTGACCGAATGCTATCTCGCCTTGGGCGTGCCGTCGGAGGCGAAGAAGTCGGCCGCGGTGCTCGGCGCCAACTACCCGGGCAGCAAATGGTATGAGCGCGCGTATCAGCTGATGCAGAAGAATGCGCCTTCCGCGTAACGCGCGGGGCGTGGATTCGCTTTTTGTTCTGATGTAAGGGCGGGTCATGCTGACGGCCCTGTCCATCGCGAATATCGTCCTGATCGAACGGCTCGACCTCGATTTCGCGGCCGGGCTCGGCGTGCTCACCGGCGAGACCGGGGCGGGCAAGTCGATCCTGCTCGATGCGCTCGGGCTCGCGCTCGGCGCGCGCGCCGACAGCGCGCTGGTCCGCCAGGGCAGCGACAAGGCCCAGGTAACCGCGAGCTTTGCCGCGCCGGCACCCGGCACCCCGCTTGCCGCGCTGCTCGCCGCAAACGATATCGGGATCGAACCCGGCGAACCCTTGCTCGTCCGCCGCACGCTGCGCGCCGATGGCGGCAGCCGCGCCTTTCTCAACGACCAGCCCTGCTCGGCGGCGCTGCTGCGCGAAGTCGGGGCGCATCTGGTCGAAATCCACGGCCAGCACGACGATCGCGGCCTGCTGGCGCCGGCGGGGCACCGCGCGCTGCTCGATACCTATGGTCGCTGCGACAGCGCGGCGGTCGCTGCGGCGCATGGCGAATGGCGCAGCGCCGAAATGCGTCTCGCAGCCGCCCGCGCGTCGCTCGACGAGGCCGAGCGCGATCGCGACTGGCTGACCCACTGCGTCGCCGAACTCGCGACCTTGGCGCCGCAACCGGGCGAGGAAGCCGAACTCGCCGAAGCGCGCAGCGCGATGCAGAAGGGCGAGCGGATCGCTGGCGATATGGGCGCGATCATGGCGGCGTTCGAGGGCAGCGATAGCGGCCCCGCGCAATTGCGCGCCGCGGCGCGTCGGCTCGACCGGCTCGCGGGTGACCATCCGCTGCTCGCCGAGGCGCTCGCCGGGCTCGACCGCGCGATCATCGAGGCCGACGAGGCCGAGCAGCGGCTGATCGAGGCGGCACGCGCGCTCGAATATGACCCGGCCCGGCTCGAAGAGACCGAAACGCGATTGTTCGAACTGCGCGCGATGGCGCGCAAACATCATGTCCAGCCCGACGAACTGGCCACCCTCGCGGGCGACCTCGCAGCACGGCTCGACGCGATCGAGGGCGGCAGCGAGGGCCTCGCGAGGCTCGAGGCCGAGGTTGCGGCGAAAGCCGCGGCCTACACCCATGCCGCGACCGCGCTGTCCGACGCGCGCAGCAAGGCGGCGGCGCGGCTCGACAAGGCGGTCGCGGGCGAACTGGTGCCGCTCAAGCTCGATGCCGCGCGCTTCCAGACGCTGGTCGAGCGCCTGCCCGCCGAACGCTGGGGCGCGGAGGGCATGGACCGCGTGGAGTTCCTGATCTCGACCAACCCCGGCGCACCCTTCGCGCCCTTGATCAAGATCGCGAGCGGCGGCGAACTCTCGCGCTTCATCCTCGCGCTCAAGGTCGCGCTGGCGGAGGAAGGCGGCGCCGACACGATCATCTTCGACGAAATCGACCGCGGCGTCGGCGGCGCGGTGGCAAGCGCGATCGGCGAGCGGCTGGCAAGGCTAGCGGGTGCCGGCAAGCAACTGCTCGCGGTCACGCACTCGCCGCAGGTCGCGGCAAAGGGCGCGGCGCATTTCCTGATCGCGAAATCGAGCGAGGGCACGGTGACGCGCACCGGCGTCCGCGCGCTCGACGAAGCCGAACGCCGTGAAGAAATCGCACGGATGCTGTCAGGGGCCGAGGTCACCGACGAAGCGCGGGCGCAGGCTGAGCGGTTGCTGGAGGTGGTGTAATGGCTGTGCGAGCACTGACACGCGCGCAGTTCGACGCCTGTTTTAAAGCGCCGATGCGCCTGCTCGACGATGCTACCCATTTGCCGGAAATCGACCACTACATCGACGAAGTGGTTGCCGCCGAAACGTCGCTCGAACGCGTTGGTAACATCCATTCGATTTATCGCGACGCCTCGGGTCGCGTGGACCAAGTGTTGATCGAGACCGAACGGAATGAGCGCTATCTGGTATTATTGATAGACGTTTCCCGCTCCGCTCTTTTTGGTCATTTCCTGCTCGACCTGAGCGAAGAATATGGAATCGATCGATGACCGAACCCACCACCACCCTCTGGCGTCCCGTTGGCCCCAAGGAACTCGCGCTGATCCGCGACAGCGGCATGCGCGCCTTTCCGCCGCGACTGCCCGAACAGCCGATCTTCTATCCGGTGACCACCGAGGATTATGCGATCAAGATCGCGCGCGACTGGAATGTCCGCGCGAGCGGCAGCGGTTATGTGACGCGGTTCGAGGTGCGCAAATCCTATCTCGACCAATATCGAGTCGAGGAAGCCGGTGGCCGCGCGCATCAGGAATATTGGATTCCTGCCGAGGATCTGGACAATTTCAACGCCGCCATCGTCGGCGAGATTGTCGTGACGCGCGAATATTGGCCCGACGACGCCGAATGACCGTCGCCCACCCCCTCGACCGCCCCGTCTGGAGCATGCTCACCGGCCGCCAGGCGCATCTGGCCGAGGGCGATCCCGGTTCGGCGGTACGAATCGACCGCGGCTATGGCGTGTTCGGCATCGCCGCCGACACCGGGGCCGAAGCGCAGGCGGCGCTCGCCGCGCACTGTCCCGTCGGCGAGGAATTGTGGATCGTCGAGGGTGAGCCCTGGCCGCTGCCCCCCGGCACGCGCGAAGTGAAGCGCGCCGTCCTGACGCAGATGGTCGCCGAAGGCCCGCCGCCCGCCCGGCGCGAAAACGAACCGTCGATCATCGCGCTCGGTGACGACGACGCTCCTGAAATGGCCGCGCTCGCCGACCATGCCAAACCCGGGCCATGGGGGCCGAAGACGCATCTCTATGGCCCCTTCTTCGGAGTGCGCGAGAATGGCCGCCTGCTCGCGATGGCGGGCCAGCGCATCCTCTTGCCTGGCATGGCGGAGGTCAGCGGCGTGTCGACGTGGGAGGATTGCCGCGGGCGCGGGCTGGCGCGCGCGCTGATCGGCCATGTCATGCGCGCGATGGTCGCGCGGGGCGAGACGCCCTTCCTCCACAGCTATGCGGACAATGCGGGCGCGATCGGGCTCTATGAATCGCTGGGTTTCCGCATTCGCCGCAAAATCCATGTGCTGGCGATCTCGCGGTGAACCGGCGCCAGCATCTCATCGCGCTCGCCGCCACGGCGGCGGCGCTGTTGCCGATCACGAAGCTGCGCGCCCTGGAGGCCATGATGGAAGAAGCCGACCCGCAATATGGCCTGATCGGCCAGATGATCGCGCAGCCCGGCCAGCGCGCGGCGCTCGCCGCGATCCTGTCCGAGGGGACCGGTGCCATGCCGGGCAACATCGCCTATCTGATCGGCGAGGACAGCGCCAACCCCGACGCGATCTGGATCGTCGAACTCTGGACCGACAAGGATGCGCATGCCGCGTCGCTCGCGCTGCCCGCGGTGCAGGAAGCGATCAAAAAGGGCCGCCCGCTGATCGCGGGATTTGGCACTCGCGCCGAGTTCAAGCCGGTGGCAAATAGCCGCGCATGACCGAGATGGAATCGCTGACCGAAGCCGATGCCGCCAACGAACTGATGCGGTTGGCAAAGACGATCGCCTATCATGGCAAACGCTATCATGCCGAGGATGCGCCCGAGATTTCGGACGCCGAGTATGATGCGCTGGTCCGCCGCAACACCGAACTCGAAGCCGCCTTCCCGCATCTGGTCCGCGCCGACAGCCCGAACAACCAGGTCGGCGCCGCGGTCGAGGCGTCGCCGCTCGCCAAGGTCACCCATGCCCAGCGCATGATGAGCCTCGACAATGCGTTCAGCGGCGAGGATGTCGCCGAGTTCGCGGCGCGGGTGCGGCGCTTCCTCAACCTCGGCGAAGGCGAGACGATCGCGCTGACCGCTGAGGACAAGATCGACGGCCTGTCCTGTTCGCTGCGCTACGAACAGGGCCAGCTGGTGCAGGCGGCAACGCGCGGCGATGGCCGCGTCGGCGAGGATGTTACGCCCAATGTGGCCACGATCGGAGATATCCCGCAGCAACTGAACGGCGACGTCCCCGACGTCTTCGAGATTCGCGGCGAGGTCTATATGGCCAAGACCGACTTTGCCGCGCTCAACGCGCGGCTGATGGAAGAAGGCCAGGCGCTCGCCGCGCAGCGCGAGGTCGCGTTCGACCCCGCCACCGTCCGCCAATTCGCCAACCCGCGCAACGCCGCCGCGGGGTCGCTGCGCCAGAAGGATGCGAGCGTTACCGCCTCGCGCCCGCTGCGCTTCCTCGCGCACGGCTGGGGCGAGGTCAGTGCCGTGCCCGCCGCCACGCAATTCGACATGATGCGGCTCATCGAAAGCTGGGGTGTCCCGGTGTCGCCCTTGTTGAAACGCTTCGACGGCGTCGAGGGCGTGCTTGCCCACTATCGCGATATCGAACGCCAGCGCGCCGAACTGCCCTATGATATCGACGGCGTCGTCTACAAGGTCGACCGGCTCGACTGGCAGGGCCGCCTCGGGTTCGTCGCGAAGGCGCCGCGCTGGGCGATCGCGCATAAATTCCCCGCCGAACGCGCGCAGACGACGCTTGAAGCCATCGACATCCAGGTCGGGCGCACCGGCAAGCTGACCCCGGTCGGGCGGCTGGTGCCGGTCACCGTCGGCGGTGTCGTCGTGTCGAACGTCACGCTCCACAACCGCGACGAGATCGGCCGATTGGGCGTGCGCCCCGGCGACCGCGTCGTCATCCAGCGCGCCGGCGACGTGATCCCGCAGGTCGTCGAGAACCTCACCCGCGCCGAAGAGCGCGCCGCGTATATCTTCCCAGACCATTGCCCGGTCTGCGGCAGCGAAGCGGTCGCCGAGGAGGGCGAGGTCGATGTGCGCTGCACCGGCGGCCTCATCTGCAACGCGCAGAAGTTCGAGCGCCTGCGCCATTTCGTCAGCCGCGGCGCGCTCGATATCGAGGGGCTGGGAGAAAAAAGCATCCAGGAATTTCTCGACCTCGGCTGGCTCGACAAGGGGCCGGCGGATATTTTTCGGTTGAAGGCCCACCGCGACGAACTGCTCACCCGCGAGGGGTGGAAGGAAAAGTCGGTCGACAATCTTTTCGCCGCGATCGAGGCGAAGCGGCAGCCCGACGCGGCGCGATTGCTCTTCGGCCTCGGCATCCGTCACGTCGGCGCGGTGACCGCGCGCGACCTGCTCAAGGGGCTCGGCGACATCGCGCGCCTGCCCGAAAAGGCCGCCGAATTGCACGGCTGGCTCGACGCGAACCCGCAGGGCGAGGGTGAATCCGACGGCAAATATGGCACCCGCAAGCTCGAGGCGATCAAGGCGATCCTTGAAGTCCGCGCCGACGGCATCGGTCCCGCGGTCGCCGAAGCGCTGGGCGATTTTTTCCACGAATCGCACAACCGCGACCTGTGGGACGACCTGCTCGGCGAAGTGTCGCCCCCGCCCTACATCGTCGAGACGCGCGAGAGCGAGGTGTCGGGCATGACAATCGTCTTCACGGGCAAGCTGGAGACGATGAGCCGCGACGAAGCGAAGGCGCAGGCCGAAGCGCTCGGCGCCAAGGCGGCAGGCAGCGTCAGCGCCAAGACCGACCTCGTCGTCGCGGGCCCCGGCGCGGGATCGAAACTCAAGCAGGCGGCGGCGCTCGGCATCCGCGTGATCGACGAGGCCGACTGGGCGACGATCGTCGCGGCGGCGGGTTGAGCGACATTTCCACCCTCGTCACCCCGGACTTGATCCGGGGCCTGCCTGTCTTGAAGAAAAAGGCGGGTCCCGGGTCAAGCCCGGGATGACGAAGATTAGGGCGATATCAACCGGTGCGCGGCATCACAGACGGCGCGGCCCAAATGCCGTGAGGGGGAAACATGGCCAAACGTGATTATCTGAACGCCCTGATGCGCGATCTCGAATCGCATACCGAAGTGCGACGGTTCGGCAGCGGGTGGCTGTCGGGCTTTTTCGCGCTGCTGTTCGCGGTCGTCGGATTCGGCTTGGTGATCGCGCTGCGTTTTCCCGACTGGTTCGCCACCCCCGAACTGGCGATCGTCAAAAATTGGGGCGGGTTTCGCGGGGTCGTCCACCTGATCCTGCTTGCGAGCTACGGCCTCGCGCTGCTCAGCCTGTTGCTCCGCCCGCGCAAGGTGCTCGGCGCCACCGCGTTGATGATCGCGCTCGCCGCCGCGCTGATCGGCGGCGCCAATGTCCAGCCCGCCGAGACGCGCGACTGGGGGATTTTCTTCGGGCTCGACTTCTTCGTCGTCAACCTGCTGATCACCGGCTTCATGTTCGCGCCGCTCGAACGCGCCTTCCCGCATCGCCGCGCGCAGCGCCTGTTCCGCACCGAATGGCGCGAGGACCTCTTCTACTATCTGGTCAGCACGATGTTCGTGCAGGTGCTCGGCTTCCTCGCGCTCGCGCCGCAGCAGTTCGTCAACGAGCATACGAACAGCTGGGACGCCTTCCGCGCCGGGGTCGCGTCGCTGCCGTGGATCGTGCAATTCGTCATCGTGCTGATCGCGTCGGATGTGGTGCAATATTTCTTCCACCGCACCTTCCACCGCTACCCCTTCCTCTGGGGCTTCCACGCCGTCCACCACAGCGCGAAGTCGATGGACTGGCTCGCGGGATCGCGGATGCATTTCATCGAGATCATCCTGCTCCGCGCGATCACCTCGCTGCCTTTGTTCACCCTCGGTTTCTCGCCGTCGGTGATGCAGGCCTATATCGGCTTCGTCTATGTCTGGTCCTCGCTGCTCCACGCCAATGTCGGCGGCAATTTCAACCGGGTTGGACACTGGATCGCGACCCCGCGCTTCCACCACTGGCACCATGGGCTCGAACGCGAAGCGTTCGACGTCAATTTCGCGATCCATTTCCCGTGGATCGACAAGCTGTTCGGCACCTTTCATCTGCCCAAGGACCGCTGGCCCGAAAACTACGGCATCCCCGAGGATGTGCCGAAAAACTATTGGGGCCAACTGCTCTACCCGTGGACGCGCACGGGCAAGAAGACCGACGAGACGCCGGCCGAATAAATCTTCGTCATTGCGAGCGAAGCGAAGCAATCCCGAGTGAGCGGCAACTGCTCTGGATTGCCTCGCTCCGCTCGCAATGACGCGCTTGATAATGCGAGGCCACTTGTCACTGCACAGCGGTCGCCATAAGGCCCGCCGCATGGGCCTCCTCGCCGCCTTTCGCCGTCCGGGCATCCTTCTCCTGCTGCCGCTGCTGCTCGCGCTCGCCGCGCGCATCATCGTCGCGCCGGGCTGGATGATCGAGACCGACGCGTCGGGGACGATCACCGTGCGCGTCTGTTCGGACCCGGCCAATCCGGGCGCGACGATGACGATCCCGATCGAGAAAATCGCCGGCCATGACGGCGAGCCGCAGCAGCATTGCCCATGGGGCGCGCTCGCGGTGGCACCGATCGTCCCCGCCGAACCCGCGCTGCCGACCGCGCCGGTCGCGCTCGAGCCGTCGCCCGTCGCGATCCCGTCGCTCGGCTTTGCCCCCGGCATCGCCTCGCCGCTGCCGCCGAGCACCGGACCACCCGCCTTCGTCTGATCCAGCCTGAATTGCCGTCCGCGCATCCCGCGCGGCGCGGCGCGTGCCTGTATCCCAAGCGAAGGAAATTTCATGAACAGCCGTACCCATCGGGCGGCGCCGTTGCTGGCGCTCGTCCTCTCGCTCGTCCCCGCCGCCAGCCATGCCGAAGAGGCGGGCGAAGACCAGACGATCATCGTCACAGCACCCGAACTGACCGACGATGCCGAAGCACGCGCCGCGCGCACCCCCGGCGGCGTCGACGTCGTCACGCATCGGGACTATGCGGACAAATCGATCATGTCGCTGCGCGACACGCTCGCCTTCTCGCCGGGCGTCTATCTCCAGCCGCGTTACGGGCAGGAGGTACGGATTTCGATCCGCGGCTCGGGGCTGTCGCGCGGCTTCCACATGCGCGGGCTGACGCTGCTGCAGGACGGGGTGCCGATCAACCTCGCCGACGACAATGGCGATTTCCAGGAACTCGAACCGATCTTCTTCGACCATCTCGAGGTCTATCGCGGCGCCAACGCGCTGCGCTTCGGCTCGGGCACGCTCGGCGGCGCGGTCAATGGCGTGACCCCGACCGGGCGCACCGCCGAAGGGATTTACCTGCGCGGCGATGTCGGCAGCTTCGACAGCGTGCGCGGGCTCGTCTCGGCGGGCGTCGCCAGCGAGCGCGTTGACGCATGGGGCGCGATCAGCGCCGACACCTCGGATGGCGACCGCGACCATGCAAAGCGGCGCAGTCTGCGCTTTCAGGGCAATGTCGGGTTGAAACTGAGCCGCGTCGTGAGCACGCGCTTCTATGCCAGCATCAACAATATCAACCAGCAACTCCCCGGCGCGCTGACGAAGGCCGAGGCGCTGACCACCCCGGGCAAGGCGAATGCGGGCGCCGTCGCGGGCGATCAGGGCCGCGATATCGACTCGCTGCGGCTCCAGAACCGCACCAGCCTAGATTTCGGCGCGGTGAAGCTCGACGTCGGCGGCTTCGTCAACGCCAAGTCGCTGCATCACCCGATCTTCCAGCTCATCGACCAGAAATCGACCGATATCGGCGGCTTTGCGCGGCTCGACTATGCGACGGGGCCGGTCGAGGTCACCCTCGGCGGCGAAATCCGGCGTGGCCGCACCGATGCCCGCCAGTTCGTCAACAATGGCGGCCGGCGCGGTGCGCTGACCTTCGACGCCGACCAGAAGGCACAGACCGCAACCCTCTATGGCGAGCTGCGCGTGCGGCCGGTGGAGACGCTGACGATTGTTGCGGGCGGCGTCTATGCCGACGGCTGGCGTGCGCGGCGGGTCGATTTTTCGGCGACCGCCGCGACCGCCGGGCGGATCGACTTCGACGCCTTCTCGCCGAAACTCGGTCTGCTCTTCGAACCCGCCGATCACATCCAGGTCTTCGCCAACTACAGCCGCTCGGCCGAATTCCCGGGCTTCGGCGAGGTTTTCCAGACGGTCGGATCCCCGCCGACAAGCGCCGTCGTGTCCGACATCCGCCCGCAACGCGCCTGGACCGCGGAAGTCGGCACGCGCGGCACGATCGGTTTCGCGGCGTGGGACATCGCCGCCTACCGCGCGACGCTGACGGGCGAAATGCTGCAGTTCGCGACCGGCAGCGACATCCCCGCCGCGACCTTCAACGCCGGCCGCACGCTGCATCAGGGGATTGAGGCGTCGCTCGACCTCAACCCCGCACCATGGCTGCGGCTGCGGCAAATCTATAATTACAGCGACTTTCGTTTTCGGGGCGACAGCCAGTTCGCGAACAATCGCCTGCCGGTGGTCCCGAACCATGTCTATCGCGCCGAACTGCGGGTTGGCACCGACGCGCTGCATATCGCGCCGAACCTCGAATGGGTTCCCGACGGCCCCTTCGCCGATTACCGCAACCTGGTGCGCACGCCCGGCTATGCGCTGCTCGGCTTCACCGGCGGCGCGCGGGTGGCCGAGGGCATCGATGCCTTTGTCGATGTCCGCAATGTCACCGGCAAAAAGGCGATCGGCGACATCAGCGCGGCGATTGTCGTGACGCCGACGTCGGCGATCTATTATCCCGTCGAACGGCGCGCCGTGTCGGCGGGCATCCGCGCGCGCTTCTGACACGCCGCTTGGTACCTCCGGTCAGCCCGCCGCGACCTGCGGAATGGCTGACCGGGGCACTGCGCCCGGGATATCGGCGTCCATATCCTTGTTCTCGGGAAAGATCGGCCACAGCAGTTGCTGGCCCAGCGTCGCCGGGGGCAGGTTTTCGACGCCATAGCTGACGGGATAGCTGCGGGTGATCTTGGCGGTGCCGAACAGCACGTCCCAGAAGAACAGCAAATTGCCGAAATTTCCCTTATAATGGACCGCGCCGTCGCTGAGGTGGCGGCCGTGGTGGGCGTGATGCGTCGCCGGAGTGCTGATGACGCGCTCGACGACCCACATCAGCGGCGACAGCGCCTTGATCCGGTACAGCGGCCTGTCCCACGCGAAATCGCTGTGCGCGCCGATGATCACGGCCATCTTGACGACCAGATAGCCGGCATAGAACCAGCCGAGTCCAAGATAGACCAGAATCCCCGCGAACCAGATACTCGGCATCATCGCATAATAGAGGATGTTGTTCCGATAGACGAGCCGGACGCTCATATAGCGCGCATTATGGTGGGCGCGATGGAGGTTGTAGAGCCAGGAAAAGCTGTGGCTCGCACGGTGCCACCAATATTGCATCATATCCTCGAAGACGAGGAACAGCGCGAGCGCGGCGAGGAAGGGAATGCCCGCCAGCGCATTGGCGTACTGTGGGACCAGCGCCTGGCCGATCGCACCGACCGTGAACAGGATCAGCGGCTGCGTCACCACCAGCAGCATCAGGGTGCTGACGACTTCGAGGATGCCGTCGTGGCGCGTCTGTTCGTCCTTGGCGAACAATCGGGTGCAGGCGAGTTCGAGCAGCGCGAAGCTCAGATAGATCGCCATCACGACCAGACTCGATTGGGCGCTTGTCAGCTGCATGTCGCGGCACTCCCATGGCCATCGGCAAGTCGTTGCTTGCCATGGCGCCGACCTTGCCACAGTGTCGCGACCCGGAATGCAAAGAACTTATCATTTTGCGATGGCCGAGCGATCGACCCTGTCGCCGCACGAGCTGGTTCAGCTGATCGCAAGTGCGCGCGTGCGCGATTTTGCCGACGGCCAGTTCGTCCAGCATCAAGGCGATCCGGGCGACGCCTTTTGGGCGGTCGTCGACGGACATGTGACGATCGGCCGCTTTGCCGAGGACGGTGGTTTCACCCATTTCGGGGTGATGGGGCGCGGCGACATGTTCGGCGAACTGGCCTTTTTTACCGGTGTGCCGCGACAGGTCGACGCGCTCGCCAGCGGCAGCGCGCGGCTCGTCGCGGTCGACCGGCCGTTGCTGCGGCAATTGATGGCCGCCGACGTCGGCTGGGCCGAGCTGCTGCTGCGCAGTCTGTCGCGGCAGCTAGCGTCGACGCTCGACATCATCGATTCCGAACGGCGGCTGTCGACCCCCGATCGGTTGCTCGCGATGCTGCGTGCGATGGCGGCCGACAGCGCCGGCGGCGATCGGATCACCGCGACCCAGCAGCAGCTCGCCGACCTGCTCGGCGTGTCGCGCGTGACGTTGGGCGCGGCGCTGCGTATATTGGCGAGCGCCGGGCAGGTCGAACGCGGCTATGGCCATATCCGCCTGCTGCGGCTCGACGGAGACGGTTTCATTTGAAACCTTTTCCTGCTAGGCGTGTCCCATGAAAGACGGCTTCACCCACGTCCATGAAACCCCGCCGCCCGGCGCTGCGGCCGACTGGACGATTGCTCAGAACTGGGACGCCTTCACCGCCGACGAACATGCGATGTGGGACCGGCTTTTTGCGCGCCAGTCGGCGATGCTGCCCGGCCGCGCGTCCGAAGCCTTCCTGCGCGGCATCGACGTGCTGCGGCTCGAAAAACCGGGCATCCCCGACTATCGCGAACTCAACGCGCGGCTGATGGCGGCGACGGGGTGGCGGGTCGTCGCGGTGCCGGGGCTCGTCCCCGACGAGGTGTTTTTCGACCACCTCGCGAACCGCCGCTTCCCCGCGGGCAATTTCATCCGCACCCCGCAGCAGCTCGACTATCTGGAGGAACCCGACGTCTTCCACGACGTGTTCGGCCATGTCCCGATGCTCGCCGACCCGATATTCGCCGACTATATGGTCGCTTATGGCGAGGGCGGGCTGCGCAGCCTGAAATTCGACGCGCTCAAACAGCTTGCGCGGCTTTACTGGTATACCGTCGAATTCGGGTTGATCCGCGAAGCGGGGGGCCTGCGCATCTATGGCGCCGGCATCGTGTCGAGCTACGCCGAAAGCGTCTTCGCGCTCGACTCGGACAGCCCGAACCGCATCGGCTTCGACCTCGCCCGCGTCATGCGCACCGATTACCGGATCGACGATTTCCAGCAGAATTATTTCGTCATCGACAGCCTCGACCAGCTGCTCGATACGACGGTGAACACCGACTTCGCGCCGCTCTATGCCGCGAACGACGCGCTGCCGCCGATCGCGATCGCCGACATCCTGCCCGGCGACGAAGTGATCACGCGCGGCACGCAGGACTATGCGCTCGCCAAGAGCGGCTGACCTCAATCCCGGTCCTTGCGGACCTCCGATACCAGCCGGCGGCGATGCTGAAAGGCTTCGCGGTCGGGCGGCAGGCTGTAAATGCCGCGCAGCAGCGCGGCGTCGTTGTCCGATAATTCGCGGCGCCCCGCCTCGCCGTCGAACAGCGCCATGATCGAATCCTCGGGCGGCGGCGGCCTGCTGCTCAATTCGGCGAGCGCGACCATCGCCGCATAGGACGCGACCGAGTCGAGCAGGGTCCCGTCGGCCTTTTCGGCATCGATGATTACCGTCGCCGACCGCAGCGCACGCACGACCTGAGTGCTGACGATGCTGCTGTTATATTGCCGCACCACCCCGGACGCCGCGGGCATTCCGTCGCGGCTCTCGTCGCGGGTGCTGTACCACCAGCGGATCGCGCCATCGCCCTCGACCAGCCGTTCGCGGACGACGGGCGACAGCGCCGCGGCCTGTCGCGGTGATTTGGCGAAGATCGCGCGGGTCAGGCCCTCGCCGTCGTCGGTGAAAATGACGGCGATGTTGGGGACGCACGCACCGGATGCGACGGGCGCGCCCGCCGATGCCGCGACCGCACGGATCCGCTTGTCGACGATCGCCGCGACCGCGTCATCGACGCCGACCGTGCGCGGACATATCGGCATGATCCACCGCGCGACCGGCTCGAGCCGGGCCACACCGGCGCGGCGCACAAATTCGGCGGCGCGTTTCCGTTCCTCGGCTGCGGTGATCGGGGTTCCCGTCACGACGATAGGGTCGGGATCGCTGCCGGCGGCGGCAAGCAGGGCGAGGGCGGCGATCAGGCTCATGGCAGGTCTCCCGGTGACGCGGTGCCAAGCCTAGCAAATTACCGGAGAATTTCCAGCACCTGACTTACCAGCTCCCGAAACTCGCGTCCGACGGGCTCGCGCGGTGAAAGGCGCGCTCCTTGCGCCGCCAGCCGTAACGGCGGCGCTTGACCAGCAGCAGGCACGGCCATTCGGCGCTGCCGCCGCGCGCGGCGAGGCGAAATCCTTGCGCGCGATAGGCGGTCAGCACCGGCTCCATCTGCCGCGCGATCAGCCCGGCAAGGATCGCATGGCCGCCCGGCGCGGTGACGCTCGCGATATCGGGGGCGAGGGTGATCAGCGGCCCCGCGAGGATGTTCGCGATGACGAGGTCATAGGGCGCGCGATGCCTGATCGCGGGATGGTCGGTCCCCGGCGCGACCGCGACCGCCAGCCGCCCGCCGCCGCGGCCGAGCGGCACGCCGTTGATGCCGGCATTGTCTTTGGTGACGAAGATGCTCGCCGGATCGATGTCCGATGCGATCGTCCGTGCGCGCGGCCACAGCGCCATGGCGGCAAAGGCGAGCAGGCCGGTGCCGGTGCCGATATCGGCGATGTTGCGCGGCACGACACCCTCCCGCGCCATAAGGTCGAGCATCGCGAGGCAACCCGCGGTGGTGTCGTGCCCGCCGGTGCCGAACGCCTGGCTCGCGTCGATCAGGAAGGATGTACTGCCCGGTGGCACGCGGTCGGCAAAGCTGCTGGTGTGGACGAAGAATCGTCCCGCCTGCACGGGCTCGAGTCCTTGTTGCGAGAGGGTGACCCAGTCCTCGTCGGGCAGTTCCTCGATCACCGGCTTCGCGCCTTTGGCGCTCGGCGCCAGCAACTGCAGCAATTCGACCAGCGCTGCGTCCGGCCGTTCGTCCATATAGGCGTCGAGTTGCCACTGCCCGGCATCCTCGTCGATCTCGCGCGTCACCACGACGGGGGCATCGGGCCGCGTGTCGAGTTCGGGAATGTCGCCCGACAGCGCCTCGGCCTCGGCGCGGGTGCAGGGGAGCGAGACGATCCAGCTCATTTCGCCGCGGCTTCCTTCGCCAGCCGGTCGTCGAGCCGCTTTGCGGCGCCCTCGGCATAGGTCTTGCACGCACTCGCGTCGACCAGCGGGGCCTCGCCCGCGAGTCGATCGAAGAGGTTGCTCGCCGACGGATGCGGAGTGATCAGCAGGTCGCACGGCAAAGTCGGCACCTTGGCAAAGGTCGCGCGCAGCATCGCAACATAGTCGGGGTGGTCCGAAAAGCGATAATCGTCGGCGGACACCGCGCTCAGGCTATCGACATAGGCGATCGTCCGGCAATCGCCCGCCTCGCACGCGCGCCAGGTCCAGCTTGTGCTGCCCGGCGTATGCCCCGGCGTCGCGTGGATCGTCAGGCTGATGTCGCCGATCGGCAGGCGCTCGCCATCCTTGAGCTCGCGCGATACCTTGACCCCGGCGAAGGGCGGGATCGCACCACGCTGCGGATCGATCGCCTCGGGCTCGCCGCTGGTCAGCGTCGCCACCGCCTCGTGCCGCGCCAGCACCGCGGCGCCGGTCGCATCCTGCAGCGCCTTCAACCCGCCGACATGGTCGAGATGCTCGTGGCTCGCGAGCAGAGTGCGGACGTTCTTGGGGTCGAAGCCGAGCGCGCGGATATTGGCGAGGATGCCCGGTGCGGCCTCCGCGGTCGCACCGTCGATCAGCACCAGCCCGTCGGGGGTCGCGATCAGCAGCGCAGTGATGCCGCAGGTGCCGACATAATAGGTGTTGCCGAAAATCTTCGCGGGGGGGGCGGCGTCGCTCCACCCGTCGCGTCCTTCGCACGCGGTCGCGAGCGCCTTGCCGGTCGGAGCGGGCGCGGCGGGGGCAGGGGTTCGCTGCGGCGTGCAGCCGGCGAGCGCCAGCGCGGCGAGGATGGCGATTCTAGCGGACATAGCTGGCTCCGTTCACGTCGAGCACCGCGCCGGTCATCGATGCGGGCGCGTCGATCGCGCACCAGCGCGCCATTTCGCCGACTTCCTCGGGCATCGCGACGCGGCCGAGCGGAATGTCGGCAAGCAATTTGTCGCCGCCGCGGCTCTCCAGATACTCCTCGGCCATGCCGGTCATCGTGAAGCCGGGACAGATGGCGAAGGCGAGGATATTCTCCTTCGCATAAGCGCGCGCGATCGTTTTTGTCATCGCGATCATGCCCGCCTTCGACGCGGCATAATGCCAATGCGCAGGGCTGTCGCCACGATGCGCGGCGCGGCTCGCGATATTGACGATGCGGCCCTCGGACTTCCGCTGCTTCCAGTGCAGCACCGCCAAACGGCAGAATAAGGCGCTCGCGGTCAGGTTGATCTGCTGCGTGCGGTTCCAGTTGGCGAGCCAGTCGGTTTCGTCGGCGTCGATGGGGTTCGCCTCGAACACGCCGGCGTTGTTGATCAGCACGTCGATGCGGCCATCGAGCTCTGCAAGCGCGCGGGTCCAGATGTGCCCCGGCACGTCGGGGTCGGCAAGATCGCCGTCGGCGCTCGACAGCGCGACGACCTTGGCCGTGTCGGAAACCAGCGCTTCGGCGATCGCGGCGCCGATGCCGCGGCTCGCGCCGCTGATCAGGATATGGGTTTGCATGGCCCGCCCTTAAGCGGACCCCGTCACCTTGCCAAGCATGGGGTCGGTATGCCGGTCAGGCAACGCGGCGGCTGAACTCGCTCGCGGCCTGTTCGAGCGACTGCAGCCGCTCGCCCATCTTGGCGAATTCGTCGCTCAGCACGCTGATTTCGCCCGCGACCATGCCCGAATCGTTGCGGATGCTGGCGATCGTCGACGACATCGAATCGGCGGCGAGCGCGGTTTCGTCGACCGCGGCGGTGATCGAGGTGACCGTCTGCGCCTGCGCGTCCATCGCGTCGCGGATACGCTGCGCCGAATGCTGGACCTCGACGATCGTCGCCTGGATCGACTGGTTGGCGGCGACCGAACCCCTGGTCGCCTGCTGGATCGCCGTGATCTTGCCGGCGATATCGTCGGTCGCGCGCGCGGTTTCGTTGGCGAGGCTTTTCACCTCCTGCGCGACGACGGCAAAGCCGCGACCCGATTCGCCCGCGCGCGCCGCCTCGATCGTGGCGTTGAGCGCGAGCAAATTGGTCTGGCCCGCGATCTCGCGGATCAGGCCGAGGATCGATTCGATCGATTCGGCGTGGTGCGACAGCGCTTCGGACATGGCGACGGCTTCGCCCGCCTGTTCGGAGGCGCGGATCGCGACGTGCGAGCTGGCTTCGACCTCGCTGCGCGCATCCTCGATCGCGCGGATCAGCCCCGCGGCGGTCGAGGCGGCTTCGCGCATCGCGATCGCCGATTGTTCGGATGCCGCGGCGACTTCGCTCGTCTTGGCGATCATGCCCTTGGCGGCATGGTCGGCCGAGGCTGCCTGCCTGGCGAGTTCGCGGCGCACGCCGTCGGTTTCCTGGACCAGCGAGGCGATCGACTGGTCGAAATCGCCGGCCAGCGCCAATCGCTCGCCCGAAATGACCGCGCGGTTCAGCTTCTCGGCATAGGTTTCCATGATGTCGAATTCGAGCAGCGCGAGCCGGTTGATCGCCGCGCACAGCCGGGTCAGCCGCGCGGCATCGCCGGCGCAGGCCTCGACCACATAATGATAGGCCAGCCGCTGGCTCTCGCCGATGCACGACAGGACCGATGCCAGCGGCACCCCGACGCGCAGCGCCATATGGGTGTTCTGGCACGCGATTGTCGCCGCGGCCTGGCCGTCGGCATGGGCATATTTCTCGCGCATATGTTTCGCGCTGCCGGCGATATAGCTGGTCAGCAGGTCGCCCTCGACCTTGCGTTCGACGAGCGACAGGCCGTTGAAGGCATCCCAGTAAGCGCGCGCCATCTCGGGCTCGTGCCCGGTGACGATCGCCGCGATTTCGGCGCCATCGGTCGCCAGTTGGCCATCGAGATCATAGAAGGGGAAGCGATCCGACATCAGGATCGGATCAATCTGCTGCTTATGAATCGGATTTTCCTTCACCATGATCCTGCTTCCCTCACATCGTTCGTGGCGCGCGGCGCTGCCGTCCGCTGTCACCGGCGAAAATCATGACCGATCTATGTGGGGAAGGGGTAAATTCGGCGTTAACCAGCGCTGCGAAAAAAATGCGCGTCAGCCCTCGCCGCGCACCGGATAGCCCTCGAACGCCTTGATCGTGCGCAGCGCGAAGGCACTGTGCATCGCGGCGACGCCGGGCAGCCGCGATAGGCAATGGCGGTGCAGCCGGTCGAAGTCGGCGACATTGCGCGCCGCGACGCGCAGCCGGTAATCCGATGCACCCGACAGCAATTGGCACTCCAGGATCTCGTCGAAGCTCTTCACCGCGCTCTCGAACGCGGTCAGCGCTTCCTCGCTCTGCGAGGTCAGGCTGATGTCGACGAAGACGTCGAGCCCGAGGCCGATCTTGTCGGGGTCGAGCCGCGCGGCATAGCCGGCGATGATCCCGTCGCTCTCGAGCGCGCGGATGCGGCGGTGGCACGCCGACGCCGACAGGCCGACGCTTTCGCCGAGCTCGACCGCGGGACGCGGCCCCTGTCGCTGCAGCAGGTCGAGAAGCTTGCGGTCGATCCGATCCAACATAAAGCGCTCCAAGGCGATTTCGCGCACAATTTGTGCGCGCTTGTCGGGGAATGGACCATGATATGCAAGCACCTCGCGCGGCGAAGCTGCTATATCGGCGGCAGAGAGTCGTCGGCAACGCGAGGGGCGATCGGCGGCCACCCGGCATTGGAGAGCGACGCATGATCATCGGCACCCCCAAGGAAATCAAGAATCACGAATATCGCGTCGGCCTGACCCCAGAAAGCGCGCGCGAGCTCCACGTCCACGGTCACCGCGTGCTCGTGCAGACCGGCGCCGGCGAAGGCATCGGCGCGCACGACCGCTATTATGTCGAGGCGGGTGCCGAGATCGTCCAGACCGCCGAGGAAATCTTCGCGACCTGCGACATGGTCGTGAAGGTCAAGGAGCCCCAGCCCGTCGAGCGCGCGATGCTCCGCCCCGGGCAGATCCTTTACACCTATCTCCATCTCGCCCCCGACCCCGACCAGACGCGCGACCTGATGGCGTCGGGCGCGGTGTGCATCGCCTACGAAACCGTCACCAGCCCGCACGGCGGCCTGCCGCTGCTGAAACCGATGAGCCAGGTCGCGGGCCGGATGTCGATCCAGGCCGGCGCGACCGCGCTCGAAAAGGCGCACGGCGGCCGCGGCGTGCTGCTCGGCGGCGTGCCGGGTGTGGCGCCGGGCAAGGTCTGCATCATCGGCGGCGGCGTCGTCGGCTTCAACGCGGCGCAGATGGCGGCGGGGCTCGGCGCCGACGTCACCATCCTCGATCGCGATCCCGAAGTACTCGAACGCGTCGGCACCTTTTTCGAGGCGCGTGCCAAGACGCGCTTCTCGAATCGCGCCAACCTCGCCGAATGCGTCGCCGAGGCCGACCTTGTCATCGGCGCGGTGCTGATCCCCGGCGCCGAGGCTCCTAAGTTGGTCACCCGCGACATGCTCGGCACGATGCGCCCGGGTTCGGTGCTCGTCGACGTCGCGATCGACCAGGGCGGCTGCTTCGAAACCAGCCATGCGACGACCCACGCCGACCCGACCTATGTCGTCGACGGCATCGTCCATTATGCGGTCGCCAACATGCCCGGCGCGGTCGCGCGCACCAGCACCTATGCGCTCAACAACGTCACCTTGCCGCACGCGCTGCGCATCGCCGACCTGGGCTGGAAAGAGGCGCTGAAACGCGACGTGCATCTTGCGCAGGGACTCAACGTCTGGAATGGTAAGGTGACGTTCGAAGCCGTAGCCGAAGCGGTCGGGACGGACTATGTGCCTGTGGAGCAGGCACTGCTGTGACAACAAGGACTTGAGACTAAAATGACCCCCAGCGAAGACCTCCCCGAAACCGGCACCGGCGAAGAAAGCGAAAACGAAGTCCTGCGCGCCGCCCGCGAACTTCAGGCGCAAAAGGAAGCCGCCGAGGCGACCGAGGCCGCCGACAAGGAAGCGACAGGAACCGGCAAGAAGGCCGGCTGGAAAACCGCCGCAGCCGCGGCCGGCATCGGCATCGGCTCGGCGGCGGTGCTCGCCGCGCTGCTCTACGCCAACCGCGGGAAGATCAAGTAAGGCGCCCTCCTTTAGGCGGGGCTGAACAAGCTTCAGATATGACTTCTGCTGCCGGGTTGGGAGAGGGCCATCTCCCATTCCCGTTCGTGTCGAGCGAAGTCGAGACACCCCGAGGTCGTGCGCTGCAGATGGATGTCCCGACTTTGCTCGACACAAAGGGTGCTCAGACGGGTTTTGCCTGACATGGCTCGATTCCGGTCAATCGTCGGAGCGGGCTGGCGATTGGATGAACATCGGCCCCTTTTTGCCCTTGCCGATCACCGTTTCTCCGGCTCTAACGGCGGCCGGGTCGCAAATATTCCCGCGCCGTGCAACAAAGGCTCCTAAGCAATTGCATATCGCGGCCATGGCGCTAAACCGGCGCCCATCGACCGATTAGAGTCAGAAACGGGGCTGATATGGCTGGCAACGAACCGAGCGGCAGGCCGCTCTCGCCGCATTTGCAGGTTTATAAATGGGGACCCGCGATGACGGTCTCGATCCTCCACCGCGCGAGCGGGGACGGGTTGGCGATCGTCGGCGCGAGCATGTTCCTCTGGTGGCTCTACGCCATCGCGGCGGGGCCCGAGGCCTATGCGGCGTTCGTCGCCTGCGTCTGGCACGACCCCAACCCCGATGCCGGCATCTTCCACACGATCACCAACATCCTGGGCAAGGTCGTGCTGGTCGGGCTGACCTGGGCCTTTTTCCAGCATATGTTTTCGGGCCTCCGCCACTTCGTCCTCGACGCCGGTGCGGGTTATGAACTCAAGACCAACAAGCTGTGGTCGACCGTGGTGATCGCTGCGGGCGTCTTCGCGACCGCCGCGACCTGGCTCTATATATTGGGGAGCGCACTCTGATGGGCAACGGCACGCATCTCGGCAAGGTTCGCGGCCTCGGCTCGGCCCAGCATGGTTCGCACCACTGGCTGCAGGCGCGGTTGACCGCGCTCGGCAATCTGCTGCTCGTCGGCTTCCTCGTCGTCTCGCTCCTGCGCCTGAACCTCGGCGATTTCGCCGCGGTGCATCGCTGGGCGTCACAGCCGATGGTCGCGCTCGCGCTCATCCTGCTCGTGGTCAGCATCTTCGTCCATCTGCGCCTCGGGCTGCAGGTGCTGATCGAGGACTATGTCCACGGCGAAGCGACGCGTCTGCTCGCGCTCGTCGCGCTCAATTTCTACGCCATCGGCGGCGCCGCATTCGGGATCTTCACGATCGCCCGCATCGCACTGGCGCCCATGGCGCTCGGCCCGGGGGGCATGTGACATGACCGAAGCTTACAAGATCATCGACCATATCTATGACACCGTCGTCGTCGGCGCCGGCGGGTCGGGCCTGCGCGCCACGATGGGCAGCGCCGAGGCGGGACTCAAGACCGCCTGCATCACCAAGGTGTTCCCGACGCGCAGCCACACCGTCGCGGCGCAGGGCGGCATCGCCGCCAGCCTCGGCAACAATTCGCCCGACCACTGGACCTGGCACATGTACGACACCGTCAAGGGGTCCGACTGGCTGGGTGACCAGGACGCGATCGAATATATGGTTCGCGAAGCGCCGCAGGCGGTCTACGAACTCGAGCACGCCGGCGTGCCCTTCTCGCGCAACCAGGACGGCACCATCTACCAGCGCCCGTTCGGCGGCCATATGCAGAATATGGGCGAAGGCCCGCCGGTGCAACGCACCTGCGCCGCGGCCGACCGCACCGGCCATGCAATGCTCCACGCGCTCTATCAGCAGTCGCTGAAATATGACGCTGACTTCTTCGTCGAATATTTCGCGCTCGACCTGATCATGGAAGACGGCGTGTGCCGCGGCGTGATCGCGCTGTGCATGGAGGATGGCAGCATCCACCGCTTCCGCTCGCAGGCCGTCGTGCTCGCGACCGGCGGCTATGGCCGCGCCTATTTCACCGCGACCTCGGCGCACACCTGCACCGGCGACGGTGGCGGCATGGTGCTGCGCGCCGGCCTGCCATTGCAGGACATGGAATTTGTCCAGTTCCACCCGACCGGCATCTATGGCGCCGGCGTGCTGATCACCGAAGGCGCACGCGGCGAGGGCGGGTACCTCACCAACAGCGAAGGCGAGCGTTTCATGGAACGCTATGCCCCTTCCGCGAAGGACCTCGCGTCGCGCGACGTCGTGTCGCGTTCGATGGCGCTCGAAATCCGCGAAGGCCGCGGCGTCGGTCCGCACAAGGACCATATCTACCTGCACCTCGACCATATCGATCCCGCGGTGCTCGCCGAGCGCCTGCCCGGGATTACCGAGAGCGGCAAGATTTTCGCCGGCGTCGACCTGACCCGCCAGCCGCTGCCGGTCGTGCCGACGGTCCATTACAATATGGGCGGCATTCCCTGTAACTATCATGGCGAAGTCGTGACGCTGAAGGACGGCAATCCCGATACCGTGGTCCCCGGCCTGTTCGCGGTCGGCGAAGCGGCGTGCGTGTCGGTCCACGGCGCGAACCGCCTCGGCTCGAACAGCCTGATCGACCTTGTCGTGTTCGGCCGCGCCACCGGCCACCGGCTGCGCGACATCATCAAGCCCGGCGCCGCGCAGGCCGCGCTGCCCAAGGACAGCGCCGACCTCGCGCTCGGCCGTCTCGATCATTTCCGCAACGCCAATGGCGGCTCGCCGACCGCGGTCGTCCGCGACGAAATGCAGCGCGCGATGTCGATGCACGCCGCGGTGTTCCGCACCGACGAACTGATGGCCGAGGGCAAGGACAAGCTCGCCAAGACCTATCAGCGGATGAACGACATCGGCGTCACCGACCGCAGCCTGATCTGGAACACCGACCTCATCGAAACGCTCGAGCTCGACAATCTGATCAGCCAGGCGACGGTGACGATGCATTCGGCGTTCAACCGCAAGGAAAGCCGCGGCGCCCACGCGCACGAGGATTTCCCGAACCGCGACGATCCGAACTGGATGAAGCACAGCATCAGCTGGTTCGACGGCTGGGGCGGCAAGGGCGGCGGCGTCCGCCTCGACTACCGCCCGGTCCACGAATATACGCTCACCGACGACGCCGAATATATCAAGCCGAAGGCGCGGGTTTATTGAGCAAGTGCCAGAAGCGGTGGGTCGTTCGTTGGAAGGGCAGCAACCCCGCCGTTGATGGTGACAAGATCGTTATGATGTTTCGTCGATCGAGCACGTCGCCGAGCATCTGGAAACGCTTTATACTCATGCTGCCTGGTCCGACTCATGCGGCGACCTTTGGAAATGGTCGCGTCGCCTGAAGGCATCGCGGCTGCGCGAGTTCATGAGCATCGATCGCGGCATATTTCTTATGGAGACAATCCGCAGGTGGAGGCCCGAAAGGAGGATGTTTCGGACCCCTTCGCTTGATGGTCTGCCTCGCGCTCAACCTTGCAATTGCCGCATCACATCCCGCCGCTCATGCAACACCCTGATCACATCGACCCGCTCGTCGTCGATCAGATAGAATATGAAATGGTGCCCGCTCCGCGCTCGTCTCAGGCCCGGAAAGACGTCCGCTTCTTCCGGGCGTCGTAATCCATCCACCGCAAGGCGCTCGATGGTTCGGCGGAGATCGCCGAGATAGTGGCGGGCTTGGTCGGCGCCCCATTGTGCGATGGTGTGATCCGCGATGTCTTCGATGTCGACTTCCGCCTCGGGGCGGACGACGATGCTACGCATCGCTTGCGGGGCCGAACTTCCGCTCCATGAAGGCGTCCCAATCGAAGGGGCGGGCCGGTCCGCTATCGATGCCCTTCTGTATCTCGCGCCGCAACGCCGCGACCCCGTCGTCATAAGCGATATAACGCCGCATCGCCTCGCGCACGACCTCGCTGGTCGTCGCGAACTCGCCCGATTCGACCTTGTTGCGGGCGAATTCGATGAAAGGTTCGCCCAAGGCGACCGAGGTGTTTTTCGCTGCCATGCGGCGATGGTACCAAATTTTGGTAACAGCGTCCAGCGGCGCCATTTTCGCGCGCCGAGGCTATCCCCCAAACCACCCATGGAAGAAATTAAGGTCGGAGAAGGGTTCGTCGACCGCCTGGCCCATGATCCAGAGTTTCTGGCACGCGATCAGGAAGAACATCAGCGCGATCGTCCACACGATGATCGTCTTGATCACCTGCCAGCGGTGCGCGTCGGCGATCGCTTTGGCGCGGGCTTTGTAATCGATGCCCAGATCGCCTTCGAACTCGGCAACAAGCTGCGCGCGGCGGGTGCGCGAAATATTCGCGATGCCCGCAGCGGTATCTTCCCCGATCGAACGGCGAGTCGCCATCTTCCCTGCCCTGTCTAACGCGCTCGAAGCGCTAGTGTCACACCCTGCTCAATAGCCGGGAGCCACTGACAAAGCGTTAACCCGCAAAAAATCGATCGCGATCAGTCCGGCGCGATCCCGATCAGCTTGATCCGGGCGCTCGCGCCGCGCAGCAGTGACAGGTTGCGCGGCGCGACGTCGAGCGCGGCGGCGAGCAGTCGCAGCACCGCTGCGTTCGCGGCGCCATCGGCGGGCGGCGCGGTGACGCGCAGGTGCACGGTGTCGTCCGCGATCGTCACCGTGTCGCGGCTCGCGCCGGGGGTGACGCGCACCGCAAGCCGTCCGCTCGCCGCCAGCGCACGCAGCGCTTCGGTCAGCGCCGGCTCGGGGCGATATTTCAGATGGTCACGACCAGCTTGCCGACCGCGCTGCGGTCGCCAAGCTTGGCGATCGCCTTGCCGCCGTCGGCAAGGGCATAGGTGCCGGTGACCCGCGGCTTGATCTTGCCCTGCGCCCATAGCGCGAACAGCCGCGCGATATTGCCGCGGTTGCGCACGGGTTCGCGTGCGACGAAGGCGCCCCAGAAGACGCCGGCGACGTCGCAGCTCTTGAGCAGCGTGAGGTTGAGCGGCAGGCGCGGGATACCCGCAGGGAAACCGACGACGAGATAGCGGCCTTCCCACGCGATCGAGCGCAGCGCGGGTTCGGCATAGTCGCCGCCGACCGCGTCATAGACGAGGTTCGCACCGTTCGGCCCCACGGCCTCCTTGAACTTGTTCGCGAGGTCCTTCGACTGGTCCTTGTCGAACGGCTGGCGGCCATAGACGACGACTTCGTCGGCGCCGGCGGCCCGTGCGATCTCGGCCTTGTCCTCGCTCGACACCCCCGCGACGACGCGCGCGCCGAACGCCTTGCCCAGTTCCACCGCCGCGATGCCGACCCCGCCCGAGGCGCCGAGGACGAGCAAGGTGTCGCCTTCCTTGATATGCCCGCGATCGACCAGCGCATGGATGCTGGTGCCATAGGTCATCAGCAGCGAGGCCCCTTCGGCGAAGTCATGCCCGTCGGGCAAATGATAGACATTATGCACCGAAACCGCGATCGCCTCGGCCATGCCGCCGTTACCGCAGCCCGCGATCACGCGGTCGCCGACCTTGAAGTCGGTCACGCCCTCGCCGACCTCGGCCACGAGTCCTGCGACCTCGCCGCCTGGCGCAAAGGGGCGTTCGGGCTTGAACTGATATTTGTCCTCGATGATCAATACGTCGGGGAAGTTGACCGCACAGGCCTTCACGTCGATCACGATCTGGCCGGCACCGGCACTCGGGCGCGGCAGTTCGCCGATGGCCAGCGTTTCGGGGCCGCCGGTGGCGGTCGACAAGAGAGCCTTCATCATCTTCTCCTCACAGGGGTGTTACAGCGAAGGTTGCAGCCAGGGCCGGTCCTGCGCCAGTTTTTTCTCATAGTCGCCGATCGCGGCGTCGCTCTTTTCGGTGATCGAAATCTCGTCGAGCCCTTCGAGCAGGCACATCTTGCGGAACGGGTCGATCTCGAAGGCGAAGCGGTCCTGAAACTGGGTCGTCACCGTCTGGTTTTCGAGGTCGACATGCACCGGATCGGTCAGCGCGACCTCCATCAACCGGTCGATCGCCGCCTGCGGCAGCACGACGGGGAGGATGCCATTCTTCACCGCATTGCCCGAGAAGATGTCCGAGTAGGACGGCGCGATCACGACGCGAATGCCAAGGTCGCCCAATGCCCATGCCGCATGTTCGCGGCTCGACCCGCAGCCGAAATTGTCGCCCGCGATCAGGATCGGCGCGCCTTTATATTCGGCGCTGTCGAAAAGGTTGTCGGGGTCCTTGCGGATCGCCTCGAACGCGCCGCGGCCCATGCCCTCGCGCGTCGTGCCCTTCAGCCAGTGCGCGGGGATGATGACGTCGGTATCGACATTCTTCAGCCCGAACGGAATCGCGCGGCCATCGACCTCGTTCAGCGGGGTCATGCCATCAGTTCCCGCACATCGGTGAGCTTGCCGGTCACCGCCGCCGCCGCCGCCATCGCGGGGCTGACGAGGTGGGTGCGGCTGCCCGGACCCTGGCGGCCGACGAAATTGCGGTTGCTCGTGCTGGCGCAGCGCTCGCCCGCGGGCACCTTGTCGGGGTTCATCGCGAGGCACGCCGAACAGCCGGGTTCGCGCCACTCGAGCCCCGCGTCGGTGAAGATGCGGTCGAGTCCCTCGGCCTCGGCCTGCGCCTTCACCAGCCCCGAACCGGGGACGACGATCGCCCATTTGACATTGTCGGCCTTCTTGCGGCCCTTGATCACCGCCGCGGCGGCGCGCATGTCCTCGATGCGGCTGTTGGTGCAGCTGCCGATGAAGATATTTTCGACCGGCACATCCTGCATCCGCGTGCCGGGGGTGAGGCCCATATAGGCGAGCGATTTCGCCGCTGCCGCCTGCTTCGACGGATCGGCGAAGCTCGCGGGGTCGGGGACGACCCCGGTGATCGGCACGACATCCTCGGGGCTGGTGCCCCAGGTCACGCTCGGCGCGATGTCGGCGGCGTCGATCACCACGACCTTGTCGTAGGTCGCTCCCGCATCGGTCGCGAGGCTCTTCCAATATTCGACCGCCGCGTCCCAGTCGGCGCCCTTGGGTGCATAGGGGCGGCCCTTCAGATATTCGAAGGTAACCTCGTCGGGCGCGATCAGCCCGGCGCGCGCGCCGCCCTCGATCGCCATATTGCTGACCGTCAGCCGCCCCTCGATGCTCAGCGCGCGGATCGCGCTGCCGGTATATTCGATGACATGGCCGGTGCCGCCCGCGGCGCCGATGGTGCCGGTGATGTGGAGGATGATGTCCTTGGCGCTGATGCCAGGGCCGACCTCACCCTCGACGCGCACTTCCATCGTTTTCGCCGGTTGCAGCAGCAGCGTCTGCGTCGCGAGCACATGCTCGACCTCGCTCGTCCCGATGCCGAATGCCAGCGCGCCGATGCCGCCGTGGCAGGCGGTGTGGCTGTCGCCGCAGACGATCGTCGTGCCGGGCAGCGAGAATCCCTGTTCGGGCCCTACGACATGGACGATGCCCTGCTCGGGTGCGGTCGCGTCGATATAGCGGATGCCATATTCGGGCGCGTTCTTTTCGAGCGCCGCGAGCTGCGCGGCGCTTTCGGCGTCGGCGATCGGCAGCCTGTGGCCCGCTGCGTCGAGCCGTGCCGTGGTAGGCAGGTTGTGATCGGGCACCGCCAGCGTCAGGTCGGGGCGACGCACCGCGCGGCCGCTCGCGCGTAGCCCCGCGAAGGCCTGCGGGCTGGTGACTTCATGGACGAGGTGACGGTCGATGAAGATCAGGGCGGTACCATCGGGGCGCTGTTCGACGACATGCGCGTCCCAGATTTTCTCATAGAGGGTGCGGGGCCGAGTCATGCGGTTCACTTAAGCCCCCCGGACAACAATGCAAGCGAGTGGCGATCCAAAACGCAATTTTCGGTCGTGCGCTCTGATTCTCCCTTCGTCATGCCGGACTTGATCCGGCATCCCGCTTTGCGACGTGGACAAGCGGGACCCCGGATCAAGTCCGGGGTGACGAGGAGATGATGGTGTGGCTGGCATAATCGGCCTATGATCGCGCCATGTCGCCGCTCGCCATCCTCATGCTCGTCCTTGCCACCGTCGTGGCGATGGAGGGCGTCGCCTGGGCCAGCCACAAATATATCATGCACGGTTTCGGCTGGGCCTGGCACCGCGACCATCACGAACCGCATGATAAATTGCTCGAAAAGAATGACCTGTTCGCGCTCTTCGGCGCCGCGCTCAGCATATCGATGTTCGCGGCGGGCAGCCCGATGATCATGGGCGGCTCGGCGTGGGAGCCGGGGACGTGGATCGGCCTCGGCGTGCTTTTCTATGGCATCATCTACACGCTCGTTCACGACGGGCTTGTCCACCAGCGCACTTTCCGCTGGGTTCCGCGCCGTGGCTATGCCAAGCGCTTGGTGCAGGCGCACAAGCTCCACCACGCGACGATCGGCAAGGAAGGCGGGGTCAGCTTCGGCTTCGTCTTCGCGCGCGACCCGGCGAAGCTCAAGGCAGAACTCAAGGTGCAGCGTGAGGCCGGGATCGCGGTCGTCCGCGAGGCGCTGGCCGACTAGGCGGTGCGATAATCGGCGATGATCGACCCCGCCGCCGCCAGTTCCTCCTCATGGCTTTCCTCGCGCCAGCTTTCGGCGAGCGCCTGTTCTTCCCAGTCGCGCATCGCAGGATGGGCGAGGATATGGTCCACCCACGCCTGTCCGGCGCCGACGTCGAGGCCATAGGTGCGGATTCGAAAGGCGACCGGCGCGAAAAAGGCATCGACCGCCGAAAATTGCGACCCCGCGAGCCATGGTCCGCCGAAGCGGGCGAGCCCCTGTTCGAACACTTCGCGGATGCGCGTGACATTGGCTTTCAGCGCGTCCGACATCGGCTTCGGGGTCACGCGCACGCCGACGTTCATCGTGCAATCGTTACGCAGCGCCGCAAAGCCGCTGTGCATTTCGGCCGCCGCGCACTGCGCCCAGGCGCGTGCATCGGGATCCGCCGGCCACACCGCGTCGTGCCGGTCGGCGAGATAGAGCGCGATGCCCAGCGAGTCGTAGATCGTCCGCCCCTCGTGGAGCAGCGCCGGAACCTGTCCGGTCGGCGAAAAGCTGCGAAAGGCGTCGTAATTGACCGGCTGCGCGAAAGGCTCGATCCGGTCCTCGAAGACGATGCCGAGCCCCCGCATCAGCATCCACGGCCGCAGCGACCAGCTCGAATAGTTGCGGTTGGCGGTGATCAGGCAATAGTCGCTCATGTCGGGTTCCGTCGTTCAGTCGCCGGCGGCCGCGGTGCCCGCGGTCTGCCGTTCGGTCGGCGCGCGGCCGACCAGCCGGTTGCCGAGCTTATGCGCGAGCCGGTGGCTCGGGCGTTCGCACAGCAGGAAAAAGACATAGGTCATGACGCCGGTCACCACCAGATAGAGCAGCAGCGACACGACGCCATGGTCGCCGCCCTCGAACAGTCGCATCGCGACCGGATGGACAAGGTAGAGGCTGAAGGTGGCGCGGCCCATGCGGTCGAATGGGGCGGGGCCCGACCGGTCGAGCATCCGCACCAGTTCGAAGCCGAGCCAGAAGGTCGCGAAGATCGCGAAGATGTTGAGGATGAAGGCCGAGGAGGTGAAGAGGCCGAAACCGACCAACTGCGTCTTCGCGAGCTTGAAGACGACCGCCATCGCGAAGATGCCGACGCGCGTCGCGTTGATCCACAGCGCCGAAAGCCGGCCGAAGCGATGCAGATTCTCCGCCAGCCAGCAACCCGCGAGCCAGCAGGGAAAGCCCACGAGGAAGGTGCCATAGCCGAGCGCGCGATAATTGCGGTTGTCGACGAAGACATCGGCGTAGACATAATAGATCAGGATGGTGACGACGCACGAGATGGCGAGCGGGATATGCATCCGGCCGTTGAAGCGGACGAGCAACGGATAGAGGAAATAATAGATCAGCTCGCAGATCAGGCTCCACAGCACCGTCGCCTTCCAGCTCACCTCGGTGATCTGGCCGATATCGGGAAACACGAAGGCGATCATGAAGGCGATCGACGGCAGCACGATGCGGATCGACCGTTTGACGTAGAACTCGCCGGTGCTGAAGCTCTTCCCCTGGTGATAGGGGGCGTGGATGACGAAGCCCGAGATGATGAAGAACACGATGACCGCGGCGGGCCCGTTCCACAATATGTCCCATCCCGATGAAATCAGGCGATTATAACGCTCGGATTCAAAGATCTGGAAATTGGAATAATGGTGGCCGATCGCAACGACCGCCGCACAGATGAGGCGGATCGTGTCGAGACCATGGTAATAGTTGACGGCTTTGCGTTCATCGGCCTGCGACGCTGTCATCCCGCCCTAACTCCCGCCGTTTCTGCATGGCACAATGGACCGCGTTGCTAGCGAAGGAATCGCCGCAGCACCATCGAATTGCGAACAGCCGCGCTGCGCTTTTCGGTCGTGCGGATTTGGGACCCCACACGTCAGTTGGTGCAAAGATCGTCCGCGCGCCGGTGGCGGCGCTGCGCGACGATCGGCGAGGTGTAATGGGGGTCGTGGGCAAAGGGCAGCGGCGCCCCGTCGGCGAGCGCCGCCAGCACGCTGCCGAAATCGGTGCTCGCCCGCCAGCCCAGCCGCCGCTCGGCGCGCGACGGGTCGTAGACGCGGTCGATCCGCTCGGGCAGCACCCAGCCGCGCGCGGCATAGAGCGCTTCGGCCTGTGGATGGTGGCGCGCGATCACCGCGCGTGCATCGCGGGCGAGGTCCGCGGCCTCGTCGCGGGCGAAGGGCGGCGGCGCTGACAGGATGAAGGTGTCGCAGCCGATAGCGGGCGCACGTTCGAGCGCGACAAGATGCGCGGCGGCGGCATCCTCGACGGTCAGGCGGCGGTTGAGCAACTCGTTCGCCTTGAGGTTGAGGCCGCCCGGCACCGCGAGCGTGTCGTCATCCTCGGGAAAGAAGCGCCCGGTGCGCAGGATCAGGGCGGCGATACCGTGCTCGCGGTGGACCAGCCGGCACGCCTGTTCGGCGGCAAGCTTGGTGATGCCATAGATGTTGCGCGGTTCGACCGGTGCGAAATCCTCGTCCATCCACCACGCGCCCGCCGCGCCGGCGCCGTCGCGCACATCGGCGCGCACCATCAGCGAAGTGGTCGACGTGAAGAGGAACCGGTCGTTGCCTGCCGCAACCGCGGCCTCGATCAGGTTCAGTGTGCCGCTGACGTTGACATCGACAAACGCCTGGCGCGGGTATCGCACGATATCGGGCTTGTGCAGCGCCCCGGCGTGAATGACCGCCTCGATGCCGTGGTCCGCGAAGATCCGGTCGACCAGCGCGCGGTCGGCGACGGTGCCGACGATCTGGGTGTCGTCGCCGGGGACGATGTCGAGGCCGACGACTTGATGCCCCGCGCCGCGCAGCATCGGCGCCAGATAGCGGCCAAGCCAGCCGGTCGATCCGGTGAGCAGGACGCGCATGTCAGGCGGCTTTGGCGCGCGCGGTGCGGCGTTGCGAATGATCGGTGGCGCGGGTGTCGGCGATTAGCGGCGAGGCACCGTCGCCGGTATCGGCGCTGATCGCGCGGTCGCGATAGGCGAAGCGGTCGGGATCGGTGACGATCCGCCGCATCATCCGGTAAAGCCTCGCATAGGTGACCAGGCTGCCGCCGAGCGCGTGGACCAGGTGCGCGCCATAGCCGGTCCAGAAGGCAAAGACATTTTCGCGCGGCAGGCCGGGACGCCGCTGGGTCCGCCGCTTGATCCGCACATAGCCCGACTCAAGCTTGGCGACGCCCTCCAGCCGCACCGCCTCGCGATAGGCAAGCAGGCGGTTGACCGTCGTCTTTTTCTTGTTCGAACCGAGCGCGGCCATGCGGCGCAATATGCGCTCCATATGATCCCAGCTGTAAAAGCTGCGGTGCGCGTCGCGATAGGCGCGCTCCCATTCCTCGTCGCTCATCGTCGGATGGTGGGTGACGCGGTGGTTGAGGTCATATTTGTTGAGATCGGGGTCCATCCATGCGCCGGTGTCGACCAGACGGCGATGGTCCTCGCTGCCCGGCAGCGGGGTCAGGTAATTCAGATAGAGCGTGTCGACGGGAAGCTCTTCCTTGAGCATCTCGATATCGTGCATCACCGACGCATAGCTGTCGTTCGGGAAACCGATGATATAGCCGCAGGTGATCACCACCGGGTGGCGTTTCCACGCGAGGAACATCTCGCGATATTCCTCGACGCGGTTCTGGCGCTTCTTCGCGGCCTCCAGATTGTCGGGATTGATATTTTCCAGCCCGATGAAAATCTGGTCGGCGCCCGCGGCGACGCATTTGTCGATGAAGCCGTCGATGCGGTGCGCGAGGGTGTCGACCTGGATCGCCATGCGGACGCCCAGTCCTTCGTCCTGCAAGGCGATCAGCCGATCGAGCAAAGGCTCCCAGTGACGATTGCGCGCGAAATTATCGTCGGTCAGAAAGAAGCGCGACACGCCCTGCGCGGCGTTGGCGCGGACGATCGCCTCAAGGTCGTCGGGGGTGCGGAACCGGCTCTTGCGCCCCTGCACGTTGATGATGGTGCAGAAACTGCATTCGAACGGGCAGCCGCGGCCGAGGTCGAAGCTGGCGTAACGATTGATGTTGCGGTCGACCTGCGCCTTGGGGAGGAGCGGCAGCGGCGCGCCCTCGAGATGCGGGGTCTTGCCGAGCCAGTTATAGACGGGCTTCATCGCACCGTTTGCGGCATCGACCAGCACCTCGTCGATCCGGCCCTCCTCGGCCTCGCCGGCGAAGAAGGAGACGCCGAGGTCCTGCGCCTCGACCAGTTCGGGCGGCATCGCCTTCAGCATCGACAGGCAGCCTGAGACATGGAAGCCGCCGATCGCGACCTGCACCCCGCCCGACCGGAAGTCGCGCGCGAGGTCGAGCGCGCGGGGGAACTGGTTCGACTGCACCCCGACCAGCCCGACAAACCCGCCCCCGGCGCGGCGGATCGAGCGGGCGATCTTCGCGGCGTCGACCTTGCTGTGGATCTCGTCGACCACCTCGATGCGCACCTCGCGGTCCGCGAGCACGCCGCGTGCCAGCGCATCCTCGATGATCCCGGTCAGGCAGGCGAGCGAGTTCGATGGGATGATCGACCGCCACCATTGCAGCGGATAGCCGTCGTCGTCGTAGCGCGTCGGCTTGACCAGCCAGATGTGAAAGGGGGGCCGCCTGGCATCGGTGCCGACGGCGGTGTGGCGTTGCGCGGTCAAGGATGATTCGGCGCCCAAGACCATAGTCCTAGCGCGGTGCCAGAGGCGCCGCCAGCCCTCGATTGCCCTGCCGGTTCGGGACGATTATCCCTTTGTTTCCTCGGCAATCGGGCGTGCCTTGGCCGCGGCGCCGCCCTGTTGGGGCAGTTCGCTGAGGTCGAGCCAGTTGGCGCCCGCGCGCTTGTGATAGCTGTCGATCGCTGCGAAGGGGATGCGGAAGGGGAAACCGAAATCGCTGTTCCACAGCGCCACGACGCCCGTCCGCGTCGCCGGTTCGAAGATCATCGTCGCGCGATAACCCGAGACCGCCCCCGAATGGCCTTCGAGCCGGTGGCCCTCATAGGTGAAGTTCCGCCAGCCGAGGCCATAGGATGCCTCATTCGTGGCCTGACGCAGGGCGCCGCCATAGAGCCGCGCGGTGCCGACGCGCGGGCGGTGGGCGATCTGCAACGTTGCGGCCGGCAGCACCTCGGGGCGGGCACCCATCATCGCCTGCATCCATGTGGCGAAATCGACGATATCGCTCTCGACCCCCGCGGCGGCGGGAACGCGCCAATAGGCCTCCTTGACCGGCCGGACATGGCCGTTGCCATGCGGCCTCGCCCAATCCTTCGCGCCGGTCAGCCGCGCCATCCCGTAACCCGCGCTGACCATGCCGAGGGGCAGGAAAAACCGGTCCTCGACCGCCTTGCCGAACGGCTTGTCCGCAGCGCGCCCCAATATCTCGCTCGCGGTATCGAAGGCGATGTTCTGATAGGTGTGGCAGGTGCCGGGTTCGCATTGCAGCGGCGCTGTGGCAAGGCTGGCGCGCAGCAATGCCGGGTCCTGCCCTTCTTCCAGTTTCTCGTCATAGGCGTTTTTGGTGAGGCCGGTGCGCTGCGCCAGCACATCGGCGAGCGTGATCCGCGCTTCGGCGCCGCCGGGCAGGCGCAGCGATGCGTGCGAAGCGCCGACCGGACGGTCCAGATCGATCCGGCCGTCGCGGGCCATCGCGGCGGCCATCGCGCCCGTCGCGGTCTTGGAAACCGAGGCCCAGCGGAACAGGGTCTGCAGCGTGGCCGGCGCGCCGGTCGAGCGGTCGGCGACGCCATAGGCGCGCACGAAGCTCAGCTTGCCGTCTTCGACCACCGCCACCGCCAGCCCGGCCATTTCGGGCCGCTGCGCCAGCTCGGTCAATTGCTTGTCGAGCGCGCGATAGTCGATCCGCCCGCGCCATTCCGCCGGCGTGTCGGGCAGGTTCTCAGGGGCTGCCATCGGGATCGGGATGCTGGCAAGCGTGTGGCTGCCACCAGAGGCACCAAGGCCAAACCAGCCCGCCGAGCCGAGCACGGCGAGGGCTATCAGAACAAGGAAAAAGCGCTTCATGGACTCGTGACTGAATGGCGACCTTATATTTGGCTGTCGTCTTAGCGGCGACTTCCCCCGCCGTCACCCCCGCAGCGGCTCACGGTGCCAGATGGCGCCAGGCCTTGAACGTCCCGACCGCGTAAACCGCGCCATAGACCATCACGATCAGCGAAGACCAGATCGCGAAACTGTCGCTATGCTGCGGCCGCCACAGGTGGAGGGGCACAAAGACCAGCCCGCGCAGCAGGTAGATGCCGGTGATGACGATCAGCCCCGTCCGCAGCAGCGGCAGGCGCGGAAGCGACCCGGCGCCCGAAAAAGCATAGGCGGCCCAGACCATCAGCACGGCGGCAATCCCCAGCGTGATCAGCGTCGGCGTCCAGTCGCCGCGCGCGGCGGCGCGCGCCATGCCCTCGCCGGCGCCGAAGAACCGATACCAGTCGGGGCCGCCGAAGATGCAGGTGATGTGCAGCAGCGCGGCCAGAACCGACAGCCACCCGCCGACGATCAGCCAGGCAGAGCCGGGACCCGCCGCGACATCATGCAATATAATGCGCCGTCGTCTTTTCGGCGACGTCCTCGGCCGTCACCCCCGGCGCGAGTTCGATCAGCCGGAACGGGCTGTCATGGTCGTCGCGTTTGAACACCGCGAGGTCGGTGATGATCATGTCGACGACATTCTGTCCGGTCAGCGGCAGGGTACAGGCCGGGATGAACTTGGGGCTGCCGTCCTTGGCATTGTGTTCCATCACGACGATGATCTTCTTGACCCCGGCGACGAGGTCCATCGCGCCGCCCATGCCCTTGATCATCTTGCCCGGGATCATCCAGTTGGCGATGTCGCCATTTTCGGCGATTTCCATCGCGCCGAGCACGGTCAGGTCGATATGCCCGCCGCGGATCATCGCGAAACTGTCGGCCGAACTGAAATAGGCCGTTTGCGGCAGCTCGCTGATCGTCTGCTTGCCCGCGTTGATCAGGTCGGCGTCCTCGTCGCCTTCCAGCGGGAAGGGCCCGATGCCGAGCATGCCATTCTCCGACTGCAGCGTCACCGTCATCCCCGCTGGGATATGGTTCGCAACCAAAGTCGGGATGCCGATCCCCAGGTTGACGTAATAGCCGTCCTGCAGTTCCTTCGCGGCGCGCGCCGCCATATCATCACGCGTCCAGGCCATTATTTCGGCTCCCATTTCTTGTCGGAGGGGAAGGCGTCGTCCCAGCCCAGTTTTTCCCAGGGGCCATAGACGGGGTTGGGAAAAAGGAACCAGCCCTTGTCCCAGAGTGCGGTGGCGCCCGCGCTGGTCGCGAGCGCCATGCGCTGCCCGGCGGGCAGGTCCTTGGCGTTGAACTGCTGGCTGAAGTCGCCGAGCTGGTCGCCGCCGAGGATGATGACGCAATATTTCGCCGCGATCGCCGCGCGGCGGCCATCCTTGCTCGATCCGCCGGCGTCGTCGCCCATCAGGAACAAGGTCTCGCCATGCTTGAACGCGCCAAGCCCGGCGGCACGCAGCGTATCCGCGCTGCCCTTGGCATTGGCGGCGCTGCGGTTTGTGTTGGCGATCACGGTGATTCCCGCGGCGCGCAGGGCGTTCACCATCTCGACCGTGCCCGGCATCGCCACCGCCTTGCCCGCGCCGCTCTTTTCCCACTGGTCCCAGACCTTCGGGTCGAAGCTGGTGCCCGTCTCGGCGAAATGGCGCATCGGCCCCAGGTTCCAGATCAACGTCTCGTCGGCGTCGAACACCGCGGCAAAGGGTTTGTCGCCGCACGGCTCGAACGCCGGGGCATCGACGCCCGCGCCGGGCGCAAGGACGACGCTGTCCTTCGGCCGCTGCTTGATCCGTTCCACGCCATAGTCGGCGATCCGCGCATTGGTCGCACGCACCGCAACCGCTGCCTCGGGCGAGCCATAAAGATATTGCAGCGCGACCGGCGGCTTGGCCGCTTCGGCTGGCGCCGGGGGCGCCGGAGCCGTCGTCACCCCTGCCGGAGCGCTCGCACAGCCAGCAAGGAGCAGCGAGCAAAGGATCGCACCCATTTTCACTGGTCCGTCTCCGGAGTCACTTGCTTCACGTTTTCCGTCGGCGAAGCCAACTCGGCGTGCAGACCGCTGGAGATTGCATACCGGACTTGGTCGGCGTCCAAATCAAATTTGTAGGCATAGGCATTGGCAGCGTGATGGACCAAATCCGCCAACAAAATTCCGAAACCAAAGGGTTGCAATGACGCGGGAGGGTCAATGTAAATCCCGCCAACAATCTGTTCCTGCCCCGGCAGGAATGCTCGAATGACTTCGATTGCGTCTTTGAGATCCGCACCCGCCAAATCTATCGCGCCAGCGGGTTGATCATTTCGTTTGCCAAACATCACGCCGTCTCGCGCGGACGAACGGTGCGGAACTCGATCTTCTTGTCGTACGGCGCGCCGACGATCATCCGCTTCACATAGATGCCGGGCAGGTGGATCGCGTCGGGGTCGAGGCTGCCGGTCGGCACGATCTCTTCGACCTCGGCGACGCAGATTTTCGCCGCGGTCGCCATTGGCTGGTTGAAGTTGCGCGCGGTCTTGCGGAAGATGAGGTTGCCGCTCTCGTCGGCCTTCCATCCCTTGATGATCGCGAGGTCGGCAAAGATACCGCGTTCGAGGATATAGTCCTGACCGTCGAAATTCTTCACTTCCTTGCCCTCGGCGACGAGCGTGCCGACGCCGGTCTTGGTGTAGAAGCCGGGGATGCCCGCGCCGCCCGCGCGGCAGCGTTCGGCGAGCGTGCCCTGCGGACAGAATTCGACTTCGAGTTCGCCGGCCAGATATTGCCGCTCGAACTCCTTGTTCTCGCCGACATAGCTGCTGATCATCTTCCGGACCTGCCTGGTGCGCAGCAGCTTGCCGAGCCCTTCGCCGTCGATGCCGGCGTTGTTGCTGGCGATCGTCAGGTCTTTGGTGCCCGCGTCGCGGATCGCGTCGATCAGCCGTTCGGGAATGCCGCAAAGGCCGAAGCCGCCCGCACAAATCTGCATGCCGTCGAAGAGCAGTCCTTCGAGTGCGGCGGCGGCGTCGGAATAGCGCTTGTTCCCCATGAAACAGCCTCCTTGATGGGTGATCGGCGCCGACATTGGCGCATTTGATCCATCAATTCTAATTATTCTAATTTTCCGCTATGCATAAATGATGTCTATCAGTCGCATCTCGCTCTACCATCTCGAAACCCTGCTGTGGATCGACCGGCTGGGAACCTTTTCGGCGGCGGCCGAGCGTCTGAACACGACCCAGCCGGCGGTGTCGGCGCGCATGCGCGAGCTGGAGCAGCGGATGGGGGCCACCCTGTTCCGGCGCGACGGGCGCGGCATGTCGCTGACCGCGGCGGGGCGCAAGCTGGTGCGCGATTGCGATCCGCTGCTGCGCGACATGCAGCGCGCGTTGCTCGGCTCGGGCGGTTTTGCCGAGGCGAGCGGGGTGGTGCGGATCGGCGCGGGCGAGATCGCGGCGGCAAGCTGCCTGCCGCCCTTCGTCGCGGCACTCAAGGACCAGATGCCGGGGGTCGGGCTGGAGATCGAGATCGACCTCACCGCGAACCTGATCCAGCAATTGCTCACCGGGCGCACCGACATCGCCTTCGCCGCCGGGCCGGTCGCGCATCCGGCGCTCAAGACGCGGCCGATCGGCGAGGTCGCGCTGGTCTGGCTGGCGAGTCCCGCCACCGCCGCGGCCTTTGCCGAAGGGCGTGAAGGCGCCTTGGTGCCCGTCTGGTCGCTTGCCAGCCATTCGCCGATCCACGGCCGGATGCGCGAGGCGATCCGGTCGTCGCGCATCGCACAGAAATCGCTCAACCTCTGCAACAATGCGCGGATGATGATCGACATCGCGCGGGCGGGCGGCGGCGTTGGCATCTTTCCCGAACCGATGGTGCGCGGCGCGATGGCCGAGGGGGCGCTGGTCGAACTCGCGGGGCTGCCCGCGCTCGCGCCGGTCGAATTCCAGGTCGCGATGCGCGTCGCCGATACCGAGCCGGTGCTGACTCGCATTTTCGACGAAGCGGCGCAATTGCGCATCGCCGGCGCAAATTTGACCCCGGTCAATGATGGGGCATCCGGCTGACGCCAAGAGGGACCCCATCAGCACAGGAGGTCCCGATGCGTTCGATTCTCGTCCACGCCGATCATGATAGCGCGAATGAAGGGCGGTTGCAGACCGCACTCGCCATCGCGCGGCGACAGCGCGCGCATGTCACGCTGATGATCGCGACGCCGTTCCAGCAATTCATCGCGGTCGATCCGTTCGGCGGTACCTATCTCGCCACCGAGGCGATGGCGAAGGCGCAGCTCGACGATGCCGCGCTCGACGCGGCGCTGTCGGCGCGGCTGGCGAAGGAAGATGTGCCGTGGGACATCGCCGCCGCCGACGGCGATATCGCGGCGTCGCTCGCGGCGGCGGCGACCTTCGCCGACCTCGCGATCGTCAGCCTGCCGGGCGCCGGGCACGATCGCTGGAAGGAACCTGGCCTGCTCGCCGGCGACCTTGCGCTGGCGATCAGCGCGCCGGTGCTGGCGCTGCCGCGCGACGCGGCGACGCTCGATCTCGATGCGCCCGCGATGGTCGCCTGGAACGGCAGTCCCGAGGCGGCGCACGCGCTGCGCGCCGCGCTCCCGCTGCTCGCCGGACGGCGGGTCGAACTGGTTGGCGTCGGCGAAGATGACGGAAGGCTGCCCGCGACCGATGCGCTCGCCTATCTCTCGCGCCACGACATCCATGCCGGGGCGCGGGTCATCCCGCGCGGGACGCTGTCGGTCGAAGAGAGGCTCGAGGGTGCCGCGCTCGACATGGGGGCGGGGCTGATCGTCATGGGCGCCTTCGGCCGCAGCCGGCTGCGCGAGACGCTGTTCGGCGGGGTGACGCGCTATCTGGTGACGAGCGGGCGCATCGCGCTGCTGCTCGCCCACTGACGCGTCAGGGCAGCGCGATCCCCAGCACCGCTGACAGGTCGGCGAGCGCCTGTTCGCCGCTCGTCACCTTGATCGCGTGCATGCCGAGCGCCGCCGCCGGTTTGCAGTTGATGCCGAGGTCGTCGAGATAGACGCATTCGCCGGGTTCGACGCCCAGCGTTTCGCACATCATCAGATAGATGGCGGGGTCGGGTTTGCGCACGCCGGCCTTGCTCGATTCGATGACATGCTCGAAGCGCGCCATGATGCGCGCGACTTCCTGCGCGGCTTGCTCGCTGCGCGTCATGCCGGCGCCCTTGATCCCCATCTTGCCGCCGGGGACGTTGTTGGTGATGCACCCGATGCGAAAGCCCTTCGCCTTCAGCGTGTCGAGCGCCGTCACCATGTCGGGCCGCACCGCCCCCGCGATGACCGCTAGCACCGCGCTGCCTTCCAATTCATGCCCCAGCGCGCGGGCCTCGTCCGCGAACATCGTGTCGAAGGTCGCGGCGTCGATTTCGGCGCGCTCGAACTTCGCCCAGGCATTGTCGTCGGGGTTGGCCGCATTGACCCGCCGCACGAAATCGTGCGGCAGCCCGCGCTCGGCCTCGAGCCGGTTGAAAGCCTCAAAGGGGGACGCGGTGATGACGCCGCCGAAGTCGAAGATGACGGTGGTGATGGACATGGCGCGGCTAGAGCGAAATTTGCCCGCCGCGTCAAACCGCCATTCGCCGATCGCTCGCCTCAGTCGCGCCGCCAGTCGCGCCGCGTCATTCCGACGAAGCGCTCGCCGAGCCCGCGGGCGTTGCGCGTCAATATGTCGCGCAGCGTGCGGGTCGCCTCGATCGCTTCGAGTCCCTTGGCGGTAAAGGCCAGTTCGCGGTTCGCCGGATCGCCATAGACATGGCGGCTGAGCAGCGGGTTGGTCAGCGCCTGCGAAAAGGCGTCCATCGCCACCATCGCCAGGATCAGGTCGGGCAGCGGGCCATTGTGACCCACCGGCTCGGCGAACAGGCCGACATAGAATTCGACATTGTCGGGCGTCCCGTAAAGCGCCTCCAGCTCGCTCGCGAGGGCCTTGCGGCGCGCATCCTCGGCGGCATTCTTGCTCTTGCCGACGATGTCGCGAAAGCTTTCGGCCCGGTCGAGCCCCATCGCGGCGCGATAGGCGTTATAGCCGTCGATATGGTTTACGCGTGCCTGTTCGACCGCCTTGGTCTCGGCCCGGATCAGGAAGCTCGCCGAATTGTGGAGCCCGATCTGCATGGCGTTGTTCGCCGAAATCTCGGCGAACGAGGTCGCCAGCCCGTCGCGCAGCACCAGCCGGTTGTCGAGCAACAGGCCGGCACCCGGCAGCGTCGCGCCGTCCCAGACGAGGTTTTCGGGCACCAGCGAATGCCAGCGATAGAGCAGGCTGAACTCGGCGGTCATCCAATTGGGGCGATTCCAGTCGGCTTCCCACGCGACCTCCGGATCGGCGCGAAAGCGGAAGGCCGATGTGTTGATGTGGTTGATATATTCCTCGACCACGATCTTGATGAACATGAAGATCAGGATGTTGCGCGCGATCTGGAACACGCGCTCGTCGTCCCAGCCGGGGTTCTGTGCGTCGAGCATCGCCGCCAGCCGGTTATGTTCGCGCAGGAACAGCGTGTTGACCATCGTCACCTGCGGCGAGGCATTGGCGCGGTCGCCGCCCACCGCGAACAGCGATTTTTTCCCTTCGGGCGTGGCATGATCGAGTCCGAGCGGCGGGTCGAGAATCTGGCTGCCGTCGTCGGCCAGGAAATGCGGGTCGATGCTGCCGTCGTCGCGATAGAGGAAGGGCGGCCACTCCTCGCCGCCGACCGTCTGGGTCTTGAGCCGGCCCTTGTGCCCCGCGGTTTCGCTGCGCAGCCGCAACACATCGGTCTGGCGCCGGGTACGGCCATAGAGCGCGCTCAGGTCGATCTCGTGATTGCTCGTCGTGCGCCGCCGGTTGGTCAGCGCGTCGTCGTTCGACAACTGGGTGCGGATAAAGCCGTCGGTCAGATATTGGGCAAAGGCCGGAAACAGGCAGGTCGATTTGGCGCAGGGGCGCTGGCCTTGCGGGCCGGGAGCGAACAGCGCCGCGACGCTGTTTTCGGGCGGTCGCCGGCTGCGCATCGCTTCGGCATCGGGATAACGGTTCGCCGGCAGCAGCCGCGCATTGTAACTGCGGTCGGTCAGCCCGTCCCAGCAGATATAATCATAGCGCGTGCTCCACGGATGCGGGCGGTTGCGCGCGCCGTCGACCAGCTTGTCGATCAGGAATTCATTGACTCCGCTGCGGCCGGCCACCGCGGTGATCGCCTTCAGCGCCAGATCTTCGAGAAAACTACCCATGTCGCCCTCCATCCCCCATGATCGGGATTGTTCGGACTTGGCGAGCGACGAATTTCGAAAGACGCCCGTTGCAGCGACCGGCGTTTCTGTTCTGGCCCCGCGACGGCGGGGGCCTTTTCATACACGAAAAGCGGCGGCCCCGCACCGCCAATCGACGGGCGGAGCCGCGGATCGGATCAGGCGGGCAAGACCAGGATGCCCGCCTTCGGGTCGGCGTCGCCCGACAGCATTTCGCGATAGGCGGCAAGCGCCGCTTCGCCGCCGTGGCGCTTGTCGATCGTCGCGAGTCGCGGTGCGACGTCCATGAACGCCAGCCAGGCTTCGGCGATCTTCCGCCCGAACGCCGGACCGCCCCAGTCGGCGATGCGTTTCTGGCTGCGGCCGGGGGCGAAGAATCCCTGGCGTTCGGGGCCGGGCAGCCCCTCGACATCGGCCTGCGCGTCCCAGTGCGACTTGCCGACGATGATCGACGCCTGCAACTGGCCGCCGAAATGGCTGTGCACGACGCGCGTCACCGCGCCATTGCCCGCCATGTCGACGAGCGCGGCGGGCGTCGCGGCGTTGAGCGTCATGATCTGGTCATAGCTGATCACGCGGTCGTAGATGCCTTGCGCGGCGAGAGCGTCGACATTGGCGGCGCTGGTCAGCCCGATCGTTTCGGGGCGATGCCCGCCGCGCTGCGCGAGCGAAAAGCCGAGGCCGATCGCGGTCTTGCTCGACGCGCTCGCGATCAGGATCTGCTGCACGCCATAGTCGCCCTCATCCTCGAACTGGTCGGCGATCAACCAGCCGGTCAGGAACAGCGGGCGGAACACCGGCCAATAATCATGGTCCGCGGCGCGATAGTCTGGCAGCGCGCCGATCCGCTGATACTGGTTATAGATCGGGGGCAGGGTGGTGCGGCGCGGCGTCACGTCGGTGAAGCCGCCGGGACCGGCGTTGCCGACATTGAGCACGGCATGGCTCGCCATCGGATAATAGCCATAGAAAGTCTCGCCGACCGCGATGCCGTCGGCGGCGCTCTCGGTGACGGTCGCGAATCCCCACACCGGCAGGCGGCCCGGCGTGTCTCGCTCGGCAAAGAAATCCCAATAGCCCTGGTCGTTGCCGAACAGCCCGGCGGGCTTGCCGAACACCGCATAGGTGATGTTGTTCGCGGTCATCGCATAGCTGTCGACGCGCACGCGGACCTGTCCCGGCGCCAGCGGTGCGGTCGGATCGGCCACAAGCGCGGCACGCGCAATATCGTCGCGATCGATGTCGATCGCCCATCCGGTTTCATTCATGTGCGGACCCCTCCGGCTGCTTGCCCGCGAACGCGGGATGGTCGATAGTCATACAGATGACAGCGCCCCTGACAATCGCGGTGAAACGCATTTACGAACCGGTCGGGCCGGGCGACGGCCTCCGCTTCCTCGTCGATCGGCTGTGGCCGCGCGGGGTGTCGAAGGAGAAGGCCGCGCTCGCCGCCTGGCTGAAGCCGCTGTCGCCCAGCGACGATCTGCGCGAACGCTTTCATCATGCGACCGCCGATTCGGATGAGGCGTGGGATGCGTTCCGCCATGGCTATTTTGCCGAGCTCGACGGCGACGACGAGGCGGTGAAAGCGGCGCTGTTCACCCTCGATGCCGCCGCGAAGGCGGGTCCCGTGACATTGCTCTATGCCGCGAAGAGCGAGGAGCGGAACAATGCGGTCGCGCTGCGCGAGTGGCTGCTCGCGCGTTAGGCCGCCACCGCGCCGAACAGCGACCCGATCGCGATCGTCGCCGCCATCGCCATCGCGCCCCAGAAGGTGACGCGGACCACCGGGCGCAGCATCGGCGCATTGCCCGCCCGGGCGCCCAATGCGCCGAGCAGCGCGAGGAAGAGCAGTGACGCCGCCGAGACAGTCCACGGAAGCGATGCGCCGCGGTCGAAAAATACGGTCGCCAGCGGCAGCGCGGCGCCGACGGTAAAGCTCGCGGCGGAGGCGGCCGCCGCCTGGATCGGCCGCGCCGCCATCTCGCGCGACATGCCGAGTTCGTCGCGCAGATGCGTGTCGAGCGCGTCGTGCGCGGTCAGTTGCGCCGCGACCTGTTGCGCGAGCGCGCGGTCGAGACCGCGCTGCTCGTAGATTTGCGTCAACTCCTCCAGCTCGAACTCGGGATCGGCGGCAAGGTGGCGCTTTTCGAGCTCGACGTCGGCTTTCTCGGCATCGCCCTGCGAACTCACCGACACATATTCGCCCGCCGCCATCGACATCGCGCCCGCGACGAGCCCCGCGGTGCCGGTGACGAGGATCGACGAGGCCGAGGCGCCCGCCGCCGCGACCCCGGCGATCAGGCTGGCGGTCGACACTATCCCGTCATTGGCACCGAGGATCGCGGCGCGCAGCCAGCCGATCCGCGTGACCGCGTGGGTTTCCTCGTGCATGCGTTTCCCGCTTCTGGCCCTAATATTGCAGCTGCAGCCCCGGCCGCGCCCAGCGGGTCTTCACCAGCCGTCCGCTGCCCGACAGCGTCAGATAGGCATCCTGCCGGTCGGGTCCGCCGAACGCAATATTGGTGGTGAAAATGTCGTCGGTCGCGACGAATTCGACCAGCTCGCCCGCCGGCGACACCACCGAAATCCCGCATTCGCCGATCGTCGCTACGCAGATGTTGCCCGACGCCTCCATCGCGAGGCTGTCGAAGAATTTATAGCCGGCGGGGCGATAGAGCGGGATGCCGGGGCCGCCCGGCCCCGCGTCGGCGGCGACCTTGCCCGGCGCGACGATGTTGAACTTCATCAGGCGGCAGGTGTAGGTTTCGGCAGCATAGAGTATGCTGCCGTCGGGCGACAGGCCGACGCCATTGGGGTTGTTCGACGGGAAGATGACCTCTTCGATAAAGCTGCCGTCGGCCTTGGCGTAAAAGATGCCGACGATGTCGTGGCTCCGCTTGCTGTAATCGATCTTGCCATGGTCGGTGAACCAGAAGCCGCCATGCGCATCGAACATGATGTCGTTGGGGCCGCGCAGCACGACCCCGTTGTCGCCCGATTTGTACAATATCTCGACCGCGCCGGTGTCGATGTCGATGCGTTCGATCCGGCCGCCCGAATAGTCGCTCGCGATGCCGTGCGGCGCCAGATAGCCGTTCGATTCGACATAGTTGAAGCCGCCGTTGTTGCAGCAATATAGCTTGCCATCGGGACCGATCGCGAGGCCGTTGGGACCGCCGCCGGGGGTTGCGATCACTTCCTTCCTGTCGCCGGGCCAGCAGCGCGTGATGCATCCGCGCTCGATCTCGACGACGATGACGCTGCCGTCGTCCATCACGACCGGCGCCTCGGGAAAGCGCAATCCGCTCGCGATCAATTCAAACTCGGCCATCCTCGTCTCCCTTGCGTGTGCTTTGCTGCTGTGCTTTGCGCGCATCATGCCCGTTCGTTCGCTCTTCGCCAGTATTTTCTACGAAGCCGACATCGGTTCGGCGGACCTGCTCGAAGAGCTGGAGGGAAGCAGCCGGCTGTTCGCCGAAGAGGACGGCGCGGGGCGGCGCTGGAGCCGCGACCATGGCTATAGGGGCTACACCAGCTACGCGAGCCTCGGCGACCTGCCCGAGCGCGATCCGGCTTTTCATGACCTGAAAAAACTGCTCGACAAGGAGGTCAAAGCCTTCGCCAAAGCGGCGCATTTCGACCTCGCCAAGCCGCTCAAACTCGACAGCCTGTGGGTCAATATCCTGAAACCCGGCGGCACCCACAGCGGCCATATCCACCCGCACAGCATCGTGTCGGGGACCTTTTACGTCGCGGTCCCGCCGGGATCGGGCGCGCTCAAGCTCGAGGATCCGCGTCTCGCGATGCTGATGGCCGCCCCCGGCCGCACCGACGATGCGCCCGAGCATCTGTTGCCCTTCGTCTACGCCGAACCGGCGGCGGGGCGCGTCTTCCTGTGGGAAAGCTGGCTGCGCCACGAGGTCATGCCGCACACGGGCAAGGGCGAACGCATCAGCATCAGCTTTAACTATCGCTGAGGCGGCCTATATGGGGCGCATCTGACCAACCCCCATCCCGTTCGTGTCGAGCGAAGTCGAGACACGCCGGCGCAGCGCGAGAGGCATCTCGACTTCGCTCGATGCGAACGGAATAGTTAGAAAGTCCCCCATGACCGACACCGCCACCTACGACGCCGACCTTCAGCTTTTCATTGCCGGTGCCTGGCGAAGCGGCGAGGGGCGCGAAGCGCGGCCGGTCTATAACCCCGCGACCGCGGGCACGATCGCCGAGCTGCCGGTGGCGACCGCCGCCGACCTCGACGAAGCGCTCGCCGCCGCCGACCGCGGCTGGCCGAGCTGGCGCGCCAAGACCCCCGACGAGCGCGCCGCGCTGATGCACAAGGCGGCCGGGATCATCCGCGAACGCGTCGACCATATCGCCACACTGCTGACGCTCGAACAGGGCAAGCCGATCGCCGAGGCGCGGGGCGAAGTGCTGTCGGCGGCGGGGCTGCTCGCCTATTTCGCCGAACAGGGCAAGCGCATCGAAGGCCGCGTGCTGCAGCGTCCGGCCGGACAGCGCGCGATGGTTACCAGGCATCCGATCGGCCCCGTCGCGGGTTTCAGCCCGTGGAATTTCCCGGTCAATCTGATGGTCAAGAAGATCGCCCCCGCGCTCGCCGCGGGTTGCGTCGTGATCGCCAAGGCGCCCGAGGAAACCCCGGGCTGCACCAGCGCGATCATGCGCTGCCTGATCGATGCCGGCATCCCCGGCGATGCCGTCCAGCTCGTTTATGGCGATCCCGACATGATCAGCCGGCACCTGCTGGCCAGCCCCGTGATCCGCAAGGTCAGCTTCACCGGTTCGACCGCGGTCGGAAAACATCTGATGAAGCTTGCCGCGGACAATGTTCAGCGTATCACCATGGAACTCGGCGGCCACGCGCCGGTGCTGATCTTCGACGATTGCGATCTCGAGGCGACGCTCGACAAGGTCGTGTGGCAGAAATTCCGCAACGCCGGACAGGTGTGCATTTCGCCGACGCGCTTCTATGTCCAGCAGGGCATTTACGACGCCTTCGTCAAGGGTTTCGCCGAGCGCACCGCGAAGGTGAAGATCGGCAGCGGTCTCGACGCCGATACGCAAATGGGCCCGCTCGCCAACGCGCGCCGCGTGCCCGCGCTGGAGGCTTTGGTCGCCGACGCCAGGGCGAAGGGCGCGCGCGTCATCGCCGGCGGCGAGGCGACCGGCAACGGCTATTTCTTCCAGCCGACCGCGATCGCCGACGTCCCGGTCGAGGCCGATGCAATGAACATCGAACCTTTTGGCCCGATGGCATTGATCCGCCCGTTCGGAACCGAGGAAGAGGCGCTGGAGCAGGCGAACCGGCTGCCCTTCGGCCTTGCCGCCTTCGCCTTCACTGAAAATGGCCGCCGCATCAACCGCATCGTCGACAGCATCGAAAGCGGCATGGTCGGGGTGAACAGCTTCGTCATCTCGACCCTCGACATGCCGTTCGGCGGCATCAAGCAATCGGGCTTCGGCAGCGAGAGCGGCCCCGAAGGGCTTGATGGCTATCTGGTCACCAAGGCGGTGCATATTTATTGAGCGGGATTGGCAGCGTTCCTCTTCATCGTCACCCCGGACTTGATCCGGGGTCCCGCTTGAGATCGAAACCGGTCGATGCCGTCAAAAAGCGGGATCCCGGATCAAGTCCGGGATGACGACATAGGGGATATCAATCCCGCTCCAGTGCGACAAAATCGCGCGCCATCGGCGCCAGATGCGCGCCGCCGTCGACGAAGATCGTCTGCCCCGTCACCGCCTCGGCGCGCGCAAGATACATCACCGCATCGGCAATCTGCCCCGGCGTCGGCAGCGCGCCGAGCGGCATGCGTTTGCCGAGCCGCTCGACCTGCGGCGCCGAATAATCGCCGGTCGCCATCGTCAGTCCCGGCGCCACCGCGTTGACGCGTGCGCGGCCGCCGAACGCGACCGCCAGCGTCGCCGTCGCCTGCCACAAGGCCGATTTCGACAGGCTGTACGCGATCTGGTCGGGCACCGGGTGGACGACGCGCTGGTCGACGATGTTGACGATCGCGGGGCGCCGCCCTTCGCTCGCGGCGACGAGCGCCTTGGCGAGCATCACCGGCGCGGACAGATTGACCTGCATCATCGCGGCGAGCGCCGCCGCCGACAGGTCGGTCCATTCGCCCTCGGCGAAATGCGCCGCATTGTTGACCAGCAGGTCGGGCGCGCGGCCGAATTTCTCGATCACCGCCGGCACCAGCGCATCGACCGCAGCCGGATCGGACAGGTCGGCGGCGAAGCGGTGGCTCACCGCTCCCGTCTCGGTCAGCGCCTCGGCCAGCACCGGGTCGGCCTCCGCAGCGGTGCGCTTGTGCAGCGCCAGCGCATAGCCTTCACGCGCCAGCCGCGCCGAAATCGCGGCGCCGACGCGGTGGATGCCACCCGTCACCAGCGCCAGCTTTTGCGTCATTTGCCCAAACCCGGCCGGGTTCGCCGCATCGTGATGCCGATCTGTTCGCCTTCCTCGGCGATCGCCAGCTTGACGATCTTGACCTCGACCGCCTCGACCTTGTCGTCCTGCAGGAACAGGGTGTCGATGATATGGTCGGCGACGCTTTCGATCAGCACGAAATGCACATCCTTGGGCAGCCCCTCGGTCGCCGCGAATTTCAGGTGCATATAGTTCTTCGACCGGCTGAGCGGCGTCGTCGGATCATAATGATCGGCCATCGCCAGCTTGGCGCGCACCGAAATACGCAGCGGCTGCGGCAAATGGGTTTCTTCGGAATAAATGCCGGTCAGCACCTGGACGGTCAGCCCGTCCACCTCCAGCCACAATGTATCGGTCACAAGAAATTCCTGTTCGGCCGGGGCGACATTCGGCTTTCCATCGCCGACCCCGGACCCTAAAGCGCCGCCGCATTAGCGAAAGGGCGCACGTTGGTCGAGTTACTTCCATTGTCGGATATTGCACCGTCGGCGGTCGAGGATATCCTCGACGCCGCATTCGGGGCGGACCGCTTTGGACGAACCGCCTATCGCATCCGTCAGGGCATGGATGCGGTGCCGGCTTTGAGCTTCGCGGCGGTCGAGGATGGCGCGCTGGTCGGCACGATCCAGTGCTGGCCCGTCGCGCATGTCGACGCCGTTGGCGCCGCGACCCCGCTCGTCATGGTCGGCCCCGTCGCGGTGCGCCCCGACCTCCAGCGCACCGGTCATGGCCGTACGCTGATGGCCCATATGCTGGAGGCGGCGGAGACCGAAGCCGACAGCGGACTGATGATGATCGGCGACCCCGAATATTACGGCCGCTTCTTCGGCTTCACCGCCGATGCGACCGGGGCGTGGGATTTGCCAGGCCCCTATGAAAAGCGTCGCCTGCTCGCGCGCGCGGTGAACGGGCACGGCCTGCCGACCGGCGCAGGGATGATCGGCCCGCGCTAGGCGCAAAAAACGCTGTCCTACATTATCCCGCTCGCTTAGCGTTTTTTCGATGATTCCCTGCCTCCCCTCTCGACCGCGATTTGCGAATGAAGTTGCGCAGTTTTCCGCCATTTCTCTGAATCGGCTTCGCGCGGCTCGCCGGCGAAAGCCGGGGACCATGGCGGTGAAACGCGGTCGGCCCCTGACGTCTTTTGCGGGAGATCGCCCCGGAACGCGCATCGTGAATGAAGTTGCGCAGTTTTCCGGGGTTTTCGTGCCGGTGCTCCTGTCGGCCCTTCGCTATCCCGAACGCGCATCGCGAATGAAGTTGCGCGGTTTTTCGCCGCTTTTTCCCGCGAAGGTTGGGGCGCCATGGTAACCCCCGCGCCATCGCTCCCCAAGGATTTCGCGCAGCTGTCGCTGACCGAGGCGGCCGAACTGCTCGCGGCGCGCAAATTGCCGCCGGTCGAGCAATGGCACCCCGAGCGCAGCGGCGACAGCGCGATGGAAATCCGCACCGACGGCAGCTGGTATCATGAGGGCGGACGCATCAACCGCCCCGCGATGATCAGGCTTTTCTCGACGATCCTGCGCCGCGAACCCGACGGCAGCCACGTCCTCGTCACGCCCGCCGAAAAGCTCGTCATCGCGGTCGAGGACATGCCCTTCCGCGCGGTCGAGATGAAGAGCGAAGGCGCTGGCAAGGACCGCAAGCTGGTCTTCCGCCTCGACACCGACGACCTGGTGATGGCGGGTCCCGACCATCCCTTGAGCTTCGGCACCGACCCCGACAATCCCGACCCGCGCCTCCACGTTCGCGGCGCCCTCGGCAATGGCCTCGAAGCACGCGTCGATCGCGCGCTTTATTATGAGATCGCCGACCTCGCGCTCGTCGAGGGCGACGATCCACCCGCGATCTGGTCGAATGGCGCGCGCTTCGCGCTGGTGGCCGCCTGATGCTCTCCGACAAGCTGCGCGCCGCGCTCGACAATCTGCTCCCCGGCGAGGATGAGGACGAAACCTATCTCGGTACGCCGACGCTGCGCGATGCCGCGGTGCTCATTGCCTTCACCGACCGCCCCGAACCCGGCATCATCCTGACCCAGCGCCCGCAATGGCTGCGCAGCCACGCGGGGCAGGTCGCCTTTCCGGGCGGCAAGATCGATCCCGGCGACGTCGACGCGGTCGACGCTGCGCTGCGCGAAGCAGAGGAGGAAATCGGACTCAACCGACGCGACGTGACGATCGCTGGCACCTGCGACGCCTATCGGTCGGGCAGCGGTTATCATATCACCCCGGTGCTCGGCGTAATCCCGCCCGACCTGCCGCTCGATCCCAATCCCGACGAGGTCGAGGACTGGTTCGAGGTGCCGATCGATATCCTGTTCGACCCCGAAAATTACGCGCTCCACCATGCGCATTGGCAGGGCCATGATCGGCATTATTATGACATGATGTGGCAGGGACGGCGGATCTGGGGCGTGACGGCGGGCATCATCATCAACCTCGCGCGGCGGATGCCGGCGGACTGGCACCGATGACCGTGCTGCCCGACGCCGAATGGCGCCATGGCGAGGGGCTGCGGCGCATCGTGACCGCGCTGGTCGCGCGCGGCGGCGCGGTGAAGCTCGTCGGCGGCGCGGTGCGCGACACGCTGCTCGGCCTGCCCGTCGCCGACATCGACCTTGCGACCCCGCTGATGCCCGACCAGGTCATGCAGCGGCTCGAAAAGGCGGGGATCAAGGTCGTGCCCACTGGCATTGCGCACGGCACCGTCACCGCGATCGCCAGCCACGAACGGCACGAGATCACGACGCTGCGCCGCGACGTCGCGACCGACGGCCGCCGCGCGACGGTCGCCTTCGCCGACGACTGGCGGGACGATGCGGCGCGGCGCGATTTCACGATCAATGCGCTCTATGCCGACCCGCTGACCGGTGCGGTCGACGATTATTTCGGCGGTCTGGCCGACCTCGACGCGGGACGCATCCGCTTCATCGGCGACGCCGCCACGCGCATCGCCGAGGATCATTTGCGGATATTGCGCTTCTACCGCTTCGCGGCGCGCTTCGGACAGGGCGAACTCGACCCCGACAGCCATGCGGCGGTGATCGCCGCGCGCCAGTCGCTGAAAAGCCTGTCGCGCGAACGCGTCGCCGACGAACTCACCAAGATATTGGGCCTCCCCGATCCGCGCGCCATCGTCGGCCAGATGGCGGCCGACGGCATGTTCGGGGTGATCCTGCCCGAACTCGCTCCCGATTTCGCCGCGACGCTCGACCGCCTGCTCGCCAATGAAGCCACTGCCGGCGCGGCCCCTTCGGCATTCCGCCGCCTTTCCGCCTTGCTCCCGCCGGACGCACCGACCGCCGAGGATGTCGCGAGCCGACTCCGCCTCTCGTCGCGCCAGCGGAAACATCTCTCCGCGCTCGCCGCGCATCGCGCTGCCGCGCTGCCGCCCCCGCGCCAGCTTGCGCACAAGATCGGCATCGAAGCTGCGACCGACGCTTATCTGCTTGCCGCGGGATCCGACGAGGCGGCGGATGCCGCACAATCGCTGGCGGGCTGGACCGTTCCGACCCTCCCGCTCAAGGGCGGCGAGATCGTCGCGCGGGGTGTCACCGTCGGACCCGAAGTCGCGGCGCTGTTGAAAGCGGTCGAAGCGGCATGGGTCGCCGAGGATTTCCCCGATGCGGCGCGCGTCGCCGCGTTGCTCGATCAGAAGATCGGGCGCGTTAGCGACTGACGCCAATAATCGAAGGCGGTGTCGGCGACCATCGGGTGCGCGAACAGGAAGCCCTGCCCGAAATCGCAACCGAGCGCCGACAGCAGCCGCGCCTGGTCGGCGGTCTCGACTCCTTCGGCGGTCGTCTTCATGCCCAGCGCTTCGGCCAGGCTCTGGATCGTGCGGACGATGGCGACTTTGTCGCGGTCCTCGACCATATGCTCGACGAAGCTGCGGTCGATCTTGAGCACGTCGAGCGGCAATCGCTGGAGATAAGCGAGGTTCGAATAGCCGGTGCCGAAATCGTCCATCGCGACGCGCGTCGACAGCGCCTTGAGTTCGCTCAGGACCGACAGCGCGAGGTCGGGATCGCCGATGATCGCGCTTTCGGTCAGCTCGATCATCAGCCGCTCGCCGCCGATCCCGTTGGACGCCAGGGCCTGGCGCACCGCCGCGGCGACATCGTCGCGCACCAGCTGGATCGCCGAGACATTGACGGAAAAATAGCAATCGACCGGCGCGCCGCCATTCTTGGCATCCCATTCGGCGATGGTGCTTGCCGCCTTGGCGATCGCCCATTGGCCGAGCGGGACGATCAGCCCCGAATCCTCGGCGATGGGGATGAATTCGGTCGGCGATATCGAACGGCTGCCGGCATTGTCCCAGCGCGCGAGCGCCTCGAACCCCGAAACCTTGCCCGTTGCCAGCTCGATCAGCGGCTGGAAGGCGAGGTGGAGCCGATCCTCCTCGATCGCACTGCGCAAGGCGGTTTCCAGGCCGAACCGATTGTCGGACAGCATCGCCGCCTCGGGCTCGTAAATCTCGATGCGGTCGGTCTGCTTGGCGCGCTTCAGGGCGATCTGGGCGTGGCGGATCTGGTCGGCGACATCGGTGTCCGCCGCGGGCTGAATCGTGCAGCCGAGCGCGCAGTCGACGCTGACCTTCAGCTCGCCGATGCGAAACGGGTGATCGAAACAGCCGCGAATGCGGCGCGCGATCTCGCGCACATCGGCGCGGCCGCCCGCGATGCGCGACGAGATGGCGAATTCGTCGCCGCCGGTGCGCGCCAATATGTCGCCGCTGCGCAGGCTCGACTTCAGCCGACGTGCGACGGTGATGATCAGTTCGTCGCCCGCCAGCGGCCCGATATGTTCGTTGATGCGGCTGAACCGCGCCAGGTCCAGCAGCAGGATGGCATGGTCCGATTCGCCATCGGCGGCGATTCGCTGTTCGACCAGTTCCTCGAATCCGGCGCGGTTGGGCAGGCCGGTCAGGCTGTCCGACACCAGCTCGCGGCGCAGATTGCGCTCGGTCATCATTTCCTGGGTGCGGTCGATCAGCGTCAGCAGGAACAGATTGTCGTCGCCGCATTCTTCCGACAGCGGCCCGATCGATCCACGCAGGTCGCGCGCCGCCGGGCCCTCGCCCAGCTGGCAGGAAAATTCCTGCGTATCATCAGGGGCCTGTTCGGCGCGTTCGATCGCGCGGCGCAACTCGATCGGCGCGTTCGCACCGGCGGGTGAGAGGGCGAGTCGGTCGAAGGCGGCGTTGCTCGCGTGCAGGCGAAAATTGCCGCGCGCGAGCGGCCGGATCAGCGCCGCCGGCACCGGTAATGCGTCGATCCAGCCGACGAACAGAAGGGGCCGGTCCTCGCCGGTTCGATCGATAGGCATAAAAGAGGGTTTTGTGCGACCTTTCCCCATTGCTCAAACACTATGGGGCGGGGGGTAAAGAAGCTATTTACGGCTACATCGAAAAGCGATCAGCCGAAACGATTGTTCCGTGGGAAGCCGGTGGGCGGCATCCGCCCCGCCGCGCCGCGCGCTACCCGCCACGGCGCCAGGTCGGTTTCGGTGCGCGTGCGCCCCGTATCGCCGCCCATCGCCCAGCTCAAACCGTCGGCAAAGGCAAAGGCGACCGCGTCGGACAGCCCGCCGTCGCGATAGCGTTGCAGCATCACGCCCTGGCCGCGCGCCATCACCGGCACTTCGGCGAGCGGGAAGACGACGAGCTTGCGGTTCTCGCCGACCACCGCGACGCTGTCGTCACCCGCGCCGATCGGCCGCACGACGCCGAGTTGCGCCTTGGGTTTGAGGTTGACGACGTTTCGGCCCTTGCGCGTCTCGGCGATGATCTCGCCCATTTGCGCGACGAAACCGTGCCCGCTGGTCGAGGCGAGCAGCAGCCGGCCGTCGGCGCTCGCCGGGATCAGCGCGACGATGCGCGCGTCGGGATCGATATCGACCATCAGCCGCAGCGGCTCGCCGAAGCCGCGCCCGCCGGGCAATTTGTCGGCGCCGATGGTATAGAAACGCCCGTCGCTCGCCGCGATCAGCAATTTGTCGGTGGTCTGCGCATGGACCGCAAAGGCGAGTTCGTCGCCTTCCTTGAACTTGAACTCGCCCCACTGGTCGGCCGCGACATGCGCGCGCTGGGCGCGGATCCAGCCGCGCTTCGACAGGATGACTGTCACCGGTTCCTTCTCGATCATCGCGTCGAGCGGGATATCGCGCGCCGGCGCCGCCTCGGCGATCGTCGTGCGCCGCGCGCCGAGCAGGGTGTCGAGGCCATAGACGGCGCGCAATTTCTCCAGGTCCTTGCGCAGCCGCGTCTTCTGCCGCGCCGGACTCTCGACCAGCTTCGTCAGCTCCTCGCGCTCGGCGGTCAAATCCGCCTGTTCGCGTTTCAGCTCCATTTCCTCAAGGCGGCGCAGCGAACGCAGCCGCATGTTGAGGATCGCCTCGGCCTGCCGGTCGGTCAGGATGAATTCGGCGATCATCACCGGCTTGGGCTCGTCCTCGGTGCGGATGATCTCGATGATCCGGTCGAGGTTCAAAAAGGCGATGATGTAGCCCGCGACCAGTTCGAGCCGGTCGTCGATCTTCGCGATGCGATGCTGCGCGCGGCGGACGAGCACGACGATCTGGTGCTGCAGCCATTCGGTGAGCAGTTGGTGCAGCCCCATCACCTTGGGCGTGCGCGTCGCGTCGAGCACGTTGAGGTTGAGCGCGAAGCGGCTTTCGAGATCGGTCAGCCGGTACAGGCTTTCCTTCAGCACATCGGGGTCGACGTTGCGGCTCTTGGGGACGAGGACGATGCGCAGGTCCTCGGCACTTTCGTCGCGGACGTCCTCGAGGATCGGCAGCTTCTTGTCGGCGATCAGCTGCGCGATCTGCTCGATCAGCTTGCCCTTGGCGACGCCATAGGGAATTTCGCTGATGACGAGCTGCCAGGTGCCGCCCGCCTGTTTCTCGATCCCCGTGTGTTCCCAGCCGCTCTCGGCCTTACCGGTCGAAAAGCGGGCGCGGACGCGAAAACCGCCGCGGCCGGTGGCATAGGCCTGCGCGATCGTTTCGGGGCTGTCGACGACGATGCCGCCGGTCGGGAAGTCGGGGCCCTTCACATGGTCGAGCAGTTCGGTCAGCTCGGCGCGCGGGTTCTCGATCAGCACCAGCGCCGCGTCGATCACCTCGGCTGCGTTGTGCGGCGGGATGTTCGTCGCCATGCCGACCGCGATCCCGCTCGCGCCATTGGCGAGCAGGTTCGGGAACAGCCCCGGCATGATCTCGGGCTCTTCATCTTCGCCATTATAGGTCGGCTTGAAATCGACGGTGCCCTCGTCGAGGCCCTGCATCAGGTCGACGGCGACGCGGGTCAGCCGCGCTTCGGTGTAACGATAGGCCGCGGCATTATCGCCGTCGATATTGCCGAAATTGCCCTGGCCGTCGACGAGCGGATAGCGCAGCGAGAAATCCTGCGCGAGGCGGACCATCGCGTCATAGACCGCGGTGTCGCCGTGCGGATGGAATTTGCCGATGACGTCGCCGACGACGCGCGCCGATTTCTTGTAGCCCTGCGACGGGTCGAGCCGCATCGCGCGCATCGCCCACAGCAGCCGGCGGTGGACGGGCTTCAGCCCGTCGCGCAGGTCGGGCAGCGAGCGCGCGGTGATCGTCGACAACGCATAGACGAGGTAGCGCTCCGACAGCGCGCTGTCGAAGGGCGTGTCAGTCATTCCGGGAACGGGTGCGTTGCTATCGGGATCGTCGGTCGAATTCGCCATGGTCGCGGCGCGATAGCAAGGCTGGCGCCACAAGGCAAAGGGGGTGTTGATGGCGGGCGGATGTTGGCGAAGGTGCCGCGTAGAAGAAGTTTATTGCAAATGACTCGCAATACCATATAGAGCCGGTGCATCGCCAGCGCCGGAGAGTTTATGTACGCCTTTGTCGACCGCCCCGTGGACAGCCTGTGCAACGGCGGCCGCTTCCTGTTGTGGGCGATGCGCGGCTGGGTCGGGGCGGCGGAGCGGGGCAAATGCCCGCCACGCGCACTGCACCGCGGTTTTTCGGGGATGAATGCCAGAATGGCGCTGCCCGATTTCCACGTCGCGATGGCTATGCTGGCGAGCGACGGACGCGCAGGCCTGACGCTCGCGCCGATGGCCTGCGGCCGGATTGCTGAGGATGAGGCCATTCTCATCGGGCTGTGGCGCGACGCCGCGCGTGGTGACGCGGTGCGGCTGCGCGTCACTTTGACGTTGCTGGTCGCGCCCGATGTTGCCGCGCCGATCGCCAGGGCCATGACCAGCGCGGTCGCCGCGCTCGGTGCGGCGGGTTTCGACCTGTCGCCGCTTTCCGCCCCACCCCCCAAGACACATCAGGAATCCAAGTGATGAGCGACCGTATCGCCGCCGCGGCCAAGCTGGCCCCCTCCGCCTCGCTGACCGTCGAAGCGGTGCGCAGCGTCCGCCATTGGAACGACCACCTGTTCAGCTTCACGATCACCCGCCCGTCGAGCTTTCGTTTCCGTTCGGGCGAGTTCGTGATGATCGGCCTGCCGGGTGGCGAGGGGCGGCCGCTGCTGCGCGCTTACTCGATCGCCAGTCCCGCCTGGGCCGACGAACTGGAATTCCTGTCGATCAAGGTGCCGGACGGCCCGCTGACCTCGCGCCTCCAGTCGATCCGGCCCGGCGACCCCGTCTATCTCGGGCGCAAGCCGACGGGCACGCTGGTCGCCGACGCGCTGACCCCCGGTCGCCGCCTGTTCCTGCTGTCGACCGGCACCGGCCTCGCCCCCTTCCTCAGCCTCGCGCGCGATCCCGACATTTATGAGCGGTTCAACGAGATCGTGTTGGTCCATTGCGTGCGTCAGGTCGGCGACCTCGCGTTCCGCGACGACCTCGAAAGCCAGCTCGCCGGCGATCCGCTGGTGCAGGATCAGGCGTTGCTGCAATTCCATTATCTGCCGACGGTGACGCGCGAGCCGTTCCGTACCACGGGGCGCATCGACGCGCTGATCGACGATGGCGCGCTGTTCAGCCATCCGCTGACCGGACCGGCGGCGTTCGACCCGTCCAGCGACCGCATCATGATGTGCGGCAGCATGGCGATGATCCGCGACCTACAGGCGCGCTTCGAAGCGCTGGGCTTCAGGGAAGGCTCGAACGCCGCGCCGGGCGATTTCGTGATCGAACGCGCGTTCGTCGGCTAAGGCGCGTCAGCAGTTGCCGGGGGTCTTGCCCTCCGAACGGCAATTCGTTTCGTACCGCTGATAATCGGCGTCGGAGCCATAGCCGCTGCCCGATCCGCCCCCCGGCGGGGTCATCAGGCCCTGGATCAGCGCGCCCATCAACGCGGGGCCGCTGCCCCCGCCAATTCCCCGGCACCGGCCCTCGTCGGCGAATTGCAGACATTCGACCTTGTTGCCGTTCATGATCGCGCCGACCATGCTTTCACGACCGTCGGCGTAGCTGAAATAGGCTTTGACGAACATCTTGCCGGTCGGCTTGTCGAGTTCGGTGTCGACCAGATCGACCGAGCCGCCGCGATATTTGTTCATCGCCCAATGGCGTGAATCCTCGCTGACCGCGCTTTCCAGGATCGGCTGATAACGTGCCTCGGCGCCGCGCGGCAAGGCCGCTTTCAATCGCTTGCGCTCGGCAATTTGCGCAAGCCGGTTCTGTTCGGCCAAAGCCTGCTCTTCGGCGCGGCGCGCGGCCATTTCGCGGTCGCGGACGACATAATCGACAATTTCGATCGCGGCACCCGTTGAGTTCGATTCCCATTTCTGAGCGGCTCCCGGCGCGCTTTTTCCCGCGAGTTCGAGGGACGCCGCGTTGCAGATGCCGACGCTGGTGCCGTTCACTTCGTCGACAAGCTGGCATCGGTCGCCCGTCCGCGTGCCCGAAACCGTGCCGTTGGCGGAGCGTCGCCCGTCGCTCATTCGCCAGGTACCGCTGACGAGGTTGCTGTCGAACTCAAGTTCATAGCGGATCGTCCCGTGATAGGGCTTGCCGTTCAGCTTGAGCGCATCGCCAAGCAGATTGCCCAGGACATCGCCCCGCCGGTTGTTGCGTTGCTTCGGATATTCGACGCCTTCGAGCGATCCTTCATAGACGACCTTGCCGCGGAAATTCGGGTCGATCGAACTGCCCGCCGCGGGCATCCGCGCGACCCATTGTCCCGACGCATCCTTGCACAGCGTCGTCTTTTTCGCCTTGCCGCCCTCGACAATACTCGACACGCGGCACTCCTGCCCGGACTGCATCGCCTCGGCATCTGTGACGGTCAGCGACGCCATCAGCGTGACCGCGCAAAATATCGCCCCTTTAACCATCCGAATCACCCCCACATGACCGACCCTGGAAATGAGTATCACATCGTTCGAATGTTAAAAGTCGCCTTTGGTATCGCTCGGCCGGCAAGTTTGTGGACAAGCATATCTTGCGGGATTCAAGGCTTGTCCGCGTAGGCCTTCACCAGATCGACCATATAGTCGCGCCCGACATAGAGCGATTTCACCTCGATCCGTTCGTTGAGGCCGTGGACGCCGTTGCCGTCGGGATCGCCCCAGATGCCGGGGATGCCATAGGTCGGGATGCCCGCCGCGCCGAGGAAGGTCGCGTCGGTATAGCCGTTCGCCATCGACGGGATCACCTTCAGCCCCGGCCAATATTTGGCGACCAGCCTTTCCATCGGGCCGATGACCTTTGGGTCGAGCGGCGGCGCGGGCGGTGCGGGGCGCTTGGGCGGCAACTGGGTTATGGCGACGCCGGGGTCGCCGATGACCTTCGCCAGTTCGTCCTTGATCGATTCGATACTGTGCCCGGGAAAGATGCGGCAGTTGATGTTCGCGCCCGCCCGCTGCGGCAGTGCGTTGGGGGCGTGACCACCGTCGAGCAAGGTCGCGACGCAGGTGGTGCGCAGGTTGCTGTGCAGGAACGGGTCCTTGTTGACGATCGCCTCGGCCGCCCTGTCGGCCGGATCTTTCGCCAGCGCCACCATCGCCCGGCCGGTGTCGTCGCCGCGAACGGCGCCGGCCTCGGCAAAATAGCGCCGCGTGACGTCGGTCATCTCGACCGGAAAGTTATGCTCTTCAATCCTGGTCAGCGCGCGGGCGAGTTCGTAGATCGCATTGGCGGGCACCGGCGCCGAGCTGTGCCCGCCGGGGTTGCGCGTTTCGAGGCGGAAGTTGGCGAAGGTCTTTTCGCCGACCTGCACCGACTGGCCGATCACCCGGCCCTTGCCGTCGCTGTCGCCGCCGCCGCCTTCGTTGAGCGCGAATTCGGCGTCGATCAGGTCGCGCTTGTTGGCGGCGAGCCACTCGACCCCGTTGAACGCACCATTGCTTTCCTCGCCGCAAGTCAGCGCCATCTTGATCGTGCGTTTGGGCTTATAGCCCGCCTGCTGGAAGCGCATCAGCATGTCGACCCACACCGCGGCCTGCGACTTCACGTCGAGCGTGCCGCGGCCATAGAAATAGCCATTCTCCTCGAACAGGGTGAAGGGGTCGCGCTCCCAATCCTCGCGCTTCGCCTCGACCACGTCGATGTGCGCCATCACCAGGATCGGCTTCGCGGTTTTCGAGGTCCCCGGATAGACGGCGACGAGGCCGCCTTCCTTCGGATGTTCGGGGGTGGCGAAAAGGGTGAGCTGGTCGCCCGGAAAACCCGCCGCCTTCATCCTTGTCGCCATGCGCTCGGCGGCGAGGGTGCAACTGCCCGACGACAGCGTCGTGTTGGTTTCGATCAGCTCCTTGAAAATCTCGCGAAAGGCGAGCTGGTCCGGGCGCGCCTCTTGCGCCGCGGCGGGCGTCGAGAGCGCGAGCGCCGACAGGACCGGCAGCCAGATTTTCTTGATCATCGAAATTCCCTTCGCATGCGAAGGGAGCAGAAAGCGCGAAGCCCCGCAAGGCCGATTGGCGGGCCGCCCGGGCCTTAAGGAGACAAAGTATACGCACACACGCGTCCGGAATGTCTCCTTTGTCGCTTTAAGCGGTGGTGCGTTGGGGGAGCCGGGTGCGAAGGTGCAAGAGGCAGATGGCGCCGTCATCCGACAGGGTAGATCATGGCGGGATTTATTAGGAAAGCGGTTTTTTGGGGGGGCGTCAGCGACGTGTCCTTGATCCTCCCTGTCGCGCAGCGATGGGGAGGTGGCAGCGCGGAGCGCTGACGGAGGGGCGATAACGCACCGTCGCTGGCCCCTCCACCACTTGCTTCGCAAGCGGTCCCCCTCCCCATGGCTTCGCCACAGGGAGGATTTTTGCGTCCGCTCCATGCCGATCCCGGTGTCGCGCCTATGGTCGCCCATCCCCTTGTTTCCCTTGCACGGCACTCCGCTTTCGCGCATCCCCGCCTTCAGGGAAGAGGAGCATAAGTGACCGAAATCGAGGATCATCCGCCCGGACTCGTGGCGCGCGCCGTGCGGCGTCTGTTGTTGCTGATGTACCGGATGCGCGGCTGGAAAGCGGTCGGCGAGGTGCCCGAACCGCGGCGTTTCATCATCATCGCCGCGCCGCACACCAGCAACTGGGATTTCGTCAACTTCCTCGGCCTGACCGCCGACCTGAAGGTCCGCGCGCATTTCATGGGCAAATTGTCGCTGTTCAAATGGCCGCTCGCGGGCTTCATGAAACAGATGGGCGGTATCCCGGTCGATCGCCACAATGCCAGCAACGCGGTGCAGCAGATGGTCGATGAATTCGCGCGCCGCGCCGAATTCATGCTGACGGTCGCGCCCGAGGGGACGCGCGGCAAGGCGAAGAAATGGCGCACCGGATTCTACCAGATCGCGATGGCGGCCAAGGTGCCGATGGTCGTCGGCATGATGGATTATGGCACCAAGACCGGCGGCCTCGGGCCGCTGATCTGGCCGACGGGCGACTTTCGCGCCGACATGATGAAGGTGCTGGAGGTCTATAAGAGCTGCATCCCGAAATTTCCGGAGCGTGCGGTCAAGTCGATCGACGATATCGTGGGGGCGGATTAGGACCGGACGCAACAGGGGCAGGAGACGGCGATGACGAGCGTGGGAATCGTGTTGGCGACCAATTTCTTCGGCCTGATCCTGGTCATCGGTGTGCTGTGGCTGATCGCGCTGTCGATCCGCGACGTGTCCTTCATTGATGCCTTTTGGGCTTTCGGCATGGTGCTGCTCGCGTGGGGCACCGCGATCCAGGTCGGCAACGAAGGGCTGCGCGCGCAATTGCTGCTCGGGCTGACGACGCTGTGGGGGCTGCGTCTGGCGATCCACCTGTTCGTCCGCTGGCGGCGGAGCGGCGAAGACCCGCGTTACGAAAAGATCATCGCGGGGATCATGAAAAAGCGCCATTGGGGGTGGGAAACGACCGCGCTGGTCAGCGTCTTCCTGACCCAGGCGCCCCTGCTGTTCGTCACCAGCCTGCCGGCGCAGATCGGCATTTTTGCAAGCGCGGCATCGCCGGCGTCGCAGATCGGGGTGATCGGCTGGATCGGGGTCGTGGCGGCGCTCACCGGCATCGCATTCGAGAGCGTCGGCGACTGGCAGCTCGACCGGTTTCGCGGCAACCCCGACAATCAGGGCAAGATCCTCGACACCGGGCTGTGGCGCTATACGCGGCATCCCAATTATTTCGGCGACGCGCTGACTTGGTGGGGCATCTGGCTCGTCGCCGCCGACGCGGCGCTGTGGGTCGCGGCGGCAAGCGTGATCGGGCCGTTGTTCCTGTCCTTCACGCTGACCAAATGGTCGGGCAAGGCGCTGCTCGAACGCGGTATGAAGCACACGCGGCCGGGCTATGACGCCTATGTCGCGCGCACCTCGGGCTTCATCCCCTGGCCGCCGAAAAAACATGGGTCGTGAAAAAGCGTGGCGCTTGATCCCGGCCTCGATGCCGACCAACCGGTCCCCGCCGATGCAAGCGCGCTCGGCGATGCGCCGCGCATCCGCGCGATCCTGACCGAAGCGGCGCGCGAAGGGCGCAGCGTGAGCTACTCCGAACTGCTCGGCGACCTTGGCTTTCGTTTCACCCGGCCCAAGATGCGCGCGGTATGCCGCACGCTCGAAGAGGTCGACCGGTTGTGCGCGGCGGACGGTCAGCCCGACATGGCGGTGCTGGTCGTGCGCGAAAGCGACCGCCTGCCCGGGCAGGGCTGGTGGGTCGGCGGCACGGCGCTGCTGCTCGGCTATCACGGCCCGTGGGAGGGCGCGGCGGCGGCGCGCTTCATAAAGGAGCAGCAGCAGGCGGTGTTCGATTATTGGTCGGGGCGATAGGTGATCAGACAGCTCGCATATCTTGTGCAGTCGGTCCTGAGTTTCATCGTCTTCGCCGGGCTTAGGGAACTGCGTCTCGACCTTTGGGCGGTTATAGCACTGATCGTCGTCCTGAATTTCCTCGTCATCCTGATCCACGAACTCGGCCATGCCTGGGCGGTGGTGCGCTGGGGTGCAACGCTGCGCACCATCTGCGTCATGGGCATCCATTATGACGTGCCCAAGAGGCGGCTCTCGTTTCGCCGCTTACCGCACAAGGCGGAGGTGGGTGGTTACGTCTCTTATTCGCCGCATCCGGTCCAGCATTCCTCGAAGAGCGCCCTCGCGATCGCGCTGGCCGGGCCGGGCGCCAATTTGCTTCTGGCGTTGGTTGCGGGCACGGCGCTGCTGTTTCTCCCCGACCCGGCCGCTTGCATCGTCTCGCGCGATCCGATGATCGCGATCAGCGGGGGCTATGCCGGGCTGCCCGACGAGGACGCGATGCGGCGCGCCTTTGCCGAGGTCGCGCGGCAGGAAAAATGCGTGTGGATCGGCGCGCTTCTCCACCGTTTTGCCGAGGTTCTGGCGATCCTGTCGGCGGGAATCGGTCTGTCGAACCTTCTGCCTTTCAATGGCAGTGACGGCGAAACAGTCCTGTCGCACGCAAAGATGCTGCGCCGGAAGCGGCGGTGATCGTGGCGACGTGTGCCGCGCCTCAGCGCGCCTCAGAGCCGATCGATGCGCTCGATTGCGCTGCGCAACAGCGGCCGCAATTCGTTTGCAAAAGCCTTCGTATGTTCACGGTAGATGCGGAGGATATCGTCGGTTGGCTCGTTCTTGCTGACGATCGCGGTTTCGCGCGCGATCATCTTCGCGTTATCGGCGATGCTTTTTTCGATGAGGCGTACGTGCCGCCATAGCGCGACGTCGTCGATCCGCGAGGTCGTGAGCGCATGGGCGAAAACCTCGCGCCCGAATTCGAGCTGGGTGAGCAGCAGGACGATGCTGTCCTTCTGCTTCGCCTTGTCCGGCCCGCCCGCGTCGCCGCGCGCGATCTTCGCGAGCGTGGCGTCGAGATCATGCATCGCACCGCCCAGTAAATTGACGTCGTCGCGCCGGGCGGTGCGGCGGGAGCGGTCGGCGACATAGATGGCGGTGCCGGTCGCTCCGCCGATACCGATCATGGCGCCCGCGAAGGCGAGCCAGTCGCCGGGCGTTGCGCCGTAAAGGATAGCCTGCGCGATCAGGAAGACGACGACGATGGCGAGCCCCGCCAGTCCGCCGACCACAGCCTCACCGACCTTGTCTTTCCAGTGCATTGCCGCCGCGTCCGGGCCTATTTCTTCAACCCGATTTCGCGCAGCCGCTCTTGCAGATACTCATCCGCCGTGATCGGCGTCGGATAGAGGTTCGGGTGCGACGCGCTGATGCAATTTTCCAGCGTCTCGATCGGATAGTCCGACCGGAAGTGGAGGAAGAAAGGCATCGAGTAACGCGCGACGCTCGCCCGCCCCGCATCGGGGTTGCGGACGCGGTGGGTGGTCGAGGGCAGCTTGTTGTTGGTCAGTCGCTGGAGCATGTCGCCGACATTGACCGCCATCGCGCCCGGCGGGGGCGAGACGGGGAGCCAGCTGCCGTCCTTGTCGAGGATTTCCAGCCCCGCTTCCTCGGCGCCGAGCAGCAGCGTGATCGTGTTTATATCCTCATGCGCCTCGGCGCGGATGCCCTTGGCGGGGGCCTCAACCGGCGGATAGTGGAGCAGGCGCATCACGCTGTTGCCGTCCTGCACCGTGTCGTCGAAGAAGGCGGGGTCGAGCTTCAGATAGCGCGCGATGCCCGAGAGCAGCTGCGCGCCGACGCGGTCGAATTCGGCGAAGAGCTTGTCATAGGCGGTGCGGAAGCCCGCGACCTCGGCGGGCCAGACATTGTTCGGCTGCTGCGCGGCGAGGCGGTGGCCTGCGGGCAGGTCGCGGCCGACGTGCCAGAATTCCTTGAGGTCGACCTCTTTCGCGCCCTTGGCGATCTCGGTCCCGAACGGGGTGTAGCCGCGCGCGCCGCCGCCGCCGGGGATATGATAGGCGCGCTTCTGATCCTCATCGAGCGCGAAGAATTGCTTCGCCTTGTCCCACGCCTCGTCGATCAGATCGGGGTCGATGCCATGATCGGTGATCATCGCAAAGCCGAAGCGTTCGAAGGACGCGCCGAAATCCTGCGCGAAGCGGTCGGCGGGAAGCGCCATGGAAATCACGGGTACGGCGGCGGTCATAGGTCGATCCATCTATCAAGGGGCGGCGCCGGGGCGCGCGTCATGCCATGCGATTTAGGCGTTGCGCGGCACAGGTTAAAGGGAAAAAGGCGGTTCCGTCCCGCGCATCGCTCGGCTAAGCTCGCCGCCATGGCAAAGCAATATTGGCTGATGAAATCCGAACCCGACGCCTATGCGTGGGAAACGCTCGTCAAGGACGGCAAGGGCATGTGGGACGGGGTGCGCAACCACAGCGCCAAGCTCAATATGAAGGCGATGAAGGTCGGCGACGAGGCGCTCTTCTATCACAGCAATATCGGCAAGGAATGCGTCGGGATCATGGAGATCGTCGAGGAGGCGACCCCCGATCCGACCGCCGAGGAAGGCTCGCCGTGGGTGATCGTGCGCGTCGCGCCGGTTCGTCCGCTCGCGCATCCGGTGACGCTGGCGGCGATCAAGGCCGATCCCAAGCTCGCCGACATGGACCTGATCCGGCTGTCACGGCTGTCGGTCGGGCGTGTGACGCCCGCCGAGTGGAAGCATATCCTCAAAAAATCGGAAAAGCCCGGCGACTAGAGCCGGGGCAGCGGCGTGCGCAGCTTGGTCTGCATGTGCGCGGCGACCGACGGGTGCAGCGGGTTGACGAACTCGCAGCCATATTCATTGCCATCGACGCGGCGGACGATGCATTCGAGTTGCTGCAGCCCGGGCAGGCTGACCCAGATATGCTTGCCGATCGCCGGTCGCGCGAAGGTGTTCATGCGAAAGCCGGTCGACGACAGGTCGAACAGCTCGGCGTCATAGGGGTTGAAGCCCGCCTCGCGAAACCGCGCGTTCGCCTTGACCTGCGCGCGCTCGGCGCCGCGGGTTTGGGCGCCGGGCTTGGTGGAGAATGTACCAGAGTGTTTCACGGTCGGCTGCGTTCCCGTTGAAGTGGAGCGGCGAATCTAGGGGGCGATGCTTTCGCAGCGGTAAACGGAGAGCGTAAATATCTTCGGAACGCGGCTTTACTGTCTCGCGGCGGGACGGTTTGCGCCTCAGTCCGACGGGCGGACGCGGCCGCGGCCCGCCTTGATCGTGCTGCGCGCCTTCTTGCTGTCGACGCGGCGCGCCTTCGCCGCCTTGCTCGGCTTGGTCTTCACCCGCCGTTCGGGGCGGACGCGCGCGGCATCGACCAGCGCGGTCAGCCGTTCGCGCGCGTCGGCGCGGTTCGCTTCCTGGGTGCGATAGCGGCGCGCGAGGATGACGAGTTCGCCATCGGTCGTCATCCGGCTGCCGGCGAGGGTTTTCAGCCTTTTATAGGCTTCGGGGTCGAGCCCGAGCGCATAGACGTTGACGCGCAGCTGGCACGCGGTCGCGACCTTGTTGACATTCTGCCCGCCCGGCCCGGTTCCGGCGAGGAATTTCTCGCTGATCGCCGATTCCGGAATGTCAGCCACGCGTCGGCTCCGCACCCTCCGGCGCCGCGAAACCCAGCGCGGTGAAGCGGTCGGGGAAGGGGGCTTCGGCGAGTATCGACGGCTTGTCGCCGCGCGCCACCACCAGCCGCTCGGCGTGGAGCATGGTGCGATCGCGCGCACCGCCGGTGCCATAGACGGGATCGCCGACGAGCGGAAAGCCGAGGCCTTCGAGCGCGTGGACGCGGAGTTGGTGGGTGCGGCCGGTTTCGGGGCGGAAGCGCAGCAGGCTGCGGCCACCGACCTCGGCGAGTTTTTCCCAATGCGAGATCGACGGCTTGCCGCGCTTGCTGCCGTCGGCGTCGCCGACCATGCGCCAGCCGTCCTCGGCGGTCGAAACCTTGGCGAGCGGCAGGTTGATCGTGCCGCGCTCGCCCGCGACGATGCCGTCGACAATCGCGAGATAGGCCTTTTCGACCTCGCGCGCCTCGAATGCCCGGGTGAAGCGGCCATGCGCCTTAGGATTGCGCGCGAGCAGGAGGCATCCCGAGGTGTCGCGGTCGAGCCGGTGGACCGCGAGCGGCCAGCGTTTGAACCCGAACTTCAGCGTGTCGAGATGATTGATCAGGCTGATGCCGCCATCGCGCGGCGCATCGACGGGCAGGCCCGCCGGCTTGTCGACGACGATCGCCTCGCCGTCGAGGAACAGGATATGATCGGTGAGTAACATCGGCGGCCTATAGGCCGCGCGCCGGTCAGCCGAAAGAATAAACGTCCATGCCGAGCAGGCCATAGGTCGTGCTGGCGTGCAGCCGCTCGGCCGCGAAGGGCGTGGCGCCCGCGCCCATCGCGACGAAAAGCGGCAGGATGTGATCCATCGTCGGGTGATTGTCGTGGCCGTGCGGCGCCCGCTCGACCGCGTGCAGCACATCGTCGACCGCGCCTGCCGCCATGCGCTCGGCGACCCAGTCGGTGAAACCGGTCACCCACGCCGGGGCGGGGGCATCGATGGCGGGGCGTGCCGAGAAGAGCGCGCGGAGGTTGTGGGTGATGCTGCCCGACCCGATGATCAGCACGCCTTCGTCGCGCAGCGGCGTCAGCGCCTGGCCCAAAGCATAATGCCATTCGGGCGAGGCGTTCGACGCGATCGAGAGCTGGACGACGGGGATATCGGCACCGGGATAGGTCAGCGACAAGGGCACCCAGGCGCCATGGTCGAGCCCGCGTTCGGGATCGGCGGTGACCGTCAGGCCATGGTCGCCGAGCAGAGCGACGATGCGCGCCGCGAGCGCCGGATCGCCCGGCGCCGGATAGCGCATCGCAAAGAGTTCGTCGGGAAAGCCGCCGAAGTCGTGGATCGTCGGCGGGTTCGCCGACGAGGTCACCGTCGCGCGGCCCCCTTGGTACGCCGCGTCATGGTGCGCCGACACCATCAGGATTGTACGCGGGCGCGGCAATTGGGTGCCCAGCCCGGCGAGGAAGGTCCGCGCCGGGCTGGGCTCGAGCGCCATCATCGGCGAGCCGTGCGAAACGAAAAGGCTCGGGAGACGGCGCATCGATTCAGGCCGCCTGCTTGAGGTCGGCGATCGACGCGGTCGCGCGGGCTATCGCTTCGCCGTCCACCATCTGCTGGTCGGCGGCGATGATCTGGACGTCGGTGATGCCGACGAAGCCGAGCAGCTGGAGCATGTAGCGGCTCGCGAAATCATAATCGCTGCCGACCGGCACGCCGCCCGAGGCGACGACGAGATAGGCCTTCTTGCCCTTGAGCAGGCCTTCGGGACCGGTCTCGGTGTAGCGGAAGGTGCGACGGGCGCGGGCGATCAGGTCGACCCACGCCTTGAGCGCGGCGGGGATGCCGAAATTATAGACCGGCACGCCGATAACGATCGTGTCGGCGGCTTCGAGTTCGGCGATCAGCTCGTCCGAAAGCGCGAGTGCGGCGCGTTGGTCGTCGTTGCGCTCGGCATCGTCGGTGAAATTGGCGCCGACCCAGTTTTCGGTCAGCAGCGCCGGCGGGGTGAGCGCGAGGTCGCGCTGGGTGACCGCGGCGCCATAGCCCTGTTCGACAAGGCGGGCGACGAGCTGGTCGGTGAGTTGGCGGGTGGTCGAACCGCTGTTGCGGGCCGAGGCATCGATGCGAAGAATATGGGACATGATTTTACTCCTTGGACTGGAACATTGGGAAGAAGGGGGTGCCGCGAGTTCATTTACCGGGGGAGGGGAACTCGCGGCACAGGGGGGGCCGCCGCCAGGGGGAGAGGCGGCGGCCCGGGGCTTCGTTACAGGCTGTCGACCAGCACCAGTTCGGCGTCGTCGATCGCCTCGACCTCGATCGTGCCGACATCGCGCAGCGCGATGCCGTCGCGGGGATCGGCGTCCTCGCCATTGACGCGGATGCGACCCTTGGCGGCGACGAGATAGGCGTGGCGCCCGGCTTCGAGGTCGTAGGAGACCGTCTCGCCGGCGTTCACCGTTGCCGCCGCCACCCGGGCGTCGGCGCGGATCGGCAAAGCGTCATCGCCTTCGATGCCGCTGGCGAGCGTCACGAACTGGCCGGACCGATCGGCCTGCGGGAACTGGCGCGCGCCCCAGCCGGGGTTGCCACCGGCGCGGTCGGGCATGATCCAGATCTGGAACAGCGTGGTCTGCTCGTCCTCGAGGTTGAACTCGCTGTGCGTCACGCCGGTGCCGGCGCTCATCACCTGGACATCGCCCGCCGCGGTACGGCCGGTGTTGCCCATCGAGTCGCGGTGGGTGATCGCGCCGCTGCGGACATAGGTGATGATTTCCATGTCGCGGTGCGGGTGCGGGGGGAACCCTGCCTGCGCCGCGATGGCATCGTCGTTCCACACGCGCAGCGCGCCCCAGCCCATGCGTTTCGGGTCATGGTAGTTCGCGAAGGAGAAATGGTGGCGGGCGTCGAGCCAGCCATGGTCGGCGTGGCCGAGGCTGTCGAATTTGCGAATGTCGATCATGGCGTCGTCCTTTCGTTCGGGCCTGCGGCGGGTGCCGGGGGCCGTCTTGTTGAAGCCAAGATAGCGATTGGGATTGTTTCTAAAATAGCGTAGATGGAAATCTATCGTTTCCATTTTTGACCTCGTCATTGCGAGGAGCCGGAGGCGACGCGGCAATCCAGAGTGTGCGTAATCCGCCCTGGATTGCTTCGCTTCGCTCGCAATGACGGGGCAACAGGTGGCGACCATGGGCAGGCAATAGAGGACGAAGAGAATGGCGCTTCCCGATTATGAAGGCTGGGCCTGTTTCGCCGCCGTCGCCGACAGCGGCAGCTTTACCGCCGCCGCGACGACGCTCGGCCTGTCGAAGGCGAGCGTGTCGAAGGCGGTGACCCGGCTCGAGGCATCGCTCGGCATCGCCTTGCTCCACCGCAGTTCGCGCACGGTGACTGTCTCGACCGCCGGCGCCGGGCTGCTCGGCGAGGCGCATGCGATGGTCGCGGCGGCGACCACGGCGACCGAGGCGGCGCGCGGCGACCGCAACGACCTGGCCGGTCCGATCCGCCTCGCCGCGCCGATGAGCTTCGGGATCAAGGTGCTCGGCCGCCCGCTCGCGACCTTCCTCGAAATGCACCCCGCGGTCGAGATCGAGGTGATGCTGAGCGATGCGCGCCATGATGTCGTCGCCGAGGGGATCGACCTGGCGTTGCGCATCGCGAGCATGGAGGATTCGAGCCTGCTCGCGCGCACCATCGCGCCGGTCGCGGGATCGGTGATCGCGAGCCCGGCCTATCTGGAAAAACAGGGCACCCCGCGCCACCCGCTCGACCTCGGCCGCCACCGGCTGATCGGATACGGCCACCGCGAACGCGCGATGCCGCTGCGGTTCCACCGCGACGGCGAAGAGGCGACGGTGATCCCGACCGGGCCGCTCTTTACCAACAATGGCGACATCATGATCCCGCTGTTGATCGCCGGTGGCGGCATCGCGGTGCTTCCCGATTTCATCGCCGAGGAGGCGCTGGTGAAGGGCGAGGTCGTCCGCATCCTCACCGACTGGTCGCTGCCGCAATCCTATCTTCACCTTCTTTCGCCACCATCGCGGCTGCGCCCGGCGCGGGTCAAGGCGTTGTCGGACCATCTGGTCGACACGCTCAAGCGCTCCTGCACCGGTGCGCATGCGCAGCATCTAATGCTCGCTTCGGGGCGTTCGGGACCCGAAACTGTGGCATGAATGCCTCGCGACTCGTGGATTCCTGCGGGTTAAATCAAAATTAACCTTTTCCCTTCATTGCTTTCATGGTTAATGTTCCGGCAGTCCCGCAACAGGGGTTCGGTCGGTGACATCACGCAGGTGATCAAGCGGACGGGTCGCGGGGTCATCGTGGGAAACAGTCAAGGGGTGCCCAATGCGCGTATTGCTGATCGAGGACGAGCCGACGACCGCCAAGGCGATCGACACGATGCTCACGACCGAAGGCTTCAACGTCTATTCCACCGATCTGGGGGAAGAGGGCCTGGATCTGGGCAAGCTCTATGATTACGACATCATCCTGCTCGACCTGAACCTGCCCGACATGCACGGCTATGACGTGCTGAAAAAGCTCCGCACCGCCAAGGTGCAGACGCCGGTGCTGATCCTGTCGGGCATTTCCGAAATGGATTCGAAGGTACGCTCGTTCGGCTTCGGTGCCGACGATTATGTCACCAAGCCGTTCCACCGCGACGAACTGGTCGCCCGCATCCATGCGGTCGTCCGCCGTTCGAAAGGCCACAGCCAGAGCGTCATCAAGACCGGCAAGCTGGCGGTCAATCTCGACACCAAGACGGTCGAAGTCGACAGCACCCGCGTCCATCTGACCGGCAAGGAATATCAGATGCTCGAGCTGCTCAGCTTGCGCAAGGGCACGACGCTGACCAAGGAAATGTTCCTGAACCATCTTTATGGCGGCATGGACGAACCCGAACTCAAGATCATCGACGTCTTCATCTGCAAGCTGCGCAAGAAACTCGCGCTCGCGTGCGGCGGCGAAAACTACATCGAGACCGTCTGGGGCCGCGGCTATGTGCTGCGCGACATCGACGAAGAAGGCAATGAAGTGCGCCGCGTCGCCTGACGCGCAGCGCCTTTTTTCATAGCAGGTTTACACGGGGGACCCGGCGCGGAGCGATCCGCGCCGGTTTTCCGTTTTGCCGTCTGCAGGTCGGCTTTGGGTGGAAAGCGGGCATTCCCTAAATCCTCCCTGTCGCGAAGCGATGGGGAGGTGGCAGCTCGCAGGGCTGACGGAGGGGCCGACGCCGTAGGCGTCGCGCGACCTCGCGGCCCCTCCACCACCGCTTCGCGGCGGTCCCCCTCCCCATGGCTTCGCCACAGGGAGGATTTATATGTCCCCTTTCGCCCGAAAACGGGCGTTACCGCCGCGCGCGCCAGTCGCTCATGTACGGATTGCCCGGCGACGCGGCGCCGAGCGACAGGCCGGGGCGCTTCGCAACGTCCTTCGGCGGCGGGATGATACGAAATTCGACGCTGCGGTCGGCCGAGGGGACGCCGCCGCCATGTGCCGCACGCAGCTGGTCGAGGCGAATTTCCTCGTCGGTTTCGATCCCGAAACGCTGATCGACGACCCAGCGCACCGTCCCCATCATCGCCCTGTGGCCCGGCAAATGGACGGTGAGCCGTTCGCCGCGCGCCAGGCAATGCGGCGCCTGGCCGCCGATGCCGGTCTGCGACACATTGCGCACGGTCACGTCGAAGCGGCCGAACCGGTCGGATTCGAGCGCGGCCTTCACCAGCCGCGACTGGCGCGGCTGCCGTTTTTCGGCGCTTTCGGAAGCAGATTGTTCCTCGTCGTGCGACATGGGCGACCCAAATCATGCCGCCGGATCCCACTCCGGGCAGCGATTTTGGTCCCATCGCTGCCTATAGCACCGGATGGTAAATAATCGGCTAGCGCGGGCGTCGGCTCACCCTATTTTTGCGGTGGCAGACCGCCAAACGTGACGATGCTTTCGGCACCGCCCGACGACACCGCCGACACGCCGAAAAAATGGTCGTCGATCTGCACGCCTTTGAGCAGGATTTCGCCGCCGGCGTCGGCCTGAACCAGTTTCGAATCGGTCCAGCCGCTCTTGTCGGCGCGGCGCCAGTGGATGCGATAGGCGGCCGCATCCTTGACCGGCGTCCAGGCGACTTTCGTGTCCGAACTCACCGCGCCGTCGATGCTGACGCTGGCCGGAGCGGGCGGCGCGTCGGCGAGGGTGCGCGCCAGCGCGACGTTGAGCGCGGTGACGCGGGCGAGATAGGGGAAGTCCATCTCGTCGACCGTATCGCCATATTTGCGGCCGTTCTCGGTGCGCAGATCCTGGTGCTGGTGGTCGTAATCCTCGACCCCGACGGTGAAGCGGATCGCCGGATAGCCGAGTTCGAGCGACGGCAGATGGTCGCCGCCGCGGCGGAAACGGTCGGGGCGGCGCACCGCGAGCACCTCCAGCCCGATCGCCGGATTCGCTTCGCCCGCCCGGATTGCCGCCTTGGCGAGCGAGCGCGACGGACCGTCGTCCTCGCCACCGATGCCGCGCCGTGCAAGCTGTGCCGCCAGATCCTCCGACGCGCGGATGCCCTCGCTGAACACGCGCACCCGGCCGTCGACGATCGTGCCGTCGAGCCCGTGGGTGCCGCCGACGATGTCGTTGTTAAGCATCGCCGCGACCTGCCACTTCTCGGTCTGCGCGTGCCGCGCGAGCAGCTTGCCGCCCCACAGCCCCTGCTCCTCGCCCGACAGCAGCGCATAGACGATCGTCGCGCGGTGCTTGTCCTTCGACAGCAGCCGCGCCGCCTCGATCACCAGTGCGGTGCCCGACGCGTCGTCGTTGGCGCCGGGGGCGTCGGCGGTGAAGTTCATCGGGTCGGTGACGCGGCTGTCGATATGGCCCGCGATCATGATGACATGCGCCGGGTCGCCGGTGCCTTTCTGGATCGCGAGGATATTTTCGACGATCACCCCGTCGGGTGCGCGCGGGCCTTCGAAGCGGTCGCTGATTCGCGACACCGTCAGGCAGCCGCCGCAGGCCTTGGAAATGCGCTCGAACTCGGCGGCGCCCCAATTGCGCGCGGCGCCGATGCCGCGCTTCGGATCGGTCGCCGATGACAATGTGTGGCGGGTGCCGAAGGCGACGAGCTTCTCGACATCGGCTTTCAGCCGCGCGGGGTCGGCGGCAGGGGTGTCATCCTTCGCGAGGGCGGGGGTGGCTGCGGTCAGCAGCAGCGCGGTGAACAGGCTGTGTTTGATCATGCCGCTTCATGCGGCTTGGCGCGGACAAAGAAAAGCCCCTCCCCCGGAAGGGAGGGGCTCAAGGAGCTTAGCGCAGGCCCGAAAATTTGATGTCCTGCACGCGGCCATAACGGATGTCGCAGCTGAACTTGCCCTGGTCGTAATAGCCGCCGCGGCCCCAGCGACCGCCGTAGCCGTCGCGGACGACGACGCGGCCCTTGACCTTATAGCCGTCGCGCTTGCGGTCGATGCTGGTCACCTGGGTGACGTCGGTGTTGCCATAACGGCGGCTGCCGCGCTCGACCGCGTTGACGCACTGGTTCACCGCGCTGCGGCTGTTGCCATAGCGGCCATAGTCATAGCCATAGCCGTAGCGGGCATCGTCGTAGCGGCCACCGCCGCGATAGCGATCGTCATAACGGCGGTCGTAGCGACCGTCGCGGTCGTAGCGGTCGTTGTCGCCGCTCGACAGGATCGCGGCGAGGCCGCCGAGGACGACGGCGCCGGCGATCACTTCGCCCGCGCTGATCCCGTCGCCGTCGCGATCGCGGTCGCGGGCCAGTGCGGGGGTGCTGCCGAGCAACATTGCGCCGGCGGTGGCCGCACCAACTGCGGCCTTGGTCAATTTGGTCATAGCCATGGTTCGGTCTCCTTCAACGCAGGGGGCAGAGTTCGCCGCCTGTTGATGCCGGTATAGAAGGAGGGGGGTGTCGCGGGTCTGAACCCGCCGCTTATCTGGGGTTCAGACTTGGTTTAGCGGGGGTTCAGCTTCAAAAGCGAAGGGCCGCGCCACCCTTGGGTGACGCGGCCCTTTGCGAACGCGGTGGGGGCGATCAGCCGCCGAAGTTGACGTCGACCACGCGGCCGCCGCGATAGCTGCACCCGAAGCTGCGGACCTCGCCGCTGGCGTACGAGGCGGTGCCGGTGACATACCAGCCGCCATTGTTCGGCTCGGTGCCGTCGACGCGGTCGACGCGGGCGTCGTCGCCCATTTCGGCCTCGACCGCCCAGCTGCACGCGTCGGCGGCGCGCGCCTCGGCCTCGCCGCGGCCATAGGCGCCGGTGGACGGGTCGCTGTCGGCGTCGGGTTGGTAGCGCGGCACTTCGCGATACTGGTCGTTCGGATAGGGCGGGTCGTAGCGCGGCTCGCGGCGCTGGTCCTTGTCCTTGCTCGCGGCGCTAGCGATCGCGGCGATCGCGCCGATGACGAACAGGCCGCCGAGCACTTCGCCGGTGCTGATGTTGTCGCGGTCGCGATGGCCCCAGCCGCCATGGCGCCCGCGCGCCTCGGCGGGAACGGCGCTCAGCCCGACCGAGGTGATGACGACCGCGGCGGCGGCGGCGATATTGGCAATCTTACGCATCGAGGATTCCTTCCCCAAGCGCGGACATCGCCCATCGCGGTCCGCCATCGTCGCGCAATAGGACCAGGATGCTTTCGCGCCGCTGAACCGGTGTTCGGGCACGACGAAACGTTGCCGGACGGCAAAAGGCCCGCCGTCCCTGTCGGGAGGCGGGCCCTCTGCTCTTGCCGATCCGTGGTTCAGCAGGCGCAGCGCGGCTTCGGCCGGGGCTTCCACTTCTTCTTGGCGACATAGCGCTTCCGCACCGGGACATTTTCATAATAGGAGCGGGTGGTCGTCTCGACCCGCTCGGTCACCACCGGCGCGCCGGTGGTGATGATCGTCGTCACGACGACCCCCGGGGTGTAATAGCCATAGGGCGCGCCATAGCCCTGATAGCCGTAGCCGCCCTGTTGATAGACGGTCGTGCCGCCCTGGCCGTAATAGCCCTGCGGCGGATAGCCCCCGCCCTGCTGATAGGAACTGCGGCGGCTGTGCCATTCGTCGCAGCGCTTGCGGTCGGCGTCGCTGCCGATCGCGCCGCCGGCGACGGCGCCGAGCGCGCCACCGATCAGCGTGCCTTCGGTCCGGTTGCCGCGCCCGGCGATGCGATTGCCGGCGATGCCCCCCACGACGCCGCCGACAACCGCACCGCCGACCGTGCCCCCCCGGCCACAGCGGCGATTCATTTCCTCGTCATAGCGCGCGTCGTACCCGTCATAGCCGCCACGATTGTCATAATAGGGATCGTAAGCGGGCGGCGGCGCATAGCTGGTGCCCGCACCCTCGACCGTGCCTTCGTAGCGGCCGTCGTACCGGCGGCCGTCGGGCGCCTCATAGGTGCCGTTCCAGGTGCCCGTCCAGCGGCCCTCGGCGTCGTAGGTGCCGTTGACCTGGCGGTAATCGACTTCGCTCGGCACGCGGTCGGGATAACCGGTGTAGACGCGCGCGTCGGGCGCCGACGGCGCACCATAGTCGAGCCGCGGCGCGGGATCATGCCCAAAGGCGTGCGCCTGGCCCGCCAGCAGCAGCGATCCGGCGGCGAGCCCGAGAAGAATTGCGGTGCGCATGGTCTAACTCCCTGTTCCGACAGCGGTCGCCGGGGGCGGCAACAGCGATTGGTTAACAGCTTGTTAGCAAAATCGCGGCTTTTCCGCGAATCCGTTTACCTTGACGATTTCGTCCCGATTTGGGTCAGATTCAGGCGGCAAGCGCCGCCGCAATGCGCGCGACCAGCGACTCGGCACCGGCCTGATCGTCGGCGGTGAAGCGATTGGGGATGGGGCTGTCGAGGTCGAGTACTCCGATCAACCGGTCGCCGACGACGATCGGCACCACCAGCTCGCTGCGGCTGTCGGCGTCGCACGCAATATGGCCGGGAAAGGCGTGGACATCCTCGACGCGCTGGGTCGCGCGCAGCCGCGCCGCGGCCCCGCACACGCCCTTGTCGAGCGGGATGCGGATGCACGCCGCCTTGCCCTGGAACGGCCCGAGCACCAGCTCGGTCCCGTCGAAACGGTAAAATCCCGCCCAGTTCAAATCGGGGATCGCCTGCCAGATCAGCGCCGCGACATTGGCCATATTGGCGATGCCGTCGGGCTCGCCCGCGACCAGCGCTTCGGCGGCGGCGGCGGTTTCGGCCCATTGGGCGTCGGCGGTGGTGGCGGTCGGGGCGAAGGCGAAGGACATGTCATTTCCCTTTGAAGCAGGGGGGAGGGTCGAGCGGCTGAGCGTCGCTGCGCCAGCTGACGCGAAAGACGATATATTGGGCGTCATGGTCCGAAAGGCGAGGGCCATGTTTGCCGTCGAACAGGGTCGCGACCGAAAGCGGTTCGACGCGTAGCCGGTCGTTGCTGCGATACCCGATCAGGTCATAGGCCTGTTTCCATGCCGCGTGGTCGGTCATCGGCGCCGGGCGCGCGGCAAAGCCTGTGCCCTTCCCGACCAGCCGGAAGGCCGGATCGGCGGCGAAGCGTCCGCTGCGGTCGCCGGCGCGATAGTTGTTGAAATCGCCGGCGGCGATCATCGCTGCATCGGGTGCTACGAACGCAGCCAGGAAGGCGTCATTTTCCTTCGTCTGCAACATATGCGCGGTCTCGGCGCGCGCGATCCCGACCTTGGCGGGTTCGCGCGAATTGCGATGGGTGTTGAAGATCGCGAGCGGCTCGGGCGCGCCGGGCAGGGGGAGGGCGAGGAACTGGGCGCCCTTGTTCGACAGGCAATCATATCCGGCGCAACTGTCGCGCCCGAAGGCCGTGCTGACCGCGCCCATGGCGGGAAGGTCGGTCGCGACATAGAGCCCGCCATCGAGCCATTTGCCGACATGTTCGCCCTTCCACCAGCGCGCGGCGTCGGCATAGCCCGCGGGCGGCGTCGCTGCGGCGAGTTCGCGCCGCTGGTCGCGTGCCGGGCCGGGAAGGATCGTGCGGAACCCGGCCGCGACGGCGATGCGCGAGGCTTCGGGCGTGAACGCCTTGTGCAGGATCAATATGTCGGGGCCGAGGCCCGCGGCGCGGCGTTTCGCGATCCAGTTGGCCATGCGCGCCAGTTTTGCTTCGCGTCCGCTACGGATCGGCCAGGGCAAGCCCTCGACGTTCCACTGCAGCACGCGCAGCCGCATCGCGCTTCGCCCGTCGGCCAAGTGCTCGACACGGGGCAGGCCGGCGAGGTCGCCGCACGCCGCGTGGCGTTCGACGCGCGCCGCCCTGCCGTCGGGAAGCACGGCCCAGGCCGCCGCCACCAGCCCGAGCAGGACAGCGGCGGCGATCCAGGGCCAGCGCCTTACTGGACGCTCAGCCCGGTCCATTTGGCGGCAAAGGCATATTTGTCGGCGGCTTCGGCGATGATCTTGTCGGTCGGCTTGCCCGACCCGTGGCCGGCGCGTGTTTCGATGCGGATGAGGTGCGGCTTGTCACCGGCATGGGCATGCTGGAGCGCGGCGGTATATTTGAAGCTGTGCCCCGGAACCACGCGGTCGTCGGTGTCGGCGGTGGTCACCAGCACCGCCGGATAGGCGGTGCCGTCCTTGATATTATGATAGGGCGAGTAACCGAGCAGGGTCCGGAAATCGGCCTCCTTCGACGGATAGCCATAATCGTCGACCCAATAGCGCCCGGCGGTGAAGCGGTCGAAGCGCAGCATGTCCATCACGCCGACCGCGGGCAGCGCCGCGGCGATCAGGTCGGGGCGCTGGTTGGTCACCGCGCCGACGAGCAGCCCGCCGTTCGATCCGCCCTCGATCGCCAGCTGGCCCTTGCCGGTGATGCCCTGCGCGATCAGATATTCGCCCGCGCCGATGAAATCGTCGAAGACATTCTGCTTCTTGTCGAGGCGGCCGGCGTCGTGCCACGCCTTGCCATATTCGCCGCCGCCGCGCAGGTTCGCGATCGCCAGCACCCCGCCCTTGTCGACCCACGCGAGGCGGGTGGGCGAGAAGCCCGGGGTCATCGAGACGTTGAACCCGCCATAGCCGTAGAGCAGCGTCGGCGATCCCTTGCTGCGGTCGAGGCCCTTTTTCATCACCAGGAACATCGGCACCCTGGTGCCGTCCTTCGACGTATAGAAACGCTGTTCGACGCTGAAGTCCTGCGGATTGAAGGTCAGCTTGGGCTCGGCGAAAATCTCGCTTTTGCCCGTCTGGGTGTCGAGCCGATAGATCGTCGTCGGCCGGGCATAGCTGGAGAAGCTGTAGAAGGTTTCGGGGTCGGCCGACTTGCCGCCGAAGCCTGACGCCGACCCGATGTCGGCGAGGTTGATATTGGCGACCGGCTTGCCGTCGAGCGCGACCATCCGCGCCTCCGACTTGGCATCGCCGAGGTAGGACAGGATGATGCGGTTGCCGACGCGCGAGGCGCCGACCAGTGTGCCCGCCTGTTCGCCGACGAGCTGGGTCAGCGCCGCGGGCTTCCTAATATCCATCGACACCAGCCGCTGGCGCGGTGCGCCCTTGTTGGTGAGGAAGGTGAAGCGCGGCCCCTCGTTGGTCACATATTCCCAATTGTTCGCGAAGTCGCTCACCAGCGACACCGGCTTGCCCGCGCCCTTCGGCCCGATCGGATAGAGCGTCAGCCCATAGCGTTCGTCGGTGCCCTCGGAGCCGATAACGATCAGATATTTGCCGTCGTCGCTGACCACCGCACTGTTGTTGAGCTTGGGCTTGTCGGGGGTCGCGTGGATCAGCACGTCCTCGCTCTGCGCGGTGCCGAGCCGATGGAAATAGACCGTGTGATTTTCGTTGAGCGACTGGAATGCCGCACCCTCGGCGGGCTCGGGGAAGCGCGAATAATAAAAGCCGCTGCCGTCCTTCGCCCAGTCGAGCGACGAAAATTTCACCCAGCGCACTTCGTCGGGCAAATCCTTGCCGGTGGCGACATCCATCACCCGGACGATGCGCCAGTCGGTGCCGCCGTCCTGCACCGAATAGAGCAGATTTTTGCCATCCTCCGACGGGGTCCATTCGGCGAGCGCGGTCGCGCCGTCCTTGGCCCAGCCATTGGGGTCGATCAGGACACGGCCCTCGCCCTTCAGCCCTTCGCGGACGAACAGCACCGATTGCGGCTGCAGCCCGTCGTTGCGGGTGTAGAAATAGCGCGTGCCGGCCTTGCGCGGCAGGCCGAAGCGTTCGTAATTATAGAGTTCGGTCATCCGCGCCTTGAACGCGTCGCGGCCGGGCAGCGTGCCCAAATAGGCGTCGGTGACCTTGTTCTGGTCGGCGACCCACGCCGCGACCTTCGGATTGACGCGGACGTCGTCCTCCAGCCAGCGATAGGGGTCGGCGACGTCGACCCCGAACTGCGGGTCGACCGTCGTGCCGCGCTCGCTGTCGGGATAGGTCAGCGCGGCGGGGGTGGTAGCGCTCGCGGCGTCGCCGGCGGCCTGTGCGGCGGCAGGGGTCATGAACAGGGCGACCAGCGCCAGCGGCGCGGTGACGGCTTTACGGGACATGGCAAGGCGACCTCTTGGTTTGGGAAATTATCGTGCGTGCCAATGTAAGGATGCAAAAGCGGGGGGCAAGCGCGATCTGGTTTCAGGCGGCGATCGGCAGCCCCGGCGCCGCGCCGAGGCTCGTCGCTTGCCCGGCCAGCGGTGATGACGGCGGTGTATTGCCGACAATGCGGTCGAATGCGGCGTCGATCGTCGGATAGGCGAAGCAAAAGCCGCTATCGAGGGCGGCGTGCGGCACGACGAATTGTCCGCTGAGCAATAGCTCCTCGGCGAAATCGCCGAGCGCCAGCCGCAGCGGCGCGGCGGGGACGGGCAGGATCGCCGGGCGATGCAGCGCCCGACCGAGCGCGGCGGTAAAGGCGGCGTTGCTGACCGGCGCGGGGGCGGTGGCATTGACAGGCCCAGCAAGGCTGGGCGTCGTGATCGCGTGAACGATCAGTCGCACCATATCGTCGCGGTGGATCCAACTCATCCCCTGCCGGCCGCTACCGAAACGGCCGCCGAGGCCGAATTCGAACGGGGTCAGCATCCGCGCCAGCATCCCGCCCTCGGCCGCCAGCACCAGCCCGGTGCGCAGCGTCACGAGGCGGATGCCGGTCGGGATCATGTTGCGGGCGGCGGCTTCCCACGCCGCGCACAGCCGCTGCGAGAAGCAGGGCGTGCCACCGTCGGCTTCGCTCAGCGGGGTCGCGTCGCGCAGGCCATAGATGCCGATCGCCGAGCCCGACACGATCACCTCGGGTTTGCGCTCGAGCCGTGCCGCGAGCCGCATCACCGCGCGCGTCACGCCAAGCCGCGAGCGGAGAATCTTGCGCCGCTTGCGCAATGTCCAGGGCGAATCGGAAATCGGCTCGCCGGCCAGATTGACGATCGCGTCGATCGGGTGGCGGTCGTCGATCGCATCGAGGCTCGCGATCACCCGCACCGGCGCGGGCAGCGCCGCTTTCGCCGGGCCGCGGGTTAGCACGATGACCTCATGCCCCGCCGCCGCCAGCGCGGCGACGAGCCGGCGGCCGACAAAGCCGGTGCCGCCGGTGACGAGGATGGTATGACGATCGAGCAGCACCGATGCCAGGCTGGCCGGGTCCGCCTCGACCAGCCGCGGTGCCCGCCGCGCGGCGGCAAGGTCGCGCAGGCCCGAAACGACCACCCCGACCGCGGCGACCAGGCACGTCCAGGACAGCCAGCCATGGTCGGCCCGCGGCAGCGCGGTCGGCTCGCCCGCCCAGCCGAGCAGCAGCGGCACCAGCATCGCGAGGATGACGCCATAGTTGAGCGTCAGCAGCGTGTGGGTGACCCGCTCGGTCGCCGGCAGGTGCCGCGACCGGTCTTCCTCGACAAAATCCCACAGCGTGATGACCAGCTCGACGCCCAGCAGCGCGATCAGCGCCACTGCCCAGCCGCCGCGCGGTTCGAGCCAGCCGAGCGCCATGAACAGCACCGCGTAGAGCAGGTTGCGCACGCCGTGCAGCATCAACTCGGTCCGTTGCGACGCGCGCCATGCCAGCCGCTCGGTCCCTTCGTGGTGATAGAGCGTGTCGAACGCCCCCATCGCCATCTGCAGCATCACCGCCGTCCAAAGCCAGCCCGTCATGACACGCCTCCTTCCTCTGCTGCCGGGTCGCGGAAGCGCCCGACCTGGTGCATCATCTCGCCAAACCAGCGGTGACGCAGCGTCAGGATGAACAGGAATTCGCCGCCGCCGACATCGACATGGTCGATCGTCAGCGCCCCCGGGCTGCACCACGCGGGAAGCCGCAGCCGCAGGCGCCCGATCTGCCAGAAATAATCGGCCGAGCGAAAGGTCAGGCCGTCGCGCCGCGCCTCGACGTCCAGCGTCATGCCGATGCCGCCGCCGACATGCTCCTCGAGTCCCGTTGCGCCGGCAAAACGCTTGGCGCTGTGGATCACCTGAGGGAACCCCCGTCGGCGGGCATATTGGCGCGTCCAGCACTGGCCGCCGCCGCTGTCCTCGCCGACGGTGACGACCGCCGCGACGCCGATGTCGCGCGACAGCGGGAGCGGGGCGCCGATCACGCGGCACAACTGCGCCAGCAGCCAGCCGGTCGCCGAGCGTTGGGAGGTGATGATCTCGCCGCGATAGATGGCGAGCCGCAGGCCGGTGAGCCGTTTGGAAAAACGGCGCTGAACCGTTTCGGGCAAGGCCGCCCAGGCTGTGGGCGCGATCAGGCGCCGGAAGCGATAGTCGTAGAGCGCCTCGTCGCCGCGCACGGAAGAGGCGGGGGCCGTTTCGACCGTTTCGCGCTGCGCTCCGCCCCACATCGTCCGTCTCCTACTTGGCCTCTTTGCCCTTGCCGGGCCGCCAATTGATCAGCTTGGTCACCCCGGCGCCCAGCTTGATCAGCCGCATCAGCGCCGGCTTCGGCACCGCCAGCATCTCGTCGTGCCACCGCGACATCGTCGTGACGAAATCGAGCATGTCGGAAAGCCGCGCCTTTGCGCCATCGCTCAGGCCGGGGTCGTGTGCCGCGCGTGCGACGCACGCCTTCAGCGCCGCCTCGGCCGGGTCGACCTCACGCGCCTTGCGCCCCGCAGCGATGCGCGTCACCATTTCCCAGATGTCGGTTTCGGCGGCGAAATGATCGCGCCGGTCGCCGAGTACCGGCACGCGGCTGATCAGCCGCCAGCCGAGCAGCTCCTTGATCGAATTGGAGACGTTCGAGCGCGCGAGGCCCAAGAGGTCGGCGATCTCCTCGGCGTGCAGCGGCCGGTCGCTGACGAAGAGTAGCGCATGGATCTGCGCGACCGACCGGTTGACCCCCCATTGCCCGCCGAGATTGCCCCAATGGAGGATGAACTCGGTCGCCGCGGGGGACAGTTTCGACTCATGTTCGATCATTTCTGTCATAACAGAAATAATAGTCGAAACAGGAATAATGTCAATATTGCCGTGAGGGCGGGAACGCGGCTAGACGGGGCGCAGGGTCGCTCCGGAGGGTGGAGCTTTTATGCGGACAGGGATGGCGGCGGCTTTGCTGGCGATGGGAGCGATCGGCGCGGCGGCGCCGAACGCGATGGCGATGCAGGTGGAGCGCGCGGCGGGCGAAGCCGAGATCGAGGCGATCGGGCAGATGGTCTCCGATGCCTTCGACCTCGACTATAGCACGCAAAAGGACGCGATCCGCGACGCTTTCATCCAGATCGAGGGGCGCGCCGGGGCATCGGCGGTGCGCTTCGCCTCGGACCCCGAGGCGGGGCTGAAGCTGCGCGAATTGCAGGCCATCGGCGCCTTTTACGCCGCGCAGCACAATGATCCCGACTATGGCGATGTCGCCGGACAGCAACAGGAAATCGCCTGGCTCGACGAGACCGTGCGACTGCTCGGTCCGGCGCTCGCGGTGCGCGGCGGCGATGGCGATCATTATGAATTTCGCGGCGCCGCCGGCCAGTTGTTCGACCATGGGCTGCGTTTCGACGATCCGCGCCTTGCGGAGTGGTCGGCGATGCGGGTGCAGGCGAACCACTACCGGGTGAAGGCGATCCCCGACGACTGGTTCGAGAAGGTCCTGCTCGCCGAAGCGCTCTACGACCATGGCTGGATGACCCGGGACCAGGCGCTGATCGACGAAGCCAATCGGATCGCCGCGAGCCTTCCCGCGGACGAATTGCGCGGTTCGCTGCGGCGCAAACGCGACGCGGTCGCGGCGGGCGAGGCGCCCTATTGACGGCCGGGGGATCGATCGCCCGGCGCGTGGGTTGCGACGGCGGCCCGCGCGGCCTATCATGATCGCCTGATTTCGAAGGAAGAGTAAGCCGCCATGGATTTCCCTGCAACGTCATCGCCCCAAAGCCATGCCTTGCAGGATCAGCCCCATGCCCGCCATCACCCTCTCGAACCTTCACTACACCACCCCTGACGCCCAGCCGCTGTTCACCGGCCTCGACCTCGGCTTCGCCGCCGAGCGGACGGGACTTGTCGGGCGCAACGGCGTCGGCAAGACGACGCTGCTGCGCCTGATTGCGGGCGAGATCGAGCCGCGAGCAGGCAGCGTGCGTGTCGCGGGCACGCTCGCGATGCTGCGCCAGAGCGTCCAACCGCCGCCCGGCGCGCTCGTCGCCGACCTCTTCGGGGTGACCGACGCGCTGGCGCTGCTCGCGCGCGCCGAGGCGGGCACCGCGACGGCCGACGAACTCGCCGACGCCGACTGGACGCTCGAAAGCCGGATCGAAGTAGCGCTCGCCCGCGTCGGGCTCGCCGCGACCTCCGATACCGCGCTCGCCCGCCTGTCGGGCGGCCAGCGCACCCGCGCTGCGCTTGCCGCCGCGATCCTCGCCGAGCCCGATTTCCTGCTGCTCGACGAGCCGACCAACAATCTCGACCGCGACGGGCGGCAGGCGGTGATCGATCTGGTCGCCGATTGGCGCGCCGGCATGATCGTCGTCAGCCACGACCGCGAACTGCTCGAGGAAATGGACGCGACCGTCGAACTCACGTCGCTCGGCGCGGCGCGCTATGGCGGCAACTGGAGCGCCTATCGCGCGCGCAAGGCCGCGGACCTCTTGCAGGCCGAGCAGGGTCTCGCTGACGCCGAGCGTCGATCGGCCGAGGTCGCGCGCGAGGTGCAGGCGGCGAGCGAGCGCAAGGCGCGCAAGGACAAGGGCGGGCGCAAGAAAGCCGCGAAGGGCGACATGCCGCGCATCCTGCTCGGCGCGATGAAGGACCGCGCCGAGGACAGCGGCGGTGCGGGTGCAAGGCTGGCGGCCCGCAAGCGCGACGAAGCCGGCGACGCGCTGGCCGCTGCGCGAAGCCGCGTCGAGGTGCTTCAGCCGTTCACCGTCGCCATCGCGCCCAGCGGCCTCGCGGCGAACCGCCTTGTCGTCGACGTCGCGGATGCCACTACGGGCTATGCGTCCGGCGAACCGGTGATCGAAACCCTGTCCTTCACCATGGTCGGCCCCGAACGCGTCGCGATCGCCGGCCCCAATGGCTCGGGCAAGACGACGCTGCTCGCGCTGCTCACCGGCCAGTTACAGCCATGGGCGGGGCGGGTGCGGGTGATTGCCGAGCATGCGATGCTCGATCAGACGGTGTCGCTGCTCGACCCGGCACAATCGATCCGCGACAATTTCCGCCGCCTGCATCCGGAAACCGACGAAAAAGCCTGCCGCGCCGCGCTCGCGCGGTTCCGCTTTCGTGCCGATGCGGCGCTACAGGTCGTCGGCACGCTGAGCGGCGGCCAGATGCTGCGCGCCGGGCTGGCTTGCACGCTCGGCGCGCCGCAGCCGCCGCAACTGCTGATCCTCGACGAGCCGACCAACCATCTCGATATCGACTCGCTCGAAGCGGTCGAGGCGGGGCTCGCAGTCTATGACGGCGCGCTGCTCGTGGTCAGCCACGACGCGCCATTCCTGGACGCGATCGGGGTGACGCGGCGGATTGCGCTGGGATAGAGTTTCAAAGCCTCGTCATTGCGAGCGTAGCGAAGCAATCCAGAGCCTGCGTAAACCGCTCTGGATTGCTTCGCTACGCTCGCAATGACGAGGGAGGGATGAAAAAGGGCGGCCATCCTTTCGGACGCCGCCCTTGATTTCGTTTCGCCGGAAGCGCGGCTTATGCGGCTTCCGCCTCGTCGTCATACTGATCGACGGGGCCCGAATCCTGGCCCTTGGCATCGACGTCGCGGTCGACGAATTCGATGATCGCCATCGACGCCGCGTCCGAGGCGCGGATACCGGCCTTGATGACGCGGGTGTAGCCGCCGGCGCGGTCGGCGTAGCGGGTCGCGATGACGTCGAACAGCTTCTTGAGCTGCGTTTCGTCGAGCAGGCGGCTCTGCGCGAGACGGCGATTGGCCAGGCCGCCGCGCTTGGCGAGCGTGACCAGCTTTTCGATATAGGGACGCAGTTCCTTCGCCTTGGCGACGGTCGTCATGATCTGCTCATGCTTGATCAGCGAGGCCGACATGTTGCGGAACATCGCGGTGCGGTGCGCGCTGGTGCGCTGCAGTTTGCGGCCGCCGGTTTTATGAATCATGATGTTGTCCTTCGTTCGTTAAAGGCCCGTGTGAGGTAGCCCAGACCAGGTCGATTGCGGGCCGACCCTTTCCCGTTGTTGGCCCCGGCCGAAGCCGGGGCGCAAGATCAGCCGAGAAGTTCCTGTTCGAGCTTCTTGGCCATTTCCTCGATATTCTCGGGCGGCCAGCCGGGGATGTCCATGCCGAGGCGCAGGCCCATCGACGACAGCACTTCCTTGATTTCGTTCAAGGACTTGCGGCCGAAGTTCGGGGTGCGGAGCATTTCGGCTTCGGTCTTCTGAACGAGATCACCGATATAGATGATGTTGTCGTTCTTCAGGCAGTTGGCCGAACGGACCGACAGTTCGAGCTCGTCGACCTTCTTGAGCAGGAAGCGGTTGAGCTGGTTGACGTCGCTCTCGTCGGCGGTGGTCGGCGACGCCGCCATGCCGATCATGCCGCTGTCGTTCATCGCTTCTTCGAAGTGGACGAAGACCTGCAGCTGGTCCTGGAGGATGCGCGCGGCGTAAGCGACGGCGTCTTCCGGGGTCACCGTGCCGTCGGTATCGACGGTCAGCGACAGCTTGTCATAGTCCAGTTCCTGACCGATGCGGGCATTGTCGACCTTGTAGGCGACCTGGCGCACGGGCGAGAAGAGCGAGTCGACCGGGATCAGGCCGATCGGCGCGTCGACCGGGCGGTTGGCGGTCGCGGGGACATAACCCTTGCCGGTGTCGGCGACGAGTTCCATGTTCAGCGTCGCACCCTCGTCGAGGTGGCAGATGACATGGTTCGGGTTCATCACCTTGATGTCGCCCGACACCATGATGTCGCCGGCCTTGACGGTCGCGGGACCGGTGGCCGAAAGCTGCAGCCGCTTCGGGCCTTCGCCTTCCATCTTCAGCGCGATCTGCTTCACGTTGAGGACGATGTCGGTGACATCTTCGCGCACGCCGGCCAGGCTCGAGAATTCGTGGAGGACGTTCTCGATCTTGATCGACGTGATGGCCGCACCCTGGAGCGACGAGAGCAGCACGCGGCGCAGCGCGTTGCCGAGCGTCAGGCCGAAACCGCGCTCAAGCGGCTCGGCGACGAAGGTCGCCTTGCGCTTGCCGTCGCTGCCGGCCTTGATTTCCAGGTTGCTGGGCTTCTTCAATTCCTGCCAGTTCCGGATATTGACAGTCATGGTCTTCCCTTTGCTTTTGGCGGGACAGGGCGGGGGCGGAAACCGACCGGTCCGGCGTTAGGAGATAGCGGATGCCGCCCCGGACGGGGCGGATCCGAAGCAGGTATCAGACGCGACGGCGCTTTGCCGGGCGGACACCATTGTGCGGGATCGGGGTCACATCGCGGATCGAGGTGATGTGGAAACCGACCGCCTGCAGCGCGCGCAGCGCCGATTCGCGACCGGCTCCCGGACCTTTGACTTCGACTTCCAGCGTACGGACGCCATGTTCGGCGGCCTTCTTGCCGGCGTCTTCGGCGCAAACCTGCGCCGCGTAAGGGGTCGACTTGCGGCTTCCCTTGAAGCCCATCATGCCGGCGCTCGACCAGGCAATCGCATTGCCCTGTGCGTCGGTGATGGTGATCATCGTGTTGTTGAAGGTCGCGTTGACGTGGGCGACGCCCGACGAGATGTTTTTGCGTTCGCGCCGACGAAGGCGCTGCGGTTCACGAGCCATGATGAAATCCTAATCCTAAATCCTGAAGCTGGCCGCAGGTCGTGGCGACCTCCGGCGGAAAGTAAGGAAGCGCGCCCGCAAGGACGCGCTCGAACCTTACTTCTTCTTGCCGGCGATCGGCTTCGCCTTGCCCTTGCGGGTGCGCGCGTTGGTGTGCGTGCGCTGACCGCGGACCGGCAGGCCCTTGCGATGACGCAGGCCGCGGTAGCAGGCGAGGTCCATCAGGCGCTTGATGTTCATCGCCGTGTTGCGGCGAAGGTCACCCTCGACCGTGTGGTCGGCGTCCAGCGTTTCGCGGATCTGCAGGATCTCGGCGTCGCTGAGGTCCTGAACGCGACGCGTGTGGTCGATGCCCAGCTTGGTGGCGATGTCGACGGCGGTCTTGCGACCGATGCCGTGGATGTAGGTGAGCGCGATGATCACGCGCTTGTTGGTGGGCAAATTGACGCCCGCGATACGTGCCATGGGGTACTTTCTCCTGCTCCACAGGGCCGTAGGCAACCGGCCCCATCTCAAAGCGTCTGATTTCCAACGCAAAAAACGGACCACGAATGCGCGAGCGCGCTTCGCCGTCCGGTCAGGCTGTCGGAATGGAGGCGCAGTTAAGGTGAGTCGCCCGAATTGTCAAGCGAACTGCGGCAAAATGCACCACCGCGGCGGGTGGTCAGGCGGAGGTTGTAAGCGCCACCGCCCGGTCGTGCAAGCGATCGACGACGGCCCGGTGGATTCCGGGGGCGCAGGCGATGACCCCGAAGGCCTGCGCGCGCGGGGTGTTGAACCGCAGCGGCGCGCCGAAGGCGTCGGTGACCGCCGCCCCGGCCTCGGTCGCGATCAGCGCCGCGGCGGCGACATCCCATTCGAAACCCCAGCGCAGCGTCGCGACCAGATCGGCGCGGTCGTCGGCGACCAGCGCCATGCGCAGCGCGATGCTGTTCGGCTTGGTGACGATCACCAGATCGCTGTCGACGCGCGGCAGCGCGTCGGCGGGAACGCGCGACCCGGCGAATTCGGTGCGCTGGCTCGCGTGCAATGTCTCGCCGTTGAGCAAGGCGCCCTGGCCACGCTGCGCGACCCACAGCTCGTCGAGCGCGGGGGCATAGAGAACACCGAATTCGGGGGTGCCGTCGACGACGAGCGCGACCGACACCGCCCAGCCGGGCCGCCCGCGGATGAAGTCGCGGGTGCCGTCGATCGGGTCGACGCACCACATCGCGCGGCACGCCAGCCGGTCGGTGTTGTCGGCGGTCTCTTCGGACAGCCAGCCCGCCTCGGGCACCATCGCCCCGAGCACCGCCTTCAGCCGCGCATCGACCGCGAGGTCGACATCGCTGACCGGATTGTTCGGCGATTTATACTGGACGTCGACCGCCTTGCCCTCGCCGCGCCAGCGCGCCATCGCCATGTCGCCGACCTCGCGGGTCGCCGCGATCACAGCCTCGAGGTTGCGGTGCGGCACGGCGGTCTAGCTCGATGCGACGGTCATGCCGTCGATGCGCAGCGTCGGGACATTGGTGCCGTGGCGGAACTCCAGATCGTCGGCGGGGATCAGCGCGGCGAACATGGCGATCAGATTGCCCGCGACGGTGAATTCGGCGATCGGTTCGGCAAGCTGGCCGTTCCGGATCGCGAAACCCGACGCGCCGCGGCTGTAATCGCCGGTGACCGGATTGACGCCCTGGCCGATCAGCTCGGTGACATAGACGCCCTCGACGACGTCGGCCATCAGTGCCGCCGGCGATACGGTGCCCGCGGCGAGGTGGACGTTGCTGACGCTGACCCCCGACGCGCCGCCGCCGCGGCTCGCATGGCCGGTGGGGGCGAGGCCGAGCTGCTTCGCCGACGCATTGTCGAGCAGCCAGCCGGTCAGGCGCCCGCCCGAAATCAGGTCGCGCGCGCTCGTCGGCAGGCCCTCGCCGTCGAAGGCGCGGCTGCGCAGCCCGCGCGGCCGGTGCGGCTCGTCGCGAATGACGATGGCGCTGTCGAACAATTGCGCCTCCTCCTTGCCGAGCAGGAAGCTGGTGCCGCGCGCGATCGACGGGCCGCCGATCGCGCCGAGCAGATGGCTGACCATGCTGCTGCCGACGCGGGGGTCGAACAGGACCGGGACCTTGCCGACCGGGGCCTTGCCGGGGTTCAGCCGCGCGACCGCACGGGTGCCGGCGCGGGTGCCGATCGCGCCGCTGCTTTCGAGGTCGGCCAGATAATGGGCGCTGTGCCAGCCATAGTCGCGCTGCATGCTCGCGCCTTCGCCGGCGATCACGCTCGCCGACAGGCTGTGCCCGCTCGCGCCATAGCCGCCGGCAAAGCCGTGGCTGGTCGCGAGCGCGAGGCGGGTGCGGCTGTGGCTCGCGCTGCCGCCTTCGCTGTTGGTGACGCCGGCGACCGCGCGCGCGGCCTCCTCGACGCTTCGCGCCGCTTCGCGCAGCGCCTGCGGGTCGGCCTCGCTGGCGTCGTCGAGGTCGAGGTCGGGGATGGCGCCCCTGAACAGCAGGTCCTCGGGGGCGAGGCCGGCATATTGGTCTTCGGGGGCCTCGCGCGCCATCGCGACGCAGCGGTCGACCAGCTTCGCCAGTTCGCCCGCGTCCATGTCGGCGGTCGACACGCTCGCGCTGCGCTGTCCGACGAAGACGCGCAGGCTGATGTCCTGCCCTTCGGACCGCTCGACATCCTCGAGCGATCCGAGGCGCATCGAGACCGAGGTCGCGGCGTTGCAATAATAGAGCGCGTCGGCGGCGTCGGCGCCGGCCTTGGAGGCGGCGTCGCACAGCATCTGCGCGCGGTCGAGGGCTTCGGCTACGGTCAGCATGGCCGCGCCTTAGGGCGCGCGCGCGAAGCCGTCAAAATCTTATCGGTGAACGGCCGCCTCAGCCGCCGATGACCGCCAGGCCGGTCGTCGCCGCCATCGCGCCGCTGACCCACAGGAAGGGCAGGGCGAGCGCGGCGACCCACAGGCGCAGCAGGTCGCGGCGGAAGCGGGCGTGCAGGCCCCAACTCGCCAGCGCCTGGCGGCTGAGATGATACCAGCGCCGTTCGGTGATGCGCGCGACGGGCACCGCGATGGCGAGCAGCAGGATCAGCGCGACGACGGTCAGGCCCGAAGGGGCCCCCGCGGCGATCGCGCTCGACACGAGCCAGATCTGCAACGCGGCGAAGACGAGGAGGGCGAAGGCGGCATGAAAGGTCATCCGGCGGCCCAGGCTTCGGGCCGGAGGCACGGCACGAGGCGAGCGCCTCCACAGGCGCGGTCCGAATGTTGATGCCATTTTTTTCAGCCCCCTTAGGCCGGCGATTCCCAGAAACCCGACGATTTCAACCAATAATGACCGAGTCAAGACAGTCTGGCCCCGATTCGTTAATTTCATCCTCGATTCGGCCCAATTTGCGAACGATTCTGCGTCGAACGGCGAATTCGCCGCCAATCTGGCAACGAAAGCGGCTCAAATGGGGCTGGAGGCGGCTTGCGCGGCGCGACTCGCCGTCGGTCGAAGCCTTGCATCCATCGCCGCCCCTGATAGCGTCCATGGTCTGTCCATCCGGACCATAGACGAACAGGGGAATCATCGATGCGTTACCTCGCCTTCCTGGCTGCCCTCAGCTTGCCGCTCGCACCCGCGCTCGCGCAGGAAGCGGCCAAGACCGCTGCACCCGTCGCGCCCAAGCCCGCGGCGCTCATCGCCGATGGCATGCCCGACGTGCCCGCCGAACTCGCGTCGGCAACGCGCCCCTATATGGAAAATCGCGGCGCCAGCTTCGTCGGCTGGAATCCGGTCGACAAATCGATGCTGATCGCGACGCGTTTCGGCAACACCAGCCAGATCCATCGCGTCGCCGCCCCGATGGGCGACCGCAAGCAGCTGACGTTCGAGGAGGAGCCGGTCGGCAATGCGGCCTGGTCGCCCAAAACCGGCGACCTGATGCTGGTACAAAAGGATATCGGCGGTAACGAATTCTACCAGATCTATGCGATGAAGAACGGCCGGCTCGAATTGCTCACCGACGGCAAGAGCCGCAACGGCATCAACGCGTGGAGCAACGACGGCACGCTCGTCGCTTACACCTCGACGCTGCGCAACGGCCGCGACAGCGACATCTACCTGATGGATCCGCGCGATCCGAAATCGGCGCGCATGGTCGCCCAGGTCGATGGCGGCGGCTGGGCGCTCCTGGACTTCGCGCCCGACAAGAGCTGGGCGCTCGTCGGCAAATACAGCTCGGTGCAGAAGTCGGACTTCTTCCGCCTCGACCTCAAGAGCGGGGCGATGACCCCGATCGGCGATCACAGCAAGACCGTGTCGCACAATGGCGGCACCTTTGCCCCCGACGGCACGATCTGGATCACCAGCGACGAAGGGGCCGAGTTCGAACGGCTCGGCACGCTCGACCCCGCGACGGGCAAGTTCACCCCGAAGGGACCCGCCGAGAAATGGGAGGTCAGCGGCTTCGACATTGCCGAGGACGGCAGCTTCATCGCCTATACGGTGAACGAGGCGGGCATGTCGAAACTGCGCCTGCTCGACCCGAAAAGCGGCGCGGTGCGCACCGTCGACAGCCTGCCCGCCGGCATCATCGGCGGGGTCGAGATCGCCCCGTGGGGCGAGATCGGAATCAGCTTCACCTCGGCGCGCAGCGCGGCGGACGCGTTTAGCGTCGATCCAAAGACGCTCAAGGTCACCCGCTGGACCGAAAGCGAGACCGGCGGCCTCGACGTCACAAAGAATATCGAACCCGAACTGGTCAAGGTGAAGAGCTTCGACGGGCTCGAGGTGTCGGGGTTCCTCTATCGTCCCGATCCCGCGAAATTCCCCGGCAAGCGCCCGCTGATCATGAGCGTCCATGGCGGACCCGAAGGCCAGTCGCGCCCGGGCTTCATGGGACGGTCGAACTATCTGCTCAACGAAATGGGCATCGCGCTCTTCTATCCCAACGTCCGCGGCTCGACCGGTTACGGCAAGACCTTCGTCAGCCTCGACAACGGCCCGTTCAAGCGCGAGGACAGCGTCAAGGACATGGGCGCCTTCCTCGATGCGCTGGCAAAGGACAGGACGCTCGACGCGTCGCGCTTCGGGCTGACCGGGGGCAGCTATGGCGGCTATATGTGCTACGCCGCCGCGACCCATTATGCCGACAAGCTGCGCGCGAACCTGTGCGTCGTCGCGATCTCGAACTTCGTCACCTTCCTCGAAAACACCCAGGATTATCGCCGCGACCTGCGCCGCGTCGAATATGGTGACGAACGCGTGCCCGAACAGCGGGCGAAGCTGATCGAAATCTCGCCGCTCACCCGCGTCGCCGATATCAAGAAGCCGCTGTTCATCGTCACCGGCGCCAACGACCCGCGCGTGCCGGCGTCAGAGGCCGACCAGATCGTCGCGGCGGTGCGCAAGAATGGCGGCACCGCTTGGCACCTTGTCGGCACCAACGAGGGCCATGGCTTCGCGAAGAAGGAAAACGCCGACTATAATTTTTGGGCGTCACTCGTCTTCTGGAAACAGTATCTGCTGAACTGACGCCGATGCGGGCTCACCAGGCGATGGTGAGCCCGCCGGTCTTGTAGCGATCCGACAATTGGTCGATCGCCTTTTGGGCCGGGATCAGGCGCCATTCCATGCCGGCAAGGTCCGCGGGAAGGGCGCCGGCGTTGACGAAGCGCACCCGCATCTGGGCCTCGTAGCCCGAATTCTGCTGATAGCTGCCGACATACATGCCCGACACGTTGGTCGTGCGCGAGATCGACAGGCGGCTGAGCAGGATCATGCTGTCATACCCCTCGCGGCGCGCGGTCTGCGCCGCGCCGAGCATCGCCAGTTCTTCCACGGCGGCGATCGGCGCCAGATTGTGGGTATAGCGGATGGTCCAGATGTCGCTTTTGCCCTCCTGATTGCGCGACAATCCCGAGTCGCTGAGGAAATAGCCGTCGCCGGCGGGCTTGAGCGTCGGAACGATCTTGGATGTTTCGGGCCGGGGCAGCAGCGCCATCAGCTCGGCCGCCGGAAAGTCGAGAGCCTTGACGCGCTCGGCGTCGAAATTGCTCCGCAGCCTTGCCCGAACCGCGTCGAGCTCGGCCTTTTCGGCCGCATTTTCGGCGGGAAGATTCGCCAATATATCGGCAACGATCGGCAGTTTATCCAACCCCTTGGCAATGAATTCGGCGTGGGTTTCGTCGCTGGGACGCGTGGCGATCTTGGGCCGCAGGTCGATCGCGGCCTCCCAGAGCCCGATTTCGCTTTTGGCCCGGCGCGCATAGGGCAGCCGGCGGGCGTGATCTTCGACATCCTGCTTCTTCGGCGGCTTGCCGTCGGCGCGCGGCGGTGGCGGCGCCATCGCTTCGTCGAGGTCGACCTTCGCTTCCGCGAGCGCAGCCTTGGCCCAGGCGGTATTGCCGGCGGCGGCCTCCGCATAGGCGCGCGCGCCCTGCACCGTCGCGCGCTGTTCGATCTCTTCGAGTTCGTTCTGCTCGCCGCCCCGCAGCGTCCAGCCACCCCGCTGTTTGGGCAGGTCGAAACTGATCGTCGGCGCGATCGCGCGCGCCGCCTCCAGGTCGCCGTCGAGGAACAGCATCCAGAAAAGCGCGCGGCCGCTTTCGGGCGACAGCGGAACGGCATCCTTCATCTCCGCGGCCTGCGCGGCGAAACTTTTGTCGAGGTGCATGTGCAGCCGCGTCGCGAGCTGGCGGATCGACTGCGACCAGGGGCGGCCCGCGCGCATCTCCGCGATGGCGGCCAGTGCCTCGTCGCGCCGGCCGAGCGCGATCAGCGCATAGGCCCGGACGCCGCGGTTGCCGACACCGATGCTCTGCAGGAAATAGCCGTCCTTGTGCGCGGCGCCGAGCGCATCGCTGGCGCCGGTCAGCGCGATGGCGCGCTCGGCTTGGCCTGCCCAGACGGCATGGACCGCTTGCGCCTGCAACAGGTTGGCGCGGCGCAGCCAGAAGGCATCGATCAGGCGCGCGTCGTGTAGCGCGCGCTCGCAGGCGGCGAGGCCTCGCTCTCCAAAGGTGTAAATGTCCTTGCGGCGAATGTCGGCGGATCGCGATGCCGCGCCGAACATGAAGGTCTCGCGCGCGATTCCGTCCGATTTTCCGCGCGGGGCGTTATAGCCGTCGCAAGCCGAAAAATCCTGCTCGCTCGCGGCCGCGACGCTTGCCGCCGGCGTGACGGGTGGTGCGGGCGGGGCCTCACCCCGCGCCGCAGCCGTCGTTTCGTCCGCCGCCTGTGCGGCAATCGCCGGCGCGGCCAGACCCATCGCCGCCGGCAGCAGCGCCATCATTCCGATCTTCATATATCGCCCCTGTTCCCCTGTCGGAGAATCGCTAACCCAGTGTCGGCTCGCGATCAACCAGCCAGTCGGGGCGTCGCGGTCAGTTCCGCGGCGGCACCGGCAATTCGGTCGCGTCGGGCTCGGCCTGCTCGCGCTGCGGCGCGGTGCCGTTCGCCTGGGCTTCCAGATCGGCGGCCGCCTTCTGGCGTTCGGCCATCGCGCGTTCCTCGGCGACCACCGCGGCTTCGACTTCGTCCGATGCCGCGTCGATGCCGGCGATGCGCTTGGCGCGTTCGTCGGCGATCATCGCCTGCCAGTCGGTCTTGTCGGCCGCCTGCCGTTCGGCCTTGGCGCCCGCGACGAGCGCCTGGGTACAGCCGGTGAAGCCGCCGAGGCCGACCGGCGAGCAGCTGTCGGTGCCGAAGCGGCCGACGCGCTCCATCGCGGTCACGCGGTTGAGCCAGGCCTGGTTGCGCGGATCGAGCGGGTCGCCGCCGCGGAACAGCTGCGGCACGCGATAGCGGTCGCCTTCGGGCAGGCGGTTACACACGACGATCTCGTCGCTGCTCGACGGCTCGCACTTGTCGTTGCCGTAAACGATGACCTGGTTGATCTTTTCGGCGCTCGACGTGTCGGCGTCCTGCGCGGCGGCCGGAAGCGCGAACAGGCTGCCGGCAAGGAGCAGCGCGGCGAGGGGGAGGCGGGTCATCGGATCATCCTTCGTCATTTCGTGCGGAATGGCACCGCGTGCCTGCATCCGTCATGAACGGGCAGGCGGTTTCTGTATCAGATACGCTTCGACAGCGCGATGGCTGCGCGGCACCCGGCGCGGATCGCGAAGCTGAGCAGCGGATAGCCGGGCGCGCTTTCGGCGCCCGCGGCGAGCGCCGCTTCCTTATGCTCCAGCTCCTCGGCGCGGAAATCGGCGACCGCGGCGCTGAGTTCGGGATCGCTGTCGCCGAGTTCGTCGAGCTGGTCGCGATAATGGCGGTCGATCTCGGTCTCGACCGCGGCGGTGCACGCCATCGCGGCACGCGGGCCCATCGCGGCGGTCACCGCGCCGAGCGCGAAACCCGCGACCTTCCACACCGGCTGCAGCGCGGTCGGGCGGACGCCGCGCCGCGCAACCATCGCGTCGAAGAATTTGCGGTGGCGCTCTTCCTGTTCGGCCATATGCGCTATTTCGCGCGCCATCGGGTGGCGGTCGCCCATCACCGCGAGCTGGCCGGCATAGATGCGCGTCGCGCCATATTCGCCCGCCTGGTCGACGCGGATCATCGACGCGTTGCGCCCGTCGTCGCCGGCGCCGTCCTTTTTCGTGTCGCTCATGCGACCGATGTGGGCCGCCGGCGCAGCAGGGTCAAGACGAAGGCGGCGGCGGCGAGCGAGAAGATCGCGTTGAACCCGGCGAGCGAGATCGGTCCCAGCGTCCATTGCGGCACGTCGCAGCGGACGATCGGCGCCGCCATGATGCTGTCGAGCGTCACCGGCCCGCTGCCGGTCGAACTGCACGTCGTCAGCCCCTGCCACCATCCATATTCGACCCCGGCGTGGAAGATGCCGATCGCGCCGCTGATCGCGATTGCGACGGCGGCGAGCAGGGTCAGCGCCCGCATCGCGGCCTCGTTCCTGCGCAGCAGCAGCGCGAGCAGCGCCAGCACGATCGCGGCCTGGTGCGGCCAGCGCTGCCAGTAGCACATCTCGCACGGGTGCAGGCCAAAGCCATATTGCGACACCAGCGCCCCGCCATAGAGGAGCAGCGGCGCGGCGAGCGCCACCAGCGGCGCGGCGATACGCGAGTTCAGCATCGAACCTACCTATAGTGACCGAGAGAAGACTATCAGTTGCGGCGGACCGGCTTGGCGGGCGCCTTGGCGGGGGCGCTGCCCTGCGCCATGCGCGCCGCGGGGTTGATCCGGCCGATCGTCTGCAGCGCATAGTTCATCTGGAAATCCTCGATGCCCTTGGCCTTCAACTCTTCGGCGGTCGCGGTGAAGCGCGGATCGTCCTTCTCGTCCTTTTCGAGCAGGCTATTGTCGACCTTCTTCTCGTTGATCAGGTGGCGCCGCAGGTCGCTTTCGCGGAAGCGCGGACGGTCCTTGTAATCGGGGTCCGACAGCTGCGGCACGCGGATGTCGGGGTCGATCCCGCCTTCCTGCACGCTGCGGCCCGACGGCGTATAATAGCGCGCCGTGGTCAGGCGCAGCGCAGTCGTGTCGGTCAGCGGCAGCACCGTCTGCACCGAACCCTTGCCGAAGCTGCGCTCGCCCATGATAACCGCGCGGTGCTGGTCCTGCAGCGCGCCTGCGACGATTTCGGAGGCCGATGCCGATCCGGCGTCGATCAGCACGATCACCGGCGCGCCGCCCGCGAGGTCACCGGGTTCGGCGAAATAGCGTTCGATGTCGCCCTTGCGGCGGCCGCGCTGCGAGACGATCTCGCCGCGTTCGAGGAACAGGTCGCTGATCCCGACGGCTTCGTCGAGCAGCCCGCCGGGGTTCGAACGGAGGTCGAGGACCCAGCCGCGCGGCTTTTTACCGAGCGATTTTTCGACCGCCATCATCGCGGCCTTGAGGTCGGTGGTCGCGTCGGCGGAGAAGCTGCTCACGGTCAGCACGCCGACGTCGCCCTTCACTTCCCATTTCACCGGCTTTAGGTCGATGATTTCGCGGGTCAGCGACAATTCGATCGGCTTGTCCTGGCCTTCGCGCACGACGGTGATGTCGATCTTGGTGCCCGGCTTGCCGCGCATCTGGTCGACCGCTTCGTCGAGCGTCAGCCCGAAGATCAGTTCCTTGTTGATATGGGTGATATAGTCGCCGGCCTTGATCCCGGCCTTGGCCGCCGGGGTGTCGGCGGTCGGCGCGATCACCTTCACGACGCCGTCTTCCATCGTCACCGACAGGCCCAGCCCGCCATATTCGCCGTCGGTCTGGGTGCGCAGGTTCGAAAAGCCGCGCGCGTCGAGATAGCCCGAATGCGGGTCGAGGCTGGCGAGCATGCCGTTGATCGCGCCTTCGATCAGTTTCGAATCGTCGACCGGTTCGACATAGTTCGACCGCACTTCGAGGAAGACGTCCATGAAGCGCGAAATCTCGTTGGTCGTCGCGGTGTCGACGGTCGCCATCGCCCCGGTCGCCAGCGGCACCAGCGCGAGCGTACTCAGCGCGGCGGCGCCCTGCCACAGCGCGAAACGGCGCTTGGGGGAGGCGATGGTCTTGGTCGGTTCGGTCATGATCGTCTTTCACCTTGGCGGACGGTCCGCCCTATAATCCCCGGCCCGCCATATTCCTACGCATTGGACGGGGCGTCAAGCGCAGCATCCCATTATGGACCGGCATCCGAACGGCGGGTTAACAGGGGGCGATCAGCCGAGCATCCGGGCGATGTCGACCGGGCGCCCGGCGCGGCGCAGCTCGACGGTGATATGCGCGTCGTGCGCCCCGGCGCGGCCGATCGGCGCCCCGGCATCGAGCGTGTCGCCGACGCTCGCCGACAGCCCGATCATCCCGGTGAGCAGCGAGGTCCAGCCACCGCCATGGTCGATGATGACGATCTTGCCATAGCCGCGATAGTCGCCGGCGAAACTGACCCGTCCCGGCGCCGGGGCGACGACCTGGCCGCCCGGGCGCGCGACGATGGTGATGCCGCGCGATCGGACCCCGCTGTCGTCGACCTCGCCGAGTCCCGCGACGATCCGCCCGACGACGGGCAGGCGATAGGCGCCTTGCGCCAGCTCGGCTTCCTGCGTGGAGGGCGCGGCGGTTGCGGGGTTGCCGCTCGCCGGATCGTTCGGGCGCTGGACCGGACCCGCCAGCTGGGCCAGCTCGGCGCGCACCCCGCTGTCGACCTCGAGCGTGTCCATCAGGTCGACGATGTCGCGCGCTTTCTCGCCGAGCCCGAGCGCGCGGTCGGCTTCGAGCCGCGCGCTGCTCATCAGGTCGCGCGAGCGCAGCCGGCCTTCATTCTCCAGCCGCGTCAGCTCGTCGCGCCGCGTCGCGAGCTGCTGCTTGCTCGCAGCGAGCGCCGCGAGCGCGACCGATTGCTGCGCGCGGGTTTCGCGGAGCTGGGCAAGCTCGCGGCGGACCCCGGCGGTGCGCCGCTCGATCACCGGCATCACCGCGTCGAGCACCGCGCGGGCATGGACCATGTCGGTCAGCGACCCCGGCTGCGCGAGCACGGTCACCGGCGGCTGGCGCGACAGTTGCTGGAGCGAGGCGGTGAGTTCGAGCAAAGGTTGTTGCTGCTCGGCGAGCCGCGCCTGCTGTTCCGCCAGCCGCCGCCCGACCAGCGCGACGCGCGCCTCGCCGGCACTGATATCGGCCTCGGCCGACTGGATGCGCGCGGCGAGCGCGGCGCTGCGTTTCTTCAGCCGGTCGGCGGCGTCGGTCGCCGCCGCCGCCTGCACTTCGAGCGCCGCGCTGCGCGCCAGCGCCGCCGCCGACTGTTCCTTGGCGCTGATCAATTGCCGGCGTTCCCCGGCGGCGATCGCCTCGGGATCGAAGGCGTCGCTCTGCGCCAGCGCCAGTGCCCCGCCGGCAAGCGCGAGGGCCATTGCCGGCAAAGCGAAGGCGAGCCTCATTGCTGGCCTTCGCGGTGATAGGGGTGACCGGCGATGATGCTCGTCGCGCGCCACAATTGCTCGGCGAGCATCGCGCGCGCCATCAGATGCGGCCAGGTCGCGCGGCCAAAGGCGATCGCCTTGTCGGCATCCTTCCGCTCTTCGGGGGTGAAGCCGTCGGCGGCGCCGAGGCAGAAACGCGCCTCGCGCACCCCGTCGTCGCGCCAGCGTTCGAGCAGTTTGGCGAGGTCGAGGGAGGTGATCTGCTCGCCCGTCTCGTCGAGCAGGATCGTGCGGCTGCCCGGGGCCGCGGGCGGCACCTTGCCGCCGGTGTCGGGCAATTCGGTGATTTTCTGCGGCCAGGTCACGCGCTTCATATAGCGGCCGACAAGCTCGGCCTCGGGGGACCGCCCGATACGTCCCCGTGCGATGATGTGCAGCAGCATGACGCCCCGCCTAGCCTCCGGCGGGCAGGGACGTCAATTTACGGCGGTGACCGGCGGCGCGTCGCCGAACGACCACATGCGCTCGAGGTTATAGAAGCTGCGCACTTCGGGGCGGAACAGGTGGACGATGACGTCGCCGGCATCGATCAGCACCCAATCGGCGTTGGGCAGGCCCTCGACGCGGACCAGGCGGCCCGCTTCCTGCTTGATCCGCTGCGCCAGCTTGTCGGCGATCGCCGAAACATGGCGCGTCGACCGGCCGCTCGCGATGACCATATGGTCGGCGATGCTGCTCTTGCCGGCAAGCGGGATGGAAATGGTTTCCTGGGCCTGATCCTCGTCCAGCTGGTGGAGGATCAGCGCGTGGAGGGCTTCCACGCTGTCATTCGGTGCGGCGCCGGGCGCGGCATCCTTACTGGCGGCTATCAAGCTTATTCATTCCTTTTCGTCCGTGGCCAGCCGCGAATGCGTCAGCGGGTCGCGCATCGCGCGGCCAGCATAGCGTTCGAACCAGCGGGGGTTGGCCTGCCGTATTGCAGTTGCGGATCGCACATCGGGCGAAAATCGCAGGAACACGAGGGCAGGCGGTCTCCAGTCCGTCCAGTGACTTTTCTGGTCCGCGGGCCGGACGAAGCGCCGAAGCCAACCCATCGCCTTTGCAGCATGGGTGCGGCCATTATAGCCCGGACGCGCGATAACCGCAATCGGCATCAGCCGCGCAATCCCCCGCCAGTCGCGCCATCGGGGCAATTGGGCCAGATTGTCAGCGCCCATGATCCAGATGAACTGCCGATTGGGGTAGCGTCGGACGAGTTTTTTCAGCGTGTCAACGGTGTAGCGGGTGCCCAATTCGGCCTCGATCGCGGTGGCGCGAATCGGCGACCGCCGCGCGGCGCGCCGGGCGGAGGCAAGGCGCGCGGAAAGTGGCGCCATGCCCTTGGCGGGCTTGAGCGGGTTGCCGGGCGAGACGAGCCACCAGAGTTCGTCGAGATCGAGCGCGGCGATGGCATCGAGGCTGATCGCCCGGTGCCCGCCGTGCGCAGGGTTGAAGCTGCCGCCGAGGAGGCCGGTGGGGATCATGGAACGGGCGGGGCAACGATGTCGGGCATGATATAGCAATATTGCTCCGGTTTGCCGACCCGTTGAGCTTTTATTCCAAAGGAACGCGAAACTTCGGCGAAGGCCTTGTCGTATGCGCGGTCGCGTCGAGCGGCAACCCGGGTTTCGCAGGCTGCCGAAAAGGGCGTGGCCGCGATGCAGGCATTGAACAGTATCAGTTCGGGTGTCGAGAAACTATCCGCGAGCGCCTTACTTTCAGCTATCTCTTCCGCTCTGCTCTCGGCCAGAAAACGATGAGAGGAAAGAATTTCCTCCAGCGAAGGCTGTCGCTTGTCGCGAAAGCTAGATTGTGCAGCTGGCGTATCACTTAAGCGAAACTTGCCGCCTTCGAGTTTGAAGCAACTGGGGTCGAAGACCATGGTCAATTGCATCGGCTTTCGCGAATTTATCGAAATTTTCGAATCTCTGATGGTTTGTACGAAACGATCAACCAAGTTATCGTGAGCCAACTCCGCACCCATTCCCTCGCTCGCGCGCAGCACAAGAATCGTATCGCGGACTACGAGCCAAGAAAAGGGCGTTACGGCGATCAGCAGAACAAGCGCCGCCAAGCGAACCCATCTCGCTTGGCGGCGGTGTTCACTGGTATTCAAGGCCGGACCTGTCCCGTCCCGCGCACCAGCCATTTGTAGGTGGTGAGCCCTTCGAGCGCGACCGGACCGCGCGCGTGGAGCCGCCCCGTCGCGATGCCGATCTCCGCCCCCAGCCCGAATTCGCCGCCGTCGGCGAATTGCGTCGAGGCGTTGTGCATGACGATCGCGCTGTCGACCTCGGACAGGAAACGCTCGGCGATGCCCGCATCCTCGGTGACGACCGCGTCGGTGTGCTTGCTCGAATGCGCGTCGATATGTGCGAGCGCACCCGCGAGGCCGTCGACCATGGCGACCGAGACGATCGCGTCGAGATATTCGCAGTCCCAGTCGTTCGCGCTGGCGGGCCCGACATGCGGGCTCAGCGCCGCGACCTCCTTGTCGCCGCGCACTTCGCAGCCTGCCGCGACCAGCGCATCGACGATGGCGAGCGGCGCGGGAAAGGCGCGGTCGATCAGGATCGTCTCGGTCGCGCCGCAGACGCCGGTGCGGCGCATCTTGGCGTTGACGGCAAGCGCCACCGCCTTGGCGGGATCGGCGGCGCCGTCGAGATAGAGATGGTTGATCCCGTCGAGATGCGCGAGCACGGGCACGCGCGCCTCGTCCTGCACCCGCGCGACCAGGCTCTTGCCGCCGCGCGGGATGATGATGTCAACCAGCCCCTGCGCGCGCAGCAGCGCGCCGACGGCGGCGCGGTCCTGCACCGGCACCAGTTGCACCGCATCGACGGGCAGGCCGCTTTCGGCGAGCCCCGCGGCGAGCGCGGCGTGGATCGCACGATTGCTGTTCACCGCCTCGCTGCCGCCGCGCAGGATCACGGCATTGCCCGACATCAGCCCCAGTGCCGCCGCGTCGGCGGTGACGTTCGGCCGGCTTTCATAGATGATGCCGACGACGCCGAGCGGGACGCGCACGCGGCTGAGCGCCATGCCATTGGGGCGGACGGCGCGGTCGATTTCCATGCCGACCGGATCGGGGAGCGCGGCGACCGCCTCGACCGCGTCGGCGATGCCGCCGAGCCGGGTGTCGTCGAGCCGCAGGCGGTCGAGCATCGCCGCCGACAGGCCCGCCGCCTTGGCCGCCGCCATGTCGCGCCGGTTCGCGTCGAGGATCGCGTCGGCGCGCAGGCGCAACTGGCCGGCCGCGGCCCGAAGCGCTGCCGCCTTTTCCGCGGTCGGCACCACCGCCAGCCGCTTCGCCGCGGCGCGCGCGCGCGCGCCCATGTCGGCGATCAGCGCATCGGGGTCGGGAACGGGGGACAGGGTGTGGGCTTTGGCGGTCATGCGCGCGCCCTATCATGCTTTGCGCGGCCGGTGAAAGTCCCCGTTGCACGCGCCGCGCGCGCTGCTACCTAGGCGTCATGACAGGGGACATCGAAGGGATCGGGGCGGCGGTGACCGCCGGGCTGGCGGCACGCGCGGTCGAACCGCGCCACGGCGGCCCGGATGGACATGCGGGTACGCGCTGCCTCAACTGCGGGACCAGCCTCGTCGGCTCGCATTGTCATCATTGCGGCCAGCGCGCCGATGTTCACCGTAGCTTCGGCGCGATCGGGCACGACCTCGTCCATGCGATCTTCCATTTCGAGGGCAAGATCTGGAACACGCTGCCGATGCTCGCCTGGCGCCCCGGTGACCTGACGCGCCGCTATATCCATGGCGAGCGGGCGAGCTTCATCTCACCGCTGGCGCTGTTCCTGTTCGCGGTGTTCCTGACCTATGCGGTGCTCGCGATGGTCGGCAGCGGCGGCGGGTTCGGCGAGGGGCTGGCCAAGGCGGCGGCGAACCAGACCGAGGCGAGCGCGATCCAGGCGCGCTTCCTCGCGGAAACGGCCGAGGTTAATGCCGAGCTTGCGAAAAAGGGCCTGACGCCGGAGCGAAAGCGGCAGCTCGAACAGGAGCTCGTCTCGCTGCGCAAGAGCGCCGAATATCTCGGCATCGCGAAGCCGATGACTGCGGAGGAGCGGGCAAAGGGTCCGCCGGTGCTCGAAGATCCGGGCGAGCAGATGATGACCAGCGTCGATTTCCTGTCGCGGACCAAGGTCGATACCGGGGTGCCCTTCATCGACCATGGTTTCGAAAAGGCGCGCGCGAACCCGTCGCTCGTCATGTACAAGCTGCAGGCGAATGCCTATAAATTCGCCTGGGCGCTGATCCCGCTGTCGCTGCCCTTCATGTGGCTGCTCTATCCGTTTAGCCGCCGCTTCCACACATACGACCATTTCGTCTTCGTCACTTACTCGATTTCGTTCATGCTGCTGCTGTTCGTCGTCGTGCGGCTGCTCAACCTGACGGTGCTGGGCGACGTCGCGACCGTCCTCGCGATCTTCTATGTGCCCTTCCACATGGTACGCCAGCTGCGCGGCGCCTATCGCTCGTCGCGCTTCGGGGCGCTCGTGCGCGGGACGATGCTGCTGTTCTTCAGCCTGTTCGCGGTGACCACCTTCATGCTGCTGCTGCTGGCGATGGGGGTGATGGGATAGGCGCGCCATATCGTCACAAAGACGGAGCAAGAAGCCGCCGGAAAATAGGGAGACTGCTATGCATCCGCTTTGGGGAGAGATCGACCGCCGCCTGCTGATCAAGCTCGGCACCGCCGGACTTGCGGCGCTGTCGCTGCCCGGCGCGGCGCGGGCGATGATGGCGCAGGGCTTCACCCACGGCGTCGCGAGCGGCGAGCCGGGACCCAATTCGGTGCTGCTGTGGACACGCTATGCCGCGCCCTCCGATGTCCGGCTGACCGTCGAGGTCGCCGACACCCCCGATTTCGCGCGCATCGTCGGCGGCGGCAGCGTCGATGCCGACGGCGCCAGCGATCACACCGCCAAGCTGATGGTTCGCGGGCTGGAGCCGGGCCGCTGGTATTTCTATCGCTTCGTCGCGCCCGACGGCACCAAATCGATCACCGGCCGCACCCGTACCCTGCCGCAGGGGCCGACGTCCGCCTTCAATCTCGCGCTCTTTTCCTGTTCGAACATGCCCTTCGGCTGGTTCAACGCCTATGGCCATGCCGCATCGCGCCAGGACATCGACCTGGTCGCCCATGTCGGCGATTATCTCTATGAATATGCCGCCGGCGATTACCCGTCGGCGAAACAGGCGCTGCCCGGCCGCGAGATCCAGCCGTCGCAGGAGATCGTCGCGCTCGCCGACTATCGGCTGCGCTATGCCGCCTATCGTGCCGACCCCGATCTGCAGCGGCTGCACCAGCTGTTCCCGATGATCGCGCAATGGGACGATCATGAATTCGCCAACGACGCCTGGAAGGGCGGGGCGGAAAATCACAACGACGGCGAAGGCAGCTGGACCGACCGTGTAGCAGCGGCCGAGCGCGCGCATGGCGAATGGATGCCGGTCGCCGACACGCGCTGGCGCGACTATCAGGTCGGCGACCTCGCGACGATCTTCCTCCCCGAAACGCGGGTGACCGCGCGCGACCGGCCGTTCGAGATCGACGAGATCGTCGCGGGCGGCGGCGACGCCGCGGCGAAGCTCAAGGCCTTTGCCGAGACCGCCTATCGCGACCCCGCGCGCCAGATGCTTGGCGGCGACCAGGAGAAATGGCTGTTCGGCGGCCTCGCCGCGTCGAAAAAGACGGGCACCCGCTGGCAGGTCTGCGCGCAGCAGATCGTCACCGGGACGCTGTTCACCCCGCCCGAATCGGCAAACTGGTTCGGCGCCAACCCGCCCGAGGTCGTGCGCCGCCGCGTCGCCGCGTCACAGCTCGCCGCCAAGGCCGGGCTGCCGCTCAACATGGATGCATGGGACGGTTATCCCGCGGCGCGCGACCGGCTGCTCGGCGCGGCGCAGACGGCCGACGCCGATCTGGTGATGCTCGCGGGCGATAGCCATAACGCCTGGGCGTTCGACCTGGCGCACGACGGCCGGCCTGTGGGGATCGAGGTCGGCGGTCACAGCGTCACCTCGCCGGGCTTCGAAAATTATACGCAGGGGATTTCGGAAGAGACGCGCGTCGCGGCGCTGCGCGGATCGTCGCCGCAGCTCAAATGGGCGAACACCCGCGATCGCGGCTATGTCTCGGTGGCGATGACCCCCGAAAAGGTCACCGCCCACTGGCACAGCCTCGAGTCGATCCGCGAAAAATCGCTCGCGCTGAAGGGCACGCACAGCATGACGGTGCGGCGCGGGAAAAGGATGTACGACGTGGTTTGACGCGTAGTTGATCCTCCCTGTCGCGAAGCGATGGGGAGGGGGACCGTCCGCGAAGCGGATGGTGGAGGGGCCGAAACGTCGCGCAATGGCCCCTCCGTCAGCGCTCCGCGCTGCCACCTCCCCATGGCTTCGCCACAGGGAGGATTATAAGGACCTTAGCCGTAAGGCGGCGCATCCTCGAACTCGCCGAACGACGGATAGTCGTTCGCGACGCTCGCGGTGAAATGGGGTTCGCGTTTTTCGAGGAAGCTCGTCACCCCTTCCGCGGCGTCGGGGCTGCGCCCGCGGGCGAAGATCACCCGGCTGTCCCAGCGGTGCGCGCTCATCGGGTGCGGTGCGCCGAGCATGCGCCACATCATGTGGCGCGTCAGCGCGACCGACACCGGCGCGCTGTCGCCGGTCAGTTCGCGTGCCTTGGCGATCGCGGCGTCGACGAGTTCGCCGGGGGCGTGGACCGACTGGACGAGGCCCTTTTCATGCGCCTCGGCGGCGGGGACCAGCCGCCCCGAATAGCACCAGTCGAGCGCGGTCTGGATGCCGACGAGGCGCGGCAGGAACCAGCTCGACGCCGCCTCGGGCACGATGCCGCGGCGCGCGAAGACGAAGCCGTAGCGCGCGGTGTCGCTGGCGAGGCGGGCGTCCATCGACAAGGTCATCGTCGCGCCGATGCCGACCGCGGCGCCGTTGATCGCGCCGAGCACCGGCTTCTTCGCCTCGAAGATGCGCATCGACACGCGGCCGCCGCCGTCGCGGATCAGCGGGTGCGACCAGTCGATCGTGCCGTCCTCGGCGACCGGGCTTGCCGATATGCCCTCGGGCAGCAGCGCCGCCTTGTCGGTGCGCTTGTCGTAGTCGAAGGTCGATCCGCCCGCGCCGAGGTCCGCCCCCGCGCAATAGGCGCGCTCGCCATGGCCGGTGAAGATCACCGCGCGCACCCCGTCGTCGGCGTCGCATTCGTCGAGCGCGGCGACGATTTCGGTCATCATCCGGGTCGTGAAGGCGTTCATCCGGTCGGGCCGGTACAGCGTCAGCAGCGCGATGCCCTCATGCTTGTCGAGGCGAATCTCTTCGAAACTCATGTCTCTCTCCTTGTCGTTGCGGCCATGGTCGCAAGGGATGCGAAGGAAGGCAAGCTCTAGTTTACGTAAGCGTAAAGGTGTAAATCCTCCCTCTCCCGTCGGGAGAAGGGGTGTCTTACGCCCGGGGATGACGCGCCCGACCTTTGCCGCTATAGGCGCCGGAACCGCCCCGGCGCCGCGCCTCGTATGAGTCGTATTCGCCGGGGCCAGCTATTTTGACGTCAAGGAAAGCATGTGCCCATGGCCCGTCGCCGCCAGATCTACGAAGGCAAAGCCAAGATCCTCTATGAGGGCCCCGAACCGGGCACGCTGATCCAGTATTTCAAGGATGACGCGACCGCGTTCAACGCCCAGAAAAAGGGCACGATCAGCGGCAAGGGCGTGCTCAACAACCGGATCAGTGAGCATGTCTTCACCCTGCTCGGCAACATCGGCGTCCCGCATCATTTCATCCGCCGCCTCAACATGCGCGAGCAGCTGATCCGCCAGGTCGAGATCGTCCCGATCGAGGTGATCGTGCGCAACGTCGCCGCCGGCACGCTGTCGAAGCGGCTCGGCATCGAGGAGGGAACGCAGCTTCCCCGCACGCTGATCGAATATTGCTACAAGGACGACGCGCTCGGCGATCCGCTGGTCGCCGAGGAGCATATCGCTTGTTTCAACTGGTGCAGCCAGGAAGAATTGCACGATATCCAGGACATGGCGATCCGCATCAACGACTTCATGTCGGGCATGTTCGCCGCGGTCGGCATCCGCCTGGTCGACTTCAAGCTCGAATTCGGGCGGCTCTATGACGGCGATTTCAGCCGCATCATCCTCGCCGACGAGATCAGCCCCGACGGCTGCCGCCTGTGGGACATGACCACCAACGAAAAACTCGACAAGGACCGCTTCCGCCGCGACCTCGGCGGCGAAGTCGAAGCCTATCAGGAAGTCGCGCGCCGCTTGGGCCTGCTGCCCGAAGGCGTCGACAATGCGGTGCTCGACCTCGAAAGCCACCGCAAGAAAAAGGGCAGCTGAGGCTGCCGCCGAAAGGCGCATCGGGGCATTTTACGGGCCTCGTCATTGCGAGGAGCCGAAGGCGACGCGGCAATCCAGAGTGGCGTAAACCGCCCTGGATTGCTTCGCTTCGCTCGCAATGACGCGTGTGTTTTGTCTGGCGTCGCCGCCTCAAATATTGATGCTCGTCGGGATCAGGCTCGGCTGCAGATAGGGATAGGGCGCCAGCCGCTGCGCGTTGCGCGCCGCGATCTCGGTCTCGACATCGGTGAGCGCGGCCTGGAACCAGGCGAGCGGGCCGGTCTTCGCAGTGACGCGCGGATCCTGGAACCACAAGGGATAGGGAAAGGCGTTGCTGCGATAGTCGCCGAGCGGGCGATAGTGCAGCGAACCCAGCAGTTCGAGCACGTTCAGTTGCTCGAGCGCCAGCCCCTTCGGCGGCATCATCGCCAGCCAGCCGGGCTTGTCCTGCCCGCGCTGGCCGGTCGGCGCCGGCTCCCAGCCCGCACCGGTGATCGCGGGGGCAAAGGTCATGATGTCCTTTTGCGGGAAATTGACCGCCGCATGCTGCGCGCTCGCGGTGAACATCACCATCGTACAGATTTGCGCGAGTTGGCCCCGCGTCGTCACCGGGCCGAAGCCCCTGATCTTGGCTTCGGTGGCAAGGCACGCCGCCCAGGCGGTGAGTTCGGTGTCGGCGATCACCGCCGCGTCGTTGGTATAATAAAGGTCGACATATTGGCGCGCCCATTCGTGGATCGTATTCCACACCAGCAGCGCGTCGTCGCGGTACGGATAGTCGGCGAGCGCCGAACTCACCCCGACGCCGCGCGCCGCTAGGTCGGCGGGCAGCATCTTGCCATAAAAGTCGAAGGCGAGCCGCGCATCGACCGCCGCGGCCTGGCTCGAGGTGATCGTGCCCGCGAAAATATGGTCGATCGGCCCGCCCGCCGCGATCAGCGAGGTCGCCGCGGCTTCGTTGATGAACAACGTCCCCTCATAATGCGGGACGAGGAGCGCCCAGATCGGATGGACCTCGGCGAGATGGCGGTGCGTCGCGACGGCAAAGGCCTCGATCACCAAATGCGTGCGCGCCAGATGCGCGAACAATTCGTGATAATTGCCGTCGGCGACCTGCACGACCAGCTTGGCCATTTCCCAGCCCCACAGTTTCTCGGGCGCGGGCGAGGGGGTGAAGATCGGGAAGTCGGCGGAATCCTGACCGCACTGGATCGCGACCGGGATTAGCGAGGCGCCGCCCGGCGGCACCGCGAACAGCGCGAGCGGTTGCCAGGCATATTTGGCCTCGCCGCGATAGGTGCCGGGGTCGAGCACCGCCAGGTCCTTGTAGTCGAGCAGGAACAGGCGGCCGTCGGCGAGCGCGCGGTCGAGCGTGTCGCCGTTCACCACCGCGGCATATTGCTTGGCGGTCAGCGGGAAATTCGCCGGCAGCGCATCGCCGACGGCGGCGATCAGCATATTGTTCGGCCCCTGCACGCGCAGCCGCGCGAAGCTGGCGTCGTTCTGGAAGTCATAGGCGACGCCCGGTACCGGCAGCGTCTGGAACAGCGCGCGATAGGCGTCGAGGCTGCGCGGCGCGCGGCTGCCGATGCCCGCGACCTCGTCGTCGCTGACCTTCATCAAGTCCTCGATGCGCGCCTTATAGCCTTCGAGGAGGGTCAGATGCGCGTCGCGTTCGATCGTCGCGACCGCGCTTTCAACATCGTCGACGATGCGTTCGAAGATATTACCGCCTTCATGCGCGCCATGCGCGGCGGTGATCTTGAGCGTCGAGGCCTCGATCGCGTCGCATTCGGCGAGCGCGGCGGCATAGTCGGGGTGCGGCCCGGTCAGTTCGCCGGCTTCGACCGCACCCAGCTTCACCGCGAGCGCGTTGCGCACGATCGCCAGGCCGATGGTGATCAGCTTGCCGAACCAGGCGATGGTCGGCACGTCGTTCTTGGGCACGTCGGTCGCCAGCGGCACGCCGGGCAGGGTGGGAACGTCGGTGGTCCATACATAGACCGCCTGCGTCGCGGTCAGTTGCGCCGCGCGGGCGGCGCGCTGCGCCGGGGTGTCGTTCTGTGGCAGCGTCGGATCGGCGGACGGCATTGGCGATGCCAGCGCGGGCGTGGGTGTGGTCAGTGACGCGACAGGATAGGACATGATGACGGACTCCCCCAAAGGATCGAAATTCGGATGGGAGCGGCTGTCGCAAAACATGGTTAATATTTTGCAAGTCCGACCGTCGTGCTAGACGCGTAGCCGGATGAAAAATGGGGATTCTATCCTTAACCGATGTTTTACTCCTGCGCTCTATCCCCATGGCCATGACGGGGGTCTATCACTGGCTGAGGGCGCGGGTTTTCCCGCCGGTTCCGGAATCGATCCGGGACGATGTCGCGTTGCTGCGCGCCAATCGCGTCGAGACCCTGACCCCGATGTTGTTCCTGACCCTCGCGGCGACGACGCCGACGGCGATCTACGCCGGGGTCGAAAGCGTCCACTGGATCGTTCGCCTCGGTTTTCCGATCACGCTCGCGGTCGTATGCCTGCTGGGATTTTTATACCTGCTCAAGGCGCGCGGCCGCCGCATGAGCCCGCGCCGTGCGCGGCGGGTGATCAAGGAAGCGACCTGGCTGTCGGGCACCATGGGGGCAATGTGCAGCATCTGGACGGTGACCAACTGGTTCGCCGCGCCGCCCGAGGCGCACAGCTATTATGCGATGATCATGGCGATGGGCTCGCTCGCGACCGCCTATTGCCTGTCGTCGATCCGCTTCACGACGATCGTCAACCTCGGCATCGGGCTCGTTCCGATCATGCTGCTCATGCTGACCTCCGGCAACCCGCCCGAAATCGCGGCAGGAACCAGCCTGTTCGTCGCGACCGCCTTTTTGCTGCGCATGATCTTTCAGCAGCACCGCCAGCTGATCGACCTGTTGCAACTGCAGCAACAGATGCGCGACCTCGCGCACACCGATCCGCTCACCGGCCTGTGGAACCGCCGCGAACTCGACGCGCGGCTCGACCAGGAAATTGCCGCGGCGGGGTCCGATACGCGTTTCGCGATCGCCTTGCTCGACCTCGACGGTTTCAAGCCGGTCAACGACCGCTACGGTCATGGTGTCGGCGACGCGCTGCTTTGCGAAGTCGCGGCGCGCCTGCGTCACGCGTGCGGCGACCATGCGATGGTCGCGCGGCAGGGCGGCGACGAATTCGCGATCCTCGTACCCGCGGGATCGCCGCTGCTCGACACCTCGCTGTCGGGCCATATGCTGTCGGCGCTGGCAGCGCCCTATCGCATCGACGGCGCCACGATCCGCGTCGGCGCCAGCATCGGGGTCGCAACCTGGCCCGAACAGGGCACCAGCGCGAAAAGGCTGTTCGATGTCGCCGACCGCGCCGTCTATGCGGCCAAGGCCGCCGATCGCGAGGCCATGTCGTCTGTCGAAAGCGTCGCGCGCGCCGGCTAGGCGGCGCTTGACCCGTCCGGGCGGCACGCCCAGACAGGCAGCATGACCTTCCGACCCCTGTTGCGCGCTTCAGCCGCGCTGTCGCCCATCGTCCTCGCTACCGCTCTCGCTTTCGCCGGCCCTGCGCCGTTGCTGGCGCGCGAACCCGTCGCCGCGCCGGCGCCCGCCGCGGCCACCACCAACCCGCAGGGCGATGCCGCGCGGGCGTGGAACTTCGCGGCCAGCGACGTGCCCGTCGACCCCAACATCGTCTTCGGGGTGCTGCCCAACGGGATGAAATATGCGCTGCTGAAGAACAGCACGCCCAAGGACAGCGTCTCGCTGCGCCTGCGCTTCGACGTCGGCAGCTTTGCCGAAGCCGACGATCAGCGCGGCCTCGCCCATTTCCTCGAACATATGGCGTTCAACGGCTCGACCAACGTGCCCGAGGGCGAGATGATCAAGCTGCTCGAACGCAAGGGGCTGGCGTTCGGCGCCGACACCAATGCCTCGACCGGCTTCGACCAGACCGTCTACCAACTCGACCTGCCCAACGCCTCCGACGACCTGATCGACACCGGCCTCATGCTGATGCGCGAGACCGCGAGCGAGCTCAAGATCGACCCCGCGGCGGTCGACCGCGAACGCGGCATCATCCTGTCCGAACGCCGCGCGCGCGACACCTATCAGCTGCGCAGCCTGATCGACCAGCTCGCCTTCCAGATGAAGGGCATGAGCGCGCCGAACCGCATTCCGGTCGGTACCGAGGAGGTGATCCGGGGCGCCCCCGCCGCGCGCATCCGCGACCTCTATGACCGCTATTACCGTCCCGAGCGCGCGACGTTGGTGATGGTCGGCGATTTCGATCCCGCGGCGATCGAGGCGAAGATCAAGGCGCGCTTTGCCGACTGGAAGGGCCGCGGCCCCGCCGGCGCCGATCCCGATATCGGCACGATTGATTATAGCCGAGCCTCGGCCGCCGACGATTTCGTCGACCCCGCGATCGCCGACGGGGTGACGATCACCGCGTTCAAGCCGTGGGTGAAACTGCCCGACACCAAAGCCAAGCGCGCCAAAGACCTGGCCGAGGGGATCGGCGAAGCGATCGTCTCGCGCCGTCTCGCGAAGCTCGCGCTCGCCGAGGATTCGCCGATCCTCAATGGTTATTTCGGCGATTCGAACGGCTGGGACGTGTTCGACCAGGTCACTATCGGCGCTACCGCGAAACAGGGTTCCTGGCGCGAGGCGCAGGCGCTGGTCGAACAGGAATGGCGCCGCGCCGCCCAGCATGGCTTCACCCAGGCCGAGGTCGACGAACAGCTCGCCAACCGTCGCACCGCGCTGAAAAATGCCGTCGCCGGGGTCGACACCCGGCGCAGCGAGAATCTCGCCGACGTGCTGGTCGAGGCGGCGAAGGGCGATTTCGTCGTTTCGCGGCCCGAGGTTTCACAGGCGCTGTTCGACGCTGCTGCCCCGTCGCTCGATGCCGCCGCGGTGAGCGCCGCCTTCCAGCAACGGCTCGCGGGCCTCGGCGCGCCGCTCGTCCGCGTGACGTCGAAGACCCCGGTCGAGGGCGGCACCGATGCGATCCTCGCCGCGCTCAAGTCGTCGCAGCAGGTGGCGGTCGCCGCGCCCGCCGCCGCGACGAGCGCCGCCTTCGCCTACACCGACTTCGGCACCCCCGGAAAGATCGTCAGCGACCAGCGGATCGAGGACCTCGGCATCCGCCGCATCCGTTTCGCCAACAATGTCATGCTCAACATCAAGACAACCGATTTCCAGAAGGACACGGTGTTCCTGTCGCTGCGCATCGACGGCGGCAGCCTGCTCGCGACGAAGGAGGACCCGACGCGCGTCGCGCTCGCGGGCTCGATCAGCATCGGCGGACTCGAGGCGCACAGCCGCGACGAACTCAGCACCATCCTCGCCGGTAAGACGGTGAGTTCGAGCGTCGGCAGCGCCACCGACAGCTTCGGCGGCAGCGCGCGCACCTCGCCCGAGGATTTCAAACTGCAGGCGCAGCTGATGGCCGCCTTCCTCACCCACCCGGGCTATCGCCCCGACGGTCTCGCGCTGATCCGCCGCTTCCTGCCGCAGCAATATGCCGCGAACGACGCGACCCCCGGCGCGGTGCTCGGCCGCGACGCCGGCGGCATCCTCGCCAACAACGATCCGCGTGCGGTCACCCCGCCGCTCGACACGATGCTGGCGCTCGACTGGGCCAGCCTCAAGCCCGCGATCGCCGACAGCATGGAGCATGGCGCGATCGAGATCGGGGTCGTCGGCGACATCGACGAAGCGGCGGCGATCGAGGCGATCGCGGCGACCTTCGGCGCGCTGCCCGAACGCCGCGCCGCCTTCGACCCGCGCCCCGCCGCGCGCATCCGCGAGTTCGCCAAGGACCGCAGCGAACGCACGCTGATCCACAAGGGCCCTGCTGAACAGGCCGAGCTGCGCGTCTATTGGTCCGCGCGCGACGACAGCGACCTCGCCGAGGCGATGCAGCTGCAACTGCTGTCGCGAGTGATGCAGCTCAAACTGACCGAGGAACTGCGCGAGAAGCTGGGCGAAAGCTACAGCCCCGGCGCGGGTGCCAGCCTGTCGGACGACTTCCCCGGCTATGGCCATCTCTTCGCGGCGAGCAATGTCGACTACAAGGACCTCGCGACCACCCGCGCCGCGATCTTCGCCATCGCTAAGGAATTGCGCGACACCCCGGTCGACGCCGACCTGCTCGATCGCGCGCGCAAACCGATGCTCGAGGCGATGACCAAGGCGCGGCGCGAGAACGGCTATTGGCTGCCATATGTCGCCGCCGCGACGACCAAGGAAGTCCGCCTCGACCGCAGCCGCAAGAGCATCGCCGATGTGGAAGCGGCTACGCCTGCCGAGTTGCAGGCGCTGGCAAAACGCTACCTTACCGATGACAAGGCGCTGGTGATCAAGGCGGTGAGCGATAAGGCGGGGAAGTGAGCTGGGAGCTAGGGATTCGCGGCGGCGCAATTCTGCTCGTCGCTGCGTTCACCGCGTTGCTCGCTGCGTGCGGCAAACCAAAGCTGGAGCCGCCGAAGATTGTGGATCGCCACGCCCATTGCGATCTTGCCACGGAAAAACCGGAGGCGATTACCGACGCGGTCGCCGCCGAGCCGGTGGCTCGTGCGCTTCGCGCTATGGCAGAGCGCTCAATGCCCAATTTGCCGCGCGATCAGACCGCTCGTTTCTGGGCGGTCAAGCTGCCCTGCAACGAGATGATCGTCGCATGGCTCTTCGGGCGCCATTTTTGCGGAACGGGCGGATGCAACCTGTTGGTGTGGGATGCATCCGGCGGGCGGCTGCGCGAGATCGGCGATGTGTCCATCAGCTGGGGGCCGGTCCGCCTGCTCGGCGAGCGTCACAATGGCCGGCCGGTGTTTGGATCGTGGACGCAGGGCGGCGGTATTCAGCCCGGTTATGAACGGGCGATGCGTTTCGACGGCAATGCCTATCCGAAATCGATGGGCAAGGAAGCCGACGTCAGAATGGCGGTCGACGTACCGAGCATACTCCTGATTGGGGAGTTCCGGAAACTGGATGAGGGATTGCCGCTGTACAGCGAGCAGGGAAATCCAGGTTGAGCCCCAGGGGCTAGCGGACCTAAACCCGCCCGGGCGCCCTCGCGCGCAGGAAATTCTCCAGCGCCACGAAGATCATCTCGCGCGCGTCGCTGCCCAGCATTTCGCCGGTCAGCATATCGAACCGCGCGCGGTCGCGGCGGCTCGCGACGCCGACCATCGCGGCGAGCAGGCTCTCGTCGAAGCTGACGCGCGGGCAGCAGGGCGGGGCGACCGCGAAAGGATCGGGCCAGCTGTGGCCGATCGCCTCGACCACCAGCCGAAAGCGCCGCGCCGCGAGGATATTGCCCCAGCGCCGCTCGAGCTCGGGCATCGGGTCGCGCTCGCTGCGGCGGCAGAGGATGCAGTAGCGCAGCGCTAGGACGGCCTGCGCGGCGTCGACGGGCAGGTCGCGAACCAGCGGTTGCTCGGTCAGTTGCCGGATCAGCAGGCTCGATTCCATGGCGCGTCCCTTTCCCGATCGGTCCGGTCGATTGGCGCAGGTCCCGGGCCGGATCCTTGAAAAAGCCGCCGGCCGCTGCAGGAGCAGCGACCGGCAGGAGGGGACTGCCCCACCTTGCTATTGAGAATTACTCGCAAGTACAAGCGAAAAAAGAGGCGCCCGCAGGCGCCTCGAAAAACCGGGGTTTTTGGTATCTCGTCGCCCCCGCGAAGGCGGGGGGCATTGTCGGCCTTCCCCAGCGTCGCTGCGTAAACCGGTCGCGGCCCCCGCCTTCGCGGGGGCGACGATTCGGATCAATCGTCGCCGACCGACTTCGATTGCAGCTGGATGTAATTTTCGATTCCCATGCGCTCGATCATCTCGAACTGCTTTTCGAGCTCGTCGACATGATGCTCTTCGCTTTCGAGGATGTCGGCGAACAGGTCGCGGCTGACATAGTCGCGCACGCTCTCGCTATGCGCGATGGCGTCCTTGAGCAGCGGGATCGCTTCCTCCTCGAGCGCGAGGTCGGCCTTGAGAATCTCTTCGACCGTCTCGCCGACGCGCAGGCGGCCGAGCATCTGGAAATTGGGCAGGCCGCCGAGGAACAGCACGCGATCGGCCAGCTTGTCGGCGTGCTTCATCTCGTCGATCGATTCCTCGCGCTCGAAATGCGCGAGCTTCGCGACGCCCCAATTGTCGAGCATGCGATAGTGCAGCCAGTACTGGTTGATCGCGGTCAGCTCGTTCTTCAGCGCCTCGTTGAGGAAATCGATGACCTTTTCGTCGCCCTTCATGTGTCGTCCTGTCTTTTTGTCCTGGGAATGGGATGGCGGCATTATACGCCCCCGGACCCCATCAGGCCAAGGTCAAAAATGGCAGAAAACCTAGAAAAATCAGGCGGTCGCGGCGACGTCGCTGATGATATTGCGAGCGAAAGGCAGGCATTGGCCGCACTTGGGTTTGCGACCCAGTTGCGCATAGGCGGCCTTGGCGCACCGCACTTCGCCATTCCGCACGACGTCGCGCAGCTGGCTTTCCTTTATTGCGTTGCAGACACAGACGACCATGTGCGAATCCTTCTCAACAAGACTCAGATAGGGATAGTGCGACGGACTCGCAACAGGAAAGTTGCGAGTGGTTCGCATTCCGAAAAGCGGCATTTTCTTGAGGTCCCGCCCTTGCCCGCCAAGTGATTCGCGGGCATAGGCGCGCCCATCTTCCTCGCCCTCCGCAGCAAAGGTCCGCCCCATGAAAGTCCAGGTCTATGTGACGCTGAAACCCGGGGTGCTCGATCCGCAGGGCAAGGCGATCCACCATGCGCTCGAAGGCTTGGGTTTCGCCGGGGTCGACGATGTCCGCGCCGGGCGCTTCATCGAACTCGAAGTCGCCGACAGCGTCAGCGATGCCGATCTCGACGCGATGTGCGCCAAGCTGCTCGCGAACACCGTGATCGAAAACTACCGCATCCAGCGCGCCTGAAGGGACCCAGAGCCATGAAGACCGCCGTCATCGTCTTTCCCGGCTCCAACTGCGATCGCGACATGGCGGTCGCGCTGCGGACCGTCACCGGCCGGGCGCCCGCGATGGTCTGGCACCGCGACACCGAATTGCCCGACGGCATCGACTTCATCGCGCTGCCCGGCGGCTTTTCCTATGGCGATTATCTGCGCTCGGGCGCGATGGCGGCGCGCTCGCCGATCCTTGCCGCAGTGACCGCCGCCGCGGCGCGCGGTGTGCCGGTGCTCGGCGTGTGCAACGGCTTCCAGGTGCTGACCGAGGCGCAGTTGCTCCCCGGCGCGCTGATGCGCAACGCGGGGCTCAACTTCGTCTGCCGTACCGTGCCGCTGACCGTCGCGAACAGCCAGTCTTTGTTCACCGCAGCGTACAAGGCCGATGAGGCGATCGACATTCCGGTCGCGCATCACGACGGCAATTATTTCGCCGACGAGGCCACGCTTGACTGGCTGGAAGGCGAGGGGCGCGTGGCGTTCCGCTACGCCGACAGCGTCAACGGTTCGGCGCGCAATATCGCGGGCGTGCTCAACGATGCGGGCAATGTGCTCGGCATGATGCCGCACCCCGAACGCGCGATCGACCGCGCGCACGGCGGTACCGACGGGCTACGCCTGTTCGAGGCCGCGCTCGGCGTTCTCGCCTGACGCCTCGGGCGCTGCGGCCTCGCGTCGCGGCCACCAGCGTTCGACCAGCGCCAGCGCCGTCGGCCAGAAGGCGGTGTTCCAGATATCGTGCCAATGGCCGGGTTCGGGGGCGAGCAGCCCGCGGATATATTCGCCCTGCACGTCGAGCCATTCGCCCGCCAGCGCGACCGCGACCACCGCGCCCCACGCCATCCATGCCGGGCGCCGCAGCCCGGCGCGGACGATCAGATAGACCCCCATGCCGGCATAGATGTGCAGCGCGTCCTTGCTCAGGCCGCTGCCGTCGATCAGCACCAGTTTGAACTGCTGGTAGAGGAAGGACGCTTCGGCGAACATCGGATCAGACCTTGGCCTTGAACGGGCTGAAATCGGTGCCCTCGTCGAAGATGTCGACCCCTTCGCGGCGCTTGAGCGCGCCGACGACCACGTAAGTCACCGGGGTCAGCACCGCTTCCCACGCGACCTTCATCGCCCAGTTGGTCACCATAACCAGCACCACCTGCTCGGTGGTCCAGATGCCGAGGAAGGCGACGGGGTAAAAGATCAGGCTGTCGACGCCCTGTCCGACGACGGTCGATCCGATCGTGCGCATCCACAGATGCTTGCCCTCGGTCGCGATCTTCATCCGCGCGAGCACGAAGCTGTTGACGAATTCGCCCGCCCAGAAGGCGACGATCGACGCGACGACCAGCCGCCAGGCGTTGCCGAAGGTGCTGACATAAGTGGCCTGGCACAATGCGCCGCTGCTCGCGCCGGCATCGCCCTTCACCGCCAGCGTCTCGGTTCCCTGGCACCACCAGTCGGCCGCCGGCGGCATCGCGAGCACGACCCAGCTCATCACTGCCATGAACACCAGCGCGGCAAAACCGGTCCAGATCACCCGCCGCGCGCGGGCATAGCCATAAACCTCGGTCAGCACGTCGCCGATGACGTAACCGAGCGGAAAGAACAGGATGCCGGCGCCGAATGTCAGCGGGCCGACCTCGGCCAGTTTTGACGCCCCGATGATGTTCGACAGCAGCAGGATCGCGACGAAGGCGGCCATCACCAGGTCGTAATAACGGAAATGCCGCACCGCGGCGGCATTGGTGCGGGCGGGCGCGTGTGCGGGTTGGGCGGTGTCGGTCATCGCCGTCTTGCTTATCCTGCTTTGCGCCCCGCGCAAACCGCGCTATTCGCGCGATCCACAGCCTCTGTGCATGCGCCCGTAGCTCAGCTGGATAGAGCACCCGCCTTCTAAGCGGGTGGTCGCAGGTTCGAATCCTGCCGGGCGCACCATATTTTCAATGGCCTAGCGCATATTTTTGGCATTGATGTGTCGCACGATGTGCCAACATTTTCCACGCATTTCTGCGCATTTCCTCGGTGTCACGGCGTGTCCCTGGATCACGGATGGAACATGATAGCCGTAGCCTCCACTGCCCAGCCTGACGACGAAATTGCGCGCGGACGGATTATAGAAACTCGATAGCCCCTCGTGATTGCTCTATCCGTTCGATGGTATCGCCAGCGCCCTCGAGTTGAAGGCAATCCGCGAAGCCGAGCAGGTTGCTTTCAAGGGCGTCGCTGTCGTCCGGCCGCGTTTGGCGCATAATCTCAGCTACGACCGGCGCTGACGCTCGATTGAGCGGGCCGGCGCGCCGCAGGGCTTCGGCGACCGTGTCGTCGGCGAGCGCATCGACTATGCCGAGATTGAGAGCCTCGTCGGCGTCGATGACGCGTCCTTCGAGCACGAACAGTCTCGTGCGGTGCGCGCCGATCAGACGCGCGAGCCGCTGCGGCCCACCGGCACCCGGCGGAATCCCCAGCCGCGTCTCGGGAAGGCCGATCGCGGTGACGCCGCGCTGCGCTATGCGCATCGTGCACGCGAGCGCGATTTCGAGGCCGCCACCCATGCAGGTTCCGTTGATCGCGGCGATCACCGGCTTTTCCGCAGCGTCGAGCAGTTTGCCGAGCCGGCTGAAGGGCGAGTCGAGAAAGGCGTTGCGGTCCGCACCCTGTTCGAGCGCCCTCGCGGCCCGGACGATCTGGCCGAGATTGGCGTGACGGATAAAAATGCCGTCGGCCGCCCCCGTTATTACGACCGCCCGAACCGCGCGGTCGGCGAGCAGCCGCGCGAGCGCGTCGCCGAGGAGCGCCGCGCCCCGGTTCGAGATCGTGCCGTCCCCGGCCGGCATGAAGCGAACGACGGCGGTGTCGCCCGCGATATCGACGGCGACCGCTTCGGTTCGGCCTTCTAGCGACATTGTTCGATCCGTTGCTGGACCAGCGGAATCTGGTCGTTCCCGAAATACATGAACTTCCTTTCGACGAAAAAGGTCGGCGAGCCGAAGGCCCCGCGGTCGATGGCGTCCTGCGTGTTGTCGCGCAGCCGCGCCCTGATTTCGGCGGTCTGCGCCTGCTCGGCGAGCTGCTCGCTGTCGAGGTCCGCGGCCCTGGCGATGGCGATCAGCACCGCGGGATCGTCGATATTCTGCTGATCGGCAAAATAGGCGTCGAACGCCCCTTCGGCGAAGCGGAGCAGCGCCGCCTGATCCCCCTCGATCGCGCAGCAGAAACGCATCGCGTGCACCGACTTGACCGGGTGATGCGGCGACGGGAAATTCATCGCGACCCCGGCGAGCTTGGCCCATTCCCTGAGCCATACATAGGTCAGGCGGACCTTGGGATTGTCCGGGCTCTGTCGCCCGGCATAGACGCTGTCGTTGACCGCGTTGAATACTCCACCGACCAGAAAGGGACGCCAGACGACATCGACATCCTTGTCGGCCGACCATAGCCGAAAGTTGTGGACCGCGATCCGCGTCCAGGGCGAGGACAGGTCGAAGAAGATTTCCACCTGCGGTGTCATGCCCGATCGTCCCTGATGCCGAACAGCAGTTTGCGGGTTTCGGCGTCGTCCTGCGGGCGGCGGTTTATCTGCTTGCGGCCGACGTCCATGCCGCGGCGCAGTCCCGGCCGCTGTTTCACCACATCATACCATCGCCGCAGGTGTACGAAGGCGGCGAGGTCGACCTCCTGTGCCTTGTAAGTCTGTATCCAGGGGAAGCAGGCCATGTCGGCGATCGTATAATCCGCGCCCGCCACATGGGCGCTCTGGGCCAGTTGGCGGTCGAGGACGCCATAAAGGCGCAACGTCTCGTTCCGGTAGCGGTCGGTGGCATAGGCGATGCGCTCGGGAGCATAGAGCTTGAAATGGCCGTGCTGGCCGAGCATCGGCCCGAGTCCGCCGACCTGCCAGAACAGCCATTCGAGCACCGCCTTGCGACCGCGCACATCGGCCGGGAGGAAGCGCCCCGTCTTTTCCGCCAGATAGACGAGGATCGCGCCCGTCTCGAAAATCGAGATCGGTTCGCCGCCATCCGCCGGTGCGTGATCGACGATCGCCGGGATGCGGTTGTTCGGGCTGATCGCGAGGAATTCGGGTTTGAACTGGTCGCCCTTGCCGATGTTGACCCACCGGACCTCATAGGGAAGTCCGCATTCCTCGAGCATGACCGAGATTTTCCAGCCGTTCGGCGTCGGCGCGGTGAACAATTCGATCATGCCGGAACCTCCGCTGGTGCCGGCTCGACGAGGCCGGCGGCGTGCAGCAGCGCGATACAGTCGCGCTCGACGGGCTTTTCGGACACCGTCTTGGGAATCGCGGGCAGGAACTGCCAGATCTCGGGGATCTCGCTGCGCTGCAAATGATCGGCCGCCCACTGCCGGACGCCGTCCAGTGCGTCGCCGGTATCGAGGACGACCGCGGCGACCAATGTCCGCTCGCCGGCGACATTGGCCGCAGTCTCGACGCCATAGACATAGACGTCGCGCACCGCCCGGTGCTGCGCAAGCACGGTTTCGACCAGCGTCGCATTGACGAAGTCGCCGTTGCGGCGAATGCCGCCGCCGGCGCGGTGCAGGAAATAAAACCAGCCCTCGGCGTCGGCATAGGCCATGTCGCCCGAGCGGAACCAGCCCCCGGTCACCTTCTCGGCGCTCGCCTTTTCGTTGCGACAATAGGTCACGGCCTCGGACCCGCCATCGGCCTTGCGGAAGCAGAGATGCCCCGGGACCATCGGCGCGCAGACCTGGTCGTCGTCGTCGAGGATCGCGGCAACCAGCGTCGGCGGCGGTTTGCCCATTGAACCGCGCGGCCCATCGCCCATGCGGTTGATCAGCGTCCCGCCATTCTCGGTGCTGCCATAGACTTCGGTGATCGTGACCCCGAAGCGCGTCTCATACGCCTCCCACAATTTTGCGGGCATGCCCGACGCGATCACCAGCCGCACGGGATTGTCGCGGTCGTCGCTCTTGGGCGGCACCGCGAAGACTTCGGGGATCATTCCGCCGAGCAGGGTAAAGACCGTGCAACGATAGGCCCGGCAGACATCCCATAGCCGGCTCTTGGTGAACTGCCGGCTGAAGACGACCGGCAACTCCATCGCCAGGCCCGCTGCAAGGGTCGAATGGGCATTGGTGTGGCAGAGCGGCAGGCCCGTGTAGAGCGTATCGCCATCGTCGACCCCCAGCGCGCGCAGCCCCTTCATGCCGCGCATATATTACGCGTGGGTCCGCACGACCGCCTTGGGGTTGCCCGTCGTGCCGGAGGTGAACATCAGATACATCGGCGAGGTCGGGTCGGGGATCACGGGCACCAGCCCAACGGCGTCGCCGGGGAGGTCGGCGGCGTAATCGGCCGCAGGGAAATTCCGCGGCGCTGAGGCCGTGTCGACCACCAGCACCGGGGGTCGTGACCCAAGCTGTTCCGCGACGGTGTCGAGTGCGGGCAGCGCGGCCGCTTCCGCGATGATCGCGGTCGCCGCGACATGGTTGATCATATAAGCGAGCTTTTCGCCCATGCTCCGGGTGTCGAGCGGGACGAAGATCGAACCGGTCAATGCCGCCGCCACCATCGCTTCCACGAACTGCGGGCGGTTCTTGAGCATCAGGACTACGCTGTCGCCGGGGTCGACGCCCCGTTGCTGAAGCCAGAGCGCCAGCCGGGCGCCGCGGTCCCACAGTTCGGCGAAATTGCGCCGCTCGTCGGACAGGCTGCCATCGGGCTCGACATGGACGAAGGTCAGCGCCGGAAAGTCGGGTTTTGCGGCCGCCTTTTGCGCGATCAGTCGGGCGATATCGTTGGCGCGGTTGCTCATTCGATCCTCATCCTGCGGCTTGATTTCCGTGTTCGGCGCGTTGCCGATAATCTTCGACCAGCTTCTTCTTGAACAATTTACCCGTCGGCTCGCGCGGCAATGCGTCGATGAAATCGACCTGCTTCGGCGCCTTGAGGCCGCCGAGCCGGTCGCGGGCGAATCGTCGGATATCCTCGGCAAGTTCGTCCGAGGCCATGACGCCCGCGATCAATTCCGCAACCGCGACGACGCGCTCGCCAAAGTCGGGATCGGGCGCACCGAACACCGCGACATCGGCGATGGCGGGATGTTCGCCGAGCGCATTCTCGATCTCCTGCGGATAGATGTTCACGCCGCCCGAAATGATCGTGAAATTCTTGCGGTCGGTCAGGAACAGATAGCCGTCGGCGTCGAGATAGCCAATGTCGCCGAGCGTCGACCAGCCCTGGTCGTTAAAGGCGCTGCGCGTCTTGGCGGGGTCGTTGTGATATTCGAAATTCTGTCCCCCAGCAAAATAGACGTCGCCGATCACGCCTGCGGGACGCGTTGCACCGTCGTCGTCGCAGATTCTCACTTCGCCGACGAAAGCGCGGCCGACCGAACCGGGCCGCTGCCGCCATTCCTCGGGGCCGATCATCGTCAGCCCGTTATTCTCTGTCCCGCCATAATATTCGTGGACGATCGGGCCCCACCAGTCGAGCATGCGCTGCTTGACCGGCACCGGGCAAGGGGCGGCGGCGTGCAGTGCGACGGTCAGGCTCGATAGATCATGGGCGGCTCGCACCGTGTCGGGCAGCTGGAGCAGTCGTGAGAAATGGGTCGGCACCCATTGCGCGACGGTCACGCGGTGTCGCTCGATCGAGGCAAGCGCGGCCTCGGCGTCGAACTTCTCCATCACGACGACCGTCCCGCCCAGCCGTTGCACCAGCATCGACCAGCGCAGCGGCCCCGCATGATAGAGCGGTGCCGGCGACAGATAGACGCTGTCGGCGCCCATGCCGAAGCGGGTTTGCGCGACACCGAGCAGGGGCGACGGGCGAGCGATCGGCAGATCAGGCACGAACGGCTGTTTGACGCCCTTGGGCCGGCCGGTTGTGCCCGACGAATAGAGCATGTCCGAACCGGCCATTTCATCGGCGATCGGCGTCGCGGGCCAGGTGCCGATCAGTTCGCCGAGCGGTCGCTGCTCGCCCTGCGGCGCGTCGACATACAGCACCGGACCATCGAAGGTCGCGGCATCGATGACGGCCTGCGTCGCCTGCGAGCCGATGACCAGCTTCGCGCCGCTGTCGCGGAATATGTAGCCAAGGTCGTCACCCGACAGACGATAGGACAGGCAGGCGAAATAGACGCCCGCGCGCTGGGCGGCCCACGCCGATATGAACAGCCAGGGCGAATTCTCGAGGACGATCGCGATGGTGTCGCCAGGCATGACGTCCTGCGCGCGGAGGAAATGGGCCAGCTGGTTCGAACGCGCGTCGAGTTTGCCATAGGTCAGCGCTTCGCCGGTCTCCGCCATGATGCAGGCGGGCTTTCCGGGGTGCGTGGCGGCGTGGATCGAAGGATGCATCGCGCGGGTCTCAGGCGCCGATTGTCGAGCGGATCAGTTTGCGCACGGCATCGCCATAGGGTGGCCGCAAGGTGAGCAGCGGGCCGAGATCGCGCTTGATCTGGTGATAGACCGCCTTGCGGTGGCTGAATTCGAGAAAGCCGTCGCGGCCGTGATAGGCGCCCATGCCCGACGGTCCGATGCCGCCGAACGGCAGGTTTTCCTGCGCGCAGTGCATGATGACGTCGTTGACGCAAATGCCGCCCGAGGTTGTTTGTGTTTGCAGCACGTTGAGCTCTTGGGTGTCGCTGCCGAAATAATAGAGGGCGAGCGGCCGGTCGGCGGCATTTACCTGTTCGACGACGGTGTCGAGGGCGCGATAGGTCATCACCGGCAACAGCGGGCCGAAAATCTCCTCCTGCATCACCGCCATGTCGGGGGTCGCATCGAGGATGAGCGTCGGTGCGAGCTTGCGGTGCTCCTGCTGGTCGAGCGCTTCGTTTGCCGGGTTGATTTTGACGATCCTTGCCCCCTTTGCGGCGGCGTCGGCGAGATAGGATTGCAGCCGGCCGAGGTGCCGGTCGGAGATGATCGCCGTATAATCTTCATTGTCGCGGATCGTGGGCAGCATCTGCGCCGTCGCCGCGGTGGCGGCCGCGACGAAGGCGTCGCGCTGTTCTTCGGGCACATAGACATGGTCGGGGGCGAGGCAGATCTGGCCGGCGTTCAGCACCTTGCCCGCCATGATACGCGCCGCCGCGGTCGGCATGTCGACGCCCTTGCCGATGACGACGGGGCTTTTCCCTCCCAGTTCGAGCGTGACGGGGACCAGATTGTCGGCGGCGGCGCGCAGCACATGTGCCGCGACCGATCCTGCGCCGGTAAAGATCAAATGATCGAAAGGAAGCGCGGCAAAGGACGCCCCGACATCGGGTCCGCCGGTCACCACCGCGAGTTCGCTCGCGTCGAAGCGTTGCTCGATCAGTGTCTGCATCAGGTCGGCGGTGCGCGGCGTATATTCGGACGGCTTGACGATCGCCCGGTTGCCGGCGGCCAACACCGACGCAAGCGGCGAAAAGACCAGACCGACCGGGAAGTTCCAGGGACTGACGACACCGACGACGCCTTTCGGCTGGAACAGGATCCGCGCCTTGGCGCCGAGCAGGCCGAGCAGCCAGGGATCGACTTGTCGCTTCTCCGGCTTCATCCAGCCGCGCAGATGCTTGCGGGCATGCTGGAGCGCACCGACCGGCGTCATGATATCGGTGAGCGCAGAGGCGTAAGGCGAGCGATTGCCGAAATCGTCGCTCATCGCCTGCTCGAAGGCCGACGAATTTTCCTTGAGCAGTGCGATGCAGCGATCGATCCGATCGATGCGCAAGGCCGCATCGGGCGGACCGTCGGCCAGCTGGGCGCGGCGCTGCCGCTGGAGAAGGGCGAGCATGTCGGTCATGGGGTTTCCTGCCGGATAGGATCAGGCCGCGACAGCGGCGCGGGATGTGTAGCGGACCGGCAGGCTTTTCAGCCCACCCACGAAATTGGTCTGGATCCAGCGCGGATCGCCGTCGAGTTCGAGCCCGTCGATGCGCGCGAACAGCTCCTCGAAGAATATCCGCATCTCCATCCGGGCGAGATGCTGGCCGAGGCAGACATGTGGACCATAGCCGAACGCCAGATGCCGGTGCGGCGGCCGCCCGATGTCGAAGCGGTAAGGCTCGTCGAACACCTCTTCGTCGCGATTGGCCGAGGGGTAGCACATCATCATCGCCTGGCCGGCGCCGATCGCCTGGCCGCGCAGCTCATAATCCTCGGTCGGCGTGCGGAAGAAATGGGTGACCGGCGAGACCCAGCGGATCATTTCGTCGACCGCCGACGGCAGGAGCGACATGTCGCCCCGCAGCCGGTCGAACTGCTCGGGATTCTGGAGCAGCGCGAGTGTGCCGCCCGCGATCGAGGCGCTGGTGGTATCGTGACCGGCGGTCGCGGCGAGGATGAAATAGGACAGCGCTTCCTTCTCGCCGATCTCCGCCTGCGCGAGCAGGGTGGCGAGGTCGTCGGCGGGCGCCGTGCGGCGCGATTCGAGCAGCGCGCGGAAATAATCGAAAAACCCCTGCACCGTGGAAATGACGTCGATCTTCTCGGTCTTGATTTCGGGGTCGTCGGGACCGAACAGCTGCTGCGTCATCTTGAGCATCAGGGCTTCGTCCTCGGCCGGGACGCCGATGATCCGCATGATGACGCGCAGCGGATACCAGCTGGCGACCGCGCGCATGAAATCGCAGCGCCCGTCGCCGTCGAGGGTGCGGTCGAACAGGTCGCGCGCATAGCCGCGCAGTTCCTCGTCGAGTATCTTGATCCGCCCCGGGGCGAACCAGGCCTGGGTCAGCTTGCGATGCAGCCGATGCTCGTCGCCGTCCATGTTGGGCAGCTGGTTCAACAGGAAGGGGCGCCCGCCCGTCACCTTGCGGATCTGCTCGTCGACCGCCGTCTTGCGCAGCATCACGCGCGGGCCGTTGACGAAGATGTCCATCGCCCGCTCCACCTGCATCACATCGGCGTGCCTGGTCACGATCCAGAAAGGCGCATAGTCGTCGGGCTCGACCCAGAAAACCGGGGCTTCGGCGCGCAAGCGGCGCAGCAGCGCGTGATAGGCGGCGGGGTCGGAATGAAAGCGCGGATCGACGAGCAGATTGCCGACGGCTTTTGCCTCCAGGGCCGTCGAGGCGAGGTTGCAGGCGTCATCCAGATCACCAGCGGGGTGTTCGCGCGCCATATCCATTTCAATCTCCCATACGGGTCTGAAGCCCATGATGTTGTCATATGACACTAATAGTCCTATGTCAAATGAAGGAGAATGGTTGAGCGACCGGGAAAAATCCTGTCAAAGACACATCACAGGAACATGGGGGAAATTTTGGGTAGCAATAAGAACCCGCTGACGCGCGAGCAGGTGATCGAAGCGGCCACCGAATGCCTCGAGCATTTCGGCGTCGCGAAAACGTCGATGATCGACGTCGCGCGCAAGCTGGGCGTGACCCGGCAGACCATTCACCGCCTGTTCGAGACCCGCACGATATTGCTGGAGGCCGTGGCGGAGGTTCGGATTCAGGCCGCGGCGAAAAAACTCGTGTCGATGTTTGCCACCCATGACGACATCGAAGAGACGTTGGTTCACGGCACCCTGCAATCGCTCGCAGTGGGCCGAAGCGACAAGCTTCTGTATGAAATCCAGCAGCAGGCGGACCATGGCGTCGATCAATATATGTTCCGCGGTTCGCCGATGATCCAGCAGCTGATGCTCGATATCTGGAGTCCCGTTCTGGATCGTGCGCGCGCGGAAGGACGGATTCGCGACGGCATCGACAACGACAAGATCGTGCAGTGGGTGCGCAACGTCCACGCGATGATCAACATGCGAAGCGACTATAGCGAGGCGCAGCAGATCGAAATGCTTCGCGACTTCTTCGTCCCGTCGATCGTCCGATAGACTGGACTATGCGCCGTTCAGGTCGATCGACCCCAGGTCGGCCATCGCCGCAGCGGTCCGCTCGACAAGCCGCCGTGTCGTCTGCTCGGGCTGCACCGCCTGACCCATGCTGTTGTGACCGATGGTGAAGGCCCAGGCGAGAAAGGCATAGGGGATATGCGCGCTATAGGCGTCCCATGCCGCGGCGGGATCGAGCGCCGGGCCGCCCGCCGCGGCGAGCTCTTCGATATAGGAGGCTAGCAGCGCGCGCTCCCAATTGCGGCGATCGGCGATTTCGAGGCCGGTGGACAGAATATAGCTGACGTCCCACGCCCAAGGGCCCCGCAGCATCACCTGCCAGTCGCAAAAGCCCATGGCGCCATCGCCGGTGCGATAGGTTTGCGCGATATGCGCGTCGCCATGGAGCAGGGTGACATGGCCTTCGCGGGCGTCCTGCGCGTTGCGGCGCACCACCCCGGCCCAGATATCGTCGATCCGTCCGCGCACGCCGTCAGGAATCAACTGGGGCGCCGCGTCCATGCCGACCCCCGCCCAATGGGCCATGCGCAGGAAGCGATGATTGTCGCCCAGATAGGTCGGCGTGTCGCGCAGCCAGCGATGCTGCGTCAGCGATGCGTCGCGCCAGAAACGCGCGTGGAGGCGTGCGAGTCCCGACAGCAGGCTCTCCATCTCTTGCTGCGTGATCGCGTCGCCGGCCATGTTGAACTCGGCCTGGCGCGTCGCGACGACATCCTCCATCACGATCATCGAGCGCATCGAGCGCGGCGCGACACAGGCCCAATAGCCGCGCGGCGCCTCCATCTCGATCTCCGGGCGGAAGTCGCGATAGAAGCCGACCTCGCCGAACAGGCAGTTCGACAGCCCGAGCAACAGCCGCTGCATGAGGATCGGCGTCGACTTGGTGAAGATGCGGTCGGGCACGCCCGCGGCGCGCGCCGCATCGTTGAGGTCGAGGTCGAAGCCCTGCCGGGTCGACGATCCGACCGACCCCTCGGTGGCGCGCACGCCCAGCACCGCCCCGCCGGGGACGTCGCGGCACAATGTCGCCGTCAGCCATTCGGGCGTGATCGCTTCCCAGCTCCAGGGGATGTCGTCTATGCCCCGCGCCGTCGGCCGTGCGGCCGCATCATAGCGCGCGCGGAGCGCAATCTCGGCCTTGCGGAGCGGCAGGGTCAGGCTGGACAGCATTGGCGCATTCCCCGATCGAAAAGGTCAAAGGATCGAATAGCCCCCATCGACCGTCAGTTCGGTCCCGGTGACATAGCGCGCGGCATCGGAGGCAAGGAACAGGATCGCCCCGGCGACATCGTCGGTCTCGACCCAGCGGCCCATCGGGAACATCGTCGCGACATAGGCTTTGGCCTCGTCTTCGGACCGGAACCGTCCCGCAGCGATGCCGGGGGCAAGTCCGCTGCGGCCGAGGTCGGTATCGACCGGGCCGGGGTGGACCGAATTGACGCGGATGCCGTTCCCCGCGCGCCCGAATTCGACCGCCACCGCCTTGCTCAACATGCGCACCGCGCCCTTGCTCGCCGAATAGGCCGCTTGCATCGGGCCGGCGATCTGGCCGTAGATCGACGACAGATTGATGATCGAGGCCCCTCCCGCCTGCGCCATGAGGGGCGCGGCCGCCTGGATCGAGAACCAGATGCTGTCGACATTGACCGCCTGGACGCGGCGATATTCCTCGACCGTCGTCGCGAGCACGGGCTTGTTGAGGATCATCCCGGCATTGTTGACGAGGATATCGAGCCGGCCCTCAGTCGCGGCGATCGAGCCGATCACTTCCGCCCATTGCCCGGCATCGGTCACATCCTGGACGAGGAAGCGGCCGCCGTCGGGTGCGGCGCCGGCCGGATCGATATCGGTCGCGACCACCGTCGCGCCGGCTGCGGCGAGCAGCTTCGCGCTATGCGCGCCGATGCCCTTGGCCGCGCCGGTGACGAGCGCGACCTTGCCGTCGAGTTCAAACATGGCTCATTCCTTGGCTGTTGGCCGGTCCCGAAGGGGGAGGCGGGGAGAGCCGATATCCCCTTCGGTCACCGACGCGTCAGAAATCGACCGACAGCTGTGTGCCCCACGTCCGCGGCCGGGCGTAATTGCCATAATAGGCGCCGGTGACGAGGTAGGTCGCATTCTGGCGGTAAAGCTGGTCGGTGACATTGTTGACGAAGACGCGCAGCCGCACCTTGTCGTCGAGGGCGCCGAGCGTCGCCGACAGGTCGACGAGTTCATAGCCCTTCTGGACATCCTGCGGCTGGCCGAAATAGCGCAGCACCGTCTTGCTGCGATAGGAAGCGTCGGCGCGCAAGGTCAGCGACGACAGGAAACCGCTCGAGAATTCGGTGCGATATTGCGCCCCGATCGACCCCGAGAAATTGGGCGCGTGGGGCAGCTGCATGCCGTCGAGGTTGATCTGGCCGAGGGCGGGACGCGCATCGTCGATCGACAGGAAGTCGCGGAACCGGGCGTGCAGCCAGTTCGCCGAGGCGTCGATCGTGAAGGCGTCGTTGACGCGGAATTTGAACTCACCCTCGAGGCCGTAGATCGTCGCCGGCGCATTCTGCACCAGCGTGACCGCCGGCGGCCGGGTGATCGTGACCTGCAGATTCTTGTAGTCATAATAGAAGCCCGCAAAATTGGCGGTCAGGCGGCGATCGTCGGTCTGCGTCTTGAGGCCGATTTCGAACGCGTCGAGGACCTCCGGCCGGTAGATGCCTGCCGCGCCCAGGAGTTCACCACCGCCGCCGGGCAGGTTGGCGCCGCCCGATTTGAAGCCGCGCGAATATTGCGCATAGGCCGACACGCCGTCCGAGAAATCATATTGCAGATTGACCTTGGGCAGGAAGCGGTTCGCCTTGATCGACGACGGCACGTCGGTCGCCAGCGGCACGATCGTCCCGTCGGGCAGGCGCAGGAACAGGTCCTGCGAGAAATTCTTCTTCTCGTGGTTGAACCGCAGGCCGAGGTTGATGCGGAACGCGTCGGTGACCGAATAGGTGCCGTCAGCGAAGATCGCGATCGAATCGGTATCGGTGCCGACGCTCTGCGTCAGCTGGGTGTCGGGCAGGACTCCGAAGCCGCCCGCCGCCGCCGCGCCGAGGCCGAGCGGCAGTGAATTGCCCGCCTTTTCGGTGAAATAATAGGCGCCGAGGATCCATTCGAACTTGTCGCCATCACCGATCAGCGACAGTTCCTGGCCGAAGGATTCGGACGGCCGCTTGAAATTGGTGGCGTAGAAGAAGGGCACGTCGGTCGCATCGGCGTCGAAATCGACGCGGCTCTTGTGGTCGACATAGCTGGTGATCGAACGCAGCGCGATGCTGTCGGACAACTGTGCGTCGATCTTGCCCGACGCGATGAACGTCTTGGTGTCGAGGATATAGGGCCAGTCGCCGTAAATCTGGTTCGGCTCGGTGGTCTGGCCGGTGGTCGGGAGGAAGGTCGGCGTGAACAGCTGCTGATACGCTCCGCCGCCATTGGATTCCTCGTAACGCGCCCACAGGTCGATGGTCAGGTCACTGCTCGGCTCGAACTTGATCGCACCCCGGACATATTCGCTGTTCTGATCGCCGATATGGCCGTTGCCGGGCAGCAGACGGACGAAACCCTTGTCTTCCTCATGGCCGCCGCTCACCCGGACCGAGAGAGTGTCGGACAGCGGGCCCGACACATAAGCGCTGGCGCCGAACGCGTCGTAGCTACCGGTCGACAGGTTGAAGCCGGCGGTGAAGTCGCGCGTCGGCTCCTTGGCGATGAAGTTGATCGCGCCGCCCGTGGCGTTGCGCCCATAAAGCGTGCCCTGCGGCCCGCGCAGCACTTCGATCCGGTCGAGATCGACCGCGCGCAGATAGCCCATGGTAGCGCGCGGCATGAAGACGCCGTCGACATAGGTGGCGACGGTCGGCTCGGTGACGCCCGAATCGACGATCGACCCGACGCCGCGGATCGAGATCAGGGTGGTGCCGGCATGCTCGCCGAAATCGAGATTGGGAACCGCGCTGGTCAGGCTCTCGATACTGTCGATCCCGCGCTGCTGAAGCTGCTCGCTCGACACGGCCGAGATAGCGGCGGGAATGTCCTGCAGATTCTGCGATCGTTTCAGCGCGGTAACGACGATTTCGCCGTCGCTTGATCCACCGTCGTCGCTGCTGGCCGCAGGCGCGGTAGCGTCCGATTGCGCCATTGCCGGCGTTGCCAATCCTGCCAGCGCCATCGCGGTGCCGGTGCACAGAAGCAGTCTGGTATTCATCGATACCCTCCCAATAGTTGTTTTATGTCGTTGACGGGTCGGCGTGGCTATTCGGCCGCGACCGCCCATTCGTCTTGCTCTTCGCCGCCGATCAGCCGTCCAGGCACCGAACCCGTTGGCTTGCCGTCGATAAAGGTCGTTTCCCCGTTCACCAGGACGCGGCTGTATCCGCCGGCGTCGACGAGGCGGCGCCAGTCGCCGCCGGGAAGGTCGTGGACGATCCGGTGCCGGCTGCGGTCGAGGTGCAGCGCGTCCAGATCATAGATGATGATGTCGGCATGATGGCCGGGCAGGATCGCGCCGCGCCCCTCGATCCCGAGCATCCGGGCGATCTTGAAGCTGAGCTGATAATGCGCCTCCTCGAGGCTCATCACCTTCTGTTCGCGCACCGTGCGGATCAGGAAGTCGGTACCATAGCATCCGCTGGAAAAGGCCTTGGTGTGCGCGCCGCCGTCCGAAACGCCGCAGGCGACCGCCGGATGCGCCAGCAGCCGGGCGCCGAGCGAGGCGTCGGTTGCCGAATAGGGAAGCGACTTGATCTGGAGCTCGAGGCTCGACCGCAGCGCGAGGTCGCACAGCGTCTCGACGACCGATTGGCCGAGCTCTGCGGCGATGCTCGCGAGGTCGCGGTTCAGATAGGGCTGCAAGTCGGGCGCATCGCCGACTTCGATGACGATCTGCCCTTCGAAGCCGCCGGCGCCATTCGACGGGCCGTTCTGCGCATAATCCTCGGCGAACTTACGGACGAAATTCTCGTCGGCCAGCAGCGCGCGGATGTCGTCGTCGGTCTGCGCGGCGATCAGGCGGCGAACCCCCCATAGCTGGCCGGCCGCCGTGTCGAGATCGCGAATGCCCGCTTCGACCCAACCCGCATAGAGAAGGGTCGCGCCGCAGATGTCGAGGCCTTCGCCGCGCAGCTTGTCGAGCCAGGCAAGGTCGGCATCGATGATCTCGGGCATGCCGTCGATCGCGAGGAAGATATTGTGGATGATCCTTACGCCGCTGCCCTTGGCCATGCGCGCGACCTTTTCGGTCAGCCCCGGATTGCCGAAGCCGCCGATCTGCGCGAGCAGCTGGATGATGCCTTCGCCGCGGTCGGCGAGCGCGCGGCAGATTTCGACGACATCGTCGTCGTGCATCGCGTCGGTCGGCATCGCCGTGCCGTCGAAGTCGAGGTGCGAATTGCCGTCGAGGCCCATGATCGACATCGAGATGCCGATGGCGCCGACGTCCATCGCCTCGTTGATCAGGCGGTGCATCTCGGCGATCTCTGCCGCTGTCGGACGCCGGCTTTTCGCGGCGTCGATGCCCATGACATAGATCAGCAGCGGGTTGAGCGGTAGATAGGTCATGATGTTCACGCTCTTCGGCAGCGCGCGCATCGTTTCGAGAAATTCGGGAAAGCTCTCCCAATTCCAGGGCAGCGCCAGCCGCTGCTGCTCGACCGGAATCTGCTCGGTCGTCGAGAGCATCAACATGGTCCGCTCGCGGTCGGCGGCGCGGACCGGTGCGATGCTGAAGCCGCAATTGGCGTTCAGGATCGAGGTCACACCCTGCTCGCCCGAGTCCATGCACGACGGGCTCCAGAAGACCGCGGCGTCATAATGGGCGTGCTGCGTGATATGGCCCGGCGCGACGATCTTGCCGGCGGCGTCGATCACTTCGTCGGCGATGGCCGCGGACAGGTTGCCGATCTTGGCGACGCGCCCCGCGATGATGCCGACATCGCCGCTGCGCTCGGGAGCGCCGGTGCCGTCGATGATGCGGCCGTTGCGAATTACGCAGTCGAATTTTTGCATGTCACTCTCCCGGGCAGGCCCCCTCTGCGGGCGCTCTTACCGTCTTCGGAGATAGATCATATAACGATTGATGTCATATGTCAAACGAAGAGCGTCCGAAGAGCGTCGGGCGCAGGACTAGGTCTCCCGGCGCGGTTTTCTGGGTTGCAGGGATAAGTCGTGGGTGGCGCCGGGTGTCAAAGTCGGTGACGTGGCGGAGCGCTATGTCGACGTGCGTCCTGAGATCCTCTGGGACTCGTCGTGCAGATTCTGCGTCACACGCCCCAGCAGCTCGACCAGCGTCCGGATTTCACAGGGAGACAAGCCGCGGCTTGCGACCCGGTCGATCTCACCCGCGACGTCGCCGAGCGCGAGCGCGACCGCGTAGCCGCGCTCGGTCGCAAAAACGAGCGTTTCGCGGCGATTGCCGCGGTTGACCCTTCGGTCGAGCAGGCCAAGCACTTCGAGTCGCCGCACCGCGACGGTGACGGTGGCCTCGGATATTCCGAGCCGGGCGCCCAGGACATGCTGGGCCAGGCCGTTTTCGGCCGAGAGATTGCAGAGCAGGCTCAATTGGCCGGCGGCCAGGCCATGGCGGGCAATCCGCCGATCGACGACCATCGAAAAGCGGCGGAACGCGATGCGGGCGAGATAGCCGATGCTGTCGTCGAGGCCCCAGAACTCGCGTCGCGCCCCTGCCATCCGCCGGGCCTCCCTAGAGGAGCAGCGAGTTAGGCGGCAGCCCGACCAGCGCGCGACCATGGAGTTCGGTCGCGACATCGAGGTCGTAGACGATGTGGCTCTGCATCACCTGGACGTCGCGGAGCAGGCGCTGCATCGGATTGTCGAGCGCGTGGACGCTCGACCCGACCGCTTCGCAGCAGGTCCGCACCGCCTCGACACATTGCTGGACGGCGATCGCGATTTCGGCGCGCAGGCGTATCCGCTCGGTCGTCTGTTCGGGCTCGTCGATTTCGCCAAGCAGCAGATTCTCGCGCGCCGCGGCGCGGATCGTGCGCTCGGCCGAGCGCGCGAGCAGGTCGGCGCGCGCGAGGCGCATCTGTCCTGCCGGCTTTTCGACACTCGTGCTCGTACTGCCGAGCTTGACGTGCTGCCCGAGCCGCTCGCGGCACAGCTGCACCGCCTGCCGCGCGGCACCCAGGGCCGGGATGGCGGCGGTAACGCAAAGATTGGGCAGCATCGGCGATCCGTAGAGGCCGGGGCCATGGACCGCGCGGCCGTTGCCGCGGCCCGAGCGCACCGGCTGCACCGCGAACTGATAGGCTTCGGGAATGAAGACGTCCTCGACGAGGATGTCGTTGCTGCCCGTCGCCGCCATGCCGGCCATCCGCCAGGTGTCGAGGACGGTCACTTCTTCGGCGCGGAGCAGCATCATGCGCACCACCGGCGGGCCGCCCTCGACGGGTTCGAGCGCGTTGAGCATGATCCAGTCGGCGTGCATGACGACGGTGCCCCATTTCCAGCGCCCGCTGAGGCGAAAGCCGCCGTCGACGGGGGTGGCGATTCCGGGCGGCGAGGCCGCGCTCGGGGCGATGACATAGGGGGTGCGGCCCCAGACTTCGGCCTGCGTCGCCTCGGGCATCTGCGCGATCAGCCAATTATGTTCGGCCGCGAAGCAGGAGGTCCAGCCGGTCGAGGGACAAGCTTCGGCGATCGGCAAGGTCGCGCTGATATAGGTGTCGGGGTCATATTCGAGCCCGCCGAAGCGGCGCGGCACATAGAGGTAGAAATAGCCGCTTTTGCGCAGCGCGGCCCACACCTCGTCGTCGGGGCGGCGTTCGCGTTCGGCCGCCGCCGCGCGCTCGGCGACGAGCGGCTTGAGCGCCTGCATCCGGGCGATAAGCCCTTCGGGAGTGATCGCATCGATTTCGTCGCGCGAGAGGAAATCGTCGCCGGCGGGAATCCGGCGGTCGGCGAGGCGTTCGGGCATCATCATCTCCATCCTGTTTGCCCCGGCATAGGACGAAGGCAGGAATAATGTCAACTAGGTTGACTAAAATCCTTCGCGCGGGCATGGCGAGAGGATGACAGATCAGGCCAATATCTCGCCCGCCGCCGGTCTCCGCGCCGCGCTGCGCACGCTGGTGCGCCCCGTCGCGGTGGTGACCGCCGCGCATGCGGGGCAGCGCTACGCGATGGCGGCGACCGCCTTTTGCGAGGTCAGCATGGACCCGCCTTCGATGCTCGTCTGCATCAACCGCGCCAATGCGACGCATAGCGCTGTCGCGGCGGGCGCCGATCTTTGCGTCAACCTGCTCGCTGCGGACCAGGCCGACATATCGCAGCGCTGCGGCGGCGGCGTCGCGGCCGAAGAGCGTTTCGCGGTCGGCGACTGGCGGATCGCGGCCGAGGGGCCGCCGCGGCTCGCCGACGCCTGCGCCAGCATCGTGCTGCGCCCCGTGTCGATCGTCGACCATGCGACCCATGCGGTGGTGATCGGCGAAGTCGTCGACGTGTGGCAGCGCGGCCTGTTGTCGCCGTTGGGGTTCCACGACGGCGCCTATCTCTTCCCGCTCGCGCAGGCGGCGATCAATTTGGTTGCGCAATCGGCGCGGCTGGGCGAAGCGGGCGCGATGCAGGACGGCTATCTGATGCTCGACGTGATGCGCGCCTTCTATTGGTTCGACGAGGGTCTCCAGTCGGCGCTGCGCGCGCGCGGCTGGGAGGCCGTGTCGCGCTCGCAGTCGATGACCTTCGCCAATATCGCGCTCGGGGTGCGCCGCCCCGCGGACCTCGCCCGCAACCTCGGCATCACGCGCCAGGGGGTCAGCAAGATGCTGCAGGAGATGGTCGAGCGCGACTGGATCGTGATCGAGCCCGACCCGACCGACAAGCGCGCGTCGATCGTCGCCTTCAGCGAAAAATCGCGGCAGCTGCGTGCCGACGCGCTCGAGATATTGGGCAAGATCGACGCGGCGCTCGGCGAGCGGATCGGCAGCAAGGCGCTCGACGCGCTGCGCACCACGCTGGCGCGCGACTGGGGTCGGCCCCCCGAGATCCCCGAGCCCGCCGCTCAATAACCCGCGAGGTGGCCGTTGCCGCGCAGCTCATAGCTGAACGTCGACGGCAGATAGGGCAGCATGTCGCGGTCCCATGCCGCGAATGCACTTTTGAGCCGGTCGAAGGCCTCGGGCTGCACGGTCTTCAGATTCGCGACCTCGCGCGGGTCGGCGGCGATGTCGAACAGGAACTCGTGCCCGCTCATCGCCAGATATTTGAGCGAGCCTTCGATCGCCGCGCGCTGGTCCTGCGCCTTGTGGCGCCAGAAGAGTTGGCGCGGCGACCCCGTCGTCCCGTCGAGAAGCTGGGGCAGGAGGTTGCGGCCGTCGAGCGCCGGCCAGTCTTTTTCCGCGACCCCCGCCGCCGCGAGCAGCGTCGGCACCCAGTCCATCGTGATCTGGACAAGCTCGCTGCGCGTGCCGGCCTTTACGCGTCCGGGCCAGCGCATCAGCGTCGGCACCCTGATCCCGCCCTCGAGCAATTCGCCCTTCATCCCGCGTAGCGGCCAGACCTTCGAGAAACGCTCGCCGCCATTGTCGCTGGTGAAGATCACGATCGTGTTGTCGGCCTGGCCATTGGCCGCGAGTGCCGCGAGCAATTGCCCGACCCCGCGATCGAGGCTTTCGACCATCGCGGCGTAGACGGCGTTGCTGCCGCCGTCATAGTGAAACGAATCGCGGATCGTCTTCGCCACCTCCTCGTCGGCCGGCCCCTCCCACGGCCAGTGCGGCGCGGTGTAATGCGCGCTGAGCAGAAAGGGGCGCCCCGCCTCCTTGAAGCGGCCGAGTTCGGCGACGCAGCGTTCGGTGATCAGGTCGGTGAGATAGCCGCTGCGGCGGATCTCGGTCTCATTCTCCCACAGGTCGTGGCGGAAATTGCCGCGAATCGTCATGCCATGCTCGAAATAATCGGCGCCGCCCTGATAGATGCCGAAGAAACGGTCGTAGCCGCTCTTGCGCGGGCCATGGTCGGGCAGGCCGCCAAGATGCCATTTGCCGACGAGCGAGGTGTCATAGCCCGCGCGCTTCAACAGGTCGGGCAGGGTGACCACCTCGTCGCCAAGCCCGAGTTCGGGGTGGACGCCGAGCGGTTCGTCGAGCCCCGCCGGAAAGCGATATTGATAGCGGCCGGTCATCAGCGCCAGCCGGGTCGGCGAACAGACGCTGCTGTTCGAATAGGAGCGATGCAGCGCGACGCCGCCGGCCGCGAGTGTGTCGAGCGCGGGGGTCGCGATATCGTCGCGGCCGAAACAGCCGAGGTCGGCAAAGCCGAGATCGTCGGCGAGGATGAAGACGATATTGGGGGCCGTGGCGGCCGCCGGACGGGCGACCGCCGGCGCACCGAGCAACCCGGTGATCGCCGATGCCGCACCTGCCTTCACCAAGGTCCGCCTGCTCAACATGATGCCATCCTCTCTCTCGTTTCCCGCCGCAATATCGGCCGGTTTTGCTCCGCGCGATCCGATTTTTCCGCGTCGCTTACGGCGAAGCGATCGAAATGAAATCGCGGCGGTTTTTGGCTCTTTCGTGGCCGAGCCATGCTCCCTCAGATCGAAAATTATGTCAACCTACTTTACAATATATGCTTAGAACACTAAACGAATGGTCGAAGCAACGGACCGCACCGGCAAAATCAGGGCGGCCAGAGGGAGAGAGTGGATGACGGCCAAGGCAGCGCAATTTTGTTCGGTCCGCCTGTGCTTGCTGGCGTCGGCGGGGGCGATGTTTTTCGCGGTCCCGGCACTGGCGCAGCAGGCCGACGACACCGCCGCGTCGGACGACAGCAACATCATCGTGGTGACCGCGCAGAAGCGCGAGCAGGATGTGCAGGACGTCCCGATCTCGATGACCGTCGTCGGCGGCGAGCAGCTCACCGAGCTCGGCATCAAGGACTTCAACGAACTCGACCGCTACGTCCCCAATTTCTATGTCCAGACGACCCCGGGGAATAACGCTTTCTACATCCGCGGGATCGGCTCGACCCCGGGTAATCTGGCGTTCGAACAGACCGTCGGCCTGTTCGTCGACGGCATCTATGGCGGCCATGCGCGCCAGTTCCAGGCACCCTTCCTCGACGTCGAACGGATCGAGATATTGCGCGGGCCGCAGGGCGCGCTCGTCGGCAAGAATACCAGCGCCGGCGCGATCAGCGTCGTCAGCGCGCGGCCGACGCGCGATTTCCGCGCGACGCTCGAGGGTAGCTATGAATTCGAACTCGGCGGCACGCGGCTGTTCGGCATGGTGTCGGGGCCGGTGTCCGACGCGGTCAGCGTGCGCGTCGCGGCGCAATATGAAGACAGCGACGGTTATATCGAAAACACCTTGCTTGGCGGCAACGAAACCAAGCGCGAAAGCCTCTTCGGCCGCGCCTCGGTCCTGATCGATCCGGGCAATGGCGCCGACCTGTTGATCCGGGTCGAGGGGGGCAAGGTCGACCTGACGGGTACCGCCGTCGAACGTTTCCTGACCGCGAACGATCCCGACCGCGAACGCCAGACCGGCGGCTTCCCCGGCTTTATGGACAAGGATTTCGACAACACCGACAATCTCAACGCCAGCGCGACCGCCAATATCGACATCGGCGACCATGTGCTGACCTCGGTCACCGGCTTCTCCTCCTATGATTTCGAGAAGAAGGTCGATGCCGATTTCGGGCCGAACCCGTCCTTCGCATCGAGCTTTGCCGAGAAGTTCAGCCAGATGTCGCAGGAAATCCGCCTCGCCTCGCCGACGACGGGCCGCATCGAATATATCCTCGGCGGCTATTTCCATGTGAACGACTATGACCTGTTCCAGACCACGCTGATCCGCTTCGGGCCGTTCAACGGGCGCTCCGACCGCAGTTTTCGGCAGGAAAATGTCGCGCTTTCGGGCTTCGGCAGCGCGACCTGGCACGTCGCCGACAGCCTGCGCCTGATCGGTAGCCTGCGTTACACCTATGACCGCAAGACCGCCGACCAGACGCGCGTCAACACGGGGGTTGTCCAGCCGACCTGGCTCGCGACCCCGCTGTCGGGGCATCGCGTCGAGCGCGAATGGGACCCTTCGGTCGCGCTGCAATGGGACGCGACCCCCGACGCGATGCTCTACGCCTCCTATGGCCAGGGCTCGAAGGCGGGCGGCTTCATCGGCGCGCAGGCGACGACGACGCAGGCGCAGTTCGAGATCGAGCCCGAGGCGGCCGAGACCTTCGAAGTCGGGGCCAAGCTCGCGCTCTTCGATCGCCGCCTGCGCTTCAACATCGCCGCGTTCCGGACCGATTTCACCAATTTGCAGGTCTCCTCCTTCGACGCGGTGAGCAACAGCTTCATCACCACCAATGCCGGCGAAGCGCGCAGCCAGGGGGTCGAGAGCGATTTCAGCTGGCAGATCGCCGACGGCGTGTCGCTCAACGGCTCGCTTGCCTATCTCGATGCCAAATTCATCGAATTCCCCGGCGCGCCGTGCCCGTTCACCAACCCGACCTGCGTGCCGGCGAACAACAATGCCGCCGGACGACCGCTGCCGCGCTCTCCCAAATGGAGCGGGACGCTGTTCGCCGATATTGCGGTGCCGGTCAGCGATTCGGTCGATTTCGTCGCCAACGGCGGCATGACCTATCGCAGCAGCGCGTTCCTCGAAGAAAGCTATAATCCGGCGGCGGCGCAGGACAGCTACGCCAAATTCGATCTTCGGCTCGGCATTCGCGCATCGAACAAGAAATGGGAACTCGCGATCGTGGGCAAGAATCTGACCGACGAACTGACCGCGAGCCACGCCTTCAACACGCCGCTCGCCGCCGGGGTCATTTCGAAGTTCATCCAGCCGCCGCGCACGATCGCGGTGCAGGCGAAGTGGCAATATTGATTGGGTTTGGCTCCTGTCCGTCAACGCGGTGCGGGGTTAGATCCAATCCCGGCTTCCTTCCTGCCATGGCCGCTGAAGAGTTAGCCTTTTGCGATGCCTTGGCAGAGAATGGATCAGCCGGAGACTGGATGGAGCGCGAAATGCTCCGCACCCTCGCTCAACTGTTGGTCAAGACAATCCGCAGCACGGTGACTGTCGATTGGACGCAGAAAGAAAGTTCCCGCGCAAAAATGCGGATTGAGCTTCGAAAGCTGCTGGTGCGTTATGGCTATCCGCCCGATTTGCAGAAGGCGCCGTCCGATCAACGTTGTTTCTTGGCCGTGGTTGCGGTGAAATCGGGATCTTTTTTCGCCACCCAATCGACAAATTTGCGCACATTGGGGTGGGCCAGCAGGCCCTCCACATCCATCCCGTAGCGCTGCAGCTCGGAATTCGTGAAATTGGCGATCAGCGTCTGCTGGCAAATCGAATGCATGGGAACAACATCGCGGCCGCCCCGGCTTTTGGGGACGGGATGGTGCCAGACGATGGTTTTGCCGGTGGGCCGGCCGCAGAGCCAGCAGGACGGTATCGTCGCCGGCGGTGTCTCCTCGCGGTGCAGGTCTCCATAGGGATCATGTTTCGAATGTCTGCGGGCCATGGTTCTACCTGAAGGATCTGAATTTGCGCCGCACACCTATCCCGATGCGATGCGCATTGCCACAGGCGTATCTCCGGCCTGGCCGTTCACCGGAATGTCATCGCTACGGGGACGCCAGATGCCCAAAGGCGTCACGCTCCGCCATCGCTCCTAACGCCGTCCGTTGCTGTAATCGATTCGGATCCTGACCCAACTGCCCACCATGGGTTGGCCCCCGCGTCGCGGAGCCCGTACCCTAAACTGCCACGCCGCGGCGAGCACCGCGCGATTGATCTGCGATCCGGTCGGATATTCGTCGAGCCCGACGCAATCCTCGACACGATAATCCGGCGCCGTGCGGCAGGCGATCAGCCCCCAGCCGGGGCCGCTGGCGGTGGACAAATAACCGCGCAACTCGTCATTGCTCGGCTCGCGATACCAGGCCGCGGCATAGAGCGGCTCGCCATTGGGCGCGGTTCCCACCCGCGCCGTGTCGCTGGACGAGGACGAGCCTCCCTTGTTGGGCGGCCCGTAGACAGCCCCGCCGGGGGGGCGAACGCCGATCCGCGGAACCGTCGGCAAGGGTGGCGGTTCGGATGGCGGCGCTATGGTCGGCGCGGTCCTCGGTTCGACGGCTGTCGGGGGTAAGGGTTTGGCCGGTTCCGCGGGCGTCGGCTGCGGCGGCACGGGCTTGTCCTCGGCCTGCTTGCTCTTCGGGCTACTTGGTTCGGGCGCTTCCTCGGCGATCTCGCTGGCCGGGAGGCTGACCACGCTGACATATTCTTCCTTCTTCTTCAGCGGCTGGTCGCGGCCAAAGGAGAGCAGGAGCAGCAGCAGAAGCCCCGTGATCGAGACCGTCAGACCTATGGCAAGCGCACGGGGCCCCCGCCCGATGCTGAGCTGCTTGACATAGGGCGTGGCTGGAACAGGGCTCAGGGGACGCAATCTTGGGTCGCGGCGACCGCTGGTCGAGGGGCCGGGGGCTTCATCCGCGCGGAATAGTGGGGCGCCAGGCCTTTGACAAGAGTGAGCGCCGACCGATGAACCCCATGGCGGCCGGCCGCTCAGCCGATCGACAGGAACGCCGTGATCGTCAGTCGCCCCTGGCGCGGATCGGGCGACAGCGCGGCCTCGGGCGAGATCGCGCCGCTGTGAAGGTTGCTGCTGCGATAGAGCAGTGCGCGGTTGTAACGCGCCGCCGCGACATGGGCTTGCGCGAACAGCGCCGTATCGCCCGCGACATAGGCGGCCGGCGGCGGGCCGCGATGGCGCAGTTCGGTGTCGAGCTGGCGGAAATAAAGCGCGCGCCGTTCCTCGGTCACCGTCTCGAACCCCGTTGAACGGTGGCGGAAAAAGGCGGTCCCATCGCCGCCTTCCGGCGACAGATAGTGGATGAAGGCGATGCGGTCGGGGGTGAAGGCATCGACATGCGGCAGGCGCTGCGCGATGCTGAGGGTCTCCGGCGGCGTGGTGACGATCGAGAAACTCGCGTCGATGATCGTCACCGGTCCGGTGCGGCCAAAGGCGTGCGCCGCCGTCTCGGTGATCGCGGGCAGTGCCGTGTCGAAATATCCGGCCGGCAGCGCGGCGCGGATGCCCGGATAATGGTGGAGCGCGGGTTCGAACGCGGCGGTGGCAGCGAAACCGCGCAGGGCGTCGGGGTCGGGCGCGAAATCGTCGAGGATGCACAGCGGCTGCGCCTCGCCGCCGATCGTCTCGATCCGGACCGGCATAGCCGCCATCATCGGCGCGGCGGGCGGAGCCGCGCCAGCCGCGCCGCGATCCAGTCGCCGAGCCGCGTGCCGCGCAGCCGCGTCCAGAGGATGTCGGAGGCGATATAGAGAAGCGCGAAGATAAAGAGGATCAGCGCATAGGCCATGACCGTCTCGGTCGCGTGCATGATCTGCGGTCCCGTCAGCTCGACGCCGGGCAGCCCCAGATAGTCGAGCGTGACGGGTTTCGAATCGGCGGTGGCGCTGGTGCCGCCGACGGCGGTGTCGCCGATCCAGTAGATCATCTGCCCGGCGCCGAAGACCCCGGTGCCGCCGAGCAGGATGTTGAACTGGGTCTCGCGCCGGGCCGCCGCACGGTCGGCGTCGGCCTGGTGGCGTCGCTGCAGATCGCTGGCATGATCCTCGAGGCTCGCCACCGCGAGCGCCAGCGCATCCTTCTTGCGCTTCGTGCCGCGCAGTTCCTCCAGCTTGGTGAAGACGTCGCGCTCGGTGTCGTAGCGAAAGGGGTTGGCGTATCGGAACCGCTCATACTCCCTGTACTCGGCCAGCTTGGCCTGGTTGATCGCGGTTTCGGCCTTGTCGAAATCGTCGTGACCGGTCAGCTGCTCGCGTTCGTTCAGCCGCGCGACCGCCTCGCTCGGCGGCGCGGGCGCTTGTTGCCGGCGCTTGTCGGCCTGCCATTCGCCGTTGGCGACATGCCATTCGATGCGCTCGATCCGCGCCATGCTCTTCGCTTCATGCTCGCGCGCGAGGAACTCGTTGTGCAGCGACATGGCGTGGATCAGGAACGCATAGGGGCAGGTGCCGATATAGTCGTTGCCGGTTTCGAGACTGCGGCTGCGCGGCACATAGCTGATCATCGCGCGGTGGTTGGCATAGCGGACGAAGAAGCGCTCGTCGGACTGTTCGCTGCTGTCGGGATAGATGGGGTCGATGCTGTCGAGGATCTCCGACGTGTCCTGGTTCATGAAATCGATGATATTCTGGTTGAACCCGGCGAGGAACAGATAGTCGAGGCAATCGGTCCGGCCCGCTTCGAAGGCCGGGATCCTCGCCATCGGGGTGACCGATGCGACCTGGCCGGTCGCATCATATTCCGCCCATTCGGCGCCGTCGGCACGGATCGCCTCAGCCAGCGCGCCGACGCTCGCAAAAGCGCCGCCGCCGACGGCCCGCAAATTCGGGCGGGCGCCGCCGATCCAGTCCGCATAGTCGGGCCGCGCCTTCACCCAGTCCCAGAATGTCGTGTCGAGCTGGACGACGCCCTTGCCCTTCGACGCCTTGTCGACGCGCTCGGCGAGCTCGTCCTGATAGGGCTGGTAACAGGGTTCCTGCACCATCGCCTTGCGCGCCGCGCTCTCCCCCGACGCGGGATCGAGCGGCATCAGCCGTTTGAAGAAGCGCTCGTCGTGGATCAGGAACATGAAGCGCGACTTGGGGACCTTCAGCCCCGGCACCTCGATGAACGGCACCTTGTCGATCAGGACATCGCTCAGGTCGGCCATCGGCGTCGTGCCGGTGACCCTGGCCAGGCGTTGGAACAGCCGTTCGCCGTCGCCCAGCAATTGTTCACGGACAAAGGGCCAGAACCGCTCGGCCTTGCCGCGCGCGCCGCGGACCGTGATGTCGTCGAGCGGCGCGATCCCCAGCTTGTCGTCGAATACCGACGCCTCGCCCCCGTGGCGCGCGTCGAGTTCGAACTCCTTGGGCGCCGCAAGCTTTTGCAGCAGCGACAGGAAATAATAAGTTGCGGGATCATAGCCGCCTTCGTCGCCGGGCGCAGCGAGCGAGGCATAATGGTGGCTGAAGCTCAGATGATAGCTCAGCCCGCCATTGTTGTGCGCCAGCCAGAAGCGGCGAAAGCGCACCGCCCGATCGTCCTTCAGCCCCGGCGGCGCGGCGCGATAGGACAGCCCTTCGGTCGACCATTCGATCGCGGGCGGCAGCTTGAAGATCAGCCGTTCGTGACGGCGGATCGCCCGGTCGGCCGACTTGCGCCGCGCGCGCTCCCCCGCCGGGGTGGTGGGATAGTCGCCCGCGGGCGCATCGATCGCGGCGATCAGATGCTCCTGCACCTCGCCCTGCACCTCGCGGTCGGCGATGTCGTTGAACAGCGGATCGATCGCGTTGCGCAACATCACCGACGGCAGGTGGTCGCGCTGGACCGCGCCGAACTGGCCGTGCGCGACGGGCTTGCCCTTTTGCCCGACCGCCTCGGCGACGCGGTCGGGATCGATATAGAGCGACAGCGTCCAATAGAGCGTGCCCGACTTCGCGCTTTCAAAGCCCTGCGCATCGTCCCAGTCGCCCCGCACCGCCATCGGCTAGTCCCCCCTCTCGTCCGCCGCCGCCGCCGCGAGCGCGCGGAAGCCGTCATGGCCCGCGGTCCGTCGCCCGGCGCGCAGCCAGGCGATCGCGGGTTCCATCGGCAGCAGCGCCACCGGGGCGCCGCGCGATGCCAGCGCCGCGAGCTGCGCCGCCGCCACTCCGCCCGGCGCCTCGTCTTCGCCCTTGCGCACCGAAATGCCGAAAAAGCTTTCGAGATGGTCGTGGAGCAGCCTCGCGTCGACCGCATCGCCGGGATAGTCGACCGCCGCGTAAATCAGCCCGTCGTCGGCTTGCTGCCCGGCCGACAGCGCCGGCTGGACATAGGGAAAGTCGACGATCCGCGTGCCGACGCGTGCCCAGATTGCAAGCCGGTCGACCTGGTCGGTGCCCGAATGCGCGGTGTCGGCGGCATATTCCTCGGCGGTCAGCCGCAGTGGGTCATTCTGTTCGATGAAGACCGCCGGCGCCGGCCCGTCGGGATCGAGCCCGAGCGCGAGGAGCGCGAGCTGCCGCACCGCGCCGAGGATGACGCGCAGCATGCCGCGCCCGCGCGCCGCCTCCTCGACATAGACATAGTTGAGCGCGACCGCCGCCGGGGGCAGCGCGGCCCCGCGGTTGATCGCGGTCGCAAGGAAGTTCGCGCCGCCGAGCAACGTCCCGCCTTCATCCTCGAAGATCGCGACTAGCTCGCTATGGGTGCGGCCATAGGCGTGGCGATGGCTTGCGTTGAGCGCTAGGCACGCTGCGAACCCGCCCAGTTCCTCGCGCTCGTCGGGCAGCACGAAGGCGCGGTCGTAACCCGCAAAGAAGCGCGCCAGCACTGGCGATGCCGGGTCGTCCGACGCGGTGACGCGTACCCCGCCCGGCAAATCCAGCCTTATCAATCGATTGTCCGCCCCGCCCGTCATGCGCAAATCTTGCCATGCGGCCGGTCGCGCCGCAAGGCGCCGCTTCAGGTCACCCCATAGGCCGCCTGCACCATCGACCGGAACAGCCGCAGCTGGCGCCCCATCAGCCGGTGGTCGCCGAGTGCACGGGTCAGCACGATCGATCCTTCGATCACCGCGCTGAAACTGTCGGCGATCGTGTCGAGGTCGATCGGTGCGACGGGGCGATGGCGTTCGCCGATCGCGATGAACCAGATGCGGAACCGCGCACGCCAGCGCATCGCCGCTTCGAACAGCAACGCGCGCACCTCGCGGTCGAAAGCCTGCTCCTGATAGATGATCGCCGCGACAAGGCAGCCCGGATGCACGTCCTCCATCTCGTCCATCATGTCGGCATAGAGGTCGAGGAAGATCAGGAAGCGCTGCATCGGGTCTTCGGCCAGGTCGTGCGCGCGGTCGGTGAGCACGTCCATCGCGGCGTCGTCTTCCTCCAGGAAACGCTGCAGCAATTGCCGGGCAAGGTCGCCCTTGTCGCGGAAATGATAGAAGAAGCCGCCCTTGGTGATGCCCGCCGCTTCGACCAGTTCGTCGATCGAGGTCGCGGCAAAGCCCTTGGTCAATATCGCGTCATTGGCGGCATCGAGCAGCCGCTCGCGCGTCCGCTTGCCCTTCGCCAGCGGCGCCGGGGCCGCATCCGCCGCGGCGGACGCTCCACTATCCAATCCCTCCATCGCCGACGCCTCTTCGTCCTTGCCGGAAAGCCCGTATTTCTGCGGGAAAATAAAAGCGACCGCAAGTATACTATCGCCGACCGGGACGATGCCATAGCAAGGCCGGACCAAAGCCAGCAGCCAGGGGGCACCGCGATGTTCGGCATCTATCATGTAATCGCGCTGTCGATGTTCGGGGTCTTCGCCGCGCTCGACCTGTTGTTTCGCGCGCGGAATTTCCCCGACGTGCCGCTGTGGCGCGCGAAGGGGCTCGTCTTCACCGCGCTCTATTTCGGCGTCACCACCTATTCGCCTTTGCTCTGGGATACGACGCTCGGGCAATATCAGCTGGTCGACGGGTCGCGCTGGCCCTTCTGGGCGCAGGTCGTGATCGGCTTCTTCGCCTATGAATTCCTGATCTATGCCTGGCACCGGACGATGCACAAGGTTCAGCCGCTGTGGCGCTGGCTGCATCAGATGCACCACAGCGCCGAACGCGTCGACATCTGGGGTACTTTCTATTTCCACCCGTTCGACATGATCGGCTGGGCGCTCATCGGCAGCTGCGCGCTGGTGCTCGGCATCGGCCTGACGGCGGAGGCGGCGCTGGTGGTGTCGGTCGTCGCGACCTTCTGCACCATTTTCCAGCACGCCAATGTCCGCACCCCGCACTGGCTCGGCTATCTGGTCACGCGTCCCGAAAGCCATTCGGTGCATCACGAACGCGGGCTGCACGCCTATAATTATGGCGACATCCCGATCTTCGACATCCTGCTCGGCACCTTTCGCAACCCGCGCGAATGGCATGGCGAGGCGGGCTTTTTCGACGGCTCGTCGCGGCAGATGGGCAAGATGCTGGTCGGCAAGGAAATCGCGTGAGGAACAACAGGGGAGACAGGGGCATGAAAACAGGGATGATGATCGCGTTGCTCGCGGTCGGGCTGGCCGGCTGCGGCGAATCGGCCGAGCAGAAGGCGGAAAAAGCCAAGGCGGCGTCGGCCGAGATCGACACGGCGGGCTATGACATCGCGGTCCGCTGCCAGGCCAGTTTCGACGCGGTGGCGCGGCTCTACAAAGTGTTGTCCGAGCAGGGCGGCGACGCGGAGATGGCGGCCACCGCGACCCAGCGCGCGGCGGCGGCCGAAGCCTATCGCGGCATCGCGCGCAATGTCGGGGGGAATATCGGTCACAAGCCCGAACAGGTCGACGCTGCGATCAAGGCGGCGGCCGACGCGGTCGACGCCGAGTTCCAGAAACGGCCGTTCGAGGATTTCGCGGTCTGGGCCGGGCAGGAGGCCGACCGCTGCCCGCCGCCGTCGGCCTAGGCGAGCGCGCTTCGACGACACGAAAGGAAAGATCATGGCCCACGACCTGCGCCCTGGTGAACAGGCGATCGACAGCTGGACGCTCTTCTATCACCCGCCCGGCGGCGGCAAATATAATGGCAAGCTGACGGTGACGAATCAGCGCCTGCTTTACGATGCAAAGCTGGAGGCGAGCCTGATCGGCGTGCTGACGAACCATGTCGTCGCGGGTCAGCTGGCGATCGAAAAGGACGCGATCGCGGGCATCGAGGTCCAGCGCAAATTGTTCAGCAAAAAGGCGACGGTGACCCTCACCGACGGCAGCCGGCACATCTTCGACTATGGCGCGCTGAACATCGACAAATGCGTCGCGGCGATGGAGGCACGTTGAATGGTCCGCGGCGCGGCGGTGGCGGCGAAGACGGCCGTCGTCCTGACCGGCTGGCTCGTCGTCATCGATATCGTCGGGGTGATCGTCTGCACGCTGTTCGACATCGCGCCGCTGCGCGCCAACAGCGGGCTGCTGCTCTATGCGATCTGGTTCGTCCTCGGGCTTTTCTGCGGCATGTTCGCCTATCAGAGTGCGGGGGCATGGGCCTTCGCCGACCGCGACGGCGAATGGAGCGACCAGCCCGGGGCGTTTCGCGCCGGCAACGTCATCGTCGCGACGGGCGCGGTGCTGGTCGGCCTGTTGCTGTTGTTTTTCCGGCATATTTACTGGAGCAGGGGCGTCGCGGGCGAATATTATGTACCCGACAGCGCACCGCATTCGATCCTGTTCGGGCTGTGTGTGCTGGCGGCGATGGCGGGCACGCACTTCCTGTTGCTGCCGACGCCGGGGCAGGAATCCTGATGTTGCGCCATTGATCGATATTTTCGATCAAAGCGTCGGACTTTTTCACTTTCCGCACTGCAACAAACATGACTAGGGGAGGGCTCCAACAACAAAAGGAAGCTCTCCCAATGTCCGTTCTGAACACGACCATCAAACCCTTCAACGCGACCGCTTACAAGGACGGCAAGTTCGTCGACGTCAGCGACGAGAGCGTCAAGGGCAAGTGGGCGGTCTTCTTCTTCTACCCGGCCGACTTCACCTTCGTCTGCCCGACCGAACTCGAAGACCTCGCCGACATCTACCCGACGCTGCAGAAGATGGACGTCGAGGTTTATGCCGTGTCGACCGACACGCATTTCAGCCACAAGGCTTGGCACGACACCTCGCCGGCGATCGGCAAGATCAACTATTACATGGTCGGCGACCAGAACCACGTGATTTCGAACAATTTCGAAGTCTTGCGTCCGGGCGTCGGCCTCGCCGACCGCGGCACCTTTGTCCTCGACCCTAATGGCGAAATCCAGTTGCTCGAAATCACCCCCGAGGGTGTGGGCCGCAACGCCGCCGAACTGCTCCGCAAGATCAAGGCGCTGCAATATTGGGTTAGCCACCCGGGCGAAGTCTGCCCCGCGAAGTGGGAAGAAGGCGCCGAAACCCTCGCGCCCTCGCTCGACCTCGTCGGCAAGATCTAAGGCGACCGCATAATGCCGGAGGGGCGGCGGCACGACCGCCGCCCCACGGTTTCTCTCCCCCTCTCGCAGGAGCTCTCCTCATGCTCGACGCCAATCTGAAGCAGCAGCTTCAAGGCCTCCTCACGAACCTTCGTGAACCGATCGAACTGATTTCGTCGCTCGGCGACGATGCCAAATCGGCCGAGCTGGCGACCCTGCTCGATGACATCGCCGCGCTCTCGGACAAGGTTAGCGTGACCCGGGCCGACGACGACGCGCGCCGGCCCAGCTTCCTCATCCGCCGCACCAGCGATGCCGCGGTCGCCGTGCGCTTTGCCGGCATCCCGATGGGGCATGAATTCACCTCGCTCGTCCTCGCTTTGCTTCAGGTCGGCGGCCATCCGCCGAAGGTCGCGCCCGAGGTGATCGAGCAAGTCGCCGCGCTCGATGGCGACTATCATTTCGAAACCTATTTCTCGCTGTCGTGTCAGAATTGCCCCGACATCGTGCAGGCGCTCAACCTGATGTCGGTCGTCAATCCGCGCATCACCCACACCGCGATCGACGGCGGCCTGTTCCAGGCCGAGGTCGAGACCCGCAAGATCATGGCGGTGCCGACGATCTTCCTCAATGGCGAGATATTCGGGCAGGGCCGCATGGAGCTCGAACAGATCATCGCCAAGCTCGACACCGGCGCTGCGGCCAAGGCGGCCGAGAAAATCGCCGCCAAGGACGCGTTCGACGTGCTCGTCGTCGGCGGCGGCCCCGCCGGCGCCGCGGCGGCGATCTATGCCGCGCGCAAGGGTATCCGCACCGGCATCGCCGCCGAACGCTTCGGCGGGCAGGTGCTCGACACGATGGCGATCGAGAATTTCATCTCGGTCCAGCACACCGAAGGGCCGAAGCTCGTCGCGCAGCTCGAGCGCCATGTGAAGGACTATGACGTCGACGTCATGAACCTCCAGCGCGCCGAAAAACTGATCCCGGCGAAGGCCCCCGGCGGGCTGCACGAGGTCAAGCTGGCGAGCGGCGCGTCGCTCAAGGCGCGCACGGTGATCCTGTCGACCGGCGCGCGCTGGCGCCAGATCGGCGTCCCCGGCGAAGAGCAATATCGCAACAAGGGTGTCGCCTATTGTCCGCATTGCGACGGCCCGCTCTACAAGGGCAAGCGCGTCGCGGTGATCGGCGGCGGCAACAGCGGCGTCGAGGCGGCGATCGACCTTGCGGGCCTTGTCGCGCATGTCACGCTGATCGAATATGACAGCCAGCTGCGCGCCGACGCGGTGCTCCAGCGGAAACTGGCGAGCCTGCCCAACGTCCGGATCATCACCTCGGCGCTGACCACCGAAGTGCTCGGCGACGGCGAGAAGGTGACGGGCCTCAGCTACAAGGATCGGGGCAAGGACAATCTGCACCAGGTCGAACTCGAAGGCATCTTCGTCCAGATCGGCCTCGTCCCCAACACCGAATGGCTCGGCGGCGACATCGCGCTGTCGCGCCATGGCGAGATCGAGGTCGACCATCGCGGCGAAACCAGCCAGGCGGGCATCTTCGCCGCGGGCGACTGCACGACGGTGCCGTACAAGCAGATCGTCATCGCGATGGGTGAAGGCTCGAAGGCGGCGCTATCGGCGTTCGATTACATGATCCGCCTGCCGGCCGAGGAAGAAGCCGAAGCGGCGTAAGACACTATCGTCATCCCGGGCTTGACCCGGGACCCGCCTTGTCTCCAGGATCAGGCAGGCCCCGGGTCAAGCCCGGGGTGACGAGGGTGCTTATGCCTGAACCGAAAAAACCGCCCGCACCGATTCCGCTCTGCCGCTTCGAGGAACTGGCGCAGCGCGAGAACCGGCTGCGCGACGAAGCATCGCGCAAGCGCAAAAAGCCGGATCCCAAGCCCGCCTAGCCCGCCGCCATCGCAAACCGCTTCGGCGGCACCCCGACGTGCCGCGCGAACGCCGTGCTGAACGCGCTCGCCGACCCGTAACCAACCCGCTCGGCAATTTCCTCGATCCGCCCGGCGCCGCGGCGAAGCAGATCCTTCGCCAGGCTCATCCGCCAGCCGAGCAGATATTCCATCGGCGGCACCCCGACGATGCGCGCGAAGCGGTCGAAGAAGGCCGAGCGCGACAGCGCCGCCTCCTTCGCCATCTCGGCGGTGGTCCACGCCCGCGCGGGTTCGGCGTGCATCCGGCGGATCGCCGCCGCGAGCCGTGGATCGCTCAAGCCCCGCAGCAGCCCCGGAGGGGTGTCCTCGCCGCCGACCGCGCGCAGCGCCTCGACCAGCAGGATCTCGACCAGCCGCGCGAGCAGCAGATCGCGGCCCGGCCGCTCGGCGCCCGTCTCCTCGCGGACCATCGCGACCAGCGCCGACAGTCGCTCGGCGCCGCGGAGGTGGATCATCGCGGGCAATTGCGACACCAGCAGCCCCGCCTCGGGCGAGGCGAAGGCGAAATGGCCGCCCATCATCCGCACATCGGGTTCGCCATCCTGCCTCCCGTGCCGCACCTCGCCGCTGATCCCCGCCGTCGCATGCGGATCGAGCGCTATCGGTTCGGCCGCCTCGAAGCCCGACAGGGTGAAGCCCGGCGTCGCCGGCAGCAGCACGAAATCGCCCGCTTCCAAGGTCACCGGCGCCTGTCCATCGACCGCGAGCCGGCACGACCCCTCGAGGATGGTGCAAAAACCCGGATGCCCGAAATCCGAATAGCGCACCGCCCAGCGCCCGGCGCCGCTGATCCCTTTCGAAAAGACGGTGCTGGGCCGCAGCAAGGCGATGAGGTCGGAGAGCGGGTCGAGCATATCGGGACGATCTATAAATAAATATGGATTTCAGATTATAGATAGTCCTGACCTTCGCGTCCATAGGTCTTTCACCGCCAACCGAAAGGAACGACCTCCATGAAAACCATCCTGATCACCGGCTGCTCGTCGGGCTACGGTCTTGAAACCGCCCGCCATTTCCACGCTCGCGGCTGGAAAGTCATCGCCAGCATGCGCACACCCTCCGCGGCACCTTTGCAGGCTTCCGAAAATCTCCGCCTCCTCCCCCTCGACGTCACCGACGAGGCCAGCATCGCCGCCGCGATCGATGCCGCGGGTCCGATCGACGTGCTCGTCAACAACGCCGGCATCGGCCTGTTCGGCGCGCTCGAAGCCTCGCTGATGGCGAAGATCCGCGACGTCTATGCGACCAACACCCTCGGCACGATCGCGATGACGCGGGCGGTGATCCCCGGGATGCGCGCGCGCGGGTCGGGCACGATCGTCAACGTCACCTCTTCGGCGACGCTCGCGCCCTTTCCGCTGGCGGCCGCCTATACCGGCAGCAAGTCGGCGATCCAGGGCTTCACCGGCAGCCTCGTGCATGAACTCGCGCCGCTCGGCATCGCGGTGAAGCTGGTCGAACCTGGCTATGGCCCGACCACCGCCTTTGCCCAGAATACCGCCATCAGGCTCGAGGACGTGCTGCCCGAGCCCTATTGGACCTACGCCCAGCCGATTCTCGCGGGCATGGCCGAACCGGCGCTGTTCACCACCGAAGCCGATGTCGCCGAAGCGGTGTGGCAGGCGGTGCACGACGAGGGCGGACGCCTGCATTTCCCGGCGGGTGCCGATGCGCTGGCGATCATGGCAGGGGCTTAGCGCGGATATTCCGTGAGATGGGCCGTGAGCTTCGCCACCTCATCGGCGTTGAAATGCAACCCGAGCTTGCTCCGCCGCCACAATATATCGTCGGTCGTCCGCGCCCATTCGTGCGTCACCAGCCAGCCGACCTCGGCGGCACTCAGGCCATGCGTGATTTCGCCGCCGAGGTCGTCCCAGCCCTCGGCCTTGCCCAGCCACGCCCGCGCCTCGGTGCCATAGGCCTTGACGATGCGATCGACCGTCGCGGCGGGCAGGAAGGGGTGGGCGAGCTTGATATCGGCCTTGAGCGCGGCGGCGCCGTTGGTCGGAAAATCACCGCCGGGCAGCGGTTCGGTCGCCGTCCAGCGCCGGACCGACACCGCCTCCAGATGATCGGACAGTTCGTCGACCGCATGTTCGGCGACATGGCGATAACTGGTGATCTTGCCGCCATAGATAGTGAGCAGCGGCGCGCCTTCGTCCATGTCGACGTCGATGCGGTAACCACGGGTCGCGGCCTCGGGGCGCCCCGACCCGTCCTCGATCAGCGGACGCACCCCCGAATAGGTCCACACGACATCGGCGGGAGTGATCGGCTCGCGGAAATATTGGCTCGCACCCTCGCAGAGGTAAGCGATTTCTTCGTCGCTCGCCTTCACCTCGCCGAGCGGCCCGTCATGGTCGAGGTCGGTGGTGCCGATCAGCGTGAAGTCGCGCTCATAGGGAATGGCGAAAAAGATGCGTCCGTCGGGCAGCTGGAAAAAATAGGCATAGGCGTGCGCGAACAAGCGCCGCACGACGATATGCGACCCGCGCACCAGCCGCATCCTGTGGTCGGGTTCGGCATCGGCGCGCTTCAAGAGGTCGAGCACCGCCGGCCCTGCCGCATTGACGACGCTCTTGCCCGTGAAGCGATAGCTGCGGTCGTTGTCGCCACTCGCCTCGACGATCCACAGCCCGTCTTCGCAGCGCAGCATCTCGGCGCGCATATGCGTGCGGACCTTCGCGCCGCGTTTCGCGGCGTCGCGGGCGTTGAGCACCACCAGCCTGGCATCGTCGACCCAGCCGTCCGAATATTCGAACCCGTGCCTATATTGGCTTTGCAGCGGCTCGCCGGCTTCGTGGCGCAGCAGGTCGATCGAGCGCGTCGCGGGCAGTTTCTTGCGCCCGCCGATATGGTCGTAAAGGAACAGCCCGAGCCGCAGCAGCCAGCGCGGACGCAGCCCCGGCCGGTGCGGCAACACGAAACGCAGCGGCCAGATGATATGCGGCGCGATACTCCACAGCACTTCGCGTTCCTTGAGCGCCTCGCGCACCAGGCCGAATTCATAATGTTCGAGATAGCGCAGTCCGCCATGGATCAGCTTGGTCGAGGCCGAGGAGGTGCCCTGCGCGAGGTCGCCCTGCTCGATCAGCAGCACCCGCGCCCCGCGTCCGGCGGCATCGCGCGCCACCCCCGCGCCATTGACCCCGCCGCCGATCACGATGACATCATAGGGCTGGGCGCTGTCGGGCATGACGTTTCCCTATGCCAGCGCCGCCTGATTTGCCAAGGGGCGACGTCGCCAGCACCTTCGTATCCGGCCTACGTATGCGCGTTGCATTCACGCGGTCCCTCCGCCATTTCTGCCGACGGATATTCAAGGGGACGATTGTGAGCGTCAAAGTCGAGACATTGATCCTGTTCGGGGCAACGGGCGACCTTGCTCAGCGCATGCTCTTTCCCTCGCTCTATAATCTCCACCTCGACGGGCTGCTCGCCGATGGGCTGACGATCATCGCGTCGGGTCGCTCGCAAATGGACCGTGCGACGTGCCATCAAATGGTCCGCACAGCGCTCGGCGAGCACTTGCCCGAAGACCGGCTCGACAATGCGGCGATTGCAGCCTTTCTCGACCGGATCGATTATTGCCCGGTCGATGCGGGGGCGGGCACCGGCTATGACGCGCTCGCGGCGCTGCTCGGCGACCGGCTCGGCCGCCCCATCGGGGCCTATCTGTCGACCCCGCCGTCGATGTTCGGCCCGATCGCGCAGGGACTGAAAGCCGCCGGCATCGCCTGCACCGAATGCCGCATCGCGATGGAAAAACCGATCGGCCACGATCTCGCCTCGTCGCATGCGGTAAATGCCGAGGTCGGAGACGCCTTTGCCGAAGACCATGTGTTCCGCATCGACCATTATCTCGGCAAGGAAACCGTCCAGAACCTCCTCGCTTTGCGCTTTGCCAACATGTTGTTCGAACCGCTGTGGAACGCGCAGGCGATCGACCATGTTCAGATCACGGTGGCCGAAACAGTCGGTCTCGAAGGCCGCGTGTCTTATTACGACGGCGTCGGCGCGCTCAAGGACATGGTCCAGAACCATATGCTGCAACTGCTCGCGATCATCGCGATGGAGCCGCCGGCCAGCGTCACCTCGACCGCCGTGCGCGATGAAAAGGTCAAATTGCTCCGCAGTTTGCGCAAGATGAAGCCCGAGGATGCGAAGACGCACAGCGTCAAGGGCCAGTACGTCAGCGGCGCTGTCGGAGGCGCGGCGGTGACCGGATATGCCGACGAGCTGGGCCAGCCGTCGAACACCGAGACTTTCGTCGCGATCAAGGCGTTCATCGACAATTGGCGCTGGAAGGGGGTGCCCTTTTACCTCCGCACCGGCAAGCGAATGCCCGAGCGCAAGTCGGAGGTGCTGATCCAGTTCAAACCCGTGCCGCATAATATCTTCGCACGCGTCGGCGCGCCGAAGCTCGACGCCAACAGCATGATCATCAATCTCCAGCCCGAAGAGAATATCCGGGTCAAGGTGATGGCCAAGCAGCCGGGGCTGGATCGCGACGGCGTGAAGTTGAAAGAGGTGACGATGGACGTCTCGCTGTCGCACAGCTTTGCCGGCGAGCGGCGGCGCATTGCCTATGAGCGGCTGCTGCTCGACTTCATCGAGGGCGACCAGACCCTGTTCGTGCGCCGCGACGAGGTCGAGGCGCAATGGCAGTGGATCGATTCGATCCGCGACGCCTGGGCGGCGGTCGACCTGGCGCCGCAAAATTACACTGCGGGCAGCTGGGGACCGAGCGCGGCGATCGCGTTGATCGAACGCGATGGGGCGAGCTGGCATGATTGATCGGGCTCCTTCCCTTCTCCCCTTGAGGGAGAAGGATACGGAGCCTTGCGCCGCAGGCGCTAGGCGCAGTTGGACGAGGGGTTGCGAGCCCTTGGCTCGCGCGGTCGCTGGGCGACCGCAACCCCTCACCCAGCTTCGACTAAGCGGCTGCGCCGCCAAGTCTTCGCAACCCTCTCCCTCAAGGGGAGAGGGGATCAGGAAATACCCATGACCAGTCTCCACCCCACCATCGCCGCGGTCACCGACCGCATCATCGAACGCAGCGCCACGCGCCGCGCGGCCTATCTCGACCTGATGGACCGCCAGCGCGAGGCGGGAACGAACCGCGGCAACCTGTCGTGCGGCAACCTCGCGCACGGCTTTGCGGCCTCGGGCGAGGACAAGCCCGCGATCCGGTCGGGCGCCGAAATGAACATCGGCATCGTCACCAGCTACAACGACATGCTGTCGGCGCATCAGCCCTATGGCCGGTATCCCGAGCAGATCAAATTGTTCGCACGCGAAGTGGGCGCGACGGCGCAGGTCGCGGGCGGCGTTCCCGCGATGTGCGACGGCGTGACGCAGGGGCAGGCGGGCATGGACCTGTCCTTGTTCAGCCGCGACAATATCGCGCAGGGCACCGTGATCGCGCTCAGCCATGCGATGTTCGAGAGCGCGCTGCTACTCGGCATCTGCGACAAGATCGTTCCGGGGCTGCTCATCGGCGCGCTGCGTTTCGGGCACCTGCCGCAGATTTTGATCCCCGCCGGGCCGATGCCCTCGGGCCTCGCGAACAAGGAAAAGCAGCGCGTCCGCCAGCTTTATGCTGAAGGGAAAGCCACTCGCGACGAACTGCTCGAAGCCGAGGCGGCGAGCTATCATGGCGCGGGTACCTGCACTTTCTACGGCACCGCGAACAGCAATCAGATGATGATGGAGCTGATGGGGCTGCATATTCCCGGCAGCGCCTTCACCAATCCCGGTACCAAGCTGCGGCAGGAACTGACGCGCGCCGCGACGCATCGCATCGCGGAGATCGGCTGGGACGGTGAGGATTATCGCCCGCTGTCGCGCTGCGTCGATGAGAAAGCGATCGTCAACGCGGCGATCGGCCTGCTCGCGACCGGCGGATCGACCAACCATGCGATCCATCTGCCCGCGATCGCGCGCGCGGCGGGGATTATCATCGACTGGCAGGATTTTGACGAATTCAGCCACGCGGTGCCGCTGCTGGCGCGCGTCTATCCGAACGGCGCGGGCGATGTGAACAATTTCCATGCGGCGGGCGGCATCGGCTTTGTGGTGCGCGAACTGCTCGATGCGGGGCTGCTGCATGACGACGTGTTGACCGTCGGTGGGACGATGGCCGATTATTCGGCCGAGCCCATGCTGGTCGAGGACGAACTTCACTGGCAGGCGGCGCCCGCGAAAAGCCGCGACGACGCCATCCTCCGCCCCGTCGCGACGCCTTTTTCGCCCGATGGCGGGATGCGCCTGCTCGCGGGCAATCTCGGCCGCGCGATCATCAAGACCAGCGCGGTCGCCGAGGATCGCTGGACGATCGAGGCGCCGTGCCGGATCTTCGATACCCAGGACGCGGTGCTCGCGGCGTTCAAGGCGGGCGAACTCGAACGCGATGTGATCGTCGTCGTGCGCTTTCAAGGACCGCGCGCCAACGGCATGCCCGAACTGCACAAGCTGACCCCGGCATTGGGCGTGTTGCAAGATCGCGGTTTCCGCGTTGCTCTCCTCACTGACGGCCGCATGTCCGGCGCCAGCGGCAAGGTGCCGGCGGTGATCCATTTGTCGCCCGAGGCCCTGCCGGGGACCGACGGTGTCAGCGGCCCGCTCGCCTATTTGCAGGACGGCGACATCGTCCGTGTCTGCGCGGTGACCGGCGAAGTCGTGGCGCTCGTGGACGAAACCCTATGGGCCGCCCGCACGCCCGCCGTCGCCCCGCCGCCCGCGCTGGGCGTCGGCCGCGAATTGTTCGCGCTGTTCCGCATCCATGCCGATGAAGCCGAAAAGGGCGGGTCGGCGGTCTTGGCGGCGATGGAGACCGTGACCTAATCCGTCGCCCCCGCGAAGGCGGGGGCCGCCATCGGCCTCGCGCCACCTTGCCAACGGCCCCCGCCTTCGCGGGGGCGACGAAGGAAAAAGACATGACCGACAAGTCCATCGACCAGATCATGCGCCTCGCCCCCGTCATTCCGGTGATCGTCATCGACCGGGTCGAAGACGCGGTGCCGATGGCGGAAGCGCTCGTCGCGGGCGGCCTGCCGGTGCTCGAAGTCACGCTGCGCACCCCCGCCGCGCTCGATGCGCTGACCGCGATGAAGGCGGTGAAGGGCGCGATCGTCGGCGCGGGCACCGTGCTCGACCCCGCGATGCTCGCCAGTGCGATCCATGCCGGCGCCGAATTCATTGTGTCGCCAGGGCTCACCGACAATCTCGGCAAGGCGGCGGTGGCGAGCGGCATTCCTTTCCTGCCCGGCACCGCGAACGCCGGCGATATCATGCGCGGGATGGACCTCGGCCTCGACCGCTTCAAATTCTTTCCCGCTGCGACCAGCGGGGGCATCCCGGCCTTGAAAGCGCTCGCGGGCCCCTTCGGCCAGGCGCGTTTCTGCCCGACCGGCGGCATCACCCCCGCGACGGCGCTCGACTGGCTCGCCCTCGACGCCGTGCTGTGCGTCGGCGGCAGCTGGGTGGTTCCGTCGGGGCCGCTCGACCCGGCGCGGATCGAGGGGCTGGCACGGGAGGCGTCGGCGCTTTCGCGCCATTGATTAACCCCATTTTACCTGTCATCGTGCAGGGATAAGCGGCAATATAGCCGTTCGTGGGGAGACAGGCGTGCCGAGACCGCAGCCGCATCTGGAAGAAGTTCTCGCGTCCGAGCCCGGGCCGCATATCGCTGCGCTGTTCGATTTCGACGGCACGATCATCTCGGGCTACTCGGCGACCGCGATGCTGCGCGAGAAATTCCAGCGCCGCGAAATGTCGGTCGAGGAAATCGCCGAAACCGCACAGATTATCGCGCAGCACAGCCTCGGCACGATCGGCTTTTCGGGGCTGATGTCGGGCGCTGCAAAGTTCATGAAGGGTGTCGAAGAAGAAAGCTTCATCGAGTTCGGCGAGGAACTCTACAAGAAGCATATCGCGCGCAAAATCTATCCCGAAGCGCGCGCGATCATCGAGGCGCATCAGGCCAAGGGCCACCGCGTCGCGATCATTTCGTCAGCGACGATCTACCAGATCGAACCGACCGCGCGCGACCTTGGCATCGAACATATCAAATGCTCGGCCTATGAGATCGAGGATGGGGTGTTCACCGGCGACATCATCCGGCCTTTGTGCTTCGGCGAGGGCAAGGTGCTCGCCGCCGAGGAACTGGCCGCAGAGTTCGGCCTCGATCTCGATCAGAGCTTTTTCTATTCGGACAGCGACGACGATATCGAACTGCTCGAACGCGTCGGCAAACCGCGCCCGCTCAACCCGAACCTCAAGCTGAAAGCCATCGCCGAGGAAAACGGCTGGCCGGTGCAGCGCTTCGGCAGCCGCGGTACCCCGTCGTGGGTCGACTATACCCGCACCATTTATGCCACCGGGTCACTCGTCGGCGCCTTTGCCGCGGGCCTGCCGATCTGGGCGCTGACCCGCTCGCAGCGCGAGGCGGCGAATTTCTCGATCGGGCTGTTCGGCGACTTCGCGACCGCGATCACCGGCGTCGAGCTCGAGGTCGAGGACGAGAAAAATCTCTGGTCGTCGCGCCCTTGCGTCTTCATTTTCAACCACCAGAGCAAGGCGGACGTGATGATCCTCGCCAAGCTTATCCGCCGCGACATGGGCGGGGTGGGCAAGAAAGAGATCAAGGACATCCCCATCCTCGGCAAGCTGATGGAATGGGGCGGCACCGTCTTCGTCGATCGCGCCGACGGCAAGAGCGCGATCAAGGCGATGGAGCCCTTGGTCGACGCGATCAAGGTCGAAGGCAAGTCGATCTGCATCTCGCCCGAGGGTACGCGCAGCCTGACGCCGAAGCTCGAGCCGTTCAAGAAGGGCGCTTTTCATTTGGCGATGCAGGCGGGGGTGCCGATCGTCCCGATCGTCATTCATAACGCCACCGACGTCGCGCCGAAGAATGAGTTCGTGATGCGCCCCGCGACGGTACGGGTCACCGTGCTGCCGCCGGTCGACACGTCGGAATGGACGCCGCGGACGATCAATGGTCATGTTCGCGATGTGCGGAACATGTTCCTGCGCACGCTCGGCCAGCCCGAAGAGACGGTGGCGGAATCGGTGGCGACCGAACCTGCACCCGAGGCGCACGCGAAAAAGGCGCCGAAGAAGCCCGCGGCGAAACCCGCAGCCAAGAAAAAGCCGCACGCGAAAAAGCCGGCGGCCCGCAAGGGAAAGACCGGCTAAGCGGTGGCCGACGGCACGCCCCGCATTCCGATCGTGGCGGAAGAGGCGGCCGACCGGCTCTATATCATCGACGCGCGCAATGGCGTCGAGCGCCGGTTGCTGCTCGACTGGATTCACGCGACCGCGGGGGACAGCGAGCCCGCCTGGACCAGCCTCGACATCGAGGATGACGATCATGCACTGCCGCTCGACATGCTGCGGGCGCGGCTCGACGGATCGCCGTCGCGCCAGGTCGTGCCGCTGCGCGTCGCCTGGCGCATCCCTGGGTTCGAGCGCGACCGTGCGCTCAAATTCCGCCACCTGATTTTCGGCGATCCGCGCCATCCCGGGCCGCTCCGCTCGCGCCTGATCCTGCTCCGCGACCGGCGGCGCGCGCAGATTCTGGTCGGCGAGGCGGCGTCGCTCGACACGCTGCGGACCCGCTATTGCGCGCAGACCGGCGGCGGCGATGGCGAGGGGACCGACAGCCCCGAATTCGCGGGCTTTGTCGCGCGGCAGGCCGCGCTCGCGCTCGACGTCGCCGAACGCGGGGTACGCGGCACGCGCTACAAGGTGCCGCGCTTCGTCGCCGACTCCTTACGCACCAATCCCAAGTTCCGCGCCGCGCTCGCCGAGCTGGCCGTGACGCTTGGGCGCCCCGTCGGCGACCTCTACCGCGAGGCGCGACCGCTGATGAAAGAGGTCATCGCGCGGCCTTCGGCGCTGTTCCTCGACCTGCGCGCGCGCGTCGACCGCATGATGTTCGGCGGCTACGCGCCCGAGATGGAGGTCGACGCCGCCGAAATCGCCAAGCTGCGCTCGATCCTGCGCGAACATCCCACCGCGATCCTGTTCACCCACAAGACCTATATCGACGGCGCGACCCCCAGCCGGCTCGCCTATGAGAATGACCTGCCGATGCTGCACCTGTTCGGGGGTGCGAACCTCGACATCGCGGTGATGGGCGAGTTCTACCGCCGCTCGGGCATGATCTTCGTGCGCCGCAGCTTCCAGGACCAGCCGGTCTACAAGCTGGTGCTGCGCCATTACATTGCCTGGCTGCTCGCCAAGCGCTTCCCGCTCAGCTGGGCGTTCGAGGGAACGCGGTCGCGCCTCGGCAAGCTGATGCCGCCGAAGTACGGCCTGATGAAATATGTCCTCGACGCCGCGCATGCGACGGGGACCAAGGGGGTGCATTTCGTGCCCTTCGTCACCAGCTTCGACCTGATCCTCGACGTCGAGGAATATGCCGCCGAGCAGACGGGGCGGGTGAAAAAGGCCGAAAGCCTCGGCTGGTTCGTCGGCTATATGCGCAACCTCAAGAAACCGTCGGGGCGTATCCGGCTCGACATCGGCAAGCCGGTGGTGATCGAGGATGCGCCGGGACCCGAAGACAAGCGCGCGCTCGAAAAGATCGCTTTCTCGGTCGCGGTCGAGGCCAATCGCGTCACCCCGCTGACCGTGTCGTCGGTGATGTGCCTGATCCTGCTCGGTACCGCACCGCGCGGCGTCACCGCCGCGGAACTGCTCGCAACGATCGGAGCGCTCAAGGAATGGGCGCGCGCGCGCGGCATCCGGCTGAGCAAGGAACTCGAAAGCGCCGACGACCGGGCGCTGTCGAGCACCGTCGACACGCTGGTCGAGAGCGGGCTGCTGACGCGATACGAAGCGGGCAGCGAAAATGTCTATTCGATCGACCCCGCCAAGCATCCGATGGCGAGCTATTACCGCAATATCATCGTCCATCATTTCCTCGACCGTGCGATGATCGAGATCGCGCTGTTTCAGCTCCGCGATGCCGACAGCGGCGATGCGACCGCCGCTTTCTGGGCGCATGTCGATCGCCTGCGCGACCTGTTCAAATTCGAATTCTTCTATCCGCCGCGCGACGAACATCATGCCGCGATCGCGGCCGAACTGGCACGCATCGACCCGACCTGGGCGAAGCGGCTCGCGAGCGGCGACCGCGGCGTGGCGCAGCTCATCCGCCGCTGCCAGCCGCTCGTCGGCCATGCGGTGCTGCTTTCCTTTGCCGAGGCCTATTCGGTGGTTGCCGACATCTTGTCGCGCGCGCGGCCGGGCGAGGCGGTCGATGACAAGGCCATCGAGGCGGCCGCGCTGGTCGAGGGCAAGCAGGCCTGGCTGCTCCGCCGAATCAGCAGCGAGGCGGCGATCGGCAAATTGCTCTTTGCCAACGGCTTGTCGCTGATGCGCCATATGGGGCTCGCCGAACCCGCGACCCCCAACATCCTCGCCGCGCGTCGCGCGCTGCTGATGGAACTGCGCGGGCTCGCCAACGTCATGGAATCGATGCGCCTCGCAACTCTGGCGCTCGCCGACCGATTGCCGACCACAGGAGGACAGGATGCTTAAACAGCTCAGCGCGCAGGACGCCCAGTTCCTCTACACCCAGACCGCGAACAATCTGACCCACATCATGGGCGTCTATATCTACGATCCCTCGACCGCGCCGGGCGGCTTCGTGCGCTTCAAGGACATCATCCGCCACGTCGAAAGCCGCGTCCACACCTCGCCCCTGTTCAAGCGGCGGCTGCACCGGCTGCCCTTCGACATGGACCATCCCTATTGGGTCGAGGACGAGCATTTCGACATCGAGGCGCATATGAGTCATGCGCGCCTGCCCGAGCCCGGCGACTGGCGGCAGTTCTGCATCGCGGTCGCGCGCTATTTCTCGAAGCCGATGGATATGAACCGCCCGCTGTGGGACATTTATATCATCGAGGGGCTCGACCGGATTCCGGGGATTCCGAAGGGCAGCTTCGCGATGCTCCACCGCGTCCACCATGCCGCGGTCGACGGCGCCTCGGGCGCGCACGCCTTCATCGCGATGAGCGACATCGACGCACAGGGTACGCCAGCGATTCCCGAGCCGCCGCCGTCGGAGGATCTTGGCCGGGCACCGTCGAGCGCCGAGACGCTGACCCGCGCCTGGTCGGCATCGATGCAGTCGCCGGTGAAGTTCGTGAACGCGCTGCTCAAGGTTTCGCCCGCGATCGTCGCCTCGGCGCGCAAGTCGATGGCCGAGGGCGGGATGACCGCCGGGGTCCCCGAAACGCGCTTCAATGCGCCCGTCGGCCCGCACAAGATGTTCGACGCGACCACCGTCGCGCTCGCCGATGTCGCGGCGATCCGCAAGAAGGTGCCGGGCGCGACGGTCAATGACGTCGTGCTCACCACCGTCGGCGGCGCGCTGCGCAAATATCTCGCGAAGCACAAGGAACTGCCGAAGGAGAGCCTCGTCGCGGTCGCGCCGATCAATCTGCGCGGTAAGGAAAAGGGAGCAGGGAAAGCATCGACCCCCGGCAACCAGGTGTCGGCGATGAGCGTGCCGATCCGCACCGATATCGCCGATCCGCTGGAGCGGCTCGCGGCGGTGCGCGACTATACGGTCGAGGCCAAGGAAGCGAAGGCCGGGGTCAGCGCGCGGATCATGACAGACCTGTCGCAGCATATTCCGGGCGCGACGATGGCGGCGGTCGCGCGCATCCTGACCAGCGAACGCTTCGCCGTGCGCGGCACCAACCTCTTCATCTCGAACGTGCCTGGCGCGCAGGTGCCGCTCTATCTCGCGGGTGCGCAACTGGTGCAGCAGCATGGCATGGCGCCGCTCGCGAACAATATGGGGCTGTTCATCGCGACGCCGAGCTATAACGGCCGCATTGCCTTTTCGATCATCGGCGAGCGCGCGATCATGCCCGACATCGCCTTTTTCCGTGCGTGCATCGACGAAAGTTTCGCCGACCTGATGGCGGCGGAACCCAAGCCCGAAAAGCCCGCACCAACACCCAAAGCCGCTACGGCAAAGCCGAAAGTGGCGGCCAAACCCAAGGCTGCAGTGAAGCCCGCGGCCAAAAGCGGGACGAAACCCACCGCCAAGCCCGCACGGAAACCGGTTGCCAAAGGCAACGCAACCCGCAAGACTCCGAAAAAATAAACCAAGCGGGGAGAGTGCAGGGAATGCGCCATCGAGGTTTGAAGCGATTTTGTTCAGGTCTAGGAAGCAAGGCGAAGGCATATGTCAATATTCCGAGGCTTGCTGACGACGACATGGACAAAATCGGTCAAATCCCGAAGGGACGTCAAAATGGCTTCGATCTCGGACGGAAATGCCCTTGGAAACAGAACCACTGTTCCCGGCGGACATTTCCGTCCGATATCTTCGCCATTTTGACGCCTCGAAGGCGCATTCCCTGCACTCTCCCCGCCTCTCGCAGGATCACTGAATGCTTTTCACCCCGACGCTCAGCGCCGACCGCGATCTCGTGACCGCGTCCGATTATATCGCCTGGACCAAGGCGGCGCGCGAGCATGACAAGAAATCGGGGATGCAGGTCTGGCGCGATGCCGACGAAAGCAAGCATTTCGATTATAAGGCGATCCGCGCGCGGCTCGAACGGCTGCGCAGCCTGTCGGCGGCGGGTGACGTCAAGGGGCTGCTCTTCGTTCTCAACGAGGGCATCCACGGCAATATCGACGGCATGGGGCACGAGCGCCTCTATTCGAAGGCGCGGTTTGGTACGAAGCGGCTGATCGAGGAGTATGTCGCAGAGGTTGTAGCGGCGCTCGACAGGATCGCGGCGTCGCGCAGCATCGGACGCGAGGAAAAACGCGACTTTTTCCGCCGCGCCCAGCATTGCTACGGCCGCTCGGCACTGTTGCTCTCGGGCTCGGGAAGCTTTCTTTTTTTCCATATCGGCGTCGTGAAAGCGCTTTGGGAAGAGGGCGTGCTGCCCGCGATCATGTCGGGGGCCAGCGGTGGGTCGATCGTCGCGGCGGTCGTCTGCACCCGCAAGGATGCTGACATCGGCGCCTTCCTCGAAAGCGACCGCCTCGCCAACCCGGCGCGCGGGCCCGACACGCGGCGTCTCGCGCCCGACGAGGTCCGCGCCCGGCTTGCCGACCTGATCCCCGACCTGACCTTTCAGGAGGCCTATGAGGTCAGCGGCCGCCACCTCAACGTCTCGGTCGCGCCCGCCGAGAAGCATCAGAACGGGCGGCTGCTCAATGCGATCACCGCACCGAACGTCCTGATCCGCGAAGCCGTACTCGCGTCCTGCGCGGTGCCCGGCGTCTTCCCGCCGGTGATGCTGATGGCGCGCGACGACAAGGGCGCGCGCGTGCCGTACCAGCCCGACCGGCGCTGGGTCGACGGGTCGGTGACGCACGACATCCCGACCAAAAGGCTCGAACGCCTGTATGGCGTCAATCATCATATCGTCAGCCAGGCGAACCCGATCGCGCTGCCCTTCGCCAGCGACACCCGCAAGCAGATGGCGCCGATCGAGGCCATCCAGCATGCGTCGATGGCGACCTTCAAGGCGTGGCTGAACGCCAATATGGTGATCTTCCAGAAACCGCTCGAGATGATCCCGCCGCTCAACAGCATCGCGAACATGGCGCGCTCGGTGATCAATCAGGAATATACCGGTGACATCAACATCATCCGCCCGCCCAAATTCTGGTCGCCGACCAAGATTTTGAGCGACCTGGCGCAGGACGATATCGACGAACTGATCGACACCGGCCAGCGCACCGCCTGGCCCAAGGTCGAAATGGTGCGCACCCAGACCGCGATCAGCCGCGCGCTCGAAGGGATTTTGGCGAAGCTCGACAAGGCGGGCGACGATGGTCCCGGCCACCGCAGCACGGCGCTGAAAAAGGCGGTGCGCTGACGATGGCCTCGGGCGCGCTCGTTCTGCCTCAAGGGTCGGCGGGCGCGGGGGCCGCGCTCTACGTCACCCACTGGCTGCCTGCCGGATTGCCCAAGGCGGTCGTGCTGCTCGCGCATGGCTACGCCGAACATGCCGGGCGCTATGAGCATGTCGCGAAGCGACTCACCGATGCGGGATATGCCGTCTACGCGGTCGACCATTGGGGCCATGGCCGGTCCGACGGGACGCCGGGCTTCGTGCCGCGCTTTACCGCGTTCACCGATGGCATGGCCGAACTGCTGACCCTCGTCGAGGTCAACCATGGCGATACGCCGCGGCTGCTGCTCGGGCACAGCATGGGCGGGCTGATCTCGACGCTGTTCCTGATCGAGCGGCAGTCGGCGTTCGTCGCCGCCGCTTTGTCGGGACCCGCGATCGTCCCCGGCGCGCCGCCGTCGCGCTTCACCGTCTGGATCAGCCGGTTCCTGTCGCGTTTCTTCCCGCGGCTCGGGGTGCTGGCTTTGGATGCCAATGGCGTCAGCCGCGATCCCGCTGTGGTCGCTGCCTATCTCGCCGACCCGCTGGTCTACACCGGCAAGATCGGCGCGCGGCTCGGCAAGGAGTTCATGGACGCGATGGCTGCGGCGCAGGCCGGCGCGCCGAAAATCACGCTGCCGATCCTGCTCCAGCATGGTGAGAAGGACAGCCTGGCGTCGGTCGCGGGGTCGCAATATCTGTTCGACCATGTCGGATCGGCGGACAAGATTCTCAAAATCTATCCCGGCCTGTTCCACGAAGTCTACAACGAGCCTGAACAGGGTGCGGTGCTGGACGATCTGGTGGGCTGGTTCGACGCGCATGTTCCGCCGCGTTGAGCTCACCCCAAATCGCGTTTGTGTCGAGCGTCGTCGAGACACGCGAAGGCACGCGCTCCCTATAAGTGTCTCGACTACGCTCGACACGAACGGATTGAGAGGACAGTCTTAAAGTCATGCGTATCCTCCTCATCCTGATCTTCGCGCCGCTGATCGCGCTGGCGTTGCTCTATTTCCTATTCCCCGGTCGCCTTGTCGCCTTCGCCCGCTGGGCGCTGCGCAAGCGCGGCGGCACGGTGCAGAAGAGCGTCGCGGTCGACGGCCGCGACTGGCCCTACCTCGAGGGCGGCGACCCCGCCAAACCCTTGCTGCTGCTCGTCCACGGCTTTGCTGGCGACAAGGACAACTGGTCGATGATCGCGCCTTACCTGACGCGCGACTACCATATCGTCGCGCCCGACCTGCCGGGCTTCGGGCAGAACGAGCGCAACCCGCAGCTCGCCTATGACATCGCGGCGCAGACCGCGCGGCTCAAGCAATTCGCCGATGCGCTCGGCCTCGACCGCCCGCATGTCGCAGGCAACAGCATGGGCGGCTGGATCGCGCTACGCTATGCGATCGATTATCCGGACGCGCTCGCGACGCTGACCCTGCTCGACAACGCCGGGGTCAACGGCGCGAACGAAAGCGACCTGCAGAAACAGGCGGCGAACGAGGATTACAACCCGCTCATCATCGCCAATCTGGAAGATGCCGACCGGCTGGTCGCGATGGTGGTCCATAAACCGCCCTATCTACCGCCGCGGCTCAAGCCTGTCTTTTATGCGGACGCGCTCAAATATCGCGACCAGCTCGACGCCATCTTCTGGGTCATCGCGACCGAGGGCCGCGACCATCCGCTCAACGACCGGCTCGGCGAGGTCAAGGTGCCGACGCAGATCATCTGGGGCCGCCATGACCGGCTGCTCGACGTCAGCTGCGTGCCGGTGCTCGAAGCCGGGATCGCGGGGAGCGAGAGCCATATCTTCGAGCATGTCGGCCATGTCCCGATGATCGAGGACCCCAAGGCAACTGCCGCGGTGATGAAGGGCTTTCTTGCCAAGCACTGATTGAGCCGCCACTCTCCCGAAAAACAGGGAGAGGTTCATGCGGTTGAAGGTGGGGCTGCTCGGCGGGGGGAGCTGGGGCACGACGGTGGCGTCGGTGGTGTCGCGCAATGCGCCGATCACTTTATGGGCGCGCGATGCCGAGACGGTCGAGAGCATCAACAGCGCGCGCGAGAACCGCAAATATCTCCCCGGCATCACCCTGCCGTCGGCGCTCCGCGCGACGAACGACATGGCCGAGGTCGTCGCGGGTGCCGACGTCCTCATCATGGGCGTCCCCTCGCACAGCTTCCGCGGCGTGCTCGAAGAAGCCAGAGCGCATCTCCGCCCCTGGGTTCCGGTGATCAGCCTGACCAAGGGCCTCGAACTGTCGTCGGGCAAGCGCATGACCCAGCTGATCGAGGAAATCCTCCCCGGCCATCCCGTCGGCGTCCTCACCGGCCCGAACCTCGCGCGCGAGATCATGAGCGGGCAGGCGGCGGCGAGCGTGCTGTCGATGGAGGACGAGATCGTCGTCCGCGCGCTGCAGCCGGTGTTCCACTCGGGCCTGTTCCGCGTCTACACCAACACCGACCTGCTCGGCTGCGAACTCGGCGGGGTGCTCAAGAATATCATCGCGATCGCGGTCGGCATGGGCGACGGGCTGGGGGCAGGCGACAACACCCGCTCGGCGTTGATGACGCGCGGGCTCGCCGAGATCACGCGGCTGGGCGTCGCGATGGGCGGGCGCGCCGAGACCTTCGCCGGGCTCACCGGCATGGGCGACCTGATCGCGACCTGCACCAGTCCCTTGAGCCGCAACCGCCATGTCGGGGTCGAGTTGGGCAAGGGGCGCAAGATCGACGAGATCATCGCGGGCATGAACATGGTCGCCGAAGGGGTGAAGAGCGCGCCGACGGTGATCGCGCTCGCCGAAAAACACGGGCTCGCGATGCCGATCGCGCAGGATGTCTATGACGTGACGCAGGGCAAACGCGACGCGCAGGAGGTGTTTCGCGGGCTGCTGCGATCGTCGGTGGGGGACGAAGCGCATCCCGGTTGAGGCGATTCCACCGCGAGCCGTTCCGAATCCCCGTCAAGCTGCGAAGAAAATCGCGGTCTGGCTCGTTCCTGTTCCGACCCCCGGCAACGGGGCGTGTCAATCAGGAGATGGACGATGAAAAAGTGGACCACCCTAGCTATTCTTGTGGCTCTCCCGGCCACCACCCTCGCCGCCGTGCCCTATGGATCAAAGCCGCCGGGGTTCGAGACGCCGCACATCCGCACCGCGCCGATCGCGGGCGTCGTCAACCAATATTGGTATAATTACAAGGCCGACATCCTCGAGGCCGAAAAGGAGCTGGTCAGCGACCTGCGCCATTCGACCGACCGCGAGGACCGCTGGGACGCGTGGGACGAATGGGAAACTGAAGTCGTCGATGCCGACAAGGATTATGTCAAGGAAATGCGCAAGAAGGGCTATCGCAGCGGCCGCGTGACGGTCGGCGGATAAGCTTTCGCAAGACTTCCCCAAGGGCTCGCTCTTGGGTCGCAAGGGAAGGGCGGGTGTCACATGGGGCGCCCGCCCTTTCTCTTGGGCATCACGGGCGAGCGTGAACGTTTAAAATCCGCCCTGTGGCCGCAGGCCATGGGGAGGGGGACCGCTCGCGAAGCGAGTGGTGGAGGGGCCGACAGGTTGCACGACGCCTGACGGCGTCGGCCCCTCCGTCAGCGGCTTCGCCGCTGCCACCTCCCCATCGCTTCGCGACAGGGAGGATATTGGATCGGCATCCCACTCCGCCGCCTTCAATAGCTCCGCGGCAGCCCCAACACATGTTCCGCCACGTACGACAGGATCATGTTCGTGCTGATCGGCGCAACCTGATAGAGCCGCGTTTCGCGGAACTTGCGTTCGATGTCATATTCGGCGGCAAAGCCGAAGCCGCCGTGCGTCTGGATGCAGGCCTCGCCCGCCGCCCAGCTTGCCTCGGCGGCCAGCATCTTGGCCATATTCGCCTCGGCCCCGGCATTGTCGCCCGCTTCATATTTGGCGATGCCGTCGTGGACGAGCAGTTCGGCGGCGCGCATCTGCGCATAGGCGCGCGCAATCGGGAATTGCACACCCTGGTTCTGGCCGATCGGGCGGCCGAAGAGCACGCGCTCCTTCGCGTATGAACTCGCCTTGTCGATGAACCACTTGGCATCGCCGATGCATTCGGCGGCGATCAGCAGCCGTTCGGCGTTCATGCCCGACAGGATGTAGCGGAACCCCTTGCCCTCTTCGCCGATCAGGTTCGCGGCGGGGATGCGCATATTGTCGAAGAAGATTTCGGTCGTCGCATGGTTCATCATCGTGTCGATCGGACGGATCGACAGCGTGCCCGCGGCGAGCGCTTCCTTCATGTCGACGAGGAAGACCGACAGGCCCTCGGTGCGGCTTGCCGCCTCTTCGCGCGGGGTGGTGCGCGCGAGCAGGATCATCAGGTCGCTATGCTCGGCGCGGCTGGTCCACAGCTTCTGGCCGTTGACGATATAGTCGTCGCCGTCCTTCTTCGCGACGGTCTTGAGGCTCAGCGTGTCGGTGCCGCTCGTCGGTTCGGTGACCCCGAACGCCTGCAGCCGCAATTCGCCCGTCGCGACGCGCGGAAGGTAACGCGCCTTCTGCTCCTCCGACCCGTGGCGCAGCACGGTGCCCATCACATACATTTGCGCGTGCACCGCACCGCCGTTGCATCCCTGGCGCTGGATCTCCTCAAGGATCGCGGCGGCTGCCGAAAGCGGTAGCCCCGCGCCGCCATATTCCTCGGGGATCAGCGCTGCGAGATAACCCGCCTCGCCGAGCGCCGCGACGAATTCGCTCGGATAGGCGCGGACCTTGTCTTTCGCCTGCCAATAGGGGCCGGGAAACTGAGCGCAGAGCTTGGCGACCTCTTCGCGGATGTCCGAATAATCCTGCATCATGCTGCCTCGAAAATCGCGGCGATGCCTTGGCCGCCGCCGATGCACATCGTCTCCAGACCGTAGCGTCCGCCGCGCCGATGCAGTTCGCGGGTCAGGTTGGCGAGAATGCGCCCGCCGGTCGCGCCGATCGGATGGCCGAGCGAGATCCCCGATCCGTTGACGTTGAGCATCGCCATACGGCTGTCGTCCTCCGACCAGCCCCAACCCTTGAGGCAGGCGAGCACCTGCGGCGCAAAGGCCTCGTTGAGCTCGACCAGGTCGATGTCGTTCCAGCCAAGGCCGTTGCGTGCGAAAAGCCGTTCGACCGCGGGAACCGGGCCGATGCCCATGCGGCTGGGATCGCAGCCCGCCGCCGCCGAGCTGTGATAGAAGGCGATGGGTTCGAGGCCGAGTTCCTCGAGCTTGTCCTCGGCGACGACGAGGCAGGCCGCCGCCGCATCATTCTGCTGGCTCGCATTGCCCGCGGTGACGACACCGCCTTCGAGCGGGCGGAGCTTGCCGAGGCTTTCGAGTGTCGCATCGGCGCGGTAGCCTTCGTCATGGTCGAAGATGACCGGATCGCCCTTTTTCTGCGGCACCGAGACGGGCACGAGTTCGTCGTCGAACAGGCCCTTTTTCCATGCCGCCGCCGCGTTCTGGTGGCTGCGCACCGCATAGGCGTCGCATGCTTCGCGGCTGATGCCATAATCCTTGGCGAGGTTCTCGGCGGTCTCGATCATGCCGCTGATGACGCCGAAGCGCTCGACCGGCTGCGACATCACGCGCCCGCGCGTCAGCCGGTCGTGGAGCGTCAGATTGCCCGCGCGCACGCCCTTGCGGATGTCGGTGCTGTAATGTTCGACGTTCGACATCGATTCGACCCCGCCCGCGATGACGACGTCGGACATGCCGGTCTGGACCATCATCGCGGCGTTGACGATCGCTTGCAGTCCCGATCCGCAACGGCGGTCGAGCTGATAGCCCGGCACCTCGATCGGCAGGCCCGCGGCGAGCCACGACCAGTGACCGATGCACGGCGCCTCGCCATTACCATAGCCTTGCGAAAAGACGACGTCGTCGACGCGTGCCGGATCGATCTTGGTGCGTTCGACCAGCGCCTTCAGGATGACGGCGCCGAGGTCGCCCGCGGTCAGGCTCGACAGCGCGCCGCCGAATTTGCCGACGGGGGTACGGATGGGGGCGACGATGGCGGCGCGGCGAAGGGTCATGTCAGTCTCCGAATTGGACGGCGGTCAAAGTCTGTCGGGCGGTAATTTCATCGTCACCCCGGACTTGATCCGGGGGCCCGCTGCCCGATGGACAATCATCCTCACCAAAAAGCGGGACCCCGGGTCAAGCCCGGGGTGACGAAAGAGTGGGGATGCATGCTAAATCACACCTACGATACCGGCGTCGATCAGCCGCGCGATCTCGCCCGACGGCAGCGACAGGCGCTCTGCGAGGATTTCTTCGCTATGCTGGCCGTTGCGCGGGGCCGCAGCGGGCGGTACGCGTTCGGCCTGCGGAATAGTCGCAAAGGCGCCCGCGGCGGGATAGGCAAAGCCGCTGGGGTTGGCCGCCGCACCGAAGATTGGGTTGTCCGCGACGAGCGCGGGATCGTTCGCGGCGTCGAGCATCGTGCGATAGGGCGAATGGACGATCCCGCCCGCGTCGAAGGCGGCGGCGAGGTCGACATGATCGCGCGCGGCGATGGCGGCCTCGAACAACGGATAGAGCGCGTCGCGATGGTCGAAACGCAGCCCGTCGTCCTTGGCGAAGGACACGCCGCGCGCCGTTTCGATCGCGGCGACCGCGTCGCCGAGATCCAATGCGGCGATCAAATTCGCCCATTGCCGCGGGGTGACGACGACGATCATCGTCCGCTCCCCGTCGCGCGTCACGAAGTCGCGGCCGAACAGGCCATAGACGGCGTTGCCGAGCCGCGGGCGGTTCGCCCCGCCGTACATCACCTCGGCGATGCCGCCGAGATTGGCGACGGTGCCGATCGCGATGTCGGAGAGCGGCAGCCGCACCTCGCCGCCTTCGCCGGTCGCGGCGCGCCGCTGGATCGCCGCCATCAGTGCGAAGGCGGCATAGGCGCCGGTGAGCAGATCCCAGGCGGGCAGCACATGATTGACCGGTTCGGGACCATTACCGGTGAGCATCGGATAACCGACCGAATTGTTGACCGTATAGTCGAGCGCGGGCGAACCGTCGGCCCAGCCCATCACGCGGACGGTGACCAGGTCGGGGCGGCCTTCCGCCAGTAGCTCGTGCGACAGGAAGCCGCCGACGGGGAAGTTGGTGACGAACTGGCCCGTCGCGCGGACCAGCGCCTGCAACAGTTCGCGCCCCTCGGGCCGGCCGAGGTCGAGCGCGACCGACTTTTTCGCGCGGTTGAGATTCTCCCAATAAAGGGAGTCGTTGTTCTCGGTGACCGGCCAGCGGCGGAAATCGGGGCCGCCGCCGATCTGGTCGACGCGGATCACTTCCGCCCCCATCTGTGCGAGATAAAGGCCCGCCGTCGGCGAGGCGACGAAAGACGACGCCTCTATGACCGAGAGATTGGGAAGGAGGTTATACATGCATCACCGCTCCCCGACGAAAGCCGGGGCCCAGAGCGTCATGGAGCCACGGCTGCCCGGTGCCGCATGGGTCCCGGCTTTCGCCGGGGAGCGGCATTAGCTCAGGCATCGGCTCGCCCGATGATCGCGATCGACGACACATTCTGGTTCGGCATGCCGCCCAGATTATGGCTGAGCGCAAACACCGGACTATCCTGCCGCTGCCGCTCGCCCGCGCGCCCCAAAATCTGCAGGTAATTTTCGTAAATCATCCGCAGCCCCGAGGCGCCGATCGGGTGGCCGAAACATTTGAGCCCGCCGTCGATCTGGCACGGGATCGCGCCGTCGCTATCGTAGAAGCCGTCGAGCACGTCGCGCCAGCCCTGGCCTTCCTTCGAGATGTGCAGATCCTCCATCGTCACCAGTTCGGTGACCGAGAAACAGTCATGAACCTCGATCAGGCTGAGCTGCGACCGCGGATCGGTGATCCCCGCCTCGTCATAGGCCTTGGTCGCGGCGACGCGCGTGGTGTGGAAATAGCTGCCGTTCCAGCCCTGCGCCTGCATCTCCCACCCGTTCGAGGTCGCGAGCTGCAGCGCCTTCACCGTCACGATGTCGGTCTTGCCGAGTGCGCGGGCGATTTCGGGGGTGGTGACGATCGCGCAGGCGGCGCCGTCGCTGACCCCGCAGCAGTCGAACAGGCCGAGCGGTTCGGCGATCATCGGCGCGTTCAGCACCTGCTCCATCGTCACCGCTTTCTGCAGATGCGCCTTGGGGTTCTTTGCGCCATTGGCATGGCTCTTGACCGAGACATGCGCCATCGCGCGCTTGAGGTCGTCCTTGCCGACGCCATGGACACCGCGATAGGCGCTGGCGAGCTGGGCGAAATTGCCCGGCGCCGAGCCGGTGATGCCGACCATGTCGTGCGTCGTGCCGCGGGTGCGGACGGGCAGCCCGCCATAGCCGGTGTCCTTGAGCTTTTCGGCGCCCATCGCGAGCGCGATATCGCACGCGCCCGAGGCGACGGCATAGACCGCGCCGCGAAAGCTTTCGGTGCCGCTGGCGCAATAATTTTCGACCTTGGTAACGCCGATGTCGGGCAGGCGCAGCGCGACCGCGAGCGGGATGCCGCTCGGCCCGATATTCTGCGCGTCGAACGCGGCGCCGAGCCAGGCGGCGTCGATCTGGCTCGCCTCGATCCCGGCGTCGGCCATCGCCTCTTCATAGGCTTCGAGCATGAGCTGGTCTTCGTCCTTGTCCCAGCGTTCGCCGAACTTGGCGCAGCCCATGCCCAAAATGGCGACCTTGTCGCGGATACCCTTGGCCATAAATAAACCTCCAACTAACCCCCTCTCCCCTTGAGGGAGAGGGTTGCGAAGACTTGCGAGCTTGCTCGCTAGTCGTAGCTGGGTGAGGGGTTGCGGTCCAAAGGACCGCGCGAGCTTCGCTCACAACCCCTCATCCAAGTCCGCCTCATCGCTTCGCGATAAGGCTCCCTATCCTTCTCCCTCAAGGGGAGAAGGATCAAAACGCCGGCGCGGCCTTCCAGAAATAGCGGCGGAACCCGCGGTTCTCGTCAAACGCCTTGATGCGGAACATCATCCGCAAATCGGCGCCGACGTCGAGTGCGCCGCCCGCAAAATCGGTGAACTCGGTCATCATGCGCCCGCCGCCGACAAAGTCGATATTGCCATAATAGCTCGGCGGGTCGGGCGAGTAGGTGAGCGCGTCGGCGGTCCAGGTCATCACCTTGGCGGGCACTTCGGCCAGCGGATAATCCTCCTGCGTGCCGACCGCATGGTCGTTGGCGTTGACGCTGACCTCGCTCTTCGGGAATTGCACCGTCCCGGTCTTGGTACAGCGCCCGCCGACAAGCCCAAGCACCGCCTTGCGGTTGCGCCACAAGGCGGTCAGCGCGGTCTTGCTGTCATGCTCGGCGCGCGCACCGCGGTCGAGCTGAAGCAGTCCGCGATGGAACAGATATTTGGCGTAGTTCGTCGACTCGTTGCGCCGCGCGAGCCAGCCCGAGACACCGAGCCGCGGTTTGATCGAACCGATCTTGTCGGTGACCTCGAACAGCAGCAGGTCGCAGCCCTGCCCGAAACTCGCGAGCAGGATGCGCTCGCCGGCCTTGGCGGTTTCGAGCGCCGCGCTTAGCATCACCAGCGCATGCGCGGCGCCGGCATGGCCGAGCGTCGCGGTGAGGGCGTCGGCGACCGTGCTATCTGCAACCCCGGCCTTTTTCGCGAGCATTTCGGGCACGCCCTTGACCGCGACGGGCACCAGGAAATGGTCGATCGCGTCGCCCTTCACGCCCGCCTTGGTCAGCAAAGCGGCGATCGCCGGGGTCATGATCCTGGCGAATCCCTCGTCGCGGACCCAGCGCGCTTCCCAGTCATAGTCGTGCGCTTCGCCCGCCTCGCGGAAATGATCGACGAAATCGACCGTGACGCTGTGGCTGGCGACCAGCTTGGCGAGCGGTTCCCCGGTGCCGACGAGCACCGCCGCCGCCGCGTCGCCGCTGGTCATCTCGCGCTCCGATGCGGGTTTGGGGGTGGTGATTTCGGCGGCGGTCACCAGCGTCGTTTCGCTGCCGCCGAGCGCGGCGAGCAGCGCGGATGTCGCCGCGCGCTGCGATCCCGCGACGTCCAGCGCGCCGACCGCATCGGGCAGGTTCAGCGCTTCCTTGACGATCCCCGCATTCTGGCGGTCGGCGAAGGGCAGGGTGGTCGAGGCGATGACAACGCGCTCGACCTTGGTCCGATCGATGCCGTCCAGCGCATCGCGTGCGGCTTCGAGCGCCATGGTGACGCTGTCCTCGTCCCAGTTGGCGACGGCCTTTTCACCCTTGGCGAGCCCGCGCAGGCCGCCGGCGAACCAGCCGTTCGTCGCGTGGATCGCGCTGCGCTGCAGCCGGGTGATCGGCACATAGGCGCCGAACGACAGGATTCCGAACTCGCTCATGCCGTCTCCGCATAGCCGTTGGTGAAGATGATCTTGTCGCGCTCGACGACGCGGGCGCGGAAGGCGAGCTTGCCACCTTCCTCGTCCCAGATCGAGGTCTCGATCGTTTCGCCGGGGTAGACCGGCGACGAAAAGCGGCCGTCGAGGCGCTTGAGGCGCGCGGGTTCGTTGCCGCAGCGCGCCGCGAGCAGCGCGCGGCCAATTACGCCATAGGTGGCAAGGCCATGCAGGATCGGTCCGTCGAACCCCGCACCCGTCGCGACGTCGCTATCGATGTGCAGCGGATTGAGGTCGCCCGACAGCCGATAGATTTGCGCTTGGTTCGCCGCGGTTGTCAGCGTCAAGACGCTGTCGGGGGCGCGGTCGGGCACCTGGTGCGGCACCGGCGCACCCTCGCTCGATCCGCCAAAGCCGCCGTCGCCGCGCAGGAAGGTCACCGCGCGCGACGTCGCCAGATGCGTGCCCGCGCCGTCGTGGATCTCGCGCGCCACCAGCGCCAGCGCGCCCTTGTCGGCGCCCTTGTCGAACAAGGCCTCGATCCGCGTCGAGCCGACAATCTCGCCCTCGACCGGAAGCGGCGCGTGCAGGATCGTCGACTGTTCGCCGTGCAGCACCTTTTGCCAGTTCGCCCCGAGCGCCGGATCGCGCCAGATGAAGCCGGGATAACCCAGCGTCACCGCCATCGTCGGCAGCGCCTTCAGCCGTTCCTCGAACAGGAAGTCGAGTTCACTCGCCCCGACGCCGAGCGCGTAGAGGATCGTATCGCGCTTGGTCAGCGTCTGCCGCGTGACGATCGGCGGCATCGACAGCAGCTTGTCGGGGTCGATCGTCATCAGATCGGGTCGTAGCCGAAGACGTCTCCCGAACGCTCGGCCGGGTCGGCGAAGCTGCCGCGGAACGCCGGCAGCATTTCGTCGGCGATCGCCTGCGGCGTCCAGCCCTCATTCTTCTGCATCGAGCGGATCGGGCGCGGCTTGGAGAAGAGGAAAATCTCGTTCTTGCGCACGCCGAAGACCTGGTTCGACACCTCCTGTGACGCGTCGCTGGCGAGGAAGGCGACGAGCGGGGCGATCTTGTCGGCGGTCATCGTCTTCATGCGCTCGATACGCAGCGCTTCGGCTTCATTGGTCGCGGGGATCGTCGCGATCAGCCGGCTCCACGCAAAGGGCGCGATGCAGTTCGAGCGCACCCCGGCGCGCGCCATGTCGAGCGCGATCGATTGCGACAGCCCGACGATGCCCAGCTTCGCCGCCGAATAATTGGCCTGGCCGAAATTGCCGATCAGCCCGCTGGTCGAGGTGAAGTGGATAAAACTGCCCGACTGCTGGTCGCGAAAATAGGGCGTCGCGGCCTTCGACACGTTGAAACAGCCGTTGAGGTGAACGTCGATGACGGCATTCCAATCCTCGTGGCTCATCTTGTGCCAGATGCGGTCGCGCAGGATGCCGGCGTTGTTGACCACCGCGTCGATGCGACCGAACGCCTGCACCGCATCCTCGATGATGCTCGCCGCGCCCTTGGGGTCCGAGACGCTGGCGCCGTTGGCCAGCGCCTTGCCGCCGGCGGCCTTGATGTCGTTGACGGTTTCCTGCGCGGGGCTCAGGTCGGCGCCTTCGCCCTCGGCGCTGCCGCCGAGGTCGTTGACGACGACCGATGCGCCTTCCTTCGCGCAGAGCAGCGCGATTTCGCGCCCGACGCCGCGTCCCGCGCCCGTCACCGCGACCACCTTGCCGTCCAGCATACCCATGCGACTCTCCCTTGATTGGCTGAGGATCGGCTAGTTGAGCTTTCCGGAATATTCAATATAAAGAATAGTGATTTCATATTTGTGAAAAGAGGCGCGTGTGGCAGGTGAAGTTCGGTCGGTGTCTCAGGCGTTCGCGGTGCTGCGGCTGCTCGCCGACAGCGATCCGCTCACGCTGTCGGACATCGGTCGCTCGCTCGGACTCGGCGCCTCCTCCTGTTTCAACCTGCTCGGAACATTGGTCGCCGAAGGTGCTGTGGTGCGCGACCAGCCGGGCAAGCGCTATCGTCTGTCCGATGGCTGGGCGCGGGCGGGGCTGCTCCGCGACGGCGATGCGCGGCGAATGATCGACCGGCTGCGCCCGCTGATGGCGCGCTTCGCGCAGGCGCATGAAGTGACCACCGGCCTGTGGCAGGTCGCGTCGCGCGACCGGTTGCAACTCGTCGCGCACGCCGAGAGCAAGGCGGTGCTGCGCATCCACCTCGCGCAGGGCCAGCGCCAGCCGCTCGGCGGCGGCGCCGTCGGGCGCGCGATCGCGGCGGCGCAGGCGCCGGGCGACGAGGAGGTCGCACGGCGCTTTGCCGCAGTGCGCTGGGAAAAGGCGATCGCCTTCGCCGATTATCGTGAGCAGGTGCGGGTTGCGAGCGGGACCGGCTTCGCGGTCGACGACGGCTATACCCATATCGGCATCTGCACGCTCGCGGCGGTCATCCCGCAGCGCGGCGCCGAATATTGCCTGTCGGCGAGCTGCTTCGCGGGGGTCCGAAAATCGGCCGACCTGACCGCGCTGGGTAGGGCGCTGGTCGATCTGGCGGACTCGGCGGTCGCCTAGGCCCCGGCCTCGGCGAGCAGCGCCTTTGCCTCGGTACCCTGCCAGTCGATCGCGCCGATGATGCGCCAGACCTCGCGCCCCTCGGCATCGTAAAGGATCGTCGTCGGCAGCGCGCTGTTATAGGCGAGGAGCAGGCCGTTTTCGGGGTCGAGATAGGGCTGGAGCGTCGTCAGCCCCGCGGTCTGGAACCACGGATCGACGACCTTGGCGCCCTGCAGATCCTGTGCGACCGCGATCACCGTGAGCTTGTCGGCCTGCGCGGCGGCGAGCTTGTCGAGCGTCGGCATTTCGGCGACACACGGCGCGCACCAGGTCGCCCACAGATTGACGAGCAACGGCTTGCCGCGGAACGCCGCGAGCGTCGTCGGCGCATCGTCGGGGCCGACGAAGGTCGCGGCGGGGGCGGCCTTGCCCTTGTTCTCGCGCATCACCTGGTGGACGAAGCGTTCGACGCCCGCACCCTTCGCTTGCGCGCCCGAAACATTTGCTTGGCCCGCTCCCGCTTGCTCCCCCGCAGCCTTTTCCCTATCGCAGCCCGCGATCGATCCGGCCAGAAACACGGCGAGGATTGCAGGGACAAGGCTTGGGACGCGGCGGATGGCGGAATCTCCGAACAGCAACAGCATGTGGGGCGGCCGCTTCGGTGCCGCTCCCGCGGCGATCATGCAAGAGATAAACGCGTCGATCCCCGTCGATAAGCGCCTGTGGGAAGAAGATATCGCGGCCAGCCGCGCGCATGCGGCGATGATCGGCGCGGCCGGGATCATCGCGGCCGACGATGCGGCGAAGATCGACGCCGGCCTCGCGCAGATCGCGGAGGAGTTCGCGGCGAACGGCGTGCCCGTCGACCTCGCGCTCGAAGATATTCACATGACTGTCGAATCGCGGCTGAAGGAGATCGTCGGCGAGGCCGCCGGGCGGCTCCATACCGCGCGTTCGCGCAACGATCAGGTCGCGACCGACTTCCGTCTTTGGACGCGCACCGCCTGCGCGCGCATCGACGACGGGTTGAAGGCGATCCAGACCGCGCTCCTCGCACGCGCCGACGAACATGCCGCCAGCATCATGCCGGGCTTCACCCACCTGCAGGTCGCGCAGCCGGTGACGCTTGGCCATCATCTGCTCGCCTATGTCGAGATGTTCGGTCGCGACCGGTCGCGCTTCGCCGATGCGGCGAAGCGGCTCAACGAATCGCCGCTTGGCGCCGCCGCGCTTGCGGGCACCAGCTTCCCGCTCGATCGCGCTGCGACCGCCGCTGCGCTCGGTTTCGACCGCCCGATGGCGAACAGCATCGACGCGGTGTCCGACCGCGACTTCGCACTGGAGTTTTGCGCCTCGGCCTCGATCGCCGCGATTCATCTGTCGCGGCTCGCCGAGGAAATCGTCATCTGGGCGAGCCAGCCCTTCGGCTTCATCAGCCTGCCCGACGCCTGGTCGACCGGCAGCTCGATCATGCCGCAAAAGCGCAACCCCGATGCCGCCGAACTGGTGCGCGGGCGGGCCGGCTTGCTGCTCGGGGCGTTCCAGCGCCTCGCCGTGATCGTGAAGGGCCTGCCGCTCACCTATTCGAAGGATCTGCAGGACGACAAGGAAACCGTCTTCGGCGCGTTCGACGCGCTCGCGCTGTCGCTCGCGGCGATGACCGGCATGGTCGAGACCCTGACCTTCCGCACCGACCGCATGCGCGCGCTCGCGGCGTCGGGCTTCTCGACCGCGACCGACCTCGCCGACTGGCTGGTGCGCGAGGCGGGGGTGCCGTTCCGCGAGGCGCATCATATCGTCGGCGCCTGCGTGAAACGATCCGAGGAACTCGGCGTTGAGCTGTCGGCGCTGCCCGCCGAAGACGCCGCCGCCATCCATGCCGCGGTGACGCCCGCGGCGCTGGCGGCGCTGACCGTCGAGGCATCGGTCGCCAGCCGCACCAGCTATGGCGGCACGGCACCCGAACGGGTAAGGCAGGCCATCGCAGCGGCACGCGCCGCGCTGGAGGATTAGGATATGGCAACGGCGAAAGCCCTCGCACTGCTCGCGGCCGGTGCCGTTTGCGTCGCGGCGCTCGGCGCCTGCGGCAAGCAGGCGGACCTGAAGCCCGTCGCTGGCCAGGCCCCGCCGCCGCTGCCCGTCGGTGCCAAGAAACAACCAACCACGGAGGAACTCACGACGCCTGACGCGCAGGCCCGGCCCGCGCGCAGCGACGAACTTCTCAAACGGTCGGAACAGCGCGAACCCGACGATTTTGATTTGCCCCCTCCGGGCTGAGTTTCAGGACTTTCTCCAATGAACCATTTTGACCTTCGTGACGGCGTGATGCACGCCGAAGATATTCCGCTGCCGCGCATTGCCGAGGAAATCGGCACCCCCGTCTATGTCTATTCGCGCGCCACGCTGGAGCGCCATGCGCAGGCGTTTCGTGACGGGCTGAAGGATGTGCCCAGGAAGCACCTCGCCTTCGCGATCAAGTGCAACCCCAACCTCGGCGTGCTGCGCGTGCTCGCGCGGCAGGGCTATGGCGCCGACGTCGTGTCGGGCGGCGAACTCGAACGCGCGCTCGCGGCGGGCATGGCGGCCGAGGACATCGTCTTCTCGGGCGTCGGCAAGACGCGCGCCGAACTGGCGCAGGGCCTCGACCGCGGTATCGGCCAGTTCAACATCGAACATGAGCCCGAGGGTGTCGCGCTCGCCGAAATCGCGCTTGCCAAGGAAATGACCGCGCCGGCGGTGCTGCGCGTCAATCCGGATGTCGATGCGGGCACTCATGCCAAGATTTCGACCGGCAAGGCGGAGAACAAGTTCGGCGTCGGCATCGACGTCGCACCCGAAATCTTCGCGCGGCTGTCGGCGCTGCCGGGGCTCAACATGCGCGGGATCGCCGTCCATATCGGCAGCCAGCTCACCAGCCTCGACCCGCTCGAAGCCGCCTTCGAACGCGTCGGCCAGCTCGTCGCCGAACTGCGCGCCGCCGGCCACAGCATCACCCATGTCGATCTCGGCGGCGGTCTCGGCGTGCCGTACAAGGCCGAGGACAATCCGCCGAGCCCCGCCGAATATGGGGCGATGGTCGCGCGCGTGACCCGCGACTGGGACGTCACGCTGATGTTCGAACCTGGCCGGGTGATCGCGGGCAACACCGGGGTGCTGCTGACCGAGGTGCTGTGGGTCAAGCCCGGCGCCGCCAATCCGTTCGTGATCGTCGATGCCGCGATGAACGATCTCGCGCGCCCCGCGCTCTATGATGCTTACCATGACTTCGTTGCGGTGAAGCCGTCGGGCGAAAGGATGACCGCGTCGATCGTCGGACCGGTGTGCGAGACCGGCGACACCTTCGCGCGCGACCGCGAGACCGACAAGGTCGAGCCGGGCGACCTCGCGGTGTTCCGCACCGCGGGTGCCTATGGCGCGACGATGGCGTCGACCTACAACAGCCGCAGCCTCGTTCCCGAGGTACTCGTCGACGGCGACCGCTATGCCGTCGTCGCCGACCGTATCGCGGCGGGCACGATCATGGCCGCCGAACGCGTGCCCGACTGGATCGACTGAGGCCGTGGAGCAGCTTCCCATCTTCCTCAACCTGCGCGGCCGCACGGTCGTGCTGGTCGGGGAAGGGGAGGCTGCCGATGCCAAGGCGCGGTTGATTGTCCGCGCGGGCGGGCGGATCGTGCCGGTGTGGGAGGCCGGCGCGACGATCGCTTTCGTCGCGCTCGCCGACGATGCCGAAGCCCGCGTCGCCGCCGAAGCGCTGCGCGCGCGCGGCCTGCTCGTCAATGTCGTCGACCGCCCCGATCTGTGCGATTTCACCACCCCCGCGATCGTCGATCGCGCGCCGGTGACGATCGCGATCGGGACGGGCGGTGCGTCGGCGGGGCTCGCGAAGGCGGTACGCCAGCGAATCGAGGCCCTGTTGCCCGCGCGCCTGGGCGCGCTGGCGTCGGCGCTGTACGCCGCGCGCGATGCGATGAAGGCGCGCTGGCCGGCCGCCGCCGACCGCCGCCGGGCGATCGACGCGGCGCTGGCGCAGGGCGGTGTGCTCGATCCGCTCGCGGCCGATGCGGTGGACGGGGTTGAAACCTGGCTCGCCAGCGACACGACCCTCCCGTCAAGCCGCCTCGAAACGATCGTGCTGACCAGCCCGAACCCCGACGACCTGACCCTGCGCGCCGCACGTCTGCTGGGCGAGGCCGATCATATCTTCCATCCGGCGGACGCACCCGTCGCGATCCTCGCTCGCGCCCGGGCCGACGCGGTGCGGCACGCCATTGACGCCCGGCCGAAGACCCCGCCGCCAGGCTTGTCGCTCTGGCTCGACTATTAGATATCGGGTTGGCCGCTGACGACGGGTTGTGGCCATATTGCTCTCTCCCCTTCAGGGGAGAGGTACGCAGGCTTGCCAGCTTGCTGGCTAGCCTAAGTAGAGAGGGGTTTGGCTGCGTTCCCCTCTCCAAGCTTCACTAGCTCCTGACGGAGCAAGCTGCGCTATCCTCTCCCCTCAAGGGGAGAGGGCTTTCGGCGGCTTCTATGTCCAGAACAGCGGCCCTTGGCTATGGCGCGATCGCCAGCCCGTCGCCATTTTTGCCCGCCGCGATCCGGCGCAGCACTTCGCCGCTCGCGACGTCGATTTCCGCGATCATGTCGTGCCCCGTCTCGGCCGCGTAAAGCCGCTTCGAATCGGCGCTGAACAACAGGGTCACCTGTCCCTTTTCCTGCTCGCCCGATACCTTGATCGTCTTGAGCGGCGCGCGCGTTTCGGCGTCGAACAGGCTGATCGTTCCCGCGCCGATATTGCTCGTCGCGATCAGTCTGCCGTCGGGGCTGGCGAGCACGCGTATCGCGACCGGATCCACGGGTAATTCGACGATCTTCTCGCCCGTCGCGACATCCCACACCGACACCCGCGGCGCTTCGAGGTCGCCGACCCACAATTCGCGCCCGCCCTTCGCCAGCGCCAGCCCCTCGGGTTTGCCGCCGACGGGCAGGTCGCGCAGCTTTTTCGCGTCCTTCAAATCGAGTATGCTGACCGTGCCCGACGCGATATTGGCGGTGTAAGCCGTGCGATTGTCGGGCGCGACGACGATCATGTGCGTGCCCTGTTGCCCTGTGGCAATCGAGGTCACCGCGCCGTCGGGCGCGACCACCGCGACCGACTGGCTCGCCTCCGCCGTCGCGACCAGCCGCCCGTCGGACAGCCACACCAGCCCGTGTGGCCGCTGGTTCGGGCTGAGGTCGATCGTCCGCAACTTCTTGCGCCCCGCGACATCGAACACGTCGATCGTCGTCGCGCCATAGGCGACCACCGCGGCCTGCTTGCCGTCGGGAGAGATGGCGATCTCGTGCGGCATCTTGCCGGTCGGCAGGCGCGCCAGTTCGGCGCCGGTGTCGAGCGCGACGAGGCTCAGCGTATCCTCGCCCTTGTTGCCGATCAGCAAGGTTTCGGCCGCAACCGGCGCGGCGGCGAGCAGCAGGGTGGAAAGGACGGTGATGGCGTGGCGCATGGAGCGTCTCCCGGTGGCTGTCGCGGCCATCCTAGGCGCCGTGCCGGTGGCGGCAACCGCGCTTCGACGAACGGCCTTACTCCCATATTACGATAAGTTAACTGGCGTCGGCTCCGCCTGCTTCGCACCATCCGTCGGCGGCCGATCCGCGCCGCCATTGACTGGGGAGCGAAGCTATGAACCTGCCATCCATCGACATCGACGCCATACCGTTGCTCGACACCGCGGTCGGGCTGTTCGGCTCGCTCGCGGCGCCGACCGCGTCTTCGGGGCCATCGGTCTTCGAGGTGTCGGTCACCGTCGTGCTGATCATCTACGACTGACCGGGCCGCGGGCGCGCGCTTCAATGCCGCGCCCGCATTCGGTGACCGCGCCATGCCCGTCCCGTCCCGTCACGATCATTATCCGCGCGCCGATACCCTGCGCACCGCTGCGATCCGTGCCACCGCGAGCGATCTCGCCGCGGGATGGCGGGCGGCCGATACGGCGCCCGCCGGCCTGCTCACGGCGCTCGCCGCCGCGAGCGATGCCGAACCCGACCAGGCCATCGTGCGCCTCCGCCCATGGCTCGCCGACCCGCGCTGGCTCGGGGTACGGCTGGCCGAGGCGCTTGCCCTGCTCGCCGCCGATCCGTTTGCCCGGCCGCCGCTGCGCATCGTCGGCGGGGGCGGCGGACCGGGCGGTCTGATGCTTGCCGAATGCGGCGCGATCCGCCTGTCGCTGCAATTGCTGCCATTCGAGGCGGCGGCGGCTCCGACGACCGCGCTCTTCGTGCCCGGCCGCGCCGCGATCCGCGTGCTGGCCGCGGGCGGCGCGCGGCTGACGCTCCACCATGTCCCGCTCTCGGCCGCCGAGGAGGGCGGCGCCTTCACCGCCGCCGCTGCGTCGCCCTGTCGCAGCGACCCGCCGCGCGCGCTCGTCGCCGGCGACATGCTCGATCTCGACACCGCGCGCACCAGCTTCACCATCGCCGGCGCGACCGGCGACGTCCTGCTCCTCGAACTCGCGGTGCAGCCGCCGTCGCCGCTGCCGATGCGCACCTACGAACTGGTCAGCCGCCGCCTAACCCACCTCTCCGCCTCCCGCCGCGACAGCAGCTTCCGCGCCATGGCGCTCGCCCTGCTCCGTGAAATGGACCGCCGCGACGCCGCCCCACTGTTCGTCGAAGCCACGCTCGCCGAAGATTTCGCCGCCCGCTGGAGCGCGATGCGCGATCTCGTCGCGCTCGACCCGGCGACCGCGCGGCCGCGGCTCGCTGACATGGCGACCAGCGACCCGCACCCCGAAGTCCGCCGCGCCGCCGTGGCGACACTGGCGCTCTTCATGCCAAAGGTTTCCGACCCATGCCTCGCCTGATCGACCCACCCGCCGGCGGAGTACTCGACCTTGAAGACGTCACCGCCCGGCTCGACGAAACGGGCGTCGACCTCAGCGACGAAGCGAGTCTCGCCCATGCTGCCCACCTCCTCGCCGGGCTCGCGCGCAACCGCGACTTCCTCGCCGACCGCGTCATCGCCGAACTCAAGGCGAGCTTCGCCGGCCAGCTCGAACTCAGCCGCTATTCGGCGCAGGTCTTTCTGCTCCACCGTAGCCCGCGCGGCCATTTCCTCCGCGCCAATCTCTGGCCCGCCGCGACCGATGCCGCCTACACCGCCAGCGGCGCGGCGGTCTTCGCCTATGGCCTGCCGCACGACCATAATTTCAGCTTCCTCACCACCGGCTATTGGGGACCCGGCTACATCAGCGACTATTATGACTATGACCCCGAAGCGGTCGACGGCTGCCTAGGCGAGCCGCTGAACCTCCGCTTCGTCGAGCGCAGCAGCTTGAGCGAAGGCAGGATGATGCTGTACCGCGCTCACCGCGATATCCACAGCCAGCTCCCACCGACAAACCTCTCGGTCAGCCTCAACATCATGGAGGAAGGCGAGCATATCCCCTGGCGCGACCAATATATCGTCGACCTGGAAAGCGGGACGATTGCGCGCCGCCCGACGCTGACCCAGGCCGAGATGCTGCTCCGCTGCGCCGTGCACCTGACCGACAATGGCAAGGACATCGCCGAGCAGTTCGCGAAGGTGCACCCGGTGCCGCGCGTCCGCGCCAACGCCATCGCGGCGCTGGCGGCGGTTGAAGAAGGCAACGCCCGCGCGGCGGTGCTCGAACGCGGATTGTACGATCGCGACGCACGGGTGCGCGATGATTGCACGCGCTGGCTGGGGTTGTAGCTTCGGCTGCTGACAGCGCGGCTTTCCGCTGCTAACGGCGCGGCATGACAACTTCTCTTTCGCATATCCGTAATTTCTCGATCATCGCGCACATCGACCATGGCAAGTCGACGCTCGCCGACCGGTTGATCCAGTTCACCGGCGGGCTGACCGCGCGTGAGATGTCGGCGCAAGTCCTTGATAACATGGACATCGAGAAGGAGCGCGGGATCACCATCAAGGCGCAGACGGTGCGCCTGTCGTACAAGGCGCATGATGGTGAGACCTATGAGCTCAACCTGATGGACACGCCCGGCCATGTCGACTTCGCCTATGAAGTGTCGCGCAGCCTGGCGGCGTGCGAGGGCGCGCTGCTGGTCGTCGACGCGGCGCAGGGGGTCGAGGCGCAGACGCTGGCGAATGTCTATCAGTCGATCGAGCACGACCATGAAATCGTGCCGGTGATCAACAAGATCGACCTGCCCGCGGCCGACGTCGACAAGGTGAAGGCCGAGATCGAGGACATCATCGGGCTGCCCGCCGACGACGCGGTGCTGGCCAGCGCGAAGGCCGGCATCGGCATCGAGGAAGCGCTGGAGGCGATCGTCACGCGCATCCCGCCGCCGAAGGGCGATGCCAATGCGCCGCTCGTCGCGATGCTCGTCGACAGCTGGTACGACCCCTATCTCGGCGTCGTCATCCTGATCCGCGTGATCGATGGCGTGCTGAAAAAAGGCCAGCAGATCAAGTTCATGCAGGCGGGCACCACCCATCTGATCGACCGCGTCGGCTGTTTCACGCCCAAGATCGAGCAGCTGACCGAACTCGGCCCCGGCGAGATCGGCTTCATCACCGCGCAGATCAAGGACGTCGCGCAGGCGCGCGTCGGCGACACCGTGACCGACGCCAAGAAACCCGCGGCGCAGGCGCTGCCGGGGTTCAAGGAAGTCCAGCCCGTCGTGTTCTGCGGCATGTTCCCGACCGACGCCAACGACTTCGAGAAGCTCCGCGAGAGCATCCAGAAGCTGCGGCTCAACGACGCGAGCTTCAGTTTCGAGATGGAGAGCAGCGCGGCCTTGGGCTTCGGCTTTCGCTGCGGTTTCCTCGGCCTGTTGCACCTCGAGATCATCCAGGAGCGGCTGACCCGCGAGTACGACCTCGACCTGATCACCACCGCGCCGTCGGTGGTGTACAAATTGAAGCTCGGCCATACCAAGAATGAGGCGGCGAAGGAGATCGAGCTCCACAACCCCGCCGACATGCCCGACCCGAACCGCATCGACGAGATCGAGGAACCGTGGATCGAGGCGGTGATTTACGTGCCCGACGACTATCTCGGCCCGATCCTGAAGCTGTGCCAGGACCGCCGCGGGGTGCAGAAGAATTTGACCTATGTCGGCGGCCGCGCGCAAATCACCTATGAACTGCCGCTCAACGAGGTGGTGTTCGATTTCTATGACCGGCTGAAGAGCATCAGCCGCGGTTACGCCAGCTTCGACTATCACCAGATCGGCCACCGCCCCGGCGACCTCGTCAAGATGAGCATCCTCGTCAACAACGAGCCGGTCGACGCGCTGAGCATGATCGTCCACCGCGGCACCGCCGAAACGCGCGGCCGCGGCATGTGCGAGCGGCTGAAGGACCTGATCCCGCGCCACATGTTCAAGATCCCGATCCAGGCCGCGATCGGCGGCAAGGTGATCGCCCGCGAAACCATCGCCGCGCTGCGCAAGGACGTGACCGCCAAATGCTATGGCGGCGACGCGACCCGCAAGAAAAAGCTGCTGGAAAAGCAGAAAGAGGGTAAAAAGCGGATGCGGGAATATGGGAATGTGAACATCCCACAGGAGGCGTTTATCGCGGCGCTGCGGATGGGGGAGGAGTAGTCAGGTCGCAGCAGGCGCTTAGTTCGGTGGAACGGGTGTTTGCATAGCGGACTCGGCTGTCTCTTTCGTGCGGGTCGCGATCCCGGCGCGCCAAGCATCGGCGCGGCATTTCATCAAGTTGTTGGTAAGGAAAGTCGGCAGGCCGCCCAAAGCGATCTCGTGAAATTTCTTTCTTGGTCCGGACCATATATACACGGCCACCGGCAGAGTGCAGGGGGGCACGTCGTCCTTCGCCAGCTCGACCGTGAGAACTCCTTTGTGAACCAGCTTGACTGGGGTACCATCCGGAACTCCCTTGAAATCCGCGATGCTGTGGATCCCGTCCTTCTTACCCGGTCGGTTGAGCGCAATGCCATGAATTTCCAATGTGTCGGGACCGTAATTCTGTACCGCGATGACAAAGGGCCCGGTCTCGACGCTTCTGCCTTTTGCTTCGCTAGCTTGATACCAGGCGGCGCGCAGCGGCGGGACGCTGGTACAACCTGCGAGCGCAAGCGCTGTGGCCGAGGTCATCAGGGCGGTATATCTGCGATACCGGATCATCGCGAACTCGGATTCTGCTTTGGACTCGCGGCCCGGATTTCCGTGGCGATCGAGGCCTTGAGCATCGCAATTTGGCCGAGCAATTTCTTGTAGTCGTCGTTGCTCATGTTCTTCGCTTCGGTCACCGCTGTGGTGAGAGCATTGAGGGCTTCCCTGTGGTCGGGCACAAAGATCGTACCATTGCCGCCGCCGACGGGCCTAGGAAACTCGTCGATCAGCGCCTTGAGCCGCACGATTTGCGCCTCGAGTTCCAAGTTGGGACCGGTCTCGCCCCCGGCTCCAGGCGTCATCTTCGAAAGCCGTGTCACTTCCACGGTCAGCCGATCGGTGATATCATTTAGCTTGACGAGCGCCTCGGGGGCGAGGCCAATCTTAATGCCGTCGGCGGCGAGATCCTGCGCTTCCTTCGACAGCTTCAACTCGACCGGATCGATGCTGACCTTGGCGGGCGCGATCTGGAGCGCATCGCGCAACTTGCGTGCCGCTTCGTCGCCGACCGTCAAACCCGCGCTGACAAGACCGGCGGTCACGACGGTGCTCGTGATCAGCTTGGCGGTGCTCATCGCTTCGACAGCGGCGACCAAGCCGTTCCAGCCGCGCGCGGCGGGGGGTGGGGGCGTGGCCTCGATCGCCATCGAGTATTCGTCGGGGTGAGTTCCCGCCGTGCGCGACACCAACTGTTCGCCGCGCGAGAGCGGATAGGCGGCCTGGACCTTTGCCACGGTGGCTTCAAGGTCTTCGATCTCGACCGGCGTCGGCATCGCGCCCCGGCCATAGCTGTCCATCGCGTCGCACAGGTCCTCAGCGGACACGTCGCCGAGCAGGCGATAGCTTTCGAACTGCGTCTCGTTGAAGAACTGGTCGAGCGTGCTGTGGTGCGGAAAGGTCTGCCCGCCACGCCGGCTGGTCTGCGCGTAATGGGTCAGCGCGGGCGGTTCGTCGCCGTTCAGGATCGGCTTCACGCAGTAGATCTCGCCATCGACGAGTCCCTCGTTGAGCGCCGAATAGCCGATCCGCCCCACGACCACTCGCTGGTTCTGGCCCGGCCCCGGTTGACCCGGCAGCGTCGGCGGCAGGTCGATCCGTACCCCGAAATCGACCTGCGCCTTGCGAATTGCGTTGTGCAGGTCCGAATATCTGAATTCGCCGTCGCAGGTCCCGTCGATCACCACGATCCGATGGCACCGTCGCCGCACCATCTCGTAAAGCCCGAGATTGTCAAAGTGGCCACCATCGGACAGGTATAGCCACGATTTGTCATCGGCCAAACCCAGTGCTTCCTTGACGACATGCAGCAGCCGACCCTTCGGCTCTTCCTCGCGCGCCTGATCTTCGGGCGCATCGGGATGTGGCAGCCACCAGCCCAGCCGCACGTTGAAGAAGGTCATCACCATCGTGACAAACGGAGCGCTGTGATAGCCCATATTGGGGGTCGCCGCCGCGCCTGAGATGGTCATCGCGCGGCCCAGCGTGAGCCCGCCCTGCTTGTCTGGCTCCGTGCCTGCTTTGCCGCCATAGTCTTCGGTGTCGGCATAGCCGGTGCAGGCCGAGCCGCAGTGCAGTGCGGTCGCTGTGAAGGACGCCGCCTTGCGTTCCTGCCAGTCGCGCCGGTCAGGCGAGCTGCGCGTCAGGTTGAGCGTCATATTGACGACGTGAAACAGGACAGGTCGATCGCTATCCGGCATTTTTTGGCTAGGGAACAACTGCGCGAGTGCGACGTCGTCGGCGGGATCGAGATCGGTGAAAGGATCAGGATTGCGTACGCTGCGCGCGGTGCCGAGGTAGGCACGGGTCAGGCGGTTACCATACATTGCGTGGAGCGAAAACCGGTTGGCGCCGACGAAGAATGAAATGACGACCGCGATGCCGAGGAAGGCGGCAAGGACCGCGAGCGAAATTAGTAGTTGCGACGGCGATGATCCGTTATCGAGCCAGAGCGCATGATCAAACGCTTCGACCCAGTCGATCGACCGGGGAGCCGGCAATTCCCTCCAGGTGGCAATCCGACCGAACAGGGTATTGACCGCAATGGCGGCCGCCACGAGAATAGCCAGCACCGCCGCCGCGCCCGTCAAGTTGAATAGTTGGGCGCCAAGCCTGTCAAACGCGCTTTGCGCTTCGCGCCTGATCCGCGCACCATTGCGGCTCCAGAAGCCGATCATTCCCACCAGCGCGGCGAGCAGTCCGCCACCAATACCTGCCGCGCCCAGATTCGCAGAATCGGCCTGTTTTGCGTGCAAGCCGATATCCCTGAGCCAGTGCGCGAAGTCATTTCCGGAAACGATAGCAAGCACAAGTCGCGGTAAATAGATCAGCACCCCAAACACAAATATCCAGCTGACTGCCGCGATCAGTGCGACGGCCGCATAGCGGGAAATTTTCTCGCGCGTTCCTTCTGTGACGTTGAATCCGCCCAGTACTGCCAGCGATAACATCACCCAACCTGTGCCCAGCAGCGCCGGAACGCCTAGCGCAATCCACGTGAGGCTTAACGCCGGCCGCCAAGATTCCAGCCCCGGGACCTGTGCGAAGGCGCCCCATAATCCGATCAGCACATACGGAACCGTCGCAACGGCCAACAGCAGAGGAATCCAGACTAATAGGTTGAATATCAAATTGCGTACGAAAATCGTGAACACCGTCAGCGTATCAAGCGACACGCCCCACGATGGCGACATGTAATTGCTGAAGCTGCGCAAGCGGCGGATCGGGTGGATCGGTTCGACCTGCCCGCCCCCACCGTTGCCGCCGCTGCTTTTGAGTTCTTCCCAGTCGAACCCGGGCTCGCCGCGCCAGCGCGATAACCAACTACCCGCATATCCGCCGCCCGAAACGGTGGAGAGGTAGTGAAAATCCTTGATTCGGCCCTTGCGTGCCAAGCCCTGCAACACCCCAAGGCAGAAAGTCCCGCTGCGGATTCCTCCACCAGAAAAGCACAGCGCGAAGGAAGATTTGGGCACTCCGTCCTTACCAAACAGAGCAGTACGCTCGTTTGATAGCATTTCGGCCTCTGGCAATTTTCGGATTTTAGATCTGCTCATGGCCCCCACCATCAAGCGTCGAATCGCGATTTATAATCGTTTCATGCTTGTCCGCGGCTGTCCAATTTTTTTTCAACCAATTCGCGTTCAATAGATGATCTGCGATGTCGATGTCGATTTCGTTTCCAGAACCAAACTCAACGACAACAGTTGTCAGAGGTCTTGTTCGGAGCTGCGTTCGCCGAAGCTTCGTTCAGCTACGAAACTTCAGGGGATACCTCCACCAACCGCACAATCCGCACCACGCACCGCGCCGGAATCTCGATCACCCCGCTGAGCATCACGTGCTGGTCGTCGCCGACGATCATCGCCGATCCGGCGAGGATCTTCACGCAATCGTCGTCGTGGACGAGGCGGCCGACCGAGTAGCAGGTCTGGACCGGCTGGGGCTCGATGTGCGCGAGGTCGGTCCAGCCGCCCGCGGGTTCGGGCGGCTGGATCCATTCGATCGCGACATTGCGGCCGAAGCGGGCCGGGCGGTCCGGGTGGGGGCGCCCTTCGTGCAGCTCCTGTTCGAGGCTCATGCGTCGCCGCCTTCGGCCGGGGGTCCGCCGCCGACCTCGCCCGCCTTCCATGCGGCCCAGCTTTCGTCGCTGTAGGCGGCGGCATATTCGCGTTCGAGCTGCCGGATGTCGCGCTCGACCCGGCGGCGGGTGGCGTCGCGGTCCTTGAGGGTGGTGCCGCCCCGCATATGGTCCGCTTTCGGAATGCCATAGGGGCGGTCGAGCACGGGCGGGCGCGCGGCCTGCCAGGCCTCGGCGCGTTCGCGGACCGTGTGGGCGACGGGGCGCATGTCGCCGCGGGTGATCGTGCCGTCGAGAAGGTTGCTTTCGCCATAGGCGCCCTCGACGATATGGTCGCCATAGTGGCCGAACCAGATTTCGTCGGTCTGGCCCTTGCTGCCGTCGGGGTCTTCGGCGGGCGGGTGCCATTCGACGTGCGACAGGTCGCCGCCTTCCTCCGCCTCCCAGTCGATATTGCCCGCGCCGGCGGCGAGCGGGACGATCATGTCGGGGTGGTGCATGTGCCACTCATGCTTTTGCGGGTGGAGGAAGGCGTCGGCCTTTTGCACCGCGTCCCAATCGGTGCCGGGGCCGGTGAGCATGTCCCACGCGGCGCGCTTGACCGGGTCGTGCGAAATGCGGCGCTGATAGGCGGTGCGGATGGTGCGCAGGCGATCGTCGAGGTCGGTCTCCTGCCGGTTCTGGTTGCCGTTGTTTTCCTGGATCCGCGCCTGACGCTCGGCCTCCCACTCGGCGCGCCACTTGTCGCGCAGGCGGCGGATGCTGTGCGGGACCGCGGTGTCGGGGCCGTCGACGGGGTTGAGGTTGGCGCCGAAACCCTCGGGAAAGCGGCTCGCGGCGATATGCTGCATCGCGCGGATGTTGGGACGACGGCGTTCGAGGATGACGCGGCCCTCCTTCGACAGCGTTTCGGGGACGCCATAGATGGCATATTCCATGAGCAGGTCGGCGACGCGGCGCGCGCCCGTATCGACCGCGCGGTCCCACGCCGCGGCAAAGCTGTCGGCGCCGTCGCGCTTGCGCAGCTGGTAGAGCGCCGAACTGCTGTGGCCGATCGCCTTCGCGGCCATGCTGACCGCGCCGGTCGCGGCGAGCCGGGCGATGAAGATCCGCTGTTTCTGGGCGTTGATGCCGGTCCAGGGTTTGCCGTGACGCGCGACGGGGGTGAAGGCGAGCTCTTCGGGCAAGTCTTCGTCGTCGAACATGGCGGCGGGATCGGCGGGGAGCGGCGGGAGGATTTCCTGTGTCATCGGTGAGACTCGCTTTCGGTTCGTGTGATTCGCATAACGAACCATATAGGAATAAAATAGGAAAGCGTTTTTTCCGTTTCGGCGTGCGGGGCGGGGGAACGGGGCGGCGATTGCCAGCGGGGGCGGCGCGGCCTAGGTTGGCAGACAGGCGCGGCAGCGGAGACGGCGATGGCACAGGGACAGCGGCAGGCACTGACCGACATCGTCGTGCACAGCCGGCTGAACGACGGCACCGCGGTGTGCCTGCGCACGATCACCCCCGACGACGCGCCGTTACTGCGCGCCGGGATCGCGACGCTGTCGGCGGAGTCGCGCTATCTGCGGTTTTTCTCGCCGGCGGCGGTGTTGCCCGAGCCGGTGATCGAGCGGCTGGTCGATGTCGACGGGCACGACCATATCGGCTGGGGCGCGATCTGTACCGAGTGCGCGGGCGAGCCGGCGATCGGCGCGGTGCATGCGGTGCGCGACCGCCACGACGGGCCGGTGGGCGAATATTCGGTCGCGGTGGCCGACGCGTTCCAGGGGCAGGGGCTGGGGCGGATGCTGACCGCGGCGCTGCTGATCGATTGCCGCGCGGAGGGGCTGGAGGCGCTCGACCTGCATGTGCTGTCGGAGAATGGCGCGGCGCGGCATCTGGTCAAATCGCTGGGCGCGACGTGGAAGGGCGAGAGCGCGGGGGTCGCCGACTATCGGCTCGACGTCGCGGCGGCGCTGGCGGCGCTGCGCTCCGACGGTGCGGCGCAGGGGGTGCAGGATGTGTTCGCGCAGCTCGCGGGTTAAGGGGGTGACGATGCGGATGACCGCGATGGCGATGCTGACGGCGGCGCTGGTCGGCTGCTCGGCGCCCGCGGCGACGGAAGAGGGCGCGGCGATGCAGAAACCGATCATGGGGTGGGGCGATTTGCTGAACCGGCCGCAGCCGAAGCCCGACGCGAGCTTGTCCTATGGCACGGACGCGTTGCAGGTCGTCGATGTCTGGGTGCCGACGGGGGAGGGGCCGTTTCCGGCGGTGATCATGCTCCATGGCGGGTGCTGGCAGACCGCGGTCGCGGAGCGCGACATCATGAACTGGATCGCCGACGACCTGCGGTTGCACGGCGTCGGGGTGTGGAACATCGAATATCGCGGCGTTGATCGCGGCGGCGGCTATCCGGGGACCTATCAGGATGTCGGCGCGGCGGCGGATCTGTTCGCGCGCGCGGGGGCGAAATATCGGCTGAAGACCGACGCGCCGCGGATCGCGATCGGGCATAGCGCGGGCGGGCACCTGGCGCTGTGGCTGGCGCGGCGGCCGGGGTTGGCGGCGGACGATGCGCTGCGCGGGGCCGACCCGATCCGAATCGACGTCGCGATCAGCCAGGGCGGACTGCCCGACCTGCGCGCGGGCGCGGCGAGCCGCGGCCATGGGTGCGGGGCCGAGGCGCCGGCGGCGATGGCGCGGGGGGAGTATGTGCGGACCTCGCCGCCCGAAATGCCGGTGGGCGACGCGGTGGAGATGCAGTTCAACAACGACCGCGACCCGATCACCCCGCCCGCGACCGGGGCGGCCTATATCGCGGCGATGGCGAAGCGCGGGCGGACGGTGACGATGGCGGTGACCCCGGGCGAAGGGCATGTCGAACTGATCGCGCCCGACAGCGTCAGCTGGGGCAAGCAGCGCGCGGCGATCCTGCAGGCGCTGGGGATGGCGGCGCCATGACGACGCTGGACGAGGCGCGGGCGATGGACGCGGGCGATGCGCTGGCGCCGCTGCGCGCGCGCTTCGCGGCGCCCGAAGGGCTGATCTATCTCGACGGCAATTCGCTGGGCATGCTGCCGGCGGACAGCGTCGCGGCGAGCGCCGACATGGTGACGCGGCAATGGGGCGAGCGGCTGATCCGCAGCTGGAACGAGGGGTGGATCGACGCGCCGGCGCGGATCGGCGGGCTGATCGCGCCGCTGATCGGCGCCGCGACCGACGAGGTGATCGCGTGCGATTCGACGAGCGTGAACCTGTTCAAGCTGATCGTCGCGGGCCTGCGCGAAGCGGGGCGCCGCGATCCGAAACGGCGGGTGGTGGTGAGCGAGGCGGGCAATTTCCCGACCGACCTGCATATCGCGGCGGGCGCGGTCGGCTGCGTCGCGGGCGCCGAATTGCGCGTCGTGCCGCGCGACGGGGTGGCAGAGGCGCTGGGCGACGACACCGCGCTGCTGCTGCTCACCCACGTCCATTACAAGAGCGGCGCGCGCTTCGACATGGCGGCGTGGACCGCGCGGGCGCAGGCGGCGGGGGCGCTGATGTTGTGGGATCTCAGCCACAGCGCCGGGGCGGTGGCGGTCGACCTGAACGGCGCGGGTGCCGATCTGGCGGTCGGTTGCGGCTATAAATATCTGAACGGCGGGCCGGGGGCGCCGGCGTTCCTGTTCGTCACGGCGCGCTGGCAGGCGGAACTGGCCAATCCGCTGTCGGGATGGATGGGGCATGCCGCGCCCTTTGGTTTCGCCGACGGTTATGTGCCCGCCGACGGGATCGAGCGCTGGCTGACCGGAACGCCGCCGATGCTGGCGATGGGCGCGCTCGAGGCCGGGCTGCGGCTGTGGCAGGGCGCCGATCTGACGGCGGTCGAGGCGAAGTCGGCGGCGCTGTTCGATATTCTGCTCGCGGCGGGGACGCGGGCGGGGCTCGAATGCGTCACGCCGCGCGACCCCGCAGCGCGCGGCAGCCATATCAGTTTCCGCCATCCCGAGGCCCATGCCATCGTCCAGGCGCTGATCGCGCGCGATATAGTCGGCGATTTCCGTGCGCCCGACGTCGCGCGATTCGGGCTGACGCCGCTGACGCTGAGCCATGAGGCGGTGTGGCGCGCCGGCGAGGCGCTGGTCGATGTCATCGCGACGGGCGCGTGGGACCGGGCGGAATATCGGGCGCGGGCGGCGGTGACGTGATGGAGGCTAGTCCCTCCCGCCGCCGCGGGTCGCAAGACGGCGGCGGGAGGGTGTAGCGGTGGCCGGTCGGGCGGTGCCCCCGTCCACATGACCCGTTTAGCCGGCGCGGAGGCACGGCGCGGTGACGCGCGTCACAGGTCCGGACATTGTCCGAAAAAATCGCGCACACGACAAAGGGCGCCGGAATCGATCCGGCGCCCTTCACCCTGCCCTTTAGGGGAGGCAGCCCTGTTATTTCTTTTCGGGCGTCGCGCCGGGCACTTCCGACGGGGCGATTTCGCCGTTGTCGTCCATGGCGTTCGCCTTTTCTTCGCCCGCCGCTTCGACCGCGTCGGCCTTGGCTTCGGTCGCTTCCTTCGCGGCGCCTTCGGGCATCGCGTCGGCTTGGGCGTCGATCGCGTCGGCCTTGGCTTCGGCCTGGTCTTCGACCTTGTCGGCGGCCGGGCTCTGGCAGGCGCCGAGCGCGAGGGCCGAGGTGGCGGCGAGGGTAATGAGGATCTTACGCATAGTCGGTGACTCCCGTGGTTGACTTGGGGGCTTAACGCCGGGTGAACGAGAGGGTTGCAAAGAAAATGTCAAATAGCGGGAATCGCATGGATTTCCGTCGCAATTTGAGGAAGGGCTCCGCCAGCATGGGACGAACCAGGCGTGGGGTTGGCGATACGGATCGTCCCGGCGCCGGCCAAAAGGCGCGATGGTGCGATCTCACCTTCAGGTGGACGGAGCGCCGCGCGCGCAACCCGGCGACGAGGCCTGCGTAGTGTCGGCAACCCCGTCTTCTGAACCCGCTCGTCTCACGGCGATTCAGGAGACGGGGCCACCGTGCGGCGTCGGCGGCGTCTGTCGTTTCCCCGATACCGCGCGTTGTGGGGGCTTTATCCACACCGGTCGCGCGACGTCCCGGATCACATGCGTCGATCTGCCCGCTCGTTCACTCCTTTGCCTCCGCGCGGGTCGCGCGGACCAGATTGTCGCGGAGCCTGATCACCGATTGCTGCACGGCGCGGAAATCGTCGCCGAGGCCGGTGGCGGCGAACAGCGCGGCGGAGCCGGGGTCCCGGTCGACCAGCGTGCGGCCGGCGGCGGTGAGGCTGAGCCGGACCTGACGTTCGTCCTCTGGGTCGCGGCGGCGGCGGATATATCCCGCCGACTCGAGCTTCTTGAGCAGCGGCGTGAGCGTGTTCGATTCGAGAAATAATTTCTCGCCGAGCGCGCCGACGGTCTGCTCGTCGCCGTCGCCGAGTGCGACGAGCGCGATATATTGGGTGTAGGTCAGCCCCAGTTCGTCGAGGATCGGTTTATAGGCGCGGCCGAAGGCGAGGTTCGCCGAATAGACGGCGAAGCACAGGAAATCAGCAAGTCCCGCTGCTTTGGCGGGGAATTTTTCGGTGGCGGTCATGGCAGTCTCCACGGTGGGTGCGTGCGCCTATATAGATCGTATGCGATTAAATCGGAAGGGGGTTGACATCGGATATCGAGGCATCTATTTGCATCGTATCCGATCTAATCGGACACGATGCAAATAGATGCCTCTCTTCGAAAAGGAAACCACCATGACCGATAAAATCCTGTTCAGCGGATCCACCCACACCGTCGGCGGCGCCGAAGGCTATGCACGCAGCGCCGATGGCAGCTTCGAGATCGAGCTGCCCGAACCGCACCCGGCGGCCGAGAATCTGTTCGCCGCCGCCTGGTCGGCGTGCTTCCTCGGCGCGGTCGGACTGGTCGCCGGCCAGCGCAAGATCGCGTTGCCCGAAACCCCCTCGGTCGATGCGACGATCGACCTGCTCCACCGTGGTGGCGGTTTTGAACTGCGCGCGCGGCTGGACGTCGCCGTTCCCGGGATCGACCGCGAAGTGGCGCGCGAACTGATCGAAGCCGCGCACAAGGTCTGCCCCTATTCGAAGGCGATCGCGGGCAATATCGAGGTCGAGCTCAACCTCGCCTGAGATCATCCGCCCGTCATCGACGGACAAAAAAAGGGCGCCCCGCGGGCGCCCTTTTCCCTTTTTTTTGCTCGCGCGATCAGAAGCGCTGCTGGCGCTCATAGAGGTCGCGATAGTGCTGGATTCGCGTGACGCGCAGGCCCGGCATGCCGCTGCGATCGATCGAGCGCTGCCAGCTCGCGAATTCCTCGAGCGTCAGCGAATAGCGTTCGCACACCTCGTCGACGGTCAGCAGGCCGCCGTTAACGGCCGCGACGACCTCGGCCTTGCGACGCACGACCCAGCGAGTCGTGTTCGGCGGCGGCAGCGAATCGATCGTCAGGGGCTCCCCGAGGGGGCCAATGACTTGAGCCGGACGGATTTTCTGATTTTCGATCATTGTCATTCCATTTTTTCGCCGTCGGACAGGGGGGCATCCGACGCGAGCATGTCTACTGTGGAGGAGTTCAACATCGGCTGAAATCCTCTGGTAAACAGGCTGTTCACAGTTTCCGGCAGAACGGTCACTTCTTCCGACAGGTCGAAAAAGCGTGCCGGCCGCGGCCCGAACGCCCATGATCCCGCCATCGTTCCACACAGCATCGCCCGCCGCGCCGACGAGAGGTCGGCGCGACCGTCGCGTGCCGTCCGCTCATGCAGCAGACCGGTGGTCGGCAGCATCGCCTGACGCGCGGCGGAGACGGCCAGGATGATATCGAAGCCGGGCTTCGACAGGCTGGCCGCACCGGCAAGGCGCGGAAGGTCGGACGGGGCGAGGTTCATGAGGCCGGTCTACCTCCGACCGCCTAAGGTCCCGTAAATGCCCGTTTCATCCCTCGTTAGCGAAGCTTAACCCGCGTCAATATCTTGACAGGTGGCGCGGAAAAGCTGGTATTTTCGGCGCATCGTCCCTAGATGGCGGCGATCATGGCCACGCTGATTTCTTCCCCCGCCGGGCTCGCCCGGGCCGACTTCCAGCTCGCCGAGCCGCTGAAGGATCGGCGAATCGTCGTCGCGATGTCGGGCGGAGTCGATTCGAGCGTCGTCGCGGCGCTCGCAGCGCGATCGGGCGCCGAGGTGATCGGGGTGACGCTGCAACTCTATGACTATGGCGCCAAGGCGAAGCGCGTCGGAGCGTGCTGCGCGGGGCAGGATATTCGCGACGCGCGGGCGGTCGCCGACCGGCTGGGCTTCGCGCATCATGTCTATGACCATGAAAGCCGCTTTCGCGATACGGTGATCGACCAGTTCGCCGATGAATATCTGGCGGGGCGGACGCCGATCCCGTGCGTGCGGTGCAACATGGGGGTGAAGTTCACCGACCTGTTCGCGCTGGCGAAGGAATTGGGCGCCGACTGCCTCGCGACCGGCCATTATGTGCGGCGGGTGATGGGTCCCGCGGGTGCCGAATTGCACCGCGCGGTCGATCCGGCGCGCGACCAGAGCTATTTCCTGTTCGCGACGACGCAGGACCAGCTCGACTTTTTGCGCTTTCCGCTCGGCGGACTCGAGAAGAGCGTCGTGCGCGAGATCGCGCGCGAGCTGGGCCTCGGCGTCGCGGGCAAGCCCGACAGCCAGGACATCTGCTTCGTCCCCGACGGCGACTATGCGACGCTGGTCCGCAAGCTGCGCCCCGAGGCCGACGACCAGGGCGAGATCGTCCATGTCGACGGCACCGTGCTGGGCGCGCACAAGGGCCTCATTCATTATACGGTCGGGCAGCGGCGCGGGATCGAGATCGGTGGGCAGGCCGAGCCGCTGTATGTCGTGCGCCTCGATGCGCCGGCTAAGCAGGTCGTGGTCGGGCCGCGGCGCGCGCTGGCGGTGGCGGGCGCGCGGCTGGGCGAGGCGAACTGGCTCGGCGATGTCGACGGGCGCGATGTGCTGGCGAAGGTGCGCAGCATGGCGCGGCCGGTGGCGGCGCGGGTCGAAGGCGAGCGGCTGATCTTCGCCGAACCCGAATATGGCGTCGCACCGGGACAGGCGGCGGTGCTTTACGATGCCGGAGACGCGTCGCGCGTGCTGGGCGGCGGCTGGATCGAAGCGACGTTCGCGGCGGAATAGATTGCACATTCGCTCCCGATGCCGCAGCTTGGCGGCCAAACAGGGAGAAGAAAATGGTCAACTGGGTCTTGCGCGGCGCCGTCCTGTTGTGGGCGGTGTTTTTTTTCATGATCGGCGCACGCGGGGTGATCGATCCGGCGAGCTATTCGGAAACCTTCGGCTTCACGATCAGCGGCGTCGCGATCAACACCTTGCGCGCCGACCTGTCGTCCTTCTTCCTCGTGTCGGCGGGATCGGCGGCGCTCGGCGCGCTGATGCCGGGGTGGGTGCGGGCGTTGCTGGTGCCGGCGGCGCTATATGGCACCGCGCTCACCGGCAGGCTGATCGGGGTCGCGCTGGGCGATCCGACCAATTTCGGAATCGTGCAGGGGATGATCATCGAGGCGCTGTCGGTGCTGTTGATGGTCGGCAGCTGGTGGGTGTTGTCGCGCCCGGCGCCGGCGCCGGCCGATCCGCTCGGCTGAACCGGATTAACCATTTTTCATCGCCTTTCTGCGATGGTCCCCTTCTTGCCGTGGGCGGTAAAGGAGGGACCAGATGGAAACCCAACAGAACAAGCGTGGCGGCCCGGGACGCCGTGCCGAGGATCGGCGCCAGGCGCAGGACCCCGATTATCGCGGACCCGAACGTCGTTCGGGCGTCGATCGCCGGTCGGGTAGCGATCGCCGCATCGTCTTTTAGGCGGTTCCGATCGGGGGTGGCGTCCGGAAATTCGGGGGGCTAGGCTGGGCCAGTGAAAGGCCCCGTCATGACCCAAGCCCCGCTTCCGCGTCTCAGCGTCGATATCGTGTCAGACGTGATGTGCCCCTGGTGCATCATCGGCTGGCTGAAGTTCGAGACTGTGATGGCGCATTTCGCCGGGCGGCTGGAATTTCGGGTGCAATGGCATCCCTTCGAGCTCAACCCCGACATGCCGCCCGAGGGCGAGGATGCCGCCGCCCATGTGATGCGCAAATATGGCGTCAGCGCCGAACAGAGCCGCGCCAACAGCGGCAAGATGGCGGGGGTCGCGGCCGACCTCGGTTTCGCCTTCAACCGCGGGCCGGGTTTCCGGATGCGCAACAGTTTCGACGCCCACCGGTTGCTGACCTGGGCGGGGTCGCGCGAGGACCCCGAGCAGTCCGAGCCGACGGGGGTGCAGACCGCGCTCAAGCTCGCGCTGTTCAAGGCGCATTTCACCGACAACCGCGATGTGAGCGATCATGCGGTGCTTGCCGATGTTGCGGCGTCGGTCGGGCTCGATCGCGCGCGCGCCGCAGCGATCCTCGGCGGCGACGAGTTCGGCGAGATGGTGCGCACCGAAGAGGCCTATTGGGCCGACCAGAATATCACCGGCGTGCCCGCCTTCATCCTCGGCGGACGGATGCTGGTGCCCGGCGCGCAGGACCCCGAGGTCTTTATCCGGGTGATCGAGCGCAAAGTGCTGGCCGACGCGGCCTGAGGAACGGAGGGCGCGCGCGGTGCGTTGATCGGTCATCCCCATCAAGGAGCCGGCCATGATCGACGAACCCCGCGAAGACCAAGCCCCCGAAGTGGTCAACCGCGAGCAGGAGGATGAGGAAGCGCAGGCGCAGACCGTCGCCGAGGCGGCGCGCCGCGCGCGGCCGCTGGGCGACAGCGTCAAGGCGAAGGGGCCGGGCGACAGCGACGACATGCAGGATCTGGTCGACCATATGCGCCAGATGGAACGCTCGGGCCGCATCGACATGGGCGCCTATCGCGGCGAACGCAGCGACGACGACGAGGATGGCGAGCTCGGCGAAGGCGGCATCGAGGACGATGAGCCGCGCGGCGCGCCCTGACGCCTGTTTTCGTCCCATCCGGCACCGCTGCGGCGCAATCTGACGGCGGTCGCCGCCATAGCGGAGCGGGCCTGTCGGGATTTTGGTAAGCGGGTGATGGCAGGGTCGCGGCATGGCCGGACCCGACTTTCTTTCGACCCATCGCCGCCAGCGGCGGTATCGCAAACCCATCCGCCCGACACGCGGGGTCGGCGCGATCCGGTGGATCACGCCGGTCATGGCGCTGGGCTTTCTGGGAACGCTGGCGGCGCTGCAATTCTCGCCCGCTCTCGCCGATGGCGCCAAGGCCGACGGCCTTGCAGTTCGGGCAGCGCCGGTGATGCCGGGCGGCCGCCATGCCGCGCGGTTCGGTTTCTGTCATAGCGGGGGCGGGCGCGACTGTGTCGTCGACGGCGACACCTTCTGGTTCGCGGGCGAGAAATATCGTATCGCCGACATCGATACGCCCGAAACGCATCCGGCGCGCTGCGCGGAAGAGGCGGCACTGGGCAAGGCGGCGACCCGGCGGCTGCAGGCGTGGCTGAACGCCGGGTCCTTCAGCCTCGAAAGTGCCGGGCGCGACGGTGATCGTTACGGGCGCAAGCTACGCATCGTGACGCGCGGCGGCGCGAGTGTCGGCGATGTGCTTGTCGGCGAGGGGCTGGCGAGGCGGTGGGAAGGGGCGCGGCGGCCGTGGTGCTGACGGTTCAGTCTTCGGGCGCCGGCGGCAGTTCTCCGCGCAGCGGCGGGTTCGGACCCGCGAGCTGGCGATCGATATCGAGCGCCATCAGTTGCGCGACCGGATCGTCGCCCAGCGCCCCCCAAAAAGCGCGGCGTTCGATCAGCGCCGCGTCGCGCTCGGCCTCGGGCAGCGCCTGGACCTTGAGATAGAAGCGCACGAGCCGCAGCCAGGGCGCATCGTCGATGAGTACGTCCTCGGCCCAGCGGCTGAACGGGCCGCCGGCTTCGCGCCAATGGCCGTCCTCTTTGGTGAGGAAGAAAAGCACGCGCGATCCGCTGGGGAAGGCGTAGCGGGTGCACGATCCGGTGTAGCTTTGCGGATGCGCCTCGTTCAGCTCATAGGGGTTGCTGAGCATCGCTTCGGCATCGGTCGCGATCATCGCCGACAGCGCCAGCGGCCCGTCGGGGATCGTCCCCTTGAGCACCGCGACGGGTTGCAGCAGGATTTGCTGGGTCGGCGGGCCGTCGGGTTCGAAATCGCCGGGACTCACCGTCGCCAGCAGGATCAGGTCGGCCTGTCCGACGAGTTCCATATTGGTCGGCACCCGGTAGCCGGGGGCGGGCGAGCAGGCGGCGGCGGGGGCGCGGCGAAGAGCGCGAGGGCGATGAAGAGGGCCGGGAAACGCATGCGCCGAGCTTAGCCGCTTCGCGCCCGAATGAAAGGCGAACGCGGCTTTGGGGCGGATCGTCGAAGCCGGTGGATCGAATGCCAGGATCGGGCGTATGATGCGCAGGACTCGCCCGGAACAGCCCCCGCGAGCGGCAAGGAGACTCCCCATGGCAGAGCATGACCATAGCGCGATCAAGGAAAATATGACTGTCGTCGGCGCCGACGGTGTCCATGTCGGCACCGTCGACCATCTTGACGGCGAGCGCATCAAGCTGACCAAGGCCGACAGCCCGCAGGCCGAAGACGGCGAGGGCGGCAAGCATCATTATCTGCCCGCCGGGCTCGTCGCGTCGGTCGAAGGCGACACGATCCGCCTGTCGGCGACCGCCGCCAATGCGGTCGACCTGTTCGAGGAGGCCGAATAAGCAAGAGCGGGTTGGCGGCGCGGACCGCGCGCCGCCACGGCATCGAAACCGGCCCATCCCGCCGACGCGCGGAGTGGGCCGTTTTCGTTGCTAGCCGACCGCGTGGACCACGAGCGCGACGACGCCGAGACCGTAGGCGAGCAGTTGGAGTCCGTAGAACAGGCGGAGTCCGGGGGCATAGCTGTTGGGGGTATCGACCTTGTCGCTGCCCAGTTGTCCGGCGATCGCGCCGAGCGCCATCAGCCCGCCCAGCACGCTGAACGCCAGCAGCATCAGCCCGATTCGGACCCAGAGGTCGGCGGGGCCGAAGTCGATGCCCGCTTTGGCGCCGTCGTCGAACAAGGCGATCGCGCCGCCGATCGACGCCGTCGCGAGAGCCAGCAATTGCTTCACCGTGTCGCTCGCCGCGCCGAAGGCGGCGCCGATGCGCTCGTCGAAGGCCATCAGCAGAAAGGCCAGATCGGGCAGAGGCGTGCGAGGGCCTCGCCGAGGGTGACTTCGCCGATGATGTCCGAGGCGAGCCGGTCGGGATCGTCGGCATAGGCCGCAGGGCGCGCGGCGATCATCGCATCGATCAGCGCGCGCGTGTTGGCGATGGCCAAGTCGAAGCCTTCGTCGTTCGCCGCGCCCGCCAGTTGCCGCGCGGCGTCACCGGAGCGTTGGCGAAAATAATGATCGGCGCCGTCGCCGAGGCGGAAACCGCGGCTTTGGGCATGGGCGACCGCGGCGGCGTACAGCCGCTCGCCCGCGTCTTCGCTGTCGGTTGCACCGTCCATCGTGTCGGCCTCCCCATCGTCGTCGCGCCGGCCTATCCTATCGCAACGGGGGCGGGCAGGCCAGCTTGCGGAAGCGGCACATCTTTTTGCTATTTTTCAACGAGTTTGCCCTAATTCGGCGCGCGTATGGCGAATTGGGCGAAACAGCGACGACCGCAGGGCGCAGCAATCGGGGCATGGCGGGTCGCCGCCGGGCTGCTGTTGTTTGCGGCCGGCTATGCCGTTGCCAACCGGTACCAGCTCACCCACGACGTCGTCTATCGGCTCGCGGCGGGCGACCCGCGCAATGCCGTCGGCGCCTTTGCAGTCCTCGCGGCGCAGGCGACCGGTTTGCTCGCGGCGCTGGCCTGGCTGCCGCGGCGCTGGGCGATGCTGCTGCTCGGTCTCGCCGGGGTCTCGATCCTCGTCAACCATGGCTATAGCGGGCTGGTCAGCGAATTGATGGGCGCGGGCACGCTCGCGTGGATGGCGGCCGAGGCGCGGCAGGCGGGCAATGCCGCGGGTGCATTCGGCGGGGCGTTCATGCTGGCGGCCGTGCAGGCGGCGGCGGCGGTCGCCTTGTTCGCGGGCGCGCGGTCCATGCTGCTGCGATCCGGACGGCTGCCCGCCGGCCGGATCTTCGCCTGGGCCGGCGCCGCCTTGTTCCTGTTGCCCGGATTGCTGATCCGCCCGCTCGACCGCTGGCCCGAAGGCGCCGAGCGCAATCTGTACGGGCTGGCATGGGAGCTCGCGAGCGCGGCGCCGCCGCCGGTGCGCGAAGCGGTGACGCTGGTGCCCGATACCGGCGATGCGCCGCGGCACATCGTCTGGTTGATCGACGAAAGCGTCGCGGCGGCACCCTTCGCGCGGTTGATCGCTCCGTCGCTACACGGTGTGGCGCATCGGGACTTCGGGGTGGCGGCGGCGCTGGGGCATTGCAGCGCGCCGGCGCAGGTCGCGTTGCGGTCGGGGGTCGACGTGCGGCATGTCGGAAAGGACAGCGACCTGCGGGCGACGCCGTCGATCTGGGGCTATGCGAAGCGCGCCGGGTATCGCACGATCCTGATCGACGGGCAGACCGCGGGGGCGCCGCAGAATTTGCTGCTGCCGCCCGAGCGCGCGCTGATCGACGATTTCCGGTCGATGGCGGGGGGCATGGACACCGACCTGCGGATCGCCCGGACGCTGAACGTGCAGATGAAATCGCCGGGGAAAAGCTTTGCCTTTGTGGTGCTGCGCGGTGTCCATTTCCAGTATCGCGACCATTATCCCGCAGGCACGATCCCCGCCGACGCGCCGGTCGCGCGTCAATATGACACGGCGCTGGCCTGGTCGAAACGGGGTTTCTTCGATACGCTGCTCGCCGGGGTCGACCGCGAGGCGGTGGCGATCGTCTATACGTCGGACCATGGCCAGAACCTGGCCCCCGGGGCCTTGCCGCATTGCAGCCGGGCGCCGGTCGCCGACGAGTTTCGCGTGCCGCTATTGGCCTTCGTGCCCGACCGGCTGGCGGCGGACTATGCCGCGGCGCCCGGGGGCGGGCGGTCGGCGAGCCAGATCTTTCCGGCGACCCTGGGGTGGATGGGATATGATCGCGCGGCGGTGGCGGCGCGCTACGACCACGACCTCGACGCACCGACGGCGCGCTATGTGTGGTTCGGGCGCAGCGTGATCCCGGTACGCGAAGGCGGCGAGATCGCGGTCAGCGCGGGCCGCGCCTTTCCGGGGACGGCCGCGGATGTGCCGCCGGTCGATTGAACAATATTGATTTGGCTTTCTAACCTTTTTCGCTCATTCTTCCGATCGGTGAAAAAATACTGAGTCGCGACGCCATAGATTTTTGGGGGAGCGTTGCCATGACTATATTTACCGATAAACTTGCTCAGATTTGTCTCGCAGAATATGCCCGTTGGGACAACGGTGCGGGACGCGAAACCCAGGGTACAGATGATCCGGGAATCGCGAAGGACTATTATCTATTCGTCGAAGAGTATTGGAAGAGCATCAACATCAACAATCTGACGGGCCGGACGGTCCAAGGCGGCATCCGGCCGGCCTGGTCGTCGGCCTTTGTTTCTTTCTGCATCCGCAAGGCGGGGGCGGGCACGAAGTTCAAATATAGCCAGGCCCATTGCCACTATATCGACGCCGCGATGAAGGCGAGCGCGGGGGCCAACGCCGGTTATGGATATCGAGCGATGAAACCCGCGGCCTATACGCCGAAGGTCGGCGACATCATCTGTGGCGGCCGGGAATATGCCAAAACCTATGATTACGACCAAGCCAAGATGATCTATCAGGCCGACAGCTTCTATCCGTCGCACGGAGATATCGTCATCGAGGTGACGACGACCCATGCCATTACCATCGGCGGTAACATCATCCACAATGTGGACCGCAAGAAGCTATCGCTCGATGGCAATGGACGACTGCTTCCGCGCAAGGACGGGAGCAAAAGCTATCCGTGGATAGCGGTGCTCGCCTGCGAAATCTGACTCAGGCGACGACCCAAGCCTCGGTAACATCGCGAAAGCCAAAAGGGAGCCGGGTGCGCACCCGGCTCCCGATGCGTGGCGACGTCCCGGCATGCGAGGGGTCGCCGTCGCCGGTCAGTTGCCCTTGACCTCGGCACCCGCGACCGCGCGGGCCTTGATCTCGCCGGACGACAGCCTGGTCACAAGGCCGTTCGCGGTGCCGCTCGCGTCGTGGTAAATGTCGGACAGCGGGATATTGTAGAGCTTGCCGCCGCGCACGACGACCGCGGTGTCGCCCTCGACGCTCTGCACCGTGCCGATGCTGTTGCCGCGGCCATCGCGGATGTCGGCGCCCGCGCGCACCTGCTCGCGCGTCGCGACGCGGAGGTTGGTCCTGTCGACGGTGCGGTTCACGGTGCCGTCGACGCGATCGACGGTTGCCGACAGACGGTCGCTGACGGTGCCGAGCGTCGCGCCGGTATCGACGCCGACCTGGCCGCCGACCCCGACTTGCCCGCCGACGCCCGCGACCTGCGCGAGCACGGGAGCGGCGAACAGCGCCGTGCCGGCGGACAAGATGATGAGGACCTTACGCATGATATAACTCCCGAAATGGATTTGCCGTGCCGTCGAAACGGCGGTGCCGGCGGCGCGTTGCGCGCGCTGCGGGCGAATCGGACGGGGCGCCGCGAAGGCACGACGAAGGGTCTGGTGGGGGCCGCAATTGCCGGTGCGAGGGCCCGTCGTACCGGTTAATCACGCGTTCACTACACGCTTTTCCGCGCTTTTCGCGGGCGCCTCCACCCCTCGGTTCGTCGCACGAGGAAAACGCTTTACCGTTGCATTTTTTGCATCCATCACGACGTTGGTTTCAACAAGGGGGAATACCAGTGAAAGCGAAAATTTCTGTGGCGGTCGCAGCAGCCCTGTCCTTCGGACTCGGGGGTTGCGCCACGGTAGTGAACGGTACCAAGACCGATTATTCGACCGAGACGAACCCGGGCGGGGCGCTCGTCAAATTCACCAGCGGCGACAGCTGCACGACGCCGTGCAAGCTTGAGTTCAAGCGCAAGAATGACCAGCGCGCGGACATCACGCTGCCGGGTTATAAGCCGACCTATGTGCTGATCCAGTCGAAGCTCGGCGGTTCGGCGTTCGGCAACATCCTGCTCGGCGGCATCGTCGGCGGTGTGGTCGATGGCAGCAACGGGGCGAGCAACCGCCTCTATCCGCGCCCGCTGATCGTCAAGCTCGCGCCCGAGGGCTCGAACGAGGAAGCGGTGCTGCTCGACAAGGACGGCAAGGTCGTGATGACCGTCGCCGAACATAATGCCTCGGTTCGCGTCGACGTCGCCAAGACGATCGGTCCGAAGCTCGCCGGGCTCGAAGAATAAGCCAGCGACGCGCCGGCGATGCCGGCGCGCCTTTGCAACAGGATCGGCGGGGTGCGCGGTTTCGGCCGCCGCCCCGCCTTTCTTTTGCCCGTCGTGCGGGTCAGTGTCGCTTCGACGGGACCGTGACGAGCTTGCTCAGCGTTGCGAGGCGGCGGCGCGCGGCGCTCCAGTCGCGTTCGGGATGCGCCTCGATCTGGTGCAGCAGCACACGGATTTCCTTGCGGCGGTCGTCTTCGGTTACGGCCTGCATGGGCTGTCTCCTTCCGCCACCGGCATAGCAGGATTTCGCGGCGCGCGGCGACGGCTTGTCGCGCCGGTGAGGCGGTCAGTCGCTGTGGGGTACGATGACCGGGATCGGGGCTTCGGGGTCGATCGCGCCGCGGCAGTCGATCGCGCCATCGCCGCGGCCGATCGCCCAGAGTTCGCCCGCCTCGCGCAGCGTGGCGACATGGTTGCCGCGAAAGGTGACGAGCCAGGCGTTGCGGCTTGGTTCATAATGCGGATCGGGTTCGTAGACGGGCATCAGCAGGCCGTCGGTGCCGGTGTAGCGGGTGAGTTCCCAGCGGTCGCGTTCGACCGTCGCGACATAGAGCGCGCGTGTCTTGTCGCCGCCGTCGTCGAGGCGGCGCAGTGAGAGCAGGCGGAGCGGCACGCGGTCGGGCTGGCCCGCGTGGCTGCCGAGTTCGGCGGCGAGCGCGGCATTGTCCTCCCACGTCGCCGTGCCGAGCGCATCGGTGGTGACGCTGACGCCGAGCAGCGCGTTGGGGCGCGGGCTGGCGTTGGCGACGAGTCCGGCAAGCACGTCGGCGGCGATCGCGCAGGCGCGGTCGGTCCGGTGCGGCGGGGTCGCGACCACCGAGGTCGCGGCGGCGGGCGGCGGTGCGAGGAGGAGCAGCGCAGGGAGCAAGGCGGCGACGGTGCGGTGGCGGACGGTCATCGGTTGATCTCTCTCCGGCGAGCGCTGCGGTCGCCCGTATCCGGGGTGCGCCCGTCGCCGTCCCGCTGTCAAGCGCGCGCCGTTTACCGATCGATCAGCAATTTGTGCGAGGAGGAGGACGGGGCGTTTGGACCGGCAGGGGGATGGCGATGGCGGAATATAATGGCGACCTTTACGCCTTTTCGGACGTGCGTTTCGAACGGCGCGACCAGAAATCGATCCTGGTGGCGTATCTGCTGTGGTTCTTCCTCGGCGGGGTCGCGGCGCACCGTTTCTACCTCGGTTACAACAACAGCGGCATCGCGATGGTGCTGCTGCTCGCGGGCACGCTGGTCGTCGGTATCGCGGCCTTCCTGTCGCCGATCCTCTATATCGGGCTGATCCTCTGGTCGCTGTGGGTGTTCGCCGACGCGGTGATGATCCCGTTCATGGCGCGCTAGACGGCGCAGCCGGTGCGGGCGCCGCGGCGCCATGGTCGTAGCTGAGGCTTTCGGTCAGGCGGAAACGGCCCTCGGCGGGCATCCATTGCCAGACATGCATGTAGCGCGCGCCGCCGACCATGTCCCAGCGGTCGGCCTTTGCATTCCATTCGAAGAAGACATGGCTCGCTTCCTCGAGCGCGCCCCAGTCGCCCATGGCGCGGACGGTGCGCGATCCGGGGACGAGCAGGCGGCGGTTCCTGTACCCCGCGTTGGTGCCGCCGGGTTCCCGCGCGGCGCATTGCTTTTCGAGCCCCGCGACGAAGGCGGCGCGGTCGGGGATGGCGAGGCCGTCCTTGTCGTGGATCATCCGGTAACCGGGGGAGAGCAGGTCGGTCAGCGCCTGCGGCCGGCAGCCTTCGAACACCGCCTGGAACAGCTGCGCGTCTTCGCTGGCGATCTGCGCGGTGAGCGCCTCGCCGGTCGGCATTGGCTGGGGAGCGGGGGCGGCGAGCGCGGCGGCGAGAAGCAAGCTGAGGGACATGGCGGTTTTCCTGCTGTGTTGTTTTTATAATACAGTCCGGGCGATGGGATGCAAGCGATCGCTCAGTCGGCGGTATCGCGCAGGGTCGCGCCGCCATAGATGCGGTCGATCAGCGCGAAGAGCAGGGGGTCGTAGGCGCGCAGTTCGGCGCGGGTGTTGCGGTCGTTGTGGACGCCGTCGCCGCCCGGGGGGCCTTCGCGATTGACGTCGAAATAGGCCTGCACCCCTTCGGCCCAATATTCGTCGCGGCTGCTGCCCGCGTAAGTGTTCGCCCACAGCCGCGCCTTGCGGGCGTGGGTCCAGGCGGCGGTCAGGCCCTTCGCGAAAGCGGGGTCGGCGGCGAGCGCCATTTCGGCGACCGTATGCGCGAATTCATGGACGAAGACATTTTCGTCATTCTGGCCGTCGATCAAATTCGCCTCGGTCCCCGCGACGATCGGCAGCGTCGGCGTCGCGCCGAAGCCGCCCCAGAAGCGTTTGTCGAGCGAACGGTCGGGAAAGGCGGCGCGATATTCGGGGATGGCGCCGACGGTCTCACCGCGCGCGAGGATGACGACGCGGACGCGCTGCGAGCGCAGCCGCGCCGCGACCCCGGGGCGCGTCGCGAGCAGGGTGAGGACATTGGCGCGCGCCTTTTGCAGCGCGGCGTCGCCGACCGCGGCCGAGCCGAGGACGGGGATGCCGCCGGCGTCGAGATATTTGGCATAGGCACGCGGCGGCAGGTCGAATTCGGCGCGAATCGCCGCGGGGACAGGGGTGACGGTCTGCGCGGCGGCGGGGGCGGCGAGGAGGAACAGAAGGGCCGCGATGGCGCTTAAGGTCACAAGATTCCCCGGTGCGCGCAGCGAAATTGTGCCCTTTGTGCCCTTAAGCGGCCCGACGTTGGACCATGGGGCGGCGAGAGGGCGGGCGGGCGCGTGCGTCATCGCACCGGGTGAAGCATGGCGGAACAAATTAGGAAAGCCGCGAATGGCAGCGACCGATCCTATTTCGTCACGCCGTCCTTTGTCGGGTTCGTGCGACCGCCGTCTGGCGCTGCCGCGTGGGCGTGCCTATCTAGGCCCGCGATGAGAACTGGGGACCGGATGACGATCGTGATCGCGCGGCTGCGGCCGAAACCGCTGGCGGCGGGGCAATTGCTGTGCGCGCTGGCGCTCGCCGCGCTGGTCGCCATGCAGGCGCGCGGCGACACGGTCGGCGAGGTCGTGCGGCACATAGTGTTCGGCGATGTCGTGATGACCGCGCTGATGGCGGTTGCTCTATTGGGCTTCGTCTATTTCCGGCGGCTGTGGCGGTGGCGGAACGCCTATGTCCGCCACGACGGCGTGACGCTGTACCGCGGCGGCAGCGCGCGCTGGCCGCTGGCGCTGGTCCGCGACGTGGTGTTGGCGAAGGACGGGGTCGGGGTGGAATCGCTGCGGCTGGTGGTCGACGACGACAGCGAGGTGACGCGCGAGTTGGTGAAGCTCGCGCTGCTGGAGGACACGCCCGAGGCGGTGCGCGGCGGGGTGATGTTCGCGGCAGCCGGCATGCGCGGGGTGCCGGGTGGGGTTACGGTGAACTAGGCTTGATCAATTTTGGAACCGTACGGGGAAACGTGTGCGTAGGCCGACGGTTGGACGTCCGTCAGGCAGCGTTGCGGGCATGCGCACTTCGCGGCTCCGGTGCTCAGCCCAGCGAGAGAAATAGCCAGCGAATTCTGGCGGGTTCGCGCTAGTGGTCCGGCAAATCAACGAATAGTCGGTCTGCACTTGGCATTCGACGGAGAGCGTCCCTTGTGCATTATAGCGCATCGCGCGCGCTGGATAGTCGCCCGCCGTGATCCTGAACAACGGCCCGAGCAGGGCGCTATCGACGAACTCGCCGTTGTCGAGATCGAGCGCAGGGCGCGTTGCGGGGTCGATATCCACGTCGAAGCGGACGCTGCGCCAGGGGCCGTTTTCGACACTGGCTTCGATCGCTCCGAACGGCGTGAAGGATGGATGCGCGTAATAGAGCAAATCTTTGGCGATCGCCGCCGTGGGACTATCGGCGTCAAAACCTTCGGCGGTGCAATCGAAGCTGACGGCCCCGTTGGGCAAGACCGGGCAGAGCATCGATACGCGCGTCGAGCCTACGCTTTCCCTTCCGGCGCCGGACCACAGCGCGTAGCGTTCAGCGATAGTAAGCGGGCGTATAGCGGGCTCGTCAGGCGATGGGGACAGGACTTGGACGTCCCTTACCGTGCCGTAACGGTCGGTTACGCGTTCGACCTTGGGCGTAGCGGCCGGTGTTGCTGACGCGGGCGCGGTCACAGCGAGCGCCAGCGCGACGACTCCGGCGGCGCTGGCAATAGCATGGTACGGCGTCATGGATGCTCTGTTCCGTAAAGTCTTGCGCTGTCTAGATAACGGCCTTCGAATGCCACCATTAAACCGAAAACCCGCCCGAATTCCGCCGGTTCGAGCTCGCCGCCAGCACCTTCTTGCCCTGCGGGGTCAGCGCCCATTTGGTGCCCTGTGCGACCACCAGTCCCAGCGTGACGAGTTCTTCGCGGATCGGGTCGGTGGGGAGTTGGGGGCGGCGGTTCGACAGGCCTTCGAGCGTCGCGCGCTGCGGCTGGCTGAGGATGAGGAGCTTGGGTTTCTTGTCGGTCATTGTCTTTGCCTTGTTCTGTTTATTGGGCGGGGGCCTGTGCCCTGAGGTTCCTGGCCCACCCCGCTGCGACTAGCCAGCAAGCTGGCAAGCTTTGCTGCCCCTCCCCTGAAGGGGAGGGGTTTGGTTATCACTCCGCGGCGATCCCGGCCTTGGCGAACATGTCTTCGCCCTCGTCGCCGGCGTCGTTCACCGCGGGGGCGTCGTCGCTGGTCTTGGCCTTTTTGCGGTTGTCGAAGCTCGACCACACGCTGTTCCATTCGCCGCGGGTCGCGCCCTTGCTGTACTCGGTCGCGCGCGTCTCGAAGAAGTTGGCGTGCTCGACGCCGTTGAGCAGCGGGGCGAGCCAGGGGAGGGGGTGTTCGTCGATCATGTAGATCGGCTGGAAGCCGAGCTGCCCCAGGCGCCAGTCGGCGATGTAGCGGATGTAGCGCTTGATCTCCTTGGGCGTCATGCCGGGGACCTGGCCCTGTTCGAAGGCCAGGTCGATGAACGCATCCTCGAGCCGCACGGTTTTCTGGCAGGTGTCGATGATGTCTTCGCGCACCGCCTTGGTCAGGCAGCCGCGTTCCTTGGTGAAGGTGTGGAACAGCTTGATGATGCCTTCGCAGTGGAGGCTTTCGTCGCGGATCGACCAGCTGACGATCTGGCCCATGCCCTTCATCTTGTTGAAGCGCGGGAAGTTCATCAGCATCGCGAAGCTGGCGAAGAGCTGCAGGCCCTCGGTAAAGCCGCCGAACATCGCGAGGGTGCGCGCGATATCCTCGTCATTCTCGACCCCGAACTGCTGCATATAATCATGCTTGGCGCGCATCTCGTCATATTCGAGGAACATGCCATATTCGCTCTCGGGCATGCCGATGGTGTCGAGCAGGTGGCTGTACGCCGCGATGTGCACGGTTTCCATGTTGCTGAACGCGGTCAGCATCATCTTGATCTCGGTCGGCTTGAACACGCGGCCATATTTGTCGTGGTAGCAATCCTGCACCTCGATATCGGCCTGGGTGAAGAAGCGGAAGATCTGGGTGAGCAGGTTGCGTTCATGGTCGCTGATCTTCTGCGCCCAGTCGCGGCAATCCTCGCCCAGCGGCACTTCCTCGGGAACCCAGTGGATCTGCTGCTGGCGCTTCCAGAAATCGAACGCCCACGGATATTCGAAGGGCTTGTAGGTCTTGCGGGCTTCTAGAAGGGGCATCAGTCTATCCTTGCGTTCGAACTTCATTCCCTCTCCCCTTGTGGGAGAGGGAGGGGCCCAAGGCGTCAGCCTTGGGAGGGTGAGGGGGCCAGGGCGGCGTCGATTTGTGCCAGCACTCCCTCGATATTCGTCATCACATCGTCATTCCAAAACCGGATCACCTTGTAGCCTTCGCCGGTGATGAAGCGGGTTCGTGCTTCGTCATAGGCGAGGGCTTCGTCATGCTGTCCCCCGTCGATTTCGATCACCAGCCGTTCGGCGTGCGATGCGAAATCGGCGAAATAGGGCCCGAGAGCTTGCTGGCGGCGGAACTTTGCGAGAGGGAAAGCCTCCCGCAAGGCGCGCCACATGCGCTTCTCTGCGTCGGTGGCTTCGCGGCGGAGCTTACGCGCTCTTTCGGTTGTCCACCAAGGGAGGTCGGCACGCTTGCCTCGCCCCCTCACCCTCCCATCGCCGCTCACGCGGCGACGGGCCCCTCCCTCTCCGACAAGGGGAGAGGGGTTTTATGCTTTACTGACAGGCCAGGCACTCGTCATAATCGGTGCTCTCCAGCTGATACACCGGCGCTTCGGCGGTGTTGTCGGCCTCGACCCCGCCCGCGAAGCCGGCGCGCTGCACCGATTTCGAGCGGAGATAATAGAGCGATTTGATGCCGAGTTCCCACGCGCGATAGTGGAGCATGAGCAGGTCCCATTTCTCGACGTCGGCCGGGATGAACAGGTTCAGCGACGCGGCCTGGTCGATATAGGGGGTGCGGTCGGCGGCGAGTTCGAGCAGCCAGCGCTGGTCGATCTCGAAGCTGGTCTTGTAGCAGTCCTTCTCGTCCTGGGTCAGGAAGTCGAGGTGCTGGACGCTGCCGCCCTTTTCGAGGATCGAGTTCCACACATTGTCGCTGTTCTTCGCCTTGTCGACGAGCAGGCTTTCGAGGTGCGGGTTGCGGATCGAGAAGCTGCCCGACAGCGTCTTGTGGGTGTAGATGTTCGCGGGGATCGGCTCGATGCACGCGCTGGTGCCGCCGCAGATGATCGAAATCGACGCGGTCGGCGCGATCGCCATCTTGCAGCTGAAGCGCTCCATCACGCCCTGATCGGCGGCGTCGGGGCAGGGGCCGCGCTCGTTGGCGAGCAGCATCGACGCCTGATCGACCTGCGCGCGGATATGCTTGAAAACGCGCAGGTTCGACGATTTCGCCATCGCGCCCTCGAAGGGCAGGCCGCGCGCCTGGAGGAAGCTGTGGAAGCCCATGACGCCGAGGCCGACCGAACGTTCGCGGCTGGCGCTATATTTGGCGCGCGCCATTTCGGGCGGGGCGCGGTCGATATAATCCTGCAGGACGTTGTCGAGCATGCGCATGACATCCTCGATGAACATCTTGTCGCCGTTCCACTCGTCCCAGGTTTCGAGGTTGAGCGACGAGAGGCAGCAGACCGCGGTGCGATCGTTGCCGAGATGGTCGCGGCCGGTCGGCAGCGTGATTTCGCTGCACAGGTTCGAGGTGGTGACCTTGAGCCCGAGATCGCGGTGATGCTTGGGCATCATGCGGTTCACCTGGTCGATGAAGATGATGTAGGGTTCGCCGGTCGCGAGGCGCGTTTCGACGAGCTTCTGGAACAGGCTGCGCGCGTCGACGGCGCCGCGGACGCTCTGGTCCTTGGGGCTGCGCAGGTTGAATTCGGTGCCGTCGCGGACGGCCTCCATGAACTCGTCGGTGATCAGCACGCCGTGGTGGAGGTTGAGCGCCTTGCGGTTGAAGTCGCCCGAGGGTTTGCGGATTTCGAGGAACTCCTCAATCTCGGGGTGCGAGATGTCGAGGTAGCAGGCGGCCGAGCCGCGGCGCAGGCTGCCCTGCGAGATGGCGAGGGTGAGTGAGTCCATCACGCGGACGAAGGGAATGATGCCGCTGGTCTTGCCGTTGAGGCCGACCGGTTCGCCGATGCCGCGCACGCTGCCCCAATAGGTGCCGATGCCGCCGCCGCGGCTGGCGAGCCAGACATTTTCGTTCCACGTCTCGACAATGCCTTCGAGGCTGTCGGGGACCGAGTTCAGATAGCAGCTGATCGGCAGGCCGCGGCCGGTGCCGCCGTTCGAGAGAACGGGGGTCGCGGGCATGAACCACAGCTTCGAGATATAGTCGTAGAGGCGCTGGGCGTGGTCCTGATCGTCGGCATAGGCCGACGCGACGCGCGCGAAGAGATCCTGATAGGATTCGCCGGGAAGCAGATAGCGGTCTTCGAGCGTTTCCTTGCCGAAGTCGGTGAGCAGCGCGTCGCGGCTGCGGTCGGTGACGACCTCGAACCGGCGCGCGTGGACTTTCGCCTCGCCGCTGTCGTTGAGCTTTGCCGTTGCGGGCGAATCGCCCTTTGATTCGGGGGCCGCCTGCGTGTCGTTTTTCGTCAATTCCATCGTCGCCACGTCGCTCGTCTCCACCCGGTCCGTTTCCCGAAAATCCATGTATCACGCCCTCGATTACACCGGCGCGCATCGCGCGCCTGTTCCTGTCTTGTTCGACTCGGGACGAAACCCCAGCCTAGCATCTAAACCGTCCTCGGGGGCACATATTTTTGGGCGCAAAACGCTCTTTCCCGTGCCCATGTCTCATGAGCGACGGAAAACCGCCATTTCCAGCCAAACACTATTTCTTGGGGTGCCCCCGTGGTCTACCCACCATCCATAGTGCCACGTCGGCGCTGAGACGCAAGAGAGTAAATGACAGATTAGGGACTCGACTCGTCGCCATTTTGATTCGTTTCGTCGATGGCAAAGCACGCTTCGCGGAGTCGGGCCGCGGCTTTCCGCGGGTCCGGCGCGGGCGTGACAAAAGTGCCGCACCGGCAAAAATTATTTCGGGTGACACAAGATATGGGGGAGCGGCTTTTCATCGCGGCACGCAGCCTTTAGGCGGTGTGCCCTGGAAGCGCGTTGGGGGACAGGCACTTATGCTGGTGGGGATCGATCTGGGGACGACGAACAGCGCGGTCGCGGTGTGGCGCGACGGCGGGCCCGAACTGATTCCCAACGCGCTCGGCGACCTGCTCACCCCCTCTGCGGTCAGCGTCGGCGACGACGGCGCGCTGCTCGTCGGCCTCGCGGCGCGTGAGCGGCAGGCGACGCATCCCGAGGCGACCGCGACGATCTTCAAGCGGCGGATGGGCACGACCGAGGAAGCGCGATTGGGCAAGCGCCGCTACCGCCCCGAAGAGCTGTCGGCGATGGTGCTCGGCGCACTCAAGGCCGATGCCGAGGCGTTTCTGGGCGAACCGGTCACCGGCGCGATCATCACCGTTCCCGCTTATTTCAACGACCGCCAGCGCAAGGCGACGCGGCGCGCGGGCGAACTCGCCGGGCTGAAGGTCGAGCGGCTGATCAACGAGCCGACCGCGGCGGCGCTGGCCTATGGCATCCATGAGCTCGAGGAGGAGCGCCCGTTTCTGGTCTTCGACCTTGGCGGCGGCACCTTCGACGTCTCGCTGGTCGAGATTTTCGACGGGGTGATCGAGGTGCGCGCCTCGGCGGGCGACAACCGGCTGGGCGGCGAGGATTTCAACGCGGCGATCGTCGCGCTGGCGCGCGATGCGCTGGGCGAGGGGCTGAAGGCGAAGCCGGGCGACAGCGCGATGCTCGACGAGGTGATGCGTGCCGCCGCCGAACGCACCCGCCGCGCGCTGAGCGACGCCGACCGCGCGCCGTTCCAGATCGTGTGGAGGGGCGAGGCGTTCGAATGCGAGATTACCGGCGAGGCGTTCGAGGCGCGGGCGCAGCCGTTGATCGACCGATTGCGCGACCCGGTGCTGCGCGCGCTGCGCGACGGCAATGTCCGCGCCGAGGGCCTGTCGGAGATCGTGATGGTCGGCGGCGCGACGCGGATGCCGCTGGTCCGCCGCGCGGTGACGCGGATGTTCGGGCGCTTTCCCAATGCGCAGATCAACCCCGACCATGCGATCGCGCTGGGCGCGGCGGTGCAGGCGGGGCTGAAGAGCCGCGACGCGGCGCTCAAGGAGATCCGCCTGACCGACGTCTGCCCTTTCACGCTGGGGGTCGATACGGGGCACCGCGATGCGGGCGGCAAGGTGACCACCGGGCTGTTCTCGCCGATCATCGAACGCAACACGGTGATCCCGGCGAGCCGCAGCGAGGTCTATTCGCCGATGGAGGCGCACCAGCAGAGCGTGACCTTTGGTATCTATCAGGGCGAATCGCGCTTCGTCGCGCAGAACGTCAAGCTGGGGCAACTCGACGTGCCGTTGCCGCAGGGGCATGGCGGACAGATCGGCATCGCGGTGCGCTTCACCTATGACGTGTCGGGGCTGCTCGAGATCGACGTCGAAGTGCCGGGCACTGGAACGCGGCGCCAGCTCGTCATCCGCGACGAGGAGGATCGCGAGAGCGAGGCCGATTTCGCCAAGCGCCGCAAGGCGCTGGAGGCGCTGAAGATCCATCCGCGCGAGGAAGCCGCGAACGCCGCGACGCTGGCGCGTGCCAACCAGCTGTTCGAAAACCGGCTGGGCTATGAGCGGCAACTGGTCGGCGAATGGATCGCGCAATTCGAAGCGGTGCTGGCGCGGCAGGAACCGCGCGAGATCGAGGCGGCACGGACCGAACTCGACAAGGCGGTCGACGGCATGGACGGAGAGCAGTTCCTGTGAGCCGCCGCCGGCCGCCGTGGAGCAGCCTGGGGATCGATCCGACGAGCGACGAGCGGGCGATCAAGCGCGCCTATGCCGGGAAGCTGAAAGAGATCGACGTCGAGGCCGAACCGGCGAAATTCATCGCGCTGCGCGGACGTCTGGAAGACGCGCTGCGACAAGCGCGCTGGATCGACGACGGCGCGATCGAAGACGCAGGCGACGACGGACCCGAGGATGCGCCGGACGACCCGGCGATGTCGGAGGACAGGCTGGCGGAGAGCGGCTGGACGATGCTGTCCGGCGATCCGGTGGATGAGGCGGCGCTATCGATCCGGTCGCCCGAACGGATCAATCCGTGGACGGCGCCCGCGGTGGATCCCGTCGCGGCGCGCTTCGCGGCGATCGAGGCGGCACTGGTGGCGGGCGGCGAGGCGCGCGAGCGGACCCTCGACCGCGAGATGCGTGCGCTGTGGGCCGAACCCGCGCTGGAGACGGTCGATGCGGCGGAGGATGCCGAGCATCGCCTCGCCCATCTCGCGCTCGACCATGGCGCCGACGCCTCTTATCTCTTGCGGCTGGCGAGCTGGCATTATGGCTGGGTGCGGCGTTCGCAGCGGGTCGGGACCGACTGGGCGATCCGTGAAGTCGGGCAGCGCGCCGCGGCCGAGCATTGGTTCCAGCAGATCGGCGAGGGCGTCATCGCCGGCCATGCGAAGCAGGTGATCGACGATATCGAACAGGCGCCGAGCGGCCGCTGGTGGCGCGACTTTTTCCCGAAGCGGCGGATCACCGCTTTCCTCGACGAGCTGCGACGGCGGCATCCCGAGGGCGAATACCGGTTCGATGCCGACATCGTCGCGGCGTGGGAGCGGATGCGCAACCCCGGCATTTCGCTGGGATCGTTGTTCGGGCTTGTGGTGCTCGGCGCCATCGCGGCGATCGCGGCGAGCTGGATCGACCTCGATGCCGCCGCCGGCAATGCCGCCTTCTGGGGTTTTTTCCTGGCCGGGCTGATCGGGTTTGCCGCGTATCGCTGGGGATTGCGGCGCATCCGCCCTACGCGCCCGTCGCGCTATGGCGGCCCGCTGGCGGCGCGGCAGGCCGGCGCGCTCGCGCTGATGCTGGTGGTATTCGCGCTCGCCGCTCTGCTGCCGCCGCATTGGGCGATCGGCATCGCCCTCGCGCTGGCGAATGTCGCGCTGTTGCCGCTCAGCGGGGCGGTTCTGCCGTCCGAAGAAGAGCGCGATCCGGCGCTGTGGGGCCTGTACAATGGGCGCTATCCGATCATGGCGGCGGGGCTGTTCGGCGCCTTTGCGATGGTCCATGCACCCGGATGGGTGCAGGCGATCGCCCCGGGGCTGCTGGTCGTGGCGGCGGCGCAGTTGCTGCGCGAACGGCTGGTGGCGACATGGGAGGCCCTGCCCGCGACGATGCTCGGTGCGGTGCGGGCGGGCCTGCTGATCGCGGCGGTGATCGTGGTCGTTGCGGGGACCCAAACCATGCCCGACCTGCCGGCCGCGCCGGTGGTGCTGGCGGGGATATTGCTGCTGCTGGTGCAGGACGCGGCGGTGAACGCCTGGCGTCCGCCGCTCTCCACCGCCTTCTACTTCGCCTATATCGTGCTGATCGTGCTGTTGATGGCGTTCCCTTTGCTCGTCCCGATGGCGCTCGTTGTGCGGCGGCTTGCCGACCGGCTGTTCATCAAGGGGTGAGGGAAGGGAGGATTGTATTGGGAAAGACGCGGACGGTTGTAACCTCGTCATCCCGGACTTGATCCGGGACCCGCCGTTCTTCTTCAGAGCGGCAAAGGCTCGAACCCGAAATCCTCGGCGAGCTTGCGCCAGGTCATATTCGAGGATCGCAGTCCTCGCTTGATCCGCTCGTCGCGCAGGATCGCCGCGTCATCCTCGCGGGAAAAGGCAAGGCAGGCCCCGGGTCAAGCCCGGGGTGACGATGGTGGCCGATGTCCGCAGCCCGTCGCTTGAAGAAGAGGCGGGACCGCAATCGGTCGAGCGTTGCCAGGCCTCGTTCCGCCCGCCCGGTCGATTTCCACCACCCCAAACGAAAAAAGGCCCCGGCGATGCCGAGGCCCTTTCTCTATTTCGTTCGGATTAGGCTTGGCCACCACCGCTACCGGTGCCGCCGCCGCCCATGAACCGCCAGAACCAACCCATGTGCTGTCTCCTAGATGCATCGCGTGCACTGCCCAAGCAGAGCAGTTAACAGAGCGTATACCCTAAGAGACGTGGTAAATCGAGTCTTAACTAGTTTTGGTACCATTTTGGTAACGATTAGGCGGAGCGGCTGTGCGGGGTGGTCGCGAGCGAGGTCGTGAGTTCGGTAAATAGTTGCGGCTTGCCAAGGTGATAGCCCTGGCCAACGTCGCAGCCGAGCTCTTCGAGCAGCGCCATGGTGGGGGCATCCTCGATGCCTTCGGCGACCGCGACGGCGCCGAGGCGGTGCGCGAGGTCGATCGTGGACTTAACCACTTCGAAGTTGCGCTGCGAATCGCGCATCGTCATCACGAAGCGCTTGTCGATCTTGATTTCGTCGGCTTCGATTTCGGTCAGATATTCGAGGTTCGACTGGCCGGTGCCATAGTCGTCGATCGACAGACGGATGCCCGCGCGGCGCAGTTGCGCAAGGGTCTGGCGCGCCTGGCGGCTGTTTTCGATCTGCGCGGTTTCGGTAATCTCGATCGTCAGCATTTCGGGCGGCAAATGATGCGCGGTCAGCATGACGCGGATCGTGCCGACAAGGTCGGCGTGGTCGAGGAGGGTGGCCGAGAGATTGACCGACATGTTGATCCGGAGCCCGCGGTCGCGCAGTTGCGCCGCCGAGCGGATCGCCTGGTCCATCACGAACAGGGTGAGGCGATAAATGTCCTGGCTCTTTTCGGCCTGGACGATGAATTCGTCGGGCGGGATCGGCCCGCGCGTCGGGTGGGTCCAGCGCGCGAGCGCCTCGACCCCGACAAGCTCGCGGGTGCGGATCTCATATTGCGGCTGAAAGGCGACCCAAATGTCGCCGCCGGTGAGTGCGTCCTCGAGCTGCGAGTGGAAGCTGAGCTGCCAGCCGGCGTCTTCCTTCTGGCGCGGCGAATATTTGGTCCACAGCGCGCGGGTGCGGATCGCGCGTTCGGCGGCGACGAGCGCGGCGGCGAGGCGCTGGGCGTTCGATCCCTCGAACTCGTCGTTGACCCCGAAGGCGATCGCGACGTCGACGCGCAGCTCGCCGATCGTCAGCGGGGCGTTGAACAGCGCGGCGAGGCCGGCGAGATGTCCCTCGATCTGGCTGTGCTGATAATAGGGGACGAGCCAGGCGAAGGTGCCGTCGAGGTCGTGATGGAGCTGGGTGCCGTGGCACGCGAGCGTCAGGCGGCGTGCGACCTGATCGACGAGCTGCTGGCTGCCCTCGCCGGGGAGGAAGGCGGCGAGATCCTCGAAATTGACGAGCTTGGCGGCGATCACCGTCGCGCTGCCGAAGGCGGGCTGCGTGCGCAGCGCTTCGAAATTGGGCAGGCCCGACACCGGGTTTTCGCGCTGGGCGGAGAAGCGGCGGCGCTTGCGGCTGACATTGGCGCTGACCGCCGCGATCAGGAACAGCGAGGCGCCGATCGAGGTGGTGATGAGCAGCGTCGTGAGCAGGACCTTGCCGACGATCGCGATCCCCACCGCGGCGAGCGCGACCGGGGCGTACCAGCGTTGAAAGCGCGGCAGCAGCGCGGCGAGCAGGAGCAAGGCGACGAACGCCAGCGGCGGCGCCCAGCCGATGTCGACCGGATTGCCGCGCTTCAGCGTCTCGCCCGCGATCAGATGGATATAGGCACCGGGGACAAGGTCGTGGCCGGGGAGATAATGGGCGTCCTGAAAGGTCGAGGCGGTCGGCGCGAAAATGACGTCCTTGCCGCGGAGCTGCGCCGCACCGACGCGGCCGGCGAGCAGGTCGGCGGCGCCATATTGCGGGATGCTGCTGGTGTTGTACGAAAAATCGAGGCGGAAGCTTTTCGGTTCGGCCGAGCTTTTGCCGCCGAGCAGCGACGCGAAGCTGGGCAGCTTGCGGCCGTCGGCGACATAGGTGATCGGCACGTTCCACACCTGCCAATATTCGAAATCCCACGCGATGCTGGCGAGCTGCGCCTTGTCGCCGAACGCCGGATTGGGAAAGATGGAGCGGCTGCGGTCGGTGCCGGGCATCGACTTGGTCGCGACCGCGAGTACGGCGCGGTCGCCCATCTTGCGCACCGCGGCGGTCAGCCGCGAGAAGTCGGGGTCCGATTCGCGGCGGTCGAAATAGAAATCGAGGAACATGCGCTTCGCGCCGGCCTTGTCGATCGCGCTGATCACCTCGCCATATTGGGTCATCGAAAAACTGCCGCCGGGGGTCTGGCCCAGCGTGCGATCGTCGAGCGCGACGATGACGATATCGCCCGAAACCGGGCGGTCGCCGACCCGGCTGGTCACCATCGCGATCAATCGGTCGGGAAGTTCGCCGATGCCCGACACGCCGACCGCGATGCTGAGCAGCAGCGCGAGCCCGAGGGTGCGCCAGCTGACGATCATCCTGTTGACACCAATCGGCACGCGCGCACGTCTCCCAGCGACTACCCCATGTGCCTAGGCCGCGATGGTTATCATCGCGTTAATCATGGGAAGGGTGGCTGGTTTGGGCGTGTTATCCCAGCGCAGGAAGCGCCGCGTCGCCGGCGAGAGCCGACGGGGCGAGGCCGACGGCGGCGGGGACGATCTGTTGCAGGTAGAAACGCGTCGAGGCGATTTTCGCTGCGAGGAAGGCGGCGTCGCCCTGGCCCTCTTCGAGCGCGGTTTTCGCCGCCTTGTGCTGCAGCGCCATCAGCCAGCCGCAGGTCGCGGTCGACAGCATGGTGAGATAGGGATAGCTGCCCGCGAGCCGGTCGCCGGTGGGGGCGGTGACCATCCAGTCGGTGACTGCGCGGCACGCGTCGACGAGTTGCTGCAATTCGGGGAAATCGGCCGCGCCACGGGCGATGTCGTCGATCAGTCCGCGGACGAGGTCGCCGCCCGCCATGCCGAGCTTGCGTCCGACCAGATCCGCAGCCTGAATGCCGTTGGTGCCTTCGTAGATCGGGGCGATGCGGGCGTCGCGATAATGCTGCGCGGCGCCGGTTTCCTCGATGAAACCCATGCCGCCATGGACCTGGATGCCGAGGCTGGCGACCTCGCAGCCGATGTCGGTGGCATGCGCCTTGACCAGCGGGATCAGGATTTCGGCGCGCATCGCGGCGCCCTCGTCGCCCAATTTGCCGAAATCGATCTGCGCGGCGGCATAATAGGTCAGCGCGCGCGCCGCCTCGGTCTGGGCGCGCATCCGCCACAGCATGCGGCGGACGTCGGGGTGCCGGTCGATCGGGACGGGGTTGCGGTCGGTGCCGCCGCCGAGCGCCGACTGGACGCGCTCGGCGGCGAAAGTCTGGGCCTGTTGCGTCGCTCGCTCGGCGATCTGGACCCCCTGGCAGCCGACCATCAGGCGCGCGTTGTTCATCATCACGAACATCGCGCGCATCCCGCCCATTTCGGCGCCGACGATCTCGCCGAGGCAATCCTCGTCCTCGCCGTAAACCATCACTGCGGTCGGCGACCCGTGGATGCCGAGCTTGTGCTCGATCGACGCGCAATGGACGCCGTTCGAAATCGTCGAATTGCCGGCGGCGTCGAGGCGATATTTGGGGACGAGGAACAGCGAAATGCCGCGCGTCCCCTCGGGCGCGCCGGGGGTGCGGGCGAGGACGAGGTGGACGATATTGTCGGTGAGGTCATGCTCGCCGAAGGTGATGAAGATTTTTTGCCCGCGGATCTTGTAGAGGCCGGCGTCGGGGCCTTCGGTGATCGCTTCGGCGGTCGAACGCAGCGCGCCGACATCGCTGCCGGCGCTCGGTTCGGTCAGGTTCATCGTGCCGTTCCATGCGCCCGACACGAGGTTCGGGAGCCACGTCCGGCGCTGATCCTCGGTGCCATAGGCCATCAGCGCGTGGATCGCGCCGGGGGTCAGGATGTTGCAGAGGGTGAAGCCCATGTCGGCGCTGCCGAGCGCCTCGATCACCACCGTGGCGAGGGTGAAGGGCAGGCCCTGCCCGCCATATTCGGTCGGGCCGTCGATGCTGCCCCAGCCGGCGTCGACGAACGCCCGATAGGCCTCCTTGAACCCCGGGGGCATAGTGACCTTGCCATTGTCCCATTTGGGATTCTGGACGTCGCCGACGCGGTTGAGCGGCGCATAGACCTCTGCCGCGAATTCGCCGATCCCGGTGACGATCGCCTCGACCATGTCGGGGGTCGCGTCGGCGAAACGTTCATGCTGCGCCATCGCGTCGATGCGCGCGATATGGTCGAGGACGAAAAGTTGCTCGGTGGTCGGCGGCGTATAGGTCATGTGAGGGTCACCATCCGTTGCTGGCACGCTCGAGGCGTCGAAATGGCGAAGATATCGCCTTCGTGGGGCCGCTGCTGATGGTGGTTCCATCAGCAAGGCCGCACGGAGGCGAGATCGAAGCCATTTCGGCGTCCCTGCGGGATTTGGTCGATTTTGTCCATGGCTGCGTCAGCGAGCCTTGGAATATGTTTATATGCCTTCGTCTCGCTTCCTTGCCCTGAACAAAATCGCCTCAAACCTCGAGCGCGCCAGCAACGGATGGTGACCCTGCGTTCCCCTTTTAGGGATGATTCCACAGGTGGCGGCGCTATAGCGCGGCATGGCCGAGGGTCAAACAACACCGCTTACCATCACCGATACCCGCGCTTTCTCCGCGGATGCAATCGCGCGCGCCGGGGGGCTGATCGGGGAGGGGTGGCCGGTCGCGGTGCCCACCGAGACGGTTTACGGTCTCGCCGCCGACGCGCGCAACGCGGGGGCGGTGGCGCGGATTTACGCGGCGAAGGGGCGGCCCGACTTCAACCCGCTGATCGTGCATGTGCAGGACCTCTCGGCGGCGGAAAAGCTGGGGGTGTTTGGCAAAGTCGAGCGGGCGCTCGCGGATCGCTTCTGGCCGGGACCTTTGACTTTGGTGGTGCCGCGCACGGCGGGCTGCCCGGTCGCGAGCATCGCGACGGCGGGGCTCGATACGATTGCGCTGCGGGTGCCGGGGCACCGCGCGATGCAGGCGCTGCTGGCGGAAAGCGGCGCGCCGCTGGCGGCGCCGAGCGCCAATGCGAGCGGCGGAGTGAGTCCGACCAAGGCAAGCCATGTGCTCGCGACGCTCGACGGGCGGATCGCGATGGTGATCGACGACGGGCCGACGACGGCGGGCGTCGAATCGACGATCGCGCGGGTGCGCGACGGCGCGGTCGAAATCCTGCGGCCGGGGCCGGTGACGGCGGCGATGCTGGCCGAGGCGTCGGGGCTGGCGGTGACCGGCGTCGAGGGATCGGAGATCGTCGCGCCGGGGATGCTCGCGAGCCATTATGCGCCGGGCAAGCCGGTGCGGCTGGGCGCGACGGGTTTTGCGGACGACGAGTTCGGCATCGGCTTTGGCGCGCTCGCGGGCGATTATCAGTTGAGCGCGGCGGGCGACCTGACCGAAGCGGCGGCGCGGCTGTTCGATGCGCTGCACGCGGGGGCGGCGAGCGCGAAGACGAAGATCGCGGTGGCGGCGATTCCGACCGAGGGGCTGGGCGCGGCGATCAACGACCGGCTGTCGCGCGCGGCGGCCTAGCTTCTCCCCTCCCGCAAGCGGGAGGGGGACTAAGCCGCCGCCGGCTCGACGGGATCGTCGTGCGGGACCTTGCGCGCCACGATCAAACACGCTGCGACGATCAGCAGCGCGCCGGCGATCGTCGGCCAGGTCACGCGTTCGTCGAAGAAGAACCAGCCGAACATCATCGCCCACAGGAAGCCGGTATATTCGGTGGTCGCGAGGATCTGCGCCTCGGCGCGGGCATAGGCCCAGCTCAGCAGCAGCAGCGACAGGGTCGCGAGGATCGCGGCGCCGAGGATATGCGGCGCATGGTCGCCGCCCGGCACTGCGAGGAACCAGGGCGCGCCCAGCGCGATGATCAGCGCGACGAAGAAATTCTGGAAAAAGGCGATTTCGAGCGGCTCGGCCATCTTCGCCTGCCGCCGCGCGAGGATGAGGTTATAGGCGTAGAGCATCGCCGAGAAAAACACCGCGCCGACCGCCCATAACGCCTCGGGCGCATAGTCGCCGCGGCCCAATTTGCCCGCGACGATGACGAGCACCCCCGCGATGCCGAGCAGCGACGCGGCGATCGAACGCGGGCCGATCTTCTCGCCGAGGAACAGCGCCGCCATGTAGAGGGTGAGCAAGGGCGCGACGAAGGCGATCGCGATCGCCTCGGCCATCGGCAGCCGCGCGAGGCCCCAGAAGAAGCTCAATGCCATACCCGCGACGAACAGCGAGCGGACCGCGTGGATTTTCATCGTGGCGCGGTCGGGCATCGTCGGGCGACTGACGGCATAGATCGCGCCGCTGACCAGCGCGCCGGTGCCGGTGCGCCAGAGCACCGCGTTATACGCGCCGATGTCGATCGACAGCCCCTTCATGAGCACGTCCATCGCCGAGAAGGTCGCGATGCCGGCGCACGCGATCAGGAAGGGGACGAGTGGCGAGGGCGAATCGGGGCGCATGGCGGTCGCTCTAGTCCACCTTCTCCGTTGAGGGGAGAAGGATACGCGCCTCAACCCCGCGGCCGATCACTTAATGCCGGTGCAGCAAGATGATTTCGGGGGCCTGTGCGTCCATGAACATATAGGCTCTGCCGAGCAGTGCCTGTTTGCCGAAATCGTCGAACTTGTTCGGTCCGAGCGGGGTGAGGAGTACCTCTTCTGCAGCCAAGCCATCGAGGTGCCGCGCTTCGACTTCGGCCCAATGGCTCCGCGCGACATCGCTTAGAACCACGTTGGCGGCGGGATGATTGTACGACACGAGGATGTTGCCGTCATCCATTGACGTCGGGTTCATGTCGGGATGAGCATTGAAAATGCGACTGAGGACGCCCAGCCCGGTAGCATATGCCTGCGCATCGGTCAGGCCCGGTTCGAGAATGACACATGTCCCGTGGCGCAGGATCGCAAAATCCCGCGTACGATTCCAATAATAGGACATGCGATCGGCAATCTGATCGAGAGGCTGCGCGAAGGACGGCCGCCATTTCGGAACCGGCGGGAAGGACGCCTCTTCCTTGGTCGCCGCTGGTTTTGCACCCACGCCTACGAGCGCAGCAAGTCCCGCGAGAAGCGACCGCCGCGCCATCACCGAAACGTCGCCATGCCCGCGCCGTCGATGTTGAGCTTTTGCCCCGAGCAATAGGGGTTCGCATCGCTGACGAACCACAGCACCGCCGCGGCGACATCTTCGGGCAGCGAGACGCGGCCGAAGGGGAATTTGGCGTCGAGGTGATGGATGTCGTCCTGCCCGGTGATCGCGCGTGCCAGCTTGTCGCCCATGTCGCTGACGGTCAGCGAGGGCGAGACGATGTTGACCCGGACGCCGTTCGCCATCTCTTCCTTGGCGAGCGTCAGCGCGAGCGCCTCGCCCGCGGCCTTGCCCATGTTGTACGGCGCGCCATTGGCGCTGTGGCTGAGCGTCGCGACACTGGAAATGACGATGATGTCGCTGCGCTTGTGGGTTCGCAACTGCGGCAGCGCGAGGCGGCTGACGCGGTGCGGGCCGAGCGCGTGGGTCGCGATGACGCGTTCGAGTTCGGCGGGATCGGTGTCGGCGACGGTGCGGCCGCGGCTGGCGATGCCGGCGTTGTTGATCAGGATCGACATCGGGCCGAGGTCGGTTTCGATGTCCGCGACCATCGCGGCGCACGCGTCCTCGTCGGTGACCGACGCCTGATAGGCCTTGGCCTTGCGCCCGAGCGCCTCGATCTCTGCGACGGTTGCGGCGGCGGCGTCGGCGTCGCGGGTGTAGTTGACCGCGATGTCGGCGCCTGCCCTCGCCAGCGCCAGCGCGATGCCGCGGCCGATGCCGCGCGACGCGCCGGTGACGAGCGCGGTGCGCCCCGCAAGGTTGATCTCGGCCATGTCTCTCTCCCTATTGCATCAATTCGGTCTGGATTTCGGTCATATTGCGGCTCGCGGCGTTGCGCCATTTGGGCGCCGCCTTGCGGTTGAGGACATGGCCGCGCGCGTCGAGGATCGCGACCGTAGGCGTGCCCTTGATTTTCCTGAAGCCGAAGCGCGTCGGGATTTCCGGGTTCCGGCCGCGCCCGACCTGCGGCATGCCGATATCGACGAAGACGATATGGTAGCGGGTGGCGAGGGTGGCGGCGAGGTCGGCGCTGGTCACCGCATTGGCGAGCCAGGCGCTGTCGTGGCAATCGTTCGCCCCCATCACGAGCAACACGCGCTTGCCCGACCGGCGTGCCGCATCGAGCGCTGCGTCGACCGCCGCCATCGCGTCGGCATCGGGATCGAAGGCGGTGGTTTGATAGGGTTGTTCAACGCCGGGAATACTGCGGAGCGGCGCGTCTTCGTTGGCTGAAACGGGCGTCAGCGGGAGCAGCAGGGCGGCGAAAGCGAGGGCGATTTTGCGCGTCATGGACCGACGATAGGTTTCGCATGACGTTTCCGTCAACGTAAGATAGCCTTCCTCCCATGAGCTGGAAAAAAGAAGTCGACGAACTCGCCGCGCGCCGCGCCATGGCCGAGAAGATGGGCGGGGATGAAAAGGTCGCGCGCCAGCACGGGCGCGGCAAGATGGACGCGCGGGCGCGGCTCGATGCGATCGTCGATCCCGGCAGCTTTCGCGAGATCGGCAAGATCGCGGGGCGTGGAAAATATGACGCCGATGGCGAACTCGAAGACTTGGCGGCGTCGAACTTCATCTTCGGCCGCGCCAATATCGACGGCCGGCCGGTCGTCGCCTCGGCCGACGATTTCACCGTGCGCGGCGGCGCGGCCGATGCGGCGCTGCACCGCAAATTCGTCCAGTGCGAGGCGATGGCGCATGAATATCGCCTGCCGCTGATCCGCATGATCGACGGCACCGGCGGCGGTGGGTCGGTGAAGACGCTCGAGGATATGGGCTATACCTATATTCCGCATGTTCCGGGGTGGCATGAGATCATCGCCAATCTGGATACCGTGCCGGTGGTGGCGCTGGCGCTGGGACCGACCGCTGGGCTGGGCGCGGCGCGGGTGGTGGCGAGCCATTACAGCATCATGGTGCGTGGGCTGTCGCAGCTGTTCGCGGCGGGGCCGGCGGTCGCGGCGGCGATCGGCGATACGCTCGACCGCGAGGAACTGGGCGGGGTCGACGTGCATACGCGCAACGGCGTGGTCGACGACGAGGTCGCGAGCGAGGCTGAGGCGTTCGCGGCGGCGCGGCGCTTTTTGTCGTATTTGCCCTCGTCGATCCACGACCGCGCGGCGCGGACCGAATGCCGCGATCCGATCGACCGGCGCGAGGAAAGCCTGCTCTCGATCGTCCCGCGCGAGGCGAAGCAGGTCTATTCGATGCGGCGCATCGCGGGTGCGGTGTTCGATCAGGGCAGCTTTTTCGAGATGGGCGCGCGCTGGGGGCGAGCCGCGATCACCGCCTTTGCGCGATTGGACGGCTATCCGGTCGCGGTGCTGGCGAGCGATCCGTCGTTCCTTGGCGGGTCGTGGGACGCGAAGACGAGCGAGAAGGCCGAGCGCTTCGTCAAGATGGCCGACCAGTTCCGGCTGCCGATCGTGCATCTGGTCGACAATCCGGGCTTCATGATCGGCGGCGAGGCCGAGCGGACGGGGACGATCCGTTACGGGGTGCAGGCGATGAACGCCATTTACCGCGCGACGGTGCCGCTGGCGTCGGTGGTGGTGCGCCGCGCCTACGGGATCGCGGGAAGCGCGATGTCGAACGCCGAGCGTTTCCAGTACCGCTTCGCCTGGCCCTCGGGCGACTGGGGCAGCCTGCCGATCGAGGGCGGGGTCGAGGTCGCGTACAAGAGCGAGCTCGAGGCGGCGGCGGACCCCGCGGCGCATCTGGAAGCGATCCGCGAACGATTGAACCGCGTGCGATCGCCGTTCCGCACGGCGGAGAAATATGGGGTGGAGGATATCATCGACCCGCGCGATACGCGGCCGCTCTTGTGCGAGTTTGCCGAACTGGCGTGGCGGGTTCTCCGGTAAATTCGTCATTGCGAGCGCAGCGAAGCAATCCAGGGTTGCGTAACCCGCTCTGGATTGCTTCGCTGCGCTCGCAATGACGGGGTGAGGGGGCCGATGAGCACGCAACGCCATTACGGGATGGACTGGCTCCGCATCGGGGCGTTCGGGCTGTTGATCCTCTATCATATCGGCATGTATTTCGTACCGTGGGGCTGGCATGTGAAGATCGCCCAGCCGCTGGACTGGGTGGCGATCCCGATGCTCGCGACGAACAGCTGGCGGCTTGCGCTGCTGTTCCTGGTGTCGGGTTATGCGAGCGCGGCGCTGTTCGCGAAGCTCGGCGGTCCGGGCGGTTTCGCGAAATCGCGCAGCGCGCGGCTGTTGATCCCGCTAGTGTTCGGCATGGCGGTGATCGTCCCGCCGCAGCCATGGATCGACCTCAAGGGCCAGCACGGCTATCCGCACGGCTTCCTGTATTTCTGGCTGCACGATTATTTCGGCTTCCGGTTCATCGACGGCATCGCGCTGCCGACCTGGCAGCATCTGTGGTTCGTCGTGTACCTGTGGGTCTATACGATGCTCGCGGCACTGTTGCTGGCGCTGATCCCCGCCGCAGCGCGGGCGCGGATCGCCGACGGCGCGGCGCACCTTCTCGGCGGGTGGCGGCTGCTGGTCGTGCCGGCTTTCTGGTGGATCGCGCTCTACCTCGCCTTTCCCGACCATGACGAGACGCACGCGCTGTTCGACGACGGGCCGTCGCACCTCCATTATCTCGCCGCCTTCGGCATCGGCTGGCTGCTGCGCGTGCGGCCCATATTGTTCGAAGCGGTCGCGCGCTGGTGGAAGGTCGCGCTGGTCGTCGGGCTGCTCGCCTTCGTTCCCGTCGCGTGGGTCGAAGGAACATGGCCGGGCGACACGGTCGCGCCCGATTGGGTGTTCCTGCCCTATCATGTCGCGCGCAATATCAACGGCTGGCTGGTGATCGTCGCACTGGTCGGGATTGCCGATCGCTGGTGGAACCGCGACCATCCGAAGCGCGCGATGCTCGCCGAGGCGGTGTTCCCATTCTACATCATTCACCAGACGATCATCGTTGTGGTCGGCTGGTGGCTGTTACAGGCGGGGGTCGGTGCGTTGCCGTCGTTCCTCGTGCTGCTCGCGGCGACCGTCACGGGATGCTGGCTTTTCTACCGGATCGGGCGCAGCATCACCTGGCTGCGGCCGCTGATCGGACTGCAGCGCCGATAGGGGAGAGCGGGCATGGGTGCAGCGAAGGGCATTATCGCGGTCATCGGGATCGCGGCGATCATGATGGGCGGGCTGTGGATCCTGCAGGGACTCGACATCGTGCGCTGGCCGGCGAGCAGTTTCATGCTCGGCGACACGACCTGGACGCGCAACGGCACGGTGCTCGCGGTGGTCGGCGTGTTCCTGATCTGGTTCGCGCGCAAGAAGCCGTGAATCGCGTTCGACTACAAATGTAGTTGATCTGTATTGATGATGTGATACACCTTCGTCCGACCGGGGTTGGATTGGAGACCAAGATGATTCGTTCGCCGCGCCTTTTTCCTGCCCTTTTGCTTGCGGGGATGGCGGCGTTACCGCTTGCCGCGTCATCCCCGGCGCTCGCCGCCGACGAGGCCGCGCCGGTGAGCGGCAATGCCGTCGCCGAAGCCTATGCCGCGCTGCTGGCGCGCGACTATGTCTATCCCGAGACCGGCGAGCGTTATGCCGCCGCGATCCGCGCCGCGATCAAGGCGGGCCGCTATGCGCCGCTGACCGGCGAGGCGCTCGGCCGCGCGATCGACGCCGATATCAATGCGGTGTCGCCCGACGGGCATCTGCGGTTGCGCACGCCGCTCGCCGCCCCGCCGGCGGGAGCAGTGCCCGGCGCGCCCGCGCCGATGCCGCGCCCGAAAAAGGTCCCGGTCGAGCAGCCGGGCTGGATCGCCCCCGGCATCGCCTTCGTCCGCTTCAACGTCTTTCCCGACGATGCCGCGGTGACCGCCGAAGCCGCCAAGTTCATGGCCGACCATGCCGATGCGAAGGCGATCATTTTCGACATCCGGACGCATAATGGCGGCGGGCTCGCGCAGATGGACGTCATCTTTCCCTGGCTGTTCGGCCAGGAGACGCGGCTGGTGACGATGGCGACGCGCGCCTCGGTCGATGCGCGCGGCGGATCGCCGATCGACGGGGTGCCGTCGATGCGGCCGGTCACGGGCGATGCGGCGATGGTGACGCGCGAACATTGGGCGACGCCGAATAGCGACACGCGGCTGCGCGATGCGAAGGTCTATGTGCTGACCTCGGGCGCGAGCGCGTCGGCGGCCGAGCATTTTGCGCTCGCGATGAAGCATACCGGGCGCGGCGTGCTGGTCGGCGATCCGACCGCGGGTGCCAATCATTTCGGGTTCGGCGAGGATCTGGGCGGCGGCTATGGCGCCTTCATCCCGGTCGGGCGCACCTATGATCCCACGACCGGCAAGGATTGGGAAGGCAGCGGCGTGCTGCCCGACATCCAGGTCGCCCCCGCAGAGGCGCTCGAACGCGCGCTGACCGAGCTGGGCGTCGATGCCGCCGAGGCGAAGCGCCTGTCCGACGCGCACAAGCCGGGCTGGCCGATGGAGCGGCGGCGCCCCAAGCCCGCGGGCTGACCGCACCCCGATTTGCCGGATTGATTGGCGTCGTTGGTGCGGCCCGCCGCGCCGTTCGTCCGTTCGTCGGCGTGGCAAGTGTGTTGGTCTAACAACACGCCTAGGCGCTGCGAAAATTCTCTATACCGCGCGTGCATCCGATCATCAGGTTGCTGGCGTCTAGCTGCTGTCATCTGTCGCCACAAAGGGAGGAATATCATGTCGCGTCCGGCACTGCTTCGCAGCACCAGCTATTTTTTCGCCGCCTTCGGGCTCGCCGTCGCCGGGGTAGCGGTCGCGCTGCCGGTCGAACCCGCGCACGCGCAGGTCGCGGCGGTCGAGCCCGGCCGCCCCGCCGCCGACAAGGCGCAGGATGTGAATCGCAAGCCCGGGATGATGGTCAAGTTCGCGCGGATCAAGCGCGGCGACACCGTCGTCGAAATCCTGCCCGGCGAGGGCTATTTCACCCGCATCTTTTCGAACGCGGTGGGGCCGAAGGGCAAGGTCTATGCGACCGAGCTGCGCGACCCGGCGAAGGCGCAGGCGATCGCCGCCGAACCGGGGCGCGGCAATATCGAGGTGTTCACCGGCAAGCTCGACGACATTGCCCCGGCGGGTGTCGCCGACGTCGTCTGGACGTCGCGCAACTATCACGACCTGAAAGGGCCGAAGGTCCCCGCCGATGGCGCCGCGCGGATCAACAAGGCGGCGTTCGCGGCGCTCAAGCCCGGCGGCTATTATGTCGTGCTCGACCATAGCGCGGCGGCGGGATCGGGGCTGCGCGACGTCGACACGCTGCACCGCATCGACGCCGAGGCGGTGAAGGCCGAGGTGCTCGCGGCGGGCTTCGTGCTTGAGGGTGAAAGCCCGATGCTGATCAACAAGGCTGATACACGCACGCTGCCGGTGTTCGACGATGCGATCAAGGGCAGGACTGACCAGTTCGTGCTGCGGTTCAAGAAGCCGGGGTGAGATTTCCCCTCCCTGCAAGGGGTGGGTAGGGCGGACAGCGCGGACGCTCGCTTTGCTCGCGACCCACCCCCAACCCCTCCCTTGCAGGGAGGGGAGTTAGCTGCGTGCCAGCCTGGTCAGCGCGTCGCCGTCGACGCGCATCACGGTCCATTCGTCCATCAGCTTCGCATCGAGGCTCTGGTAGAAACCGATCGCCGGGGCGTTCCAGTCGAGCACCGACCATTCGAGGCGCGCGCAGTCGCGCTCCACGCAGAGCTTCGCGAGATGCGCGAGCAGCGCCTTGCCGAGCCCCGATCCGCGCGCGGCGGGGCGGACGAACAGATCCTCGAGATAGATCCCCGGCTTGCCTTCGAAGGTCGAGAAATTGTGGAAGAAGAGCGCGAAGCCCTGCGGCGCCCCGTCGATCTCGCCGATCACCACCTCGGCATAGGGTCGTGCGCCGAACAGCCGGTCGCCGAGCACTGCCTCGTCGAAGCGCACCTCATGCGCGAGTTTTTCATAATCGGCGAGGTCGCGGATGAACTGCGCGATCAGCGGTAGGTCGGCGGGCGTGGCGGGGCGGATGGCGAGGGTCAAAGCGGTCTCCTGAATGGTCGCCTACGGCGCGCGCCGCCTCTTTGCCCGGCCCGTAATTCACCGTCCAGACGCAAATTTCCGCCGCCCGAGCGCGGTCCGTGCGCCGCTCAGGATTTCCAGTGAATGAGCAGCGAGCCACCCATCAGCGCGGGGATCACCTTGGCCACATCGCCCATTTCGATAGCCGGGCAACCGAGGCTGCGGCCGATGCGGCCGGTCTGCGCGATGACGCTTGGTGATACATAGTCGGCGCCGTGCATGACGATGTGGCGGCGGCGGGCATTGGTGTTCGTGGCCTCAAGCCCATCAAGGTAGAGCGATTTGCCGTGCGCGCCGACATAGGTGAGGTCGCAATGGTAAATACCCAGCGAGGTGCAATTCGATCCGTCGGCGTTCGAGAAGACTTCGGCATAACCGTCGTCCTCCGGCCCCTCCGAGCCGCGTCCATGGGCACAGAGATGTTTCGACACCGTGCCGCCGACGCAGTCGAACAAAAACAGGCGCGGTTTGGCCGAATGGAGGTCGAAATTGACGACTGCCCAATAGCGGGGATTGCTGGTCGGCCGATATTTGTCGCGATAGGCGATCAGCCTTTCGACCGGGGCGATGGCACCGACGCTTCCGGCAAGCTGCCGCAACATGTCGGTGCGGCTCGGCAGGGCTGCGATTGGGGCGGGTGCCACGGCCGCGACGAGGGTTGCCGGGGGCGCGGCGCCATCGTCATTGACGGGCGTGCCATTGGCCATGAACGGAATCTGGTCGAGCTTCCAATTGCCCCGCCTGACCTCGCGCTGAAAATCTCGCGTGCGATAGGCCGATGGTCGGACCTCCGGATTTCGGTGCGTCTGCAGCCATTCGTCGCGGATGTTGACATATTGTTCGATCCAGACCTTCTCGCGTCCGCCTGCAGCGGGGGTCGCCTCGGGAAAGCGATCGCGCAGTTCCTTGCGAATACGTCCGCTATGAATGAAGCTGTCGTAGATGACGAGCATCGATAACGGCAGCGTGAAGCCATTCGCATCGGCCCATTTTTGCGCAGGCTGGAAATAGATTTCGTCGAAGAAACGATCCTGCGTCTGCCGCATGACGGGGTCTTCGTTGCCGGCTTTGCGCAGGAGCGATTTGAACCGTTCGTCATCGACCAGCGCGACAGTACCGATCTTGGGCAGATAGGGCGAAAACTCCGCCGCCAGCGAGCCATCCGCCGCGACATACATTTCGACGAGGCGTTTCAGATTGCCATATTCGGTCGTCTGCGACCGCCCATAGGTGATCTGCCGGATATCGCCCGGGCCATCCTTGAAGATGCTGATCGCGCCATATTTGCCGCCGACTGTCCCGGTTTCGAAAACATTGATGACGCGATCACAGATCAAGCGTTGGCCAGCCGTCAGTTTCATCAGCTTTCTCCCGGGTTAAAGTTGCAATTCCTTATGCTTTCTCATTTTTCCGCCAATGTTGTTCCTTGCGAACGGCGCGCACGAAATGCAGGAAATGGAAGGCGGGTGGCGCGCAATCGGTCAGGCATTTCATGCCGACTTGCGTCTGCGCGGGCCGCACCACTCTTCCACTTCCGGCAATCGGTGCCGGAAATATTCGATTCGACCCACATTATGATTATGAATACTTCCGAATATTAATCCGGATGGCTTGCGTTGCAAGAAATATCCGGTCGGTAACGGACCTTCCGGTGGTGGGGCTTGGCCGCCTCGCTCAGCCTTGGCTGCCGCGCCCGATGCGCCCGCGTGCGCCAAGGATCGCGAGCGCGGCGATGACGAGTGCGGGCTGGCCGATCACGGCCGGGGCGTCGGCCCAGAAGGTCGCGGGGCCGCAGATGCCGGTGGCGACCTCATAGATGTGGAGCGCGCCGTGGAGCGCGAGCCACAGCCCGCCAACGATCGCGGCGCGCCAGCGGCGGATCGGGTTGGCGGTCGCGTAGAGCAGGATCAGGCCCGAGCCGATATAGGCGAGGCCGATGTCGCGGATGAAATGCTGGTTCGGCGGGCCGGTGGTGACGACGGTGGGCACGAACACATACCAGTCGAGCGGCCTCGCCAACATGAAGAGGCCGTTGGCGAGGGTGGTGAGCGCCGCGACCAGCAGGAGCAGCTGGGCGAGACGGTCTAGCGCGTCGAGCTTTGAATTTGTCATGAGGCATTCCCCCGGTGAAACCGATCATAGGCGACGAACAGCGCCGCGCCGACCGACGACGCCATCAGCCCGACGACGAGCGAGTCGAAGATCATCAGCGCCCAAACCATGGCATCGGGCGCGCCAAGCGCCCATTTGTGGTTCATCCCGTGCAGCCACGATAGCGGCGCGAAGACGAGCGGCAGGAGCAAGGCGAGCAACAGGAGCCACGGCCAGCTTTTGGCGATCAGCGCCTTCATCGGGGTGATACGGTCGCCGAACAGCCCCGCGAGCATCACGAACAGGAAGGGCAGCGAGAGCAGACTGAAGACGATCGAGACCGCGACCGGCGCTTTCCGGTCGGCGATCAGCGCAAAAAGCTCGCCGATCGATCCGATCGCCATGAACAGCACAAAACCGATCACCAACCGTACCCATGCGAGCCGGCGAATATCGTACCAGCGCCCGCCGTGCGCGCGGCACCACCAGAAGCGCGCCGAGGCGATGAAGGTCAGGACGAGTCCGGCGATCTTCGCATAGCCGAAGGCCCAGCGCAGCGGATCGTTGCCGGCGAGCTTCGCGGCGGCGACGCTGTCGAACATGCCGAGGTGGATTTCGGCGACATGCTGCGCGAATTCGGGAACGACGACGAGTGCGACGACGATCGGGCCGACCCAGAACAGGCTGGCGCTGAGCGTGAGATATTGGGCGACGGCGGAGAGGATCGTGCGAAGGATCGTCATGGCCTTGGATGCGGTGGTCATTCGGGCTGTTCCCCCTTCAGCAATTCGCCGACCGTGACGATGCGATAGCCTTTGGCAGCGAGTCCGTCGAGGACCAGCGGCACCGCGGCACGTTCGACCCTGTTGCCGCGGTACATCGGATGGATCAGGATGATCGACCCCGGCCGTGCGCGCGACACGATGTCGCGGGCATAGGTTTCGGGCGTGATGTTGTGCACCGCGTCGTCGGCGACGTCCCAGGTGATGCTGCGATACCCTTCCTGCTCGACCGCGAGCGGCAGGCCGGCGAGGCGGCGGCCGAAGGGTGGGCGGAACAAGGTCGGATGCGCCACTCCGGCAGCGCGCAGCAGCGCGTCGGTGCGCGCGATCTCTTCGCGGTAAAACGCCTGCGACCGCCCGATCATCCGCTTGTGCGACCAGCTGTGGTTGCCGAGTTCGTGCCCCGCGGCGAGCAGGCGCTTCGCCAGTTCGGGGTAGCGCGCCATCTTGCTGCCGATGAGGAAGAAGGTCGCATGGACCCGGCGCTTCGCCAGTTCGTCGATGACCGCATCGACCCCCTCGGGCGTCGGGCCGTCGTCGAAGGACAGGGCGACGATCTTCTCGCCGGTCTCGATGCGGCAGGTGACCTCGCCGACCATCTGCCAGCAGGGCAGCTTGGTGATGCGCCAGAGCGCGATCGTGATGACGAGGAGGAGCAGGAGCGCGAGGAGGGCGATCCGGAACGGTCTTCGTACAGGACCGCGTTGCGGCCTAGCGCGCGCCGTCATCCGCAGCCCGGATTGCCAGTTTGGCGCTCATATTCGGCTTTTTTGGCCGGGACTTCGTCCCATGAACAGGCGCCGTAAGGGAATGTGGTCGTGATCGTCATCGACGGACCCGCGGTTGTATGCACCACCGTCGTATCGTCGGGTGCCGGCTGTCCCTTGCGGTCGAAGGTCAGGATCGACGAAGATCCCGCGGCGCAGGCCGAATCGGCGCCGCCGTCGTGCCGGTATTTGGCGATCGTCTCGTTGACCTCCGCCCAGCAGGATGCTTCGCTGCTCGGGCCCTTCGAGCGCGCGCAGAGGCAGGCTGTCGTGACGGCTTGTTGAATCCGGGGAACCAGCGCCGGGTCGATATAGGTCGGGATCGCTGCCTTTTCCGTTTCACCGCTGCCGCATCCCGCCAGCGTGACAGCGAGCATCAGCGGAACGGCGCCGCGCAGGATCAAGGCTTGTCCTCGCCGAGCCGGACGACCCTGCCGACCTCGAGCTCGTCGATGCGCAGCTTGCGGATGCGCGCCTTGCCGATGCGGAGGCGACCGATGGCGAGCGCGGCGACATGGCCCGCGCCGAGCGCTGCGGCGCCGGTCGCCGTCGCGCCGGTGGCGGCGGCTTTTCGCGCGACCGGAGGTTCGATGACGATGTCGGTCTTCGCCTTCACGCGGCCTTGCCGTGGAGGGTGTCCATGCTCACCGCGCTGCCCGCGTCGATCTCGGCGGCCTTGGCTTCGACGAGCTTCACGACATGCGCGATCATGTCGGCGTCCTGGACATGATGGTCGGTGACGCCCGAGAGATAGACCATATGCTTGCCGTTGCCGCCGCCGGTGATGCCGATATCGGTCTCGCGCGCCTCGCCGGGGCCGTTGACGACGCAGCCGAGGACCGAGAGTGACATCGGGGTCTTGATGTGGCCGAGCGCCTCTTCGAGCGCCTGGACGGTGCGGATGACGTCGAAGCCCTGCCGCGCGCAGCTGGGGCACGACACCACGCGGACGCCGCGGGTGCGCAGGCCCAGCGATTTCAGAATCTCGTATCCGACGCGCACTTCCTCCTCGGGTTCGGCCGAGAGGCTGACGCGGATCGTGTCGCCGATGCCGGCCCAGAGCAGATTGCCGATGCCGAGCGCCGACTTGACGGTGCCGCCGATGAGGCCGCCCGCCTCGGTGATGCCGAGGTGCAGCGGGCAGTCGACCGCATCGGCGAGCTGCATGTAGGCGGCGACGGCGAGGAAGACGTCGCTCGCCTTCACCGCGACCTTGTATTCGTGAAAATCATGGTCCTGGAGCAGCTTGATATGGTCGAGCGCGCTTTCGGTCAGCGCCTCGGGGCAGGGCTCGCCATATTTTTCGAGCAGATCCTTTTCGAGGCTGCCCGCGTTGACCCCGATGCGGATCGCGCAGCCATTGGCCTTGGCGGCGCGGACGACCTCGCCGACGCGTTCACTGCTGCCGATGTTGCCGGGGTTGATGCGCAGGCACGCGGCGCCGGCGTCGGCGGCTTCCAAGGCGCGCTTATAGTGGAAATGAATGTCGGCGATGATCGGTACGCGTGCGGCGCGGACGATCTTGCCGAGCGCGGCGGTCGAATCGGTGTCGGGGCAGGAGACGCGGATCAGGTCGGCGCCGGCCTCTTCGCAGCGGCGGATCTGGTCGATCGTCGCGACCGCATCGCTGGTCAGCGTGTTGGTCATCGTCTGCACCGTGATCGGCGCGCCGCCGCCGACGGGGACGGTGCCGACCATGATCTGGCGGCTGGTGCGCCGCGCGATGTCGCGCCAGGGGCGCAGGCCGGGGTTGTGATCGCTCATTCTTCGGTCCTCGGGAGGGGGTGGGAGGTCTTTAGAGCAGGATTGTGGCGGGATGAAGCTTTCTATTCATCGTCGCCCCCGCGCAGGCGGGGGCCGCTGGAGGAGTAGCGCAAGGCCGATTGCGGCCCCGCCTGCGCGGGGGCGACGGATTAGGTTGCGTCGGCCATCGCACGCCGCCAAGGTCGCGCTCCCCCCAAACACCCCAAGGATTTTCCATGCTTCGCCTGCTTGCCGTCCCGGCGCTCCTGTTCGCCGTTCCCGCCGCCGGGCAGGAGATCACCGACCCGCCGTCGAGCGCGCTGTCGGTGTCGGGCGGGGTCGATCTGGTGTCGGACTATCGCTTCCGCGGCCTCTCGCTGTCGGACAAGGACGTCGCGGTGCAGCCGACGATCACGGTCACCCACGACAGCGGCTTCTACCTTGGCGCCTGGGGGTCGAATATCGACGCCGGGCCGGCGCGGGGCGATGTCGAGGCGCAGCTTTATGGCGGCTATGAGGCCCAGATCGCGTCGGGCACGCGGCTCGACCTGGGGGCCACCTATTATTGGTATCCCTACGGCGACAAGGCTTTTGGACCGAGCGATTTCGGCGAAGCGAGTGCGCGCCTGTCCTATATGCTGGGGCCGGTCGAGGCGACGGGGATGGTGGCTTATGCCTGGGACCAGGCGGCGCTCGGCGATGCGGACAATCTCTATCTGAGGCTCGGCCTGTCGTCGGGCATTCCGAACACGCCGGTGACGCTGAAGGCCAGCGTCGGTCATAGCGACGGTGCGCTGGCACCGGGGGGCGATTATCGCGACTGGTCGCTCGGCGCGAGCGCAACCTTCGACCGCTTCACCCTCGGGCTGAAATATGTCGACACCGATGTGCGCAAGACCGGGGTGAAGGCGATCGACCGGCGCTATGACGCGACGGTCGTCGCCTCGCTCGGTTTTTCCTTCTAGCTCCTTCTGGCCGACGTAATATTGTTTCGGGTGAAACCGGTCTGACGCAAGGTAATTGTTGCATAATTGTCACATCGGCCCTTTTTAAGACAGGGGCCGTAACTTTTTCGATTGTGCGGCGCAGCAACTTGCCCAAAAGAGACGCACGCATGACCGGACCGGCCCGATACAGAGGCTGGCTGTCACGCAGCAGGCAGGGACGATCCGTTTTTCCATTTGGGGATCTGTCCATGAAGAAACTCTCCCGCGCATGCCTCGGCATGCTTCTCGCCGCCGTTGCCGTTCCGCAGGCCGCCTACGCCCAGGACGCAGAAGAAGACACCGACGGCATCACCATCACCGGTGGTGCAACGGTGGTCAGCGACTATCGTTTCCGCGGTTTCAGCCAGTCGAACGAAGAAGCGGCGATCCAGGGCACTTTCACGATCACGCATGAAAGCGGCCTCTATGTCGGCACCTGGGGTTCGAGCATCGGCTTTAACAACGGCACCGAAATCGACGTCTATGGCGGCTATTCGACCGAACTGACCTCGGGCCTCGTCGGCGACATCGGCGCGACGCTCTATCTCTATCCCGGCGTCGGCAACACCACCGTGATCGAACCCTATGCGTCGCTGACCGGCACCGTCGGCCCGGCGTCGATCAAGGGCGGCGTCGCCTGGGCGCCCGGCGGCCAGGATTCGCTCGGCGACGCCAGCGGCATCTATCTGTACAGCGATGTCGGCGTCGCGATCCCCGATACCCCGATCAAGCTGAAGGGCCATCTCGGCTATGCCAAGAGCGACAGCTTCCTCGGCGGGCTCGACGGCGAAGTGTTCGACTATTCGGTCGGGGTCGACTTCACCTGGAAGATGCTGACGCTCGGCATTTCCTACGTCAACACCGACGCCCCCAAGACCCTTGGCTACAAGGAAGCCGTGGGTGCCGACGGTGCGGTCCTCTTCTCGCTCGGCGCCTCTTTCTGACGCCGGGCCCGGAGGCGGCCTCTGGGGGGAGGCCGCCTCCCTTTTCTCTCTCGACGGAAAGGGCCGGCGTTCGCCGGCCTTTTTCTGTTTAGGAGTGACAATGGGCGGAAATGGGCAAGCCGCCATATAAACTTCGCTCGACACGAACGGAAGAGGGGGCGGTCTGGGGAAGCCACCCCGGACCGGTCGGTGCTTCCAGGCTAAGGCTTCTTCGCCGCCAGCGCGTCGCGCGCGCCGCGCAGGCCGAGGAATTGTTCGGCGAGCATCCAGTCCTGGCGTGCGAGCTTGGGGTCGGAGAGGCTGACCGCCTTCGCCTGATCGAGCAGACCGGCCGCCTTGGTCGCGGCCTCGCCGCTTAACAGCGGATAGCTTTTCCCCAGCGCATAGACTTCCCAGCCGAACGGCACGTGGCGATAGGTGTCGACATAGGTGTCGCCGCCGGCGCGGATGACGTTGACGTCGTTCGAGATATTCTGGTCGACCGGCGACAGCTTGTCGATCCCCGCGACATAGGTTTCGGCGATCTCCTTCGCCTCGGCCGCGCCAACCTCGGGCAACAGCGCGAGCGTCGCCATCGCCGACACCGACGGCGCCTCGGTGCGCAGGCTGTTGTCGGGATAGTCGGACCAGTTGACCCCGGCGCGCGGGCGGCGTTTCTTGAGCCATTCGACCGCGCGGGCGCGCGCCGCCCTGACCTTCGCCTGCAACGCCGGATCGGCCTTCAGCACCGGGTCGATGTCGCGCAGCGCGATGACCGACAGCGCGGTGATATAAGTGGCGGCATTGTCGGGGCGGTCGGCGGCGTCCATCGTGCTCGACCACCAGCCTTCGCGATTTTGCGCGGCGAGCAGCGCGTCGACCACCGGTGCAGGGGGCGCGCGGTCCATCACGCCATAAGCGGTCAGCGTCCAGGTCGAGACGATGGTGAAGGGCGCGCCCTCGACCATCACGCAATGGCAGGAGCCGCCGAGGAATTTGGTCACCGCCGCCTCGAAGCGCGCGAGTTCCTCGGCGCTCGGCGATTTTTCGACCGCGATGAGCTGGGCGAGCGCCCAGAAGACCTTGCCGTTGTTGGTGGTCTCGACGTCGTTCAGCGCGCTGACAAGGGCGTTGGCCATGACGGGTTCGGTGGTCTTGACCGTCTTGTCGAAGCTCGCGGCGGTGGCGGCCTGGTCGAAGGACGGGCCGCTGCCGGCAAAATACCAGCCGCCGCCCGCGACCGTGGCGATCGCGAGCGCGGCTGCGCCGCCGAGTGCGAGCGGGGAGAAGCGGCGCTTCTGCGGGCCTGCGGGGCGAATGTCGTCGGTTGGCGGCGCGGCGCCGGTCTTCTTCAGCCGCCGGTCGATCGCCACGAGCACGCGCTGCCACGCCGGATGCGCCTCGCTGCCGTCGAAGCCCGACATGTCGAGGACGTTGACGTTATAGAATTCGGCGGGCAGCGCCTCGGGATCGATCTTGTCGAGCGCGATCGCGACGAGCGAACCGCGGTCGAGCCCGATGCGGCTTTCGATGCGCACCCAGCGGCGCTGGATCGCGGCGGGGGTCCAGCAACCGAGCACGACCCCGGCGCCCTTGACCGCGCGGTCGATGACGTCGGGAAATTCGGCGCCGGCGTCGATCCCCTCGGCATCGAAAAACACATGATGGCCGCGCGCGAGCAGCAGGTCGCGCAGTTGCATCGCCTTGTCCGCATCGGCGCGGCTGTAGCTGACGAAGATGTCGTAGGGGCGCTCGTTCGACGCGTCCCCCTCTTGCGCAGTCATGGTCGTCGCAACCTTCTGTCCCCCGTGCGTCGCGATACCCCGATGCAGCGATAGCATTCCCGCGACACATCGCAAGTCGCTTGACGCTGTCGATGAACCGTTTATTTCCAGCGACGAGTTGAGCGAGAGGAGTCCCCCATGCCCCAAGCCGCGTCCGTTCCCCCGTCCCGTCATCCCCCAATCCGCCCCGCGAAAAGGGCGAACGCTCGCCGGGCGTGAAGCTGGTGATCGCGGTGCTCATCGCGGTTGCGCTGATGGTGCCGCTGCTGATGGTCTATGGGCTGCTGTGGGACCGGCAGGAACAGGCGCAGACCGCGCAGGCGTCGATCGGGCAGGGCTGGGGCGGGCAACAGACGATCGCCGGGCCGGTGATCGTCATCCCCTATCGGGCGACCGAGACACAGACGGTGACCGAAAATGGCCGCGATGTGACGCGGTCGGTGACCGTTCTTCGAAACCTCTATCTCTCGCCGCAGGCGAACAAGGCCGACGTCGTCATCAAGCCCGAGACGCGCAAGAAGGCGATTTACGAGACCGTCGTCTATGAAAGCCAGATTTCGGGGAGCGCCGATTTCGTGCTGCCCGCCGACATCGCGCGCTATGGCGTGGCGCGCGAGGCGCTGTTGCTCGACCGCGCCGAACTGCGGCTCGGCGTCAGCGACGCGCGCGGCCTCGTCGACGGCAACAGCCTGGCGGTGAACGGCACCGCGGTGCCGCTGCAGCCCGGCAAGGGGCTGCTCTCGACCGGCAATTCGGGAACCTTCGCCTTCGTCGACTGGACCGGCGGCGCGCCGATGAAGGTCGATTACAAGATCGGGGTGCGGGGCTTGGGTGATTTCCGGCTGGTCCCGCGCGGGGTCGATACGCGCTGGACGGTTAAGTCGAGCTGGCCGAACCCCAGCTTCGGCGGCGATTTCCTGCCCGCGACGCGCAGCGTGACGGGGAACGGCTTCACCGCGACCTATGCGATCCCGAACCTCGCGCTCGGACAGGCGCAGGTGCTGACCGGCGACCTGTCGGCGCCGGAGGTGAGTTATGGCGGCGGGCGCGACCAATATGTCGAAACCGCCGCGGTCGAAGCCGTCGCGGCGGCCGCCGACGGCGCGAGCGAGGCGTCGGGCGGTACCGCCAAGGCGATCGCGATCAGCCTGATCGAGCCGGTCGACCTCTACAGCCAGGTCGATCGCAGCATCAAATATGGTTTCCTGTTCATCGGCTTCACCTTCGTCGCCTTCCTGATGTTCGATGTCATCGCCGGTGCGCGCGTCGCGGCGGCCGAATATCTGCTGACCGGTGTGGCGCTCGTGCTGTTCTTCGTGCTGCTGCTCGCCTTCGCCGAGGTGATCGGTTTCCTGTTCGCCTATCTGCTCGCGGCGGGCGCGATCATCGGCTTGCTCGCGGCGTATAGTGCGGCGGTGCTCAAGAGCTGGAAACGCGCGCGGTTCCTCGCGGCGATGCTGCTCGGGCTTTATGCGCTGCTCTATGTGCTGCTCAACCTCGAGGCCTATTCGCTGCTGATCGGGTCGGTGCTGATGTTCTTCGCGCTCGCGGGCGTGATGTACATGACGCGGAATATCGACTGGGGCGGGGTCGGGAAGAAGAGCGAGGTGGCGGCCTAAACCTCGTCATTGCGAGCGAAGCGAAGCAATCCAGGGCGGTTTACGCGAGCTCTGGATTGCCGCGTCGCTTCGCTCCTCGCAATGACGAGCCGGGTTACCGCCAGCGCAGGTTGTCGCGTGACAGGTCCGCGAGGCTCTTCGCCCCCATTAGCTTCATCCCGCGCTCCATCTCGGCGCGGAGCAGGGCGATCGCGCGGCTCACGCCGTCCTCACCCGCCGCCGCCAGCGCGTAGAGATAAAGCCGCCCGCCCGAGCAGGCCTTCGCGCCGACCGACAGCGCCTTCAGCACATGCGTCCCGCGCGTGATGCCGCCGTCGCAGATCACCTCGATCCTGTCGCCGACCGCGTCGACGATCTCGGCGAGCGCGTCGAAGGGTGCGCGGCTGCCGTCGAGCTGGCGCCCGCCATGGTTCGACACCATGATCGCACTCGCGCCGATGTCGACCGCGCGGCGCGCATCCTCTACCGCGACGATGCCCTTCAAACAGAAGGGGCCGTCCCATTGTTTGCGGATCGCCTCGGCGCGCTTCCAGTCGAGGCTCTGGTCGAGCATCGAGGTGAAATATTCGGCGACCGATTTGGGCACGCTCGACCCTTCGGAGACATGCGTCGCGAGGTTGGGCAGGCTGAATTTCTCGCGCAGCACATAGTTGAGGCCCCAGCCGGGCTTGATCGCATAGCTGAGCATGTTGCCCGGCGTGAAGCGCGGCGGCGAGGTGAAGCCCGAGCGCAGGCAGCGTTCGCGGTTGCCCCCGACGATCGTGTCGACGGTGAGCGCGACGGCGTCGAACTTCGCGGCGCGCGCCGCGTCGAGCATCGCGGTGTTGAGGCCTTCGTCATGGTGGACGTAGAGCTGGAACAGCTTGGGGCCGTCGGTGAGCGCGCCCGCTTCGGCGAGGCTGATCGTCGCGAGGCTCGAGATGCCGGCAACGGTGCCGGCGTTCGCCGCGGCGCGCAGCACCGCCCGCTCGCCCTGCCAGTGGAAGAGGCGCTGGAGCGCGGTCGGCGAGAGGAAGAGCGGCATCGCCATCTCGCGCCCGAACAGGGTGGTGCGCATGTCGACGCTCTCCACCCCTGCGAGGACGCGGGGGATGAGGTCACAATCGTCGAAGGCGGCGCGGTTGCGGCGGCGGGTGACCTCGTCGTCGGCGGCGCCGTCGATATAGTCGAACACCGGCCAGGGCAGGCGCCGCTTCGCGAGGGCGCGGAAATCGTCGATATTGTGGCAGTCGGTGAGTTTCATTGGGGCCCCGCTTTTTTTGTCATTGCGAGCGTAGCGAAGCAATCTCCAGCCCTCAATGTCGCGCAAGGCCGGGGACTGGGGATTGCCGCGTCGCTTCGCTCCTCGCAATGACAAGGAATTAGAAAACCGTCCGCGCCGCGACGGTGCCCTTGCTGGCGAAGCTGAAGCGCGGTTCGACGGGCAGGTTTTCGTCGAGGATATGCGCGGCGACGCGCTTGCCCACCGCGGGGCCGTTCTTGAAGCCGTGACCCGAGCCGCCGCCGACAAGCCAGACATGCGGCTGGCCGGGGAAGCGGTCGATCAGATAGTCGCCGTTCGAACTGTTCTCATATTGGCAGACGCGCCCGCCGATCAGCGGCGCGGTCGCGAGGCCGGGAAAGCGGCGCGCGACATAGGCGCGCGCCTCGGCGATGCCCGCGGGGGTGAGGGCGCGCTCCTGCGTGTCGGGGTCGACCACCGGACCATGCACGTCGATCGCGATCTTGAACCCCGCGCCTTCGAGGTCGGGGATGCCATAGACGATACGGCCGTTGTTGAAATCGGCCCACACCGGCAGGTTCGGCGGGGCGAAGCGGGTGTCGCCCTGCGGTGCGCCGAAATGATAGACCTCCTGCCGCGTTGCGACGATCTTGCCCATCAGATGCTGGGGGAAGATTTCGGCGAGCCAGGGTCCGCAGGCATAGACGAGATGGTCGGCGGTGCCGCCGTCGGGCAGCGTGTGGCGCTGGATCTTCTTCGACAAGAGCGGCGCGGGCATGACCACGGGCTCGACCGTAATCTGTGCGTCGGCGATCACTTCCTGCACGCCGCGTGCGGCGATCAGCGCGCCGGTTTCGGTTTCGAGGATGCCGGTTTCGCCCTGGTAGAACTGGATCTGGCGATATTTATTCTGGAGCCAGCTTACGTCGCCCTGTTCGTGGCCGATGCGGTTCGCCTGGAGCCAGGCGAGCGACTGCGCGGTATAGGCGTCGCCCTGCGGCGCGAACCAGAGCACGCCGGTGTTGTGGAAGATCGGCGCGCTCGCGCTGTCGGACAGCTCTTTCCAATAGGGCAGGGATTCGCGCGCCATCTCGGAATAGATGGTGTCGGCGCCATAGCCCATGCGGATGACGCGGCTTTCGCCAGCCGACGAGGCGCGCGCATTGGCGGCGCCATAGGCGTCGAACAGACGCACCGATTTGCCCGCGCGCAGCAGGTGCCAGGCGGTCCAGGCGCCGAACACCCCGGCACCGATCACCGCGACATCGACATGCTGGACGGTCGGTTTGGCGTCCTTTCGCTTTTTCGAACGGCGCTCCTTGCGCTCGGCCGCCGCGACGGCGGTCGCCACGGGGAGCGCGGCGAGACCGGTGAGGAGGGCGCGGCGCGTCGTCATCGCGTCGCCCAGGCGATCAGCGCGCGGCCGGCGCCGCCGAGTGTCGCCAGATCGGCGATGTCGTCGAGCAACCAGCATTCGCCGGGCTGCCATCGACCGGCGCCCACCGTGCCGCCGCCGTCGATCGGGATGAACCAGATAGGGCCATGGGCGCCGAGTTGGGGCAGCGCGCCGAAATCCTCGCTATGCGCATCGATCAGCACGAACTTCGGGCCGTCGACGAGGCGGTCGATGCCGACCGCGATTGGCGTGCGCAGGTTCGCGGTGAGATAGGGACCGGCTTCGGCACAGGCCATCGCTTCGTCGAGATGCAGGTCGCGCGGGCGGCCATAGTCGTAGAGGCGGTAGGTAATGTCGGCATATTGCTGCACCTCGATCAGCGTCAGCCCGCCGCCGATCGCGTGGATCGTGCCGGGGGTGACGTGGAAATGATCGCCCGGCGCGATGGCTTTCCAGTCGATGAGGTCTTCGATGCTGCCGTCGAGCGCGGCAGCGCGGAGCCGATCGGGTGACACACGCTGTTCGAGGCCGAGGCCGATCACCGCGTCATCCTCGGCGTCGAGGATCACCCACGCCTCCTCCTTGCCCTGCCGCGCGCCGGCGGCGCGTGCTTGCGCGTCGTCGGGGTGGACCTGCACCGACAGCGCTTCGGAGGTGAAGAGATATTTGACGAGCAGCGCGGGTTCGGGCGAGCCCGCGGGCAGTTCGAACCAGATTTCGCCGATCCGCTCGCCGCCTGCATCGAACAGCGGGCCGATGTCGTCGCGGCCCCATGGCTTGGCGACGCGGCGCGGGATCAGGCGGGTCGCTGGCACGCCGTCAGTTGCCCTTCTTGTAATAACGATAGCCGCCGATCCAGGTTTCGAGCGGCGTCATGCGGCGGATCTCGTCGGGGCTGGCGAGCATCGGGTCGCTGTCGACGATCAGGAAGTCGGCGCGCATGCCGGGCATCAGCGTGCCGATGCGGTCCTCGGCAAAGCCCGCATAAGCGGCAGTGCGGGTGAAGCCGTCGAGCGCGGTTTCGCGGTTGACCGCTTCCTCGGGGCGCCAGCCGCCGAAGGGCTGGCCGCTCGCGTCGGTGCGCGAGATCGCGGCGGCGATGCCGGGGAAGGGGTTGGCGCTTTCGACAGGGACGTCCGACCCGAAAGCGAGGCGGGCGCCCGCGGTCTGCAGGCTGCGCCAGGCATAGGCGCCCTTCAGCCGGTCGGGACCGAGCCGCGCCTCGGCCATCAGCCGGTCGCTGGTCTGGTGGACCGGCTGCATCGAGGCGATGACCTTCAATTGCGCGAAGCGCGGAATGTCGATCGGGTCGATGATCTGCGCATGTTCGATGCGCCAGCGCCGCTCGCCGGGCAGATCGGCGTTGAGGTCGGCGATCGCGTCGAGCGCTTCGGCATTGGCGGCATCGCCGATCGCGTGGATCGCGACCTGGAACTTGTCCATCGAGGCGCGCACCATCTTGTTGCGGAGCTGCGCCGGGGTGAGCAACGGCAGGCCCTTCTGCCCCGGCGCGTCGCTATAGGGTTGTTTCAGCCAGGCGCCGCGCGAGCCGAGCGCGCCGTCGAGATAGAGCTTCACCCCGACCATGCGCAGCCGGTCGTCATAGAGCCAGGGCGTCGGTTCGCCGCCGGCGATCAGCGTCATATTGTCGATGTCGCCGCCATAGCTCATGATCCGCACCGCGAGCTGTTTCTTGTCGCCGGCACGGCGATAGGCTTGCCATTCCTCGATCGTCGTGCCCATGTCGGCGATCGCGGTGATCCCCTGTTCGAGCAATTTCTGCTGCGCGAGATAGAGTGCGCGGTCGACGTCGCGGGCCAGCGGTTTCGGCTTGGCATTGTCGACCAGCGCCATCGCGGCGTCGACGAAGACCCCGCTGGGCTTGCCGCCCTCCATCTCGATGCGGCCGCCCGCGGGCGATTTGCTGGTCGCGGTGATCTTCGCCGCGTTCATCGCGGCGGTGTTGGCCCAACCGGCATGGCCGTCGACACGCGAAAGCCAGACCGCGCGGTCGGGCACCGCGGCGTCGAGGTCGGCGGCGGTCGGGAAGCGCCCGAGGCCCCATTTCTCCTGATTCCACCCCGATCCGATGATCCACGGCATTTCGGGATTGTCGGCGGCATATTTGCGGATCGCCGCCTGCGCCTCGGCGAGCGATTTCGTCTCGCTGAGGTCGAGCAGCATCAGCTGGAACCCCATGCCGATGACATGGCCGTGCGCGTCGATCAGCCCGGGGATCAGCGTTTTGCCCTTGCCGTCTTCCTTGAAATCGGGGCGTTCGGGGCGCTTGTCCTTGCGGTCGAGCAGCTGCTTGACCTTGCCTTGGCTGTCGATGACGAGCCCGGTGAACCGGACGAGCTTGCCGTCCTTGTCGAGCGTGATGCCGTTGACATTGTCGACCAGCGTATCGGCGTGGGCGGGGGCGGTGAGGAGGAGGGCGAGCGATGCGAGGAGGAGGCGCTTCATTTCGGCAGCCTCGTCACGAGCGAACTGGTATCGCGGCGGCCGTTGCCCGCCTTTTGGACATCGGCGTAAAATTGGTCGACGATCGCTGCGACCGGGATCGTCGCGCCGTTCGAGCGTGCTTCCTCGAGCGCCAGCCCCAGATCCTTGCGCATCCAGTCGACGGCGAAGCCGAAGTCGAATTCGTCCTTCGCCATCGTGCCCCAGCGGTTGAGCATCTGCCAGCTCGCCGCGGCGCCGCCCGACACCGCCTCGAACACCTTGTCGGTGTCGAGCCGCGAGGCTTGTGCAAAGCGCAAGGCTTCGGACACGCCCTGCAGCGCGCCGGCGATCGCGATCTGGTTGACCATCTTGGTCGTCTGCCCCGCGCCGGGGCCGCCGATATGGACCATGCGCGCGGCATAAGCCTGCATGATCGGCGCCGCGGCCTCGAACGCCGCCTTCCTGCCGCCGCACATGATCGACAGCGTGCCGTTTTGCGCGCCGGCTTCACCGCCCGAGACCGGCGCGTCGACGACGAGCAGACCGGGTTCCTCGGCCTCGACCGACAATTGCCGCGCTATGCGGGCGGAGACGGTGGTGTGGTCGATGAACAGCGCCCCGCGCCGCATCGCGCGGAAGGCGCCGTCGCGGCCGAGCGTCACCTGCGCCAGATCGTCGTCGTTGCCGACGCAGGTCAGCACGACGTCGGCGCCTTCGGCCGCCTCGGCGGGGGTCGCCGCCGCGGCGCCGCCATATAGCGCGACCCAGGCGTCGGCCTTGGCGCGGGTGCGGTTGTAGACGGTGAGGGCGTGGCCGGCTTTCGCCAGATGGCCCGCCATCGGTCCGCCCATGACGCCGGTCCCGATGAAGCTGATGCGCAATGTTTCTTCGCTCATGGGGTGGGGTCATAACGGCGGTTTGCGCGGCGCGCCAGATAGGCTAGGGCCAGCCGCGTTATGACAGAGCAACTCACCCTGACCTCCGCCGCCGATTATCCGGCGATCACATTGGACGATGTGCGCGCGGCGGCGGGACGAATTAACGGCGCGGTGGTGCGCACGCCGACGCTTCATTCGCAGACGCTGTCCGAAATGGTCGGCGCCGAGGTGTGGCTGAAGTTCGAAAATCTGCAGTTCACCGCGGCGTATAAAGAGCGCGGGGCGCTCAACGCGCTGCTGCTGCTCGACGACGAGCAGCGCGCGCGCGGCGTGATCGCGGCGTCGGCGGGCAATCATGCCCAGGGTCTGGCCTATCATGGCAAGCGCCTCGGTGTGCCGGTGACGATCGTGATGCCGAGCACGACGCCGCAGGTGAAAGTGTCGCAGACCGCGAGCCACGGCGCGACGATCGTCCTCCATGGCGAGAAGTTCGACGACGCCTATGCTTATGCGCGCGAACTGGAAATCGAACGCGGGCTGACCTTCGTCCATCCCTTCGACCATCCGCATGTCGCGGCGGGGCAAGGGACGGTGGCGCTCGAAATGCTCGAGGATGTCCCCGAACTCGACACGCTGATCGTGCCGATCGGCGGCGGCGGGCTGCTCGCGGGCATGGGCACCGCGGCGCGCGGGATCAAGAACGACATGCGCCTGGTGGGCGTGCAGGCCGAGCTTTATCCGTCGATGTACGCCGAGCTGAACGGCGTCGACATGGCGTGCGAGGGCGACACGTTGGCCGAGGGGATCGCGGTGAAGGAGCCGGGGTCGTACACGCGCAAGCTCGTCGCGCAGCTCAACGACGATATCGTGCTGGTGGCGGAACGCCATCTGGAGCGCGCGGTGAGCTTGCTGCTCCAGATCGAAAAGACCGTGGTTGAGGGCGCGGGCGCGGCGGGGCTCGCGGCGATGCTCGCGCATCCCGAGGAGTTCAAGGGCCGCAAGGTTGGCCTCGTGCTGACCGGCGGCAATATCGACACGCGGCTGCTCGCCAATGTGCTGCTGCGCGATCTCGCGCGCTCGGGGCGGATCGCGCGGCTGCGCATTCGCTTGCAGGACCGTCCGGGCGCGCTGTTCAAGGTGATGAAGCTGTTCGACGAGAAGCAGGTCAACATCATCGAAATCTATCACCAGCGCATCTTTACCACCTTGCCGGCGAAGGGCCTGATCACCGACATCGAATGCGAAGCACGCGACCGCGAGCATCTCGACAGCCTGGTGACCGCGCTCCGCGATGCGGGCTATATGGTGACGACGGTCGAGCTGGCGTAAGCTTCGACGCCCTCTCCTTCAGGGGAGGGCAGCGAGACTTACGAACTTGTTCGTTAGTCGCAGCGGGTGGGGGCCATCGGCCTTGCACAAGGTTGCGAGTCCCCACCCCAACCCCTCCCCTAAAGGGGAGGGGCTTGCTATGCTCTACCCATGAAATCCTTCACCCTCTCCCTCACCGCCACCCCCGACAGCATCGACGAGCTCGGCCATGTCAACAATGCCGTCTGGGTCCAGTGGATCCAGCAGGTCGCGACCGGCCATTGGGACGCCGCGGCGCCGCCATCGCATAAGGACGCCTATATCTGGGTCGTGGTGCGCCACGAGATCGATTACCTCCGCGCGCTCGGCCCCGGCGAGACGGTGACCGCGCGGACGTGGGTCGCCGACAAGCCGCAGGGGGCGAAGTTCGACCGCTTCATGGAATTCACCGGCGCCGACGGCAAAGTCCATGTCCGCGCGCGCACCGTGTGGGCGCTGCTCGACAAGGCAAGCGGCCGACCGCTGCGCGTGACGGCGGAGGTGGTGGCGCCGTTCCTCGGTCCGGAAGCGTGACGCTTTCGATCCGCCCCGCCACGTCCGACGATGCCGCGGCGATCTGGGCGATTATCGAACCGACGATCCGCGCGGGCGAGACCTATACGCTCGACCGCGACATGCCTGAGGCCGAAGCGCTCGCTTACTGGTTCGCGGCGGACAAGGCGGTGTTCGTCGCCGAGGAGGACGGCTTCATCCTCGGCACCTATTATCTCCGCGCCAACCAGGCGGGTGGCGGGGCGCATGTCTGCAATTGCGGCTATATGACCGGCGCCGCCGCGACCGGGCGCGGGGTGGCGCGGGCGATGGCGCTGCATTCGTTCGAGCAGGCAAAGGTGCGCGGCTTTCGCGCGATGCAGTTCAACTTCGTCGTCGCGAGCAACGCCCGCGCGGTCGGGCTGTGGCAATCTTTGGGGTTCGACATCGTCGGGCGGTTGCCGGGGGCGTTCGACCATCCGGCGCGGGGCTTTGTCGATGCGCTGGTGATGTTTCGGGCGCTGTGATTATTCTCTGGCGCGTTCGCTGAGCGGCCTTGCCTCGAGCGCGTTCAGCGCTCTCAATATCGCGCCATGAACATCGCCAACCTCTTCGAAGAGCGTGCGATACACGTCGCTGATCCGCTCGCTATAGGCGTCGATGCGCGCAAGCTGGTCGCGGCCCGCGTCGGTGAGCCGAAACATCTTGCGCCGCGCGTCGCCGGGGTCGGGGTGCTGGGTGACCAGCCCGAGGCGGAGCAGCGCCGGGCATTTCTGCATCACCAGCTGGTGCGACTGCCCAAGCGTGCGTGCGAGTTCGGCTGCAGACGCCTCGCCCGCCTCGCCGAGCGCGGTGAGCAGCGAGCAGGAGCGCACCGGGACGACGATGCCGGCGGCGTCGAACAGCGGACGCGTCTGTTCCTCGATTCGCGTGCTCAGCGCTTCGCTGAGGCGGCCGAGGAACGAGATGTCGTCGAGATCGGACGCGGTATCAGGGGAGGCGGGCATAGTCGGTCGTCGTTCCGTCGCGGTCGATGCGGGTGAGCGCGACGATCTTGCCGCCTTTGCGCGCGATGCGAAAGCGGAAGTCGCGCACCCCTTCGATCGCCAGCAGGTCGCCGCCCAGCGGTTCGAGCGTGAGGCGGAGCCGTTCGCGCCAGGTATAGAGCAATTTGCCATCGACCAGGTCGATGCGCCGGCCTTCATAACGGCCGGCGATCGCTTTCAGCGCTGCGGCGGTCGGCGCGGGGCGTGGGGCGAGCATCGGCGCGAGCCAGTCGGCTTCGGCCTGTTTCGCCGGATCGGCTTTGGCGAGGTCGGTGAGCGCGAGGCGGTGCGCGACGGCGAGCGCGTCGGCGGAGGGGACGAGATGGTCGGGGGTCACGCCCTGTCCCTCGAAATCGCCGCGGTCGACGGGATCGCGGATCTGGCCGATCGGGACCTGCAGGAAGAAGTCGGTGCCGACGGGCTTGCGGTCGACCGGATGCGCGCCGCCCGCGGTGCGCTCGCCGACCAGCGTCGCGCGGCCGAGCTTCTTGAGCGTATAGGCGAACCATTCGGCGGCGGAGAAGCTGGTCGAACCGGTGAGGACATAGACGGGCTTGCCGGTCAGCCGCTTGGCGGGCAGCGCGGGGAGCACCCATTGGCCGCGCGCGACGCGGCGACCGTCGAGGTTGTAATCATAATCGAACAGCTCCTGGTCCTTGTCGCCGGGGAACAGCTGGCTCGCGAGCAACTGCGCCATCTCCAGATAACCGCCATTGTTGTAGCGCAGGTCATAGATCACGGCGTCGCCATTCTCGACGAAACGCATTGCCGCCGCGGCGGCGTCGTAGCCGAGTTCGGGGTCGGCGAAATGCGACAGGTCGACATAGGCGATATTGCCGTCGAGGTAGCGCAGTCCGGTGAAGCCGAAATTGGTTCGCGCCTCGTCGCGGCGGTCTTGTTCGCGCAGCGCGGCGGCGCGCGCCGGGTCCTGCTTTGCGGCATAGTCGGCGACCCATTCGGGATCGACCCCGACCGAAAAATGCAGGTCGTTGCTGGCGGCGATCAGGTCGTCGGTGAGCTCGCTCGCCAGCTTGCGCCGGTCGGCCGCCGCATCATAGGCGCCGGCGTCGAGATTGCGACGCAGCGTCGCGGCGATCGTCTTCGCCTTGTCGGGAAAGACATAATTCGCCTCGAGCGTCGCGCCCAGCTGTTCGACGACGGCGCGTTTGTCGGCGGCGGTCAGCGGAGCTTCGTCGGCCATGGCCGGCGTGACGAGCCATGCGGTCGTGGCAGCAAGGAGGATGGTCCAACGCTTGGTCTTCATGGAGATTGCACCTGCGATTCGATTTATACAATATATTGCGCAATATATTGTATAATGCCTCGGCGCAAGGGGCGTTGTCGATACGGACAGGCAAAGACGCGGGAACCATCGCCGCGAGCGGCGGGTTTTCGGGGGCAGCAGGCGGGCGTGAAAGAGGAGTGATCGCCATGGAAACGCAATTGCTGCACCGCGGCCGGCTGATCGACCATATCCAGTTGGTGGTCGCCGACCTCAAGGCGAGCCGGACTTTTTACGACGCGATCTTCGACGCGCTCGGGGTGCCGATCGGCGGCGCGGGCGAGGATTATTTCTGGATCGACGAATTGTTCGTCTCGACCGCCGACAGCGACGCCGCGCAGGGCAAGCTGACAGGGCGGCACCATCTGGCTTTCCAAGCCGCCGATCGCGCGATGGTCGACGCCTTTTACAACGCGGGGCTGGCGGCAGGCGGCACTGACCATGGCGCGCCGGGCGAGCGACCCTATCACCCCGGCTATTACGCGGCCTTCCTGCTCGACCCCGACGGCAACAATATCGAAGCGGTCTATCATGGGGACCATGAGCGAAGCGCGCTGTCGGTGGAGATCCGTTTCTAGCTCGCCTCAGACATAGCCCACCCAGCCGCGCCAGGTGAAGGCGGCGTAGAATTGCTCGACCCCGGTGAAGCCCGCCGCGCGCAGCACGGCTTCGTCGGCCTCGGGGCTGAGCATCGCGACATGGGTGGCGACCGCCTCGCGGCCCTTTGCGACCTGATCGGGATCGCCGCCCGACGCGATGGCGAAGGCGGCATAGCGGTCGAGCCAGCGGTCGCGCTCGCCCGCGCCTTGCGGGAAGCTGCCATGCGCGGCGACAAACGGCGCGCCGGGTTTCAGGCGGCGGCGGATTTCCGACACGGTGCGGATGCGTTCATCGGTTGCGAGGAAGTGGAGGGTGAGCAGGCACACCGCGCCGTCGAAGGGGCCGGCGGGGGCGTCGTCGATCACGCCCTCGACCAGCTCTGCGCGATCGGCGTTCGCGCCAAGCGTCTGCGCGGCCAGGCGCAGCATCGCGCCGGCGGGATCGACGCCGGTGAAGGTCCAGCCGGGATAGGCGTCGGCCAGCGCCTTCAGCTCAAGTCCGCCGCCCGCGCCGAGCACGAGGATATGCGCATCAGCGGGCACGCGCTCGGCGAGCAGCAGGCCGGTCATGCGGTGCAGCGCGTCGAGGCCGGGGACGAAACGCCGCGGCCCTTCGGTGTAGCGCGCGACCGCGGCCGGATCCTTGAAGCTGTCGAGGAAATGTTGCGCGCCTTCAGCCATGACTATGCTCCTGTGCAAGATGGGATCGCTCCGCCATGCGCGCGTGGAAATCGGCGCTGAGCTGCGCCAGCGTGACGCCGGCGAAACGATCAAGGAGCAAGCCCTCGGCATCGCGAAAGGCGGGGTCGAGCGCGGCGTTGACCGCTTGTTCGACGAGGCAGCCGGGCGCCTCGCTGCGATTGCCCATTGCCATCAGCCCGGGGCGGCCGATCGCATCATAGACGTCGCGCATCGTGATGGCCGACAGATCGCGCGCGATTGTCCAGCCGCCGCCATGGCCCTTTTCGCTATGCACGAACCCCGCGTCGCGCAGCCCGCCGAGGATGCGGCGGATGACGACCGGGTTGGTCTGCATCGCTCTGGCGAGCTGTTCCGACGTCATCGGCGTTTGATGCTCCGCCATGTGGAGCAGGACGTGCAGGACGCCCGAGAGTCGGCTGTCTCGATTCATGTAACTTTAAATAGTGCGTGATTGGGCAATGTCAACCAAGCTGAGTTGTTAGAATAATACAGTTGTTGACCGGCACGGGCCGAATCGCATAGATGCTCCCGCCCGGGGATTTTCATTGGGGCGCTGATGCGATGAAGATTCCAGCGATATTGGCGATGCTCGCCGCGCTGTCGGCTTGCGCCGCAAATCCCGCCGTTCCGGCTTCTGTTTCGGTCGCGGCGCCCGCTGGCGCCGAAGTCGAGATCGTGCGCGACGATGCGGGGTGGCAGGCGCGTTTCCGTTTCGCCGAAGATGCCCCGATCTGGGCGTTCGAGCGGTCGGCGCTGCTGCGCCGCGAAGAGACGCCCTGGCGCCCGAAAAGCTGGGAGGTGGCGACGCCGGGGGTGTCGCTGGTCCGGATCGGCGACTTTGACGCGCTGGTCGCCGACACGGGGACCGTCCCGCGCGAGGTGGTGATCCGTTTCCGCCCCCTCGCCGAGGATATCATCGCCGATTATGATCCGGCGATCATCCTGTCGGACGGTTCGCTCGCTATCTACGGCGGGCATTTCAACGCTTTCCCGATGGACAGCCGCGAGGCGGTCGCGGCGCTGCGCGAGCCGAAGGAATATCCGACGCGGATCGCGCTGACCGCGGCGGGCGCGCCCCTGCTGTTCGACGGCCAGCGGGTGACGCGCGCCGAGGCGGTGGGCGATCGTTATGTCTATGTCGGCGACGTCGCGATGGCGCCGGGCGACCCGGTCGCGACGATCCTCGACCCTGGCCTGCCGGGCTGGATTTCGGGGCAGCTGCGCGATTTCACCCCGTCGGTGTTCCGCGATTTCGAGGCGATGATGGGCGCGCACAAGAGCAGCCGGCCGATGGTGATCGCGAGCTGGGCGGGCTCGGAGTTTCGTGGGGCCAGCACCGGTGGCAGCGTGTCGCCCGGGCTGATCACGATGCGGCTCGAAGGCACGCAGCTCTTGAAGGAGACGCCGGGCGCGCTTCACCGGATGCGCTGGTTCATCGCGCATGAGGCGGCGCATTTCTGGCTGGGGCAGACGGTCGGCTATGCGACCCCCGACGAGGCGTGGATCACCGAGGGCGGTGCCGATTATCTGGCGATGGGCGCCGCGTTGCGCGCCAATGCCGGGTTCGATGCGGTCGACTTCCTGGCCAAGGCGCGCAGCGACTGTGCGGCCGCGCTGGCCAAGGGGCCGCTCGCCGATGCAAGGCGTCGCAATGATCAGCGCGCCTATTATGCCTGCGGGTCGCTGTTCGCGGCGGCGGTCGAGGTCGCGCGGCGGCCGCGCGGCAAGGGCTTCGCCGATTTCGTGCGCGGGCTGATCGCCACCGACAAGGACGGCAAGCTGACCGCACAGGAGTGGCTGACCGCCGCGCGCAAATTCGGGGTGCCGTCCGAACAGATCGCGCGGATCGAAACGCTGCGCGCAGGGATGCTCGATGCGGCGCCGGTGATCGCGGACTTGCTTGGCGATTGACCGGGGCAGGCAAAGCGGTTAGCCACGCCCGCGATGACCGACGCCCTGCAACCCCGATTCAAGGCATATTGGCGCTCCTTTACATAGGAGCGGCATGGCATCACCTTTGACCATCGCCGCCGTGTTCGGACAGGCGAATGGTTATCCATCTTTTCCCCCATCCGGTCACGGCGCGCGCATTCTGGAAGACGCGACATGACCGATACATTGCTTGCCCTCTCGACCGACCGGTGCCGTATCGCACCGCTCCACGCCGACGATGCCGCCGCGCTCGCCGCGATCACCGATGCGTCGGTGACGGCGCAGGTACATTTCCTGCCAACGCCCTTCACCGAGGCCGATGCCCGCGCGCTGATCGCCGGGTCGGGCGGCGGCGATGTGTTCCATGCGGTGCGCGACCGCGGCGAGGGACGGCTGCAGGGCGTGATCGGCGTCCACCGCCGCGACGCGCGCGAGGTCGAGGTCGGTTACTGGTTCGCTGCCGCGGCGCGCGGTCGGGGTTTGGCAACCGAGGCGGTCAATGCGGTGGTGCGCGAAATTGCCGGCTCGCGCCCGGGGGCGGCGATCGTGGCCGAATGCCATCCGGACAATGAACGGTCGCGCGCGCTGCTGCGGCGCGTCGGTTTCCTCGCGACGGGGCAGATCGGACGGCGGCCGGGCCGGGTGCTGATGAAATGGCGCCCGGGATCGGGGATCGACGTGTGCTGATCAGGTGAAGGACGATACGACTTCGACTAGCGAATTGGCGTCTCAGTCCAGCGATGTCTCAAGAATGTCGTCCCCCGAGCGTGGCTGGGGATCTGCTTCCAGTCGCAAGCCTCGCGCGGAAAGCGCCGAGAGGAAGCGATCCCAATAGGGCTGCCAATCCTCCAGTGCGTCCGTGATACAGGTCCGTTCGACGCTGACAAAAGCGCTGTCGGACCCAGGTTTGCGGATCGTCTGGATCATCACGCTGACCCGCGGACTTTGCAGGATGTAGATTTCGATTGTGTCGCCAACGACGCTGGCCGTGCTCATCCCGAGATCAGGCTCGGCGCGCTCGAACACGCTCTGGAGTTTCGCAAAGGCCTCCGGGTCGAGAGTAAGGATACCCGATGCCTTTGGCCCGGCTCTCGCCGGATCGGAACACATGGTTTCTGTCGCGGCGGCGGGCTGCGTGGCCAGCGGCGCCGAAAGGATCAATGCACATAGACAAGCGCGAAGCGGCCGCCTCATGCTACCTCTTCCTTCAGCGCCTTGACGATCGCCGCGACCGAGGTCGGGGCGTAAGCGAAGCCCATATGGCCGCAGTCGACCTCGACCTGGCGGTCGCTTTCGTGCGGGGCGCCGCGCGCGCTGTTGACCGCGACGACGCCGTCGTGCGCCGACCACAGGGCGAAGGTCGGCATTTCGGGGCGCGGCGCGGGATGGAAGTCGATCGGCGGATTGTCGACCGGGTGGCGCGCGATCAGATGATAGAGCCGCCAGGCGCGGTTGGCGCGGCGGCTACCCGAAAAGGGCGAGCCGAGGGTGACGACGCGCGCGACCTTGCCGGGATGATGTTTGGCATATTCGCGCGCGTAAATGCCGCCAAGGCTCCACCCCACCAGCGCGGGCGCATGGCCGGTGCGATCGATGATCCATTGCACCCGCGTGTCGATGCGCTCGATGATGTCCGCCGTCGCGCCGCGGTTGAAGCCCAGACCCCAGCCGTAACAGCGAAACCCCGAGCGGCGGAGGTCGCCGCGCAGCGCCTTGGTCGCCCAGTCGCCCGACAGGAAACCCGGCAGCACCATCACCGGCGGATGCTCGCTGTCGGGATTGGGTTCGGGCGGCATCGCGCGGATGCGGCCCCACAGCGCGCGCAGCAGCGACGTCGCCTCGCGCCACAGCAGCCCGAGCGACGGCGGCGCGTCGGGATCGGCGATGCGCGCCGGCCATTCGGCGCGCCGGGCGAGGAGGTCGCGGAGCATGCGGGCGATATAGTCATTACTGTTACCCGGCGAAAGGCGTCCGGAGGCACGGGACTCCGGACGCGGTCCAGCAGGATTGCGCAAACTTTCCTGGGCCCCGGCGTTCGCCGGGGAACATTCAACCCTTGGGGACGAGCTTCACCAGCTTGCCGTCGCTGCCGTCGGTGAGCAGCCAGACCGACCCGTCCCCGCGCACCTCGACCTCGCGGATGCGCTTGCCGAAGTCCCAGCGGTCGGATTTGTGGAGCTTGTCGCCGTCGATGGCCATGCGGATCAGCCCTTCGCCCGACAGCGCGCCCATCAGCAGGCTGTTCTTCCAGCCCGGATAGAGGTCGCCGTCATACCAGACGAGTCCGGCGGGCGAGACCGAGGGGTTCCACCACAGTTTCGGCGCCGCGAATTCGGGGCGCGTCGGGTGGTCGGGGATATCCTTGCCGTCATAATGGTCGCCGTTCGACACGATCGGATAGCCGTAATTGGACTTCGCCTCGACCAGATTGACCTCGTCGCCGCCCTTGGGCCCCATTTCCTGGTTCCAGAGTTTGCCCGACCCGTCGAAGGCGAGGCCGAGGATATTGCGGTGGCCGAGCGACCAGATTTGCGACGTTACGCCGCCTTCGGACGCGAAGGGATTGTCGGCGGGGACGCTGCCGTCGGGATTGAGGCGCAGGATTTTACCGAGATTGGCCTTCATGTCCTGCGCGGGGTCGAATTTCTGACGCTCGCCCGACCCGATGAACAGATATTGGCCGTCGGGCGAGAAAGCGAGGCGGTGCGAGAAATGGCCGCGGCCGCTGACCTTCGGATCCTGTTTCCAGATGATCTGCAGGTCCTTCAGGGCAGGGGCACCGCTCTGGTCGAACCGGGCCTTGCCGACGACCGCGCCATAGGTGCCGCCGCTGCCTTCCTCGACCCAACTGAGATAGATGGTGCCGCTGGTCGCGAAATCGGGCGCGGCGATCACATCGCCGAAGCCGCCCTGGCCGCCATAGGCCACGGTCGGTACGCCCGCGACGTCGATGGGCGCGCCGCGCTCGCTCCATAATTTCAGCTTGCCTGACTTTTCGGTGACGAGCGCGAAGGGGGTGCCGGGCAGGAAGGTCATCGCCCAGGGTTCGTTGAAGCTCGCGACCTCTTGCACCGTGAAGGGGGCATCGGCGAGCGGGGTCGCGGGCTGCGCGCCATTGGCGTCGATCGTGGCCGTGTCGGTCGCGGCGGCGTCGCTAGGCGTGGCGCCCGAGGTGCAAGCACCGACCAGCATTGCGGCGGCAAGGACGAAATGAGAGGCGGTTTTCATGGCTGAGCTCGCTTGGCTGGGGGGAGGGGCGGACAATCTGGCGCGCCCGGCCCGCAAAGTCGAGGGGTCAGCGGCCCAGCGCTTCGTGGCGCGCGGCGATCGTCTCGACGCTGTCCATGATCGCGTCGATCGCCTCGCTGGCCGGCGCGGCTTCGGCGCGCTTTTGCGAGAAATGGCCGCTGTTCATGATTTCCTCGAGCGCGTGTCGCGCGCGCGACACGCGGCTCTTCATCGTGCCGAGCGCGCAGCCGCAGATGCTCGCCGCCTCCTCGTACGACATGCCGCCGGCGCCGACGAGGATCAGCGCCTCGCGCTGGTCCTGCGGCAATTCCATCAGCCCGCGCTGGAGATCTGCCATTTCGCCCGACTCTTCCTGGCTGGCGGGGGTCGACAGCGTGCGTTCTACCGCGGTCTCGTCATAGTCGCCGACGAATTTGTTACGGCGCATCTGCGACAGGAAAGTGTTGCGCAAGATGACGAAGGTCCAGGCCTTGATCGAGGTTCCCGCCTCGAACCGTTCGCGCGACGCCCAGGCCTTGACCATCGTGTCCTGCGTCAGGTCGTCGGCGAGGTCGGGATTGCCCGACAGGCTGCGGCCATAGGCGCGCAAATGGGGGATGACGCCTGCGAGCAGAGTCTTGAATTCGCGGTCGGACAGGCTTCCCCCCTCCCGCGATGAAACGGCACTGGCCTGGGTCATTCCTGATCGGGCGCTTTCTGATCGATCTGCGAGAGAAGGTCGAGCATGCCGTCGGGCAGTGGTTCGGCGACGATATTGCCGTAGATGATGCGCAATTTGTTGCTGACCGGCTCGGGCGCCTGCCGCCCGGTAAGCGCGCGATACCATTGGTCGCTGCCGGTTCCGGGAAAACTGCCCGGGCCCGACCGGCGCTCCATCGGAACACGCTGCGGGGCGCCGTCGCTTTTTGTCCTATGTTCGCCGTGCGTTGCCATGCCCGAGGAACGAAGAAGAAGGCCCCAAGTTCCCGGGTAAGGTCGTTTTTTGCGACGGATCGCGGCAGCGACAAAAGATTCGCGCGATTAACGCAAGTTAGCATAAGCCAACCGGCGGGCGTGTAGGGGTCGGCGATGCAGCGGGGCATCGCCCCGGCACGTGGGAGGGTCGTTTCTTGCTTTCTGTGATTTACGTCAGCGTGGCTGACCCCGGACTGGCGCCCGGCGATATCACCGCGATGGTGGGCGGGGCGCAGGCGAACAATGCCCGCGACGCGCTGACCGGCGCGTTGATCTACAATGGCCAGAACTTCATGCAGCTGCTCGAAGGACCGGTACCGAAGGTCGAGGCCTGCCTCGCGCGGATTCGCGCCGACCTGCGCCACAATGGCATGATCGAGATCCGCCGCCGCCGGATCGAGGAGCGCGAGTTCGCCGACTTTTCGATGCTGTACAGTCCCTTGTTCCGCAACCACGACCAGGATCTGGCTCGGCTGGCGGCGCGCGGCGTGCTCGACCCGCAGGATGAGCGGCTGATGGCGAACTTCCTTGCGCTCGGCCGGCGCAGCGGGGCGGGGTGATCGCACCCGGTCGGGATGCGCCGCCCGCGCCGCCCGTGCGCCATATCGGTTTGCATCGGTCACCGAACGGGGTAAGCCGGGACAAGATGATGTTATTCTTCAAGGCAATGCCCAAGCGTCGGGAACGACGCGCCGGATGATCAGCGACACCGCCCAGCCGCTCGACGACGCGACCTTCAAGCGTGAACTCGCCGCGATGCTCCCGCATCTTCGCGCCTTCGGCCGCAGCCTGTGCGGCAACGCCGACCTCGCCGACGACCTGGTGCAGGAAACGATGCTGAAGGCGTGGAAGGCGCGCGCGCAATATATTCCCGGGCCGTCGAGCATGAAGAGCTGGGCCTTCGTCATCCTGCGCAACTGTTTCCTGTCGCAGATGCGGCGCAAGAAATTCACCGCCGACTATGACGAACTCGCCGCCGAGCGGCTGCTCGTCGCGCCCGACGACCAGGACGACAGCCTGCATCTCGCCGACGTCCAGCGCGGGTTGCTGATGCTGCCGGTCGACCAGCGCGAGGCGCTGGTGCTGATCGGCGCGGGACAATTATCCTATGAGGAAGCGGCAGCGATCTGCGGGTGCGCGGTGGGGACGATGAAGAGCCGCGTGTCGCGCGCCCGCACCGCGCTGCAGGAGATATTGGAGGGTGGGCAGATGCCGCTGCGCAGCGCTGACACCACGGCGGCGAGCGACGCCTTTCGCGATATCATGGACGGCGTCGACAAATTGACCAGCGAGGGACCGAGCGCGGGGTAAGAAGGTCCCCCCTCGCGGGAGAGGAGAAGCGGCGTCCGTGCTTAAATCGCCAGTTGCGGGGTGAACAACAGGCTCTGGCTGATCGCGGCGCGCACCGTATTCTCGCGAAACGGCTTCGAGATCAGGAAGGTCGGCTCGACGCGGTTGCCGGTGAGCAGCCGTTCGGGGAAGGCGGTGATGAAGATCACCGGCACCGGCGCCAGAGCCAATATGTCCTGCACCGCGTCGATCCCCGACGATCCGTCCGCGAGCTGGATATCGGCGAGCACCAGCCCGGCGTCGGTCGCCTCGAACGCCGCGACGGCGTCGTCGTGGGTGGTCGCGATGCCGGCGACCTCGTGACCGAGGGCACGGACGATCGCTTCGAGCTCCATCGCGATCAGCGGTTCGTCCTCGATGATCAGCACCGAGGTGCGCGATTCGCGGTCGAGGTCGCCGACCGCTTCGGCGAGCAGGCTTTCGACGGTCGGTCCGTCGGTGCCGGTGATTATCGCCGCTTCCTCGGTCGAAAAGCCTTCGAGCGCGGTGAGCAGCAATATCTGGCGGCCGAGCGGGGTGATGCGCGCGAGACGGCGGTTGGCGGCGCGGACGATGGGGTCTTCCGCATCCTCGCTCCCCTCGCCATCGTCGATGAAGGCGCTTTCCCAGATGCGGTGAAAGGTGCGGTAGAGGTCGATGCGGATGCCGTTTTCGGACCGGAACTCGTCGGGAGCGGCGACGATGACTTCGAGCATCGTGTGGACGAAATTGTCGCCATGCTGCTGGGTACCGGTCAGCGCGCGCGCGTAGCGGCGCAGAAACGGCAGATGGCCACGAATTTCATCACCCAGGCTCATGCAAAGACCTCCCACTCAATGACGTCATACGCCGCGCCGCGCGATCGGGTTCCGATTGCTGTGCTAAATCTGCGCAACTTGTTGGCGCGCAATGCGTAAGACACCGCGGGACGCTATCAGGCTGCGGCGCGAAGGGGCGGATTTCCGCCTTTCTTTGATCCGGGTGGCCACCATGCTTTTTTGAGGACCGGTTTCATGGCACAGCGACCCCAGGGCACGGCGCGATGACGCCAGGGGACGACAGGGGGGCAAATTTGGCGGACGGTGAGGACAGGGACCTCGCGCACGATGAAAGCCGGCGGCTGCGGACGCTGCGCGAATATCGCATCCTGGACACGGCGCCCGAACCGGCATTCGACCGGGTGACCAAACTCGTCGCCGACCTGTTCGACGCGCCGATCGTGCTCGTGTCGCTGATCGACGACTGCCGCCAATGGTTCAAATCGGCCTTCGGCCTCGACGTGCCTGAAACGCCGCGCGACATCAGCTTCTGTCAGTTCGTCGTCGCCGAGGGCCGGCCGGTGGTGGTCACCGACGCCTCGACCGATCCGCGCTTTCGCGACAATCCGCTGGTCACCGGGGCGCCTGACATCCGATTCTATGCCGGGGTGCCGCTCTACGCCTATAACGGGGCCATACTCGGAACGCTGTGCATCATCGACCGCAAGCCGCGCTCGGCGCTGACGCCCAAGGAGCTCGAACGGCTCGCGGATTTCGCCTCGATCATCATGGCCGAGGCCGATCTGCGGCGGATCGGCATGGAGCGCGACGCCGCGCGCCACATGCTCGAGCGCGCGCTCGATTTTTCGGGGGTCGCGACCTGGCAGCTCGACCCGCGCACCGATGTTTTGCAATGGCACGGTGCGGTCGCCGAATTGTGGGGCGCCGATCATGACACGGCGCTCGCCACCGCCGCGCTGGCCTTCGAGCGCATCCACCCCGAAGATCATGCGCTGGTGCACGCGGTGCTCGACGATTCGATCGCGAACGGCACCCCCTATTCGGTCGAGCATCGCATCCTGCACCCCGAACACGGCATTCGCTGGCTGTCGATCCGCGGCGACTGGGACGTGCGGTCGAACGACGCGATGCTGACGGGGGTCAGCATCGATATCACCGAACAGCGCAACCGGCGCGACAACGACACGATCTTGATGCGCGAGTTGCACCACCGGATGCGCAATCTGTTCGCGACCGTCGGCGCGATCATTTCGCTGACCCGCCATGCCGCGGTCGATGTCGACGATTATGTCGAGCGGATCAGCAGCCGGCTCGATGCGCTCAACCGCGCACAGAATGTCCTGCTCGGCGCCAATTTCCTGACCGGGTCGATGCACGCGCTGCTGCGTGAGGTCGAGGCGGCGTTCCCGCGCATCACCTGGTCTGGTCCCGATCTCGAGCTGCCCGAAAATGCGGTGGTCGCGATGGCGCTGTTGTTCAACGAACTCGCGACCAATGCGGTCAAGCACGGCGCGCTCGCCAGCGAGACCGGGAGTGTCGATGTCGCCTGGTCGCAGGATGCCGAGGGCGACGCCGACCGGCAGTTCCGCCTGATCTGGACCGAGAGCGGCGGCACGCCGATCGCCGGTCCGCCGCAGCGTACCAGCTTTGGCACCTTGTTGATGGAGCGCAGTGTGCGTAATAACCTTGGCGGGACGATCGAGCGACGCTGGGAACCCGGCGGCCTGGTCTGTACCATCACATTGCCCGCGCGGTGGCGCGAAGCTTAACGATCGAGGCGGGGGCTTTATGACGTTGGAAGCGCTGGTGGCGCGCTTGCAGTTTTACAGTGACCTCGGCGCGCACGAGCGAGAGCAGATGCTCGCGCTCGGCGGCAAGGTGCGCAGCTTTGCCGCGAACAGCGAGATCGTGACCGCCGGCCAGCCGATGGACGCGGTGCTGGTGATGCGCGAAGGCTGGGCAGCGCGCTATAAGGAGCTCGAGGACGGTCGGCGCCAGATCCTCAACATCCTGCTCCCCGGCGACATCTTCGACCTGCAGGTGCTGGTGGCGGCCGAGGCCGACCACAGCGTGCTCGCGATCACCCAGGGGTCGGCCTATGCGATCGCGCCGCAAGCGGTGCGCGACCTGATGTCGGGGTCGGGCGCTCTGACCATGGCCTTCTGGTGGACGCAGGTGCAGGAGGAGGCGTTCCTGCGCGAACAGATCGTGCGCAACGGGCGCCAGAGCGCGCAGGAACGGATCGGGCACCTGCTGCTCGAACTCCATCGCCGCGCGCAGATCGTGAAGCTGGCGGGCGACGATACGCTGCGCCTGCCGATGACCCAGACGCAGATCGCCGACACGTTGGGGCTGACCCCGATCCACACCAACCGCGTGCTGCGGCGGCTGGTCCGCGAGGGCTATATCGAGATGAGCCGGCAGTGGATCCGTTTCCTCGATCCCGATGCGCTGGCGGCGATGTGCGATTTCGACCCGAGCTATTTTCACCTCGACGCGTTCCGGATGCGGCTGGGGCGGGGGTGATCGGTGCTTAGCGGCGATCCGTCGCGACGCGGCGCTCGTCGATCCACTCGCGGATGGTGAACCAGGAATAACAGAGCACCGCGAGCATCAGCACCGCGAAGACCAGATACATGGCGATGGTGAAGACAAAGCCGAAGGGATGCCCGGCCCACGACACCGTCCAATCGCGCGCCGATGAGATCTCGATAATCCCTCGATCTAACCCTGTGACCAGCTCATAGATGAAGACGCCAAGCCCTAGGAGACCCAACGGCGCGCAGGCGACAGCCCGGATCATTTCGTTGCGTGTCGGCGGTGCATCGAAATCGATATCGCCATCGATTGGATCGCGATTGCCGAAATAGGTCGATGTCCAGCTGACGATCAACACGAACAGCACCAGCGATAGATCCGGGGTTCGTCCGGTGATCAGGCTCCAGAACGCCATGAACCCCATCAGCAGCAACGGGGCCAGAATATATCGTCTCACCTTCGACGCCAAAGCCCCTGCTCCGCCCGAAAAATTGTCGTTGCGGGCATCATGCCGCAGGCGGGGCAAACCGACAAGCACGGCCTGCCGATCATCCTTAACCCAAGTTTGTTCCTTCTTTGTTCCATATGCTATGCCGGTCCGCATGAGCCGCAAGACGATTCTCCAGAAGCTCGCGCTACTCGCCGACGCTGCGAAGTATGATGCGTCCTGCGCGTCCTCGGGGACGGTCAAACGCGATTCGCTGGCGACCAGGGGCATCGGGTCGACCGAGGGCATGGGCATCTGTCACAGCTATGCCCCCGACGGGCGCTGCATCTCGTTGCTGAAAATCCTGCTCACCAATTTCTGCATCTACGACTGCCGCTTCTGCATCAACCGCGCGTCGAGCAATGTCGAGCGCGCGCGGTTTTCGCCGCAAGAGGTCGTCACGCTGACACTCGATTTCTACAAGCGCAATTATATCGAGGGGCTGTTCCTGTCGTCGGGAATCATCCGTTCCGAAGATTATACGATGGAGCAATTGGTCGAGGTCGCGCGCATATTGCGCGAGGAGCATCGCTTTCAGGGCTATATCCATTTGAAGACGATCGCGGGCGCCGACCCGGCGCTGGTCGCACTCGCGGGTCTCTATGCCGATCGCCTCTCGACCAATGTCGAGCTGCCGACCGAGGCGGGGCTGGAGAGTTTCGCGCCTGAAAAGAAACCCGCGACGATCCGCAAGACGATGGCGTCGGTGCGAGTCGGCGCCGACGACGCGATCGAGGCTGCGAAGAGCCGGCTGATCGGCAAGGCGGCACCGCCGCGCTTCGCGCCGGCGGGGCAATCGACGCAGATGATCGTCGGCGCCGACGCCGCGCGCGACGACGATATTCTCGCGGCGGCGGACAATCTCTATTCGGGCTATCACCTGCGCCGCGTCTATTATTCGGCGTACAGCCCGATCCCCGACGCGAGCAGCGCGCTGCCGCCGGTGCGCCCGCCCTTGATGCGCGAGCATCGGCTGTATCAGGCCGACTGGCTGCTGCGATTCTATGGTTTTGCGCGCAGCGAGATCATGGAGGGGGCGAGCGAGGGCATGCTCGACCTGAGCATCGATCCGAAGCTTGCCTGGGCGCTGATGCGGCGTGAGATTTTCCCCGTCGATATCAACCGCGCGCCGCGCGAATTGCTGCTGCGCGTGCCGGGGCTGGGGACGCGCGCGGTCGAGCGCATCGTCGCCGTGCGGCGTACCGGCGCGCTGCGGCTCGGCGATCTGGCGAAGCTGACGTCGTCGGTGAAGAAGCTCTTGCCTTTCATCGTCACGCTCGACTGGCGGCCGGGGAAGCTCACCGACAGCGCCGATTTGCGCGCGCGTTTCGCGCCGCCCGCGGAGCAGCTGGCGCTAGCGCTGTGAGGGAGGCGGTGCTGCGGACCCCCGGCGATTTCGCCGAATGGCGCGCGGTGGCCCGCGGGTTGCTGGCGGGCGGCATCGCGCCTGAGGATGTGAACTGGCGCGGCGCGAAGGAGGGGGCTTCGCTGTTCGGTGGTGACGAGGTGCACGCATCGGCGGGTACGGTGTCGCTGCCGCGCGAACTGCTCGAAATGGCCGACCGGGTGATCTGTCACCGCGACCCGCAAGTCCCGGCGCGGCTGTATCGCCTCGTCTGGCGCACGGCGCGCGAGCGACAATTGCTGGCGCGGACGACCGACGCCGATGTTGATTGGCTCCGCAAGACCGACAAGGCGATCCGCCGCGACATTCACAAGATGCACGCCTTTGTACGTTTCCGGCGGCTCGGCGAGGAAGGCGGTCGCGAAAGCTTCGCCGCATGGTTCGAGCCCGATCATCGCATCCTGCGGCTGACCGCACCCTTCTTTCAGCGCCGCTTCACCGGGATGGATTGGGCGATCGTTACCCCCGACGCGCGCGCGATCTGGCAGGCTGAGATACTGCGCTATGGCGATGGCGGGACGAAGGACGAGGTGCCGGGCAGCGACGTCGTCGAGGATCAGTGGCGCACTTATTATGGCGCGATCTTCAACCCGGCGCGCGTCAAGATCGCCGCGATGCGCGCCGAGATGCCGAAGAAATATTGGCACAATCTGCCCGAGGCGCAGGATATCGCGTCCTTGCTTGCCGGGGCCGGGGCGCGGGTGGAACGGATGCGTGAGACCGCCGTTTCGCTAGCAAACCCGCAAACCGACAAATGGCGAACCCGCGTGATCGACGACTTGGCCCTGACCGACGATATCGATACGCTCGCCGACCTCGCGCGCGCCATCGGCGGCTGCACACGCTGCCCGCTTCATTGCAACGCGACGCAGGCGGTGACGGGCGAGGGTCCCGGCGCGGCGCGGATCATGCTCGTCGGCGAACAGCCGGGCGATCGCGAGGACCTCGAAGGGCGGCCTTTCGTCGGCCCGGCGGGGCAATTGCTGAACGAGGTACTTGAAGAGGCGGGGCTCGACCGCACGTCGGTTTTCCTCACCAACGCGGTCAAGCATTTCAAGTTCGAACCGCGCGGCAAACGCCGGCTGCACCAGAATCCGACGACGGGCGAGATCGACAGCTGCCGCTGGTGGCTCGACAAGGAGCGCGCGCTGGTGCAGCCCGACCTGATCGTCACCTTGGGTGGCAGCGCGCTGCGCGGGGTGACGGGGAAGAGTGCGAGCATCACATCGATGCGCGGCACGGTGCACGAACTGGCAGGGGGCACGAAATTGATCGCGACGATCCACCCCTCCTTCTTGCTGCGCCTGCCCGACCACGATCGCGCGGCCGAGGAGCGGACGGCGTTCGTGGCCGATCTGGCCCGGGCGCGAAAGCTCGCTGCCTGATGGCGAAGGCCAGGACCTGGATCGAGCCGCACCCGAGCGGCATCTACGTCAAGCCCGCCGATGTGTGGATCGACCCGTCGCGTCCGGTCGAACGCGCCGCGGTCACCCACGGCCACGCCGACCATGCGCGCAGCGGCCACGCTTCGGTCTATGCGACCCCCGAGACGCTGGCGATCATGGCGCTGCGCTATGGCGTCGATGTCGAGGCGAGCCACAATGCGGCTTTTCCCTACGGCGACGGATTCGAGCGCGGCGGGGTGCGCTTCAGCTTTCATCCGGCGGGGCATGTGCTGGGCAGTGCGCAAATCCTGATGGAATATGCCGGCGAGCGCATCGTCGTCACCGGTGACTACAAGCGCCGCGCCGATCCAACTTGCGCGCCGTTCGAGGTGGTGCCGTGCGACATCTTCGTCACCGAGGCGACCTTCGGCCTGCCGGTGTTCCGCCATCCGCCGACGACCGACGAGATCGCCAAGCTGATCGGCGCGGTGCGTGCCGAGCCTGATCGCTCGGTACTCGTCGGTGCTTATGCCCTCGGCAAGGCGCAGCGGGTGATTGCCGAACTGCGCGGCGCGGGCTGGGACGCGCCGATCTATATCCACGGCGCGCTCGAAAAGATGTGCCAGCTTTATGCGATGCACGGTGTCGATCTTGGGGAACTGCGGCTGGTCAGCGAAACCGACAAGACCGAAATGGCGGGACAGATCATCGTCGCGCCGCCGTCGGCGCTCAACGACCGCTGGTCGCGGCGATTGCCCGATCCGGTCACCGCGATGGCGTCGGGCTGGATGCGGGTGCGCCAGCGCGCGCGGCAGCGGATGGTCGAACTGCCGCTGGTGATTTCGGACCATGCCGACTGGGACGAACTGACGACGACGATCGCGGAGGTAAACCCCCGCGAGACGTGGATCACCCATGGCAGCGAGGACGGGCTGCTGCGCTGGTGCGAGCTGCATCAGCGGAAAGCGCGCGCGCTGCATCTGGTGGGCCGTGATCTGGAGGAGGAGGGGTGAAGCGCTTCGCGGCGCTGATCGACCGGTTGATCTACACCCGCTCGCGCAACAGCAAGCTGGCGCTGATCGCCGATTATCTGAAACACACCGCCGACCCCGATCGCGGCTGGGCAATCGCCGCGCTGACCGAGAGCCTTGATTTTCCGGCGGTGAAGTCGGCGATGGTGCGGACATTGCTGGCGACGCGGGTCGACGAGGAATTGTTCCGGTTGTCGCGGCATTTCGTCGGCGATACCGCGGAGACGGCGGCGTTGCTGTGGCCCGATGCGCCGGGGGTGGAGGGTGATCTCAGCGTATCGCAAGTGGTCGATGCGCTCGCGGGCGCCAGCCGCAGCGATGCGCCCGCCGTCGTCGCATCGCTGCTCGACCGGCTCGACGCTGACGGACGCTATGCGCTGCTCAAGCTGGCGCTCGGCGGCATGCGCGTCGGGGTGTCGGCGCGGCTCGCGAAACAGGCGTTCGCTTTGGCGTTCGATGTGCCGGTCGATGACGTCGAGGAACTGTGGCACGCGATCCCGCCACCCTATGCACCGCTCTTCGCCTGGGGCGAAGGCCGCGCCGAGCGGCCCGATCTCGCCGACGTCGCCTTTTTCCGCCCCTTCATGCTCGCGCATCCGCTAGAGGAAGAAAGTGTCGATCTCGCCGACTATGCCGCCGAGTGGAAATGGGACGGCATTCGCGTCCAGATCGTCCATGGCGGCGGCGAGACGCGCATCTACAGCCGCGGCGGCGAGGAGATCAGCGCCGCCTTTCCCGAACTGGTCGCGGCGTTCGACCAGGATGCGGTGATCGACGGCGAATTGCTCGTGCGGGGTGATGCGCAGGGGGGTGAGGCGGCAAGCTTCAATGCGTTGCAGCAACGGCTCGGACGCAAGACGGTGTCGAAAAAGATGCTCGCCGATTATCCGGCCTTCGTGCGCGTCTACGACCTGCTCGCGGTCGATGGCACCGATTTGCGCGCCCTGCCGTGGACCGAGCGGCGGCGGCAACTCGAGGCCTTTGTGCCGCGACTCGCCGACAGCCATTTCGACCTGTCGCAGGTCATTGACGCCGCCGACTTCGACGACCTTGCCGAGCGCCGCGCCGGCGCGCGCGATGCGGCGATCGAGGGGGTGATGCTCAAGCGCCGCGACGCGCCCTATGTCGCGGGGCGCCGCGCCGGGCTGTGGTACAAATGGAAACGCGACCCGCTCACCGCCGATTGCGTGATGATGTATGCGCAGCGCGGCAACGGGCGCCGCGCGAGCTTCTATTCGGATTATACCTTCGGCTGCTGGTCCGACGCGGGCGAATTGCTGCCGGTCGGCAAGGCCTATTCGGGCTTCACCGACGAGGAGCTGAAATGGCTCGACAAGTTCGTGCGCGACCACACGCTGAACCGCTTCGGCCCGGTGCGCGAGGTCGAAAAGTCGCTGGTGCTCGAGGTGGCGTTCGATTCGATCCACGTGTCGAAGCGCCACAAGTCGGGGCTGGCGATGCGTTTCCCGCGGATATCGCGGATCCGGCGCGATAAGCCGGCGGAGGAGGCGGACCGGGTGGCGACATTGCTGGCGATGGCGACCTGATTCACATCGTCATTGCGAGGAGCCGGAGGCGACGCGGCAATCCAGAGCCCGCGTAAACCGCTCTGGATCGCTTCGCCTCGCTCGCAATGACGATGTTTTGGGAGCCAAGGTTCTGAAAATTTGCCCCTCAAACCTTGCAACCGCGGCGCGCTATCCCGAGTTAAGGGGCCCATACTCCCCGATAAAAAAGGAAGACTGCCATGACGATCGCTCTCACCGTCCTGCCCTATGCCGAGGACGCGCTCGCGCCGCATATTTCGGCCGAAACGCTGCAGACGCACCATGGCAAGCATCACAAGACCTATGTCGACAAGCTCAACGCCGCGATCGATGGCACCGAACTCGCCGACAAGAGCCTCGAGGAAATCATCCACCATGCCGAAGGGTCGGGCAACAAGGGCATGTTCAACAACGCCGCCCAGTCGTGGAACCACGGTTTCTACTGGAACAGCCTGACCCCGAATGCGACCGCGCCCGAGGGCGACCTCGCCGCCGCGATCGACCGCGATTTCGGGTCGCTCGACGATCTGAAGAAGAAGCTCAAGGAAACCGCGATCAACCATTTCGCGTCGGGCTGGGCGTGGCTCGTCTCGCGCGACGGCACGCTGTCGGTCACCGACACCCACGACGCGGGCACCGAACTGACCGCGGGCATCAAGCCGCTGCTCGTCGTCGATGTATGGGAACATGCCTATTATATCGATCGCAAGAATGTCCGCCCCGACTATGTCAATGCGACCGTCGACAATCTGCTGAACTGGGATTTCGCGGCGGAGAATTTCGCACGCGAAGGCACTTGGACCTATCCCTGATCCGATCGGGCGGGCGGCGCATGCCGTCCGCCCATCCCCCCTTTCCCAAATGACGCCAAGCGGCTAGGTCCGGGCCGCCGCGCGGCGCGCGCGCCGGCCAGCCTATTTGGGGGATCATGCAGTATCGCAACGACATCGCCGGACTGCGCGCCCTGGCCGTCCTGCCGATCCTGCTCGTCCACGCCGGGCTCACCGCGATCCCCGGCGGGTTCGTCGGCGTCGACATCTTTTTCGTCATCTCGGGCTATCTGATCAGCCGCATCATCCTGAAGGAGATGGACGCCGATCGCTTCACCCTGACCGGTTTCTATCGCCGCCGTGCGCTGCGCATCCTGCCCGCGCTGCTCGTCATGCTGGCGGTCGTGCTCGCGGTCGGCTGGTGGCGCCTGTTCCCGCAGGATATGCGCGACCTGTCGTGGAGCGCCGCGGCCACCGCGCTGTCGGGGTCGAACATCTGGTTCTGGCGCACGGTCAATTATTTCGGGGACGCCGAACTCACCCCCTTGCTCCACACCTGGTCGCTGGGGGTCGAGGAGCAATTCTATATCTTCTACCCGCTGCTGCTGATCGCGCTGCGCCGCTGGCTGCCGCGTCATATCGTCGCGGCACTATGGGTGATCGCCGCGGTGTCGCTGGCGATCGGCTATGGGCTGATCCACATCAACAAGGCGCAGGCGAGTTTCTATCTCCTGCCGTCGCGCGCCTGGGAACTGGCGCTCGGCGGGCTGGTCGCCACCGGCGGCTTCCCCACGCTTGGCCCGCGGCTGCGCGCCGTCGCGACCTGGACGGGCCTTGCGATGGTCGTCGCGGCGCTGTTCGTGATCGAGGAAGAGATGGCGTTCCCGGTGCCCTGGGCGTTGCTGCCGTGCATCGGCACTGCGCTGCTCATCGCCTATGGCGAGACCGGCGGCACCGCGAAGCTGCTGTCGCTCGCGCCGATGCGCTTCGTCGGCGATATCAGCTATTCGCTTTACCTGTGGCACTGGCCGGTGATGGCCTTCTGGCGCTTCGAGCGCGGGCTGACGCTCGACGCGGGCGAAATGGCCGCGACGATCGCGATTTCCTTTGCGCTCGCCATCCTCAGCTATCGCCTGATCGAACAGCCCTTCCTTCGGCGCGGCAGGGCGTGGGCGACGCCGCGCGTGTTGTGGGCCGCGCTCGCCGCGATGCTGCTCGTCGCGGGCGCCGCGGCACTGCTCGCGGTGCAGGCGGCGAAGGAGCGGATCGCCGATCCGCGCATCGCGCGCGTGCTGACCTATCTCGACTATGACTATGCGCCCGAAGGAATTTTGCAGTTCCGCAACGGCATCTGCATGGCGAACAGCGACACGCCGCATTTCGACGTTGCGCGGTGTGCGACGCTGCGTCCCGACCGGCCGAACATCATGATCCTCGGCGACAGTCACGCCGGGCATCTGGCGCGCGCGCTGGGCGAGCGCCTCGCGGATATGAATGTGATGCAGGTGACCGCTTCGGGGTGCCGCCCGGTCTGGCCGACGGCGGGCGACAAGCGCTGCACCGAAGTGATGGAGATCGGCTTCGGCACGCTTCCGGGTACGGGCCGGCTCGACCGGGTGATCCTCTCGGGCCGCTGGCGCGCCGATGAGATGGACGGCCTGCTTCGCGCCATCGCGCATGTTCGCGCCAAGGGCGTGCCGGTCACCGTCATCGGTCCGACGGTCGAATATGACGAGCCGATGCCGCGCCTGCTCGCGCGCGCGATCGCCCGCGACGATTTCGCGCTGGTCCGCAGCGGCCGCGACCCCGAACGGATGGCGCTCGATCGCGAGATGGCGCGGCGCGTCGGGGCGGCGGGTGCGACCTACGTGTCCTTGCAGGATCTGGAATGTCCGAAAACCGTCTGCCCGCTGTTCGCGTCGGACGGTTCGCCTTTCCATTTCGACTACGGCCATTATACGCTGCAGGCCTCGCGCGAGATCGTCGCGAAATTCCCCCTCGAAGCGATTGCCCCGGCAAAACCATGACCATCAGCCTGTTCGAATTGTTCAAGATCGGCGTCGGCCCGTCGAGTTCGCATACCGTCGGCCCGATGGTCGCGGCGCGGCGCTTTACCGTGTGGCTCGACGAGCAGGGGCTGCTGACGAAGACCGCGCATGTCGAAGCCGACCTTTATGGCTCGCTCGCGCTGACCGGCAAGGGCCACGCCGCCGACACCGCGGTGGTCGCTGGGCTCGCGGGCGAAATCCCGGCCTCGACCAGCCTCGCCGCGATCAAGGCGCATTGGGACCGCGCCGAGGGCGAGGGTTTCCTCTATCTGCTCGGGCGCCAGCGCGTCCGTTTCCAGCCCGCGCGCGACCTGCATTTCCAGATGCGCCAGCGCCAGCCGTTCCACAGCAACGCCTTGAGCTTCACCGCGCGCGATGCGGGCGGAGAGATTTTGGCGAAGCGCATGTATTTCTCGATCGGCGGCGGTTTCGTCGTCGACGAGGAGGAAGCGGGGCGCAACAGTCGCGGCGCCGAGGACGAGGTGAGCCTGCCCTTCGCTTTCACCTCGGGTGCCGATTTGCTGAGCATGGGCGCCGCGGCGGGCAAGAGCTTCGCCGAAATGATGCTCGAGAATGAACTGGTCCACCGCAGCCTCGACGAGGTGAACGCCGGGCTCGACGCGATCGCGGGGGCGATGGATGCGTCGATCGACGCGGGCTGCTGCAGCACCGGAATCCTGCCCGGCGGGTTGAAGGTCAAGCGCCGCGCGCCGCAGATCGCCGCCGATATCCGCAATCGCCACGAAGCGAATCTGACCGATCCGCTGGCGATGATGGACTGGATCAACCTGTGGGCGATGGCGGTGAATGAGGAAAATGCCGCGGGCGGCAAGGTCGTCACCGCGCCCACAAACGGCGCGGCGGGGATCATTCCCGCGGTGATCCGCTTCTACCGCCGCGGTTATCGCGGCGATGATGCGGGGGTGCGGACCTTCCTGCTCGCTGCGGGCGCGGTCGGTGCGCTCTATAAGCGCAACGCCAGCATCTCGGGCGCCGAGGTCGGCTGCCAGGGCGAGGTCGGCGTCGCCTGCTCGATGGCGGCGGCGGGGCTGACCGCGGCGCTCGGCGGCACCAATGCGCAGGTCGAGAACGCCGCCGAGATCGGCATGGAGCATAATCTGGGCCTCACTTGCGACCCGATCGGCGGGCTGGTGCAGATTCCGTGCATCGAGCGCAACGCGATGGGGTCGATCAAGGCGATCGATGCGAGCCGCATCGCGATGATCGGCGACGGCACGCACGTGGTGAGCCTCGACACGGTGATCGCGACGATGCTGCAGACCGGCCGCGACATGCGGGATAAGTATAAGGAAACGTCTAAGGGCGGGCTGGCGGTCAGCGTGGTAGAGTGTTGAGGGGTAGTGATTGCGACGACAGACGTTTCGTCGTTAGACTATCCAAAACTGCGAGGGCGCGCGATGTTCGGAAAATTTTTTCGGCGAAAACAGTCTGAGCAGGTGCCGGAGGTTGTCGCGGTGGATTTGACGCAGATTGGCGGCCCTCCCGAGCTTGAGTTTCTTTTCATCGATGTGGCCGCGAACGATGTTCAGCGAGCGCTTGATGGTTGGGCTTGGATCGGACTGAACAACCTTGCCGTGATTGCAGTCTCTGCTTTTGGCGACGTGTTCTTTCGTGCTGAAGACGGTTCAATCCAGTTTCTTGATATGATTGAGGGTCGCTTGTCGAAGGTGGGCGATAATCTCGCCGACTTTACCGCCACCCTTCAAGAGACTGATCGTCGAGATGAATTGCTGTTGGCGGGGATGGTGATCGGCGCGCGCAACAAAGGCATTAATCTAACTGCTGGCGAGTGTTACGACTTCGAAATAGCGCCAATAGTCGGCGGACCGATGTCGCTCGATAAAGTGCATAAGATTTCGTTCGTGGTCAAAGTGCATATCGCCGGGCAGCTTCACGAACAGGTGAAGGACTTACCACCGGGCACGCGTATCAGCGGTTTCAAAATCGCGGACTAGGCTATCTTTCGGCCAACCGGCTGAATGCTTGGTTTATCAGGCCCCTTCACTCCGCTGCAACGCCCCCAGCAATTCTGGCCGCTTGCCGATCAGCAACCGCGCCTCCAGTCGGGGTGACGGTTATGCGAGTTTCGCGCGCTCATTTCGGGTAATCTCCGTCGCCGAAGCTTCCTCGCGTCTTGCATTGCCGCCCCATTTGCCTGATTGGAGCCGCCGAGAAGGAGACCCGCCCATGAAGACCCGCGCCGCCGTTGCGTTCGAAGCGAAGAAGCCGCTCGAAATCGTCGAACTCGACCTCGAAGGCCCGAAGGCGGGCGAGGTGCTGGTCGAGATCATGGCGACGGGCATCTGCCACACCGACGCCTATACGCTCGACGGCTTCGACAGCGAGGGCATCTTCCCGAGCGTCCTCGGTCATGAGGGCGCAGGCATCGTGCGCGAAGTCGGCGCGGGGGTGACCAGCGTCGTTCCCGGCGACCATGTCATCCCGCTCTACACCCCCGAATGCCGCCAGTGCAAAAGCTGCCTGTCGGGCAAGACCAACCTCTGCATCGCGATCCGTGCGACGCAGGGCAAGGGGCTGATGCCCGACGGCACGACGCGGTTCAGCTACAAGGGCCAGCCGATCTTCCATTATATGGGCTGCTCGACCTTCTCGAACTTCACCGTGCTGCCCGAGATCGCGGTCGCGAAAATCCGCGAGGACGCGCCGTTCCAGTCGAGCTGCTACATCGGCTGCGGCGTCACCACCGGGGTCGGTGCGGTGATCAACACCGCGAAGGTCCAGGTCGGCGACAATGTCGTCGTCTTCGGCCTCGGCGGCATCGGGCTGAACGTGATCCAAGGCGCGCGCCTCGCCGGCGCCGACAAGATCATCGGCGTCGACATCAACCCCGACCGCGAGGAATGGGGCCGCAAGTTCGGCATGACCGACTTCCTCAACACCAGGGGCATGAGCCGCGAAGACACGGTCGCCGCGATCGTCCAACTGACCGACGGCGGCGCCGACTATACCTTCGACGCGACGGGCAACACCGAAGTGATGCGCACCGCGCTCGAAGCCTGTCACCGCGGTTGGGGCACCTCGATCATCATCGGGGTCGCCGAGGCGGGCAAGGAGATCGCGACGCGGCCGTTTCAGCTCGTCACCGGGCGCAACTGGCGCGGCACCGCGTTCGGCGGCGCCAAGGGCCGCACCGACGTGCCAAAGATCGTCGACATGTATATGACCGGCAAGATCGAGATCGACCCGATGATCACCCATGTCATGGGGCTGGAAGAGATCAACAAGGGCTTCGACCTGATGCACGCGGGCGAGAGCATTCGCAGCGTCGTGGTGTTCTGATCCGGGCATGACCGGACCCTATGTCCTGACCTTCAGCTGCGGCGACGCGGTCGGCATCGTCGCGGCGGTGACGGGGCTGCTCGCGGAGCGTGACGGCTTCATCCTCGACAGCCAGCAATATGCCGACCTCGACACCGGGCGCTTTTTCATGCGCGTCGCCTTTCGCGGCGCCGGGCTGCGCTTTCCCGACGGGTTTACCGAGGTGCAGGCGGCGTTCGCTCCGGTGGTCGAGCGCTTCGCGATGGATGCGCGGATCAGCGACAGCGCGGTCAAGCCGCGCTTCGTCATCGCGGTGTCGCAGGGCAGCCATTGCCTCAACGACCTGCTCCACCGCTGGTCGACCGGCAATCTGGCGATCGATATCGCCGCGGTGGTGTCGAACCACGAGCATCAGCGGCGCTTGACCGAATGGCACGGGGTGCCGTTCCATCATCTGCCGGTGAGCGACGCCAATCGCGCAAGCCAGGAAGCGGCGATCCTGCAGGTGATGGCCGATGCGGGCGCCGAATATCTGGTGCTCGCGCGTTATATGCAGGTCCTGTCGGGCGACCTGTCGGCAAAGCTCGCGGGGCGCTGCATCAACATCCACCACAGCTTCCTGCCGGGCTTCAAGGGCGCCAAACCCTATCACCGCGCGCACGAGCGCGGGGTCAAGCTGATCGGCGCGACCGCGCATTTCGTCACCGGCGACCTCGACGAGGGGCCGATCATCGAACAGGCGGTCGAGCGCGTCGACCATCGCGACGGGATCGACGACCTGATCCGCATCGGCCGCGACGTTGAGGCACAGGTGCTGGCACGCGCGGTACGCTGGGTCGCCGAGCAGCGGGTGCTGATCGACGGCCGCAAGACGGTGGTATTTCGCTGACAAAGCGGGCAGCATGTCCGTCTGGATTCGCAACGCATAACGGGACTTCACGCGATGACCGAGAGATTGCTGGGCACCGCCCTCGCGCTGTTGCTCGCCGGGCCGGCGTTCGCCGCCGAAAAGCTCGACGCCGGCCCGGCACCCGACACCAGCTATGTGACGACCAAGCATAGCGCCGCGCGCTTCGAATCGAAGGACGGGCGCGTCGCGGTGCAGCAGGACAATATCGCCACGCTGATCTGCCCCGAGTGCGTGACGCCGGCGCAACTGCCGGGCCTGCTCTATCACGCGCGCAACCTGAGCAAAAAGCCGGTGTGCTTCATGCTCGACATGCGGATGGACGAGGTGCGCCCCGGCCAGCTGATCGAATGGGGCGCGAACAAGGCGCATTATCTGAAACCCGGCGAATGGTATTTCAAGATCATCGGAGTCACCCACTCGATGGCGAACCGCGAGAGCGCCGATCTCGGCTGGAGCGGCGGCATCCGCGTGTGGGACCCGGTGCGCGCCGGCGGCTGTAGCACGCCGTAGCGCCCCACAAAATCAACGAAGAGGAGAGAGACATGTACAGTCACAACATGGTCGGGTCGAACGACCTTGAGGCCGCCCGGAAATTCTATGACGCGACCTTTCAGGCGATCGGCGGCAAGCCGGCGATCCAGGACGACAAGGGCCGCCTGATCTATATGCACAATGGCGGGCTGTTCCTCGTCGGGGCGCCGATCGACGGCGAAGCGGCGACGGTCGGCAACGGCTGCACCATCGGTTTCGCGATGGAAGGCCCCGAACAGGCAAAGGCGTGGCACGATGCCGGCGTCGCCAACGGCGGCACCTCGATCGAAGACCCGCCGGGCGTTCGCGAAGGCGGCTTCGGCCAGCTCTATCTCGCTTATCTGCGCGATCCGTCGGGCAACAAGCTCTGCGCGCTGCATCGCGTCGTCTGAGAAGGAGTCATGCGGGGCGAAGCGGGATTGCTGGCGGATCTGGATGCGCTTGCCATTCCCTTCGCCTCTTATGATCATGTCGCGGTGTTCACCGTCGCCGAGAGCGACGGGGTGAACGCCGCGATACCGGGGGCGCACACCAAGAATCTATTCCTGAAGGACAATGGCGGGGCGTATTGGCTCGTCACCGTGCCGGGGGAGGCGCGCGTCGATCTGAAGGCGCTGCCCGACGCGATCGGCAGCAAGCGCGTCAGCTTCGGCAAAGCCGAGGATATGGGACGGCTGCTCGGCATCGCGCCGGGGTCGGTCACGCCGCTCGCGGCGATCAACGCGTCGCCGGGCAGCATAACCGTCGTGATCGACGCCGGGTTGGCGGATGCGGAGACGGTCAACGTCCATCCCCTGCGCAACACCGGCACGTTGGGGCTGTCGGGCGCCGCGATCCTGGATTTGCTGCGCCATTGGGGGCACCAGCCATTGGTTGCCGGGATTCCCATGCAAGACGGACAGTGAAAAGCCGCCGAAGCGCTTGGGCTTCGACGGCTTTTTCATCCGGGAAGTCCCGGCGGCGTTGTTAAGCCTGGGGTTCGGGCGCCGGCTCTTCGCTGGGGGCCGGTTCGTCGCCCGGCGCGGGTTCGTCGGTCGGGGCCGGGGCCGGGTCGGCGGTCGGCTCTTCGCTGGGTGCGGGGGCCGGTGCCGGTGCCGGTGCCGGTGCCGGTTCTTCCTTCGGTGCCGGCGCGTCGGGTTCCTGGGCACTCGCCAGCGGCGCGATGAACAGGCTTGCCGCCGCAGCGGTCACAATCGAAATCTTACGCATAAATTCCCCTATCGTGGAATGATGGAAGGGGCCGAACGACCGGCCCGCAATGACCATGCCCGCCGTTTCCCGCAGACTGTGGCATAGGGCAAAGCCTTGGCATCATTCGAAAGTTGCTCGCTTCGCCGCAAAATGTCCGTTCGCAGGACGAACGCACTCGAACGCGGGGCGAGCCGAGCCGTCCCGCAACGGTTCGGCCGGTGGTCCGCGGATTTCAGCCCGCCGCCATCGCCATCCACATCGCACCGATCAGCGCGAAGGAGCGCGGGTCGCCGGTCAGCCCCACCTCCATCCTGTTCATCACGTAACTGAAGGTCGCGCGGGCATCCATGTCGATGATGATCAGCGAGCCGCCATAACCGCCCCAGAAGATCGTGTTCGGATTGGGCAGCGGCACCAGTTCGCTCGGCAGGCCGAAACCCATGCCATAGCGGATCGGGACGCCGAGGATCATGTCGGTGCCCGCGATCTGGAGCTCGAGCGCCTTGCGGCACCCCGCTTCGGACAGCAGACGCTTGCCCTTGGCGACGCCGCCGTTGGCAAGCAGCGCGTGGATTTCGGCGACGCTGCGCGCGTTGCCTGTACCGCCCGCCGCCGGAATTTCGGCGCCGCGCCAGGCGCGGGTGCGGGTTGCCGACACGTCGATGCCGGGATTGACGAGAGTCTTGCGATGGACGTCGCCGGTGAAATCGATCGTCATTTCGGGCGGCGGAATCAGGTCGGCGACGCGGTGATCCTCCGACGCGGGCAGGCCGATGTGGAAGTCGGCGCCAAGCGGCTCGGCGATCTCCTCGCGGAAGACGGTTCCGAGCGACTTGCCGGTGATGCGGCGAACGACTTCGCCGACCAGATAGCCTTGGGTGATTGCATGATAGCCGGGCGCGCTGCCGGGCTGCCACCAGGGTGCCTGCGCCGCGAGCAGCGAGGTAACCTTGTCCCAGTCGTAGAAATCCTCGGTCGTGATGGGGGCTTCCCAGCCCGACAGGCCGGCACTGTGGCTCATCAGATGCGCGACGGTGACGCCGTCCTTGCCGTTGGCGGCGAATTCGGGCCAGTAGCGCGCGACCGGCGCCGCGAAATCGAGGTCGCCGCGATCGGCAAGCAGCAGAGCGGTCAGCGCGGTCATCGTCTTGGTGGTCGAATAGACGTTGACGATCGTGTCGGCTTGCCACGGCCGCGTCTTCGCCGCGTCGGCGTGGCCGCCCCACAGATCGACCACCGTTTCGCCCTCGATCGTCGCGCAAAAGGACAGGCCGACGTCGCTTCCCGCCGCAAGGCTGGCGGCCATGGCGAGGCGGACGGCGCCAAAGCGGTCCTGACACGTTCCGTGGATGCTATTATCGAACACTCGGCGCTCTCCCCCTTTTGATTTCGGGCCAGCATGAACTAGGCTCGCGAAAAGACAAGCAGGACAAAGATATGACCATCGAAACCCTCTCCTCCGTCCGCAGCCATGGCGGTACGCAGGGTGTGTACAAACATGCCAGCACCACGACGGGCACCGACATGACCTTCGCGGTCTTCATTCCCGATCATGCCGAGGGCGCGAAGCTGCCGGTGCTCTGGTATCTGTCGGGGCTGACCTGCACCCACGCCAATGTGATGGAAAAGGGCGAATATCGCGCCGCCTGCACCGAACATGGCGTGATCTTCATCGCCCCCGATACGAGCCCGCGCGGGCCCGATTCGAACGGAAACGCCGTGCCCGACGATCCCGAGGGAGCGTGGGACTTCGGGCTCGGTGCGGGCTTCTATGTCGATGCCACCGAGGAGCCCTGGGCGCAACATTATCGGATGCGCTCGTACATCGAGGACGAACTGCCTTCGCTGGTGCTGCGCAATTTTCCGGCCGCCGACCTGACGCGGCAGGCGATCACCGGCCATTCGATGGGCGGGCATGGCGCGCTGACCATCGGGCTGCGCAATCAGGACCGGTTCCGCTCGGTCTCGGCCTTTTCGCCGATCGTCGCGCCGCTGCAATGCCCGTGGGGCGAGAAGGCGCTGTCGAACTATCTCGGCGACGCGCGCGAGGATTGGCACGCCTATGATGCCTGTGCGCTGCTCGATCAGGGGCTGCGCGTCCCCGACCTGCTGGTGGATCAGGGCGATGCAGACAATTTTCTCGTCGAACAGCTCAAGACCGAATTGCTGGTCGATGCCTGCGAGCGCAACGGGCAAAAGGCCGAGATCCGGATGCAGCCGGGGTATGACCACAGCTATTATTTCATCTCGACCTTTCTGGCCGAGCATGTCGCCTGGCATGCGGAGCGGTTGAAGGCGTAACCGTCGCCCCTGCGAAGGCGGGGGCCGCTAGCTATTTACGCTGCCGCGCTGGGCAAGGCCGCCAGCGGCCCCTGCCTTCGCGGGGGGACGTCACGGAATCAGCACCGTCGACCCCGTCGTCCGCCCGGCCTGCAAGTCCGCATGCGCGCGCGCCGCGTCCTGCAACCCGTAGCGCTGGCCCACGGTGATCTTCACCGCGCCGCTTTCGATCATCTCGAACACCCGCGCGGCACCCGCGGCGCGTTCGCCGGGGTGGAGGTAATAGTCGAACAGGGTCGGCCGGGTCACGAATTGCGAGCCATGCTGCGCGAGGATGCCGAGGTTGACGCCGGTCACCGGGCCGCCGGCATTGCCATAGCTGACGATCAGTCCGCGCCGCGCGGTGGCCTTGAGCGATACCTCCCACGTCGCCATGCCGATGCCGTCGAAGGTCACCGGTACGCCCTGGCCGTCGGTCAGTTCGCGGACATGCGCCGCGACATCGTCGGATTTGTACAGCAGGACATGGTCGGCGCCCGCCTCGCGTGCCGCCTGCGCCTTGGCCTCGGTGCTGACGGTACCGATCACCGTCGCGCCGACCGCCTTCAGCCATTGGACGAGGATCAGCCCGACCCCGCCCGCAGCGGCATGGACGAGCACCGGCCAGCCCGCCTCGACCTTGGCGCAGCGTTCGATCAGCATCTCGACGGTGCAGGCCTTGAGCAGGCCCGCTGCGGCGGTTTCGTCGTCGATGCCCGGCGGCAGCTTGAACAACGACGCAGCGGGGAGGAGGCGGGCGCTGGAATAAGCATTGCGATCGGGGCCGAAGGTCGCGACGCGGTCGCCGGGCTGGAGGCCGAGCACGCCTTCGCCGACGGCGATGATTTCACCCGCCGATTCGACGCCGAGACCGCTGGGTAGCGCGATCGGATAGGTGCCGTCGCGGTGATAGGTGTCGAGATAGTTGAGCCCGACCGCGGTCTGGCGCAGCAGCACCTGGCCAGGCCCGGGTGCGCCGAGCGTCACCTCGCGCCAGTCGATGACTTCGGGGCCGCCCTGCGTTTCGATGAAGGCCTGGACTGCTTGCATGATCGCGCTCCTGCTGTCCCGCCCATCTGGTGGGGCGGGCTGGGGAGTGCAAGGGCAGTCGTTCATTGCCATCGTCATTGCGAGGAGCCGAAGGCGACGCGGCAATCCAGAGCGGTACAGGGCCGCCCCTGGATTGCTTCGCTACGCTCGAAAGGACGATGTTCTAGATCATAGCCTGCCGCTTACTTCGACGGGCGGCGCGGGCTGCGCTGGCCGAAGGGCTTGGGCTTGTAGCGTTCGGTGTTGCCGCCGGGGCCGCCCGGACTACGCGGTCCGCGGGGACCCGATCGATCACCGCCGGGGGCACGACCAAGCGTCGCGCGCGGTGCCCGGTCGCCCGATCCCTTGTCGCGGCGTGGCGGGTAGGTCGGGCCGTCGGGTGCGGGGGTGATCGCGACGCCGCTGTCGTCCTCGCCATCCTCGTTGGCGCTGCGCACCACCGCTTCGGCGAAGCGGTCGGCGATCGCGCGGGGGATGTTGAACATCGTTTCCTTCGGCCCGATACGGATCGCGCCGATCTCGCCCTTGGTCACATGACCGCGGCGGCATAGCAACGGCAGGATCCAGCGCGGGTCGGCGTTCTGGTGGCGGCCGATGTTGAGGCGGAACCAGACGCTATCCTCGAACCCTTCGCGGCGGTCGCCGCCGCCTTCGCCGCGATCGGGACGCTCGAACCGCTCGCCGCGTTCGGGGCGGCCGGCGCTGTCGCGGCCGCGCGCGCTGTTGTCGATCAGATCCTCGGGCGCCGGCATCAGCGCGCGGTGGGCGCGGACGAGCGACGCGGCGATGTCCTCGGGCGAGCGTTCGGCCATCAGGCGCTGCGCGAGTTCGATATCCTCGGGCTCATGCTCGACCGGGGCGAGCAATTTCTCGATCAGCCGTTCCTGATCCTTCAGGCGGACATCGGCGGCGGTCGGCGCTTCCATCCACTCGGCGTTGATCCGCGCGCCGCGCAGCATGCCGTCGACGCGGCGACGACGCGGATAGGGAACGATGATGACTGCGGTGCCCTTTTTGCCCGCGCGGCCGGTGCGGCCGGAGCGGTGCTGGAGGGTTTCGGCGTCGCGCGGGATTTCGACGTGGATCACCAGCGACAGGCTGGGCAAGTCGATCCCGCGTGCGGCGACGTCGGTCGCGACGCAGACCTTGGCGCGGCGATCGCGCAGCGCCTGCAGCGCGGCGTTGCGTTCGTTCTGGCTATGCTCGCCCGACAGCGCGACGGCGGCGAAACCGCGATCGGTCAGGCTGGCGTGGAGGCGGCGGACATTGTCGCGCGTGGCGCAGAACAGCATCGCGGTTTCGGCGTCGTGGAGGCGCAGCAGGTTGATCACCGCGCCCTCGATATCGGCGGGGGCAACGGTCACCGCCTGATAGCTGATGTCGCCGTGACCGCGATCCTCGCCCACGGTCGAGATACGCAGTGCGTCGCGCTGATAGCGCTTCGCCATGTTCGCGATCGGCTTGGGGATGGTCGCCGAGAACATCAGGGTGCGGCGCGTCTCGGGGGTCGCGTCGAGGATTTCTTCCAGGTCTTCGCGAAAGCCCATATCGAGCATTTCGTCGGCCTCATCGAGCACCGCGACGCGCAGCGCGGTGAGGTCGAGCGCGCCGCGTTCGAGATGGTCGCGCAGGCGGCCGGGGGTCCCGACGACGATCTGCACACCCTGGTTCAGCGTGCGGCGTTCCTTGCTGGCGTCCATGCCGCCGACGCAGGTCGCGATGCGCGCGCCGGCCTTGGCATAGAGCCAGCTGAGTTCACGGCTGACCTGCATCGCGAGTTCGCGGGTCGGGGCGATGATCAGCGCAAGCGGCGAGGTCGCGAAGGGCAGGCGGCCGTCCTCGATCAGCTGGTCGGCCATCGCGAGGCCGAAGGCGACGGTCTTGCCCGAGCCGGTCTGCGCCGAGACCAGCAGGTCGCGGCCAACCGCTTCGGGTTCGACGACGTGGGTCTGGACGGGGGTGAGATTTTCGTAACCGCGCGCGGTCAGAGCGTCCGCAAGGACGGGAGACATCGTTTCGAAAGGCATTATTGTTCTTCTTATCCTGTGCGGCGATATGCCGTTTTCTTGGGTATCCTCGCCGCCATCAGGCAATTGATGCAAAGCGGCCGGGCCATCGCCCAGCCAGCATCCCGAGGAATATTCTTGGTTTTTTCCTAAAGCGCCTGTCCGGCAGCGTGTCCGCTGGCCCAGGCCCATTGAAAATTATAGCCGCCCAGCCACCCGGTGACGTCAACGGCTTCGCCGATCGCATAGAGGTTTTGGGTGCTTTTGGCCATCATTGTTTGCGACGACAGCCCGGCGGTTGCAATTCCGCCGATCGTGACCTCCGCTTTGGCGAAACCTTCGGTGCCGTTGGGGCGGAATGCCCATCGCGCGAGGCGGGCTTCGGCATCGGTCAGTTTGCGGTCGGTCTGCGCCGCGAGTTCGCCGGGAAGGGCCAGCTGGTCGGCGAGCGTTTCGGCGAGACGGTCAGGAAGGTGGGCGCCGAGCGCTGCACGTAAGGTGGCGCGCGGGCGGCTGCGTTTGGCTTCGGTGAGCCAGCCTTGCGGGGCGCCCGGCAGGAAGTCGATCGTCACCGGCTCGCCGTGCCGCCAATAGCTGCTGACCTGCAGGATCGCGGGGCCGGAGAGGCCCTTGTGGGTGAACAGCGCCGCCTCGCGGAACGCCGCTTTGCCCGCGCGCGCCTCGACCGGGGCGGCGATGCCCGAGAGGGTGCGGAACAGCACATCGTCGCCGCCGAGCGTCAGCGGGACGAGCGCGGGGCGGGGTTCGACGACTTTCAGGCCGAACTGGCGCGCGAGGTCGTAGGCGAAGCCGGTGGCGCCCATCTTGGGGATCGAGGGGCCGCCGGTGGCGATGACGAGGGCGGGCGCGGAGAAGTGGAAGTTGCCGAAAGTGCCGCGGAAAATGCCGTCGCTATGCTCGACCTGTCTTACAGGTTCGCCGCAGCGGATGTCGACGCCGCCCTTGGCGCACTCCGCCAGCAGCATCGCGACGATCTGTTTCGCCGAGCCGTCGCAGAACAGCTGGCCGAGGGTTTTTTCATGATAAGCAATGCCATAGGCATCGACGAGCGCGATGAAATCGGCGGGGGTGTAGCGCGCGAGCGCCGATTTGGCGAAATGCGGGTTCGCCGAGATATAGCGGTCGGCGCTGGTGTGGATGTTGGTGAAGTTACACCGCCCGCCGCCCGAAATGAGGATTTTCTTGCCGACCGCATCGGCATGGTCGAGCAGCAGCACGCGCTTGCCGCGCTGCCCCGCGACCGCGGCGCACATCAGCCCGGCCGCGCCGGCGCCAAGCACGACGGCATCATAGTTGGCGGCGGACATGGCGGATCAGTGCAGCTTGGCGATCGGCAGGCCGTCGGCCTTGGCGCGGGTCTTCACCGATTCCTCGCTGCGGGTCAGCGCCTTGGCGATGGCTTTGAGCGCTATGCCCTTCTTCGCCAGCGTGTGCAGCTTGTCGATCTCGGCCGCGGTCCACGGCTGTTTGTGGCGTTCGAACTTGTCTTTCATGCCCATGTCTCCGGATCGGTCGCGGCGGCGATGATCGTCAATGCGTCCTCGCGGCCCTGATATTCGAGCGTCTCGCCAACTTCGGCGCCCATCAGCGCGCGCGCGATGGGCGCCGAAAAGGCGATGGTGCCCTGCGCCGGATCGGCCTCGTCATGGCCGACGATGGTCAGCGTGCGTTCGTTGCCGTTCAGCGCGAAAATCACCTTGCTGCCGATGCCGACGACATCGGCGGCGGGCGCGGGCTGCACCTCGGCGGTCGACTGGCGGGTGTGGACATAGCGTTGCCGACGCAGCAATTTCTTGCGCGCTTCCTCTTCGGTCGCGCCCGCGATCGCATCCGCGAGCCGCGCCGCTTCCTCGCCGAGCAGCCGCAAGCCGCGCGGCGTGACCAAGTTCGGGCCGACCGGGATCGGCCATTCGAACGCGGGTTCCATATGCTCGTCGTCGCTTTCGCGACGGAATGCGACGCTCATCGTCAGTCTCTCTGGTCCAGGGGGAAGGGCGCCTTTGCCCCACGAAGGTGGCGACAAGATGGCGCGAAATTCCGGCGCGGGCGTAACCGGGCGCGGTGGTCTTGCGAACAGCAGCATGATGCCATCCCCCGCATCAAGGGTTCAAACGGAGTATCCAGCATGTCGAACAGCCTTAAACTCTCGCTCGCCGCCTCGGCCGTCCTTGCCATGGCCGCCGGTGCCTCGCTTTCCGGCCCCGCCTTCGCCGCCGATGGCGCTAAGGAAAAATGCTATGGCGTCGCGTTGAAGGGCAAGAACGACTGCGCCGCGGGCCCGGGCACCAGCTGCGCCGGCACTTCGACCGTCGATTATCAGGGCAATGCCTGGAAGAATGTCCCCAAGGGCAGTTGCGTGAAGATGGGCGGCACGCTGACCGCGCACAAGGGCAACGCCAAACCGGTCGCCAGCAAGGGCTGACCGGTCTGATCATGACACCCCCCCGCTCGTTCCGCGACCTGCCGCCACGCGCCGGCTTCGGGCTCAAGCCCGAGCATTATGCCGATGTGTTGGCGGCGGCGGAGCGGGCGACCCTGCCCGCCTGGGCCGAAATCCACCCCCAAAATTATTTCGGCGCAGGCGGGCCTCCGCATCGCTGGCTGACCGCGATTGCCGCGCATCTGCCGCTGAGTTTCCATTCGGTCGGGCTGTCGCTCGGCTCGGCCGCCGGGGTCGATGCGGACGAACTCGAAGCGCTTGCGTTGCTGTGCGACCGCTATCAACCGGCGATGGTGTCGGACCATCTGAGTTGGAGCAACGGCGGCGATGACAAATTCCCCGACCTTTTGCCAGTTCCTTACAGCCACGCCGCGCTCGACCATTTTGTGACGCAGGTCGTCCAGGTGCAGAACCGGCTCGGGCGCCCCATGCTGATCGAAAATCCGTCGCGCTATGTGGCTTATGCCGGGGATGATTGGGCGGAGGTCGATTTCCTTCACGAACTCTGCCGCCGCAGCGGTTGCGGGCTGATCCTCGACATCAACAATGTCGAGGTGTCGGCGCACAATCTCGGGCTCGATCCCGACGCATGGCTCGCCGTCGTCGATTCCGCGCTGGTCGGCGAAATCCATGTCGCGGGCCATGCGGTGAAGGACGACGGCTGGGGCGGCCTTATCGCGATCGACGATCATGGCTCGGCGGTACGCGCCAGCTGCCGGGACCGGCTCGCCAGCTTCCTGCGCCGCGCCGGGCCGAAACCGGTGCTCGTCGAATGGGACAGCAACGTCCCCGATTTCGCGACGCTGATGGCCGAAGTCGCGACCGCCGACACGTTGCTGACCGAAATGCGTGTCGGTGCTTGAACGCGACCAGGCGGTGATCGCGGCGGCGCTGGTTGCAGGACCCGCGCATTTGCCGCCCGACCTGTTCGCGGGCGAATGGGCGCACGTGCTGCGCGCGATGACGGTGCACGCCAACAATATTTCGCACGCGCGACTCGTCGCGCTCGAAGGCACATTCCCGCGTACCCGCGCCTGGCTGGGCGAGCCCGAATTCAACCGGCTGTCGCGCGATTTCGTCGAGCGTGGCGGAGCGAAGGGAAGGGCGCCTGCGCAGATCGGGGCGGGCTTCCCCGATTTCCTGACGCGCGAAAGCGGCGCGCTCGCGGCGGATATGGCGCGTGTCGAATGGGCTTGGCTTACCGCCTATCACGCCGCCGACGCCCCAGCGCTGACGCTCGCCGACCTCGCCGGGCAGGACGAGGCGAGCCTGCTGGCGCTGCCGGTGCGGCTTCATCCCGCTGCCATGACCGTGGCGCTGACGAGCGATGCCGCGCCGATCCTCGATCCCGATCTGCTCGCCGGCACCGCCGCGCTGCTGATCACCCGGCCAGAGGCAGAGGTGCGGCTGTTGCCCACCACGCTCGCGACCCTCGCCACGCTTGCGGTTGCACAAAAGATCACACCTCTCGGTAACCTGATCGAACGCCTTGCCGAACATCAGGACGGAGACGGCGCTGCCGTCGTGCCGCTGATCGCGGCGGGTGCATTGGAGAGGGTCCGACGATGGCGAAAATGATGACGCTGTACGACCGCGCGGTGAGCATCGCGGGCGCGCGCGTCCCGGAGGGCCTGGCGCTGTTGCTGTTGCGCGTCGCGCTGGCCGGGGTGTTCTGGCGTTCGGGCCGGACCAAGGTGGTCGAGGGCAGCTGGTTCCGGATCAACCCCGACACCTATGACCTGTTCCGCACCGAATTTTCCGGCCTGCCGCTCGCCCCGTCGATCGCGGTGCCGCTGACCAGCTTTGCCGAACATGT